>CAVXTD010000010.1:0-18669 GCA_963764565.1 uncultured Actinomycetes bacterium
TTCGGACCGGGGGCACGATCATCTTGTCGACCACGACCGGCTTCTGAGCGACTCCGAGCATGTGTGGAATCGAGTGGCCGTAGATGTCGGCGTCGAGGACGCCGGTTCGGTGGCCGAGCTGCGTGAAGGCCGCGGCGAGATTGACGGTCAGCGACGACTTGCCGACGCCGCCCTTGCCGCTCGCGATCGCGAGCACGCGCGTCGACCGGTCGACGGAGATCCCCTTCGAGCGCTCCTCGACGCCGCCGCGGAGCTTGACCGAGAGGGCCGAGCGCTCCTCCGCCGTCATCACGTCGAACCCGAGTCGCACCCGCTCGACGCCCGGAACGGCACCGACGTGCTCGGTGACCTGGTCCTGGAAGCTCGATCGGAGCGGACAGCCGGCGACGGTCAGCGCGATCGTGACGGAGACGTCGCCGCCCTCGATCAGGACGTCGCGGACCATGTCGAGCTCAGTCACCGGCCGCTTGAGCTCAGGGTCGATCACGTGCTCGAGCGCCTTCAGGATCGCGTCGCGCGAGGGCTCCATACGTTTCGAGCCTAGCTTTTCGGACAGGATACGCGGCGTGACCTGGGCGGGCCTCGTGCTCAAGAACCTGTTGCGACGGAAGGTGCGCACCGGGCTGACCGTCGCGGGCGTCGCAATCGGCGTCGGGCTGATCGTCGCGCTGCTCTCGATCACCGCAGGCGTGAAGAACACCGCGAACGAGTTGATCCACGTGGGGCGATCCGACTTTGGGCTCTTCCAGGCAGGCGCCTCCGACCTGACCCGGTCGCTGCTGCCGCAGAGCCTCGTCTCGAAGGTGAAGGCCGACCGCGGCGTCAAGGACGTCGCGCAGATCTTTATTCGGGTCGGCAAGGTCGAGAACCAGGATTCGTTCCTCCTCTTCGGCTTCGTGCCCGGTGAGCTCACGACCACGCGGATGGTCGTGCTCCGTGGCCGGCATGCGCAGGGGCGCGAGGCGATGCTCGGCGACCTCGCGGCGCGGGAGCTTCGCCTCGGGCCGGGCGACACCCTGCACGTCGGCAAGCGCCCGTTCCGGATTGCAGGCGTTTACCACTCGGGCGACCGGTTCGTCGACCTGGGCGCGGTGCTGCCGCTCAAGACCGTGCAGGCGATCACCGAGCGGCCGAACGAAGTGACGACGATCGCGATCACGGTCAAGGTGGGGGAGAAGCCCCAGACCGTCGCCGACCGGATCGAGCGGAACATCCCCGGGATCGTCGCGGTCGTCGAGCCCGGGCAGGCGGTGCGGATCGACACCTCGAGCCGGCTGATCATCACCGCCGGCTGGATCTTCTCGCTGCTCGCTCTGATCATCGGCGGGATCGGGGTCACGAACACGATGGCGATGTCGGTGTACGAGCGAATTCGCGAGATCGGGATCATGCGGGCGGTCGGCTGGAGCTCGACGCGGATCGCGATGCTGATCTTCAGCGAGGCGATCGGGATCGGCCTGCTCGCGCTCGCGATCGGGCTGTTCGGAGGCTGGGGCGCTGCCGTGCTGTTCGTCGACCACAGCTCGCTCTCGAACCTGACGCAGGCCGACTTCACGGGCGGCGTCCTCGCCTGGGGGCTCGCATTCGCGCTGGGCGTCGGCCTCGCCGGCGCCCTTTACCCCGCCTGGCGTGCGATCAGCCTGACTCCGATCGAGGCGCTGCGGCGCGAGTAGAGGGGGCGGGAGGGTGACCCCGTTACGTCGCATCTAGGCTTTTCGCCGCGTCGGCGGTGAAAAGCCTGCCGTCCCGGATCCGCAGGATCCGGTCCGCGACCTCGGCCACATCGGGGTCGTTCGTGACGAGCAGGATCGTCGTCCCGCGCTGACTGCGCACGGTTTGCAGCAGCTCGACGATCTGTTCCCCGGTGGCCGAGTCGAGCGCCCCGGTCGGCTCGTCGGCGAGCAGGACGCGCGGCTCGTTCGCGAGTGAGCGCGCGATCGCCACGCGCTGGCGCTCGCCGCCGGAGAGCGTCGGCGGATACGCCGAGCGCCGGTGCGACAGGCCGACCTCTTCGAGGAGCGCGTTCGCTCTGGCGACGCGCTCCGACCGGGAAAGGCCTCGCCCGAGCATCGGCAGTTGCACGTTCTCGAGCGCGTTCAGGGTCGGGATCAGGTTGTGGAATTGGAAGACGAAGCCGACGACGGTGGCGCGGTAGCGCGCGCCGTCGAACCCCCGCAGCAACTCGCCGCCGACGCTGATCGTCCCCGAGGTCGGCCGGTCGAGCGCGCCGATCATGTTCAGGAGCGTGCTCTTTCCGCACCCGGAGGGGCCCGTCACGGCGACGAACTCGCCCGCGCCGGCGCGGAACGTGACATCGACCAGCGCGGCGATGCTCCCGTCCTCGAACGAGCGCGAGACGTGGTCGACCACGATCTCGGCGCCGCCCTGCTGTGGGCTCACCGCGTCTTGACCCAGTAGGTGACGGCCCTCGTGCCGAGCGCCGTCTTGACCGTGACCTTGAAGGTGACTCTGAAGCCCTTTGCCGCGAGCGGGTACTGGACGTAGTCGGCGAACGAGCCCTTGATCCTCACCTTCGTGACGAACTTCTTCGCGCAGCATCCGTACTCGACGGGATGGACCTGTCCGATCGGGTCGATCACGACTGCCGAGATCGTCGCTGGGAGCGGCTTGCCGGCCGGGGTGGTGACGGTCACCTTCCAGTTCCAGCGCTCTTTCACCTTCGGCGTGTGCTTGGAGGCGGCGAACGTGACCTTGAACGCGGGCGCGGCCCCCGCGGCGAGCGGGAAGGCAAGCACGACGAGGGCGAGTGCGGCCAGCCGGAGTCTCACCACGCCAATGCTATTCCTCCACCGCGCCTGCGGCGAGTGCGCCCGCAAGCCGGTCGCACAGCTCGGCCGTTCCCGCGGCGGCGACCCGCGACCGGCCCTCGAGGTCGAGGGGTGCGGCGCCGAACGGCGGCCGGTCGGGCAGGTCGATCGCGAAGCCACGTTCACGGACGAGCAGCTGGGCGGCGGCGATGTCCACCGAGCGGGCCGGCTTCAGCGAGCAGACGGCGTCGACCCGGCCGTCGGCGAGATGGCAAAGCGAGATCGCGAGCGAGCCGAAGATGCGCAGCCGGTGGACGAGGCCGACGAGCGGCGGAGCGTGACGCGCGACGAGGTCCGTGCGTGTCGCCTCGAGCGCGAGGATCTCGATCGCGTCCTTCGGGCCGACACCGTCAATCAGGGCGCCGTTCAGTCGCGCTCCGCAGCCGCGTTCGGCCGTCCACTCCTCGGAGGCGCCGAAGTCGTAGACGTAGCCGAAGTGGACGTCGTCCATCGTGCCGCCCTCGGCAACGGCAACCGAAAGAGAGAAGAAAGGCAGGCCCCGCTTTGCGTTGATCGAGCCGTCGATCGGGTCGAGAACGACCCACGTACGGCCGCCGTCGCGGTGTCCGAGCTCCTCAGAGACGAGCGTGAAGTCCTCGCCGGCGTCGTCGAAGCGAGCGACGACGGCTCGCTCGACCGCGGCGTCGATCGCGGTCGTGTCGTCGCCCCCCATGCCCTTGCCCGTGACCGGCTCGCGCTCGGTCCGCGTCGGCAGCTCGGCGAGCACGCCGCGCACGTCCTCGACCGCGGCGCGGCAGACCGCGAGCCAGTCAGTCATCGAGCGGCATGAAGAGCAGACCCGAGGTGAGCTTGGGGTAGAAGTACGTGCTCTTCTGGGGCATCGTCCTGCCGGCAGCGGCGACCGCTGCCACCTGCTCGACCGTGGGCGGGCTGAGCAGGAACGCCGCTGCCGCCTCCCCGCGATCGACCGCCGCTCTCGCTTCGTCGGCGGACGGCGTGTACTGGACGTCGGGCGCGTACCGGGCGACGAGTTCGGTGTCGAGCTCGCCTTCGTCGCCGAGCAGGTAGCCGGATCCGGCCTGCGTGTATACCTCGGCGAAGGGCAGACCGTCCGCGGGTCTCGCCTCGAGCGGCGGGAGCGGGGTCGGCTCACGCGCGATCCTGTGGGTGGGGAAGATCGTCAATCCCTTCTGCTCCGTCGGGACGATCACGACGAGCATCCACGCGCTCGCCTCCGTCCCGGCCGCCTCGTGGAAGGCCAGGGCGGTCTCGTAGCGGTGGTGGCCGTCCGCGATCAGCAGGCTTGCGTCCGCAAGCTCGGCAGGCGGTTCACCCTCGACTCGCCAGAGCCGGCTGCGGACACCCTCGAGCTCGACGTCCATCGCCGGCTCCCCGGTGGCACTCGTGAGAGTCCCCTCGTAGAGGAGGAAGATCGGCTCTACGTGCGTCCGCAAGGCTCGCAGAAGCCTGAGCCGCCCCTCTTTCGGCCCGGCGTGCGTCCGCTCGTGCGGCTGGATCGTCCCGGTCGAGTACGGCTCCACCCGCAGTGCGGCAACGAGGCCGTCCCGGCGGCGGGCGACGCCGTCGGGACCGGTGTAGTCCTGGGCGAGCCACCAGAGCGCGGGCTCCTCGTCACGGACGAGCACGCCCTCGCGCTCCCACTCCGCGAGCGTGCGCGCGGTTTCGACCTCGTCCTCGGGGAGCGTCAGGCGGACGACGTTGTGCGGGCTCGAAGCGAGGTAGCGCGCACGCTCCTCAGGAGAGATCACGTCGTAGGGAGGGGCGACGAGCGAGTCGAGCGGCCCGGCCCGGCGCTCGTCGTAGCGTAGGGCCCGGAACGGCTTCACGAGGGCCACGGAGCTGAGGGTATCAGCCGCCTTCCCGCCTAGACTGGCGCCCGTGAGCTCGATCGCGCAGCTGGTCGAAGACCGCACCGTCGAGGGTGTCTACGCGGTCGCGCGGAAGCGGCGGCTCCGCACGAAGAACGGCTCGTCGTACCTCGCACTCGAGCTCGTCGACCCGAGCGGGAGCATCGAAGGGCGGGTCTGGAGCGACGTCGACCTGCTCGACGCGCGCTTCGGCGAAGGGGACGCGGTGCGCGTCCTCGGCCGGGTCGAGCGCTACCGCGATCGCCTCCAGCTCGACATCCGCTCGGTCGAGCCCGAGCCGGACACCGACCCGGCCGGCTTCGCGCCGGCGATGCGCCGGGACTCCGACGAGCTCGACGGTTTCCTCGAGTTCCTTGCCGGCGAGATCTCCCACCCGGGCCTGAACGCCACAGTTGCGCGCTTCACGGGGGACGCCGAGATCAGACGTCGCTTGCGCGCGCTGCCTGCAGCGCCGGACGTGCACCACGACTACGCCGGCGGGCTGCTCGAGCACACGGTCGGAGTGGCGACGATCTGCCGTGAGCTCTGCCAGCTCCATCCGCGGCTGCGCCCCGACCTGTTGCTGTGCGCCGCCCTTCTCCACGATGTCGGGCGGACCGTCGAGCTGGCACCCGGCCCAGGCTTCCGGCAGACGGCCGAAGGGCGGCTGCTCGGTCACGTCCACCTGGGGGCGCGGCTGATCGAGGAACGAGGCGACGCGCTCGACACCGACGCGCGAGCGGAGCTGCTCCACGCAGTCGCTTCGCACCACGACCTGCGGGCGGCCAAGACCGCGGAGGCGGCCGTCCTCTACCACGCGAACCAGCTCGACTCGGTCGCGGCAACGCGGCCGGTGGACGGCACCTAGCCGTCGGCAGGCTTGGCTGCGGTACTCCTCGCGCTCGCCGCGAGCGCGTCGTGGGGCGTTTCCGACTTCCTCGGTGGGCTGACCAGCCGCCGGCTGACGCTCGCGACGGTGATGGGCCTGACCACTCCGCTGGGCCTGGTCGCGATCGGTGCGCTGGTCGCAATTCGCTGGCAAGGCCCGCCCGGGGCGTCGTTCGCGCTCTGGGGAGCGCTGACGGGCGTGCTCGGCGCGGTCGGAATCGCTTCCCTCTACCAAGGTCTCACCGTCGGGCGGATGGGCGTCGTTGCTCCGATCTCCGCCACCGCGCCGCTGATCCCGGTGACGATCGGCCTTGCCCGCGGTGAGCGGCCGAGCGCGCTTCAGGGAGCCGGGATGTGCCTCGCGCTGATCGGCGTAGTGCTCACGGGCCGGGAGCACGACTCGACGTCGCAACGGCGGATGGCCTCGGGCGCCGGCTTCGGGCTGCTCGCTGCCGCCACCTTCGGCGGATCGCTGTTCGCGCTCGATCAGGCGGCGAACGCGGATCCGTACTGGGCGGCGTTCGACATCCGCGTGGCTGCGTCGCTGACCGTCGCCGCGGTTCTTCTCGTCACCCGCAGCCCGGTGCGGGCGCCGAGGTCGCTGTTTCCGGCGATCGCCGTCGTCGCCATCTTGGACGTCGGGGGCACGGTGCTGTTCGCGGTATCGACGACGAAGGGGCTGATCAGCGTCGTCGCCGTGCTCGTCTCGCTCGTCCCGGTGTTCGTCGCCGTCCTGGCCCGGATCGTTCTCCACGAGCGGCTCGAACGCGTGCAGCTCGCCGGCGCCGCGCTCGCGATCGCCGGTGTCGCGTTCATCTCCGCGGGTTAGACGTTGAAGCGAATGTTGAGAACGTCGCCGTCCTGGACGACGTACTCCTTGCCCTCGAGCCGCTGCTGGCCGCGCTTCGAAACTTCGGCCCGCGAGCCGGCGTCGACGAGGTCATGCCAGTTGATCACCTCGCAGCGGATGAAGCCCCGGGCGATGTCGGAGTGGATCGTCGCGGCGGCGTCGAGCGCCGTCTGTCCCCGCCTGAGCGTCCAGGCGCGCGTTTCCTTCTCGCCGGCGGTGAAGAACGTGACCAGATCGAGCGCATCCTTCAGGCGCAGGGCAACCTGGTCGAGCGCCGAGCGGGCACCGTCGCGGAAGGCCGCAGCGTCCTCCTCGTCGAGCTCCGACAGCTCGGCCTCCAGCTTGAGGTCGATCCCCGCCGGCCCGTTCTCGACGACCACGACCGGTTTCGTCGTCAGCGGGTCGAGCTCCGGCGGCAGCTCGTCCGGGTAGTCGGCGACGCTGCCGCCGGCCTCGACATGGGCGAGCAGCCGCTCCAGGTCGGCGACCTCCTTACGCAGCTTCGGATCGCCCGACTTCGCCTGCTGGCCGAACTCGTTCGAGCCTCCGCTCGATGTGATCGCGGTCGGCGACCAGGAGCTCGAGCTCGAGCTCCTCGCGCTGACCCGGCTCTCGGACGACCATCAGCAGCGCGTCCACCTGGCGCAGGTTCCCGAGCAACTGAGGCCCTGTGCCCGGAACGTCCACGACCCGGATCGCTGCCGGCGTGATCTTCTTCGCGTGCTCGACAGCAGCCACGGGCGCCAGGCGCTCGTCGGCGATCGGCGCCATGCCGACGTGCTCCTTGCGCTCGTGCCCCTGCGCTCCCGCGCGGGTGAGCGCGTTGAACAGCGACGTCTTGCCGGCGCCGGGCATGCCGACGATCCCCACCTCGAGGGCCAAGCCCCCTATCCTCCGAAGCCGACGCGCCCTTCGCGCGCGAACCGCTTGACGTAGACGATCCGGCGCAGCGAAACGGTGTAGCGGCCGTCCTCGACGTCCAGCGAGAGCGAGGCCTCCTCCGAGCCGAGCGCTTCCTCGAGCCGGTCCGCGGAGGCCGCGTCGACGACTGCGATCATCACCTGACCGCCGTCGAACCCGATCTCGATCCGGACACGATCAGCCACGAGCGACCAACTCCGAGAGGACACCGTGAACGGAGTCTGGATGAACGAACGCGACCTGCATCCCGAACAGCCCGCGGCGTGGGGCGGTGTCGATCAGGTGTGCGCCCTGCTCCTCGAGCTTCGCAAGCTCGGCGGGCAGGTCGTCGACCTCGTAGGCGACGTGATGCATCCCCGGGCCTCGCCGGTCGAGGAACCTGCCGACGGGCGTCTCGGGGCCGAGCGCTGCGACCAGCTCCAGGCGGCTCGAGCCGACGAGCAGCGACACGGCCTCGACACCCTGCTAGGCCTGGGTCTCGCGCTCCTCAAGCTCGGCGCCGAACATCAGCCCGTAGCTCGAGACCGCTTCGTCGAGATCCTCGACTGCGACGCCGACGTGGTGAATGCACTTCGCGGCCATTGCCGCGACTCTATCTAGGGCAGCGCACGCACGGTGCCGATCGTCTCGGCTGCGCGCGACTCGGGCTCGATGTCGGCGAGGAGCGTGTCGAGCTCGTCCTTGTTCAGCGTCTCCTGCTCGAGCAGCGTTGCCGAGAGCCGGTCGAGGTGGGAGCGGTGCTTCGTGAGCAGGCGAGTCGCCTCCTGGAACGCCTCGTCGGTCAGACGCGCCTGCTCGGCATCGCGCAGCCGCTTTGTCTCCTCGGAGAGCGCGTAGTTGTCGGCCCGCATCGTGCGCGAGGAGACGGCGTCGCCCATCCCGTATTCGAAGACCATCGCCCGCGCCAGTCCCGTGGCCTTTTCGAGGTCGTTCGCCGCCCCGTTCGTGACGCGGCCGAACACGACTTGCTCGGCGGCCCGCCCCGCGAGGTAGACGGTCATCATGTCGATCAGCTCTTCCTTCGTATGCAGGTAACGGTCCTCCATCGGCAGGTTGAGCGTGTAGCCGAGCGCCTGGCCGCGGGAGACGATCGTCACCTTGTGCACGGGCAGCGCCTCGCCCATCAGATACGACATCAGCGCATGGCCGGCCTCGTGGTAGGCGAGGATCCGCTTCTCCTTCTCGCTGACGACGCGCCGCTGCTGGAGACCGGCGACGACCCGCTCCATCGCCGCCTCGAACTCGGTCTGCCCGATGCTGTCGAGGTCGCGTCGGCCGGCGAAGATCGCCGCCTCGTTGCAGATGTTCGCGAGGTCGGCCCCGGCGAGCCCGGCGGTCTGGCGGGCGACGGCGTGCAGGTCGACGTCGTCGGCCATCGGCTTGCCACGGGTGTGCACCTCGAGGATCTTCACGCGACCGGCGAGGTCGGGCGGCGCGACGAGCAGCTGCCGGTCGAAGCGGCCGGGACGGAGCAGGGCGGTATCCAGATCCTGAATGCGGTTGGACGCGGCCATGACGACGACCTGGGCCTCGTTCGCGAAGCCGTCGAGCTCGACGAGCAGCTGGTTCAACGTCTGGTCCTGCTCGCGGTTGAAGCCGCTGCCCGTGCGAGCGGCGCCGACGGCGTCGAGCTCGTCGATGAAGATGATCGACGGCGCGTTCTTGCGCGCTGTCGCAAAGAGCTTGCGGATTCGGGAGGCGCCGAGGCCGGCGAACATCTCGACGAACGCGGATGCGCTCTGCGAGTAGAAGCTGGCGCCGGACTCGTGCGCTACAGCCTTGGCGAGCAGCGTCTTCCCGGTGCCGGGCGGGCCGTAGAGGAGCAGGCCTTTCGGCACTCGCGCGCCCAGCTTTGCGAAGCGCTTCGGATCGCGCAGGAAGTCGACGACCTCCTGGAGCTCCGCCTTCGCGTCCTCGACGCCCGCGACGTCGGCGAACGTGACCGAGCTCTTCGAGTTCGTGTCGACCTCGCTCGGCTTCGTGCGCGGCATCATCTGAATCGTCTTCCAGATCAGGAAGACGATCAGGCCGAAGAAGAAGATCGGCAGCCAGGTGAGAGCGCCCTGGCTGACCTCGTGGCTCAGCGAGGCGAGGGGCATGTTTTCCACGCATCGGCAGAGGCGAGGCTTTGCATTAGTACGCTGGTTCGATGGAACTGCCGCTGCCGCCGCACTGGGATCCCGAGCTCGTCGAGGAGGTCCGTCGCGTCCCCTACAGCGAGCTCGCGGGTGAGGCGGAGACGTGGGCGGCGCTGCACGGCCTCGGAGCAGCCCGCGACGACTCGCGGCGGGTCTGCCTGCTGCTCGTCGATGTGCAGAACACGTTCTGCACGCCCGGCTTCGAGCTGTTCGTCCCCGGCGCTCCCGACGACAACCGGCGGCTGTGCGACTTCCTCTACCGGAACCTCGGCGCGATCACTCAGGTGGTGGCGACGCTCGACACGCACCGGGCCACCCAGATCTTCCACCCGGCGTGGCTCGTCGATACGGAAGGACGCCACCCGGCGCCCTATACCGTCGTCTCGGCCGTCGACGTCGAGCGAGGCGTCTGGCGGGCGGCGGAGGCGTCGAACCAGGATCACCTGCTCCGGTACGTTCGCGAGTTGGAGGCGGGCGGTCGCTATCGCCTGACGGTCTGGCCGTACCACGCGATGCTGGGCGGGGTCGGTCACGCGCTCGTCGCGGCGGTCGAGGAGGCCGTCTTCTTCCACGGGATCGCGCGACGGAGCCAGCCGGCGTTCGAGATCAAGGGCAACGATCCGCTGACCGAGCACTATTCCGTGTTAGGCCCGGAGGTCGGCGGCGACCGCAACGACGACCTGATCGCGCGGCTCGGCACGTTCGACACACTCGTGATCGCGGGCCAGGCGAAGAGCCACTGCGTCGCCTGGACGGTCGAGGATCTGCTCGCGGACGCTCGGGCCGACCGCATCTACCTCCTCGAGGACTGCACCTCCCCGGTGGTGGTCCCGGGCGCGGTCGACTACACCGAGGAGGCGAACGCGGCGTTCGGACGCTTCGCGGCGCGCGGCGCTCGCATCGTTCGTTCGACGGAACCGCTTGAGACGTGGCTCTAACCGCCACGTCCGGTGCCAGGCACCGGACGTGGCGGTTTCGGGCAGTCCGTCCCAAAGAGCCATCTTGCGGCGAGTCGAGGGCCGCTCCACTCTCCATGAATGCCTCGACCGCCTCGAGACTTCGCTCCGGGCATCCATCACGTCGGTGTCGGCGCCTCGGGGCCGAGCAACTACTACCGGGACGAGATCGACCACGCATCGTGGACGAGGCTCTTCGCGAGCACCATCAGTCGCCACGGCTGGACCTGCATCATCGTCTGCGAGCTCTCCACGCACTGGCACGCGATCCTCGACGTTCACGACCACTCTATGCCGGCGGGCATGCAGTACCTCAACGGCGAGCATTCCAGGGCATTCAACGAGCGCCACAGCCGGGTGGGCTACCTCGTGCGCGATCGGTACTGGTCGCGACGGAAGGCGACGGAGACGGAGCTTCTGAGCGCGTTTTGCTACGTCGCCAACAACCCGGTGCGCGCCGGCATCGTGAAGCGGGCGGAGGATTGGCCTTGGAGCAGCTACTCAACCACAATCGGGCTGGCTGAGTCCTTTTCGTTCGTCGATGCCTCGATTGTTCTCGCGCAGTTCGGAAAAACGAAGGCCCACGCGAGAGCTGCTCTTCGGCGTTACGTGACGAGTCTTGCCGCACCGAGTCCCGAGGCCGGTTGACCCTTTTCGGACAATGTCTGGTGCCTGGCACCGGACGTGGGACGAGGAGACGTGTCCGCTGGGGACGCGCGAGCGAGGCTACGAGACGAGTTCGAGGCGATCGTTCGGGCGGTAGCGGCGTCCGACCTTCGCGGCCTCGCGGCCGTCGGTCATGACGATGTCGCCCGTGAAGTCGTTGTCGCCGCGGATTAGAGACGAGCCGACCCCGTACGCGTCCGCGGGCACACCCGCCTGCTCGAAGGCGCGGATGCGGTCGGCGGTGAAGCCGCCCGAGACGACGATCTTGACGCGCTCGAACCCGTCGCGGTCGAGCGCCTCCCGCACGTTGCGGACGAGCCGTTCGTTGACGCCCCGCGGGTCGAAGTCGCCCATCTCGTTCCAGAGCGAGCGGTCGACGAGCTGTCCGGAGGTGTCGAGCCGCACGCCCCAGAGCCGATCCTTGAGCGCCCGGGCGACTTCGAGCGCCGTGCGCACGGAGTCGTTCTCGAAGTCGACCAGCACGACGATGTTGAAGTCCGGCGGCGCCCATTCCGCAAACTTCGTCGACGCCAGCACCGTGTTCCCGCCGTAGGAGGCGATCAGCGAGTGCGGCACGGTTCCGATCCCGCGTCCGCCCCACCAGGAGGACTGAGCATCGGTGGTAACCCCGATCTCCGAGCCGACCAGAGCGCCCGCGACGTACGCGGCGTAGCCGTCGCCTGTCTGCACGCGGTGGTGATCGTGCCTTGCCGGCATGAAGATGATCGGCTTCCCGCCGGCCGCCTCGAGCACATGCGTCACGTTCGTGGAAATCAGCGTGCGCCGTGCGAGCACTCCCAGGTACAGCGTCTCCAGGTGCGCGAAGAGCGTGTAGTCGCCCTCGATCGTCATCACCGTCTCCCAGGGCTGGAGGCGATCTCCGTCGTAGAGCGCGTGGACGGTCAGCTCGTCCCAGTCGTCGGCGCAGAGCTTGAGGATCGCGATCGCCTCGTCCATGCCGCCGAGCACGGCGTGCCGCTTCTGGAACACCTGCATGACGACGCGCGGACGGCGCCCGTCGGCGAGGAGCGCCGAGCGAGTGTGGTTGAAGTAGGCGTCGGTGTAGTAGCCCTCCCGCATCTTCTCGACGGGAAGGTCGAAGATCTCCGGCGGGAGTCGCCTACCCTGGGTGCGGGTGTTGAGTGCCATGGGGCTCCTCGAGCTCGAGGCAGGCCTGAAGCGCGGCCTCGGCGACCTCGAGCTGGGCGGGGTCGGGATCGGCGGTTGCGAGGCGGTGCTGAAGCTCGTGACCCGGGCGGGCGAGCGCACGGGCAACCGGATGCTCCGGATGCCGGACCATCCACGAGAAGACCTCCGTTGCGGCGGCAAGCCCGCCGACGGCGGCCGCAACCCGGGCGAGACCGCGAACGCGCTCGGGCGCGCGGGCGGCGAGAGCTCCGCCGACCGCCGAGGTCAGGAGCAGCGGGCCGATCAGGTGCGACCCGCAGCGCTCGTGCTCTTTCCCGGCCGGTGCGCCGTGCTCGTAGGTGCCGATCGAGATGTGCTCGGCCCCGTGGTAGGCGGCGAGACTCGACCCGCGTAGGGCGAGCGCCGCGGGAAGGAGCGACAGCGCTCCGCCGAGCAACTCCTTCGGCGCAGCTCCGAGCTTCGGCGAGCCGCGCAGGAGCCGGACCACAATGGTGCTCGCGGCCATCGAGCCGAGCACGAGCGGGCGCTCGAAGGGCAGTCGAGCTTCGGGACGGGCCCGACGGATTCGCGGGATGAGCATCAATGCGTCGAGCACCCTCGCCGGCCCCCGCAGCAGGGGATTCGTCACCTCGGCGGCCCGCATCCGCTTGCGACCGGAGGCGACCTTCAGCTCGCCACCGTCCGTACGCACCGCAACGGCCCAGGCGGTCGGCCCGTGCACGAGCACTCCGTTCTGGAGCGCCATCCCGCCGAGCCGGATCTTCTCGTCGGCCATCAGTTAGAGCCTAGGCGAGCGGCCGACCGCCTGCGCGACCGAGCGCAGGAACTCGACGCCGAGCTCGAGGTCGTCGACCGGGATCCGCTCGTCCGCTGAATGGATCAGCCGGGCGGCGAGGTCTGCGCTCATCGTCTTCAGCGGGAAGAAGCCGTACGCGACGGTGCCGAAGGTCTCCCGCAACCAGTGGGAGTCGGTGAAGCCGGCCACGCAGATCGGCGCCAGCCGTGCGTGGGGCTCGAGCGCGGTGACGAACTCCTCGATCGCCGACCACAGCGGAGTGCCGAGCTCGGAACGAGTCCCGCCCTGCCCACCGCGCCACTCGATGTCGTAGTCACCGTCGCCTAGCCACGCGCGAATGACCCGCTCGGCCTCTTCCTCGTCCTGGCCGGGCAGGAGCCGGCAGTCGACGGTCACCTCGCAGCGGCCGGGGATCACGTTCCGCTTCTGGGACGCCTCGATCATCGTCGGCGCCACCGTCAGCCCGAGCAGCGGCTCGATCAGCTCGGCGGCGACCGGATCGACCCCGCGCGCGGCAGCGAGCGCGTCGGCCGCGGGCGGCACGCGGTCGGCGATCGCAGCGAGGAACTGTTCCGTCTCGGGCGTCAGCCTCGGCTCGGGCGGCGAACTCGCCGAGCCGCTCGATCAGGCGCGCCGCCTTCACCAGCGCGTTGTCGGCGATGCCCGGCATCGACCCGTGGCCGCTGCGACCGCGGACGTGCAGGACGAACGGCGAGCTGCGCTTCTCGGCCGACGAGCAGAGGTAGAGCACACGGCCGCCGATCTCGACGCGGTCGCCCGCCCCCTCGTTGACCGCGTAGTCGCAGCGCACGGCCTCCGGATGCTCGCGGCAGAGCCACGACAGCCCGTAGTCCGTCCCCTCCCCGAGCTCCTCGTCGGCGGTGGCGGCAAAGATCAGGTCGCCGGCCGGGCGAAAGCCCTCGCGGGCGAGCGACGCGACCGCGACCGCGTTGGCCGCTACCTGGTCCTTCATGTCCAGCGCGCCACGACCCCAGACGTGCCCGTCTCGGAGCTCGCCCGACCACGGGTCGACCGACCACTCCGCCGGGTCGGCGAGCACCGTGTCCGTGTGGGAGAGCAGCAACAGGCGGGGTCCGTCCCCGCGCCCGGGAATCCTCGCGACCAGGTTCGCCCGCTCCGCGACGCGCGCGTACAGCTCGCATTGGACCCCGCACGGTTCGAGGTAGTCGCGCAGCAGCTCGGCCGCCTGCGTCTCGTTCCCGGGCGGGTTGACCGTGTTCAGGCGGATCAGCTGCTGGAGCAGCTGCACGACCTCGTCGCGCAGCGAGGCGTTCGGCATCTACGCCTCGGCGATCGCCCGGTTCGTCAACTCGGTGCGGATCTTCCAGAGCTCGGGGTAGAGCTTGCGCTGGATCAGATTGCCGAGCAACTCGACGGGCGTGCCCTGTGTGCCGACGACCTCGGCGCCGATGATCCGCTCGACGACCATGAAGTGCCGGACGCGCCAGGTCGTCGCCCACTCGTCGAGGTCGGTGAGGGCCTCCGCAAGCTGGTACAGGTCCTCGTGCTCACGGCCCTGCGCGTAGACCTCGAGCAGAGACAGGCCCTGCTTGCGGCGGAGCTCGTGGAAGGCCTGCCCGAGCCCCGGGGCCGCTTGGCGGACGCGGCTCCAGCCGGGCGAGTCGAAGCCGCTGCCGTGACCGAGGACCGGCCGCACGTCGGCGGTGTACTCCCACGGCGACATCA
Source organism: uncultured Actinomycetes bacterium (assembly GCA_963764565.1). GTDB lineage: Bacteria > Actinomycetota > Thermoleophilia > Gaiellales > Gaiellaceae > DATBLE01. The sequence continues at coordinate 14,729 of CAVXTD010000010.1, forward strand.
GCTCGAGCATGTCGAGCTGCTGCGTGACGAGCCGGAAGCAGAGGATCGAGCGGTGCAGCAGCCGGAGGGCGGCGGCGATCTCGCCGCGCTCGAGGTGCCCGGTCGCCAGCTCCGTCTCTTCGCCGGCGAGCTTCAGCCACAGCTCGGACGACTGGTGCACGCACTGGAAGAGCAGCTCGTCGTGGTGCGCGCGCTCCTCCGGCGTCTTCTGGAGTGCGAGCAGCTCGTCGGTTCGCAGGTAGCGCTCGTAGTCGCTGGCGCCGGCACCGGGAAGGATCGGGGCGAACTCGTCGGCCAGCCCGGTCTGCTCGTGCCTGGACATGCGCGCAGCATACTTCTCGTCATGAGCGACCTTTTCGCCGACGCGGCCGCACGGCGGATGCCGGAGAGCGCGCCGCTGGCGACGCGACTTCGCCCCGTCACGCTCGAGGACTTCGTCGGGCAGCGGCACGTGCTCGGCGAGGCATCGGCGCTGCGGCTCGCGATCGCGGAGGACCGCGTCGGCTCGGCGATCTTCTTCGGCCCGCCCGGAAGCGGGAAGACGACACTCGCGCGCATTGTCGCCACGACCACGGGCGCCGCATTCGACGAGCTCTCCGCCGTCTCGGCGTCGGTCTCCGACGTGCGCGCCGTGCTCGCGCGCGCCCGCGAGCGGCTCGGTGCGCAAGGGCAGCGCACAATCCTCTTCCTCGACGAGATCCACCGCTTCAACAAAGCGCAGCAGGACGCGCTCCTGCCGGCGGTCGAGGAGGGTCTCGTCACGCTGATCGGAGCGACGACCGAGAATCCGTATTTCGAGGTCAACTCGGCCCTGCTCAGCCGGATGCAGCTCTTCGAGCTCGAGCCGCTCGAGCTCTCGGACCTCGAGCGGGTGATCGCGCGGGGCGAGGCGGCGCTGGGAGTCGAGCTGCCGGCCGAGCTACGCAACCTGGTTGCCCGACGTGCGGGCGGTGACGCGCGGAACGCGCTGACCATCCTCGAGGTCGCGGTGCGTACCGCCACGGGAGGGGCGGTGACCGAAGGCCACGTCGAGGACGCCGCGCGTAAGCGGCCGCTCCTCTACGACAAGGGCGGCGACGCGCACTACGACTTCGCCTCGGCGTTCATCAAGTCGATGCGCGGCTCCGACCCTGACGCCGCCGTCTTCTACCTGGCGGCGATGCTCGAGGGCGGCGAGGACGCCCGGTTCGTGGCGCGGCGGATGGTGATCCTCGCCTCCGAGGACATCGGCAATGCCGACCCGCGCGCGCTGCTCATCGCCGTCGCCGCCGCTCAGGCGGTCGAGCACGTCGGCCTCCCCGAGGCGCGCCTCAACCTCGCGCAGGCGGCGATCTATCTCGCGCGGGCGCCGAAGTCGAACGCGAGCACGGTGGCGCTCGGCGAGGCGACGGCCGACGTACGCGAACACGGCACGGTTCGGCCGCCCGACTCGCTACGCGACGCGCACTATGCCGGCGCGAAGAGGCTGGGGCGGGGAGCCGGCTACGTCTATCCGCATGATGACCCGGCCGGCTTCGAGGTCGACTACCTTCCCGACGAGCTCAAAGGGCGCACGTACTACCGCCTGTCGGGGAACGGCGAGGAGTCGGAGTGACGCTGCACGTGTACGAGTGGGGCGACCGCGGCGCTCCGCCGCTCGTCTGCCTGCACGGCGTGACCTCGTACGGCGGGCGCTTCGAGCATCTCGCCGCTCGGCTCGCCGATCGCTACCACGTGCTCGCGCCCGACCTGCGCGGGCACGGCCGCTCCGACTGGGAGCCGCCCTGGGATCTCGAAGCGCACCTCGGAGACGTGCTTGCAAGCGTCCCGCCGGGCCCTGCGGTGTGGATCGGTCACAGCTTCGGCGGGCGCGTGGTCGCCGAGCTGGCGGCTCGGGATCCGGATCGCGTCGAGCGCCTCGTCCTGCTCGACCCTGCGCTCCAGGTATTGCCGCACGTCGCCTTCGACCTGGCCGAGAACGAGCGGGCCGACGCCGCGTACCCGTCGGTCGAGGCCGCTGTTCAGGCCCGGTACGACGCCGGCCGTGTGCTGCTCGCCCCGAAGGAGCTCGTGATCGAGTCGGACGCCGGCCATCTCGAGGAGGGCCGCGACGGCCTGCTCCGCTACCGCTACTGCAAAAGCGCGGTGATCGCCGCGTGGAGCATCATGGCGACGCCGCCCCCGCCGCCCGCGCAGGTGGACACGCTGATCGTCGTCGGCGCCGACTCCTGGCTGACCCTCGACGAGCACGCGGGCGTTTACCGTGAGGCGCTCGGCGAGCGGCTCCGGCTCGTCACCGTCCCCGGCGGTCACACGGTCTACTGGGACGCGCTCGACCAGACGAGCGACGCCCTGACTGCATTTCTCGCCTGACTTCGGTCGACGCGCACATCGAATCCAGCTTGTGCTACGTCGATTCGTCGGCGTTGGTCAAACTGGTCGTCGAAGAGCCCGAGACACACGCGCTCGAGCGTGTGCTCGGTGAGCGGCTCGCTCGATGCGATTCACCTCGGCTCCGCGATCTCACTCGGCGCCGACCTGGGCGGCTTCCTTACCTACGACGCCCGTCTTGGAGATGCGGCCGCTGTCACTGGTCTCCCCCTGCTCGCTCCGCGCTGAGTCTGTCAGAGGATTCGCGCGCCGAGCGCGCTCGCGACCAGCTCGACGGCGAGCTTCGCGGTCTGATTCTCCACGTCGAGGATCGGGTTGACCTCGACCACCTCGAGCGAGCCGAGCAGGCCCGACTCGGCGACGATCTCCATCGCCAGGTGCGCCTCGCGGTACGAGAGGCCGCCTCGGACGGGGGTGCCGACGCCGGGCGCGACGTCGGGGTCGAGCGCATCCATGTCGAGGCTGACGTGCACGAAGCCGGGCCCCGCGACGTGCTCGAGCGACGTTCTGATCGCGTGCTCCATCCCCAGGCGGTCGACGTCGCTCATCGTGAAGACGGTCGCCTTCAGCTCGTGGAGCAGATCCCGCTCGGCCTCATCGAGCGAGCGGATGCCGACGAGCGCGACGCGGCTCGGATCCACGCTCGGCAGCTCCCAGTGCTCGCTCGCGAACAGGTCGCCTGCCAGCCCCATCGCCGCTGCCAGCCCCATGCCGTGGACGTTGCCGCTCGGGCTCGTCTCGGGCCGGTTCAGGTCGCCGTGAGCGTCGATCCACACCGCGCCGCCGGGGCCGTCGGCCCGAGCGAGCCCGCCGAGCGTCCCGAGCGCGACCGAGTGATCGCCGCCGAGGACAAGCGGCATCTGCCCCCGCTCCTGCGCGACCGCGACGAGGTCGGCGACCCGCTCGCAGGCCATGATGATCTCGTCCAGGTAGCGGACCCGCTCGTCGCCGACCTGCGCCGCCTCGGCGACGGCGGTCTGGACGTTGCCGTAGTCGACGCAGTGCCGCCCAGCGCCTCGATCTGCGCGTCCAGGCCCGCGTAGCGGATCGCCGAGGGCCCCATGTCGACGCCACGCCGCCCGGCCCCGAGGTCGAGCGCAGCACCGATGACGGCAACCGGGCGAAGAGTTTCTTCGGCGGACACGGACGGAATCTACTGAGACACCGACGCCGCGACCGACTTGGCGGGCGCGGCGCCCAGCGGCTCGCCGTGAGTACGAGGACTTTTGGGGAAGGGGGCACACGGGGGAAACCGGCCGTTTCCCCCGTGAGGGCGAGCCCGCGGCTGAGCCGCGGTGAGCGGTGTGGCGAGGGCCGGAATCGAACCGGCGACACCACGGTTTTCAGCCGTGTGCTCTACCGACTGAGCTACCTCGCCGAGCCGGGGAAGTCTACCGAGCGGCGCCGCAACATCCGCCGCCGCGACCGACCCGGCGGGTGCGGCCTAGAACCGCATGCCTTCAGGGAGCGAAATGTCCGGAGCCGAAGGCTCCCGGGCAGAGCGGGGGAAGGGAGAGCGAGCCGGACGGCGCAGCCGCCGCGAGCGTCAAGCGAGCCGAATCGTCAGCCCC
>CAVXTD010000011.1:0-203739 GCA_963764565.1 uncultured Actinomycetes bacterium
CGTAGTAGTTGCCGTGCCAGGCGGCGAAGCCTCGCTCTCCGAGTCTGGCGGCCGCCTCGGCCGCCGCGAGGCCATCGACCGATGAACGCGAAGGTCGGAACCCGGCCTTCCATCCCGGCAGGCCGTAGAAGCGGGACTTCGGGGAAAGGCCGGCGAGGAACCGCTGAGCCGAGCGCGTGCTCCCGTGTTCATGATCCGTCCAGCCGAGCGACTCGATGTACTCGACCGCCGCGACGAAGCCGGCGAGCAGCTCGAAGGGCTGCGTCCCAGTCTCGAACCTGTGCCCGAACGGCACGTCCGACTGTGGCCGCACCTTGTACGGCCGCCACCGCTCGGCGATCTCTCGCCGGGTGTAGGCGAGCCCGAGGTGCGGCCCGAAGAACTTGTAAGGCGAGCAGATCAGCACGTCGACTCCGAACGCGGCGACGTCGATCGGCGCGTGCGGCGCGTAGTGCACCGCGTCGGCCCAAGCGATCGCACCTGCCTCGTGTGCGAGGTCGACGATCCGCCGCACGTCGGTCAGCGTGCCGACTGCGTTCGAGGCCAGCGGGAACGCGACCACCCTGGTTCGGTCGGAGAGCTGCCGCTCCAGGTCGTCCAGGTCGAGCGTCGTGTCGTCGTGGATGTCCACGAAGCGAACCGTCAGGTCGCGATCGTGGGCGAGCTCGAGCCAGGGCGAGACGTTCGCGTCGTGGTCGAGCTTCGTGACGAGGATCTCGTCGCCCGGCCGGAACTCGCGTCCGGCGGTCCGCGACAGCGCGAAGCTGAGCGTCGTCATGTTCGGCCCGAAGACGACCTCGTCGGGCGGGCAGCCGAGAAAGCGCCCTGCGGTCGCGCGTGAGCGCTCGGCGAGCGCCTCGGTGCGGCGGCTCGTCTCGTACGGGCCGCTCGTGTTCGCGTTCGACTCGCGCAGGTAGGCGGCGATCGCGTCGATCACCTCGTCAGGGACCTGGGTTCCACCCGGTCCGTCGAAGAAGACGAGGTCGCGCTGGAGAGCGGTAAAGCGCGCGCGGGCGGCGGCGACGTCGAGTGTCATGCGACGAGAGTCGTCCAGGCTGCGAGCAGCTCCGCTTCGCGCTCGGCGGTCAGGCCTGCCCGGCCCGTCCACTCCGGGACGTCGCGCGCCGTCTCCGCGAGCGGGCGGAAGGTGAGCCCGGCGTCCAGCGCACTCGAAACATCGACGAGTTGAAAGCAGCGATAGCCCGGATCGGTCGAAGGGATCCAGAGCGGGAGGTCCGTCCACCCCTCCTCGATGCCGTGCTCGAGCAAGAATCGCTCGTCAACCCAGACGATCTCGTCGGCGCCGCACGCCTCGAGCATCGCGCCGAACGTGATCGCCCGCGGCGGCGAGGTGGCGTTGAAGACGCCGCCACGGCCCTCCTCGACCAGCCGAACCATCCACGCGGCGAGGTCGCGGACGTCGATCATCTGCACCGGGCCGTCCGGCGGAGCGGGCGCGAGCACGGGGCCGCCGCGCTTGGCCCGCCGCGGCCAGTACGTGAATCTGTCGGTCGGGTCGTGCGGGCCGACGATCAGCCCCGGCCGAACGACCAGCGCACGCTCGCCGAACACATCGCGAACGGCCGTTTCGGATCGAGCTTTCAACGCACCGTAGTTCGAGTAGTCGTCGAGCAGCCGATCGTCCGGCAGATCGCCGAGCTCCGCGGCCGGGTCGTCCTCGCTGCGCGGCTCGCGAAAGTCGGCGTAGTACGAGATGCTCGAGACGAACACGTACTGCTGGGCGGCATCGGCGAGCAGCTCGGCCGACGCACGCACGATTCCGGGGACGTAGCCCGACGGGTCGACCACGGCGTCCCAGCTGCGGCCCGTGAGGGCCGAAAGATCGCTCTCGCGGTCGCCCCGCAGGTGCTCGGCCTCCGGGAACAGGCCGGGGTTCGTCCGGCCGCGGTTGAACAGCGTGACCTCGTGTCCGTGCGCAAGTGCGTCCTCGACGACCGCCCGGCCCAGGAACTTCGTTCCACCGAGCACGAGCAGCTTCACCGTTCGTTCCCGCTGGGGGAGCGCATAACCATGCGGAGAACCTACAGGCTCCGTCCGGTCCTGAAGCTACGTTCAGGGCCGTGTCGAGGCTTCGGCCCCTGAGCGAGTCCGAGTGCTACACGCGCCTGTACGGCGACCGCGAATCGGCGGTCGCGGTGATTCGCGAGTCCGCACCCGGCCCTCCGAGCAGCGGCTTGCTCGGGGAGCAGTTGCGGCAGCTCTTCGAGGAGCGGCTCGACCGCGCGGACGACCTCCCGGAGGTCGAAGCCGCGTAGAGGCACGTGCGGCGGAATCGGGGCGCAGCCGTGCCGGCTGAGCGTGGCAGTGCCGTACCGGACGTGCTCGCAGCCGATCTCGACGCGATCTTCTGCGGGATCAACCCCGGCCGGGTTTCGGCCGCGGCGGCAGCCCACTTCGCCAATCCGCGCAACGACTTCTGGCGGTTGCTCCACGAGGCCGGCTTCACGCCGCGCCGGCTGCGGCCGGAGGAGCAGTTCGAGGCGCTCCGTCACGGCATCGGGCTCACGAACGCGGCGTTGCGGACGACTCCCGGTTCGAGCGACCTGCGCAGCGCGGACTTCGCGGGCGCCGCGGGCCGATTGGAGCGGATCGCCGTTGAGCTGCGGCCGCGGGCGATCGGATTCGTCGGCAAGGAGGCATACCGAGGAACGTTTCGCGAGCGGCCCGAGCATGGTCTCCAGGAGCGGCGGCTCGGCGAGACGTTGCTGTACGTGCTCCCGTCGACGTCGCCGGCGAACGCGGCGGTGCCGTACGCGGAGCGCCTGCGGTGGTTCCTCGAGCTCCGGAAGGCAGTGTCTGACACCAAAGGTGTCGGACACTGAAGTTCGGCTCTAGCCGCGCCAGCGGTTCGTGATCGGGGTGCGCCGGTCGCGGCCGAAGGCTTTCGGCCGCAGCTTTACTCCCGGCGGCGCCTGCCGGCGCTTGTACTCGGCGCGGTCGATCATCGCCAGCGCTCGCTCGACCACCGCCTGATCGAACCCGTCCGCCAAGAGCTCCTCGCGCGAGCGATCGAGCTCCACGTACGCCTCGAGCACGCGGTCGAGCTCTGAGTACGGCGGCAGCGAGTCGGCATCGAGCTGGTCGGCACGCAGCTCGGCGCTCGGCGCCCGTTCGATGATCGAGACGGGGATCAGCTCGCGGCCGGCGCGCTCGTTCAGGTGCCTCGACAAGCGGAAGACATCGGTCTTGAAGACATCCTTGAGGAGCGCGAAGCCGCCGGCCATGTCCCCGTACAGGGTCGCGTACCCGACCGAGAGCTCCGACTTGTTCCCGGTCGCAACCACGAGCCAACCGAACTTGTTCGAGAGCGCCATCAGCAGGACACCGCGGACACGCGCCTGGAGGTTCTCCTCGGTCAGGTCGCGCTCCAGCCCCGTGAAGCCGGGGGCGAGCGCTCCCTCGAAGGCCGCCACCATCGGCTCGATCGCCAGCTCGCGGAAGTCGATGCCGAGGCTCTCGCCGAGCCGCCGCGCATCGCCGCGGGTCGCATCCGACGAGAACCGCGACGGCATCGAGACACCGTGCACCCGTTCCGGCCCGAGCGCCTCAACCGCAATCGCGGCTGTCAGCGCGGAGTCGATGCCCCCCGAAAGGCCCATCACCACGTTCGAGAACCCGTTCTTGTCGACGTAGTCCCTCAGCCCGAGCCCGAGCGCGAGGCGCATCTGCTCGAGGTCGTCGACCAACGGTGCGACGGAGTCAAGTAACACTGTGTTACTTGACTCGAAGCCCGGTTCTGCGCGCGCTTCTGGGTCTTGTAACACTGTGTTACTTGCCAGGTCGACCGTTGTGACCGTCGGCGCGTTCGTGCTCTGGGGTCTGGGCTTTCTGCGGCGCGGGTGCTGCCGCCGGGTCGAGATCCACCACGAGCAGCGCCTCTTCGAACCCCGGTGCCCGCGCCAGCACCCGTCCCTGCCCGTCGAGCACGACCGAGTGCCCGTCGAAGACGAGCTCGTCCTGGCCACCGACGGCGTTGACGAGCGCGACGAAGGTGGACGTCTCCCGGGCACGCAGCGCGAAGATCTCCTCGCGCTCCCGGTCCTTCCCGACGTGGAACGGGGAGGCGGACACGTTGACGAGCAACCGCGCACCCGCGCCCGCCAGATCCGCCGCCGGCCCGGGCCACCACATGTCCTCGCAGATCGTGACCCCGACGAGCGCCTCGCCGAGCCGGAGCAGCACGAGGCCCACGCCGGCGGCGAAGTACCGTTTCTCGTCGAAGACACCGTAGTTCGGCAGCAGCCGCTTCCGGTAGACCGCTTTGATCTCGCCGTCGGCACAGACGGCGCACGCGTTGAAGAGGTCGCCCTCGAAATGGGGCGTGCCGACGAGCGCGGCGATCCCGGTCGCCTCGGCGGCGATCCGTCGAAGCGATGCTTCGGCGGCGCGGACGAACCCGGGCCGCAGGAGCAGATCCTCGGGCGGATACCCCGTGACCGCGAGCTCCGGGAACAGGACGAGGTCCGCCCCGGCCGCTCGTGCTTCGTCGAGTCGCGACAGGATCAGCGACCGGTTCCCGTCCAGGTCGCCGACGACGGTATTGATCTGCGCGAGCGCGAGCCTCATAGGTTTACGACTAATAGTCGAAAACTGTATCAGCCGCGAGCTAGCGCGATCGCGTCGAGCGAGTCCGGGTTCTCGACCGCCGACATGTCGCCTGGATCCTCGCCGAGCGCGGTCGCACGCACCGCCCGCCGAACGATCTTCGCCGAGCGTGTCTTCGGCAACGCCGGGACGAAGAGCACGCGCTCAGGTGCGAATGCCTTTCCCAGGTCGGCGGCGACGAGCGCCCGCACCTCGTCCTCGGTCGCAGATGCACCCGGTGCGAGGACGCAGAACACCCAGGCAACCTCGCCCTTGACCTCATGCGGGACGCCGACCGCGGCCGCTTCGGACACGGCCGGGTGCGCCACCGCGGCCGACTCGATCTCGGCCGGCCCGATCCGCTTGCCGGCGATGTTCAGCGTGTCGTCCGAGCGCCCGTGCAGGAACCAGTACCCGTCGGCGTCCACCGTCGCCCAGTCTCCGTGCGTCCAGATCCCCGGGAAGCGGCGCCAGTACGTCTCGAGATACCGGTCGGGGTCGCCCCAGAAGCCGCGCGTCATCCCGGGGGATGGCTTCCGGCAGACGAGCTCCCCGACCTCGCCGGTACCGAGGAGCGAGTGCCCCTCGTCGTCGACGACGTCCATGGCCATCCCGGTCGACGGTCCGCCGAGCGAGCACTCCTTGATCGGCTCGACCGGCGTGCACGAGAGAAAGCACGCTCCCACCTCCGTACCGCCGGAGCAGTTGATGATCGGCACGCGCCCGCCTCCGACCTGCTCGAACAGCCATCGGTACGGGTCAGGGTTCCACGGCTCGCCTGTCGTGACGATCGTGCGCAAAGACGACACGTCGGCGGTCGGGTCGCCGTGAGGGATCAGTGCGCGGATCAGGGTCGGCGAGCAGCCGAGAATCGAGACCCGCTCCTCCTCGATGAGCCGCCAGAGCCGGTCGGAAGGCCAGTCGGGAGCGCCCTCCGCGAACACGATGGTGGAGCCGATTGCGCCGCACCCGACGACGGTCCACGGCCCCATGATCCAGCCCATGTCCGTGGCGAAGTGGACGACATCCTCGGGGTGCGCATCCGCCTGATACGCGGCCTCGCGCGCGATCGAGACGAGGAAGCCGCCCTGCACGTGCACCACGCCCTTCGGCTTGCCGGTCGTGCCCGAGGTATAGGTCAACAGATACGGGTGCTCCGAGTCGACCGCGAGCGGCTCGAGCGTGCCGGGACAACCGGCGACGTCCTCGTCCCACGGCGCAACGATCACATGTTCGAGTGAGGGCGCCTCCCGCCGAGCCTCCTCGAGGATCGCGAGCATCGGGACATCTCGCCCGCGCCGGAGCGACGACTGCACTGTGATCGCCACCTTCGCCTCCGAGTCCACCAGCCGCTGGGCAACGGCTGGAGCCGCAAAGCCGGAGAAGACCGGAACCTGCACTGCGCCGATGTGCGCGCAGGCGTGGGAGGCGATCGCCACCTCCGGCGACATCGGCAGGTAGATCACAACCCGGTCTCCGGGCGCGACGCCGAGCGCGACGAGGCGCTCCGCCAAGCGGGTCACCCTGTCGGAGAGCTCGCTGAACGTCAACTCGCGCCTCGCGCCGTCCTCCCCGCGGAAGACGGCGGCGACCCGGTCGCTGCGATGCCGGTGTACGCAGTTCCAGGCGACATTCAGCTTCCCGCCTGTGAACCAGGTCGCCCACTCGGGCCCGCGTGATGCATCGACGACCTGCTCCCAGGGCTCGAAGAACTCGATGCCGATGTCCTCGATCGCGGCGGGCCAGAACCACTCGGGGTCCTCGATCGAACGTGCGACGAGGTCGCGGTAGTTCTCGAAGCCGTGGCTGCGCATCAACCGGGCGACGTTCGCGTGTGCGATTGTCTGGGCATCGGGTCTCCAGACGACGTCCGCCACGTACGTAACCCTAGTTCCGGATTGATAACTTAGTACCCACTAACTGTGCGCGCCCGCATCCTCGCCAGCTTTCTCGACGACGAGCACCGCAAGTGGTGGACTCTCGGAGCCGTCACCTTCGGGCTGTTCATGATCATGCTCGACAACACGATCGTGAACGTCGCGCTGCCGTCGATTCAGCGCGAGCTGCACATCAAGAATGTGTCGCAGCTCGAGTGGGTCGTCACCGGCTATGCGCTCACGTTTGCGGTGCTGATGCTCACGGGCGGGAAGCTCGCCGACCTGTACGGGCGGCGTCGGGTCTTCATCCTTGGCCTTGCCATCTTCGCGGCCTCGTCTCTTGCCTGCGGGCTTGCCCCGAACGCGGGCTTCCTGATTGGGGCCAGGATCGTCCAGGGAGTCGGCTCGGCGATGATGAACCCTGCGACCCTCTCGATCATCTCGGCGACCTTCCCGCCCAGGCAGCGGGGGATGGCGATCGGTATCTGGGCCGGCGTCTCTGCACTCGCACTCGCGATCGGCCCGCTCCTCGGCGGGCTCATCACCGAGCACATCAACTGGAACTGGATCTTCTTCATCAACGTGCCGGTCGGCGTGGTCGGCATCGCGGTCGCGCGAGTCGTGATCCGCGAATCGAAGGACACGTCCGAGGAACAGCGGCTCGACCTCCCCGGCCTGCTCAGCTCGGCGATCGCCTTGTTTGCGCTCACCTACGCGCTGATCGAGGCGAACAACAAGGGGTGGACGTCGACCGAGATCCTCACTCTCCTCGTGGTCGCGGTCGCCGGTCTCGCCGCCTTCGTCGTGCTCGAGCGGCATCAGCGCATCCCGATGCTCGACCTCTCGCTCTTCCGCAACCCGACGTTCGCCGGGGCCAACGCGGTGATGCTGCTCGTCTCCCTGGCGATGTTCGGGGTCTTCTTCTTCATCTCGCTCTACATGCAGAACGTGCTTGGCTACTCGGCGACAAAGGCCGGCGCCACCTTCCTGCCGATGACGGTGCTGATCGTGCTCGTCGCTCCGATTGCGGGGCGGATCACCGATCAGGTCGGCTCTCGCTGGCTCGTCGGCGCCGGGATGACCCTGGTCAGCTGCTCGATGCTGCTGTTCGCGCGACTCCAGGTCGACTCGAGCTTCTGGGACCTCCTGCCGGCGATGCTCGTCGGCGGCATCGGAATGGCGATCTCGATGAGCCCGACGACCGCGACCGCGATGGGTTCCGTGCCGGTCGCCAAGGCCGGCGTCGGCTCGGCCGTGCTGAACAGCATGCGGCAGGTCGGGGGCTCGCTCGGGATTGCCCTGATGGGTGCGATCATGACGTCGTACGTCAAGGTCGGGCCGCGCGACCCTAGGCGGCCGGAGCAATTCGTTCACGGCCTTCGCCATGCGCTCCTTGTCTCGGCCGTGATCGCGTTCGGCGCGGCGGTCGTCGGAGTATCGACGATCCGGAAGTCCGTGCACGCGCCGGATCCGGTTCCTGAAGCTCGGTGAAAGAGCGGCTGTCCGCGAGTGAGCGGCGGGCCGGGGTTCTCGACACGGCCACGCATGTCTTCTCGCGGTGTGGATACCGCGGTGCGACGACCGCGGAGATCGCGCGCGAGGCCGGCGTCAGCGAGCCGATTCTCTACCGCCACTTCGCGTCGAAGCAGGCGCTCTATCTGGCCTGCATCGACGAAGCGTGGAGGCGCGTGCGAGACGCTTGGGAGCAGGCTGTCGCGATCGAGGATGACCCGCAGGCGTGGATGACCGCGATGTCGAGCGCCTTCTTCCAGCTCCGCGAGCAGCGCGCCGTCGTGGCGACGCTCTGGCTGCAGGCGCTGACCGAATCGGAGGACGAGCCGGAGGTACGCGCCTTCCTTCGTCGCCATCATGCGCGAGGTGCACGCATTCGTCACGGACGTCGTCCGCCGCTGCCAGGCGGCGCGCGCGATACCGGCCGACCGGGACGCGCGCGCCGAGGCGTGGATCTTCATCGCCGTCGGGCTGCTGACCGCCGTGGCCGGTCGCCTCGGTGGGCTGCCTCAGGGAGACATCGAGCGGATCCGGACGGAGCGGCGCCGCTGGCTTGTCCGGCGCGTCGTAGGTCTCGAAAAGCCGAGAGCCCCGGCTGCGGCTCCCGGGGCTCTCTCTGATCAGACTTCTCGCTTTCGGTCTGGTGAATCCTGCGGCGACCGGAGCGAACTGGCACGACTATAGGGGCCATGTCCGAATTTGTCAAGTAGCTAGATCAAGTGATTTTGACTATCCTCTACTTCACCGGCAAATGCCTATGGATAAAGCGACTAGTGGCAAGAGTCAGGAGCGGTCAGCGACTCAGAGTGAAGTCGGGGCCGCTGCCGCCCAGCTCGGCGAGCGCCTGCGCATGCTGCGCACCGCGGCGGGCCTGACCCAGAGCCAGCTCGCCGGCGGACGCTTCTCGAAGGAGTACCTGAGCCAGATCGAGCGGGGCAAGACGCGCCCGACGGCCGAGACGCTCGCGTGGCTTGCCGCCCGGCTGGAGGTCGATCCCGGCTACATCGAGCACGGCGTCAGCGCCGACGAGCGCGGTCGCGTCGAGGCGGCGCTCGCACGAGCCGAGGCCCTCGCCGAAGCCCACCGAGACGACGAGGCGCTACGGGAGTTTGCGCGCATCGGCACCGCCGTCCGCGCCACAGGCGCACCCGACCTCGAGCTCCGTTTGTTGCTCGGAGAGTCCTGGGTGCGCATCCAAGACGGCGGGATTCCCGAGGCACTCGAGCTCCTCGCCCGTGCCGGCGAGCTGGTCGAGCGGCCGGGCTTCTCCGACATCGACCGCGCCGCAGTGCTGTTTCGACACGGCGTATGCCGCTACAAGCGCTCGAGCATCTCGACCGCGATCGAGCTTCTGAGCACCGCACTCGCCCTCGCCGACCGGTCGGGCCTGCCCTCCGACCTGTTGCGCGCAGACATCCTCGGCTGGCGCTCCCGCTGTTACCGCCGTCAGCGTGACTGGCAGGCCGCGAGGGAGGATGTCGAGCGCGCGCTCGAGCTCGCCGACTCGACTCAGGATCGCCGCGCGGCCGCACAGGCGTATTTCCAGGCGTCGCTCGTCGCAGAGCGCGAGGGTCGCTGGTTGCTTGCTCGCAACTACGCCGAGCGCGCACGTGGCTTCTACGAGGAGCTCGAAGACCGTGCGATCGTCGGGCGTCTGCTGAACAACCTCGGAGGCCTCAACTTCACGCTCGGGAGCCCCGACAAGGCGGTCGAGCTTCTGAGTCACTCTTTCGAGATCGCGCTCGAGGTCGGCGACGAGCCTGAAGCGGGGCTCGCACTCTGCTCGCTCGCGCAGGTCCACCTCGACGTGGACGACCCGGCTGCGGCGGAGGGTGAGGCTCGGAAGGCGCTCGAGCTCTTCGCGGCACGTCCGGACTACCTGCAAGGGATCGGCACGGCTCAACTCGTTCTGGGCCGGGCGCTGATCGAGCTGAATCGCTTGAACGAGGCTGAAGAAATCCTTGCAACTGCCGATAAAACCTTCGAGCAGTTGTCGTCGGTCAGCCACCGGGCTGCGGCCTGGGTCGCACAGGGCGATCTCGCAAAGAAGCGCGGATCTGACCGTGATGCGGCCCGTCAGTACCGGCGGGCTGCCGAGGCGCTGCAGGACTTCCGCTTCTAAGCGAAAGGAGACATAGCCATGTTGGTCAAGGCCTATTCGGATGGTCATTAGTCGGCGTCCGGTCGCGGCGGGCCGGGACTAGACTCGATGCGTGGCTTCGCCGCGCATCTTCATCCTCGCCGCCGCGGTGCTGAGCACCGCGGCGTGCGGCGGAGGCGGCGGCAACGGAACCGGCGCGAAGCGCGACGGCTCGCTCTCCGCACTACTCGACCGGCCCGGCCCCGAGGTCGCGCTTGTTCAGGGCACTTCCGACTACGCGGTCGGGCCGGTTCGAGTCACATTCCTGGTGATCGACTCCGCCTCGAAGTCGGTCGAGCGGCCCCGCGCCCGGGTCTGGGTCGCGAAGTCGCTCGATTCCAAGCCGCTCGTGACCACAGAAGCGGTGCTCGAGCCGATCGGCGTCCCCGGCACCTCGAAGGCTGTTACCGGCGAGGTGACCCGGATCTACGTTGCGCGGCTGAAGCTCTCCGAGTCTGGAAAATACACGCTGGTCGCCGAGCCGGAGGGCGCGGAGATCCAGGGCTTCACCAACATCAAGGTCGCCAAGCGGCCGGCCGCACCCGCCGTCGGCGACCGCGCCATCTCCTCCCACACGCCGACGCTCGCGAGCGCGCGAGGCGACGTTGCGGCGCTGACGACCGCAAGCCCGCCTGACCGGACGCTCCTGCGCTACTCGGTTGCCGACTCGCTGAGCGCGCACGTGCCGTTCGTCGTCGTCTTCGCGACCCCAAAGTTCTGCAGCTCCCGGACGTGTGGGCCGGTGGTCGACGTCGCCGCCGCGGTTCAGCGGCGCTTTGCCGGCCGCGGCGTGCGGTTCATCCACGTCGAGATCTACCAGGACAACAACCCGGCATTGGGAACCAACCGCTGGGTGAAGGAGTGGCATCTGCCGAGCGAGCCGTTCGTGTTCCTCGTCGGCCGCGACGGTCGGATCAAGGGCCGGTTCGAGGGTTCGGTGTCGGTCGCCGAGCTGTCGGCGGCGGTTCAAACCGACCTTCTCTAGTGTCTGACACCGGTGCGTGTCCAGACACTCCGTACGATCTGGCCATGGCCGTGAAGCTGACCGAGCTCGTCACCTCCGGGGGGTGCGCTGCCAAGTACTCGGCAGCGCGGCTACAGGAACTCCTGGGCGGCATCGTTCCGGCCGAAGCCGAAGACCTGCTCGTCGGGCTCTCGCCTGCCGACGACGCGGCCGTCTACCGACTCGACGACGAGACCGCGCTCGTCTTCACCCTCGACTTCTTTCCGCCGCTCGTCGACGACCCGAGCGACTTCGGGACGATCGCGGCGACGAACGCCCTCAACGACGTTTTCGCGATGGGCGGACGTCCTCTGCTCGCGCTGTCGATCGCCGAGTTCCCGGAGGAGCTCCCGATCGAGACGGTGGGGGCGATCCTCGCCGCAGCCGGCGAGCAGGTGCGGGCCGCCGGAGCGATTCTCGCCGGAGGTCATACCATCCGCGACAAGGAGCCCAAGTACGGGCTCGCCGTCGTCGGCACGGTTCACCCGGACGGGATCTGGCCGAAGTCGGGCGCGCAGCCGGGCGACGCGCTCTACCTGACGAAGCCGCTCGGGACGGGACTCGTCCTCCACGGCGCCGCCCGCGCCCTTGCGGGCGACGCCGATGTCGCCGCTGCGGTCGGGTGGATGACGACGCTCAACCTCGCCTGGGCGGACGTCCTCCGGGCCTTCCGGCCGAACGCGGTCACCGACGTGACCGGCTTCGGGCTGATCGGCCACGCGTACGAGATGGCGGACCGATCGGCCGCTCGCCTCGAGCTCGACTCGGCCGCTTGGCCGGCGCTCGACTCAGCGCTGGAGGTTGCACGTGCGGGCGAGAAGACGGGAGGAGACGCTCGTAACCGGGACTTCGCTGCTGCACACGTCTCGGCCCCCGGTGTCGCGGAGGAGCTGCTTGCGCTCGGCTACGATCCGCAGACGGCGGGAGGGCTCCTCGTTTCGCTCCCGGCCGACCGCGGCCCAGCGCTGGAGGCTGAGCTTGCCGCCCGCGATCTCTTCGTGCGGCGGATCGGCCGAGTGGAGGCCGGCGCAGGCGTGGTCGTGACGTAACCGGTCTACACTCGGAATCGTGCACGTCGAAACCTCGCGCGGCTCGCGGCTGCGCGCCTTCGAGCTTTCCCCGGACCGGTTCCGGAACCTTGCCTCGCTGGCGATCTTCGCGCTCTGGCTGATCGTCTCGACCGGCGCGGTCGTTCGGCTGACCAGCTCCGGGCTCGGCTGCGAGCACTGGCCCGGGTGCGAGCCCGGCCGCCCGTTTCCGGAGAAGGACTACCACGCCTATATCGAGTTCGGGAACCGCCTGGTCGGCGGGCTGACGATTGTGGTCACGCTGGCTCTCGCGATCGGGGCGTGGCTCACCCCGCCGCTTCCTCGCTGGGTGCGCTGGCTGGCCGTCGCGACGTTCGCCGGAACGCTTGCGCAGGCGCCGCTCGGCGCGATCACGGTCTACGCCCATCTCCACCCGGCGCTCGTCATCCCGCATCTGTTGCTCTCGATGGCGGTGCTCGGGGCGGCGATCGTCGTCGGCCTCGAAGCGCTCGCGATCGGCCGCGGCCACGGCGAGCCGCTGGCCCGCGAGGCTCGCCTTGCCGGGATCGGCATCGCTGCTGCCTGCTTCGCGCTGCTCGCCAGCGGCACGATCGCCACCGCAGCCGGCCCACACTCGGGCGGCAAGAACGTCTACCGGCTGTGGTCGCTGCGGCCGGCGCTGCTCGTGCACGGCGCCACCGTCGCCGTCCTCGGCTGCAGCCTGATGTTCCTGATCGGCTACTTCTTCGCCCGCCGCGCAGCGCTGGGCGGCTACTTCGCCGCTGCCTCGGGGCTCGCGGCGCTCGTGATCGTGCAGATGGCCCTGGGCGATGCCCAGTACCGCTCGCACCTCCCATGGTGGCTGGTGCTCGTACACGTCGCCGTTGCGGCAACCGTCTGGTCCTGGACGGTTGCGCTGGTCGCGTCCATGTGGCGTCCGACCGCCGCCGCACCGCACCGTTCTGCGTAGACTGGGCCGGTGGCGGAGCTTCGCGTCTCACGCCGCCCGGAGCTCGAGCGGCCCGTTCTGATTGCGGCCTTCCGTGGGTGGAACGACGGAGGCCAGGGGGCGTCCCTTGCCGCCGGCTATCTCGCCAAGGCCTGGGACGCTCGCCGGTTCGCCGAGATCGATCCGGAGGGGTTCTACGACTTTCAGGCGACGCGGCCGCAGGTGAAGCTCGAGGAGGGGTTCACCCGCCGGATCGACTGGCCCGAAACGGTCTTCTACCATGCGCGGCCCGATGGGCTCGGGCGCGATGCGGTGCTGCTGCTCGGGCATCGAGCCGAGTCTGCGTTGGCGCACGTTCTCGGGACTGATCGTCGACTTCGCGCGCGAGCTCGGCGTCGAGCTGGTCGTGACGCTGGGCGCGCTTCTGGCCGACGTGCCCCACACGCGGCCGGCGCCGGTGACGGGGAGCGCGACAGATCCGGGTCTCGTCGAACAGCTGGGGCTACAGGCCTCGCGCTACGAGGGTCCGACCGGGATCGTCGGCGTCGTCCACGACGCGTGCAAGCGCGCGGGGATACCGTCTGCGAGCCTCTGGGCCGCGGTCCCGCACTACGTCTCGCTGGCGCCCAGCCCCCGGGCGGCGGGTGCGCTTTGCGGTCGGCTCGGTGGTCTGCTCGGCGCGGAGATCGACACCGCCGAGCTCGACGAGGCGGCCGAGGCCTACGTACGCCAGGTCAGCGAGGCGATCTCCACCGACGAGGAGACGGCGGCCTACGTCGAGGAGCTCGAGCGGCGCGTCGACGAGCTGGACGAGAGCGAGATCCCCTCGGGCGAGTCGCTGGCCGCAGAGCTGTCACGGTTCCTGCGGGAGCGCGAGGAGGAAGACGGCGATGGACCGGGTCCTTCCTCCGAGCACTAGCCGTTAGCCGAAGGTGAAGGCGTAGGCCGACACGCCCGGGCTGAAGCGTAGCTCGAGGAGTCCCTCGCGCGTCTTCGTCCCGTCCACGAGCGTGTACAAGCGGTCCTGAGTGACGCGGACGGTCCGCTCGGGCTTGCCGTCCACGAGCACCTGAACCGTGCCCTTGCCGCCGAGAACGAGGTAGACGTTCCGGGCAAGAAAGCGCAGCCGAAGGCGCGCATTGCTCACGGCGACGATCCGCTGCGGGTCGAGACGCATCCGGCCCGAATATGCGAGCTGGTTCGGGCCGAGGCTGGGCGGAAACGTGTAGACGCTCACCCCGGGGCGGAGCGGCGAGCCGGCATACCTCGCAATTCGCTCGGAGCCGAGATACGACTCGGGCGTGAGTGGCCCGGTGGGCGTCAGGTCACGGAGCGCCGACGACGAGGGCGCACCGGGCTTGTCGCCGAGCAGCAGTCGGATGTTCTTCTCGGTGACGTCGTAGTCCCCCTCGCCGAAGTGGGCGTAGCGCACGTGGCCGCGGCGGTCGATCAGATACTTGGCCGGCCAGTACTGGTTGCCCCAGGCCGTCCAGGTGCCGAAGGCGTTGTCGAGCGCGACCGGGTAGCGGACGCCGAGGCGCTTGACCGCGGAACGGACGTTGGAAGGCACCGACTCGAAGGCGAACTCCGGCGAATGGACGCCCACGATCACGAGCCCGTCCTGTCGGTACAACCGGTCCCACGCCTCGACGTGGGGAAGCGTACGCAGGCAGTTGATGCAGGAGTACGTCCAGAAGTCGATCAGGACGACCTTGCCGCGCAGCCCTGCCATCGTCAGCGGCGGGCTGTTGAGCCAGTCGTCGATCCCGGCGAAGTCCGGTGCCGGGCCGTAGTCTTCGAGGCCGCCGGCTGCCGCCGTCTGCGCCGCGGGCGTCCGCTCGGTGACGTTCTTCGTCCGCTTGTAGGCGTCGCGGCCCGACCCGCTGGCCTCGGTGTGCTTCTGGAGGAAGTTGGTGTAGTCCGGGAGCCACGTCTGGAGCTTCGTGTCGAGGTTGAAGATGAGCGCGAAGGCCGCCGCCGCGAGAACGATCCCGAAGGCGATGCGGAAGCGCTCGATCCCGGCGCGCAGCCGGGCCGCAGCAGTACGGCCGCCGACCGCGATCAGCGAGCAGGACGAGCGAGACTCCGATCGTGTAGGAGACCGCGACCGCGATCGTCTTGAACCCGAAGTCGCTCTGGGCGGCCGAGGTGGTGACGAAGCCGATCGCCGGCCCGCCGCATGGGACGAACACGAAGCCGAGCGCGCAGCCGAGGAGGAAGCCGCCGCCGAGGTCGCTCGACGGGCCGCGCGAGAGCCGCGCGAGCGGACGCTCGATCAGCATGCCGACCTGCGGGACGACGAGGATCGCGGCGATCAGAAAGAGCAGGCCGATCGAGACGTTGCGGAGCAGGTCCTTCGGCAGGCCGAGCTTGTCGAGCACCCAGGCCGCGAACAGCACCGACACGAGGAACGTGGCCGCAAGGCCGGCAATGATCGCGTACGGCCGTCGGCGGTTTGCTCCGACGCCTCCGCCGAGCACGATCGGCAGGACGGGCAGGACGCAGGGCGAGATCGCCGTGATCAGCCCTGCGACGAAGGCGTAGACGATCGCGAGGACCATCGCCCGGTTATACGGTCGTGCCGGGCGGGTGGATCGTTACAGGCGCGCCGTCGGCTCCGTCCGAGCCGCCGGGCGACGGGGCCGCGGTGCCGGCCGGCTTCTTCTTCCTGCGCCGCCGGCGGCGCCTGCCGGGATGGGGCTTCGGAGCCGGGAGGTCGTCGGCGAGCGCGTTCGCGACCTCGGCGATCGTTCCGAGCTCCTCGCGCGCGGCCTCGAGAATGTTGTTCGCGCGCGGGGTGTACCCCTCGGATGAGGCGAGTAGCGCGGCGGCGGTCGCGATCGGCAGATCCTTTGCGGCGGCGGCGAGCTTCGTCGCGTTCTCCTCGTGCCGGTGCCCGCGTGAGTTCGCGAGCGCTCCGAGGAGTCGCTTTGCTTCCGGGTACTCCGCGCTGGCCTTGCGGTCGAGCACCTTGCGCACCGCGCGGGCGAGCCGCCACGTCCAGCGGGCGAGGATCTGCTCGGGCGCGTCGGGGCGGCCTTCGCCGATCGCGCGGAGCAGGATCCGCACGCCCTGTACGCGATCCTTCTCCCACGGCGGCGCCTGCGTGACGAGGGTGACGAGATCGTCGAAGCTCGCGCGGTCGACGGTCATACCCACGCGGTCCGAGAGCGCCATGGTTCGCAGCCTGCGGTTCGGGTTCTCGGCCGCGCACGTGAAGAGGAACTGCTCGAGCGCCGTCTTGCTCGCGCGCGCAGTCAGCTTCTCGAAGAGCGCGACGCGGTCGTCGAAGCGAGCCTGGCGGCCGGCGATCCGGGCCCAGAAGCGCTGCTCTTCCTCGTCGAGGTAGCGCGGGTCGACCCGCTGCCATTCGCGCTGAATGACGGCGAGGCGGCGGTTGACGTCGGGCGTGACGGGGACGAGCCACTGCGCCGGGGCGAGCTTCCGACGCGCGCGCCGCTGCACGCGCCGGCGGGGCGCAGGCGTCACGCGTGCGCCTTCGCGGTAGAAATCCGAGCCGAGCAGCGAGTGGAGCGTGACGACCCGGTCGCTGTGCGTCGCCCCCTTCTGGACGAAGTCGACGACGACTCCGGCCTCTTTGCGCGGATGGAGACGCATGATCCGGCCGATGCGCTGCTGGTAGACGCGGCGGCTCGCGGTCGGCGCGAGGTGCATGACCACGGTCGCCCGCGGCGAGTTCCAGCCCTCGGCCAGCAGCATCGCGTTGACGAGCACGTCGATCTCGCCGCGTTCGTAGGCGGCGAGGATCTCGGCCAGCTGGACCGGCGGTGTCCGCCCGCTGACCGCCTCGGCCTTGAGGCCGCTCGCCCGGAACTCCTGCGCCAGGTTGTAGGCGTGATCGACGCCTGCGGCGTAGACGATCCCCGGCGTCGAGTCGAACCGGTCGCGGTAGAGGCTCGCGGCCGCCTGGTTGAGGGCGACATGGTCGAGCACCTTGGCAAGCGCATCCTGGTCGAAGTCGCCGCCGATGATCGGCACCGAGTTGATCGCCGCCGCGGGCGGGACGCGTAGGCAGCGAAGCGGCGCGATCAGGCCGCGCCGGGCGGCATCCGCCAGCGGGAGATCGTCGACCGACGCGGGAAAGACATCGGAGACCTGCTTCGCGATCAGCTGCTCGGTGGCGGTCATCCCGATGTAGACGGGCTCGGGGAAGCTGCGGATCGCCGCGCTCGTCTTCTCGCCGAGTGCGGTGTGAGCCTCGTCGCAGATGACCAGCTGGTAGGCGTCTCGGCTCAGGTCGCCGACGTGGCGGGCGAACCACGCGTACGTCTGGATCGTGATCGGGTCGCGGCGTGCCGGCCGAGCGCTGCCGGTGATCTCCGGAACGATCCGGTCGCCGTAGCCCTCCTCTCGGAGCTCACGGTTGAACTGGGTGACGAGCAGCCGCCGGTGCGTGAGAATCAGGACGCCGATCGTGCGTGCGGCCTCCACGAAGCCGGCCGCGGCGATCGTCTTCCCCGACGCCGTCGGATGACGGAAGCGGTAGCGGCGGACGGCGCCGGGGTCGCGCTCGGGGGGGATCTCCTGGGCTGCGACCTCGAGCTCGGGCTCCTCGTCCCCGTTCTCGCCGTTCTCCCCGTTCTCGAGGTGCTCGTCCTCATCC
Source organism: uncultured Actinomycetes bacterium (assembly GCA_963764565.1). GTDB lineage: Bacteria > Actinomycetota > Thermoleophilia > Gaiellales > Gaiellaceae > DATBLE01. The sequence goes on from CAVXTD010000011.1 coordinate 17,739, forward strand.
TCGTCCACGTACTCGTCGTCGGGCTCATCGGGAACCGCTTCGGGCTGGCGCTGGGCGGTGGCGATCAGCTCGGTCAGCATGCCCGCCAGGGCATCGACCTGGTGGCGGCGTAGCTCCGTCCCCGAGCGCAGGTGAGGCGGGCGGTCGCTGAGCACGCGCTCCAGGCCGAGCATGAGCGCGTAGCGAATCTTCCATTCCGAGGAGGGCTCGGCCATGCCGGCCTCGATTTCGTCGAGCGCGTCGTCGAAAGCGCGGCGCCGGGCGGTGCCGACGGCGAGCACCTGCACCGGGTCTTCATCCGGGTGCAGGAACGGCTCGCCCGCCCAGGTGGCGGCGCGCGCTGCCGAAGCGACGAGGGCACTCGTCGCCTCCGACACGGACAGAGGCTGGTCGATCGTCTCCTGCATGGGCGCAGCGCTAGTGCGCTGCTTCGCTTCGAGAAAGGCGCCCGATACTCCGGGCGGGCATTGCCTCACGGAATATAGCGCGTTTCGAGGTGGCCGGCCCGATCAGGCCTGCGGCGGGCGTGCGTTGACCAGTCTCGCGACCAGCGTCGGCGGCGTGCCCGCGTTCGCGCCGGCGGTGCGGCAGGCAACGGCCTGCAACTCGACCATGTCGCCGACGACGAGGCTTGCGACCGTCGCCGGTCCCCGACGCCTGACCTGCGTGGTCGAGATCACCTTGGCGGTCAGGTCCGTTGCGGTGGGGGCGCGGCCATGCTTGGTTCCGCGGAGGGGATGGAGCGTGAGCGAGTCCGTTCCTACTGCCGTCAGCGAGCCGCGCACCATCAGCGGCCGGCGCGCGCACGTGTAACCGAGCGCGGTGAGCTGATCGCCGAAGGCGCGCTCAGCCGTCCGCCCGTCGTGCGCCCCGCCTCCGTTGTCGCCGGACTCCCCCTTGCCCTGGGGCTCCGCCCCGGACGACTTGCCCCCCGGGGGCGGGCCGGGCTTTCCGTTCGCCGCCGCTCCGGCGGCGCTGACCGCCGAGAGAGCGAGCGCGAGGAGGACGGCCTTCATTCTCACTGGTGTGCCTATCGGCCGGCGTGACCGGGAGGCGCGATCACCCGGACGAGCGATCTCCGGCCGGGGTGCCCGAAGGCGCCCCCGGCCGAAGCGTCATGACTTCCGAGCGGTCGCGGTCACGTTGCGCGCGACGAGCCCTTGCGAGCACATCAGCGCAACGACGCTGAGCCGGTCACCCGACTTCAGCTTGGAGGCCGTGGTCGGCCCGTTCCGCACGATCGCCGTCGACTTCAGGAGCCGCAGCGCGACCTGCTTGCCGACGAGCTGCGATGCCTTGCCGGTCGCCTTCGAGACGACAACGGCCATGAAGCCGTCCCCCGCACCGCCGAACGAGCCCTGAAGCTCGACGGAGGTCCTCGGGCAGGTGATGCCGAGCTTGCGCAACTCGCCCTGGAAGCCTGTGGGCGCGGCCGGCTTCTTGGCGACCGTTGCCGGCTTCACGACCTTTCCTTGCTTCGCGGGCTTGCTCGGCTTGACCGGCTTGCCCTTCGCCGCCAGCGCACCGCCGGCAGTGCCGAACGCGAGCGCAGCGACGAGCAGAAACACCATCTTCGTTTTCATGCTCATCTCATCGGCAGCGGCGCCTTGGGACGTTAGCGAGAACGGCGATACTGCCGGTGTGACGGACTGGGCGGAGCTGTTCGAGCGCGAGGTGGCGCGGTACGAAGACGGCCAGGCGCGACTCGGAGACGCGACCGACGAGCGACAGCGGCAGTTGACGCGGATGGGCAATGCCGCGTACGGGGCCGGCCTCTGCCTGCTGATGCAGGGGAGCGATGCGGGCGAGTGGCTGGCGCGGGCCGCGGATCGCTGGCGGGAGAGCTACGCGGACGCGCCGCCGGGAAGCTGGGGCCGCCCGATCGGCGCGGTCAAGGCGCTGATCCTCGCCGGCGACCGGGCAGGCGCCGAGGAGGCGGCGCGCTGGACGCTGGCCGAGGGGGCCGCGGAGGCCGAGTCGCCGATCGGGCGCTACGCCGCTGCTCTCGCCTGCTCCGTGCTTGCCGACTGGGCGCACGCGCGCATCCACGCGGACGCGCTTCGCATGCGGGATGACTTTCCACACGACGTCGGCGACGCTCTTGCCTTCGTCGCGGCCGAGGACATCGTCGCGTACGTGGAGGCGGTCGAGTCGGTGCTGAAGTCGTTCGAGATCCGCGAGGCGTATCTGGAGGATGTTCCGGTCGCCGACACGGTGCTCGTGCTCCAGGCTCTCGCCGCTGCGCGCGACATGGCGGCGGAGCTCGCGTCCGCCGGTGCTTCCCTCGCGTTGAGCCGCTGGTACGCTCGCGCCGTGTTCAGGGCATTCCGCAGGTGGCGTGCCGAGAGAGGCGAGCGGAGGAGAAGGCAGTACCTCGCGGACTACGGCGACGTGGACCGGACAGAGGCGCTGGCCCTGCGCGACCAGCAGTCGCCGGTCAAGGGGAAGTGGGGGTTCTTCCCGAAGTAGCGGTCAGAGGCGCGACGCCGCTGCGTCGTCGAGGAGCGCGATCGTGCGCGCGCCGCGAATCAAGCTCGCCGGGGTGTCAGGGGACGGCTGCGCGCCGAAGGCACGCGCGACGGCCTCGGCCTTCGCCGCGCCGGTGGCGAGGAAAACCATCGTCCGGGTCGCCGCCAGCGCGGCCCTCGTCATCGTCACGCGGGGGACCAATGGTTCCATCCCCGCCTCCGCCGCGACGGCGCGGCGCTCGGTCTCGTCGAGCGCAGGTGCATTCGGGAAGAGCGACGCTGTGTGCCCGTCCGGCCCGATTCCCATCAGCGCGAAGTCGAGCGTGACGCCCGCGAGCGCTGCGTCGTACTCGGCGGCGGCTTCCTCCGGCTCCGCTTCGCCGCGCACGCGGTGGACGATCGCCGGCGGCCGGGCGAGCCCGTCGAGCAGCGATTCGCGAATCATGCGGTAGTTCGAGCGCCCGTCGGCGGGAGGTACGCAACGCTCGTCGACCCACCACAGCTCGATTCCGGACCAGTTCGGCCGCAACGTCCCGACCCGCTCGTACGCCGGCCTTGGCCCCGAGCCCCCGGAGAGGGCGATGTGGCCGCCGGCGTCAACTGCCTCCGCGATCAGGGCCGCGGCCGCCTCGGCCGCCGCGTCGGCGTCGGCCGGCCACGCGGAGGTCGATATCGGGGGTCACTTGTTCTCTTCCGCGAGCTCCCGCGAGCGCTCCATCGCCGCCTGGATCGCGTTCAGGAATGCAGCTCGCACGCCGGCGCGCTCGAGCTCGCGGATCGCACAGATCGTCGTGCCGCCGGGCGAGGTGACCGCCTCGCGCAGCTCGACCGGGTGCACGTGCTCGTCACGCAGCAGCTTCGCGGTACCGAGCATCGTCTGGACGACCAGCTGGGTGGAGATCTCGCGCGAGAGGCCGAGCAGGATGCCGGCTTCGATCATCGCCTCGGCGAGGAGCGCGAAGTAGGCGGGTCCGGAGCCGGAGACGGCGGTGACCGCGTCCATGTACGGCTCGGCGACGCGCACGACGCCTCCGAGGTGGGACAGGCACTCCTGGGCCAGTGCGAGATGCTCCTCGCCCGCATGCGCGCCGGCGCAGATCCCGGCGATTCCCTCGTGGACGATCGCCGGAGCATTCGGCATCGCGCGGACGACCGGTACGGCTGCGTCGATCCTGCGCTCGATCGCGGCGGTCGGGATCGCGGCGGCGACGGAGAGCACCGTCTGCTCCGGGGTCAGCTGCGGGCCGATCTCGCCGAGCAGGACGTCGAAGTCCTGCGGCTTGACCGCGATGACGATCAGGCCCGCGCCCGCAGCGGCGTCCGGGTTGGAGAGCGTCGTCTCGATGCCGAAGTGGGCTCGCAACTCGCTCGCGCGCTCCTCGCGCCGGCAGGTGGCGACCACCTCCCCCGGCGTTCGCCAGTCCGCGCTGAGCAGACCGCCGAGCAGCGACTCGCCGATCTTCCCGCAGCCGATGATCGCAACGCGGCGGCTCATGGTCCGAGTTTACGCAGCCACGCGCAGGCTGCCTCGAGCCGTTCCGTGTCGATTCCCCCGTCGTCGGTGACGGCCGACATCTCCAGGGTCACCGTTCCGTCGTAGGAGAGTCGCTCGAGGAAGGCGTCGATGTCGACGATGCCCTCGCCGGGGAGCAGGTATCGGCGCGGCTTCGTGCCCCAGACATCGGGGTCGAAGTCCTTGACGTGCACATGGGCCACGCGCTCACCGAGTTCGTGCGCGGCGTCCAACTGGCCGTGGAGAGCGAGGAACTCGGTGTCGAGCGTGACCCGGCAGCGCTCGTCGCGCTCGCACGCGCGGCGAACGTTGTCGAGGGGCGTGCCGGCCGTGCACGGGATCGTCTCCACGGCGAGGGTCAGCCCGTGCTCCTCGGCCGTGTCGAGGAGGGCGGGCAGCCGGTCGAGGTTGCGCTCCAGGTAGCGGTCGCCGTCCGGGAGCTCCCAGAGGTGGAAGACGAGCGTCTCGGCTCCGACCGCGCGCGCGATCCGGCAGTTCAGGGCGAAGCGGTCGAGCGCAGGAGCGTCGCCGGAGAGCGTGGCGCCGATCGTCTTGTCGGCATGCGCAGCGACGATCGGAAGATCGAGGAGATCGCCGACGACTCGCTCGTCCCAGTCTGCGTAGATCGACAGCTCGAGCTCGACGGGCGGCGCGTGCCGGACGATGCGCAGGTGATCCGTGAAGTCGGGATTGCGCGTGACGGCGCCGGTCGGGAGCAGCGGCCTCACGCGGCGGCTGAGGTGGGCATGAGGCCCTTGGCGTAGCCGGCGAGGAGGTAGACGCTCGCAAGCCCCGCCCACTCGCCGTACGGCTCGAGCAGCTCGGCGGTCTCCCAGCCCTCGACCCGGCGGCCGCGCATTGCGCCGAGGAGCTTCACGAGCCCGAGATCGCCTTCGAGCCCGCGCTCGAACCGTCCGAGTCCTTCGAGGCAGACGACGCCGACCGACCAGGGGCCGAGGCCGCGCTCGCGTTCGAGCCGCTCGGCGACGGCGGCGGTCGGCTGCTCCTTCAGGCGCTCGAGCTCGATCGAGCGGCAGAGGCGGGCGAGCGTGGCGCCCCGGCGGGCGTGGAGCCCGAGGCGTCGAAGCTCTGCCGGTGAGAATCGGGCCAGGTCGGCCGTCGCCGGGGGCGCGTGCAGGGAGTGCCTGACACCGGGCTCGGTGTCAGACACTGTTTCGGGTGTGGCCGCTCTGATGATCCGCCGCTCGATCCTCCGCGCCTCGCTCGCGAGGATGAGCTGGCCGCAGAGGGCACGCAGGAGTGCGTGTGCGACCGTGCCGAGCCTGAGCGGGCGCAGCCCGCGCAACCGGCGCACGGTCGGCCCGATCAGCGGGTCGCTCGAGAACCGGAGCACGAACGGCGTGTGGTCGTCGTCGATGCCCAGACAGAAGCGGAGCTGCTCGAGCGCCTCGTCCCCGGTTGCGCGCAGAGAGACGATCCCGTCGGGCCGCTGCCACGCAGCACCCCGGCCCGCGGGCAGCATCGCCGTCAGGACTCCGTCGCGGAAGGTTCGCGTCGCGTCCCCGGCGTGGCGCGCCGACAGTGCAAGCGAGTACGGGCCGCGAGGGCGCAGGTCGGCGGTGACCACGGAGCCGAGGATAGTGGGCGATCCAGCTGACCACCCGCTCCTTACGGTGCCAGGCACTGTTAAGAGTCGTCACACCTTTGTCGCCGCCGAGAGCGGCAGAGCTGCGGGATACCCTCTGCCGGTGGAGATGCGCCGTACGTGGGACGCGCTCGCCGGCGCCGACTGCGCGGTGTACGTCGGCGACCCGGCGACCGGCGCCGAGGAACTCGCGGGGCTCTTCGGGCGGCTCGGCGCCGACCCGCGCGGCGGCCTGTGCGTCGAGGTCGGCTGCGGGCCCGGACGCATGACCGGCGCACTCGCTGAGCGCTTCGACGAAGTGCTGGCTCTCGACGTCTCGCCCGCGATGCTGGAGCGCGCGCGGAGTAGCGTCGCCGCGCGCGAACGTGAAGTTCCAGCTCGTCTCCGGCGATCGGCTCGAGGGCCTGGAGAGCGGCGTCGCGGATGCGGTGATCTGCTACCTCGTGCTTCAGCACTTGCCCTCTGCCGGCGTCGTCCGCTCGTACCTGCGCGAGTTTGCGCGGGTGCTCTCGCCCGCAGGGCACGCGTTCGTGCAGGTTCCCGTGCTGGCCTCGGGCTGGCGACCGAGGCTGTGGCGATTCGCCCGGCGCCCGCTGCTAGGCGTGTCCAGGCGGCCCGAGCGTGGCCCGGCGTTCCGGGGCTTTCGGCTGACGAGACGGGAGCTCGAAGCCGCGCTCGCCGCCGCAGGTCTGCGCGCGGTCGCCTCGGACGAAGGGGAATCGCCCTACCGGTTCAGCCGCGATCGATTCCTCGAGCTCGCGCGGCGATGACGGCGGCCGCGCTCGCCGTCTACGGAGCGCTGCTCGCGGGGGCGCTCGTCGCAGTGTGGCGCCGTCCGGCGGTCGCGCTCTACCTGTTCATTCTCGGCCTGCCGCTCCACAACATCGTCATGTCGCTGCTCTACGGCGGCGGCGTTCACGGCGGGGCGCTCGACGCGATCCAGGCGTGGAAGGAGATCCTGCTCGCAACGGCTCTGCTGTCGGTTGCCTCGAGCGCGATTCGCGTGAGACGGCTGCCATTTCGCCTCGGTCTCATCGACGCGCTCGCGCTTGCCTTCGCCGCGCTCGTCGTCCTGTACGCGGTCATCCCGCAGGATGCGCTGGGAGGACACGCGGGAGCGAAGGCCGTCCTCTACGGCCTGCGCCACGACCTCGTTCTCGTCGCCGCATACTTCCTCGGCCGCTCGCTCGAGCTCGACATCCGCCGTCTACGCTGGACGGTCGCGGCCGCCGCCGCCGCAGTCGCAGCCTGGGGTCTGATCGAGGTCTACGCGGTGCCGATCGAGTGGTGGCGACACTCGGGCGCCGTCGGCTACTTCCACCGCGAGCTCGGCTACGACTACCACGGCCCTGCCGGCCTCCCCGAGAACTTCGCTTTCAACACGAGTGACGGGCTCTTCCGCCGCCTGGTCTCGACGTTCGTCTCGCCGCTTGCCACCGCATACATGCTCGTCGTCGCGCTGCTCCTGCTCGCGACCGTGCGGCGGCTGCGCCCGGTCGCCGCCATCCTCGCAGCCGTCTGCGGCGCGGGGCTGCTCTGGACGTTCTCCCGCTCTTCGATCGTCGCGCTCGCTGTCGGGCTCGTGGTGCTCGCCGCTGCTCGTCGCCGCCGGTGGCCCGTGGCGGCCGCCGTCGTGGTCGTCGCCGTCGGCTTCGGCTTCGCCGCGATCTTCCACACCGTCGCGCCTCGTACGCACTGGTTCGCGTCCGACCTCCCGTACCAGGAGGCACAGGCGAAGGCGAAGGGGCCGCTGCCGACGGGTAGCGGTCTCGACACCACGGTCAGCCTCGGCGAGCCGTCGATCCGGAGCCACCTGGACAGCCTCCGGGACGGCATCGAGACGGTCGTGAAACACCCTCAGGGGTACGGGCTCGGGAACGCCGGCACGACCGCGCAGCGGTTCGGCGTCACGCTGAAGGCGGGCGAGTCGAACTACACCGAGCTCGGCGTCGAGGCCGGGCTCGCGGGTGCGCTGCTCTTCATCGCCTGGAGCCTTGCCCTCTTCGCCGGGCTCGTGCGCGCCGCGTGGGCGGGCGACCGGGCCGCTGCAGCCGTGGCAGCCGCACTCGCCGCGGCGCTCGTGCTCGCTATCCAAACCGACGTAATCGGAGTGCCCTGGCTCGCGTACTGTCTCTGGTGGCTCGCGGGAGCCCTCGTCTTCACCGATCGCGAAAGGGAGCAGACATGGACAGCGTGATCACCTGGCACGAACTGATGACGAGCGACGTCGACGCAGCGGCGCGCTTCTATACCGAGCTGCTCGGCCTCGAGCTGGAGACGGCGGACATGGGCGACTTCCAGTATCCGATGCTGAAGAAGGACGGCCGCACCCATGCGGGCTTCGTCGCCAAGCCGGAGGAGGCGCAGGCCCCGTCGCTCGGTGGGCGACACGAGATGATCGCCGTCGTCGGCCGGGCCGTGGTGGAGGGTCGCACTCGGCTCGGCGGCGCGTGTGAGTGCGCGCCGAGCGGCCTGTGAACCGTCGTAGGCGACGATTAGCTGTTTGTGGCCGCTCGTGGGAACGTCTCCTTGCTCTTTGCATCACCTGGGCCGCCGGCACCGTTCATGTTGGATTCAGGGCCTGGGTCGGGCCGCAGGATGAGCGTCTCGCTCGGCGCGTGGGTGAGGATCCAGAGTGAGGTCCTTGGGCGTGAAGCCCGGGTCCTCGTGCGACGGGCGCCGGGAACGACGATGCGGTCGAAGCGCTCGACCTCCCAGAGCCGCTTGAGCGCGTGGATCGGCGTGCGGCCGGTCTCGACGCGCGCGTCGACCGGCACGCCCGGCGCGCAGCGCGGCGTGCTCGACCGCCTCGAGCAGCGGCATCGCGACGCTCGACCTGCTGGCTGCATCGGCGCGTCTTGGGCGTAACTCGAGCGGGACGACGGATCAGGTAGGCAGGCGACGAGCGTCGCGTCCTCGGCGCGCGCGATCCGGATCGCGGCGTCGAGCACGGTCGCGTCGAGCGCGCCGCCGGTGAACGGGACGAGGACGCGCTTCGCACGCGGTCGGGCGTCGAGCGCGGCCGCGCGCGGACGCGAGCGCACGCGAGCGCGACGGCGGGGCCAGCAAGCCGATCGGCGAGCAGCGAAGCGTCACTCGCTGCTCCTCGCCCTGCAGCGCGCGGTCGGCGACCACGCGGATGTCGATGCCGGGCAGCTCGCGCACCAGCCTGGAGACGCAGCGAGCCGCCGAGGATCTCCCGGCGGCGCGACTCGTCGGGAGTGCCGACGAAGATGTAGGTCGAGCCGCGCTCGCGCGACCACGCGCCTGACGGTGTCGACAGGTTGTCGCCCTCGCGCCTCGAGGAAGTGGGCGCCGAGGATGCCGGCGAGCCGGCGCAGCGCGGCGAGCTGAGGTCGCCTCCTCCTCGGTCGAGCTCGCTGCCCGGGCGCCGCACCCAGAGCGCGTCGAGCTCGGCGCCGAGCCGCTGGGCCGAGCGGAACGCGCGCCGGATGATGCGCTGCGACGCGGCTGCGGCTCGACGAGCGCGAGGATCGCGCTCGGCGACCGCCTGCTGGCTGAGCGGGTCGAGCACGGTCGGTCTGCCGGCTGCGCCTCGACGTCCTCGGCCAGCTCGCGCAGCGCGAGCTCGCGCAGCGCGCCGAGGTTGTCGAGCCGGAAGAAGTTCGTCAGCGCGGTCTCGGCCCGCTCGGGGGCGTAGACCTTCCCGGCGCGCAGCCGTTCCTGGAGCGCCTCCGGCGTGAGGTCGACGAGGACGACCTCGTCCGCCTCGTCGAGGATCCGGTCCGGGAAGGTCTCGCGGACGCGGACGCCGGTGAGCTCGAAGACGCGGTCGTTCAGGCTCTCGAGATGCTGGATGTTGACGGTCGAGATCACGTCGATCCCGGCGGCGAGCATCTCGTCGATGTCCTGGTAGCGCTTCTCGTTGCGCATGCCCCGGCGCGTTCGTGTGGGCGAGCTCGTCGATGAGCGCCAGCTCGGGCTCGCGGCGGATCACCGCGTCGACGTCCATCTCCTCGAGCTCCAGGCCGCCGTGCGCGGCGCGCAGGCGCGGCACCGACCTCGAGCCCTCCGCGAGCGCGACTCGTCTCGGGGCGGTCGTGCGGCTCGAGGTAGCCGATCACGACGTCGACGGCCCTCGGCCTGCGCCTGACGTCCCTCCTGCAGCATCCGGTAGGTCTTGCCGACGCCGGCCGCCATTCCGAGCAGGATGCGGTAGCGGCCGCGCGCACGTCTTCACGCTCCGAGCAGGTTGTGGACCAGCGAGGTCGATCAGCTTGATCGCCGATGAAGGGCAGGATCATGCCGCCGAGCGCCGTAGATCAGCAGGTTGCGCCGCAGCAGCGCGGTCGCGCCGATCGCCCGGTACTTGACGCCGTTGAGGGCGAGCGGGACGAGCGCGGGGATGATCAGCGCGTTGAAGATGATCGCCGAGATGATCGCGCTCTTCGGCGTGCCGAGGTGCATGACGTTGAGCGCGTCGAGCGGCCCGCGCTCGCCCGGCGTGCGTCGCGTAGGTGAAGGCGAACATCGCCGGCAGGATCGCGAAGTACTTGGCGACGTCGTTGGCGATCGAGAACGTGGTCAGCGCGCCGCGGGTGATCAGCAGCTGCTTGCCGACCTCGACGATCTCGATCAGCTTCGTCGGGTTGGAGTCGAGGTCGACCATGTTGCCGGCCTCCTTGGCGGCCGACGTGCCCGTGTTCATCGCGACGCCGACGTCGGCCTGGGCGAGCGCCGGCGCGTCGTTCGTGCCGTCGCCGGTCATGGCGACCATCCGGCCCTTCGCCTGCTCCTCCTTGATCAGCGCGAGCTTCGCCTCGGGCGTCGCCTCGGCGAGGAAGTCGTCGACGCCGGCCTCCTCTGCGATCACGGCGGCGGTGACGCGGTTGTCGCCGGTGATCATCACCGTGCGGATGCCCATCTTGCGCAGCTCGTCGAAGCGCTCGCGCATGCCGCCCTTGACGATGTCCTTGAGGTGGATGACGCCGAGCACGAAGTTGTCCTGGGCGACGACGAGCGGCGTGCCGCCGGCGCGCGCGATCTTGTCGACCTCCGCGTCGAGCCTCGCGGGCGCGCTTGCCGCCCTGCTCCTCGACGAAGCGCTTGACGGCGTCGGCGGCGCCCTTGCGGAGCTGCTGCCCGTCGAGTCGACGCCGCTCATCCGCGTCGTCGCCGAGAACGGGATGAACGTCGCCTCGTGCTCGGCGAGCTCGCGCCCGCGCAGCCCGTACTGCTCCTTGGCGAGGACGACGATCGAGCGGCCCTCGGGCGTCTCGTCGGCGAGCGACGAGAGCTGCGCGGCCTCGGCGAGCTCCTCGGCGGCGACGCCGTCGACGGGCACGAACTCGGACGCCTGGCGGTTGCCGAGCGTGATCGTGCCGGTCTTGTCGAGCAGCAGTACGTCGACGTCGCCGGACGCCTCGACCGCCCGGCCCGACATCGCGAGCACGTTCCGCTGCACGAGCCGGTCCATGCCGGCGATGCCGATCGCGGAGAGCAGCGCGCCGATCGTGGTCGGGATCAGCGCGACGAGCAGCGCGATCAGGACCGTCTGCGAGAGGTGGCGTGCCCGCGTAGATCGCGAACGGGCTTGAGCGTCACGACCGCAGCGAGGAACGTGATCGTCAGCCCGGCGAGCAGGATGTTGAGCGCGATCTCGTTCGGCGTCTTGCGGCGCTCGGCGCCCTCGACGAGCGCGATCATCCGGTCGAGGAACGACCGGCCCGGCTCCTGGGTGACCTCGATCACGAGCCGGTCGGAGAGCAGCTTCGTGCCGCCGGTGACGGCCGAGCGGTCGCCGCCGGCCTCGCGGATCACCGGGGCCGACTCGCCGGTGATCGCCGACTCGTCGACCGAGCCGACGCCCTCGATCACCTCGCCGTCGGCCGGGATGACCTCGCCCGCCTCGACGACGACGACGTCGCCCGCGCTGGAGCTCGGGCGCCGGGACCTCGCCGGCCGTCCCGCAGGCGGGCGACGGGTCGTGGTCCGCGTCGCACGCAGCGCGTTCGCCTGCGCCTTGCCGCGGCCTTCGGCGATCGCCTCGGCGAAGTTCGCGAAGAGCACCGTCAGCCAGAGCCAGACCGCGATCACGCCGACGAACCAGAGCTGCCCCGTGTGCCCGCGGGCGAGGTCGAGCACGAAGATCACCGTCGTGATCACGCTGCCGAGCTCGACGATGAACATCACCGGGTTGCGCGAGCTGGCTGCCGCGGGTCGAGCTTGGGGAACGAGTCGCGGACCGCCGCGAGCGGCGATGTCGCGCGAGAAGATGCTTGCCGCCGGTGCGGGCCATTGCTAGCTCTGCTCCTTGTCGAGTGCGAGGTTCAGCTTCGAGGACGTTGACGCCCGGCTCGCCGAGGAAGCCGAGGCTGCGACCGTCGGTGTTGTCGTCGATCAGCTGCTGGACCCGGCCGAGCGGCAGGTGGCGGACGGCGGCGATCCGGCGCGACTGCAGTGCGGCGTACGCGGGCGAGATGTCGGGGTCGATCCCGGAGGCCGAGGTCGTGACCGCGTCGACCGGGATGTCGCCGATGGTCAGGCCGGGGTTGTACGGGCCCTCGAGCTTCGAGGATCGCCCGCGCAGCCGCCTTGACGTTCTTCGCCAGATCGGGGTTGGTCGGGCCGAGGTTCGCGAACGTCGTCGCGCCGGCGTTGTAGGCGGGCGACGGTCGCCGACGGCCGCTCGTGGAAGTAGCGCGGGCTCGTGAACTCCTGGGCGGCGCGCTCCGAGCCGACGACCTTGCCGTCGACCGTCGATCAGGCTGCCGTTCGCCTTGTGCTTCGCACGTGACCTGGGCGAAGCCGGTCATCAGCAGCCGGGTAGGCGAAGCCGAAGACGGCGGTGAGTAGCGACGACCGCGACCAGCGAGGCCTACGACGTCGCGCAGCATCAGTGCATCAGCCCTTCGACGATCGGCCCGAGCGTCAGCGCCGGGAAGATCATCAGCCCGGCGGTGAGGGCGATCACGCCGACGAGCAGCACGACGAACGTCGGCCCGTCGGTGCGGAAGGTTCCGGCGGAGGCCGGGACCGTCTTCTTCGCCGCGAGCGAGCCGCCGATCGCGAGCGCCGCGAGCAGCGGCACGAAGCGGCCGAGGAACAGCGCGATCGCGCCGAAGCTCGCGGAGAAGTTCGTCGCCCCGTAGCCGGCGAACGCGCTGCCGTTGTTGTTCCCCTGCGAGTCGTAGGCGTAGAGCGCCTCGGTGAAGCCGTGGACGCCGCTGTTGAAGATCGAGGCGAGCCCGGCCTTGGTCACGATCGCGAGCGCGGTCAGCACGAGGACCATCGTCGGCACGAAGAGCGCTCCGAGCGCGGCGAGCTTGATCTCGCGCGCCTCGATCTTCTTCCCGAGCCACTCGGGCGTGCGCCCGACCATCAAGCCCGGCGACGAAGACGGCGATCAGGATGTAGAAGAACATCCCGTAGAGGCCCGAGCCGACCCCGCCGAAGATCACCTCGCCGAGGAAGATGTTCACGAGCGGCACGGCGCCGCCCGCGGCCGTCAGCGCGTCATGGCCGCCGTTGACGGAGCCGTTCGAGGCGTCGGTCGTCGCCGTCGCCCAGAGCGCCGTGTTGGCGATCCCGAAGCGGACCTCCTTGTCGGCCATGTTGCCGCCCGACTGGCCGTGGCCCTGGGTGATGTTCACGCCCGAGCGCGCGGAGCACCTGCGAGCCGTGCTGCTCGGCTCGGGAGCGCCGTGCCGACGCCGATCGCGAAGATCGCGAACATCGCCGCGAAGACCATCCACGCGTGCCGCCGGGCCAGCACCATCTTCCCGAACATGAACACCTGCGCCGGCCGGGATCAGCAGGATCGAGAGCATCTCGAAGAAGTTCGAGAGGCCCGTCGGGTTCTCGAACGGCACGGACGAGTTCGAGTTGTAGAAGCCGCCGCCGTTCGTCCCGAGCTGCTTGATCGCGATCTGCGACGCGGCCGGGCCGCGCGCGATCGTCTGCTGCGCGCCCTCGAGCGTCGTCGCCGTCGCGTGGCCGTGGAAGGTCTGCGGCACGCCCTGCGAGATCAGGATCACCGCGAGGATCACGGCGAGCGGCAGCAGGACGTAGACGAGCGACCGGTAGAGGTCGCCCCAGAAGTTGCCGAGCTCGCTGCGCGAGCGGCTGCGAGAGCCCGCGCACGACCGCGGCGAGCACCGCCATCCCGACCCGGCGGAGACGAAGTTCTGCACCGCCAGCCCGGCCATCTGGGTCAGGTACGACATCGTGTACTCGCCGCCGTAGTACTGCCAGTTCGTGTTCGTGACGAAGCTGGCCGCCGTGTTCAGCGAGATGTGCGCCGGCACGCCTTTCAGGTGGTCCGGGTTCAGGAACAGGTGCCCCTGGAGGCGCTGGATCACGTAGAGCAGCCCGAAGAACGAGACGCTGAAGACGAGCACGGTCTTCGCGTAGCTCTTCCAGTCCTGCTCGCGGTTGCCGCCGACGAGGCGGAGGAAGCCGCGCTCGAGCCGCGCGAACGGCAGCCGCTCGGCCGTGTAGACCCGCGCCATCCAGAGGCCGAGCGGGTAGCGAGCGCGACCAGCGCGACCGCGTAGACGAGGATCTGGGCGATGCCCTGGCCGCTCACAGCCGCTCCCCGCGGAAGAGCGCGTAGACGAGGTAGGCGAGCACCGCCAACGAGACCACGAGCCCGAACGTCGCCCGACGACATCAGATGCGACCCAACACCCAAACGAGGGCGAAGGCAAAGGCGAAGCAGGCGGCCGCGATCGCGAGCGCTGCGAGGTCGAACATGTGACGACGGTAGGCCGGAAGCCCTGAACGCGGCTTGAAGCTTTCGGCGCGCGCCCTGAAGAAGGCGTGAAGGTTTGGTCCGGCTAGACCCGCGTGGCGGGGTCGACGAGCCGGTAGCCCGCGCCGGGCTCGGTCAGCAGGTAGCGCGGCCGCGCAGGGTCGGGCTCGATCTTGCGCCGCAGCTGCGAGACGTGCACGTGCAGCAGGTTCGACTCGGTGCCGTAGCCGGGGCCCCAGACCTCGCGCAGGAGCATGCGGTGGGTGAGCAGCTTGCCCTCGTGCTGCGCGAACACGCGCAGCAGGTCGAACTGGTGCGGCGTCAGGTGCACGGGCTTGCCGTCGACGCGCACCTCGCGCTTCTCGAGGTCGACCTCGAGCTCGCCGACCCGAGCACCGGCTCGCCCGACGGGACGGCGCGGCGCAGCGCCGCGCGCAGCCGCGCGAGCAGCTCGTCGATCCCGACCGGCTTCGTGACGTAGTCGTCGGCGCCCGCGTCGAGCGCGGCCACCTTCTCCCGCTCGTCGCCGACCGCCGAGAGCACGATCACCGGCGCCGAGCTCCACGTGCGCAGCTCCCGGCAGACGTCCGTTCCCGTGCCGTCCGGGAGCACGAGGTCGAGGATCACCGCCTCCGGCGGCCGCATCGCCGCCGCGGCGAGCGCGCCCTCGGCCGTGTCGGCCGTCTCGACCTCGTAGCCGGCGCCGCGCAGGCTCGTCCGCAGCGCGCGCAGGATCTGCTGCTCGTCGTCGACGACGAGCACGCGCGCGCCGCTCATCGCCGGCACCGCGACCGCTGCGACCGGGAGCGCGAGCACGAACGTCGCGCCCTGGCCCGTGCGCGACTCGGCCCAGACCCGGCCGCCGTTCGCCTCGGCGAAGCCGCGCGCGATCGCGAGGCCGAGCCCGGCGCCGCGCACGCCGTCGCCGCGCGAGCCGCGCTGGAACGGCTCGAAGATCGCGCTCGAGCTCGTCCGGCGCACGCCGGGCCCGTGGTCGACGACGCGGACGAGCACCTCCGAGCCCGTCGACTGCACCTGCACGCGCACGGGCTCGCGGCTGGCGAGTACTTGAGCGCGTTCTCGAGCAGGTTCACGAGCACGCGCTGGATCTGATGCGCGTCGACCCGGACCGCCGGCGAGTCCTCCGGCAGCGAGACCTCGACCCGCGTCGCCGTCCTCGCCGAGCTCGTCGAGCGCCTGCACGACGAGGTCGTCGACCGCCGACCACTCCGGCTCCGGCTGCGCCGCCCCCGCCTGCAGGCGGGAGAGGTCGAGCAGATTGTCGACGAGCCGGTCGAGCCGTTCGCGCCTCGTCGAGCACCGTCGCGAGCAGATCGGCGCGGTCGGCGTCGTCGAGCACGAGATCCTCGCGGGCCAGCGAGCTGGCCGAGGTCAGGATCGCCATCAGCGGCGTGCGCAGGTCGTGGCTCACCGCCCGCAGCACCGCCGTCTTCATCGCGTCGCTCCGGCGGAGGGCCTCCGCCTCGACCGCCTCCCGCGCCAGCCGCTCGCGGTCGATCGCGACGCCGAGCAGCGAGGCGAGCGCCGGCAGCAAGCGCGCGGCGTGCTGCAGCCGTTCCATAGCGTGGCCGCCCGAGGAAGATCGTCCCGACGCGGCGGCCGCCGGCCTCGAGCGGATACGGCTCCGAACAGTCGGTCGCTTCGGCCTGGTCGCCGAGCTCGATTCGCGCCCGCTCCACCTGCAGCGCGCGCGCCGCCTCGGCCGCGATGCGCTCGAGTTCGCCGCTCACCTCTCCGTGCTCGAGCAGCGAGGTCGCGATCTCGGCGAGCAGCGCTGACTCGCTCGCCTGCCGTCGCGAACGCGCGGCCAGCTCGCTGACGACGACGGCCGTGACGAGGAAGACGGCGAGCGCGAACCAGTTCCGCGAGTCCGCCAGCGTGAAGGTGTGCAGCGGCGGGAGGAAGAGGAAGTTGAAGGCGAGCATGCTCGCGACCGAGACCGGGACCGCGTAGGCGAGGCCCCAGACGACCGCGACCGGCAGTACCGCGAAGAGGTAGAGCACAGCGAGGCTGAGCACGGGGACGTGCGTCTTGAGTAGCTCGATCGCACCCGTGATGGCCGCGAGCAGCACCGCACTCGCGAGCCAGCCGGTCAGCCATCGTCTCAAGGACAAGGACATGCGACCAATGATCGCAGCAGGCTCCTCCCCAGGGCCCGCGACGAAGAGGTGGAGTCAGCACTGGGCCCGTGGGCCCATGGCTAAGCTCGCGCAGTGGAGCTGGACAGCAAAGCGCGACGACGGCCCCTGTCTCGCCAATAGACCCGCGCGTCGACATCGGCCACATCCACCTCAAGGTGGCCGACATCGAGCGCGCGCTCGAGTTCTGGCACGGTGTACTCGGCTTTGACGTCACCCAGCGGCTCGGCGAGCAGGCCGCGTTCCTCTCGGCCGGCGGCTACCACCACCACATCGGCCTGAACACCTGGGAGAGCCGGGGCGGCTCGCCGCCGCCGCCGGGCACGACCGGCCTCTACCACGTCGCCATCCGCTATCCCGACCGCCGCACCTTGGCCGGCGCGCTGCAGCGTTTGATCAACGCGGGAGTTCCGCTTGAAGGCGCGTCCGACCACGGCGTCATCGGAGGCTCTGTACTTGAGAGATCCTGACGGCAATGGCGTCGAGCTGTATCGGGATCGCCCGAGAGAGGAGTGGCCGCGTCCGCGCGACGGGCGAGGTGTTGCGATGGTCACCGCCCCTCTCGATCTTCAAGACCTGCTCAGCGAGCTGGAGAGCTCGTCGCAGAGCTAATCCTGCGGGTGACCCTGCCGCTCGACGTACGGCCGCAGCTCGCCGAAGCGACCGCATAGACGCGGCTGCGTCCGGCGGCACGTTTGCCGCGTGCGCTATACCTAGGTCTGGCCATGGCGAAGGCGGTCGAGCGCGTCAACGAGGTGATCATCCGGTTCTGCGGCGACTCCGGCGACGGCATGCAGCTGACCGGCGCGCGCTTCACGAGCGAGACCGCCGTGTTCGGGAACGACCTCTCGACGCTGCCCGACTTCCCCGCCGAGATCCGCGCCCCCGCCGGCTCGCTGCCCGGGGTCTCCGGCTTCCAGATCCACTTCGCCGACCACGACATCCTCACGCCGGGCGACCGCCCGAACGTGCTGGTGGCGATGAACCCGGCAGCGCTGAAGACGAACATCAGGGACCTGCCCAAGGGCGGCACGCTGATCGTCAACGCGGACGCGTTCAGCGACAAGAACCTCGACAAGGCGGGCTATGCGTCGAACCCCCTCGAGGACGGCTCGCTCGCCGACTATCAGCTCCATTCGATTCCGCTGACGACGATGACGCTCGAGGCGGTCAAGGAGACGGGGGTGACGAGCCGCGAGGCGGAGCGCTCGAAGAACATGTTCGCGCTCGGGCTGATGTCGTGGCTGTACACCCGGCCGACCGAGACGACGATCGAGGAGATCCGGCAGAAGTTCGTCAAGCGGCCCGAGATCGCCGACGCGAACATCCGCGCCTTCCAGGCCGGCTACGCGTTCGGCGAGACGACCGAGACGTTTGCGGTGCAGTACGAGGTGGCGCCGGCGAAGATGAAACCCGGCGTCTATCGCAACGTGACCGGAAACCAGGCGCTGGCGTTCGGCCTCGTCGCCGCCGGGGTCAAGAGCGGCTTGCCGCTCTTCCTCGGCGCCTACCCGATCACGCCCGCTTCCTCGATCCTCGAGGAGCTGGCCGCCTACAAGCAGTTCGGCGTTCGCACGTTTCAGGCCGAGGACGAGATCGCCGCGGTCGGCGCCGCGCTCGGGGCGTCGTTCGGCGGCTCGCTCGGGATCTCGACCTCGAGCGGGCCGGGGATCGTGCTCAAGCAGGAGGCGATCGGCCTGGCCGTCACGCTCGAGCTCCCGCTCGTGATCATCGACATCCAGCGCGCCGGCCCGGCGACCGGGATGCCGACGAAGCCCGAGCAGGGCGACCTGCTGAACGTGCTGTTCGGCCGCAACTCCGAGTCGCCGGTGCCGGTGATCGCCGCGGCGACGCCCGGCGGCTGCTTCGACGCGACGATCGAGGCCTGCCGCATCGCGATCAAGTACCGCACGCCCGTGTTCATGCTCTCGGACGCCTACCTCGCGAACGGCTCAGAGCCGTGGCTGATCCCCGATCCGGACGCGATCCCCGAGTTCGGCGTCGAGTTCGCCGAGGCGCCGAACTCCGACGGCGCGTTCATGCCGTACCTGCGCGATCCGGAGACGCTCGCCCGGCCGTGGGCGATTCCCGGAACGCCGGGCCTGGAGCACCGGATCGGCGGGCTGGAGAAGGCCGACGTCACCGGCAACGTCTCGTACGACCCGGACAACCACGACTACATGGTTCGGGTCCGCGCGCAGAAGGTGGCGGGTATCGCCGGCGACATCCCCGAGCTCGAGGTCGACCACGACGAGGGTGCGAAGCTGCTCGTCCTCGGCTGGGGCGGGACGTACGGGTCGATTACCGCCGGGGTCCGGAGGGTGCGCGCGGGCGGCGGCAAGGTCGCGCAGGCGCACCTTCGCTATCTGAACCCGTTCCCGCGCAACCTCGGCGACGTCCTCCGCACCTACGACCGCGTGCTCGTTCCCGAGATGAACCTCGGCCAGCTGCTGAAGCTGATCCGCGCCGAGTTCCTCGTCGACGCCGGCGGCTACAACCGGGTGCGCGGGATGCCGTTCACCTCGCAGGAGCTGGCCGAGGCGATGGAGGCGTTGCTGTGACGGTCGCACGGCAACGGCAAGATCGAGCTGACCGCGAAGGACTTCAAGACCGACCAGGAGGTTCGCTGGTGCCCGGGCTGCGGCGACTACGCGATCCTCGCCGCGATGCAGTCGTTCATGCCCGAGCTCGGGATCGAGCGCGAGCGGATCGTCTTCGTCTCCGGGATCGGCTGCGCCGCGCGCTTCCCGTACTACATGCAGACCTACGGGATGCACTCGATCCACGGTCGCGCGCCCGCGATCGCGACCGGGTTGGCTGCGTCCCGGCCCGATCTGTCGGTGTGGGTCGTGACCGGCGACGGCGATGCGCTCTCGATCGGCGGCAACCACCTGATCCACGCGCTGCGCCGGAACGTGAACGTGAAGATCCTGCTCTTCAACAACCAGATCTACGGTCTGACGAAGGGCCAGTACTCGCCGACGAGCGAGCCCGGGAAGGTGACGAAGTCGACGCCGATGGGCTCGATCGACTACCCGTTCAACCCGGTGTCGCTGGCGATCGGGGCGGAGGCGACCTTCGTCGGGCGCTCGATCGACACCGACCGCAAGCACCTGACCGAGGTGCTCCGCCGCGCCGCCGCCCACAGGGGAACGGCCTTCGTCGAGATCTACCAGAACTGCAACATCTTCAACGACGGCGCCTTCGACGCGGTCAAGGAGCACACCGAGAACCAGATCCGGCTCGAGCACGGGCAGCCGATCCGCTTCGGCGCCGACGGCGAGCGCGGCGTGATTCAGCGCGCCGACGGCTCGTGCGAGCTGGTGGACGTCGCCGAGGTCGGTGAGGACGCGCTGCTCGTCCACGACGCGCACCACGACACGTCGAGCCTCGCCTTCGCGCTCTCCCGCATCGCGCACACGCCGACGGGCCCGGCTGCGATCGGCGTCTTCCGCGACGTCGAGCGGCCGGTCTACGACGAGCTGATGGCCGAGCAGATCGCCGCGGCGAAGGAGAAGGACGGCGAGGGCGACCTGCGCGCGCTGCTGCACAGCGCCGACAGCTGGCAGATCTCGTAACGCTCGAGCTCCGGCAGGCCTGAACAGAACTGCACGGTCTTGACCGTGCCAGGCACGGTTAAGACGCGCGTAACGCGGGACACTTCCGTGAGACTAAAGGTCCGCAAGACTATAAGGCATGACAGAGAAAGCGACATTCGCAGCCGGCTGCTTCTGGGGCGTCGAGGCAGCGTTCAGGCAGATTCCGGGCGTCACCGGCACCCGCGTCGGCTACACGGGCGGGCACACCGACGACCCCGCCTACTACGACGTCTGTTCCGACACGACCGGGCACGCCGAGGCGGTCGAGGTCGAGTTCGATCCCGCGCAGGTCTCCTACGACCAGCTGCTCGACCTGTTCTGGCGCTCACACGACCCGACGCAGGGGAACCGGCAGGGGCCGGACGTCGGCAGCCAGTACCGCTCGGCCGTCTACTACCACTCGCCTGAGCAGGAGGAGGCGGCGGTCGCTTCGAAGGCGCGAGTCCAGGCGCAGCTTCCGGCGCGCGTGACCACGGAGGTCGTCCCGGCTGAGACGTTCTACGAGGCCGAGGACTACCACCAGCAGTACTTCGAGAAGCAGGGGCGCACGAGCTGCCACGCGGGCCTGCGGGTCGCAGGCCAGGCGGGCTAGTCAGGCTTCTGCCGGCACCCTCTCGGGTCGGCTCGCCACTTGAGTGCAGTGTCTGACACCTTCGGTGTCAGACACTGACCTGGGCCTGGGGCTCCTCCGCTGGTACGAGTCGTCGCGGGGCTCGCCACCGTCGGGCCCGCGTCAGCGCGTACGCCGTGACACCAAGCCCCGCTACGCCGGCGACTCCGAACGCGAGCTCCGTGCCGCCGACGTCCGCGAGCCAGCCTGCGAGCAGCCCGCCCACCGGTGCCAGGCCGGCGAACGCAAACAGGTAGAGCCCGAGCACCCGGCCGCGCAGCCGGTCGGGTGCGGTGAGCTGGAGGATCGACTGGCTGTTGGCCGTCCAGGTCGAGAAGCAGAAGCCGATCACGAACAAGAGCACAGCCGCGACAACCGCGCTGCGCACGGGCGCCAGCAGGAGCATCGCTCCGCTGAACCCCGCAGAGCCGAGGATCAAAGCCCGCCAGCTCGCGCGGCCCAGGGCGGCGGCGCCGAGTGCGCCCACCAACGCTCCGGCCCCGAAGCACGCGAACAGCACGCCGAAGACCTCGGCTCCTGCGTGCAGTGTCCCCGACGCGAGCACGGGCAGCAGGACGCGGAAGTTGAAACCCGTTGCGCTGACGACGACCGTGATCGCAAGCACGAGCCTCATCTGCGGCGAGCGCCATACATAGGCGAGTCCCTCGCGGATGGCTGCGCCGGTCTTGGCAGCGCCCGCCTCGCGGTCGAGGGGGTAGAGCTCCGCGCTGCGCATCAGCAGGAGCGCGGCGAGAAAGGCGAGGAACGTGCCCGCGTTGATCGCGAAGCACCAGCCGATCCCGGCCACCGCGATCAGAACGCCGCCGACAGCAGGGCCGACCACACGACCGGCGTTGAAGAGGCTCGAGTTGAGCGCGACGGCGTTCGGCAGCTCGTCGCGGCCGACCAGCTGGAACGTCAGTGCATGGCGGTTCGGCGCGTCGAAGACGAGCGCCGCGCCGCCGAGGAGCGCAAGGACGAAGTACGGCCAGATCTGGTGTACGCCCGAGAACGCGAGCACCGCCAGGGCGGCGGCAACCAGCATCGAGCTCGCCTGGGTGACGATCACCACGCGGCGGTTGTCGAAGCGGTCGGCGAGCGCGCCGGAAAAGAGCCCGAACGCCATGAACGGCGCGTAGCGGGCGAGGACGAGCATGCCGACGTACACGGGCGAGTGCGTCAGCGCGAGCACGAGCCAAGGGAGCGCCGTGTCCTGCATCCACGTGCCGCTGACCGAGACGATCTGCCCGGCGAAGTACAGCCGGTAGTTGCGGTGCTTCTTGAGGCTGGAGAATGTGCGCGAGTTCAGCGCCAGCAGCGCGGCGGTCACTCTTCTACCAGCCGCAGCAGCGGCTCGATCGCCGCGTCAACCGCCGCAAGCTCGGCCGCGGTCAGGCCCTGGAGTCGCTCCGCCAGCCAGGCCGTCCGGCGGCGTCGGACCGAGCGCAGTGCGCGCACGCCTTTGGGAGTGAGTGAGAGCCGGATCCGGCGGCCGTCGTCGGGCGACGGCGTCCGGTCGACGAGGCCCGCCTTCTCCAGCCGGTCGACCGCGCGGGTCATCGCCGGCGTCGAAACCGCCTCGCGGGCGGCGAGCTCGGTGACCCCGAGCTGCGGGTCGTTGCGGATCTGCGCGAGCAGCGTCGCCTGACCGCCGGTGATCCCCTCGGCATGGGCTTCCCGGCGAAGGTGGCGGGAGAGTTGGAGCAGGGCCGGGCGCAGGCGGTTTGCAAGCTCGAGAGAATCGGTAGCGACGACCGGCATTTCGTTAACCATGGTAACAACAGCGGTCCGGCCCCGGGTGGCGCGGTGGGCTACGAAGTGGCGAGTGCTAGCCGCGGCAGCGCTTGACCGCTTCGGCGTAGGCGGCCTGGTCGGTCTCGCCGCCCCAGACGCCGCCGACCTTGAAGTCGGGCTCGCCGATCAACACGCCGTCGGCCCTGTCGTAGAACTCCTTGACGTTGTCGAGGCCGATGCCGCTCCCGATCAGAACCGGAAGCTCGACCGCTCCCTTCACGGTGTCGAGCCGCTCCCAGGTGGGCGGGATCGGGCTGCGCGGGCCGGAGACGATCACCGCGTCGACGCCCCCGCGCTCGGCGAGATCCTGGGCGGCGTACTCGATCGGCACGTCGAAGAGCGGGTGCGCGTGCTTGACGTGGACGTCGCCGAAGATCAGCACCTCCGAGTCGAGCGAGCGGCGCAGCCGCGCGAGCTCGGCGGCGCAGCCCTGGATGAGCCCCTGATCGGTGACGTAGGCGCCGATCATCACGTTGCAGCGGATGAAGTCGGCGCCGCAGACGTGTGCGATCGAGAGCGCCTCCTCGCAGGCGTTGCGGAGGATGTTGACCCCGACGTGCATCGACGTCGCGCGCCGGACCTCGGTGACGAGCACGGTCATCGCGGCGACCGTCGCCGGGGGGACGTGGTCGCGGAAGAGGGGCACGTCGCCGACGTTCTCGACGATGCAGGCGTCGAGCCCGGCTGCCTCGAGCTTGCGCGCCTCCGAGAGCGCGAAGGCGACGAGCTCGTCCATCGTCTTGTCGTTGCGCGGCGCAGCCGGCAGCGCGGGCATGTGGATCATCCCGAGAATCGGCTTGCGGGCGAGCAGCTCGCGCACGGCGGGATGCATGACAGAGAAAGCGACATTCGCAGCCGGCTGCTTCTGGGGCGTCGAGGCAGCGTTCAGGCAGATTCCGGGCGTCACCGGCACGCGCGTCGGCTACACCGGCGGGCACACCGAGGATCCCTCCTACTACGACGTCTGTTCCGACACGACCGGGCACGCCGAGGCGGTCGAGGTCGAGTTCGACCCCGCACAGGTCTCCTACGACCAGCTGCTCGACCTGTTCTGGCGCTCGCACGACCCGACTCAGGGGAACCGGCAGGGGCCGGACGTCGGCAGCCAGTACCGCTCGGCCGTCTACTACCACTCGCCCGAGCAGGAGGAGACGGCGGTCGCCTCGAAGGCGCGAGTCCAGGCGCAGCTTCCGGCGCGCGTGACCACGGAGGTCGTCCCCGCCGAGACGTTCCACGAGGCCGAGGACTACCACCAGCAGTACTTCGAGAAGCAGGGCCGCACGAGCTGCCACGCGGGCCTGCGGGTCGCAGGCCAGGCGGGCTAGTCAGGCGTCTGCCGGCACTCGGGTCGGCTCGCCACTTGAGTGCAGTGTCTGACACCTTCGGTGTCAGACACTGACCTGGGCCTGGGGCTCCTCCGCTGGTACGAGTCGCCGCGGAGCTCGCCACCGTCGGGCCCGCGTCAGCGCGTACGCCGTGACACTAAGCCCCGCTACGCCGGCGACTCCGAACGCGAGCTCCGTGCCGCCGACGTCCGCCAGCCAGCCTGCGAGCAGGCCGCCCACCGGTGCCAGGCCGGCGAACGCAAACAGGTAGAGCCCGAGCACCCGGCCGCGCAGCCGGTCGGGTGCGGTGAGCTGGAGGATCGACTGGCTGTTGGCCGTCCAGGTCGAGAAGCAGAAGCCGATCACGAACAAGAGCACAGCCGCGACAACCGCGCTGCGCACCGGCGCCAGCAGGAGCATCGCTCCGCTGAACCCCGCAGAGCCGAGGATCAAAGCCCGCCAGCTCGCGCGGCCCAGGGCGGCGGCGCCGAGTGCGCCCACCAACGCTCCGGCCCCGAAGCACGCGAACAGCACGCCGAAGACCTCGGCTCCTGCGTGCAGCGTCCCCGACGCGAGCACGGGCAGCAGGACGCGGAAGTTGAAACCCGTTGCGCTGACGACGACCGTGATCGCAAGCACGAGCCTCATCTGCGGCGAGCGCCATACATAGGCGAGTCCCTCGCGGATGGCTGCGCCGGTCTTGGCTGCGCCCGCCTCGCGGTCGAGGGGGTAGAGCTCCGCGCCGCGCATCAGCAGGAGCGCGGCGAGAAAGGCGAGGAACGTGCCCGCGTTGATCGCGAAGCACCAGCCGATCCCGGCCACCGCGATCAGAACGCCGCCGACAGCAGGGCCGACCACACGACCGGCGTTGAAGAGGCTCGAGTTGAGCGCGACGGCGTTCGGCAGCTCGTCGCGGCCGACCAGCTGGAACGTCAGCGCATGGCGGTTCGGCGCGTCGAAGACGAGCGCCGCGCCGCCGAGGAACGCAAGGACGAAGTACGGCCAGATCTGGTGTACGCCCGAGAACGCGAGCACCGCCAGGGCGGCGGCAACCAGCATCGAGCTCGCCTGGGTGACGATCACCACGCGGCGGTTGTCGAAGCGGTCGGCGAGCGCGCCGGAAAAGAGCCCGAACGCCATGAACGGCGCGTAGCGGGCGAGGACGAGCATGCCGACGTACACCGGCGAGTGCGTCAGCGCGAGCACGAGCCAGGGGAGCGCCGTGTCCTGCATCCACGTGCCGCTGACCGAGACGATCTGCCCGGCGAAGTACAGCCGGTAGTTGCGGTGCTTCTGGAGGCTGGAGAATGTGCGCGAGTTCAGCGCCAGCAGCGCGGCGGTCACTCTTCCACCAGCCGCAGCAGCGGCTCGACCGCCGCGTCAACCGCCGCAAGCTCGGCCGCGGTCAGGCCCTGGAGTCGCTCCGCCAGCCAGGCCGTCCGGCGGCGTCGGACCGAGCGCAGTGCGCGCACGCCTTTGGGAGTGAGTGCGAGCCGGATCCGGCGGCCGTCGTCGGGCGACGGCGTCCGGTCGACGAGGCCCGCCTTCTCCAGCCGATCGACCGCGCGGGTCATCGCCGGCGTCGAAACCGCCTCGCGGGCGGCGAGCTCGGTGATCCCGAGCTGCGGGTCGTTGCGGATCTGCGCGAGCAGCGTCGCCTGACCTCCGGTGATCCCCTCGGCATGGGCTTCCCGGCGAAGGTGACGGGAGAGTTGGAGCAGGGCCGGGCGCAGGCGGTTTGCGAGCTCGAGGGAATCGGTTGCGACGACCGGCATTTCGTTAACCATGGTAACAACAGCGGTCCCGGCCCCGGGTGGCGCGGTGAGCTACGAAGTGGCGGGTGCTAGCCGCGGCAGCGCTTGACGGCCTCGGCGTAGGCGGCCTGGTCGGTCTCGCCGCCCCAGACGCCGCCGACCTTGAAGTCGGGCTCGCCGATCAACACGCCGTCGGCCCTGTCGTAGAACTCCTTGACGTTGTCGAGGCCGATGCCGCTGCCGATCAGAACCGGAAGCTCGACCGCCCCCTTCACCGTGTCGAGCCGCTCCCAGGTGGGCGGGATCGGGCTGCGCGGGCCGGAGACGATCACGGCGTCGACGCCCCCGCGCTCGGCGAGATCCTGGGCGGCGTACTCGATCGGCACGTCGAAGAGCGGGTGCGCGTGCTTGACGTGGACGTCGCCGAAGATCAGCACCTCGGAGTCGAGCGAGCGGCGCAGCCGCGCGAGCTCCGCGGCGCAGCCCTGGATGAGCCCCTGGTCGGTGACGTAGGCGCCGATCATCACGTTGCAGCGGATGAAGTCGGCGCCGCAGACGTGCGCGATCGAGAGCGCCTCCTCGCAGGCGTTGCGGAGGATGTTGACCCCGACGTGCATCGACGTCGCGCGCCGCACCTCGGTGACGAGCACGGTCATCGCGGCGACCGTCGCGGGCGGGACGTGGTCGCGGAAGAGCGGCACGTCGCCGACGTTCTCGACGATGCAGGCGTCGAGCCCGGCCGCCTCGAGCTTGCGCGCCTCCGAGAGCGCGAAGGCGACGAGCTCGTCCATCGTCTTGTCGTTGCGCGGCGCAGCCGGCAGCGCCGGCATGTGGATCATCCCGAGAATCGGCTTGCGGGCGAGCAGCTCGCGCACGCCGGTGATCTTATGCCGCCGACGTCCATTGCCCTGTCTTCGTCGGGTCGACGCGCTAGCGCCGCGCTCGCATCCCGGGAAAGGAGCTCACGTCGACCCGTCCCCGAAAGGAGACATGTCGACCAAGCCGAGACCTCCCGGCCGCAGCCCGCCGGAGCCGAGCGTGCCCGCACTGCGGGCAGGCGCTGCTCACAGAACAGGCAGTTCGCAGCTGCGCGCGTCCGAGTCAAGCGCGCGGAAGATCGAGGAGGCCGCCCGGGCGCTCGCCGCCGAGCTTGCGAAGGAGGTCATTGCCGACCGGAGCCGCC
This sequence comes from uncultured Actinomycetes bacterium, assembly GCA_963764565.1. Taxonomy (GTDB): domain Bacteria; phylum Actinomycetota; class Thermoleophilia; order Gaiellales; family Gaiellaceae; genus DATBLE01. Next base: position 44,463 of record CAVXTD010000011.1, read on the forward strand.
GAGCGTGCCCCGCCCGTGCACACTCCGGAGACGGAGGACGCCCGGAGCTTCACACTTCCGCGTCGTCGGCGGCGGGCATCTGGACGGCGTCGACCTGTTCCTCGGCTTCGTGATCGGGCCGATCATCAGACGGCTGCCGATTCCGGCGCGGATCGAGTTCACCCCGCGCTGATGCCGACGATGGTGCTGCTGATCCCGACGCTGGTGACGATGGCGCTCGCGTCCGGCTGCCAGCTCGCCGGGACCACGGGATGCTCGACGCGCGGCTACCCGCGCCACGGCTGGGTCGTCGCGTCGATGCATCGTCGTCGGGGTCATGGCCGTGATCGCGCTCGGCCTCCTCGAGCCGGCGAACTCGCCGTGCTCTTCGAGCTGCGCGAAGCCGCAGCCGAACGGCGCGATGATCGAGAAGCTGATGAAGCGGTTCATCTACACCGCCGGCATCACCGGAGCGATGCAGGTCGCGACCCTGATCATCATGACCAGGCTGGCGAGTTGATGGCTGCGCAGCGCGAACAGCCGCTCCGCCGAGCGGATGGCTCCCGACCGTCGACGCGCGCGGGATGCGTCTCGATCGCGCTCGTCGCGTCGGGTCGTGATCTACCTCGCCGCGTACCTGCCGCGCCGCGCTCCGCTCGGCCCTGCGGTCGGACTCCTGGCCGCCGCGGCGCTGCGTGCTCCGGCGAGCGTCGCTCTGCTCGCGCGCCGACGGGCTTCCCCTCCTGGGGGTTCGTCCAGGTCGCCGGCGATGGACGCTGCTCGCGCTACGTCGTGTTCGCGGGATGTCGAGTACGCCTTCATCTACGACCACACGCGGGCAACGTGCTGGTCGTGAGGTCGCTGTGCTCGCCCGTTCATGCTCGACGGGCCGGGCATCGTCGGCTTCACGGTGCGCGCTTCGAGGAGCGCACGTCCTCGAAGGCTGGACTCCGTTAGGCTCGCGGCAGTGGCGGTCACGTCGGAGACCGGACGGTGGGATCACCTCTTCGCCGCCCGCACGCGCGGGGACGTCGGCGAGGGGATCGCGTTCGTGCTCGGCTTCCTCGGAAGACCCGACCTGATCTCGTTCGCAGGCGGTTTTCCCGATCCGCTGACGTTTCCGCGCGAGCGCGCCTCGGCGCTGCTCCAGGAGTTCGCGGCGACGGGCGAGACGACCGCGTTCCAGTACGCGCCGACGCGAGGTCTCGCCGGCACGCTCGACGCGGTCGCCGGCAGGCTCGAGCGCATCCAGGGCCGCCGCCCGGGCGACGACGAGCTGCTGATCACGAGCGGCGGGATCGAGGGGCTCGAGCTCGTCTGCAAGTCGTTTCTCGACCGGGGCGACGCCGTCGTCGTCGAGGGGCCGACGTACCTCGGCGCGATCATGGCCTTCCGCGGGTTCGAGGCCGAGATCACCGCCGTCCCGATGGACGACGACGGGCTCCAGGTCGACGAGCTGGAGCGCCGGCTGGACGGCGGGTTGCGTCCGAAGCTTCTCTACACGATCCCGGACCACCAGAATCCCGCGGGAGTCAGCCTGTCGGTCGAGCGGCGCGAGCTGCTCGTCGAGCTCGCGCGGCGGTACGGCTTCCTGATCGTCGAGGACGTCGCGTATCGCGAGCTCGGCTTCGGCGACGACGCACCGCCGAGCCTCTGGAGCCTCGCGCCGGACACGGTCGTGCAGGCCGGGACGACGTCGAAGACGTTCCTGCCGGGTGTTCGGCTCGGCTGGGCGGCCGCGCCCGCGGACGTCTCCGCCCGGCTCGTCGCGGCCAAGCAGAACACCGACCAGTGCGCGGGTGCGCTCGGCCAGCGCATGTTCGAGGAGTACGTCCGCCGTGGCTGGATCGACGAGCAGGTCTCCCGGTCACGCGAGCTGTACCGGAGCAAGTGCGACCGTCTGCTGGCCGCGCTCGAGCGGCTGATGCCGGCGGACGCATACTGGACTCGCCCACAGGGCGGCTTCTTCTCGTGGCTGACCCTGCCCGGGTGCGACGCCACGGCGCTCGCGGCGACGGCGGCCGAGCACGGCGTCGGGATCGTCCCCGGCTCGCTCTTCTATCCCGACGGTCGCGGCGGCGAGCAACGTTCGGCTCTCGTTCAGCATGGTCGACGAGTCGCTCATCGACGAGGGGATCGAGCGGCTCGCCTCACTCGTCGCGTAGGTAGACGTCCGACCCGTCCAGCCAGTCCTGCCCGGGGCGGGCAGAAGATGTCGACGTCGAGCGTCGCCTCCAGCGCCTCGGCCCGGTGCGGCAGGTGCGACGGGATGTGGAGCACCTCGCCGGCGGCGACGTCGACGACCTCCGACTCGTCCTCGCCGAGCCAGAACCGCAGGACGCCCTCGAGGATGTAGGTCAGCTGCTCGTTCTCGTGCGCGTGCTTGGGCACGAGGCCGCCCTTCTGGAAGTACACGTGCGCGAGCATCATCCGCTCGGTCGAGATCAGGCGGCGCTCGAGGTCCGGCTTCAGCGCCTCCTTCGGCAGGTCCTCCCAGCGGTAGAGCGTGGCACCGGAAACGCCCATCCTCGTTCTCCTCTCGTCGATGGCAGGCGATCGTCTCATTTCCTTCCACCTTCGTCACAGACGCGACACGGCTCCTGTGCTCTCCTGACCATCGTGGGAGGATTCTCGGAGGTCCGGGCGCACGCGGTCGCCCGGCAGCTCGACATCGGGCTCGACGGCATCTGTCTCGCCTGTCTCAGCTTCGTCTCGATCGCGCTCGACGGCGGCGACCGATCCGTTGTCACGCGGGAGGTCCGGAGGATGACACCGGACCTGTGGGCCGACGGGCTCGACGAGCGGGCCCTGGCTGCGGTGCGGCGTGCCGCCGAGCTGCGGTGTGACCGACGCCGACGCTGCGCTCGCCGACCTCGAGCTCGGCGGCGGCGAGAGCTTCACCGCCCGCGCGATCGTGTGGAAGCTCGCCGAGCAGCTCTGCCGCCAGGCGCGCATCACGGCCCGTGCCGAGACGCTGACGCGCGACCGCTGCGAAGGGCGCCGGCCGAATGGAATTGATGCCTGTGATGCTAAAATCAGGGCATCATGCGCACCACGATCACGCTGGATGACGACGTCGTCGCAATGATCGAGAGCGAGCGCGCCCGGACCGGGGAGTCGTTCCGCTCTGCGGTCAACCGGCTGCTTCGCCGGAGCGCTCGTCCGGCTCGGTCCGCCGAGCCTCCGCCGCTGCCGACGCGGCCCGGACGGCCGCTGATCGATATTTCCGACGTCTCGGCGGTGCTGGCAGCGCTCGACGACGAGCGGCGCGCAGAGCGCGGACTCCCGTGACGCTCGTGGACACGAACCTGCTCGTGTACGCGAGGTTCACGGACGCGCCCGAGCACGATCGGGCACGCGCGTGGCTCGGGGCGCTCTTCGCCGACGGCGACGGAACTGTCGCCTTCTGCTGGCCGGTCGTCTACTCGTTGATTCGCCTGACGAGCAACACTCGCGCGTTCGGCAGGAATGCCCTGACCGTTCGGGACGCCTGGGCCGATATCGCCGCGTATCTGGCGCAGCCGGCCGTCCGGATCGTCTCGCCCGGTGCCGGGCATGCGGCGATCGCTGCCGAGCTCGCCGCCACGCCGGGCCTGCGCAGCGAGGACGTCCCGGACATCGAGATCGCCGCGCTCGCGATCGAGCACGGGCTCGTCCTCGCCTCGCACGACAGCGGCTTCCGCAGCTTCTCGGGCCTGCGCGTCGTCGATCCCCTCGAGGGTGGCGAGGAGATCGTAATCGCGTCAGGCGACGCGGGACGCGGGCCGCGCGAGGGCCTGCGCGATCAGCTCGTAGGAGCGGAGCCGGTCGGCGTGGTCGTAGACCATCGTGGTCAGGATCAGCTCGTCGGCGCCGGTGCGCCGCTGCGAGCTCGTGCAGGCCGTCGCGCACCGTGGCGGGCGAGCCGACGACGTGCGAGGCCGTCCAGCTGTCGACGAACGCGCGCTCGGCGGGCGAGTACTCGTAGGCGGCCGCCTCCTCGGGCGACGGGCAGCGTCGCCGGGCCGGCCGGTGCGCAGGCGCAGGAACGACGAGCGCGCCGGGCGTGCAGCCAGCGCGCCTGCTCGTCGGTCTCGGCGCAGACGACCGCGACGCCGATCATCGCGTAGGGCTCGGCGAGGCGTCGGCGAAGGCCGGAAGGTGCGCGCGGTAGAGCTCGCAGCGCCGGCATCGTGTTCTGCGGCATGAAGTGGTGGGCGAACGAGAACGGCAGCCCGAGCTCGCCCGCCAGCTGGGCGCTGAAGTCGCTCGAGCCGAGCAGCCAGATCGCCGGCATGCTCGCCGCGCGCCCGGCGACCGCGGTGATGCTGCGGGAAGCGTCCCGGCGAAGAAGGCGAGCAGCTCTGCGAGCTGGCGTCGGGAGGTCGTCGGCGGACCGGGTCGAGCGATGCGGCGCAGCGCATGAGGCGGTGATCTGGTCGGTGCCGGGCGCGCGGCCGATGCCGAGGTCGATCCGGCCCGGGTGCAGCGCCTCGAGCATCCCGAACTGCTCGGCGACCACCAGCGGCTGGTGGTTGGGCAGCATCACGCCGCCCGAGCCGACCCGCATCGTCGTCGTCGCGCTCGCCAGGTGGGCGATCAGCACCGCCGGCGCGGAGCTGGCGATCCCCGGCATGTTGTGGTGCTCGGCGACCCAGTGGCGCAGGTAGCCGAGCCGCTCGACGTGCTGCGCCAGCTCGAGCGAGTTGCGCAGCGCCTCGCCGACGGTCGACCCGGTCGCGACGGGCGCGAGATCGAGAACAGACACCGGCGCCGTCCCAGCAAGAACCATCCAGCCCAGTATCGCAAGCAGCCGGCATCTGGCCACGGCGCCGGCGGTGAGCCATGAAGCGGCTCAGCCCGCTTGCTCGGCGATCGCGGCGAGTGCGGTCGTGAGCATGGCTGCCTCGACGTCGGCGCTCGGGGATCCGTCCGCCCTGCAATTCGAAGCTCGCGGTGTGCACGATCGCGCGGATCACCGCGAGATGCCAGAGACCGGGAGATCACGCCGGAAGACGCCCTCCTTCTGGCCGCGTTCGATGAGCGGCGCGAGCTGCGTCGAGTCACCGGGAGGTGACGGCGGCGCAGCTCCTTCGCCGAGAGCCGGCTCGTGTTGATCGCGAGCGAGAGCGTGGAAGCTGGCCGAGCTGCCGCCAGGTGGCACGGAGCACCCGCTCGAGCGCCTCCGCCGGCTCGCCGCGCTGCGGCTCGGCATCGCTTCGTCGCCGCGGCGACCTCGGCGACCGCGTGCTCCATGACGGCGTCGAGGAGGACTCGCGGGTCGGGAAGTGGACGTAGATCGTCGCGCGGACGACGCCCGCGCGGCGAGCGATCTCGGCCATGCTGGCATCGGGATCGCTCGCCAGCGCCTCGAGGCGGCGTCGAGGATGGCGGCGACGCTGCGTTCGGCGTCGGCGCGGCGGCGCCTGGTGCGTGGTGGCGGGTGTCGTCTGCTTCGCCATCTCAGTGGATCGGCATCGCGCTGGGGGTTGAGCCGCAGCTTCGGCAGGAAGTGACGGGCCTGCGGAAGAACGGCAAGCGCGACCAGGCTCGCGACACTAGCGAGGATCCCGGCTGCGATGAAGGCGTGGCGATGCCGGAGGCGGCCTGCGCGCCGCCGAGTGCTCCGGTCGCTCCGGCTGCGATCGTCGAGAAGACGGCGATCCCGATCGTGCCGCCGATCTCGTGGCCGGTCGAGTTGAGGCCGGAGATCATCCCTGACTCGTCTTCGCGGCGCCGGTGAGGATCGCGATCGAGACGGAGACGACGGCGATGCCGAGCCCGAATCCGGCGACGAGCATTCCGGGCAGGACGTTCGCGGAGGTAGCGTGCCGTGCTCGCCGACGTGGGCGAGAAGCGCCATACCGGCCGCGGCGATCAGGAAGGCCGCGGCGAGCGGGCCGCGGACGCCGTGCCTGCCGACGACGTGACCGGCCGCGTGGGCGCCGACTCCGGCGGCGAGAGCGAGCGGGATGAAGGCGAGGCCGGTCGTCGAGCGGGCCCGGTGCCGAGCACGTTCTGCAGGTAGAGCGAGCAGAGCAGGAAGAGGCCGAAGATCGAGCCGGCCGCGGCGAGCATCAGGAAGAGGCCGCCGCCGACGGCGCGGTCGGCGAGTCGCTCGACCCGCAGAAGCGGGCTGCTCGGTGCGGCGCTCGCAGGCCGCGAAGCCGGCGAGCCCGGCGAGCGCCGAGCGGCGCCGAGCCCGATCGTCTGGGTCGAGGCCCAGCCGGCGTGTCGGCCTGCGTGATCGCGAAGACGAGCGCGCCGAGGCTGCCGTGGCGAGCAACGCGCCGCGGCAGGTCGAGGCCGCGCCAGCGCGGCTTCCTGTATCGCGCCGGGATGACCTTCAGCGCGGTCGACGGCAAGAGCGACCGCGACCGGGAGGTTGACGTAGAAGATCATCCGCCAGTCGCCGAGCTCGGTGAGGACGCCGCCGACGAGGACGCCGATCGCAGCGCCGGCGCCGCCGACCGCGCCCCAGGCGGCGAGCGCCTTCGCCCGCTGCGTGCCGTGGAACGCGGACGTGATGATCGAGAGCGCGGCCGGGCGAGAGCATCGCCGCGCCGAGACCCTGACCCGCCCGTGCGGCGAAGAGCGTCGTCTGCGGTGCCCGGCCATCGCGGAGGCGAGCGACGAGACGGTGAAGACGCCGAGGCCGGTCAGGAACAACCGCCGGCGGCCGACAGGTCGGCGGCGCGGCCGCCGAAGAGGAGCAGGCTGCCGAAGATCAGCGAGTAGCTCGTGATCGTCCAGCTGACCGTCGAGCCGCTGAGCTCGAGGTCGCGCGGCCAGGCTCGGCAGCGCGATGTTCACGGCCGTGATGTCGAGGATCACCATCAGCTGGGCGACGAGGAGCACGCCCAGCAGGGCGAAGCCGGCCTTCGAATGTGCGGCCGGTGCGGGTGGTGTGGATCTTCTTGTGCATGTGAGCCGTCCCTTCTAAGTCAGACAGTAGTGTCTGTGAGTAATAAAGCAGACAACAGTGTCTGATGTCAAGCGATTGGGAAAATCGACAGAGCCACGCCCGGCCCGCGCTTTGAGCCCCTGCGTGGTGCGACACGCTTGTAGCCGGTCGCAAGGAGTACACGCCCTTCCCTGCCCTACCGCGTGGGTCAAGAGAGCGGGAGGAAAGACGGGAGCGACGGGACTCGAACCCGCGACCTCCGGCGTGACAGGCCGGCGTTCTAACCAACTGAACTACGCCCCCAGGGCGGGACAGTCTAGCCGCGCGCTACGCGCCCGAAAGGGTGCTACGGGCCGTCCCGGACGTAGATCACCTGGCCGCTGACGTAGCTCGCGTCCTCCGAGCAGAGGAACGCGATCACGCCCGCGATGTCCTCCGGCTCGCCGATCCGCTGGAGCGGCACCTGCTCGGCGGCCATCCGCTGGAAGTCCTCGAAGGCGACGCCGATCCGATCGGCGGTCTGCTGCGTCATCGCCGTCGAGACGAACCCCGGCGCGACGCAGTTGACGTTGACGTTGAAGCGGCCGAGCTCGATCGCGAGCGTCTTCGTCATCCCCTGGATCCCGGCCTTCGCGGCCGAGTAGTTCAGCTGGCCGCGGTTGCCGAGCGCCGAGATCGAGGAGATCAGCACCATCTTCCCGCCGCCGTGCTGGGTCATGTGCGCCTGCGCCGCCTGGGTGGCGAGGAACGTGCCGCGCAGGTGGGTCGCGATCACCGCGTCCCAGTCGTCGTCGGTCATCTTGTAGACGAGGTTGTCGCGGATGATCCCGGCGCAGGTGACGAGGATGTCGAGGCCGCCGTGCTCCTCGACCGTCCGCGCGACCGCGGCCTCGACCGCCTCGCGGCTCGGTCACGTTGGTCTCCAGCTGCAGGCCCGGGGCGTCGTCGTCGAACGCGAGGTCGGCGAGCGCGACCTTCGCGCCCTCGGACGCGAAGCGCGCGGCCGTCGCCTTGCCGATCCCGCGGCCGCCGCCCGTGACGAGCGCGACCTTTCCCTCGAAGCGTGTCACTCTCGTAGCCTATGCCCTCGTGCACGAGAAGCGCATCGAGATCCGCTGGCGCGACCTCGACGCCTATGAACACGTCAATCAGGCCGTCTACCTCACGTACCTGGAGGAGGTGCTCGACGACTGGCTCCGCGGCGTCCTCGGCCTCGGCCGAGGGCGAGGTCTGGCACTACGTCGCCGCCCACGTCTCGATCGACTACCGCGCCGAGCTGCGACTCGACGACCGGCAGGCGGTCGGCAGCGTCCGGCTCGAGCGCGTCGGGACGAAGAGCGTCACCGCGCGCGCCGAGCTCCGCGCGCCGGACGGGCGGGTGGCGGCGGAGGCCGAGCTGGTGATCGTCGCGCGCGACCCGGAGACGCGGCGAGTCGCAGCCGCTGACCGACGCGGAGCGGGCGGCGTTCGAGGCGGTCGGCGTGAGGTACGTCGCGGTCGGCGCTGGTCGCGCTCGGCCTGCGCGGGCATCGTCGCCGCGCTGCGACTCCGGGCCTGACGAGCCCGCATCCGTGCGCCGAGGCGGCGGGCTTCACCTGCTCGACGCTTGCCGTGCCGCTCGACCGCAGCGGGCGCGTGCACGGGACGCTCCGGCTGAACGTCGCCGTCTCCGACAACGACGCCGCGCCGCGCGGCGTGCTGCTGTTCCTGACCGGCGGTCCCGGGCCAGCCCGGCGTTCCCGTCGATTCGCGCGGATCGCGCTGCGGCTCGCGCGCGGTGCTGAGCGGACTACCGGCTGGTGATGTTCGACCAGCGCGGCACGGGCGGGACGGCGATCGCAGTGCCCGGCGCTGCAGGGCGAGGTCGGCACATCGGACATCGCGCGGCCGACGCCCGCCGCGGTCCGCGACTGCGCAGCCGGTCTCGGCGCCGCGTCGCGGCCTCTACTCGACCGCGGGACACGGTCGCCGACCTCGACGCTGCTGCGCCGGGCGCTCGGGCGTGCGCACCTGGACGCTCGACGGCGTCTCGTACGGGACGTTCGTCGCCGAGCGCTACGCCGTCGCCCACCCGAGGCGGTCAAGGCGCTCGTGCTCGACTCGGTGCTCCCGCACGTCGACCCCCAGGTCGACGACGCCCTCTACCTCACCGGGCTCCGCGCGACACGCGCCGCGTCCTGCGCCTCGCCTGCGCGCGAGATCGCGCTGCGGCTTCGACCCGGCGACCGACCTCGCCTGGCTCGTCCGGCACGGCGTGGACGGCGTCGGCGCTGTTCGACGCGATCGTCACCTCCGAGTTCGTCGATCCGAGCTACCGGGGCGTGCTCGCGGCGCTGCACGCCGCGCGGCGGGGCAACCGCGCCGACCTCGACGGGCACGATCGGCGCAGATGCACCGGGCGAAGCGGCGCGCCCGCCGGAGCTCTTCAGCTCCGGCCTGCACGCCGCGACGCTCTGCGCCGACTTCCGCTTCCCGTGGGGCTCGCGCGACGTCGCCGGCGGAGCGCCGCCGCCTGCTCGCCGGCGGGTCCGCAAGCTGACCGAGCGAGCGACGTCTGGCCGTACACGCGGGCGACGGCGGCCGGCAACGGCATCATCGCGACCTGCCTGAACTGGCCCGCCGACGGCAGCCGCTCCGGCCCTGCCCGCCGGCGCCAGGCTTCCCGCCGTGCCGACGCTCCTCCTGAACGGCGACCGCGACCTGTCGACGCCGCTCGAGTGGGCGCGCGAGGAGCTCCGCCTCGCCCCGCGTGGCAAGCTCGTCGTCGTGCACGGCGCCTCCCACTCGATCCAGACCGCGAAGCGCGGCGAGACCGGGCGCGAGGCGGTCGAGGCCTTCCTGCTCGGACGATGAGCCTCCGCGACCACATCGAGGCGATGATCCGCGGCGAGATGCCGCCGCCGCCCGTGTCGCAGCTCCTCGGGCTGCGGCTCGAACTCGTTCGCCGACGGGCGAGTGCGTCTTCGAGATGGAGGTCGCGCCCGAGCACGCGAACCCGATGGGCACGCTCCAGGGCGGGATCATCTGCGCGCTCGCCGACGCCGCAATGGGCATGGCCTACGCGACGACGCTCGGCGACGGTGAGACGTTCACGACGCTGGAGCTGAAGACGAACTACCTCCGCCAGGTCACCGAGGGCACGCTGACCGCGACCGGGCGGGTCGTCCACGCGGGACGCACGATCGGGCTGACCACCTGTGAGGTCGTCGACGAGCAGGGGCGCCGGGTCGCCTACGCGACGAGCACCTGCATGACGCTGCGCGAGACCGGGCGTTAGGCTCGTCACGTGCAGCTTCGCGACTCTCCGGAGGAAGCCGCGTTTCCGCCAGGAGGTGCAGGCCTGGATCGCCGCCAATCTCCCCGAGGAGAGCCGCGGACGTCGCGGCGGCGCCGCGCGGTTCGAGGAGTGGGGACGCGAATGGAGCCGAAAGCTCGGCGAGGCCGGGTACGCGGCGCTGACCTGGCCGAAGGAGTACGGCGGCGGCGGCGCGCCCTACTCGCACCAGGCGATCCTGCTCGAGGAGCTCGCGAAGGCGCAGGCGCCGGGCCACATCGGCGTGATCGGGATCGGCATGGCGGGGCCGACGATCATCGTCCACGGCACCGACGAGCAGAAGACCCGCTACCTGCCGAGGATCCTCTCGGCGGAGGAGATCTGGTGCCAGGGCTTCTCCGAGCCGGGGGCCGGCTCCGACCTCGCCGCCGTGCGCACGCGCGCCGAGCTGCGCGACGGCCACTACGTCGTCAACGGCCAGAAGGTGTGGTCGTCGTACGCGCACCTCGCCGACTGGTGCATCCTCGTCACGCTCAGCGACCCGGATGCTCCTCGCTACCAGGGCCTCACGTACCTGCTGGTCGACATGCACGCGCCCGGCGTCGAGGTGCGGCCGCTGACGCAGATCACCGGCGAGGCCGAGTTCAACGAGATCTTCTTCACCGACGTCGAGGTGCCGGTCGCCAACGTGCTCGGCGAGCCGGGCCAGGGCTGGCAGGTGGCGATGACGACCCTGATGCACGAGCGCGCGTCGCTCGGCTTTGCGCTCGCGGGCGCCTTCGAGGTCGCGGTCGGCAAGCTCGTCGAGCTGGCGAAGGGCCGGCAGCTCGACGACCGGCTGCGCGATCTGATCGCGCAGAGCTGGATCGAGCTGCAAGCGCTGAAGTGGACGAACAACCGTGCGCTGACGCGCCTCGTCGAGACGGGTGCGCCCGGGCCCGAAGCCTCGATCCCGAAGCTGCACTGGTCGGAGGCGAACCAGCGGCTCGGCAAGCTCGCGCTGGAGCTGCTCGGCCCCGAGTCGCAGGTATCGGACGGCGACGGCTACTGGCAGTGGCTCCAGCTGCGCAGCCGCGGCAACACGATCGAGGCCGGCACCTCCGAGATCCTCCGCAACATCGTCGCCGAGCGCGTGCTCGGGCTTCCCGAAGGGCCGATAGATGCACTTCGCGTTCACGCCGGATCAGGAGACCCTGCGCGCCGAGGCGCGCCGCTACCTCGAGGAGCGCTTTCCCGCCGAGCGGGTCGCCGAGCTGGCCGACTCGGCCGAGGGGTGGGATCCCGCGTCCTGGGCCGAGCTGGCCGAGCTCGGCTGGCTCGGCGTCTCGGTCGGAGAGGACGAGGGCGGCGCCGGGCTCGGCTTTCTCGAGGAGGCGGTGCTGTTCGAGGAGCTCGGTCGCGCGCTCTATCCCGGGCCGTACTTCTCGACGATCGCGCTCGCCCTGCCCGCGCTGCCGCCCGAGGAACGTGCACGGGTCGCCGCCGGCGAGGCGCGGTGGTCGGCCGAGGTCGACGGGGTCGTCCCCGACCTGGCGCTGGTCGAGCGCGTGGTCACCCCCGAAGGGGCCGCCGACGCCGAGGGCGAGACGCTCGAGACGATGGACTCGACACGGCGCCTGGGCCGGCTCGCGCCAGGCTCGCGCGATCCGCTTCCCGGCACGATCGACCCGCCGCGCTTCCGCACAGCGCTCGCGCTCGAGGCGGTGGGGATCGCGCAGCGCGCGCTCGAGTACGGGATCGAGCACGCGAAGGAGCGGCAGCAGTTCGGCAAGCCGATCGGCGTCTACCAGGCCGTGTCCCACTCGCTGGTCGACAGCTTCATGGCGGCGGAGCTTGCGCGGTCGCTCGCATACTGGGCTGCCTGGTGCGTGGCCGAGGGCGATCCGGAGCAGGCTGTTGCCGCCGCGGCCGCGAAGTCGTACGCGTCGGAGGCGGCGGTCTCGGCGTGCGAGCGCTCGATCCAGATCCTCGGCGGGGTCGGCTTCACCTGGGAGCACGCGCTGCATCGCTACTACAAGCGTGCGCAGTGGATCCAGGCGTTCGGCGGCTTCCCCGCCGTACAGCGGGCGGAGATCGCCGATCGGCTCCTCGCGTAAGACGGTTCTGATCACCGGCGCCTCGTCGGGGATCGGCGCTGCCTGCGCGCGGCGGCTCGCCGCTTCCGGCTGGCAGGTGTATGCGGGTGTGCGCACACCGGGCGACGCGCCGCCGGGGACGGCCGAGGTGCTACTCGACGTCGCCGACCCCGGCTCGGTCGGCGCACTCCGCTTCGACCGGCTCGACGGCGTCGTCAACAACGCCGGCATCGCGATCGCCGCGCCGCTCGAGGATCTGCCGATGGAGGAGCTGCGGCGCCAGCTCGAGGTGAACGTGGTCGGTCAGCTCGCGGTCACCCAGGCGGTGCTCCCGGCGCTTCGCAGTGCCCGCGGGCGGGTGGTGATCGTCGGCTCGATCGCCGGACGCAGTGCTCTGCCCTTCCTCGGCGCGTACGCGATCTCGAAGTTCGCGCTCGAGGCGATGGCCGACTCGCTGCGGCTCGAGCTCGCCCCCGAGGGGATCGAAGTCTCGCTGGTCGAGCCTGGGACGATCGCAACCGCGATCTGGACGAAGCCGCAGCCGCTCGCCGATCTGGTCTCCGAGCGCTACCGATCGCGCGTGGAGGCGTTCAGAGCGGTCGCGGCGGCTCGGGCGGCGAAGGCGGTACCCGCCGATCGCGTCGCCGTCGCCGTCGAGCACGCGCTCACGGCGCCCCGCCCGAAGACCCGCTACCTCGTCGGCCGCGACGCCAGGATCCGGGCCGCGCTCGAGCGCCTACCCGACCGGATGCGCGACCGCGTCCTCGCCCGCGCGTTGCTGCGCGGATAGAGGCCGGTTACGGTTCCCACTGTGCGCGGCCAGATGATGGATTTCCAGCTCACGCTGCCGCACCTGCTCCGGCGGGTCGAGACGTACTTCGGCGACAACGAGATCGTCACCCGCCTGCCGGACAAGAGCTTCCACCGGTACCGCTACCGCGAGATGGCGCGGCGGGCGAAGCAGCTCGCGGTCGCGCTCGCGGGACTCGGGCTCGAGCGCGGCGACCGCGTCGCGACGCTCTGCTGGAACCACCACCAGCACATGGAGTGCTACTTCGGGATTCCGTGCGGTGGCTTCGTCCTGCACACGCTCAACCTCCGTCTCCATCCGAACGACCTCGGGTACATCGCCAAGCACGCCGGCGACCGGGCCGTGATCGTCGACCGAAGCCTGCTGCCGCTGCTCGAGCAGTTTCGTGACGCGACCGACATCGAGCACGTCTTCGTCGTCGAGGACTCGTACGAGGAGCTCCTCGCCGGAGCGTCGGCCGACGACTGGCGCGACCCCGAGCTGGACGAGAACGAGGCGGCGGCGATGTGCTACACGAGCGGGACGACCGGCAGGCCGAAGGGCGTCCTCTACTCGCACCGCTCGACCGTGCTGCACACGTTCGGGGTCGCCGCCGGGAACCCGCTCGGGCTCGGCATCGCCGAGAGCGACGTGATCCTGCCGGTCGTGCCGATGTTCCACGCCAACGCGTGGGGGTACCCGTACATCGCCGCGATGCTCGGCGCGAAGATCGTCTACCCCGGCCCGCACCTCGACCCCGAGAGCCTGCTCGACGACTTCGTCCAGGAGGGCGTGACGTGGGCGGCGGGCGTGCCGACGATCTGGCTGGGGATCCTCGCGCTTCTCGACGCGAACCCGGGCAAGTGGGATCTCTCGCAAGATGAAGGGGATGCTGATCGGCGGCTCGGCGGCGCCGCGGGCGATGATCGCCGGGTTCAAGCAGCGGCACGGGCTGAACGTGATCCACGGCTGGGGGATGACGGAGACATCGCCGGTCGCATCCGTGGCGATGCTGCCGGGCGATCTCGCCGAGGCGGACGACGAGACGCAGTTCGACTACATCGCGCTCCAGGGGCTGCCGCTGCCGTTCGTCGAGCTGCGGGCGCGCGACGCCGACGGCAACGAGATCCCGTGGGACGACGAGGCGATGGGCGAGCTGGAGATCCGCGGGCCCTGGGTCGCCTCCGGCTACTACGACACGCCCGAGCAGGCCGACCGCTGGACGGACGACGGGTGGTTCAAGACGGGCGACATCGTCTCGCTCCACCCGCGCGGCTTCATCCGGATCCAGGACCGCACGAAGGACGTGATCAAGTCCGGCGGCGAGTGGATCAGCTCGGTCGCGCTCGAGAACGCGCTGATGGGGCATCCGGCGGTGGCGGAGGCGGCGGTGATCGCCGTGCCGAGCGAGAAGTGGGACGAGCGGCCGCTGGCGGTCTGTGTCCTGCGCGAGGGGCAAACAACGACGGCGGAGGAGCTGTCCGAGTTCCTGGCGCGCAGCTTCGCGAAGTGGTGGCTGCCCGACGCCTTCGAGTTCGTCGACGGAGATCCCGAAGACGGCGGTCGGCAAGTTCCGCAAGACGGCGCTTCGCGACATGTTCGCGAAGCCGGAAGTGTCGGCCTCCTGAAGGCGGTCGTCCTCCGCGAGCTGGGCGGGCCGGAGCGGCTCGAGCTCGCCGACGTCCCCGAGCCGGAAGCGGGCGCGGGCCAGGCGCTCGTGTCCGTGCGAGCCGCGGGCGTGAACTTCCTCGACGTGCTCGTGCGCCGCGGTGAGTACCCGCAGGCGCCGCCGCTGCCGACGATCCTCGGGTCCGAGGTGGCCGGTGAGATCGACGGCCGGCGCGTAATGGCGCTCCCCCGCATCGGCGGCGGCGGATACGCCGAGCGGGTCGTGGCCGACGAGGACTGGATCGTGCCACTGCCCGAGACCGCTTCGTTCGCGGAGGGTGCCTCGTTCCTGATGACGTTCCTGACGGCGTACCTCCCGCTTGTGCGCCAGGCCCGGGTCGGGCCCGGTTCGGTCGTGCTCGTGCACGCCGCGGCGGGCGGGGTGGGCAGCGCGGCCGTCCAAATCGCGCGCCACCTCGGCGCGCGAGTCGTCGCGACCGCCGGATCGGAGGAGAAGCGCGCGTTCGCACTCGAGCTCGGCGCCGACGAGGCGTACGGCTACGAGGACTTCGCCGAGGCAGTGCGCGCGGACGCGATCGTCGATCCGGTCGGCGGCGAGGTCTTCGTGCGCAGCCTCAAGGCGCTTGCCCCGCTGGGCACGCTGATCGCGATCGGCTACGCAGGTGGGCTTTGGGCGGACCTGAACCCGGCGCTCGTCGTCGGGCGGAACGTGAGCGTCGCCGGCTTCTACCTGGGCCGCCTGATGGGCTTGGCTCCCGAGATCGTCCGGGAGGCGGTCCGGGATGTCGTCCGGCTGTGGGAGGAGGGCGCGGTGCGGCCGGTCGTCGGCGCCGAGTTCCCGCTCGCGGAGGCTGCGGCCGCCCATGCATTGATCGAGGACCGCCGCCACATCGGGAAGGTCGTCCTTGTTCCGTAGCGCGCTCGTCACCGGTGGGGCATCGGGGATCGGGGCCGCGACCGTTGCGCTGCTCGAGGCCGAGGGCACGGAGGTGCAGGCTCTCGACCTGGCGACCGGCTTCGACGTCGGCGATGCCGCGGCCTGGGAGGCGGTCGGAGCGGTCGACTTCGCGTTCCTGAACGCGGGCGTCTCGACCGGGCAGACCGACGTTGCCGAGCTGACCGATCAGGCCTACCGGCGCGCGTTCGCGCGCGAACGTCGACGGTGTCGTCTTCGGCGTCCGGCGGATGGCGCGGGTGATGCAGCCCGGCTCGTCGATCGTTGCGACCGCGTCGCTCGCCGGGCTGATGGCGATGTCGCTCGACCCGATCTACTCGCTGACCAAGCATGCCGTGGTCGGCTTCGTCCGGTCGGCGGCGCCACAGCTGGCCGAGCGCGGGATCCGGATCAACGCGCTCTGCCCTGGTTTCGCCGACACGCCGATCGTCGATCGGGAGCTGCGGGAGTGGGTTGCCGAGCAGGGAATCGGGCTGATCTCGGCGGAGCGGGTGGCAGAGGCGGCGCTGACCGCGGCACGGTCGGAGGAGACGGGACAGGCGTGGGTCGTCCAGCCGGGCCGCGAGCCGCTCGTCTACGAGTTCCGCGGGGTGCCCGGGCCGCGATGAACGTCTATCGCACACCCGACGAGCGGTTCGCCGGTCTCCCTGCGTTTCCGTTCGAGCCGCACTACCTCGACCAGGAAGGCCTGCGCATGCACTACCTCGACGAGGGCTCCGGCGATCCCGTCCTCTGCCTGCACGGCGAGCCGACCTGGTCGTTCCTGTACCGGAAGATGATCCCCGAGCTGTCGCGTGCCGCGCGCGTCGTCTGTCCCGACTACTTCGGGTTCGGGCGCTCCGACAAGCCGACCGAGGTCGAGTGGTACTCGTTCGACCGGCACTACGGCTCGATCCTGCGGCTGGTCGAGGAGCTCGACCTGCGCGCGGCTGACCGTGGTCGTCCAGGACTGGGGCGGCCCGATCGGGCTGCGGCTCGCGGTCGAGCAGCCGGCGCGCGTCGAACGGCTCGTGATCATGAACACGGGGATCGGAGGCGGCCGAGCCCCGAGCGAGACGTGGCTCCGCTTCCGCGATGTCGTCCGTGCCGCGGGCCGCGACTTCCAGCCGGGGCGGCTGATCCGCACGAGCGCGGTGCGCGGGCTCGCCGACGAGGTGGTCGCGGCCTACGACGCACCGTTCCCCGGCCCGGAGTCGAAGGCCGGCGCGCTCGCCTTCCCCGAGCACGTCCCGACCGAGCCGGAGCACCCGAACACGGCGCCGCTGATGGCGATCCGCGAGGCGCTCCAGTCGTGGGAGAAGCCGGCGCTCGTGCTGTTCGGCGACTCGGACCCGATCTTCGGCCCGCAGGTCGCGGAGGCGATCTCGCGGCTGATCCCGGGCGCTTTGCCGGCCGAGATCCTCGCCAACGCGGGTCACTTCGTCCAGGAGGACGCCGGTGAGGAAGCGGCCGCGCGGATCGCCCGGTTCCTGGCGGAATGAGTCTGGAGCGGGAGCTGAGAGCGGCGTTCGGGCAGGCGGTGCTCGACGGCACGCCCGCCGAGTACCTGACCGACTTCACGCGGCTGCCGGGGCGGGCCGACGCCGTCGTCCTGCCGGCGACGGCCGAGGAGGTCGCCGCCGTGCTCGCCTGGTGCTACGAGCGAGACGTGACGATCGTGCCGCGCGGCGGCGGGACGGGCGCTCGCGGCGGGTGCCGTGCCCGACGGCGGCGTCGTGCTCGCGCTCGACCGGCTCGACCGCATCCGCTCGTTCGAGCCGGAGCTGTGGCGGATCCACGTCGAGGCCGGCGTCCACACCGACCGGCTGAAGCAGATCGTTCGCGACAGCGGTCTGATGTTCGCTCCCGACCCCGGCGCTCCCGAGCAGTCGCAGATCGGCGGCAACATCGCGACGAACGCCGGCGGTCCGCACGCGTTCAAGTACGGCGTCGTCGGCGACTGGGTGACGGGCATCGAGGCGGCGCTGCCGCCGGGCGAGCTCGTCTCCGTCGGAGGCGCGATCCGCAAGGACGTCGCCGGCTACGACCTGAAGCGGCTGCTCGTCGGCTCGGAGGGCACGCTCGGGATCGTCACCGCGGCCTGGCTCAAGCTCCTCCCCGCGCCCGAGGTCGTCCTGCCGGTGGCGATCTTCCATCGGGGGACGCCGGAGGGGTGCGCCGCGCTTCTCCGGGTTGTCGGCAGCGGCATCGTCGCGGCCGCGCTCGACGTGCTCGACGCCGAGACGCTCGCCTGCGGCGCCGCCGTCGTTCCCCGGCGGCGTGCCGGACGGTGCCGGCTTCGTGCTGCTCGCCGAGGCGGACGGCTCCCGCGCCGAGGCGGAGCGCATCCGAGGCAGAGCTGGTCGAAGTCGCGGGGGCGGGCGCGGTCGGCGTGCATGCGCCGAGCGACCGGCAAGGGGTCGATGCCTTCTGGCGCTGGCGCTCCGGGTTGGCGTTCGCCGTCCTTGCGCGCCGCGGCGGGGTCGTCGCCGAGGACATCGTCGTGCCGCTCGACCGGGTCGAGGAGGCGATGGAGGAGACGCTGGCGATCGGTCGCCGCCACGATCTGATCGGCCTCTCCTTCGGTCACGCCGGCGACGGCAACCTCCACTCGGCGTTCCTGGTCGCGCCGGAGGAGCCGGACGAGCTCCGCCGCGCCGAGCTCGCGGTCGACGACCTGTTCGACCTGGCCGTCCGCCTCGGCGGCTCGGTCTCCGGCGAGCACGGCCTGGGCCTGCTCAAGCGCGGCCAGCTGGCGAGGCAGTGGCCCGGCCGCGCCCTCGACCTGCACGCCGAGATCAAGCGCCTGTTCGACCCGAAGAACCTGCTCAACCCGGGAAAGAAGCTCGCGAGGCCACTCAGCAGCGGCGAGCATCTCCCGGTCGCGACTCGCTCCTGAGCATGTAACACAGTGTTACTTGCACGTCCGGCGCGGAGTCGTGACACTCGCGTGACAGGTCGTCGGCGACAGTTCGGGGCATGGTCACGCTCGCCCCGCGGATCTCGCATCGCCTGATCGAGGCGATCGTCCGACTCGACGATCGGAACCGGCCGATCGCCGAGACCTATCGCCGGATCGGTGACGAGGCCGACCGGATGGGGCTCACACGGCCCAGTTACCAGCGGATTCGCGAGCTCGTCCACGAGGCTCGGCGCATCCGGCGGGGGCCGAACATGGTCGATCTGCTCCGGATCATGACCACGCCGCTGGAGGGACCCGACGACATCGTCGATCGCATGCAACAGCTCGGCGCCCGACCGCTGTTCGACTGGACGTACCGCGCTGAGACGCGAGGACCGCCCAAGTAACACTGTGTTACGAGCCCAAGAGCGCGCTGGGCTACGAGAAGCGCCAGGTGCCGCCGGCGGCGTACTCCTTCAGGATCCGCCGGCTGACGACCATCCGGTGCACCTCGTCCGGGCCGTCGTAGATCCGGCCGCCGCGAGCCATGGCCAGCATCGCCGCCAGGGGCGTGCGGTCGGTCAGGCCGAGGCCGCCGTGCACCTGCACCGCGCGGTCGATCACCTCGTTCAGCACGCGCGCGGCATAGAACTTGATCAGCGAGATCTCGACCCGCGCCTCGTCGCCGCCGTCGATCTTGTCCGCGGCGTCGAGGGTCATCAGGCGGCAGGCCTGGATCTCCGCGGCGGAGTCGGCGATCCAGTTCTGCACCGTCTGCTTCTCCGCGAGCGGTCCTCCGAACGCCTCGCGCTCGAGCGAGTACCGGCACATCAGGTCGAACGCCCGCTGCATCTGGCCGAGCCAGCGCATCACGTGGTGGATGCGGCCGGGGCCAAGCCGCTTCTGCGCGATCCGGAAGCCGTCGCCGCGCTCGCCGAGCAGGTTCTCCGCCGGCACGCGCACGCCGGTGTAGGTGACCTCGCAGTGCGTCGACCAGCCGCGCCCGCGATGGCCCGACACGGGCACCGCCTCGATCTCGATTCCGGGCGAGTCGGCCGGGACGAGGATCTGGCTCATCCGCCTGTGCCGCTCCGCGTCGGGATCGGTGACCGCCATCACGATCGCGAACCCGGCGCCCTCCGCGCCGGACGAGAACCACTTGTGCCCGTCGATCACCCACTCGTCGCCGTCCAGCACCGCCGTCGTCCGCAGCCCCGTCGGGTCGGCCCCCGACACCTCCGGCTCGGTCATCGAGAAGAACGAGCGCGTCGTCCCCTCGACGAGCGGGCGCAGGAACTGCTCCTTCTGCGCCTCGGTCCCGAAGAGATGCAGTATCTCGCCGTTCCCGGCGTCGGGCGCCTGGCAATTGAAGACGAGCTGCGCCCACACGCTGCGCCCGATCTCCTCGTTCAGGTGCGCGTAGGCAAGAAAGCCGAGCCCGGTGCCTCCTGCCTCCGGCGGCAGGTGCGGAGCCCAGAGCCCCTCGGCCTTCGCGCGCGCCCGCGCAACTCGGTCATCAAGCGCTTCGGCCGCTTCGTCCTCGCGTGACAGCGCCGCCTCGGCCGGGTAGACGTGTTCCTCCATGAACGAGCGGTAGCGGGCGCGCAACTCGGCGAACTCCTCCGTCGCGGTCGGCTCTGTCACGCTCACCCCGTTAGCATCGCACGTGATGCAACTCGGCTACGCAATGGGCTACGCGCCGCCGGGCACAAACCCGACCGAGCTGATCGACCTTGCCCGGGAAGCCGAGAGCCTCGGGTACGAGTCGGCCTGGGCGGCGGAGGCCTGGGGGACCGACGTCGTCAGCGTGCTCGGCTGGCTCGGCGGGACGACGACCACGATCAGGCTCGGGGCCGGGATCATGCAGATCCCGGCCCGCACGCCGGCGATGACCGCGATGACCGCGGCGACGCTCGACCTGATGTCGGGCGGTCGCATGCTGCTCGGCCTCGGTACGTCGGGTCCGCAGGTTGCCGAGGGGTGGCACGGGCAGGCGTTCGGCAAGCCGCTGGGCCGTACGCGCGAGTACGTCGAGATCGTCCGGGCGGCGATCAGGCGCGACCTCGTCGAGCACCGAGGCGAGCACTACGCGATTCCGTACGACGCCGCAGACGCGACCGGGCTAGGCAAGCCGCTGAAGATGATGATGCGGCCCCTGCGCGAGGAGATTCCGATCTACCTCGCCGCGATCGGGCCGAAGAACGTCGCCCTCGCCTGCGAGATCGCCGACGGCTGGCTCCCGGTGTGGATCTCGCCCGAGCGGCTGCAGCATGTCTTCGGCGAGGCGCTCGCGACGGCGAAGCCGGGGTTCGACGTCGCCGCCTTCTCGGTGCCGGTTGCGCTGACCGACGACGTCCAGGCCGGCCGCGACTTCATCAAGCCGCACCTCGCCCTGTACGTGGGCGGAATGGGCGCGAAGGGCCAGAACTACTACACGGCGCTCGTCGCCCGCTACGGCTACGAGGCCGAGGCGGCCACGATCCAAGAGCTCTACCTCGAGGGCAAGAAGATGGAGGCGATCGCCGCCGTTCCGGACGCGCTCGTCGACGAGGTCGCTCTCGTCGGGTCGCGCGAGCGGATCGCCGACCGGCTCGATGCCTGGCGCGAGTCCGGTGTGACCAGCCTCCTCGTCCAGACGCACGACCGGGCGACGCTCCGTCTGATGGCGGAGCTCGTTCTGTAGCGAGGGTGGGCGCGTCCGTGACGGCGCTGCCGCCGCTCCTGATCCTCGAAAACGTCGAGGCGTTCCTCGACGCGCAGGGGCTCGGCTCCGGGACCGGTTCGCGCGAGCCGCATCGGCGAGGGCGGCGGCTCGAACTTCTCCTTCCTGCTGGAGCGGGACGACGCCCGCTTCGTCCTTCGCCGGCCCGCCGCGGCCGCCGCTGCCACCCTCGGCGCACGACGTGGTGCGAGAGGCGCGGTTCCAGCTGGCGCTTGCCCCTCACGGCCCCAGGCTGCCGACGATCCGGGCCGTCTGTGAGGACGAGAGCGTGATCGGCGTTCCGTTCTACGTGATGGACTTCATCGAGGGGCACGTCCTCACGACAACGCTTCCGGCAGGACTCGAGACCGAGGCGGCCCGGCGCCGGCTCGGGCTCGATTTCGTCGACGCGCTGGTCGAGATCCACGCCGTCGACGTGAACGCGCCGGGGGTTGCCGAGTTCATCCGTCCCGGCAGCTACCTCGAGCGCCAGGTGCGACGCTTCTCCCAGCTCTGGGAGGTGAACCGGACGCGCGAGATTCCGGCTGTCGTCGAAGTCGGCTCCTGGTTGGCCGAGAACCTGCCCGAGCCGTTGCCGCTCGCGGTCGTCCACGGCGACTACCGGCTCGGCAACACGATCGTCTCGTCCGCCGATCCCGCCCAGATCGAGGCGGTCCTCGACTGGGAGATGGGCGCCGTCGGCGATCCGCGTGCCGACGTCGGCTACCTGCTCGCGACCTACAGCGAGCCGGGCGGCGCGCCGAATCCGCTCGGCACCTCGGCCGTGACCGCGACTGCCCGGGTTCCCGTCGAAGAGCGAGCTCGTCGAGCGCTACGTCGAGCGAAGCGGCCGCGAGGTCGAGCCGCTCGCTTGGTTCCAGGCGCTCGCGCTCTGGAAGGCGGCGGTCTTCTGCGAGGCGATCTACGGGCGGTTCATCCGCGGCGAGCTCGCCAGCGAGGACGCCTTCGCAGCCCGCTTCGAGACGGGCGTGCCGCTGCTCGCGAGACGGCGCTCGAGCTGATCGCGTGAGGCGCCGCCTCTACCTGATGCGGCACGCGGCGGTGGCCTACTTCGACCCGGACGGAACGCCGCGCGACCCCGAGACGGTTCAGCTCACGGCGGCCGGTGTCGAGCAGGCACAGGCGGCTGCGGCGACGCTCGCCGGACTCCGGTTTGACCGGGTGGTGACGAGCGGGCTTCCGCGGACGGTCGAGACGGCGCGGATCGTCGCTCCGGACGCCGAGCCAGAGCTGTGGGATGACCTGCGTGAGCTTCGAGGAGGCCCGCTCGGCAAGATCCCCGACGACGAGATCGAAGCCGCCTTCACCGGCGCCTTCCGCGGGGCGCTCGCGAACGAGGCGCGCTTTCTCGGCGGGGAGTCGATCGGCTCGCTGCTCGACCGGGTCGTGCCGGCGATCGAGCGGCTCGTCGCCGCCGACGGCTGGGACACCGCGCTGGCGATTCTCCACGGCGGGGTCAACCGGGCGATCCTCTCGTACGCGCTCACCGGCGAGCGCTGCTTTCTCGGCGGCCTCGAGCAGGCGCCCGCGTGCATCAACGTTCTCGACATCGGCGAAGACTGGATCGTGCGCGCGGTCAACACCGTTCCCTACGACCTCGTGCACGGCTCCGGTCGCCTGACGACGATGGAGGAGATCTACGAGCAGTATCGTCAAGGGCGATGACGCAGCTGCCTCACGTCGAGCACGATGCCGTTGTCGAGAAGCTGCGCCGCGAGCTCACGCCCGAGCTCTACTCCGAGATCCGCGAGCTCTGGAAGCGGCACTCGATCGCCGAGGACGCCCGCGACCTGCCGGGCCTGATCTCGACACTGACCGAGGACTGCGTGTACGAGTTGCGACCCGGCGGGCAGCGTTGGGAGGGGCACGAGGGGGCGACCCGGTTCTACACGGGACTGCTCGGCGCCTTCCCCGATATCCACTTCGACCTGACGGACATCGTGATCGGACCGCAGGGCGTGTGCGAGGAGGCGCGCGTGACGGGGACGCACGAGCGCGCCTGGCTCGACCGGGAGCCGACGGGCGAGCGCCTGAGCTGGAGCGTCGTCATCTTCTTCCCGTGGGACGAGGACAAGCATCTCTTCCGCGGCGAGAAGATCTACGCGGACGGCGCCTTGTAACACTGTGTTACTTGGTCAGACGCGGGGCCGGCTGAGCCGGCCCCGCGTCCAGTCCTCCTAGGGCTTCCGCGAAGCGAAAGCCCTAGCCCTTCGGGCGCGTGTCGGTGAGCGCGCCGAACGGCGACCAGCTTCCGTTGTTGAACTTGATCAGCTGCTGCTGCGAGATCGGGAAGTAGTCGTTCTTTCCGGTCTTCGTCACCACTCCGGGCAGCAGGAACGGGTTCGACTTGTCGTTCATGTTCAGCACGGCCTTCATCAGGCTGTCCCTGGTCGGGTTCGCCCCGGCGGCCTTCAAGGCCTGGACGAAGGTGTACGCCTTCGCCATCCCGTAGATGTACAGGCCGTCGGTGGTCTTTGCCCCGGCGGGTGCGTACTTCGCCATGATCGACTGGTAGAGCTTCATCCCGGGGTCTTTTGCCCAGGACGGGTTGGCCGGATCCTTCGTGTAGTAGACGCTGATCGATCCGTTGACCTCCGCCGCGCCCGCGCGGGCGACTGCGATGCCCATGAACGTGTCGGTGGCGGAGACCGAGTTGAGGAAGATGTTGTCCGGCTTCCAGCCGACCGCCGCCATCGTCGCGTAGGTACGGATCGTCGGCGTCGGCGTGCCGAAGATCATCAGGGTGTCGACGCCTGCCTTGCGCAGTGCGAGCACCTGGTTGGTGACGGAGGTGTCGGTGACCTCGAAGCCCTGCTGCGAGACGATCTGGCTCTTCTTCGCTCCCAGCCCCGCCTCGAGGCCGTCGATGTAGTCGCGGCCGTAGCTGTCGTTCTGGTAGATGATCCCGATCTTCGCGCCGGGCAGGTTCTTCGCGATGTAGCGGCCGTAGATTGCCGCCTCCGCCTGGTAGTCGGGTTGCCAGCCGATCGTCCACGGGTGGCTGGCGTGCTTGTCCCGGGCGCCCCACTCGGTCGCGCCGGTGGAGACGTAGATCTGCGGCACCTTCTGCTGGTTGGCGTACGCGGTGACCGCCTCCTGGGGCTCGGTGCCGAGCCCGCCGACGAGCGCGAAGACCTTGTCCTGCTCGACGAGCTCCTTCGTCTTCTGAACCGTGTTCGCCGGGTTGTAGCCGTCGTCATCCGCCTTGAAGAGAATCTGGCGACCGAGGACGCCACGCTTTCCGTTTGTCTTCGTCGCGTTCACGTAGCTGAAGTACGCCTGCATCCCGACCGGGATCGGCGCGTAGCTCGACGCCGGCCCGCTGAACGGGAAGGTGCCTCCGATCGTGACGAGCTTTGCTGTGACGCCCGGCGTGGCGGCCGACCCGCCGATTGCCGCCGGAAGCAGGATCGCCGCCGCGAAAGCGACGACGCCGAGGGTGAGTAAGGACTTCCTCATTCTTCACTCCTTCTCGAGGTCACGCATTCGCGCGTGAGTCCGCGCGACTGTACATCCATTGACTGAGACGTTTCAAGGCGCCCACAAGTTGGTGGATGAGGCCGGCGGCGCCTCCGGGCATGACGAAGAGGACCGCGAGCAGGATCAATCCGTAGAGCACCGACGACTGGGTCGTCGCCTCGTTGTAGTGAAGGTGCTTCGAGAGCTTCTCCGCCCACTTTGGCGCGAACTGAATGAAGAACGCGCCGAACAGCATCCCCTCGAGCGAGCCCAGCCCGCCGATCACCGCGCCGGTCAGGAGCAGGATCGACAGCGAGATCGGGAAGGTGTCGGGGTTGACGTAGGCGATCGAGATCGCGAGCAAGCGCGCCGGCGACGCCTGCGTAGGCCGCGGCGATGCCGAAGGCGAGCGTCTTGTACTTGGCGAGGTTGAGACCCGAGGAGACCGCGGCGATCGGCGAGTCGCGCACCGCCCGCAGGGAGCGCCCGAACGATCCTCGCAGCAGCAGCCACGCGCCCGCGAACATCAGCGCGGCGATCGCCCAGACGAAGTAGGAGTTCCACTCGTTCGTGGTGAAGCCTCCGATCGGCGACGCGAGCAGGCTCAGATGCAGGCCGCCGCCGCCGCCGGTGAACCCATCGAAGCGCTTGGCGACCAGGGTGATCGAGATCGCCAGCCCGAAGGTCGCGAGTGCCAGATAGACGCCCGAGAGGCGCAGCGCCGGCAGCCCGAAGACAAGCCCGAAGAGCCCGGTGAGGATC
The DNA here is from genome assembly GCA_963764565.1 of uncultured Actinomycetes bacterium. Classification (GTDB taxonomy): domain Bacteria; phylum Actinomycetota; class Thermoleophilia; order Gaiellales; family Gaiellaceae; genus DATBLE01. The sequence continues at coordinate 69,872 of CAVXTD010000011.1, forward strand.
CCGGCGATCGGGATCGTCCAGTACTTGCCGACGTCGTAGTTCGCGCTGAGGATCACGGTCGTGTAGGCGCCGAAGCACATGAAGGCGCCGTGCCCGATCGAGATCTGGCCGCTGTAGCCCGAGACGACGTTGAGCCCGACGATCGCGATGAAGTAGATCCCGACGAAAGCGAACTCGTAGTTGAGGAGGTCGGTCTTGGCCTGCGGCAGCAGGTAGAGGAAGAGCCCGACGCCGACGACCGCGCCGATCCGCAGGAGCACACCCGGATGGAGCCGGAGCACCGTGTCTACGCCCTTCTCACGACGACGCGCCCGAAGAGCCCGGCCGGGCGCACGACGAGGACGAGGAGGAGGACGGCGAGTGCGACCGGCAGCTGGAGCTGCGTGCCGAGGAACGAGGAGGCGTAGCCGCTCAGCAGGCTGATGCCGATCCCGATCAGGAAGGCGCCGACGACCGATCCGACAGGGCTGTCGATACCGCCGAGCACGGCGGCGGCGAACGAGTAGGTGAGGATGACCAGCATGAAGTTCGGATCGAGCTCGAGCTGGCTTGCGGCCATCATCCCCGAGACGGCGCTCAACATCGCCGCGAGTCCCCAGCCGACGCTCAGCATCAGCGCGACCCTGATTCCGAGCAGGCGGCTGGTGGCGGGCCCGACCGCCGAGGCGCGCATCTGGAGTCCGGTCCGGGTGAAGCGGAAGAAGAGGAAGACGATCAGGACGCACACGAGCGAGACCCCGATCACGCCGAGGTCCTGGACGTTCATGACGACGCCGCCGATGTGCAGAACCTTCAGGGGGAACGGGCTCTTGAGGAACTTGACCTCGGGCGCCCAGATCCAGGCTGCGGCGCCGTTCAGGATCACGAGCAGGGCGATGGTCGCCATCACGACGGTGAGCTCGGAGCCGCGCTCGAGCGGCCGGATCACCACCTGGTGAACGGCGGCGCCGCCGAGGAAGGCGATCAGGAGCGTGACGAAGAACGCCACCCAGTACGGCAGCCCGTGGTGGTTGATCAGCGACCAGGCGATGAAGGTGCAGAACATGCCCATCTCGCCCTGCGCGAAGTTGACGATCCCGGTCGCGCGGTGGATCAGCACGAGAGCGAGCGCCAGCGTCGCGTAGATGCCCCCGTTCGCGAGGCCGACGACGACGTACTGGAGGAATTCCGTCACCGGGTCCTCCGGCTAGTAGCCCAGGTAGGAGGCACGAACGCCTTCGTGGCGGGAGAGCTCGTCGGTCGAGCCTTCAAGGGCTACGCGGCCGACTTCGAGCACATAGGCGTGCTGGGTCGAGGCGAGCGCGATGCGCGCGTTCTGCTCGACGACGAGCACGGTGAGGCCCTCCTCCTGGTTGAGGAGGCGCACGACCCGGTAGAACTCCTGCACCGCGGTCGGGGCAAGGCCGAGCGAGGGCTCGTCGAGCATGAGCAGCCGCGGCCGGGCGACGAGCGCACGCGCGAGAGCGAGCATCTGCTGCTCGCCGCCGCTCAGCGTCCCCGCCTGCTGCTTCCGGCGTTCGGCGATCCTCGGGAAATGCTCGAGCGCTCGCTCGGCGTCACGCCTGATCGCACGGCGGTCGCGACGGGAGGAGCCACCGAGGATCGTGTTCTCCCAGACGGTCAATTCGCCGTAGATGCCTCGCCCCTCCGGGACGTGGGCGATGCCGAGCCGTGCGATCGTCTCCGGAGAGCTGCGAGCGATTCGCCTGCCGTCGAACACGATCTCCCCCGACTTGCGCACCGTGCTCGAGATCGCCCGCAGGGTCGTCGTCTTGCCCGCGCCGTTCGCGCCGAGGAGCGACACCGCCTGTCCCTCCTCGACGACCAGCGAGACGCCGTGGAGAGCCTTGATCGGCCCGTAGCGAGCGTTGACGTCTTCGAGGGCGAGCAGTGCCATCGGGGAGAGGGACGATCATACGGCGGGCAGGCGATCGGACAAGGGTCGGACGAAAACGTCCTATGGCTGCCTCTGCCCTGTGCTCGTCGTCGGTTCGAGCCTGCTCGTGATCAGGGCCCGAACAGCGCCGTCTGCTCTTCCCTGATCGCGATCGACCGGTTGACCGCGTTCACGACCGCACGCAGCGACGCCGTGACGATGCTCGCATGGATGCCGACGCCCCAGAACAGCTCATTCGCGACGTCGGCCTCGACGTAGGCGGCGGCCGACGCGTCCGCGCCGTGGCTCATCGCGTGCTCGTGGTACTCGCGGACGTTCACGGAGATCCCGAACGCGCGCGCGAACGCGTCGACGAGCGCAGCGATCGGCCCGTTGCCGATCCCCTCGATCTCGGCGAGCTCGTCGCCCACGCGGACCGTTGCGGTGAGGCTGTCGTCGCCCTCGGTCGCGGTGTGCGAATAGGTGACGAGCTCGTACGGGAGGTCGTGATCGAGGTAGTGCTCCCGGAAGGCATCCATCAGCTCTGCCGGAGTCAGCTCGCCGCCACGGGCGTCGGTGATCGTCTGCACCTTCTGGGCGAAGTCGACCTGGAGCCCACGCGGGAGGTCGAGGTGGTGCTCCGCCTCCATCAGGTACGCGACGCCGCCCTTTCCGGACTGCGAGTTGACCCGGATGACCGCCTCGTAGGTCCGCCCGACGTCCTTCGGGTCGATCGCCAGGTACGGGACGTCCCAGAGCCCGGAGTCGGAGCGCTCCTGCGCGTGGAACCCCTTCTTGATCGCATCCTGATGCGAGCCCGAGAACGCCGTGTAGACGAGCTCGCCGACGTAGGGGTGGCGCGGATGCACAGGTAGCTCGTTGCACGACTCGACGATCTCGCGGGCCTCGTCGATGTTCGAGAGGTCGAGCCGCGGGTCGACCCCCTGGGTGAGCAGGTTCAGGGCGATCGTGAGCAGGTCGACGTTGCCGGTTCGCTCGCCGTTTCCGAACAGCGTCCCCTCGACGCGCTCGGCGCCGGCCATCAGGCCGAGCTCGGCGGTCGCGACCGCCGTGCCGCGGTCGTTGTGGGGATGCACGGACAGGATCGCCGCGTCCCGCTGCGAGAAGTTCCGCGCGAACCACTCGATCCGGTCGGCGTAGACGTTCGGCGGGAACTGCTCGACGGTCGTCGGCAGGTTCACGATCATCTTCTGCTCGGGGGTCGGTGCCCATTCGGCGGCGACGGCCTCGCAGATCTCGAGGGCATAGTCGAGCTCGGTGTGATGGAAGCTCTCGGGCGAGTACTCGAAGACGATCTCGCTGTCCGTTTCGGCTGCGAGCCGCTTGCAGAGCGCGGTGGCGCGGACGGCGAGGCCGGTGATGCCTTCCTTCTCCATCCGGAAGACCACGCGGCGCTGGGTCACCGAGGTCGAGTTGTAGAGATGGACGATCGCCCGCTGCGCCCCTTCGATCGACTCGTACGTCCGCTCGATCAGCTCCGGGCGCGCCTGTGTGAGCACCGCGATCGTCGTGTCCTCGGGGATCAGCTCCCCCTCGATCAGCTCGCGGACGAAGTCGAAGTCCGTCTTCGACGCGGACGGGAACCCGACCTCGATCTCCTTGATCCCGAGCGTGAGCAGCAGCTGGAAGAAGCGGTGCTTGCGCTCCGAGTCCATCGGATTCGCGAGCGCCTGGTTGCCGTCGCGCAGGTCGGTCGAGCACCAGGTCGGAGCGTGCGAGAGCACGACATCGGGCCACGTGCGATCGGGAAGGTGAACGGTGTCGTATGGGCGGTACTTCGAGCTGGGCATCGGCATCAGGAACCTCCTTGGAGCGGACTCCTCCCTTTGTGCGGGAGCGCGGGACGGATATGGAGTCGCTCGCTTCCCCTACCGGGGAAGGAGAAGGGACAGCGCAAGCAGGCCGGAACCGGCCGTCGAGAGCGGTGCGCGTCCGTCGGTCACCCGATGCACGTTACGGCCCAGCGGTGCAACGGTCAAGGCTCCGCTCTCGCCGGGTGTGCGATGTCGAGGCCGACGCCTGCCGGCCTTAGCCGCGGCACTGGCCGTCCAGGGCGGCGGCTAGCCTTCCGGCGCGTGACTCGGCTCGACTGGATCGCGCTCGGCTTCGTCGCGCTCACCGGCCTCGTCGGGCTCCGCAGGGGTCTTCTTGCGAGCGCGCTCGCGATCACGGGTATCGCCGCAGGTGCCGTGCTCGGCGCGCGGGCGGCGCCGGTGCTGCTGCCCGGCGGCTCCCACTCGCCGTACACGCCGCTGGTCGGGCTTGCCGGAGCGGTGATCGGGGCATTCGTGCTCGAAGGCGCTGGGCTCGATGGCCGGGTCGTTCTTCAGGTCAGGTCTGCGCTTCCCGCCGCTGCGCGCATTCGACAGCGCCGGGCGGGCTCGTCCTCGGAGCCGCCGCCGGGCTCGCCCTCGTCTGGGTCTTCGGCGCCGCCGCGCTGCTCTTGCCCGGTCAGCGCTCGCTGCGGCAGAGCGTCCAGCGCTCGGAGGTGCTGCGACGGCTGGACGACATCGTCCCTCCACGGAAGCTGTTGAACGTGCTCGCCCGCGTCGACCCCTTCCCGTCGATCGCCGGTCCTGCGATTCCGGTCGAGCCGCCGGCGGCGGCGATCGTGAACAACCCGGCCATTCAGGGCGGCGGAGGCGAGCGTCGTCCGGGTCGTCGGCGTCGCCTGCGGGCTCGGGATCTCGGGGAGCGGCTGGGTGGCCGCTCCCGGTGTCGTCGTCACCGCCGCCCACGTCGTCGCGGGGGAACGGAGCACGTTCGTCGTCCGGCCCGGGTCGGCGCGCAGGCTGCCGGCCGCTGCCCGTCGCGTTCGACGCGCGCAACGACATCGCCGTGCTCCGCGTTCGCGACCTCCCCGTCCGTCCGTTGCCGATCGGCGACGCGGTGGACGGGGCCTCGGTCGCGCTCGTCGGCTACCCGCTGAACGGCCCGCTCGACTCGCAGCCCGGGCGCGTCGGCACGACCGCGTCGGTGCTGACCGACGACGCGTACGGCAAGGGCCCGGTGCAGCGGACGATCACCAGCATCGGCGGCATGGTCCGGCACGGGAACTCGGGCGGCCCGGCGATCGACTCCGCCGGGCGGGTCGAGCTCACGGTCTTCGCCTCCCGGGTGGGCGCGGACGGAGGCTACGGCGTCCCGAGCGAGGTCGTCCGCAAGGTGCTGTCGCGGGCAACGAGTCCGGTCTCGACCGGCGACTGCGCGCCCTAGCCGAGCAGCTCGAGCACCGACAGCGGCTTGCGATACGGCGCGACCACGTAGACGCCAGCCGCGCTTTCGCGGCAGGCCTCGAGCAGCCGGCGCGCGTGGGCGAAGCCGACCTCGGTTTCGTTCGGCCCGGCGTCCCGAAGCTCCTCCTGAAGGGGGTCGGGGACGATGATCCCCGGCACCTCGTTGTGCAGGCGGAGAGCGAGCCGGTAGCTGGTCAGCGGGAAGACGCCGACGAGCACGGGGATGGGCGGCGGTCCCTCGATCCGGTCGAAGAACCGCTCGACGTGGTCGAGGTCGAAGACGATCTGCGTCATCGCGAACCGCGCTCCGGCCGCCACCTTCCGGTGGAAGCGGTCGAGCTCCTCGTCGAGGTCGTCCGCGGTCGGGTTGACGGCGACGCCGACGAAGAAGGATGTCGGTGCGTCGATCGCCTTCCCGTTGTAGTTCTCGCCGTGGTTCAGCCGTGTGATCAGGTGCGTGAGCCCGATCCCGTCGATCTCGTAGACGCCGCCCGAGCCGGGGTAGTCGCCGACCTCAGGGGGATCGCCGGTGACGGCGAGAACGTTGCGGACTCCTTCCGCGTGCGCGCCGAGGAGGATCGACTCGAGGCCCATGATCGTCGTGTCGCGCGGGGTGAGGTGCGGGATCGTCTCGATCCCGACGGTGCGCTCGATCGCCGCCGCGACGATCAGTGGGTTCATTCCCACCCGGGCGGTCGCGTTGTCGTTGATGTCCACGTACGAGGCGAGTCCCGAGTCGAGGACGGCCTTGCTCACCTCGAGCAGGCCGGCATAGTTGGCTCCGAGCGGGGGGTCGATCTGGATCGAGGTGACGAATCGACCCTCGCGAAGGTCGGTCGCCAGGCGCGTCTCGTGCTCGTCGCGCTCCACCTGAGCGGCCAGCTCGCGCTCGACGACGGCGAGCGGTGCCCGCGGGACGAGGTCCTCTTCGATTGCCCGCCTGATCGCGGCGATCTCGGTCGGCGTCGTTCCGCAGCAACCGCCGATTACCTTGGCGCCGAGCTCGCGCGCGTGCGCGGCGAACTCGGCGAAGTACTCCGGTGCGGCGTGCGGGTAGATGATCCGCCCGCCCGACATGCTGGCCAGGCCGATGTTCGGCATGGCGGCCAGGGGGAGCGATCCGGCCATCGCCTGGAGGGCGATGAGCGCCGAGCCCGGGCCGGCGCCGTGGTTCGTCCCGATCGCGTCGACGCCGAGCGCCGTCAGCCGCTCGGCCGCATCTGCCGCGGGGACGCCGCCGATCGTCTCCGCGTCGTCGCCGAAGGTCATCATCGCGACGATCGGCAGGCTCGAGACCGAGCGAACCGCGGCGATCGCGGTCACGAGCTCGTCGAGGTCGAAGAACGTCTCGACCGTGAACAGGTCGACTCCGCGCCCGGCGAGGAGCTCTGCCTGCTCGGCGAAGAGTGAACTGCGATCTCCGGGCGAGCTGCCCTCCGGCTCGCCCAGCGGCCCGACCGAACCCGCGATGAAGATCTCCTTCCCGGAGACCTGCCGCGCGTCCCGGGCGAGCTTGACGCCGGCTTCGTTGATCTGGAGGAACTCGTCGTCGAGGTAGCGGGCGGCGAGCTTGCGCCGGTTCGCGGCGAAGGTGTTCGTCTCGATCAGCTCGGCTCCGGCGTTGATGAAGCTCAGGTGGACGGAGACGACCGTGTCCGGCGCCCGCACGTTCGCCTCCTCCGGGCAGCGCAGGCGTGGCGACGCCGCCGAGAGCAGCGATCCCATCCCGCCGTCGGCGACGATCGCAGGCCCGTCGCGGAGCCGGTCCAGGAAAGTGGCCATTCTCCCAATGTAGTCACTTAGGTCGCGAAGGAGTACTGCCGATGAAGAAACGAGCTCCTACGTTGCCGAGGGACTGACGGCAAACATTCCTGCGGCCGAGGAGTCAGGCGCGGGGGAACCCATGGTTCCCCCGCGAGCCCTCTCCTTGCTCGCTCGCTTCGCTCGCGTCGCGAGTCCTCTAGGCGTGGAGGACGCGGCCCTCCATCCCGCCGGCGACCACGACCACCTGGCCGGTGACATGGCCCGAGACGACGGGCGAAGCGAGCGAGACGACCTGGGCGGCCACGTCTTCGGGCCGCCCGACCTTGCGAAGCGGCATCGTCTGCGTCACGCGGGCGACCAGCTCCGGGTCCTCCAGCTCGGCGCGTGTCATCGGCGAGGAGGTCCAGCCCGGGGCGACGGCGTTCACCCGAACGCGCGGGTGCCGCCTGACCGACCTCGTTCTTCAGCGACAGCAGCAGGCCGCCGAGGATCGCCGACTTGGCCGCCGCATAGTCGGCGTGCCCGGCTTCGCCGAAGATTCCCGCGGTCGAGCCGACCAGCACCAGCGCTCCTTCGCGGTCGTCGAGCTGATCGAGGAAGCCGCGGGCGGTGAGGAAGGTTGCGGTCAGGTTCGCGTCCAGCGTCTCGCGCCAGCGCTCGAGCGACAGCTGCCAGACCGGAACGTCCTCCCTCGGCCAGACGCCCGCCACGGCCGCGCACACGTCGAGCGGGCCGGCTTCGGCGAACAGCCGCCGCACGTCTTCCTCGGAAGTGAGGTCAGCCTCGATCACCCGCTCGAGGCCGAGCGCCTCGGCCCGCTTCCGGTTGCGGAAGCAGTGGCCGACGACGAGTGCCCCCTCGGCCATGAAGGCCTTGGCGCACGCTCCGCCGATGCCACCGGAGGCGCCCGTGACGAGCACCCGCTTGCCTGCGAGCCCTGTCTCCACGACCGGCCAAGGCTACTTGCAAACTGGCCCTTCCCAAATCGCAAATTGCGTACTAGCATCCCGCGCACTGGTGAGCCGGAGGGCACGTTCGTCTCCGGCTCTTTTGCGTCTCAGGTAGGTCAACCGACAACCCGCCAGTTGCGCGAGAAAGCCGAGGGACAGTGCTCACCGTCGACATTGCTCTTCCCGACGTAGAGGAACTCCAGAAGCTCGTTCAGGGCGGCCTCGAGCGAGGCTTCCTCACCTACGACGAGATCGTCACCGGCCTCGAGGACGTCGAGCTCACCAAGGAGCAGATCGAGGACTTCTACACCTACCTGATCGACCACGGCGTCGAGTTGATGGAGGGGGAGCAGCACAAGCACCCCCCGCACGAGGAGCCTGCGCTCGCAGAGGAGGAGAAGGGCCCGAAGCTCGACCTGACCGTCGAGCCGTCGCTCGACTCGCTGCGGCTGTACCTGCGCGAGATCGGCAAGGTGCCGCTCCTGACCGCCGACCAGGAGGTCTATCTCGCCAAGCGGATCGAGCGCGGCGACATGTCCGCGAAGACGCAGATGATCGAGGCGAACCTGCGCCTCGTCGTCTCGATCGCGAAGAGCTACCTCGGACGCGGCCTCTCGTTTCTCGACCTGATCCAGGAGGGCTCGCTCGGCCTGATCCGCGCCGTCGAGAAGTTCGACTACCGGAAGGGCTACAAGTTCTCCACGTACGCGACGTGGTGGATCCGGCAGGCGGTGACCCGCGCGATCGCCGACAAGGCGCGCACGATCCGGATTCCCGTGCACATGGTCGAGAAGCTGAACAAGGTCGTCCACATCGAGCGCCAGCTCGTGCAGCGGCTGGGCCGCGAGCCCCGTCCCGACGAGATCGCCGAAGAGCTCGAGATCGCCACCGACGAGGTGCGCGACATCCTGCGCATGGCGCAGCATCCGGTCTCGCTCGAGAAGCCGATCGGCGAGGAGGAGGAGTCGGAGCTCGGCGACTTCGTGCAGGACGATGCCGCGGAGTCGCCCGACGAGCAGGCCTCGCTGTCGCTGCGCCGTGAGGACATCGAGCGGGCGCTCGACTCGCTGCCCGAGCGCGAGCGGAAGGTGATCGAGCTTCGCTTCGGTCTCAACGGCGGGCAGCCGTGCACGCTCGAGGAGGTCGGCCGGGCCTTCGGCGTCACCCGCGAGCGGATCCGTCAGATCGAGAACAACACGCTGAAGAAGCTCGAGTCCCTACCCGAGGCGCAGGGGCTCAAAGACTGCGTGTAGCTGCGCGGGGGAACACCCCTCGGCTTCTCTAGACTCGGCCGAGGCATGCTGACCCGGCTCGGCCTTTACAAGCTCCTGGGAGAAAACCCCGAGCGGGTGTGGCCCTTCGCACGCCGCTTCGCGAGGCCCATCACCAACTTCCTCGCCCCGAGCTGGGGATACGGGCACGAGCGGGTGCCCGAGACCGGCGGTGCGGTCGTCGCCTCGAACCATTTCTCCGAGATCGATCCCGCGGTGCTCGGCCTGCACTCGCGTCGGACGCTCTACTACATGGCCAAGATCGAGCTGCTGTCGGTGCCGATCGCCGGCGAGCTGCTGCGCTGGACGGGAACCTTCGCGGTGCGGCGCGGCGAAGGCGACCGCGACTCGATGCGGACGGCGCGCTGGGTTGCCCGCGAAGGGCACGTCGTCGGCATGTTCACCGAGGGCACGCGTCAGCAGTTCGGCTATCCGGGGCCGATGCATCCGGGCGCGGCGATGGTCGCGATCCAGGAGGACGTCCCGATCGTCCCTTGCGGGATCGACACGTTCGGCTGGAGCCCCCGGAACCGGCGCACCTGCTGTGTGGTCTGGGGCGATCCGATCCGCCTCGACCTGCCGCGAACGGGCAAGGGCTACAAGGAGGGGGGAGCTCTGGTCGAGGAGGTCATCGTCGGCCTCTGGCGGACGGCGGCGCAGGCCGCCGCCGACGGTTTCCCCGAGACGCTTCCGGACGGTTCGCGGCGCGCCCGGACGCCCGGGAACCGGGACACGATCTGGTACCCGGAGTTGCCCCCGTGGCCCACCGAGGATTGGGCCGAAGGGCCGCTCGGGCCCGTGTACAGGGCAGATCCCCGGCAGAATTCTCACAACAGCTTGACCTGACCCTTACGGAAACCTTCCAAGGAAAGCCGACACTCCGCAGGTACAGGCGTCTTCACTTTCTGGGGGTTCGCTGAAGCGTTACGGAGTGATCCTGATCAGCACCGCGCTCGGGCTCGGCGTTGTCGTCGCCGCCGGTGCGGCCGCGTCGGCCTTCGGCTCGCAGGGCGGCGCTCGCTCGTTCGCTCGCTTGCAGCAGCAGGTCAAGCCGAACACGGCTCTCAGGCCCGCGGGGTCACTGGCCCAGCTGCGCCGCGTCAACTTTGTCAGCGGCTGCCGGTTCAGCCACCGCAACACCGATGATCCGATCGTCTTCCCGGGTCAGCCGGGCCGCTCGCACGACCACACCTTCATCGGCAACGACACGACAAATGCCTTCTCGACGCTCGGTTCGCTGCTCGGCCAGAGCTCGTCGTGCCGGAGACCGGGCGACACGGCGGCGTACTGGGTGCCGACGCTCGTCTCCGCAGCGGGCGTCGCGATCGCACCGCGCAGCGCGACCGTCTACTACCGGCGGCACACGCTCTCGGCCCTGCGGGCCTTTCCGCCGGACTTCAAGCTGATCGCCGGCAACTCCAAGGCGACGGCCGCGCAGAGCCTGCGGGTCACCTCGTGGAACTGCGGGCCCGGCGGGGTGCGGCCGCAGAGCACGATCCCGACCTGCCCGAACGCCGGTCGCAGGGGCCTTGCTCTCCACGTCCAATTCCCCGACTGCTGGGACGGCGTCTCGCTCGACAGCCCCGACCACCAGAGTCACATGGCGTACTCGGTACGCGGACGCTGCCCCTCCGATCATCCCGTTGCGATGCCTGCGCTCCAGGTCAACATCCGCTACCCGAGCGCCGGCGGGCCTGGGTTGCAGCTCTCCTCCGGCGGCCAGTTCTCGGGCCATGCCGACTTCTTCAACGCCTGGGACCAGAGTGCCCTTCAGCAGCTGGTCGACGGCTGCCTGAACGCTCTACGTCACTGCCGGCAGGGGGTCTGAGTCCGCCGCCGTGGGGGACCTGCCGGCGCGCGGGTCCCCCGGCCGATGAGTTCCGGCGCCTCCCGAGCTGAAGGTGGTGAACGGGTTCTTCCCGACAACGGAGGTGGGAGACGCCGGACGTGACTCTGGCCGCGATCGACGACCTGGGCCCACGGCCTGATGGTCTTCGCGATCGGCGCCGAGCTGATCTCGGGCATCGTCGGGTTCGCCGACGCGTCGCTCTTCGAGGAGTTCGCCGCGTTCGTCCGCACGCTCCCGCCGAAGGGCTGACCGACGTCCCTCTCCCCGGTCCGCCACCTCACGGCGGCCGAAGACGAATTGGGGAAAACGCCTACGGGCGACAGTGATTCTCCCCGATGCGGGGCGCGTGGCCGAACCCGCATGCTGGGCGCGTGGGCGGAGGCGAGAAATCGGCGGCGGCGATCGACGGCAACGAGGCGGCCGCACGTGTCGCGTACGCGACGAGCGAGGTGATCGCGATCTACCCGATCACCCCTGCCTCGCCGATGGGCGAGCTCGCCGACGCCTGGTCGGCGGCCGGCACGCCGAACCTCTGGGGCGATGTCCCCGACGTCGTCGAGATGCAGAGCGAGGGCGGGGCCGCCGGCGCGATCCACGGCGCGCTTCAGGCCGGCGCGCTGGCGACGACGTTCACCGCCTCGCAAGGGCTGCTGCTGATGCTGCCGGTCATGTACAAGCTCGCGGGAGAGCTGACCTCGACGGTCTTCCACGTCGCCGCCAGGACGCTGGCGACGCACGCGCTCTCGATCTTCGGCGACCACAGCGACGTGATGGCGGCGCGCGGCACCGGGTTTGCGCTGCTCTGCTCGTCGTCGGTGCAGGAGACGCACGACCTGGCGCTCGTCGCGACGGCCGCGACCCTCGAGTCACGCATCCCCTTCCTCCACTTCTTCGACGGCTTCCGCACCTCGCACGAGCTGAACGTGGTCGAGTTGCTGCGCGACGACCAGATCCGCGCGTTCGTCGACGAGGGCATGGTCGAGGCTCACAGGGCGCGGGCGTTGACGCCGGACCGGCCCGTGCTGCGCGGCTCGGCCCAGAACCCCGATGTGTTCTTCCAGGCGCGTGAAGCGGCGAGTCCGTACTACGCCGCGACGCCGACGATCGTCACCCACGCAATGGAGCGGTTCGCCGAGGTCACCGGCCGCCGCTACAGGCTGTTCGACTACGTCGGCGCTCCGGACGCCGAGCGGGTGCTCGTGCTGATGGGCTCGGGGTGCGGTGCCGCTGAGGAGGCGGTCGAGGCGCTGAATGCCCGCGGCGAGAAGGTCGGCCTGGTCAAGGTCCGGCTCTACCGTCCGTTCTCGGCCGGCGACCTGGTGGCTGCGATCCCGGAGACGGTGCGCGCCGTGGCGGTCCTCGACCGCTGCAAGGATCCGGCCGCTCCCGGCGAGCCGCTCTATCAGGACGTCGTCACCGCTCTCGCCGAGCAGAGGCGGCCGTTGCCGGTGATCGGCGGCCGCTACGGGCTCGCCTCGAAGGAGTTCACGCCGGCAATGGCGGCTGCCGCGCTCGCCGAGCTCGATCAGGCGGAGCCGCGCACGCACTTCACGGTCGGCATCCACGACGACGTCTCCGGCACCAGCCTCGACGTCCCCCCGCTCGCGACCGAGCCTGACGACGTCGTCCGCGCCGTCTTCTACGGCCTCGGCTCGGACGGGACCGTCGGCGCGAACAAGAACTCGGTCAAGATCATCGCCGAGCAGACCGGCCTGCACGCGCAGGGCTACTTCGTCTACGACTCGAAGAAGGCCGGCTCGGTCACCGTCTCGCATCTGCGCTTCGGCCCGCGCCCGATCCGCTCCACCTACCTGATCGAGCGGGCGGGCTTCGTCGCCTGCCACCAGTTCGACCTGCTCTGGCGGATGGACGTGCTCGAGCTCGCCGGCGAGGGTGCGACCTTTCTCCTGAACAGCCCCTACGGGCCCGACGAGGTCTGGGAGCGGCTGCCGGCGGAGGTGCAGCGGCAGCTCGTCGACAAGGCGGATCCGGCTCTTCGTCGTCGATGCGGGCGGCGTCGCCCGCGAGGCGGGTCTGGGCAGCCGCGTGAACACCGTTCTCCAGCCGTGCTTCTTCGCGCTCGCGGGCGTGCTTCCGCGCGATCAGGCGATCGCAGCGATCAAGCAGGCGATCGAGAGCACGTACGGAAAGCGCGGCCGGGTCGTCGTCGAGAGGAACTTCCGCGCGGTCGATCTGGCGCTGGGGGCGATGCACGAGGTCGAGGTGCCCGCCGAGGCGACCGGCACCGTCTTCCGCCGCCCGCCCGTCCCGGACGCCGCCCCCGACTTCGTCCGCCGCGTCACCTCGGAGATCATGGCCGGCCGGGGCGATCTGCTGCCCGTGAGTGCGCTCCCGGCCGACGGGACGTTCCCGGTCGGCACCGCGCGGTACGAGAAACCCGGCCTCGCCGAGGAGATTCCGGTCTGGGATCCGGAGATCTGCATCGACTGTGCGAAGTGCGCGCTCGTCTGCCCGCACGCGGCGATCCGGCTCAAGGTCTTCGACGCCGACGCGCTCGCGGGTGCCCCGGCGGACTTCAAGTGGAAGGAGTGGCGCGGCCGCGACCTGCCCGGCAAGCTGCTCAGCGTCCAGGTCGCCCCCGACGACTGCACCGGCTGCGGCATCTGCATCGACACCTGCCCCGCCCGCAGCAAGGAGGTGGCGAAGCACAAGTCGCTCGACGCTGCGCCGAGGCTCGAGCGGCTCGAAGCCGAGCGTGCCAACTGGGACTTCTTCCTGACCATCCCCGAGCTCGACCGGACGCTCGTCCAGCCTGGGACGGTGAAGGGCTCACAGCTGCTCGAGCCGCTGTTCGAGTTCTCGGGTGCGTGCGAGGGCTGCGGCGAGACGCCGTACCTCAAGCTCCTGACCCAGCTCTACGGCGACCGGATCCTCGTGGCGAACGCGACCGGCTGCTCGTCGATCTACGGCGGCAACCTGCCGACGACTCCCTGGTCTGCGAACGGGCAGGGCCGCGGGCCGGCGTGGTCCAACTCGCTGTTCGAGGACAACGCCGAGTTCGGGCTGGGGATGCGGCTCGCGCTCGACCACCAATCGGCGCAGGCGCGGGCGCTGCTCACGAGCATCGAGCCCGCGCTCGATCCGGAGCTGGTCGAGGCGATCCTCGGCGCCGACCAGTCGAGCGAGGCGGGGATCGAGGCCCAGCGCGCCCGCATCGCCGAGCTGAAGGAGCGGCTGGCTGCGCGCGACGATCCCGGGGCGAAGCGTCTCTCCGTTCTGGCGGACTCGCTCGTCCGCAAGAGCGTCTGGATCGTGGGCGGTGACGGCTGGGCGTACGACATCGGGTCGGGCGGCCTCGACCACGTGCTCGCCGGCGGGCGCGACGTCAACGTGCTCGTGCTCGACACCGAGGTCTACTCGAACACCGGCGGACAGGCTTCGAAGGCGACGCCGCTCGGCGCGGTGGCGAAGTTCGCCGCCGGCGGCAAGCGGACGCGGAAGAAGGATCTCGGACAGATCGCCGCCGCCTACGGCAGCGTCTACGTCGCCCAGATCGCGCTCGGCGCCGACAACCCGCAGGCCGTCAAGGCATTCGCCGAGGCGGACGCCTATCCCGGCCCGTCGCTGATCCTCGCCTACAGCCACTGCATCGCACACGGGATCGAGATGGCGACCGCGATGGCCCATCAGAAGGAGGCGACCGACTCCGGCTACTGGCCGCTCTACCGCTTCGACCCGCGGCTCGACCATCCCGTTCCAGCTCGACTCGCGCAAGCCGAAGCTGCCGCTCGCCGACTTTGCCGGCAAGGAGGCGCGCTTCTCGATGCTCGCCCGGGCGAGGCCGGCCGAGGCGGCGCAGCTCGCCGAGCAGGCGCAGCGCGACGTCGACGAGCGCTGGCACCTCTACGAGCAGCTCGCCGCGGTCGAGCACTCGCCGACCGGAGGCAATGAGTGACCGCCGACCTGCGCACCCGCTACCTCGGGATCGAGCTCGCCAACCCGCTCGTCCCCTCGGCCTCCCCGCTCGGGGCCGACCTGGAGATGCTGAAACGGCTCGAGGAGGCCGGGGCCGCCGCCGTCGTTCTGCCCTCGCTGTTCGAGGAGCAGATCGAGCTGGAGGAGATGGCCGTCCACCATGCGCTCGAGGCCGGGCGCGAGAGCTTCGCCGAGGCGATCACCTACCTGCCGGAGCTGGACGACTACAACACCGGGCCCGACGCCTATCTCTCGCACATCGCGGCCGCCAAGGAGGCGCTCTCGATCCCCGTGATCGCCAGCCTCAACGGCAGCTCGAGGGGCGGCTGGGTTCGGTACGCCCACGAGTTCGAGGCGGCCGGCGCGGACGCGCTCGAGCTCAACGTCTACGCGGTCGAGGCGGACACCGCGCAGACGGCCGAGACGGTCGAGGCGCGAATCCTGGACATCGTTCGTGCCGTGCGGGCGGAGGTGCGGATCCCGCTGGCGGTCAAGCTCGGGCCGTTCTTCACCGCGCTGGCGCATCTGGCGACGCGCCTGGCCGTTGCCGGCGCGAACGGGCTCGTCCTCTTCAACCGGTTCGTCCAGCCCGACATCGACCTGGAGACGATGTCCGTCCGGCCCGAGGTCAAGCTCTCCTCACGCGAGGAGCTTCTGCTGCCGCTGCGCTGGATCGCGATCCTGTACGGCCGCGTCCCGGTCTCGCTCGCCGCGACCAGCGGGATCCACGAGGCCGAGGACGCCGTCAAGGCGCTGCTCGCGGGCGCCGACGTGACCATGACCGCCTCGGCGCTGCTGCGGCGCGGGCCGGAGCACCTGACCGAGATCCTGGCCGGGCTCAGCGCGTGGCTCGACGAGCAGGAGTACGAGTCGGTCGAGCAGCTGAAGGGCAGCATGAGCCAGCTCTCGTGCCCCGACCCGTCGGCATTCGAGCGGGCCAGCTACATGCAGGCGCTGATCTCGTTCTCGCCGCCGATTCGCTAGCAGCCTCTCCCGGCCAAGCCTGAGCTGCTTCGGTTCCTATCCGGCGAGGGCGGTGACGAGGTGCCCGATCGCGAATCCGACGCCGGCGCTGACCGAGCCGACGATCATCACCTGGAGGCCGGAGCGGACGAGGGAGAGGCGGGTGATCCGACCCTTCGCGACTCCGACCGCGAAGAGCGCAAGGAGGGTGCAGCCGAGGCTGATCGCGAGCGCAACGTGCAGGGAGAAGAAGAAGTACGGCCAGAGCGGCACGATCGCGGCGGCCAGGTAGGTGGCGCCGACGACGATTGCGTCGCCGAGAGCCGCGCCGCCCGTGTCGGGAGACAGTCCCAGCTCCTTCTGAACCTTGGTTCGGAGAAAGACGTTCGGGTTCGATGCAAGCCCGCGCGCAACCGTTTCGGCCTGCTCTCGGGAGAGGCCTTCGCGCTCGAGTACGAGGGCAAGCTCGTCTGTTTCGCGTTCGGGGAACTCGTCGATCTCGCGGCCTTCCGCGGCGATCTCGGAGACGTACAGCTGCTCTTCCGCCTCGCTCGCGAGGTAGGAGCCGCCGCCCATCGAGATCGCGCCGGCAACCGCTTCGGCGAGACCCGCGACGACGATCAGCGAGCGTGCAGGGTGCGCGGCCGCCATGCCGGTGACGACCCCGAGGGGGACGAGCAGGCCGTCCTGGGTGCCGAGCACGAACTCGCGGATCCGCGAGAGCCGTCCGATCCGAGCAGCCTCACCGAGGGCATGCTCCTGGATGTGCCTCTCCGCTTCGGCGCGCGCCGCGGTGCGGTCGGCAGCATCGGCATCGTGCCCCGGCGACACCGCGCGTTCGCGCTGGCCCGTCGCGTCGCGGGCCTGCGCCCGCCGCCTATTCGTTCGGTACCGGGGCATGGGTTGCGCTTCCGATCTGGTTTGTGGCTTCCATCGCGGGTTGGTAGAGAGTTCCTGCATTTCTCGCGCTGTGGCTTGTCAAATTTCTGTCTAAGGTCTGTAGACTGAAAGCGTGCACAGCGAGCAGGGGCATCTGCGGATCGGCGAGTTGAGCCGCCGGGTCGGCGTCAGCCCGGAGCTCCTGCGCGCGTGGGAGCGCCGCTACGGCCTGCTCGACCCGACGCGCTCGCCGGGCGGTTTCCGGCTCTACTCAAACGTGGACGCGGAGCGAGTCGGGGCAATGAAGGGGTACGTCGAGCGGGGCTTGTCGGCCGCGGAGGCCGCGCGTGCCGTGCTCGCGGGAAGAGGCGTCGACGAGCCGCCGTCCGCGGCGCTTGCGGAGTCTCGCGCGTCGTTCCAGGAGGCGCTCGAGCGCTTTGACGAGGACGCGGCGAACTCGTTGTTCGACCGGCTGCTCGCGACGTTCGGCACCGACACGGTGATGGTCGAGGTCGTTCTCCCCGTGCTCCGCTCGCTCGGGGAGGGCTGGGCCGAGGGCCGGATCACCGTTGCCCAGGAGCACTTCGCGAGCAACGTCCTACGAGGTCGGCTGCTCGGGCTCGCGCGCGGGTGGGGTCGAGGCACCGGCCCGCTCGCGGTGCTTGCCTGCCCGCCCGGCGAGCAGCACGATCTTCCCCTGCTGCTGTTCGGCATCGCCTTGCGGGAAGCGGGCTGGCGGATCGCCTTCCTCGGCGCCGACACGCCGATCGAGACGGTCGAGAGCGCAGCCGCCTACATTCACACGAACGCGGTCGTGCTGACCGCGGTCGCCCCGGAGCGGCTGCGGGCGGTGGAGCCGGAACTGGCCAAGCTGGCGGGTGGAACGGCGGTTGCGATCGGCGGAGCCGGAGCGGACCCCGAGCTGGCCGAGCGGCTGGGAGCCGTGTTCCTGCCCGGCGACCCGGTGGCCGCCGCAACCGTGTTCGCCCGCGGCTTCGGCTCGTGACCGGCAGAGCCGGGGTCAGCTCGCGGCCCGTCCTCCTCACCGGCGCGACCGGCTATGTCGGCGGCCGGCTGCTCCGGCTGCTCGAGGAACGGGGCGAGTACGTGCGCTGCCTGACCCGCCGCCCCGAGGCACTCGCCTCGCACCGGGACACGATCGAGATCGTCGCCGGAGACGTCCTCGACGCCGGGTCCCTTCGGCCGGCGATGCGCGGGATCGAGACGGCCTTCTACCTGATCCACTCGATGGGCTCGGCCGGGAGCTTCGAGGAGGAGGACCGCCGGGCCGCCGGGAACTTCGCGGCCGCCGCGCGTGAGGCAGGCGTCCGCCGGATCGTCTACCTGGGCGGGCTGGGGGCCGGGAACGACCTCTCCAGCCATCTTGCGAGTCGCCAGGAGGTCGGCGGCATCCTCGCCGAATCGGGCGTGCAGACTCTCGAGTTCCGGGCGTCGATCGTGATCGGCTCGGGCAGCCTCTCCTTCGAGATCATTCGCAAGCTGGTCGAGCGCCTGCCGGTGATGGTCACGCCGCGCTGGGTGCGCACGGTAGCGCAGCCGATCGCGATCGAGGACGTGCTCGCCTACCTGGTGGCGGCGCTCGATGTCGAGCTCGAGGGTGGCGCTGTATTCGAGATCGGCGGCGCCGACTTGGTCTCCTACGAGGAGCTGATGCGTGAGTACGCGCGGCAGATCGGCGTCCACCGGCTGATCGTTCCGGTGCCGCTCCTGTCCGCCCGCCTGTCCAGCCTCTGGCTCGGGCTCGTCACGCCGGTGTACGCCCGCGTCGGACGCAAGCTGATCGACAGCCTTCCGCACGAAACCGTCGTCCGGGACACGAGCGCTCTCCAGACCTTCCCGATCCGGCCGCGCGGCTATCGGGAGGCGATCGCCCGCGCCCTTGCGAACGAGGATCGCGAGTTCGCGGAGACTCGCTGGTCGGACGCCGTCTCATCCGCCGGTCTTCGGCGCGAGCGCTTCGGCGGTGTCCGTCACGGCAAGCGGCTGGTCGACTCCCGCTCGGCGAGCGTGCCGGTCTCTCCGGCACAGGCGTTCGATCCGATCCGGCGGATCGGCGGCGACAGGGGCTGGTACTTCGCCGACTGGCTCTGGCGGCTGCGCGGATTCATCGATCTACTCGGGGGCGGTGTCGGCCTCAGGCGCGGTCGCCGTGACCCCGAGGAGCTGGCACCCGGCGCGACCGTCGACTTCTGGCGTGTCGAAGCCTGCGAGCCGAACCGGTTGCTCCGCCTGCGCGCTGAGATGAAGCTCCCCGGGCGAGCCTGGCTCCAGTTCGAGGTCGAGGGGGACGACTCTGGGAGCGTCATCCGCCAGACGGCGATCTTCCATCCCACCGGCCTGCTCGGCACCGGCTACTGGTACGGCCTCTTCCCGATCCACTCGTGGATCTTCGGCGGCATGCTGAGGAAGATCGCCCAGGCCGCGCAGGCGCCGGCCGCCTCGCCCAGCGTCCGCTACTTCATCAGCGTCGGGAAGAAGATCTGCCAGGCGAGCAGGCTCTTCGCGACGAGGCTGAGCACCAGGTAGCCGCGCTCGCCGAAGAGGTAGCGCCGCCAGGGGCCGAGGCGGCGGTACTGGAGCGCCATGTTGAGGGCGAAGCTCATGAACAGCACGAACAGCGAGGCAAAGATCCCGAAGACGAAACCCGGGAACGTCACCGGTCTGCGACTCGGAATAGCCGATCTGGACGGCGATCGCGATCCAGGGGACGGCGCCCGCGAGGCAGCCGTAGAGGAACGGCCGCCAGTCCACCGGTGCTCCAGGCCGGTTGGCGCGCTCCATCGCGAGCCCGAAAAGCACCATCGCGGCGTTGACGCCGAAGATGCCGATCAGGGCCGCGAGGTCGCTGATCCCCGTGAGCATGGCGATCAGCACGATCATCAGCGAGGCGCTCAGCGAGTACTCCCACCAGCGCGCCGGGTTCTGCTCGCGCGCGAGGTTACGCTCGTACCAGTGGTGGAGGCGCGGGCCTGCCACCAGCGCGTGGTCGAGCGCGGCAAGCAGCAGGAAGACCGCGACGACCGGCCCGATCCGGAGGTTGTAGACGGTGTTCGTGCTCGCCGCCGTCCCGGGCGGCCCCTCGAGAAAGCTGATCGTGATCGGCAGCGTGAAGCCGGTCGAGAAGACGAGGATCGCGATCGCCTGGGCCGTGTGGAGAACGGCGAGCGATGCGTTCCAGACCCGCAGCCTGCGGTGCTCGCCGGGGAGGGGCGCCGCGGGGCTCGAGTCGACGAGCCCCGCGGCGGCTGGGCCGGCGGTCACGGGTTCAGTGCCGCCTGCATCCCGGCTTTCGCGTTTGCCCCGACCCGGTTGAAGATGCGCTGCATGACCGGATCGAGCAGCCGGCGGACGCCTCCGAACTCGAGCCGCGCGTCGTAGTGGACACGCGACCCGTGCTCTGCGGGCTCGACCGTGATCGTGTCCCGCGTGAAGAATCCCGGACGCCTCGCTTCGAGCACGACGCGCCGTGGCGGGTCGTGCTCGACGATTGCGTACTCGAGCGGCACGTCCCGCCCGGCGAAGCGCGCGACGAGCTCGAACACGGACCCGACGCCGATCGGCGCGTCGCCGGCCCGGTGGGCCTCGCTCACACTGGGATCCCAGAACTGGGCGTTCGAGAAGTCGGCCATGTAGGCGAACGCCTCCTCCGGGGGCAGCGTCGACTCGATCATCGTCTGATAGCGGGCCATGCGCAGGCTCTCTACGACCGGAGGTGCGCCTCGACGAGCCAGAGGTGCTTCTCCACGATACGCTCTTGCGACCGCACTCCGGGTCGGAGCCGATCGGCAGCGTGGATTTGCCCTGCCAGAAGAGTCCGGTGCTTTAGAGGCCGTGTCCTGTGCCGTCGAGGGTGTTCGTAAGGCATGCCCATCTCCTCGAGACTCGCTCGGGTCCGGCGGCGATCAAGGCGCACCTCTTCGCGGAGTCGCGGAGCGAACCCGCCTGCGGGCGGCGGCCTCTCGGCTCAGCTGCGAATGCGGAGACACGGTCGACGAGAACGAGAAGGCCCGCAAACGCGGGCCTTCTCCGTTCTCGACGTGCGTTCCCGCTGTTACGCCTGAACCGACCCGTTCGTCAGCTTGTGCGCGATGACCTCACCCGTCGTGACCCTGGGCGGGTTGGGAAGGATTGACTCGAGCTTCTGGTCGACGACCCAGCTGGAGGCGACGCGGGTCGACTCCTCGGCCTGGGTCGAGGTGTCAAAAAGGCCGACGGAGGTGAACACGCCGCTCCCCGACTCGATCAGGTAGTAGCCGCTGAAGCCCGGCAGCTTGCTCAGGCTCGGCATCAACGTCTCGCCGACCTTGCGCGTCAACTCGGGCTTGCTGCTCTGGTCGATTCCCTCGTAGCGTCTCACGGTCGCATACATCTTTGCTCCCAACTGTTATCTCTCAAGGTTGGGGAACTCAGGACGAACTCCCCTCGTGCACTCAGGCCAGGTGTGACAGTCAGAAAGGAATCGTGCGAGCCTTTGCCGGCTTCCGCGCTAGGCCTACGCGCTCAACCACTATAGCTGCGATCTGTCTCCGGGCGGTGGCAGCGACCGCGACTACGACTACGCTGACATGCCCCTGGGTAAGCACAGCCGCAGATACGCTCCCCACGTGAAGCGCTTGCGCGCCTTCATCGAACGCTTGCCCGGTGGGCACCGGCCACCGACAGGACCGATGACCACGACGGAGGCGATGGAGGCGGAAGCGCTACGGCAGGAGACGCCGGCGGCTGACGACCAGGGGATCGAGCACGAGGAGGACGTGGCAAGCGCCCCCCGTGATCCCGCGGTGCCTCCGGTCTAGATCTTCCCGGGCTCCCGGCCGGGCCACGTTGTTCCGGTCCCGCCTCCGGCCGCCTCAGCCTGAGGAAGGAGGAGGACAAGAAGCTGGTCGAGCCTGCGCCTGAACGGACTTCTTCCGCGCGAGCCCTGGCCGAACCACGCCACGAGAGCCCAGGCCACGAGGTAGAGCAGCCAGATCAGCGACACGCTCTGCAAAACGAACAGGACCACCGGTTCTTCGGTCATGTCTTGAGCCAGGGTCGAGAGGTGCTCGATGACCAGGAGGCCCGGCGGAGCCGGCCACGATCCGCTGCGCCCCTCGGTTTCCGCGCGTCGACTCGCGCCGGGAACCGGCCGGAGCTCCCGTTCAACTCGACGACGAAGAAGCGGTCGGCGGCTCTGGCGACCGTCCCCTCGTGGATGTCGGCCGGCGCGACGATCGCGCCGAGGTGGGCCGGCACGACGATGAAGCGCTCGGCGGTCCCCCTGTCCGCTGCGCCTGCGGCGGGGAACGTCTCCCGACAACCCGGCAATGCACATTCGCAGCGAAGCCGGCCGATCGTGCCGCTGCGCTCGAGGTTGTGGGCGCGGCGCGACTCCCTGAGCCGGGCGGCGACGCGGGCGGAACGGGAAACGCTCTTGCCGGGAGGAGGGCGGTTGAGGCGGCGGTCGAGGAGCGGCAAGGTGAGTGCTGCGGTCACATCTACTCCCTTGGTGGAGGCTGATCGCCGACCGGGCTCACTCGGGTCGGCCGGAACCTGCTCCAACCCGCATCGTGTGTGGGAGCGTACTCCGCCGGGCCTCGAGGTATGCGACCGAGCCAAGCACTTCGCTCGTGCCGATGATTACGGCACTGACCGGCACAGTAGCATCGCCGGTGCGGCGGACTCACCACGGACGCGAATCGTGGGTACAATTATCATGCGGGCCGAGAGCGAAACTCGGCTCTTCGTACTACCGCGACTGCCACAGCGAAGTGGTGTCGCGACTTTACCTCCCTCAAGCACTGGGACGGACCGCTGCCAGGCCGCTTGGCCCATGAGCAGCGTCAATTCGAGCTTGGGGAGGATCCCGTGGAACCGTCAAAGAGGAACAAAGACAAGTCACGTTCGATCAAGAAACGGTGGGCGCTGGTTGGAGCGTTGATTGGCGCAGGTACGACGCTTGCGTTCGTGGTTGGTCTCGGTGTTCTCGCTGGGGCCGGGGTGGCGGCGAGTTCGGTGAAGCCGGTGAGCACTTCGCCGCCGTCGATCTCGGGGACGCCGCAGGCGGGCGAGACGCTTACTGGCGAGGAGGGTAAGTGGAGCGGTAAGCCGTCTGACTTCAACGATTTTTGGTTGCGTTGTGACAAGACCGGGGGTAGTTGCTCGAAGATCAGTGGGGCGAACTCGCTGAAGTACACGCTGAAGTCGAACGATGTCGGGAACACGCTGCGGTTCAGAGTGGACGCGAAGAACGCGGATGGCAGCACGACTGCGACGTCGGTGCCGACGGCGGTGGTCGTCGCGGCGAGCAAGTCCGCGCCGCCCTCGACTACGCCCGCGACCGGCTGCCCGAGCGGCAGCGGTGCGATCAACATCGCCGATCTCGGATCGCCGGCGCTCCTGCTGATCGACACGCAGCAGACGAATCCGTCGGTCGTCAGCAGCGGAACGAATCAGCTGATCGTCCGCTACCACGTCTCCGCCTGCAAGGGCCGCTCGGTGCAGGGCGCTCTGGTCTACGCGACCGCCGTGCCCTTCAACCAACTGTCGATCCCGCCTGAGCAGCAGACCAACAGCGACGGCTGGGCGGAGCTCGACTTCCACATGCTCGCCGGCTTCCCGGTCAGCTCGAAGCAGCAGCTGATCGCGATCTTCGCCCGGGCGCGCAAGTCGGGCGAGAACATCCTCGGCGGCATCTCCACCCGCCGCCTCTTCTCCGT
This sequence comes from uncultured Actinomycetes bacterium, assembly GCA_963764565.1. Classification (GTDB taxonomy): domain Bacteria; phylum Actinomycetota; class Thermoleophilia; order Gaiellales; family Gaiellaceae; genus DATBLE01. The sequence continues at coordinate 93,336 of CAVXTD010000011.1, forward strand.
CAAGGTCAACCAGCACGGCTAATAACCCCACGGCCGGGGGTCGACGACCCCCAAAGGGGCGCCCCCGGCTTCAAGGGGAAGGAGTGAAGATGTCACGTTCGATCAGGAAACGCCGGACGCTCTTCGGAGCGCTTATCGGCACAGGCACGACGCTCGCACTCGTGATCGGTTTCGGCGTTCTCGTCGGCGCCGGCGCGGCGGCGGGCTCGGACAAGCCGGTGAACATCGGCGCGCCGTCGATCTTGTCCGGTACGGCGCAGGTGGGCGAGAAGCTGACCGCGAGCGATGGCGGCTGGAAGGCTGCGACCAGCTTCGACTACTTCTGGACACGCTGCAGCAAGAGTGGGAATAGCTGCTCGAACATCAGCGGAGCTACGTCGAAGACCTACACGGTCACGTCGGACGACGTCGGTCACACGCTTCGGTTCAAGGTAGAAGCGACAAACGCAGACGGCACGACCGTCCTATCGTCCGACCAGACCGCGGTCGTCATCGCCGCAGGCAGCCCGTTGCCGCACAACACGTCCCCGCCGACGATCAAGGGCACGCCGCAAGAGGGCAAGACGCTGAGCGGCGACGGGGGCAAATGGACTGGCAACCCGAGCGACTACAACGACTTCTGGATGCGCTGCGACAAGAGCGGTGGAAGCTGTTGAACATCAGCGGCGCGAACGACCAGAACGTACGTGCTGAAGGCGAACGATGTCGGGAACACGATCCGGTTCAAGGTGGACGCGAAGAACCGGACGGCAGCAACCCGCAACGTCTACGCCGACGCGGTGATCACCGCGGCGACAGGCCCTACCGCCGCCGCCCACAACCGCGGCCGGCTGTCCGGGTGGCACCGGTGCGGCAACATCGCCGATATCGGGTCGCCGGCGCTGCTGCTGATCGACGCACAGCAGACGAACCCTCGGTCGTCAGCAGCGGAACGAATCAGCTGATCGTCCGCTACCACGTCTCCGCCTGCAAGGGCCGCTCGGTACAGGGCGCCCTGGTCTACGCGACCGCCGTGCCCTTCAACCAGCTGACGATCCCGCCTGAGCAGCAGACCAACAGCGACGGCTGGGCGGAGCTCGACTTCCACATGCTCGCCGGCTTCCCGGTCAGCTCGAAGCAGCAGCTGATCGCGATCTTCGCCCGCGCGCGCAAGTCGGGCGAGAACATCCTCGGCGGCATCTCCACGCGCCGCCTCTTCTCCGTCAAGGTCGACCAGCACGGCTAATAACCCCACGGCCGGGGGTCGACGACCGCAAAGGGGCGCCCCCAGGCTTCAAGGGGAAGGAGTGAAGATGTCACGTTCGATCAGGAAACGCGGACGCTCTTCGGAGCGCTTATCGGCACGGGCACGACGCTCGCGCTCGTGATCGGTCTCGGCGTTCTCGCCGGCGCCGGCGCGGCGGCGAGCTCGGACAAGCCGGTGAACATCCTCGCGCCGTCGATCTTGCGGGTACGCCGCAGGTGGGCGAGAAGCTGACCGCGAGCGATGGTGCCTGGAACGAATGCGACCAGCTTCAACGACTTCTGGACGCGCTGCAGCAAGAGTGGGAATAGCTGCTCGAACATCAGCGGAGCTACGTCGAAGACCTACACGGTCACGTCGGCCGACGTCGGTCACACGCTTCGGTTCAAGGTGGAAGCGACGAACGCAGACGGCACGACCGTCCTGTCGTCCGACCAGACCGCGGTCGTCATCGCCGCAGGCAGCCCGTTGCCGCACAACACGTCCCCGCCGACGATCACGGGCACGCCGCAAGAGGGCAAGACGCTCAGCGGCGACCGGGGCAAATGGAGCTGGCAACCCGAGCGACTACAACGACTTCTGGATGCGCTGCGACAAGAGCGGTGGAAGCTGTTCGAACATCAGCGGCGCCAACAACAAGAACGGCTACGTGCTCAAGTCGACCGATGTCGGGAACACGATCCGGTTCAAGGTGGACGCGAAGAACTCGGCCGGCAGCAACTCCGCAACGTCCACCCCGACCGCCGTGATCGCCGCGGCGACCAGGCCCCTGCCGCCGCCGCCCACAACCGCGGCCGGCTGTCCGGGTGGCACCGGTGCGGTCAACATCGCCAATATCGGGTCGCCGGCGCTGCTGCTGATCGACGCGCAGCAGACGAACCCGTCGGTCGTCAACAGCGGAACGAATCAGCTGATCGTCCGCTACCACGTCTCCGCCTGCAAGGGCCGCTCGGTGCAGGGCGCTCTGGTCTACGCGACCGCCGTGCCCTTCAACCAGCTGACGATCCCGCCCGAGCGGCAGACCAACAGCGGCGGCTGGGCGGAGCTCGACTTCCGCATGCTCGCCGGGTTCCCGGTCAGCTCGAAGCAGCAGCTGATCGCGATCTTCGCCCGGGCGCGCAAGTCGGGCGAGAACATCCTCGGCGGCATCTCTACCCGCCGCCTCTTCTCCGTCAAGGTCAACCTGCACGGCTGATACCCCACGGCCGGGGGCGCCCCAAAAGGGGCGCCCCCGGCCGTTCCAGGAAAGGAACAAGATGGATCATTCGACGAGCAATCACCGGACGCTCTTTGGAGCGCTCATCGGCATGGGCACAACGCTCGCGCTCGTGATCTGCCTCGGTGTCCTCGCCGGGGCCGGCGGCGCAGCGGGGCCGCAGGATGTACCAACGAACGACATTCTGCCGACGATCACGGGCGTTGCGAGAGTGGGCCAGACGCTCACGGGCAGCATGGGCACCTGGCTCGGCAACCCGAGTTCGTTCAGCTATCAGTGGATTCGCTGCGACGAAAACGGGGACCATTGCTCGTTTCTGAGCGGCGCCACCAGCACGACCCGCACGATCACCTCGGCCGACCTCGGCCAGACGATCCGGTTCAGGGTCGAGGCGATCAACCAGGACGGACACACGTTCTCGACCTCGCTTACGACCGCCAAGGTCGCCGCGGCCGCGGCTAGTGGCAGCCCGCCTTCCAACACGTCCTCGCCGACGGTCTCGGGAACCCCGCAAGAGGGCAAGACGCTCACCGGTCATCCCGGCGGCTGGACCGGCAACCCAAGCGACTACAACTACTACTGGTTGCATTGCGACACGAACGGGAACCATTGCTCGTACATCGGCGGCGCCAACAATGCGACGTACACGCCCGCCTCGTCCGACGTCGGTACGACGCTGCGATTCAGGGTGGACGCGAAGAACGCGTCCGGCACAACCTCCGCGTACTCTGTGCCGACCGCAGTCGTCGCCGCTGCCCCCACCGGCTTGCCGCGCAACACCTCCTTGCCGACGATCGCCGGCACGCCGCAAGAGGGCAAGCCGCTGAGCGGTGACCGGGGCAAATGGACCGGCAACCCGGGCGACTACAACTACTACTGGTTGCATTGCGACACGAACGGGAACCATTGCTCGTACATCGGCGGCGCCAACAACGCGACGTACACGCCCGCCTCGTCCGACGTCGGTACGACGCTGCGGTTCAGGGTGGACGCGAAGAACGCGTCCGGCACAACCTCCGCGTACTCTGTGCCGACCGCAGTCGTCGTTGCCGGCCCCAACTTGCCGCGCAACACCGCCTCCCCGACGATCTCGGGAACCCCGGCCGTCGGCCGGGTACTCACCCTGAGGGTGGGAACGTGGACCGGGGCGCAGCCGATCAGCTTCCGGTATCAGTGGTATCGCTGCAACAGAAGCGGCGGCGGCTGCACTGCGATCCACGGTGCTTTCGGCCTGACCTGGAGAATCCTGCAGGCATCGGTTGGGCACACGATCCGGGCCGCCGTCACGGCAACGAACCCCGGCGGTACTTCCTCAGCAACCTCGGTACCGACCGCAGTGATCAGCGCGGCGGCGACCAAACCCCCGCCGACGCCCCCAACCGCGGCCGGCTGCCCGAGCGGCACCGGGGCGGTCAACATCGCCAACATCGGCTCGCCGGCGCGCCTGTTGATTGACGCCCAGCAGACCAACCCGTCTGTGGTCACCAGAGGGACGAACCAGCTGATCGTCCGCTACCACGTCTCCGCTTGCGGAGGACGCTCGGTCCAGGGTGCACTGGTCTACGCCACCGCTGTGCCCTTCAACCAGCTAACGATCCCCTCCGAACGGCAGACCAACAGCTCCGGCTGGGCGGAGCTCGACTTCCACATGCTCGCCGGCTTCCCGGTCAGCTCCAAACAGCAGCTGATCGCGATCTTCGCCCGGGCACGCAAGCCGGGCGAGAACATCCTCGGCGGCATCTCCACCCGCCGCCTCTTCTCCATCAAGGTCAACCTGAACGGCTGACACCACACCGGCTAAGGGGGTCGCCCGCAGGGGGCGGCCCCTAGCCCGTGGCAGCAGGGTGCTAAACTGGCTCCTCGCGGACCGCAATGATCGGTTCCGCGCGGGGACCCCCGCGATCGGCACAGACATCGGCGTCGCGTAGAGATCCACCCTCAGCAACCGGGCGGAGTGTGTTTTCCGTCGACTCGTGCGAGGAGGATCGAAATGGAGATGCGGATCGTGGCGGGCGACTCCGAGAGTGCGTTCGCACTCGCGGAGTCGCTGACTGTGGCGTTCGGCGACGCTCGGGTTTCGCTTCGGCGTGATCGTCCGAACGTCGAGGTGCGGGTGCGCGGTGGATCGGATCAAACCGTTCTCCGGGTGCTGGACACGGTCGACCGCTGGCTCGACCACGCCGGCTCCAAATCGGCCGAGATGTGGCTCGGGAAGCGCTCGTACACGATCGAGCGCTAGGCCCGGACAAGGGCTGTCGCAATGACTCACCCGACACCTCAACTCGGTACTGCGGGCCTGATGCCCGACGTCCCGTAACTCGACTGGAAGGCGTTCTCCACCCGCTTCTTCCCAGAGCGGCACAGGCACGACCTCGAGGCCCTCCAGGCCTACGGGGCGTACCGGAAGGGGCTCCCCCGGTCGGCAACGCCGGCCGTTCGGGGGAGGCGGAGGAGGTCTGGGAAGGAGAAGGCGGCCGCCAGGGGAGGACGGCGGCCGCCAGGCGGGCGTCTCGACCCAGGCGTCGAGCGGAACGTGCGTCTTCGCGCCGGCCCGCTTCGCGGCGCGACGCTCCTTCAACGATCGCTGCGGCTGCTTCTTCACCGAATGCTTGGGCTTCTGCGATCCCTTCATCTACTCCCCTTCGCTCGTGGGCTCATCTGCTCCGTGAGGATCGCCCGGGGTCGGGACCAGCCGGACTCCTGCTCGGGCGCCGTCGGCCGAGGAGCCGTCGTGGGCCGCTGCGACAGTAGCGGGGCGGCAGCAGCAGAAGGTGGCTCTCGACGATCGCCGAGGCGACGTCGGCGAGCTTGCGGCCGTTGTGCTGGGAGTGGCCGCGCAGCATCTGGAAGGCCGTGTCCGCGTGGATCGCGTGTCGGGCCATCAGGATGCCCTTGGCCTGCTCGATCGTGGCGCGGCGCCCGAAGGCTCCCTGGAGGTTGTGGTACTCGGTGAAGCGCTGCAGCGTGATGTCGATCGCGCTCTGCAACTCCTCGGGGGTCCCGTCGATGATGTAGGCGAAGACGCCCCGCTTGGCCGCTTCGTGGATGTAGGCGGGGTCGTTGGCATGGAGGAGCGCGATCACGGGGCAGGACGCCTCGCGGACGATCTCGCCGATGAGGTCGAGCGCATGCTCGGAGGAGAGCCCGAGCCCCACGATCGCGACATCCGGCTGCTCCCTCGCAGTCAGCGCCCCGACTTCCTTCACGTAGATCTCGCGGGCAATCACGTCGTGGCCGAGACCGATCACGACCTGAGCGAGCAACTCGAGCCGGTCGCGCTTCTCGTTGGCGATCAGGACCCGTAGATGCTTGAGATCAGTGGTGGACATCGGTGATTACGCGGCAGCGGCCGGCCCGGGACTGCCTTCCCATTGAGCGTTGGGATCGGAAGCCGTGATCACGTAGCTTCGGTATCCATGATGCACGTTTGCGACCTGGAGGTTGTGCGCCTCGAGCCAGCGCTCGACCAGAGCCAGGAGCTCGAAGACCCAGCCTGCTGACTCGGCCGTTGCGGGGCGCAGCCTGACGAGCGTCGTCGAGCCGGCGGTCTCGACGAGCTCCGCGTGGAAGTGGGACACCGCCTCGCCGAGCAGCGCCCTGGCGCTCTCGCGATCGGGCGCCGTGACCTCCACCGGTATCGTCTGTATGTCGTCCCAGCACGTCTCTGGGCGGGTCCTGATCCGCCTCGCGCCTCGCTGCTCGAGACGCCGCACGGCGGCCCAACGGACACCAGTTTCGCTTGCCATTCTTCCTCCCGGCCTGATCGAACGGATCGCCGACCAGGCGGTTGCGGTCAGCGAGATACTGCTCCAACCCGGTTCGTTGAGGGAGGACATTCGCAGAGCCGGTTCTTATGGCTCTGCACCAACCACACTGCTCGCTCGTTTTTTGCAACGCGGCCACAACGACCGTAACAGGGCCGCCGCCGCTGAGAATCCCCCGTTCGGGGGATTGTCTCTGAGGCCCGGGCCGACGCTAGCTGCTTCGTGAGACGCTGGAGCAGGGCCGTCACGTTCTGGTTTGAGAGATGCCCGTCAGGCCGACCTGAGAACGGCTAGCCGGGGCCGCGCGTGGCTCGGCGGAGCGACTCGGTCAGGAGCACGAGGACAGCGACTGGGAGGAGCCACCAGGCAGGCACGGACTCGTGGACGAGCAGCGCGCAGAGCCCGAGCGCGGCAGCCAGGCCGGCCGCTATCCGCCAGTCGTCGCCGGCGATGAACTCCCACCAGAAACGGCCCAGTGCCCGCACGCGCCTCATTGCTGCACCTGGAGTGTTGCCCGCTGGTGCCGAAGGAGTTGCACGAGCCCCAGCGACGAGAGGGCGACGAAGCCGAGCACGCCGAGGAGCGCGAGTTCGCCGCCCGGCCAATGGACGCCCGTTCCCTCGGCGCCCCAGAAGATCCCGAAGGTCGTCAGCATGATCCCGACCGCGAACTTCAACGAGTTCTCGGGCACCCGGCTGAGCGGGGCCCGGGCGGCGGCACCGGCTACGGCGACGAGCACGAGTGCGGAGCCGGCTGCGGCGGCGGCCAGCGGGACGTCGTGCTGGGTGCTGCCGAACGTGAGCACGATGAAGGCGACCTCCAGGCCCTCGAGGAAGACCCCCTTGAAGGAGAGGACGAACGAGTACCAGTCGAGGCCGGCGCGCACGTCCCGCCCGGCGCGGCTCGCCTCGTCGCGCTCCCGCAGGTAGATCTCGTCCTCGTCGTGGAGCGCCTTGAAGCCGCTCGCCCGGAGGATCGCCTTGCGCAGCCATTGAAGGCCGAACGCGAGCAGGAGAAAGCCGACCGCGAGGCGGAGCGCGTCGATCGGCACCTGGTGCAGCGCCGGGCCTAGCGCGGCGACGACCGCCGCCAGCGCGGCCGCTGCAGCCCCGACTCCGACGAGCGTCGAGCGCCAGCCCCGGGTGACACCCACTGCCAGGACGATCGTCAGCGCCTCGACCATCTCGACCGCGCTCGCCAGGAATGCGGCGGCGAAGAGGAACGCGGCGTTCATGCCCGGTGACGATGGCCGTGCCGGTGATGCAGGCCTCTCGTCGCTGTCGAGGATCAGGGCAGTCTCGACGAGAGCAAGGTGGGTGAAGGCCTGCGGGAAGTTGCCGAGCTGGCGGAGGGCGACCGGGTCGTACTCCTCGGAGAGCAGGCCGACGTCGTTGCGCAGGTCGAGCAGGCGCTCGAAGAGCTCACGGGCTTCGGCGTGCTTGCCTTGCAGTGCGAGCACGCCGGCGAGCCAGAACGAACAGGCGAGGAAGACGCCCTCGCCGCCGTCCAGTCCGTCGACGTGCGCATCCTGGGGCCGGTAGCGCAGAACGAGCCCGTCGACCGTCAGCTCGCGGCGGATCGCCTCGACGGTGGCGTGCATTCGCTCGTCGGTCGCTGGAAGGAAGCCGACGAGCGGCATCAGCAGCACGCTCGCGTCGAGCTCGTCCGAGTCGTACGACTGCGCGAAGGCCCGCTTCTCGACGCTCCAGGCTCGGTCGAGCACCTCCGCGTGGATCTCTTCGCGGATCGCCCGCCAGCGCTCGACGGGTCCTTTCTGTCCAAACTCCTCCTGGAGGCGCACCGCGCGATCGAACGCCACCCAGGCCATCACCTTCGAGTGGGTGAAATGGCGTGCGGGCCCCCGGACCTCCCAGATCCCCGCGTCCTCGAGCCGCCACCCCTCGGCGAGCCACTCGAGCAGCTTCTGCGACAACGACGAGACGTTGGCGTCGGCGGGTGCCCCGTGGACGCGGGTCTGGTACATCGCGTCGAGTAGCTCGCCGTACACGTCGAGCTGGAGCTGCGACGACGCTGCGTTTCCGACCCGCACCGGCGCCGACCCCTCGTAGCCCGGGAGCCAGTCGAGCTCGCGTTCGTCGAGGCGCCGCTCGCCGGCGATCCCGTACATGATCTGGACGTCGGCCGGGTTGCCGGCCACGGCGCGGAGCAGCCACTGGCGCCACGCCGTCGCCTCGTCGTGATAGCCGGAACGCAGCATCGCGACCAGCGCGAGCGTCGCGTCGCGGAGCCAGCAGTAGCGGTAGTCCCAGTTGCGGCCCCCGCCGATCGACTCCGGCAGCGACGTCGTCGGCGCTGCGACCATCCCCCCGGTCGGGGCGTAGGTGAGCGCCTTCAGGACGAGGAGCGACTGGTGCACCTCCTCGTGGTAGTCGCCCACATGCCCGCATCGGGCCGCCCACGAGTGCCAGTAGTCCTCGGTCTCGTCGAGCGCCTGCTCCGGGTCGGTCGGCTCCGGGCGCTGTTCGTGCGAGGGGAACCAGGAGAGGACGAACGGAATCCGCTCGCCCGGCGAGACGGTGAACGTGGAGACTGTGGTCAGGTTCTCGCCGTGCGTCTCGGCCGGCGTCCGGTAGCAGAGGGCGTCGGGCCCCGCGATCGCGACGACGTCGCCCTCGAGGCTCTGCACCCACGGCACGATCTTCCCGAAGTCGAAGCGAATCACCAGCTCGGAGCGCATCTCGAGGTCGCCGGAGAGGCCTTCGACGATCCGCACGATCTCCGACGACCTTGCCTGCGGCGGCATGAAGTCGATCAGGCGCACGCTCCCGCCGGCCGTCTCGATCACCGACTCGAGGATCAACGTGTCGCGCCGGTAGCGGCGGGTCACCCGCTCTGGTGGCGCGGTCGGGGCGAGCAGCCAGCGGCCGTCCTGCGGTGAGCCGAGGATCGCGGCGAAGCACGCCCCGGAATCGAATCGCGGAAAGCAGCACCAGTCCACCGACCCGTCCCGCCCGACGAGCGCCGCCGTCCGAAGGTTCCCGAGCAGCGCGTAGTCCTCAATCGGCGGCATCTCCGCACCAGTCTTGCCCGTGATCGAGGACATCAGCTTCGTCATGGTCGCAGACACGCTCTCGGCGACCGACGCGGCTGTGGGCCGGAGTGAAGTGAGGAGGGCCGCTGCGTGGCATGATCGCTCCGTTCACCAGAGTGTCCGGTGAACCGGGGCCGGGCCAAGCTCGCCTGCCATCAGAGAGAAAGGGACGGGACCGAAGATGCCCGAAGCCGACACGAGAGACGACAAGAGCTTCCACAGCGACATTCCTGCAATCGAGCAGGGCTTCTTCCTCAAGGGCTCCGGCGCCTACGACTGGGGGATGAAGAACCGCCTCGCGCGGATCTTCCGGCCCGAAAGCGGACGCACGACGATGCTCGCGATCGACCACGGCTACTTCCAGGGGCCGACGACCGGGCTCGAACGGGTCGACCTGAACATCGTCCCGATCGCAGGTTACGCGGACGCGTTGATGCTGACCCGCGGCATCCTCCGCTCGACGATCCCGGCAACCCACCAGGGCGGGATCGTGATGCGGGCGAGCGGGGGCCCGAGCATCCTCAAGGAGCTCTCCGACGAGCGGATCGCGGTCGACATCGAAGACGCCGCACGGATGAACGTCCACGCCGTCGCCGTGCAGGTCTTCGTCGGCGGCGAGCACGAGACACAGTCGGTGGAGAACATGACGAAGCTCGTCGATGCCGGCTACCGCTATGGAATCCCGGTGCTCGGCGTGACCGCCGTCGGCAAGGAGCTCACCCGCGACGCGCGCTACCTGGGCCTCGCAACCCGAATCTGCGCCGAGCTCGGCGCGCAGATCGTGAAGACCTACTACTGCCCGGAGGGCTTCGAGCAGGTGACGGCCGGCTGCCCCGTGCCGATCGTGATGGCCGGTGGCAAGAAGCTCCCCGAGCTGGAGGCGCTCGAGATGGCCTACCGCGCAGTCCAGCAGGGCGCAGCCGGCGTCGACATGGGCCGAAACATCTTCCAGTCGGAGGCTCCGGCAGCGATGATCCAGGCGGTCAGCAAGGTCGTTCACGAGGACCTGCCCCCCGCGGAGGCATACGAGTACTTCCAGGACCGCGCGCGCGAAGCAGTCGTCGCCGCCGGGTGAAGACCGACCCGCAGCGGCTGCTTGCGGATGCCCCGCAGCTGAGCGTCGGCGTCCTCGCGGCCGACCTGCTGCGGCTCGGAGAAGAGCTGGAGGCACTCGACCAGGCTGGGATCCGGATCGCCCATGTCGACGTGATGGACGGCGTGTTCTGTCCGCCTCTGACCGCCGGCGCGCCGCTGATCAAGGCGATCCCCGAGCGTTTCGTCAAAGACGTCCATCTGATGATCGACGAACCGCTCGACAAGGTCGGAGCCTACGTCGATGCCGGCGCGGACATCCTCACGTTTCACCTCGAGTCGACCCGGCACCCGCACCGCGTACTTCAGAGCCTCGCCGGCAGCGGTGTCGTCCGCGGCGTCGCTCTCAACCCGGGCACTCAGGTCGCTGCGGTCGAGCCGCTGCTCGACGAGCTCGAGCTCCTGCTGCTCCTCGCGGTCAATCCAGGTTGGGGCGGTCAGTCCTTCATTCCCTCGACCGAGCGGCGGATTGCCGAAGCCAGATCCCTCGCCGGTGAGCGCGAGCTGGTGCTGGCGGTCGACGGTGGGATCACGAAAGCGAACGTCGAGCACGTCGGGTCGATGGGTGTCGACCTCATCGTCACCGGCAGCGCCGTCTACGACGGAATCGATGCGTCCGGCAACGCCCGCACGATGCGCGAGGCGGTTACGCGGAGTGGGTCGTGCCCGGGAGGCTAGGAGTCGGCGTTCGGTTGTTGTTCGTGGCGACGACTGACGGAACGTCAGGGCCTCGACACTGGTGCGCGGTCAGGTTCCCGGAGCGAGAGCGCGTCGGGTGTGTCGTGGCGACGGTGCTGGAACACCAGGCCTCCCCGCGAGCGCAAACGACGGCCGACGAGCAATCGCCGAGGGTCAGTGGCTCACAGCGGCCGCCGCCAGCTCGGAGACGAGCGTGTCCCGGTAGAAGCGCTCGAGGGCGAACGGCGCGATCAGCTCGGGCGTGCGACCCGTCGCGACCAGCTCGGCCAGCGTCGTGCCGACGATCGGCGCCGCTTTGAAGCCGTACGTACCCCAGCCGCAGCTGACGAGGAAGCCCTCCACCTCGGTGACGCCGAGGATCGGGCTGTAGTCGGGGCTCAGGTCGCAGAGGCCGGTCCACTGGCGCAGCACGTTCACGCTCTCGAGCTGAGGAAAGAGCTCGAGCACGTGCCGGGCCGAGTACTCGAGGAAGGGGAAGGTGCTCGTCGTGCGATAGGTCGTGTACGGCTCGATCTCCGCTCCGATCAGAATCTCGCCCCGGTCGGTCTGCGAGACGTAGACGTGCATCTGCGACGAGACGATGATCACGTCCAGGAACGGCTTGATCGGCTCGGTGACGAACGCCTGCAGGATGTGGGTCGTGATCGGCAGAGGCACGCCGGCCATGTCGCCGATCAGGGTCGACCAGCCGGCGGTCGCGCTCACCACCGTGTCGCACTCGATCGTTCCGCGCGTCGTGCGCACGCCCGTCACGCGCCCGTTCGCTCGCTCGATGCCCGTCACCTCGGTGTACGGGTGGATCTCCACGCCGCGCCGGTCTGCGCCGCGCGCGAGGCCCCAGACGACGGCGTCGTGGCGGATGATTCCTCCCGGCGGGTGGTAGAGCGCGCCCACGACCGGCCAGGTGACGTCGTGCGAGAGGTCCAGCTCGGGGCAATGCTGCGCGATCTCGTCCGGGTAGATGACGCGGCTGTCGATCCCGAGCAGCCGGTTGACCTCGGCGCGCTCGGTCATGGTGATCATCGCCCGGTCGGAGTGGGCCAGGGTGAGGTGGCCCTGCTGCGAGAAGAGCAGGTTGAAGTCGAGGTCGATGGACAGGCCCTCGTACAGCTTCACGCTTCGGCTGTAGAAGGCGGCACCCTCGGGAGTGCGGTAGTTGGAGCGGATGATCGTCGTGTTCCGGCCGGCGGCGCCCGAGCCGATGTAGCTCTTCTCGAGCACGGCCACGTCGGTGATGCCGTGGTTCTTCGCCAGGTAGTACGCGGTGGCGAGGCCGTGCGAGCCTCCGCCGACGACGACCACGTCGTAGTGGCGCTTGAGCTCGCTGCGGGGCCGCCACATGCGGCGGACGCGGAACAGGTCCTTCACTCGATGCCCGTCCCGGCGTCGAGGACGATCTGCGCGAGGTAGTCCGCGTACTCCTGCGGGAACCACAGGCGGTAGCAGTCGCCCGCGCGCGCGAGCAGCGCGCGCACGTGCCCGACAGCACCGGTCGCCGGCAGGGCGTCCAGGTCGAGGTCGGTCAGCCGGGGTAGCAGGAGCCGCGCCTCGGGCCCCTCGATCTCGATCCCCGCCACCCCGGCCACCGGACCCAGCGCGCCCGTCTCCGGCTCGTCCGCGAGCGCGGTCACGTCTCGGATCCAGGGCGGTGCCCCCGCGAGCGCACGGCGGAGCGGCGAGCGCCACGCGGGCGAGCCCGGGTCGGTGTCGAGGAACGCCGGGCGGCTCACGAGCGGAGTCTCGCGCCCTCGGGGTCGAAGAAGGGTTGTCGGCGCACGACCGCCGGCTCGAGGCGGCCGTCCACCATGATCTCGATCGTGCGTCCCTCCTCCGCAAGAGCCGTCGGGACCCACGCCATCCCGACCGCCTTGCCCACCTCTTCGCTCCAGCGCGCGCTCGTGACGCGCCCGGCCGGCCGGCCGTCGAGCACGACCTGCCCGCCCTCCGGCGGAACGACGCCGTTTGCGGTCTCAAAGCCGACGAGGAGCTCCCGGTCGCCGCGCTCCCGTATGTGTTCGAGCGCCCATTTGCCGACGAAGTCGTCCTTCTCGAACTTGACGATCCAGGGCATCCCGGCCTCGAGCGCGTTCGACTCCGAGTCCGTGTCCTGCCCGGCGAGGATGTGCATCTTCTCGAGCCGGAGGACCCGCTGCGCCTCCAGCCCGAACGGGCGCACGCCGAGGTCGGCGCCGCGCTCGAGGATCGCGTCCCAGACGTGCTCGCCGTACGGGCTCGGGAAGTGGATCTCGTAGCCGAGCTCCCCGACGAAGCCGATCCGCAGGATGAGGGCCGTCACGCCTGCCACGTCGGCCTGCTTCGCGTCGAGGTACGCGAACGCATCGTTGGAGACGTCGAGGTCGGTGAGCCGCTCCATCAGCTCGCGCGCCCGCGGGCCGGCGACGTTGACCGCGGCGAGCGATCCGGTCACATCCTCGATGTCCACGTCGAGCTGCCAGATCGCGTTCCACCACGTGAACCACTTGACGACGTTCTCCGCGCCGGTGGAGGTCGTGGTCACGTAGAAGCTCTCGTCGCCGAGCCGCGCGACCGTACCGTCGTCCATGATCCGGCCGCCGTCCGTGGACAGCACCGCGTAGCGGATGCGGCCGGGCTTCAGGTCGGCGAAGCGGTTCGGGTAGATCCGCTCCAGGAACATGGCCGCCTCCGGACCCTCGACGAGCAGCTTGCCGAGCGTGGAGACGTCGATCACGCCCACCGCGCCGTGCACCGCCCGGACCTCCGCGGCCGGGTCGCCGTACGAGTGCGGTCGCCGCCAGCTGCCGGTCCACATCATCGTTGCGCTCGACTCTCGGTGGCGGTGGTGGATCGAGGTGCGCTTGGCCGGCTCGTGGCCGCGGCCGGCGAGCAGGCCGAGCGGGACCGGCTGCCAGGGCGGGCGGGCCGTGGTCGTGCCGATCCGGGCCTCGTCCGTCTCGGTCTCGCGCGCGCACAGGCGCACGGCGGCCAGATGGCAAAGGCGGCCCTGGCAGGGCCCCATCGTGACGGTCGTGTAGCGCTTGGCGAGCTCGATCGAATCGAAGCCCTCGGCGACGGCGCGCCGGACGTCCTTCTCCGTGACGTCCTCGCAGATACAGACGAAACGCTTCCCCTCGCCTCCGTATGAGGGGCGGAGCTTCACCTCCGCGAGGTCCCGGCCCGTGACCGAGCCGGCGGCGGCGACATCGGGCGGGAGGCCTGCCGGGAGGAACGCGCCCCGCGCCGGGTCGTACTCGACCCGGCCCCCGGCCTGGGCGAGCAGCGAGTACGCGGGCTGGCGCACCCCTGAGACGACGAGCAGGTCGCAGCGGGTGCGGTGCCCGTCGATGGTGATCGAGCGCAGCCGGCCGAAACGGCCGCGTGCCGTGAGCTCGCGGGGGCTCTCGCTGCGCAGATCGACCACGCGAGCGACCTCGACACCGGCCGCCTCCAGGTCGCCGACTGCCTCCTCCGGCTCGGGCGAGACGACGACGGCGCGGCGCCCCGGCTGGAGCGACCACTCCCGGACGAGACGCCGGACGGCGCCCGGTGCCATCACACCGGGGAGGTCGTTGCCCGCGAAGACGAGCGGCTGCTCGATCGCGCCCGCCGCCACCACGATCCGCGCGGCACGGAAGCGGTAGAGGACATCTCCGGCGGCGACCGGGACGAGGCCGCCCTCGTAGACGCCGATCGCCACGGCGGGGGCGATCACCTCGAACGCCCGCGCGCCGGCCGCGTCGGTGAGGCTTGCACCGTCGTCGACGAGCACGACCCGCCGGCCCCCGGCCGCCTCCTGCTCGGCTGCCGCCAGCCCGGCCTCCCCGCCGCCGATGACCAGCACGTCGGCGACGCGATGCTCCGTGTCGAAGCGGCGCGAGCGGCGCGCGTGCTTGTCCACCCTGCCGAGGCCGGCGATGTTGCGGAGCACGCGCTCGTAGAGGGGCCAGGCCCGGCGCGGGCGGATCATCGTCCGGTAGTAGAAGCCGACCGGGGTGAACGGGCCGCCGAGCTTGTCGACGATGCCGAGAACGTCCAACCCGAGCGTGCCGAGCACGTTCTGGGCGCGCACGCGCGCATCCGGGCGGGCCGGCTCGACGCACACACGGACGTTCGGGACGCCGTCCACCTCCATCATGCAGTTGGCGCAGTGTCCCGAGCAGCAGAAGAGGCCGCGCGGCCGGTGGTACTTGAAGCTGCGCGAGAAGACCCGGCGCCCGGAGGCGAAGAGCGCCGATCCGATCGTGTCTCCCGCGAACGCCTCCACGGTCTCGCCCTCGAAGGAAAACGTGAGTGTGCGGGAGCGGTCGATCCGCTCGCCGGGGCTGGAGGGAAGCCTCACCGGATCTCGTCGGAGGTCGCGGCGGGGAGGGGGATGACGCGCAGGACCTCGTTCGTCCGCGTGTCGCGCTCGGCCTGGAACCACGTCTCGCAGCCGAGCCGGTGGTACCACCACTCGCGCTGCACGCCCGCCACGTTCCGGCGGAAATACAGGTAGGAGGTCAGCTCGCGCAGGGTGGGGGCCTGCTTCGGGCGCACCGTCACCTCGCCGGTGCAGGCGAACTCGTTGACGTCACGCGGACCGCAGTTGGGGCAGGACAGCAGGAACGACATCGGGCAGGCTCAGGACGAACGGTTGTGACCGGGGATCCAGTCCGTCCCGGCGAGCGGCACGTGTGCCATCGCGGCGGCCTCGACGGTGAGCGCGACGAGATCCTCGGGCTCGAGGTTGTGGACGTGCGACTTCCCGCACGCGCGGGCGAGCGTCTGGGTCTCGAGCGTGAGCACGCGCAGGTAGTTCGCGATCCGCCGTCCACCGACGATCGGGTCGAAGCGGGCGGCGAGATCGTCGTCCTGCGTGGAGATCCCGACCGGGTCGCGGCCGGCCTGCCAGTCGTCGTAGTAGCCGGCCGAGCTGCCGATCTTCCGGTACTCCGCCTCGTACTCGGGGCTGTTGTCGCCCATCGCGATCAGCGCCGCCGTCCCGATCGACACCGCGTCCGCCCCCAGCGCGAGCGCCTTGGCCACGTCCGCACCCGTGCGGATGCCGCCCGAGACGATCAGCTGCACCTTCCGGTGCAGGCCGAGCTCGGAGAGCGCGGTCACCGCCAGGCGGACGGCGGGCAGCGTGGGGATGCCGACGTGCTCGATGAAGACGTCCTGGGTGGCGGCCGTCCCGCCTTGCATGCCGTCCACGACGATCACGTCGGCGCCCGCCTTGACGGCGAGCTGGACGTCGTAGTAGGTGCGGGTCGCGCCCACCTTCACGTAGACCGGCTTCTCCCAGTCGGTGAGCTCGCGCAGCTCGCCGATCTTGATCTCGAGGTCGTCGGGGCCCGTCCAGTCGGGATGGCGGCAGGCGCTGCGCTGGTCGATCCCCCGCGGCAGATCGCGCATCTCGGCGACGCGATCGGAGATCTTGTGGCCGAGGAGCATTCCGCCGCCGCCCGGCTTCGCGCCCTGGCCGACCACGACCTCGATCGCGTCGGCCTTGCGCAGGTCGTCGGGATTCATCCCGTACCGGGAGGGCAGGACCTGGTAGACGAGGAGCGTCGAGTGCTCCCGCTCCTCCGGCGTCATCCCTCCGTCGCCGGTCGTCGTCGACGTGCCCACCTCGCTCGCGCCTCGGCCGAGGGCCTCCTTCGCCGGCGCCGAGAGCGCGCCGAAGCTCATCCCGGCGATCGTGACCGGGATCTTCAGGTGGAGCGGCTTCCTGGCGAAGCGAGTCCCGAGCTCGACGTCGGTGTCGCAGCGCTCCCGGTAGCCCTCGAGCGGGTAGCGGGAGACGCTCGCGCCGAGAAAGAGGAGGTCGTCGAAGTGCGGCAGGCGCCGCTTGGCACCGAAGCCGCGGATGTCGTAGATGCCCTCGCGGGCGGCGCGCTGGATCTCCCAGATCGTGTTGCGGTCGAAGAGGTGCGACTCGCGCAGGCCGGGCTGCCACTCGGAGGTTCCCCGGCTCGCCATCAATATGCGCCCACGTTGTCGACCTTGAAGTTGTAGAGCTGACGGGCCGAGCCGTAACGCCGGAAGTCCGCCGGCTCGGCGCCGTCGATCTCGGCCCGCTCCAGCAGGTCGCGCAGCTCGGCGACGTGCTCCTCCCGCAACTCCTTCTCGACGCAGTCGGCCCCGAGCCCCGCAGCCTCCCCCCGGACGTAGATTCGAGCCTCGTAGATCGAGTCGCCCAGCGCCTCGCCCGCGTCGCCGCACACGACCAGCCGGCCGGTCTGCGCCATGAAGCCGCTCAGGTGCCCGACCGAGCCGCACACGACGATGTCGATCCCCTTCATCGAGATCCCGCAGCGGGCGGAGGCGTCGCCGCGCACGACCAGCAGCCCGCCTCGACCGGTCGCCCCTGCCGCCTGGCTGGCGTAGCCGTCGACGGAGACGCGGCCGGACATCATGTTCTCGGCCACGCCGGGGCCCGCGTTGCCGTGCACGCGCACGGTCGCGAGCTTGTTCATCCCGGCGCAGTAGTAGCCGACGTGGCCCTCGATCTCGACCTCGATCTCGGCGTCGATCCCGCAGGCAACGGCGTGCGCGCCGTTCGGGTTGAGCACCCGCCACCGGCGCGGCTCCGGAGCGTCGGTGGCCAGGTCGTGGAGCCGCTGGTTGAGCTCGCGCAGCGGGGTCGCGGCGAGATCGACGACCGCGACCGCCGTCGATGCGGCCGTCTCGGTCGCCATCAGACCTTTGCCCGCTCCCAGGCATAGACGACGCCGGGTGCCGGCTCCCACATCCGGGCCTCGCTCGAGCCGGGGAGGACGGCGATCGCCCGCCACTCCGACGCCATCGCCACCCAGTCGTCCGTCTCTGCGATCACCGCCGGCTTGCACGCGATCGGGTCGCGCAGGACGGCGAACCCGTCCGCGGTCCCGACCAGGAAGGTGTAGAAGCCGTCCAGGTCATCGAGGCAGCCCTCGAGCGCCTCCGGCAGCGAGGCGCCCTCGTGCAGGCGCCAGGCCAGGTACGCGGCAGCGACCTCCGTGTCGTTCTCGGTCTGGAACTCGATCCCCTCGCGCCGCAAACGCTCGCGGAGCCGGTTGTGGTTGGAGAGCGAGCCGTTGTGCACGAGGCAGAGGTCGAGCCCGGTCGAGAACGGGTGTGAGCCCTCCGTCGTGACGCGGCTCTCGGTCGCCATGCGCGTGTGGCCGAGCATGTGCGTGCCCTGGAGCTCGTCGAGGGCGAACTGCTCGACGAACTGCTCGGGACGGCCGGTCTCCTTGTAGATCTCGATCGTCTGGCCGGCGCTCATGATCCGGAGCTCCGGGCGCGCGCGCCGCACCCACGCTTCCGCCTCTGCGGCATCGGCCTCGACGACGACGACCGCATGGCTCGAGCGCACGGTCGCGACGGGCTCGCCGCCGAAGGCGTGGCCGAGCTCGGCACAGAGCGCCTCCCAGTCGTGGAGGGGGTCGGCGGAGAAGAGCGTGAGCTTGCACGACCCCGCGGCGACCGGGTCGCGGTAGACGGCGACTCCGGCGCTGTCGGGCCCGCGGTCGCTCATCTGCACGAGCATCGAGCCAAGGTGCTCGCCCAGGCGCTGTTCGAGCTCGGACGACTTCGCGAACAGACCGACGATCCCGCACACAGGTCGAAAACTACAGGTGATCAGCCCGGAGAAGACCCGGCATTCACACCTGTCTCCACACCGATCAGAAGCGGGTCAGGTACTCCCGCAGCTCCCAGGGGGTGACCTGCTCGTGGTAGCGGTTCCACTCCTCCCGCTTGACGCCGACGAAGTAGTCGACGTAGTCCTCGCCCCGCGCGCGACCCAGGGCCTCGCGGAGCACGTCGTCGCGCTCGAGCTCGACGGTCGCCTCGAGCAGGTTGACGGGCAGCGTCTCGAGACCGCGGCTGGTCAACTCGTCGAACGGGATCGCGTACAGGTTCTCCGTGTTGGGCTCGCCGGGGTCGAGCTCGTTCGCGATCCCGTCCAGACCGGCGGCGAGGACGACCGCCGCGGCGAGATACGGGTTGCACGAGCCGTCCACCGAGCGGTCCTCGATCCTCCCGGGCGCCGGGATTCGGTACATCTGCGTCCGGTTGTTGTACCCGTAGCTGATCCAGGCCGGTGACCAGGTCGCGCCGCTCGCGGTCGTGCCGACCTTGAGGCGCTTGTAGGAGTTGACCGTCGGCGCCGTGACCGCGCTGCAGGCGCGGGCGTGCTTGATCAGGCCGCCGAGGAAGTGGTAGGCGAGCGGTGAGAGCCCGAGGCCGCGCGGGTCGTCCTCGCCGAGGAACAGGTTGCGGTCCCCGTCCCAGAGCGACATGTGGAAGTGGCAGCCGTTCCCGGTCAGATTGGTGAAGGGCTTCGGCATGAAGGTGGCGAGCATGCCGTGCTGCTGCGCCAGCGAGTGCACCATGTAGCGGAAGAAGATCGCCCGGTCGGAGCTCGTCAGCGCGTCGGCGAAGGCGAAGTTCTGCTCGAACTGGCCGTTCGCGTCCTCGTGGTCGTTCGCGTAGTTCCCCCACCCGAGCTCGTTCACGTACCGCGAGACGGTGCCGAGGAACTCGTAGTTGCGCGTCAGGCCCTTGAGGTCGTAGCAGGGCTTCTCCAGCGTGTCGAGCGAGTCGGCGATCTCGATCGAGCCGTTCTTCCTGCTGGCGGACGAGGAAGTACTCGAGCTCCATGCCGATCTTGAACTCGTAGCCTGAGGCCCGGGCCCGCTCGAGCTGCCGCCGCAGGATCGTGCGCGGGTCGTACGGCCACTCCTCGCCCTCCACGCGGATGTCGCAGGCGAAGCGGGCGAGCGTCGGCTCCCACGGGACCGGTGTGTAGCTGGAGAGGTCGGGAATCGCGACCAGGTCGGGATCGCTCGGCAGCTGCCCCATGTTGCCCGCGGCGAAGCCGGCGAACCCGGCCCCGTCCGTCACGAGATCGTCGAGGTTGGCTGCCGGAACGAGCTTCGCGCTCGGGCGGGCGTGCAGATCCACGAATTGCGCGAAGTAGAACTCGACTCCGCGCTCGTCGGCGACCCGCCGGATGTCCTCGACGGTGGGAGCCGCTGGTTCGATCGGCATTTGCCAACCCTCCTTTGTCTTCGGGTTGGGCTGACGATAACGCCGAAGCGGCGGCGCGCCGTGGGGCTACGGCCCGCTCGACCCCACGAGGATCTCCGGCCAGCGGCCCTGAACGTCCGGCGTGCCCTCGAACAGCGCCTGCGCGGCTCGGAGCACGCGCGCCTCGCCCCAGCGGGGGCCCGTGAACTGTGCCCCGACCGGAATGCCGAGCTCGTCGAAGCCCGCTCGCACCGCGCAGGCGGGCAAGCCCGTCAAGTCCTGCGGCACCGTGTAGCTCATGACCAGCTCACGGAACTCGATCTGCTCGCCCAGATGCTCGGTGCGTTCTTCTCCGATCGGAAGCGGCGAGCCGGCGCTCACGGGCGTCAGTACCACGTCGACCTGGTCGAAGATCCGGTCGAACGCTGCGCGGAGCCGCTGACGCTCGGCCGACGCGGCGAGGTAGGCGGGCAGGTCGACGGTCGCCGCCACCTCGAGACGGCCTCGCACGTCTTCGCCGTACTCGTCCCGGCGGGCCGGGAACAGGCCGGCCTGCACATGCGAGAAGAGCGCTTCGGCACGCTGAATCACCCCGAACGTCTCGTAGAACCGCTCGGCTCCGGGCAACTCGACCTCGACGAGCTCGCCGCCGAGACGCTCGACCGCGGCCACGGCGGACTCGAACACCGCGCTGACGTCCGGGGCGAGCGGGACGAGCTGCAGATCGGGGCAGAGACCGACGCGCACTCCCGACAGGCCCGCTGCAAGCTCGCCGTTCAGGTCGCCGATCGGGACGTCTTCGGTGGCGGGATCCCGACTGTCGACGCCGGCGATCGCCCGCAGCAGCAGGGCCGCGTCGGCCGGCGTGCGCGCCATCGGCCCGGGATGGTCGAGCGACCGCGCGAGCGGAAAGACACCGGCGGCGCTGACGCGGCCGTAGGTCGGCTTCAGGCCGACTGTGCCGCAGAAGCCGGAGGGAACCCGGATGGAGCCGCCCGTGTCGCTGCCGAGCGCGAGCGGCACGAGCTGCGCGGCCAGCGCCACGGCCGAGCCGCCGCTCGAGCCGCCGGACATGAGCTCCTGATTCCAGGGGTTTCTGCTCGAGCCCATCAGGAAGTTGACCGAGGTGATCCCCCAGGCGAATTCGTGCGTTTGCGTCTTGCCGATCAGGATCGCGCCCGCCGCGCGCGCCCTGCGGACGGCCTCGGCGTCGGCAGTCGGCACGTGGTCGGCGAACATCGGCGAGCCGTACGTCGTCCGCACGCCCTCCGAGTCGAACAGGTCCTTGACGCCGAACGGAACCCCGGCCAGCTGCCCGCCGGGCTCGCCGCGCGCATAGTGCTGCTCGGCGGCTCCGGCCTCGGCCAAGGCCCGGTCGAGGCAGAGCGTCGTGAACGCCCCCAGCGACGGGTTGAGCTCCTCGATCCGGGCCGCGAGCGCCTCGACCACCTCGACCGGCGAGAACCGGCGTTCGCGATAGCCCTCGAGCAACGCCCCTGCCGAAAGGCCTGCAAGTCCGGTCACTGGTTGATTATCGCGCCTCGCTCGTGCAGGGTTTGCACGGCATGTGGAAGGGAAGCCACCGGTGCGCGGTCACCCTGTCGGTCGACTTCGACGCCGAGACGCTCTGGAGCGGCACCTTCAAGCTGGCCACCCCGAGCCCGCTGTCACGGGGCGACTACGACGTCCGTGCCGCGCTGCCGCGCATCCACGCGCTGCTCGACAAGCACGAGATCCCGGCGACCTTCATGGTGCCGGGGCAGGTCGCCGACGAGCACCCGGACGCCTGCGCCGAGATCGCCGCGCGCGGCCGCCACGAGGTCGGCTACCACGGCTACTACCACGAGAGCGTGCTCGAGCTGCCGATCGAGGAGGAGCGCGAGCTGATGAAGCGGGGCATCGCGCGGCTCGAGGAGACGTTCGACACCACCCCGCGGGGCAACCGCTCACCGCCGTTTGCGCTCGGCCCCAACACCGCCGATCTGCTCGAGGAGTTCGGGTTCGCCTACGACTCGAGCCTGTTCGGTCACGACGAGCCCTACCGGCCGCGGGTGCCGATCACGGGCGGGCCCCTGCGCGACTTCGTCGAGTTGCCCGTCAGCTGGGAGCTCGACGACGCGCCCTACTTCCTGTTCAGCTTCTTCCCCTACATGTCGGGGCTCGCCACGCCGGCGCAGGTGCTGGAGATCTGGAAGGCCGAGTTCGACGGCTCCTACAGCGTCGGCGGCTGCTTCCTGCTCGTGGTGCACCCGTTCTGCATCGGCCGCCACCCGCGGATCGCCATGCTCGACGAGCTGATCACCTACATCAAGAGCTTCCCCGACGTGTGGTTCGGCACCCACCTCGACGTCGCCGAGGAGTGGCGCCGCGGCCAGGTCGAGCGGAACACGTGGGACGACCCCGCCGTCGCCGCGCTGACCTGAGCACCCGAGGCTGATGGCATTCCGCTTCTCGTACGGGCGGCCGCCTGCCGTCGCCGCGGAGGGGATGGTCGCGACCAGCCAGCCGCTCGCCACCCGGGCCGGGCTGCGGATGCTCGAGCGGGGCGGCAACGCGGCCGACGCGGCACTCGCAGCGGCGGCCGTGCTGTGCGTGACCGAGCCGATGTCGACCGGCATCGGCGGCGACGCATTCGCCCTCGTCTGGGCCGGCGACGCGGTCGAGGGTCTCGATGCCGCCGGCCCCGCCCCCCGGCGGGCCGATCCGGTCGTTCCGGTCGAGGAGCGAGGGCCCCGCTCGGTCACCGTGCCGGGGGCCGTGGCCGGATGGGTCGCGCTCGCCGCCAAGTACGGGCGGCTCGGCCTCGACGCCTGCCTGGCCGACGCGATCGACACCGCCGAGCGCGGCTTCGCCGTCGCCGCACGGACGGCCGCGGCGTGGGCGGCCACGTCCGGTACCAGCGCCTCCTGGGCCGCTGCACAGATTCCTCCCGAGCTCTCTCCGCCGCCACCGCGTGGTCGGCTCTGGCGGCTGCCCGAGCTGGCGGCGACGCTGCGCGCGATCGCCGGCGACGGGGCACCGGCCTTCTACGACGGCGCGGTCGCCGACGCGATCTGCTCGGTCAGCTGGCTCGAGCACGACGACCTCGCCGGCTATCGAGAGCCCGCTGGGTCGAACCGCTGCGCCTGCGCTACCGCGGCTACGACGTGATCGAGCTGCCGCCGCCGACCCAGGGCGTGGCGGCGCTCGAGGGGCTCGGTCTGCTGGAAGGCATGAAGCCCGATCTGCCCAATCAGATCGACTGCGTCCGGCTTGCGCTCGAGGACGCACGTCGACGTGTGCGTGACGGGGCAGACGTCGCCGACCTGCTCGCCCCCGACTTCCTCGAACGGCGAAGACCGCAGCGTGGGGCCGCGAGTGTCGGGACCGGCCGGCGGAACCGTCTACCTCTGCGCCGTCGACCGCGACCGGATGGCGGTCTCGTTCATCCAGAGCCTGTTCGGCAGCTTCGGGTCGGGTCTCGTCGCGCCCGGCACAGGCGTTGTGCTCCAGAATCGCGGCGGCTGCTTCGCGATCCAGGGCGAGGTCGTGCCGGGAAAGCGGCCGTATCACACGATCATCCCGGGCCTGCTCCTGCGCGACGACGCCCTCGTCGGCCCGTTCGGCGTGATGGGAGGGTTCATCCAGGCCCAGGCGCATGTGCAGCTCGTCTCGGCGATCGTCGACGACGGGCTCGACCCGCAGGCGGCGCTCGACCGGCCCCGCTTCTGGGTCGACGGTGAGCTCGTCCGCCTCGAGGAGGGCCTGTGGGAACGCGCGGAGGAGCTCGAGCGGCTCGGGTACCAGATCGCGCGCGACGACGACACGTTCGGCTTCGGCGGCGGGCAGGCGATCGTCGTCGACGGCGACGCGCTGCTCGGCGGCTCTGATCCGCGCAAAGACGGTTACGCTGCCGGTCTCTGAGCGAGGCCAACGTGACAACCGAAGAGACACTCTCGGCGCTGTTCACCGGCGGGGTGGAGAAGGAGAGCGTCGCTCTCGTCTCGCCCGAGGACGGACAGGCGATCACCTTCGCTGCGCTGGAGCGGGGCGTGCTTCAGCTCGCGGGGCGGCTCCGCACGGTCGGGGTCGAGCGCGGCGATCGGGTCGCGCTCGTGCTTCGGAAACGGGCCCGAGTTCGTCCAGATCCTGCTCGCGATCACGACGCTCGGAGCCGCCGCGGCACCGCTCAACCCGGCCTACACGGCCGACGAGCACTCCTTCTATCTCGGCGATCTCCAGCCTCGCCTCCTGCTCGTCCCGGCCGGTGACATGCAGGCGGCCAGGCAGGCGGCCGGAGACGAGGTCACGATCGTGGACGTCGTCGTCTCCGAGCAGCAGCCGCCCGGGCTCGCAGTCGACGGAAGCCCGGTCGAGCGCGAGCAGACGTTCGAGGCGGGCGTCGCCGACGACACCGCGCTGCTCCTGCACACGAGCGGCACGACGAGCCGGCCCAAGCAGGTGCCGCTGCTGCAGCGGAACCTGATCGCCTCGGCGCGAACGATCGCCGCCCATTACGCGCTCGGACCGGGCGACGTGTCCTATGTGGCGATGCCGCTCTTCCACGTGCACGGGCTCGTCGCCTCGGTGTTCGGCGCGTTCGCGGCGGGCGGGTCGGCGGTTGTGCCCAGACGGTTCAGTCCGCAGCGCTTCTGGGGGCAGGCGCGCGCTCACGGGGTGACGTGGTTCTCCGCCGGCCCGACTCTGCACCAGATGATCCTCGACAAGCAGGCCGCGGAGGTCGCGCCGCCGACACTCCGCTTCACACGTTCGTGCAGCTCGGCGATGTCCCCGGCGTTGATGCAGCGCCTCGAGGACGTGTACGGCGTGCCGCTGCTCGAGGCGTACGGGATGACGGAGGCAAGCCATCAGATGGCGTCGAACCCGCTGCCGCCGCGAGCGGCGCGTTCCCGGGACGGTCGGAGTGCCGACGGGGACGGAGATCCGCGTCGTGGACGGGGATGGAGCAGATGTTCCGGCAGGCAGTTCGGGAGAGGTCGTGATCCGCGGTGCGGGTGTGACGCCCGGCTATCTCAACAATCCCGACGCGAACAAGGAAGGTTTCCGGGACGGCTGGTTCCGGACCGGCGACCGCGGCGTGCTCGAAGATGGGTATCTGCGCTTGCAGGGCAGGATCAAGGAGATGATCCTCCGCGGCGGCGAGAACATCTCCCCGTACGAGGTCGAGGACGTCCTGCTCGCTCATCCGGCGGTGACCGACGCCGTCTGCTTCGCGGTCGCGGACGAGCTGTACGGCGAGGAGGTCGCGGCCGCGGTCGTCGTCAGCGGCCCGGCGGACGAGCGAGGGCTGCGTGGCCACTGCCGGGAGCGGCTGGCGGCGTTCAAGGTGCCGAAGACGATCCGGATCGTCCCGCAGATCCCGCGCACGTCGACAGGCAAGCTGCAGCGCCGCCGCGTGGCGGGGCTGCTCGACGAGCTCGACCGATGAGGTTCGCCGTCGTCGGCGCCGGCGCAATCGGCGCCTACGTCGGTGCGGCGCTGGCCCGCGGGGGAAGCGACGTGACCCTGATCGCCCGCGGCGCACACCTCGAGGCCATGCAGGAGCACGGCGTCCGGGTGATCAGCCCCCGCGGCGACTTCCACGTCCACCCACAGGCAACCGACGACCTGGGCGCGGTCGCCGACGCCGACGTCGCCTTCATCGGGCTCAAGGCCTACAGCCTGCCCGAGCTCGCTCCCCGCCTCGGCGAGGTGCTCGGCGCCGAGGCGGCGGTGATCCCCGCCCAGAACGGCATCCCCTGGTGGTACTTCCAGTCCCATCCGGGGCCGCTCGCGAACACGGTGCTCGAGAGCGTCGATCCCGGCGGCGTGATCGCAGACTCGATCCGGCCCGGGCGCGTCGTCGGCTGTGTCGTCTACTGCTCGGCCGAGATCGCCGAGCCCGGCGTGATCCGCCACGTCGAGGGAACACGTTTTGCGATCGGCGAGCCGGACGGCACCCAGAGCGAGCGCTGCCGGCTGATCTCGGAGGCGTTCGTCGCCGGCGGGCTCAAGTGCCCGGTCGAGCAGCGGCTCCGCGACCAGATCTGGCTGAAGCTGATCGGCAACGTCGCCTTCAACCCGGTCACGGCCTTGACTCGCGCCACCCTCGGGCAGCTCGGCGAGCTGCCGGAGATGGTCGAGCTGCTCCGGGCGATCTTCGCGGAGTGCGCCGCCGTCGCCGCCGCGCTCGAGATCGAGCTCCCGGTCTCGCTCGAGCGGCGCCTGGAAGCGGGTATCGCCGTCGGCGACCACAAGACCTCGATGCTCCAAGACCTCGAAGCCGGCAAGCCGCTCGAGCTCGGCTGCATGAGCGGAGCCGTGATCGAGCTCGCCGACAAGCTCGGGATCGCCGTCCCTCACACTCGGGCGGTGCATGCCTGCGCGACGCTCCTGGACCGCCTTGCGCGCGAGCGGGCGCACGCTCCGGCGGTTTGACCCCGCCGTCGCGACGCCGCTCTTGAGTCCGGGGAGGCGGGTGCGAGCTCGGCGAGTTGCTCCCGGATGATGCGCATCTCCTCGCGATCGCTCGGGTCGGCGGCGACAAGGCGGAACTCCTCGCGGATCGCGGAGCGAATCCGCCGGCCGTTCAGGCCCATCCGCTCGCGCGGTCAGCTCGCCGCGTGCGCGGTGTCGACTCCTGTGGCGGCGGGCTTCCTCGTACAGCGGTTCGGGCGCCATGTCGAGGCCGCCGGGCCAGGCGATTGTTCCCGCTTCCGGGTCGACCTCGACCTGCGCGAAGCGGAGCGGATCGGCGAGCGGCTCGAACACGCCCCGCCATTGACGGTCGGCGAAGTCCACGTCACCAGTGGTTCCGTCCGCAAAAGTCAAGCGCAGCCGGTGGTCACCGATCACCTCAACTGCCGTGATGTCGACCAGTTCCTCCACGACATCCATGTTAGGGCAGTGGGTCGATCGGTTGGAGCGGCTCGTCGCTCCGCGGCGCGCTCCCAGTTGGCGAGCAGCTCGTCGTGATGAAGGGTCGCCCATTCAGTTACGAGCGTGAGTGCGCGCCGCGGCAGCGAGCCCGCGATCAGCTCGCAGGCAAAGTCGATCGACGCAGCCTGGCCTCCATAGCGTGCATGGAAGCTACGGCGAACCTGATTGCGCAACACATGGATCCGGCCAGAAACCGATCGCGGAGCTTCCACGTGTTTCTCGCCGGGCTGGAGCGCATGCTCACGAGCGCCTGCGATGCTCGACGGGAAGGAGTGGCGAGTGGCTGATGCCAACCCTGCGGGCTATTCCAAGACGAAGGCGCGCGGTGACCCTGCACCTCTCACCGAGACCGCTTTCCGACGAAGCCGGACTCATCGCCTTGGTGAATGAACAGCCTCCCTTCGAGGCGATCCGATTGGAGCGTCGCCCACCCACGCCCATTCGCTGGGTCCCCCTCGTCGAAGCCAGACCAGGAGAACTCGACACAGGGCTCGCCGTCGTGCGTTCCGACCCGGTAGTCAATCGAAGCGTCGATGGCGATCAGCCGCAGCTCGCCCAACCCGTCGGAATCAAAGTTGATGTAAGCCGGCACGACCAGATCAAGGGCCTCCCGATCCCACAACTCGGTCTCGGTGATGCTCCATTTCCCGCGGAACGGATGCTTGTCACGCGCTGTCGCCACCAGCCCACCCCCAGATCTGTGCCCCGTCTTTCTAACGTGAATTAGGTCTGATCGTCGTCGACCACAGCTCCCAGAGGCAGACCCTGCTGCTCAGCCGCTTGAAGAACGGTGTCGACCTCGATGTCCGTCAGCAGGGCATCCCACGATCGGGCACTCAGCCGCGCGGGCCAAGGCGGGCGTCGCGTGCTAGGTGGCAGCCGCGCGGTGCCTGCTCTCGATCTGATCGCGCAGCGCATCGTTGACAGCCTCGCGCGTCTTGAAAGCCGCTGCCACGTCCGGGTCGAGTACGACGACGTTGGAGCCCTGCGCAAAGCGCGCAGCGTACTTCCCCCGCACGCCGCCCGAGAAGTCGTACTCGTCGCGGATGTCAGGCTGCTCAGGTTCCTTGTTCATACGACCGTCGCTCCCTTCTCGTAGCGAGTCTAGCGGTGATCAGCCGAATCCTCTCCGAGCGCTCAGTGTGAACGACGACGACGAGCCGACCCTGATACGTCTCGCCGAGCAAGACGAACCGGTCCTCGTCGTCGGAGTGGTCGGGGTCCGGAATGGTGATCGAGAGGGGGTCCCCGAAGGCCGTGGCGGCCTCGTCGAACGAGACGCCGTGCCTCTGCTTGTTGGTCTCGGCCTTCGCGACATTCCACTCGAATTCCATCCCGCCCTGAGCATACGAATCCCCGCGGCGAGGTCGACCTGATCGTCGCCGGCAGCATCGTGGCGCGGTCCCTGTCGCCCTTGCTGCGTTTGCGTATCTCGTCGGCTACGGTGACGGCACTGGTAACCAGGACGTGAGCCTGCTGCCGGTGCTGCCGGGAGCCGATCAGATGGGTGGCGGCTCGCCGACACGGTGCTCGAGAGCGTCGATCCCGGCGGCGTGATCGCAGACTCGATCCGGCCCGGGCGCGTCGTCGGCTGTGTCGTCTACTGCTCGGCCGAGATCGCCGAGCCCGGCGTGATCCGCCACGTCGAGGGAACACGTTTTGCGATCGGCGAGCCGGACGGCACCCAGAGTGAGCGCTGCCGGCTGATCTCGGAGGCGTTCGTCGCCGGCGGGCTCAAGTGCCCGGTCGAGCAGCGGCTCCGCGACCAGATCTGGCTGAAGCTGATCGGCAACGTCGCCTTCAACCCGGTCACAGCCTTGACTCGCGCCACCCTCGGGCAGCTCGGCGAGCTGCCGGAGATGGTCGAGCTTCTCCGGGCGATCTTCGCGGAGTGCGCCGCCGTCGCCGCCGCGCTCGAGATCGAGCTCCCGGTCTCGCTCGAGCGGCGCCTGGAAGCGGGTATCGCCGTCGGCGACCACAAGACCTCGATGCTCCAAGACCTCGAAGCCGGCAAGCCGCTCGAGCTCGGCTGCATGAGCGGAGCGGTGATCGAGCTCGCCGACAAGCTCGGGATCGCCGTCCCTCACACGCGGGCGGTGCATGCCTGCGCGACGCTCCTGGACCGCCTTGCGCGCGAGCGAGCGCACGCTCCGGCGGTTTGACCCCGCTTTCGCGACGCCGCTCCATCGCTGCCGGCGCGGAGAGCGGCGCTCAGAGGCCGAGGACGAGCATCAGGGCGTCGTCGACGGCGCCCAGTTCGGCTGCCTCGAGGCGACCGGCTGAGCGCGCGAGGCGCTGCGGATCGACGACGGTCGTCTGTTCGACGAGGACGCGTGTCGCTTGTCCGCCGAGGGCGATCGTCGGGCGGAAGCTCGTCGGCCGTGCGCTCGTCGAGGTGGGCGCGACGAGCACGGTCGAGAGGTTCAGGAACTCAGTGGAAAATCGCTCGTTCGAGTCGGGTTAGGTCCATCGCGACAAGGCCCGCACCATGCAGACATGAGTACCGCCCCGTCAGGCTGCGCAGACAGGGCACGCCGTCCATCTGATCCGATCGGACGGTGATGCGGGTGAACTTCATCACTACTCCTCGATTACCGCTCAGCGTACTCGCCGCCGGCGCCTTCTGCCGTCCCGGCGGCGGCTCTGAAGCAGCGCTCGACCAGGACCCGGACGAGCTGTTGCTTGTACTCGGCCGAGCCGTTCGCGTCCTCGACGGCCTCTGCGGCGTCGGCGGCGAGCGCGGCCGCCTCTGCCAGCGCGCCCGCGTCCTCGACCGACTTCCCGACGAGAGACTGTGCTGCCGCGTCGACGCGTACGGGTCTCGCGCCGACCGAGCCGACCGCGATCCGGGCCTCGGCGACCGCGCCGCCCTCGACTCGCACGGCGCACGCGACCGTTGCCGCCGGCCGCTCGTGGAAGGACAGCTTCCGATGGGCGACTCCGGTTCCCGGTGCAGGCACGGGGATGCGCACCGACCTCAGCAGCTGCCCGTGGCGGAGCGCCGTCTCGTACGGGCCGACCAGGAACTCCGACAGCGGCAGCCTGCCGCCGTCGACGTCGACCTCCGCGTCGAGCGCGAGCAGGAACGTCGCCGGGTCCGAGTGCGGATCCGAGAAGCAGAGGTTGCCGCCCAGCGTGCCCACGTTGCGCACGCGGATGTTCGCGACGCCGCGCTCCATCGCCGCCAGCGCCGGGCAGCTGCTCCAGCACGAGCGGCGCGCGCTCGATCTCGCGGTGCGTGACCGTCGAGCCGATCACGAGCGCCCCGTTCTCGGCCCGGATGCCGCCGAGCTCCTCGATGCCCTTGACGTCGACGAGGTGGCCGTACGCGGCGAACCCGAGCTTCAGCAACAGCAGCAGCTCGGTGCCGCCGCAGATGACCGCGGCGTCCTCGCCGTAGCGCTCGAGCAGCTCACGCGCCTCCTCCACGGAACGCGCCCGGTGCAGGTCGAAGGGCGGCAGCGTCACGCGGCGACCGGCTCCGTCGCGTTCTCGTCGCCGAAGAAGAGCAGGCGTCCGTTCTTGCTCAGCACACGCTCGACGGCCTCGGGCGGCAGGCCGCTCAGCCGCACCTTCTCGATCTCGACGACGGGGTGGTGGAACGGCACGTCGGTGCCGAAGAGGACGCGGGTCTCGCCCACGCGCTCGTACGCCTCGCGGATCTTCGTGTGCATCGGCATGCCCGACGTCTCCAGGTAGACGTTCGGGTTGCGGAGCGCGACCTCGATCGAGCCGTTGATGTAGACGACGTTGCCGTGGCCCATGTGCCCGAGGATGATCTTCGCAGCCGGGAAGCTGACGGCCAGCTCCTCGATGCTCCAGGGCAGCGTGAAGATCGGGTGCCCGCAGTGGATCAGCACGGGGTACCCGCGGGCGAGGAGCAGCTCGATCAGCGGATGCACGGACGGGTCGTTCGGATGGAAGCCGTCGATCAGCGGGTGCATCTTCATCCCGAGGAACTTCGGATGGGCGAGGAACTCCTCCGCCTCCTCGACGTAGCCGGGCATCCGCGGGTTCGACCAGACGAGGCCGTACAGGCCGGGGATCGACTCGACGACCTCGCGCACGTACGCGTTGTCGGGGTGGAAGACGACGCCGCTCGAGATGTCGTGCTCTCGCATCAGCGCGTCGAGCCCGTCCCGGTCGATCGAGACGCCGAACATCGACTCGAACGAGCCGACGTGCATGTGCGAGTCGAAGATCACACCGAGCTCCTCTCGACGGGGAGCCGCAGCCGCGACGGGCGCTGCGCGTCGTGGAACACGGCCTGGGTCGCGACGACCGCTGCGCTCGCCGGCTCGGCGCCGATCGGGCCACCCGTGTTCAGGTTCCGGTCCCACTGCGGGAAGTCGGAGCTCGAGACGTCGAGCCGGATGCGGTGGCCGGCCTCGATCCGGGCGCCGACGGGGCCGAGCGAGATCGTGAAGCGGTAGACCTCGCCGGGCTCGAGGAGGGCCGGCTCGGCCAGGGAGTCGCGGAAGCGCGCACGGATGATCCCCTCCTTCAGATTCGTCGAGGTTCCGTCGCGATCGACGACGCACAGGCGCGCCGTGTAGTCGGTGTCGAGCGCCGTGGACGACGCGTAGAGGTCGACCCCTGCGTCGCCGAGCAGGACGACGTCGCGCTCGAGCGGCTCGCTCGTGTAGACGAGCACGCCCTTCGATGCCTCGTACGGCTCCTGGTCGGCCGGACCCATCGGCGCGATCGCCTCGGCGCAGCACGAGTGCCCGCCGAAGCTCATGCTCGGCATCAGCGGATCGTAGAGATAGACGTCTGCGGGCTCGCCGGCAGGCTGCTCGAGCGACAGCGTTCCGTCGCCGTACGCCGAGTTCGCGCGGCCGCCGGAATGGAGGTAGTACGCGGTCTCGACGACCTGTGACGGCGGCCAGCCGTCGACGTCCCGCCAGCCTTCGTGCAGGACGTACACGCGGCCGGGGGAGTCGAACACACCCTGTCCCTCGCCCTTCAGGACCTCGTCGAAGAAGCGGAGGTGCCAGTCGTCGACCGCGTTCGCCCCCACGTCCTCACGCGCGCCGGCGGTGATCGCGCGCCACGGCGAGTGCTGCCAGGGCCCCATCAGGAGCTTCTGCGGAGCCGGCCCCAGGCCGCGAAAGTTGGCGACCGTGCCCGCGTGGAAGATGTCGTACCAGCCGCCGGTGTGCAGTGCCGGGACGGTGATCCGCGAGAAGTCCTCGTCGACGGCGGTCGGCCGCCAGTAGTCGTCGAAGCTCGAATGCTCGAGCCAGTCACGGAAGTACGGGGCGTGGCGATCGAGCAGCGGCAGGTAGTCGCGCAGGGGCAGCGTCCAGTAGAGCGCCGGCGCCGCGCCGAGCGCGGCGAGCAGGGCCGGGTGCGCCTCCTCGTCGTCCCGGCGCCGCGCGGTGTCGACGGCGAGGAAGCTCGCCCAGCCGGCCATCGAGGCCAGGGAGAAGGCCCCTCCCGAGTACGCCCAGCCGTCGTAGAACTGCGACGAGGTGAAGCCGGGCGCGATCGCGGCGAGGCTCGGCGGTCGCGCGGTCGCGGCCAGCAGCTGCGTCGCGCCGGGGTAGGAGAACCCGTACATGCCGACCTTCCCGTTCGACCCGCGCAGGCCGGCCGCCCACTCGACCGAGTCGTAGCCGTCCTGCGTCTCGTGGACGAAAGGCGTGAACTCGCCGTCCGACGAGTGACGGCCGCGGACGTCCTGGACTGCGACGACGTAGCCGCGGCTCGCGTACCACGCCGGGTGCGCGTAGCCCCAGTTGGCGCCGCCCGTCGCCTTCCCGTACGGCATCCGCATCAGGAGGACGGGCAGCGACGTCTCGGCGGCCGGCCGGTAGACGTCGGCGCGCAGGACGACGCCGTCCGCCAGCGTGCACTCGGCGTCCCGTTCGATCGTGACGTCCGCGTAGCCGGCGGCCGGTACCTCCGTCGCGATCGACGTCACGCGACGACCGGCTTGGCCTGCGACAGCTCGGCGAGCGCGGCCTCGACGCCGGCGCCGATCTCCACCTCCGCGCCCAGATCGACGAGCGTCTGCCCCAGCGCCGCCAGGCCGACGACCGGGTGGAGCCCCCGGGCGGAGGTGCCCATGTGGCCGATCCGGACGAGGTTCCCGGCGCCCTGGCCGCCCGAGATCATCACGCCGTAGCGCTCGCGGCAGTGCGCCCGCACCTGGACGTCGGTGAGCCCGTCGGGCACGGTGATCGCGGTCACGCACGCGGAGACGATCTCCTCGCTGCGGGGCCAGAGCTCGAGCCCCATCGCCCGCACGCCGGCGCGGCACGCCGCGGACGACAGCTCGTGCCGGGCGATCGACGCGTCGAGACCCTCCTCGAGCAGCTCGTCGACGCAGGCCTCGACGCCGTAGAGGTCGGAGACCGAGGGCGTGAACGGGAACTTCTCGCCGTCGATCCACTGCTCCTTCCAGTCGAGCATCGAGAGGAAGGAGGCGCGCGGCGCGGTCGGGTTGGCGCGGATCCGCTCCCAGGCCGCGTCGCTGACCGTCATCAGCGACATCCCCGGAGGCCCGCCCAGGCACTTCTGCGCGCCGGCGACGCAGACGTCGAGCTTCCACTCGTCGGTCTTCAACGGGATCCCGCCGAGCGACGAGACGCAGTCGATCAGCGTCAGGGCGCCGTGCGCGTGGGCGATCGGGCCGATCGCGGAGACATCGGAAAGCGTCCCGGACGGCGTCTCCGAGTGGACGACCGCGACGAGCTCGATCCCGGGATGCTCGTCGAGGTAGCGCTCGACGTCGGCCGGGTCGACCGCGTCGTTGTACGGCACTTCGAGCTCGTGCAGCTCGGCGCCGAAGTCCTTCAGCCAGTAGCCCATCCCCTTGCCGAAGATGCCCTGGACGAGGTTCAGCACCTTCGTCCCCGGCTGCACGAGGCCGCGCGCGGCCGCCTCGAGGCCGAGCACGGCCTCGCCCTGCATCAGCAGGACGTCGTTCTTGGTCAGGAAGACCTGCGCCAGCTTCCGCTCGGTCGCCCTGAACCGCTCGAGGAAGACGGGGTCGTAGTGGTAGACGATCGGGGAGCCGAGCGCCGCGAGGACGCGGGGCGTCGCCGACACGGGGCCGGCGGAGAGGGTGAAGTCCGGGTCACGCATTGAGATCTCCTTTCAGCGCGCCCCGCGCACGTACGGAAGCGCGAGGGCAGGTGGCAGGTACGAGCGGCGCGCGAACAGCATCAGGGCGATGATGATCGACGCGAACGGCAGCATGTGGACGATGTCGGTCGAGAGCGTGATCCCGGCCAGCTGGAGCGAGTCGGAGAGCGACAGGGCGATCCCGAACAGGAACGAGCCGGCGAGAACCCAGAGCGGCCGGCCGCGACCCAGCATCGCGATCACGATCGCCATGAAGCCCTGGCCCTGGGTGATGAAGGGCGTGAAGATGCCGGCGGCGACGATCGAGAGGTACGCGCCGCCGAGCCCGGCGAGCGCGCCGGTCGAGAGCGTCGCCCAGGTGCGGGTGGCGACGACGCTGACGCCGGCGGCGTCGAGCGCCTCCGGCTTCTCGCCCGCCGCGCGCAGGTTCAGGCCGACGTTCGTCCGTGCGGAAGATCCAGGCCAGCAGGCCGACGAAGCCGAAGGCGATGTACACGATCGCCGGCTGGTCGAAGACGGTGCCGAACACCGGGATCCGGTGCAGCAGCGGGATCGCCACGGTCGGCGTCGCGCCGAGTCGCGGGTACGTGGATCCGAACTCCGCCTGCTGGAGCACGCTCGTGATCCCCTCGCCGGCGAGGGTGATCGCGATCCCGACGACGATCTGGTCGAGTCCGAGCTTGACGCAGAGCACGACCATCGCCAGCGACCCGATCATGCCGCCGGCGATCCCGGTCAGGAAGCCGACCCAGATCGAGCCGCTGTAGTAGGCACCGATGAAGCCGACGTACGCGCCGAGCAGCATCATCCCCTCGAGTCCGATGTTGAGCACGCCCGCCCGCTCGGAGATCGTCTCGCCGAGCGCGGTGAACATCAACGGCACGCCCGCGAGCAGCCCACCGGCGATCACGCTCGTCCAGAACACCTCGGTCCAGATCTGGCTGGCGAGGATCACTTCGACCGCCTTCGCCAGAGCGGTGCCCGGAGCGCCTGCCTGAGGCCGGCGGGCAGGTAGCTCTCGCCGAGGTCGCGACGGCGGCCGATGTACTCGATCACGGTCATGAACAGGAGGATCAGCCCGACGAGGACGAGCAGGAAGTCGGTCGAGAGGTTCGCGTTCGTCGCCGCGAGGTCACCGCCGACCGAGAGGACGGAGAAGAACGCGATCAGCGGCACGACGGCGAGCGCGTTCAGCCTGGCGAGGAAGACGAAGGGGATGACCGTGTCGCCGTAGGCCGGGTTCCAGCCGCCGCGGACGTAGCCCCAGAGCCCGAGGATGTCGGAGGCGGCCGCGAGGCCGATCAGGAAGCCGGAGACGAGGAACCCCGTGACGATCAGCCGCGGCAGGTTGACCCCGAAGTGCCGGGCCGCACGCGGGTTCGCTCCCATCACCTGGAGCCGCAGGCCCCACGACGTTCGCGTCAGCACGTAGTGCGCGACGAGGACCGCCCCGAAGGCGACGAGCAGCCCGATGTGGATGCGGGTCCCCGGGATGCTGGGCAGCATCTTCTCGAAGTCGATCACCCGGGTCTGGGGGATCGAGACCGCCGGGTCCTGGAACGGGCCCTTGATCAGGATGTTCGCGAGGTCGACGCCGATGAAGGACATCATCAGCGTGGTGATGATCTCGTTCGTCCCGTAGCGCGCCTTCAGCACCGCCGGCACGACCGTCCAGGCCGCGCCCGCCGCCCCGGCCATCAGGAAGAGCAGCAGCATCGCCACCGGCAGCGGGACGTCCTTCGTCAGCGACGGGCCGTACCCGGAGACGAGCGCCGCACCGAGCAGGAACTGGCCGTTGTAGCCCAGGTTCCAGATGTTCGCGCGGAAGATCACGGTCAGGCCGGCGCCGATCAGGAGCAGCGGCGCCATCCGGATGGCGCTGTCCTGCCACGCGTCCCAGTGGCCGCCGCTGACGCCCCCCTGCCAGACGTCCTGGTAGAAGGTGACCGGGTTCCGGCCGAGCGCGAGGATCAGGATGCCGCCGGCGACGAGCGCGAGTACGACCGGTACGACCGAGCGGATCAGCACGTCCGTCAGCCGCTCCGTGGTCCGGTGGTGCCAGGGCTTGTGCTCGGCGGGCGGCACGCGGACCTCGACGGTGGCGTCGATCGTCACGCCGCCTCCGCCCCGGCCTCGTCCACCATCAGCCGGCCGATCTCCTCGGCCGCGCCCGGCCTGTTCGGCACGACGCCGACGAGCCGCCCGCGCGAGAGGACGGCGATCCGGTCGCAGATCTCGACCAGCTCGTCGAGGTCGGTCGAGATCACGAGCGCGGCCCCGCCGCCGTGGGCGAGCCGGCGGATCAGATCGCGCACGGTCGCGGTCGTCTTCACGTCGAGCCCGTAGGTCGGCTTGCTGAACACGACCACCTTCGGATCGAAGCTGAGCTCGCGGGCGAGCAGGACCTTCTGGATGTTCCCGCCGGAGAGCGCGGCCGCCCGGGTCTGGACGGTCGGTGTGCGGACGTCGAACTCGCGCACGAGCTCGCCGGCGCGGTTGTCGACGACCGCCCGCTGGATGCGGCCGAACCGCCAGTACGGTTGCTCGCCGACCCGCTTCAGGAACAGGTTCAGCCCGACGGGGAGCGACCCGACGATGCCCTCGCCGAGCCGGTCGTCGGTGACGTAGCGGAGCCCGAGCTTCTGCCGTCGCGCGACCGAGAGGCGCGTCACCGGCGCTCCGTACAGCAGCAGCTGGCCGGCGGCGGCCGCCCTCTGGCCGGCGATCACCTCCGCGAGCGCGCGCTGGCCGTTCCCGTCGACACCGGCGACGCCGAGGATCTCGCCCTCCCTCAGGTCGAGCGAGATGTCCTCGATGCCCCGCTCGGTGCCCTCGCCGGGACAGCTGACGTTTCGCAGCTCGAGGACGACGTCGGCCTCCTCGAGGCACCTCGGCGTCGACCCGGCCTTCGACCACCTCGTCTCGGAGCTCGGCCACGTCGGCGACGGCGGGCGCCTCCTCGCCGAACATCAGCCTGATGATCTCGGCGCGGAGCTCCTCGTGCCCCTTCGATCTCATTGCGTCGCGGTCGATCGTGCCGGCGAGGCGGCCCTGCCGGAGGATCGAGATCTCGTCGCCGAGCGAGAGCGCCTCGTGGAGCTTGTGCGTGATGAAGATGACGGCCTGGCCCTGCTCCTTCAGCCGGGCGAGCACCTTCGACAGCTCGGCGACGCCCTGCGGCGTCAGCATCGACGTCGGCTCGTCGAGGATCAGCACGCGAGAGCCTCGCCAGAGCGCCTTGATGATCTCCACCTGCTGCTGGTGCCCGAGGGCGAGATCCGCGGCCCTGGTCGCCGGATTCACTTCGACGCCGAGCAGGGAGGCGAGCTCGGCGAGACGCCGCCGGCCGGCCGCCTCGTCGAGGCGCAATCTCCGGTTGTCGCCGAGCATCAGGTTCTCGAGCACGGTCAGCGCCGGGATCAGCGCCGAGTGCTGGTGGACGGTGCCGATGCCGAGGTCGAGCGCCGTCCGCGGCGAGGAGATCACCGTCTCGACGCCGTCGATCCGGATCGTGCCGGAGTCCGGGCGGTTCAATCCCGAGAGGATCCCGATCAGCGTCGACTTGCCTGCGCCGTTCTCCCCGAGCAGGCAGTGAACCTCGCCTCGGCGAAGCGTCAGGTCGACGCGGTCGTTGGCCAGCACGCCCGGGAACGCCTTCGTGATCCCGACGAGCTCGACGATCGGCGTGTCGTTCGGCGCATTCACCCTGGTCGGCTCAGTGTGCTCAAGGAACGCGCCGCCCGCGGTGTGCAACGACCACCGCGGGCGGACACGTCGTTCTCCTGGTTCCTACTTGATCAGCTTCTGGACTTCGCCGGCCTTGCTGGCGGCCGGGATCTTGATCGAGCCCTTCATGATCTTGGCCTTCGCGGCCGTGATCTCGGCCCAGACCTTCTTCGAGATGTACTTCGACTTCAGCAGCGAGATGCCGCCGTTCTTCAGGCTCAGGTCGTAGCCGTGCGTGCCGTACGTGCCGGCCTCGATGTCCTTGACCGCCTGCTTGAACGTGTCGGCGAAGTTCCACAGCACCGACGAGAGGAAGACGTGCTTCTTGTCGATCGGGGTCATGTCGCCGATGTCGCCGATGAACCAGACCTTGTGGCCCGGCTTCGCCGTCTCGATCGCCTGGAGGTAGCCGAACGACGCGTTGTCGCCCATCGCGAAGATGACGTCGGCGCCCTGGGCGATGACGCTGTTGGCGACGCGCTTGCCGCCGGCCGCATCGTCGTAGCCCGTCGGGCTGACGGTCGCGAAGTAGATCTTCGACGACTTGTCGACGCTGCGGAACCCGGCCGCGAAGCCGCCGCTCATCTTGTACCAGTTGGAATCCGAGGCCGAGATGATGATCCCGACCTTGTGGGTCTTCGTCGTCCGCGCCGCGAGGATCCCGGCGAGGTACGCGCCCTGCTGGCTCGACGTGGTGATGTAGGAGACGAGCCCCTTGGTCAGGTTCGTCGCCACGTCGTAGGTCATCACCGGCACCTTGTACTGCTTGGCGATGCGGGTGGCGACGGTGTCGTAGCCGCTGGCGTGGGCGACGATGAAGCTCGCCCCGCCCTGCGCGAGCTGCCGCAGGACGACGTCGGTCTTGTCGTAGCCGATGTTGGTGACGGCCTGGAACGCTCGCGCCGACGGAGTGCGGCGGCGGCCTTGGCGCCCTTGTAGCCCTGCTGGTTCCACCCGTAATCGCTCTGCTTCGCGGGCGAGGCGAAGGCGACCTTCGTCACCTTCCCGGCGTGCAGTGCTCCGGTCGCATATGCGGTTCCGGCTCCGACGAGTGCGACGACCGCTACCGCGGCGACGACTCGCGCTCCAGGTAGACGCTTCTGCATCGCGAGACTCTCCTTCCTTCGGGGAACCATGCCGATTCCGCCGCGTTGAACGATGCTTGCTCCTTGCCGGACCCAGTGGTAGGGTCGTCTTGCAAACTGTTAACAAGGTCGGTGCGTCGTCTACCCTAACCCCTCCGGAGAGTGAATGCAATGGCTTCCGAGGCCGCTCTCATCCGCTCGGCCCCGGTCGAAAACCTGACTCTCTGGCAGCGCGTCTACGACCACCTGCGCGCCGAGATCCTGGCCGGGCGCCTCGAGCCCGGCGCCGAGCTGGCCGAGGTCGCCCTGTCGGAGCAGCTCGGGGTCAGCCGCGGGCCGATCCGGGAGGCGATCGGGCGGCTCGCCTCGGAGGGGCTCGTCACCGTCCGGCCGCGCCGCGGAGCGGTCGTCCGCTCGCTCTCGAAGGAGGAGTTCCTCGAGCTGTACCAGGTGCGGGAGGCGCTCGAGCTGATGGCGGTCAAGCTGGCCGTGCCGCGCCTCGGCCCCGAGGACGTCGCCGCGCTGGAGGGGCTGATCGCGACGATGGCGGCGCACGCGGAGCGCGGTCGAGGTGACCGAGTTCTTCGAGGCGAACGCCGCGTTCCACGGCCTGCTGTTCGAGGTCTCGGGCAACGGCAAGCTCCAGGAGCTCTACCGGCAGCTGCTCGGCCAGCTCGGCCGCTACCGGATCAGGTCGCTGACGCTGCGCGGCAACCTCCAGCGCTCGGTCGCGGAGCACGCCGCGATCGTCCGCGCGGCCAAGCGCGGCGACGCCGACCGCGCGGCGCACCTGATGTCCGAGCACATCCGCGTCCCGCAGCGCAGCCTGAAGAAGCTGACCGACGACGAGCTCGCCGCCGCCGAGGCGCACCCGTGATCGAGTTCGGCGTCAACCTGAACAACCGCGAGCCGCTGATCGCGCCCGACTACGACATCCCGATGCTGCTCGACCTGTCCGAGACCGTCGAGGCGGCCGGGTTCGACTCGGTCTGGGTCGGCGACTCGCTGTTCTCGAAGCCGCGCTACGAGCCGATCTCGCTGCTCTCGGCGATCTCGCAGCGCACGTCCCGCGTCAAGCTCGGCACGGCCTGCATGGTCTCGTCGACGCGGAACCCGCTCTACCTCGCGCTGGAGTGGGCGACGCTCGACGTGATCTCGGGCGGCCGCACGATCCTCGGCACGGGGATGGGGAACCCCGAGGAGGGGGTGCGGCGCGAGTTCGAGGCGCTCGGGCTCGACTACGTCAAGCGCGGCACGCTCTTCGAGGAGGGGCTCGCCGTGATCCGCCAGCTCTGGACGGAGGGCAAGACGGACTTTCACGGCTCGTTCCTGAACTACGACGACGTCTCGTTCTACTCCGGCACCGAGATGGCGCCGCTGATGCCGATCCAGTCGCCGCCGCCGATCTGGGTCGTCTCCAACCCGCGCCTGAAGGGCGACGCCGCGCCGGAGGTGATCGCGCGCCGTCTCGAGGCCGCGTGCCGCCGCATCGTCGAGTACGGCGACGGCTGGATGACGTGCTGCCGGGCGCAGCATCCCGAGGAGCTCGTCGACCAGCTGGCCGCGATCGAGCGCTACGCGGACGAGCACGGCGGCGACTTCTCCCGGCTCGTCATCTCGTACCAGGTGACGATGAACATCGCCGACTCCGAGGACGAGGCCCGGACGCGCGTTCGGCGACTACATCTCGAAGTACTACCCCGAGCTGTCCAAGGCGATGGACCTGTCGAACTGGGGCCCGGTCGGCACCCCCGACCAGATCGCCGAGTGGATCCGCACCTTCGCCGACGCCGGCGTCGACCATTTCATCTGCCGGTTCGGAGCGATCGACCAGTTCGCGCAGGTCGAGCGGTTCGCCCAGGAAGTTCTGCCCCTGTTCTCCACCGAGAGGGTGAGGTGAGTGATGGCCACTGTCGTCGAATCGAGCAATCTCCTGAAGGACGCGGCGCTGATCGTCGACGTCTGCTTCTCCGTCGAGAAGGACGACGTCGTCACGATCATCTGCGACGACGAGCACACCGCCGAGGCGGCCGCGGTCGCCGAGGTCGTGGTCGAGCGCGGAGGCTGGCCCGTCGTGATGAACAACGAGGCCCAGGTGCGGCGCGGCCGCGCGGACGTGCGCTTCCCGATGGCGCCGCCCGCCAACCTGCACCGGGCGATGGTCGGCTCCGACGAGGTGATCATCATCGCCAACCTCGAGTGGGCGAATCGCTTCGCGCACGTCAACGCCGTGCGGGAGACCTGCGAGGCGAACGGCAAGATCGCCTCGATCGAGCCCGGCATGGGCGAGTGGGGTCTCACCAGGGAGGATCTCGAGACGGCGGCCCAGCGGACGAAGGATGCGGTCGCGGCGCTCGCGGGGAAGACCCAGTGCCACGTCACCACTGCTCTCGGCACCGACTTCTACGTCTCGATCGAAGGACGGCCGGCCCTCGAGCTGACGCCGTACAAGGCGCGCGGCCAGATGATGAGCCCGATCCCGCTGTGGACCGAGGTCGCGTTCGCGGCGATCGAGGACTTCACGCACGGCACGGCGGTCGTCGACGGCGTCATGCTCGGGATCGGCCTCGAGGGTCAGGTGAAGGAGCCGATCAGGTGGACGATCGAGGGCGGCAAGTGCGTGAACATCGAGGGCGGGGAGGAGGCGGAGCGGCTGCGCAAGGCGAT
Source organism: uncultured Actinomycetes bacterium (assembly GCA_963764565.1). GTDB lineage: Bacteria > Actinomycetota > Thermoleophilia > Gaiellales > Gaiellaceae > DATBLE01. The sequence continues at coordinate 134,866 of CAVXTD010000011.1, forward strand.
CGACGGCGTCGAGAACGCGACCGTGATCGGCGAGTTCGCCTTCGGCACGAGCGAGAAGGCGCCCTTCGGGACGCCGTCCGAGAAGGGCCGCATCGGCACCGTCCACCTGGCGCTCGGCGACAACCACAACGCGTACCCCGGCGGGCAGAACCACTGCTCGCTCCACCTGGACGGCGTCTTCCTGAACGCGACGCTCCAGATCGTCGACGACGGCACCTACATCGTGAAGGACGGGGAGTGGGCTCTGTAACGACCGTCCCGCTCGGCGACGTGGATCCGATCGAGCTCCCGCAGGGAAGCTGGAGCCGGATGCTCGTCACGGCGGGGCGGGTCGACGGCAACGCAGTCCTCGCTCGGCTACTCGGTCTTCACGCCGGGCACGGTGCTGGCGCCGGTGAAGCACGAGGCCGAGGAGGTCGCCTACGTCGTCGCCGGCTCGGGCGAGCTGCGCCTCGACGACGGGGCGGTGCCCTTTCGCGAAGGCGACGCGATTCACATCCCGGCCGGGCTCTGGCACGCGGTCGCGAACACGGGCGACGTCGACGTCGTGATGGTCTTCGGCTTCCCGCACCCGGAGTACCCGCCGACCGAGCGCCGCTAGTGGTCGCCGTCGCCCAGAGCCTCCGCGAGCAGGTCGCCTGGGCCTGCCGCATCCTCGCGTCCGCGGGGTACGCCGACCTGACGCTCGGGCACGTCAGCGCGCGCGGCCCCGACGGCGAGATCTGGATCAAGCGGAAGGGCGTCGCGCTCGACGAGGTCGAGCCCGAGGACGTCGTCTCGCTCGACGAGACGGACGCCGTCCTTCATCTCGAGACCGTCCTGCACACGGGCGTGTACCGCACGCGCGCGGATGTCGGCGCCGTCGTCCACGGCCATCCGCCCTACGCGACCGCGCTCGGCGCGACGGCCGCCGACCTCGCTCTCCTCACGCACGACGCGATCCTGTTCGCGGACGGCGTCGGCCGGTTCGACGACCCCGACCTGATCGTCGACGACGCACAGGGCGAACGGGTTGCCTCGGCGCTGGGCTCCCGGCGCGCGGTGCTGATGCAGAACCACGGCGTGCTCGTCGTCGGCAAGGACGTGCCCTGGGCGGTCCTGACCGCGGTCACGCTGGAGCGGGCGGCGCAGCTTCAGTCGATTGCGTCCGCGCTCGGCGAGCTGCGGCCGATCAGCAGGGAGCTCGCGCTGGAGCTGTTCCCGGCGAAGTACCGCGACGAGTTCGTGGACGAGTACTGGGCGGCCTGGCAGCGCCGTGTCTCGCGCGACGGCGGGGGGCTCGGTGGACCTCGCCTGTAGCGTCAACGGGCACGAGGTCGTCCGCGACGTCGCCCCGCAGGAGCTGCTGCTCGACTTCCTCCGCGACTCGCTCGGCCTGACCGGCGCGAAGCGCTCGTGCGACGTCCAGGTCTGCGGCGCCTGCACGGTGCTCGTCGACGGGCTGCCGGTGAGCTCGTGCTGCTTCCTCGCCGCCGACGCCGACGGGCAGCGAGGTGACGACGATCGAAGGGCTCGCCGAGCGCCCCGAGTTCGAGCGGCTGGAGGAGGTCTTCTCGCGACATGCGGCGCTCCAGTGCGGCTTCTGCACGCCGGCGATGCTGCTGACCGTGAGCTCGCTGCTCGAGCACGACGAGCTCGATGACGAGGAGGCGATCAAGCGCAACCTCGCCGGCAACCTCTGCCGCTGCACCGGTTACCGGGGAATCCTCGAGGCGGTCGCCGAGCTCGCGGTCCGATGACGACGACGATCGAGGAGACCCGGAGCCAGATCGGCCGCTCCTACCCGCGGCGCGACGCACGCGAGAAGCTGCGCGGCCGGGCCCAGTTCGTGGGCGACCTGCTCGTGCCGCGGATGCTGCACGGCAAGGTGCTGCGCAGCCCGATCGCGCACGGCCGGATCGTCTCGATCGACACGTCGGCGGCGGAGAAGATGCCCGGCGTCGTCTGCGTCCTGACCGGCGCCGACCTCGCGCGACATCGACCCGTACTACGGGCACGCGATCAAGGACCGGCCGATCGTCGCGATCGACAAGGTGCGCTTCCACGGCGAGCAGGTGGCCGCCGTCGCCGCCGAGACCGCCGCCGCCGCCGCGGCAGCGGTCGAGGCGATCGTCGTCGAGTACGAGGAGCTGCCGGTGGTCGCGACGGTCGAGGACGCCGTCGCCCCCGGCGCGCCGCTCGTCACCGATCGCGAGACGAAGCCGGGGCTCTTCCACGGCCTCGGCGAGCTCCCGCCCCGCGACGGCAACGTCTGCTACCGCTACCGCATCGACCGCGGCGAGCTGGAAGCGGTCTTCGCCCGCGCCGACATCGTCGTCGAGGGCGAGTACACGTTCCCCTCCGTCTACCAGTACGCGATGGAGACGCACACGGTGATCGCGCAGGTCGAGGGGGACGAGATCAACCTCTGGGCGACCTGCCAGCACCCGTTTCTCGTCCGCGCCGAGATCGCCGACCTGTTCGGCGTCCCCGTCGCGAACGTCCGCATCCAGGTGCCGTACCTCGGCGGCGGCTTCGGCTCGAAGTCGTACACGAAGATGGAGCCGCTGACCGTCGCCCTGGCGCGCAAGGCCGGACGGCCGGTGCGGATCCAGAATCGGGTCGCCGAGTCGATGGTCACCACCCGGCGGCACAACATGACCTGCCGGATGCGCACGGCGGCGACCGCGGACGGCCGCCTGCTCGCGCGCGAGGTCGAGTGCCTGTTCGACACCGGCGCCTACGCCGACAACGGCCCGCGCGTCGTCGCGACCGCGGGCGACGCCGCGCCCGGCCCCTACCGCTGGGCGGCCTACCGGGTCGACGCGTCGTGCGTCTACACGAACCTGGCGCCCGCCGGCTCGTACCGTGCGTTCGGCGCAACGCACCTCCAGTGGATCGGCGAGTCGCAGGTCGACGAGGTGGCGCGCCGGGCCGGCATCGACCCGCTCGAGCTGCGCCGCCAGAACCTGCTCACCCCCGGCGAGGAGGTGCGCTCCGGCGGCAAGCCGCTCGACGCCGATCTCGTCGGCGACGTCGAGAAGGTCGCGGCCGCCGTCGGCTGGGGCACGGAGAAGCGGCCGCTCGTCGGGCGCGGCGTCTCCGTCGGCCTGCTCGCGGCCGGCGCGCACCCGGTGTCGAGCGCGGTCTGCCGGCTCGAGGCCGACGGCCGGGTGGTCGTGCTCGTCGGGACGACGGAGATGGGCCAGGGGCCGCGCACCGCGTTCGCGCAGATCGCCGCGGAGGAGATCGGCGTCGAGCCGGACCAGGTGACCGTCCGCGGCGCCGACACGCGGTTCACGCCGTACGACCGCTCGACCGGCGCGAGCCGCTCGACGACGATCGCCGGGCTCGCCGTCCAGCGCGCGGCCGCGGACATCCGCGCGCAGCTGGAGCGGATCGCCGGCACCGCGGAGATCGACCCCGGCGAGCACCTGGCGCTGATGCGGAAGCACTTCGGCTTCGCCGGCGGCGAGCTGATCGGCCGCGGCGAGGTCGCGCCGGTCGGCACGGGGTCGTACGCCGAGGGGCCCGTCTTCTGGGAGGTCTGCGTCGGCGCGGCCGAGGTCGAGGTCGACCCGGAAACGGGCGTCGTCGAGGTGCGCCGGACGGCGACCGCCGCCGACGTCGGCCGCGCGATCAACCCTCAGCTCGTCGAGCGCCAGGACGAGGGCGCGACACTTCAGGGCATCGGCAACGCGCTCTTCGAGGAGATGGTCTACGAGGACGGCCTGCTCCTCAACGACACGCTGCTCGACTACCGCGTGCCGAGCTTCGAGGACCTTCCCGGCGAGATGACGTGCGTGATCGTCGAGAACGGGGACGGGCCCGGGTCCCTACGGCGCGAAGGGTTGCGGCGAGGGCGCGCTGGCCGCGGTGCCGGCCGCGATCGTGAACGCGCTCGCCGACGCCGGCGTGCCAATGACCGAGCTGCCGCTGACGCCCGAACGCGTCTGGCGGCGCATCCAAGAGCTGAAGAAGGAGGGCAAGTGGGAGCAGTGAAGCGTGCAGCGGTGATCGGCACCGGGACGATGGGCCCGGGGATGGGGGCGGTGCTCGCCCGCGCCGGAATCGAGACGGCGCTCTACGACGTCAGCGCCGAGGCGCTCGAGCGCGCGAAGGCCGGCGCCGAGCTGGCCGCCGGCGTGCTCGAGCGGCTCGAGGCGGCACAGGAGGACGGGGGGTCGCTGCGGTTCGAGACCGACCTCGCCGCTGCGCTCGACGGGGCGGACTTCGTCCTCGAGGCGGTGCCGGAGAAGCTCGAGCTGAAGCACGAGGTCTTCCCGCAGTTCGAGGAGGTCGTCTCGGCGGAGGCGATCCTGGCCTCGAACACGTCCGGGATCCCGATCACGAAGATCGCGACCGTGGCCAAGCATCCCGAGCGCGTCGTCGGCATGCACTGGTCGAACCCGCCGCACCTGATCCCGATGATCGAGGTGATCCCCGGCGAGCAGACCTCGCAGGCGACCGTCGACGCGACCTCGGAGCTCGTGCGCCGCGTCGGCTACCACCCCGTCGTCGAGCGCGAGGTGCCGGGCTTCGTCGAGAACCGGATCCTCTACGCCATCCTCCGCGAGTGCCTCGACCTGGTCGACCGCGGGATCATCGACCCGGAGGGCATGGACCTGAACGTGCGCTGGGGGATCGGCTACAAGCTGGCGGTGATCGGCCCGATGGAGCTGCTCGACATGGCCGGGCTCGACATCTACAACGCCGTCGGCTCGTACCTGAACCAGGATCTCTCCACCTCCGGCGAGGTCTCGTCCACGATCCGCGACCTGATCGACAAGGGCCGCCTCGGGATGAAGACCGGCGGCGGCATCTACGACTACACGCCCGAGCAGATCGACGAGCTGCGCGCGAAGCGGGCCGGCAAGCTCGTCGCCGTCCGGAAGGCGCTCGAGGCATGAAGATCTGGCTCCTCGACGGCGGGTCGATCGTGATCGAGCACACGCAGCTGATGTGGAACGTGCCCGGCCCGCAGGCGCGGATCCCCGTCTACAGCGTGCTCGTCGAGCACGACGACGGGCTGTTCCTGATCGACACCGGCATCGACCTCGACCACATGAACCGCGTGCTCCCGTTCGAGCTGCCCGAGCAGACGGACGAGCAGACGATCCCGGCGCAGCTCGCGCTCGCCGGGTTCGAGCTCGGCGACGTGACGACGGTCGTCAACTCGCACCTGCACATCGACCACGTCGGCGGCAACCAGCTCTTCAAGGGCACCGGCGTCAAGCACGTGCTGCACGAGAAGGAGCTGGCGCAGGGGAGAAACCACGAGCCGTTCGAGTTCTTCGGCTACTCCGACACGTCGTGGGACTACGAGGGCGCCGATTTCGCGCCCGTCTCCGGCGACGTCGAGCTGGCGAAGGGGCTCTGGCTCTACGAGACGCCGGGGCACACGGTCGGCCACTACTCGGTGCTCGCCGCGCCCGAGGGAGCGAAGCCGATGCTGTTCGCGATGGACGTCGCGTACACGGCGGCCGCGCTCGAGAAGGGGATCCAGCCGGGCTTCCACAACAACCCGTCCGCCGGCGTGCGCTCGATCGCGCGCGTGAAGGCGCTGGCCGCCGAGCACGGCGCCGACATCCTCTTCTCGCACGACGCGGAGGCGTGGCAGACGCTACAAGCACGCGCCGGACTTCTACGAGCTCTAGGAGGGAAGGGACTCATGGGGAAGCTGGACAACCGGGTCGCGATCGTCACGGGCGCCGCGCAGGGGATCGGCAAGGCGGTCGCCGACAAGCTCGCCGCCGAGGGGGCGACCGTCGTCGGGGCCGACCTTCAGGACAGCGCGACGATGCAGGTCGACGTCTCGAAAGAGGCCGACGTCGAGCGGATGGTCGCAGACACCGTCGCTCAGCACGGCAAGCTCGACGTGCTCGTCAACGTCGCCGCGATCGTCCCCTTCACTCCGTGGGACGAGATCGACTTCGCCGAGTGGCGGCGGATCATGTCCGTCAACCTCGACGGCACGTTCCTGACCAACTACTACGCGCAGAAGCCGATGCGCGAGGCCGGCTACGGGCGGATCGTCAACATCGCCTCGAACGTGATCCTCGCCGGGACGCCGAACCTCGCGCACTACGTCGCGTCCAAGGGCGGCGTCTGGGCCTTCACCCGCGCGCTCGCGCGCGAGCTCGGCCCGCACGGGATCACGGTCAACTCGGTCGCGCCCGGGCTGACCGAGACCGAGGGCGTGCTCGCGAGCAAGCACGCGGAGGCGTTCGAGTTCGTCCAGATGCTCCAGGCGATCCCGCGGCGGGCGACCGCGGCGGACATCGCGCCGGCGGTCGCGTTCCTCGCCTCGGAGGAGGCCGGCTGGGTGACCGGCCAGCTGATCGTCGCCGACGGCGGGCACACCCACAACTGATGCTGACGCTCGCTCCGCTCGCTCGCACGGGGGAAACGGCCGGTTTCCCCCGTGTGCCCCCTTCCCCGATCCTGTTCGCACCTCATTTGCGGGTGTGGGCCGCGCCCGCCAGGTCGGTCGCGGCGGCGGGAAACACAGTGGACGGGGCGCCTCGATGAAGGGAGTCGTTCTGCGGGGGCCCGGGGACGTCCGCGTGGAGGACGTCGACGACCCGAGGATCGTCGGGGAGGGCGACGCGATCGTCGCCGTGCGGGCGACGGCGATCTGCGGCGCGGATCTCTTCCCGTTCCACGGCCTGACGCCGGGGTTCGAGGCCGGCACCGTGCTCGGGCACGAGTTCGCCGGTGAGGTCGTCGAGGTCGGCCCGGGGGTGACCACCCTGCGCCCGGGGCAGCGCGTCGTCAACGCGAGCATGATCTCGGACGGCACCTGCCCGTCCTGCCTCGCCGGGCGCGTGACCCAGTGCGAGGGCAGGTCGCTCTTCGGCTACTCGGGCGTCTATCCGCGGCTCGACGGCGGCCAGGCCGAGCTCGTTCGCGTGCCGCAGGCCGACCGTGCGCTGCGCGCTCTCCCGGACGAGGTGAGCGACGAGGCCGCCGTCTTTCTCGCCGACATCCTCCCGACCGGCTACGGCGCGGTCGTCCGCGGAGGCGTCTCGGCCGGGGACACGGTCGTGGTCGTCGGCTGCGGGCCGGTCGGGCTGATGGCCGTGCTCTGCGCGGTCGGGGTCGCGGGCAGGGTGATCGCGGTCGACGGCGTCGCCGCCAGGCGGGAGCTCGCGGAGCGGCTGGGCGCCGAGGCGGTCGAGCCCGAGAACGCGGCCGACGCCGTCGCCGAGGCGACGGGCGGGCTCGGCGCCGATGTCGTGATCGAGGCCGCCGGATCGGCCGGAGGGCTCGACGCGTCGCTTCGGCTCGCGCGCGGGCGCGGCGTGGTCTCCGTCGTCGGTGCGCACTTCGAGCCCGACTATCCGCTCGACAACGCGCTGATGTTCGAGCGCGAGCTGACGCTGCGCTTCTCGATCGGCGATCCGACCGCCGACGGCGCGCTGCTGCTCGACAAGCTCGCGCGCGGAGAGCTCGACCCGAGCGCGGTCGATCACCCACCGGCTGCCGCTCGCCGACGCCGCAGAGGCCTACCGCCTGTTCGACTCGCGCGAGGCGACGAAGGTGGTACTGACGCCGTGAGGATCGCCCTCGGTGTCGGCCGCGCTCGCGCTGCTCGCCGGGTGCGGCACCAGCAGCGCGTCGGCATACAGGGCGACGACTCCGGAGGGCGCAAGGTCGCTGATGGCCGACTACCTCGACGGGAAGCACCTGACCTACCGCTGGGTCGCCTGCCTTCGCAGCGGCCGGTCGTTCAGAGGGGCGTCGATCGTCCGCTGCAACGTCAACTTCGGCGATCCGCACATCGAGGCGTACTGCATCGTGCTCAGGTACGGGTCGCTCTACAGCGACCACCAGGATCCGGCGATCCCCTGCCAGCGCGACAACCGCGCACCGCCGGCGACGATCGTCACCTCCTGATGCGGCTCGAGAACAGCTTCGAGGTCGAGGCGCCGGTCGAGCGGTCGTGGCGGCTGCTCAATGACGTGCCGAGCGTCGTCCCGTGCATGCCGGGGGCCGAGCTGGTCGAGGTCGTCGGCGAGAACGCGTGGAAGGCGAAGCTCCAGGTCAAGCTGGGGCCGATCGCCCTGAACTTCCTGGCCGACGTCGTGCGCGAGCAGATGGACGAGGCCGGCGGCCGGGTGGTGCTCGCCGTCAAGGCGCGTGAGGCGAAGGGCCGGGGGAGCGCCGAGGCGACGATCGAGTCGGCGCTCGCCGCGGCGGGCGACGGCACGCGCGTCGACATCGTCACCGAGCTGGCACTCCGCGGCGCCGTCGCCCAGTACGGCCGCGGCGTCGTCGCCGACGTCGCCTCGCGGCTGACCGCTCAGTTCGCCGAGTGCATCGCGGGCAAGCTCGCCGGCCCGGGCTCCGGGTCGCCCGAGCCCGCCGCCGAGCCCGCGCCGATCGGCGGCCTCCGGCTGGTGCTCGGCGCGCTCTGGCGCTCCCTGTTTCGACGATCGAGGACGGCCCGGTGAACGACGAGCGGATCCTGGCTGCGGTCGAATCGAAGCGCGACGTCGCGCTGGCGACTCATCGCTTCGTCCACGAGCACCCGGAGCTCTCCCACGAGGAGCACGAGTGTGCCGCCTACCTCTGCGACGTGCTCGAGGCCGGGGGTCTCGAGGTCGAGCGCGGGGTGGCTGGGATGGAGACCGCCTTTCGCGCCACCCTGATCGGCTCCCGGCCCGGCCGGTCGGTCGGCCTCGTCGCTCTCTACGACGCCGTACCGGTCTTCAGGCCCGACGGGACGATCGAGCCCGTCCACTCCTGCGGGCACGACGCGATTCCGGCCGGGGTGGTCGCGACGGCCCTTGCGCTCGCCGACCTGCGGGATGACCTGCCCGGCTCGCTCGTCGTCTTCGGCTGCCCGGCGGACGAGATCCCCGCGCCGCGGACGGTCGAGATCGGCGGCGGCAAGGCGGTCTCGGCGGCGGCCGGGCTGTGGGACGGGATCGACGCGGCGCTCTACGCCCACCCGGAGTTCGAGGACACGGTCTTTCTGCGCTCGCGCTGGATGCGGCGCGACCGCGCGATGGTGACCGGGACGCGGTCGCTGGCCGGCGAGCCGGAGGCGCCGATCGAGGCGGTGCTGGCCGCGATCGCGGCCGTGAAGGCGCTGCCGCCGGCGGACGCGATCGTCGAGCACATCTCGCTCGAGGGCGACGTCGAGGAAGGCGGCGGTCTCGCCGTTCGGATCCACTTCCTGCTTCGGGCCGACGAAGAGACCGGGCTCGACGAGCTGGCGGCGCCCCTCCGGGCGGCGCTACCCGGCGCGGTCTGGTCGAGCGACCCGGTTGTCTGCGGGCTGCGCTCGAACGACGAGGTCACCCTGGCCGTCAAGGAGGCGATGCTCGCGCTCGGCAGCGAGTTCGTGGACGACCCCGCGCAGCTTCCGTTCGGGACGGACTTCGGGAACGTCTCGCAGCGTGTCCCGGCGGCCCTGATCGGGATCGGCCGCCCGGGTGGCTGGGCGTTCCACACCGACGAAGGCGCCGAGCAGTTCGCCCAGGACGGCGAGGAGTGCGCCCTCGCGATCGCGCGCGTCCTGGCCCTCGCGTCGGCCCGGCTTCTGGAGCCGGGGTAGACGATCTCCCTGAGCTCGCTGTGAGCGGATTCGTCAAGAGGTACAGCGCCTCCGACGATCGGGTCAGCTTCGCATACGTTTACCGTCGCCACCGCACTCTCGGCGCCGCCGGGGTGCAGCACGCACCGAAAGGAGCTCCCCATGCGGCTTGAACTCGGAACTCCGGTTCACTGCAGTGACGGCGTCTTCGGCGAGCTTGCCGATGTCGTCATCGACCCGACCAACAAGCACCTCACGCATCTGGTCGTCCAGCCTCACCATCAGCACGGGCTCGCCCGGCTCGTCCCGGTCGGGTTGGCGGAAGCAGGTGGCGACGAGCAGCAGGCGGTTTCGCTTCGCTGCACGGTCGAGGAGGTGCGCCGGCTGGCGCCCGTGCAGAGGTTCGCTTACCTGCCTCTGGGCGAGTTCCCCGCGAACGATCCCGACTGGGACGTCGGCATCGAGGACGTGCTCGCAATTCCCTACTACGGGGGCGTCGGGCCCTGGCTCGACGGCGGCTACGCGGAAGAGTACGACGCGGATGTCGGGATCAGCTACGACCGCGTGCCGAAGGGAGAGGTCGAGATCCGCCGCGCCAGCGCGGTCACCTCGGCAGACGGTCACCGCTTGGGGCACGTCGACGGGCTGCTCGTCGACGGCGAAGACCAGATCACCCACGTCGTGCTCGAGCACGGCCACCTCTGGGGACGGCGCGAGGTGACGATCCCGATCGGCGCCGTCGCCAAGGTCGAGACCGACGAGATCGCGCTCAGCCTGTCCAAAGACGAGGTCAAGGCGCTCGAACCCGTGCCGGTCCACCGCTGGCGGCAGTAGCGGAGACGGCAGCGTCGTCGACACGCCGTCGGGATTGAGGCGCGCGACCTACTTGAGGCAGGACGGCTTCGGGGCCGATCGGCACGAGCCACGTCCACCACGGGAGCCCCCACTGCTTCCACCCCCGCTGTTCGCTGACGATCGAGAGCAGCAGCTGCAGGCCGATCACCAGCAACACGGCGGGCGCGGCTTCCCAGCGCGACTCGACCTCCTCCTCGTGCAACAAATCTCTGCGGGTCACAGCGGTGATTCGGTCAGGAGCGCGACCTCGAGCGAAGCGATCTGCCTTCTGCCCGGCTAACGCCGTTGTCCGCGAAGCCAGCTTCCGATCCGCCGGCCGAGCGAGGCACCCTGCGGGAGAATCTGTTCCTGGACGGGCGGCTCGTGAAAGTCGCCGAGTCGCTCGACTTCTTCCTTGCTCAGCTTGAGCGTGACCGTGTCCTGCGTGATCGACCCGACCTGCTCGGCCGGGACGTAGCGTGCCTGCCCCAGCGAGTGCGGCCGGAAGGCGAGGCCGTCGAAGATGTCGTCACGGTCGTCGCCGGTCACCTCGAAGACGCGCCCCACCTCCTCACCGTCGGCAGAGAGCACGGTCCAACCCTTTTCGATCAGAAGCCAGGAGACAGGGTCATCGGATGGCACGCGAACCTCCTGCGGTCAGCGCAACGGGCGGGGCCGCTTCGAGGGCAGCGTAACGCGGGCGACCAGCCGTGGCCGGGAGAGCCAGCCTGAGCGAAGCCGCTGCGTCAGGGTCTGGTGGCGACCCGAGCCGGGTCGAGCGGCGCACCGCAGATCGCACAGCCGGCGGCGAATGCGCGACGTGCGTGCCGCAGTTCGGGCACTTGCTCGGTTGCCCATATGGGTACTGAAGCAGACAAGGATGAACGTGAGCTGAGACTCGGCGTCAGGCGTCCCGCCGGACGAGCAGGACGGCTGCGATCGCGCCCAGCAGAGCGATGTAGCCGCAGAAGAGCGCGAGGCCGGCGGCCGGGCCGAGCTCGTGGGCGCCGTGGGTGAGCGCGAAGATCGAGCGGCCGGCGCTGCTCGGCAGGTACGGGTTGATCGCGTTGTTCCAGTTCGAGGGCAGCACGTTCATCAGCGGGGGGATCACGAAGAGGATCGCGGCGAAGGCGGCGATCCCGCCGGCGGTGTTGCGGACGATCGCGCCGAGCGCGAACGCGAAGAGGCCGATCAGGGTCAGGTACAGCGCGCCGCCGATCACCGCCCGCTCGACCCCGGGATGCGAGAACGAGATCTGGAGGATGTTGTGCCGCCCGAGGATCGCCTGGCTCGCGAAGAACGCGATCAGCACCGCCGGCAGCATCAGTGCAAACGAGACGACCGCGTACACGACGGCCTTCGCCCACAGCACAGGCAGTCGCTTCGGCACCGCGCTGAAGGTTGCCCGGATCATCCCGGTCGAGTACTCGCCCGTGATCACCAGCACTCCGAGCACGCCGATCGCGAGTTGCCCGATGTTCACTCCGACCTGCGCGACGTCGAGCGGCTGTCGATCCGCCCGTTCGTGTGGGCTCAGATGGCCCCACCGGGACGAGAGCACCGTCGCAAAGATCAGCGGGAACCCGACCGTCATCAGTGTCCCGACGAGCAGCGACCAGCGGGTCGAGCGGAGCGAGCGGAGCTTCGTCCACTCCGACAACGCGACCCTTGCCTGGGTGACGCGGGCCGTCCCCTCCAGCGGCGGAACTGAACGGCGGCACGGCGGCGCTCACGCGGCCGCCTTTCCGGCTGCCGCGGTCTGCTCTCCCGCCTTGAACTCGACGTCCTCGCGGGTCAAGTCCATGAACGCCTCTTCGAGCGAGGCTTGCAACGCGGTCAGCTCGTGGAGCACGATCCCCCGGGCGGCGGCCGCCTCGCCGATCTGCTCCGGGCGCAGTCCCGTGACCTCGAGGACGCCCGGCTCCGTCGCCGTCACGGTCACGTCCGGGCCGAGCAGCGCGTCGCCCAGCTTCGTCGCCTGCGGGGAGCGCACGCGCACGAGCGTGCCCGAAGCCTGGCGGACGAAGTCCTCGACGCCGATGTCGGCGATCACGCGACCCCGTCCGATCACGATCAGATGGTCGGCGGTGAGCGCCATCTCGCTCATCAGGTGCGACGAGACGAACACCGTCCGTCCCTCGGCGGCGAGGCCTTTGAGGAGGTTCCGCATCCAGTGGATGCCCTCGGGGTCGAGGCCGTTCACCGGCTCGTCCAGCAGCAGCACTGCCGGGTCGCCGAGGAGCGCCGTCGCGATCCCGAGACGCTGGCCCATGCCGAGTGAGAACTGGCCGGCGCGCTTCCGCGCCACCTCGTGCAGGCCGACGAGATCGATCAGCTCCTGGACGCGTCCCTTCGGAATCCCGTGCGTCTGGGCGAGGGCGAGCAGGTGGTTGTACGCCGAGCGGCCTGTGTGCACCGACCGCGCCTCGAGCAGCGCCCCGACTTCGCAGAGCGGAGCCGGGAACTCGCGGTAGCGCCTCCCGTTCACGGTCGCCGTCCCGGCGGTCGGCGCGTCGAGGCCGAGGATCAGCCGCATCGTCGTCGACTTCCCAGAGCCGTTCGGGCCGAGGAAGCCGGTGACGATCCCCGGACGAACGGTGAATGTGGCGCCGTCCACCGCCCGCTTCGGGCCGTAGTCCTTCGTCAGGCTATGAACCTCGATCATCCGGTGGCTTTCGGGAATCCCGGCGTGGTCAGTACTCGCTCACTCGCGAGGATGATCATGCCCTCGTAGCCCTGCAGGCGGGCGACCCAGCCGGGGCTCTTCGCGCCCATCGCGAACGCCGCGGTTGCGTAGGCGTCTGCGAGGGCGAGGCTCGGCCCGGTGATCGTCACCGAGAAGACGCCCTGCGGAGCGCGGCCGGTATGCGGGTCGAGGACGTGCTGTCCGCGCTCGTACGCTCCCGAGGTGGCAATCGCGAGGTCGGTGCCCTCCACGACCGCAGCGATCCGGTCCTTCTGAAGCGGGTGCTGGATACCGACCCGCCAGCCAGGCTCGGGGAGCGCTCCCCCGCGCAGCCGGATGTCTCCGCCTGCGTTCACGGCGAAATGCTCCAGCCCGGCCTGCTCGAGGATCGCTGCTGCCCGGTCGACCGACCAGCCCTTGACGAGACCGGACGGATCGAGGACGCCGCCCGCCCGGGCGTCGAAGTAGCCGTCCGTCTCCGCGCGCAGCTCCTCGCAGCGGGCGAGCACCTCGCGCACTTCGGGGTGTGCGTCCGCGAGCGCCAGGTCGCCGCGGCCGATCCGGCTCACCTCGCTCTCCGCCTTGAACGTACTGAAGGTGTCGTCCACCCATCGCAACCACGCGAACATCCGGTCGAGGACGCCCTCGTCGGCACCCTCGTCGCGGACGTCGGCGATCACCGGCATCCCCATCACGTCCTCGATGCGCCGAATCCCGGGCACAGCCGCGACCGAGCTCACAGGCCACCTCCCGCTCCGGCGCCGGCCAAGCCGGCACCTCCGCTCCTGAATCGCCTCCGTCAAGCCTACGTCTCATGCGTGCAGCGCCTTCACGATCGCCGATTGGAGCGACTGGGCGAACGCGTAGGTCGTCGCCGTCGCGCCCGAGACCATCTGGATATTCGCGCTCTGCGCCTGAAGTGCCGAGCTCCGCAAGAGCGGGATCGCCTGCTCGTTGATGTAGACGGAGCGATGCGTGTGGTCGGGATAGGTGGCGCTGAGGTCGGTCATCCTCCGAGTCACCTTCCGCTTCCCCTTGACCGTGGTCGTGGTCTTGCGAACGACGATCGTCACCTGGACGTCGCCCCAGCGGTCGGCCTGGGCCGAGGCGCCGACGAACTTCTGGATGACGGTCTTCTTCGGGGCGGCGGCGACGGCGTTGGCGGTCGGTACGGCCACGGTCGCGGCGGTGAGCAACGTGGTCACAAGTCGGCGCATGGGCGCTCCTTTCCTAGAGGGCGAAACGTTCGACATGAATGTGACGGCGGGGGACGTGCGCGTGGCGGAGGTTGCGCTCGATCGCGTCGGCCATCGCCGGCGGGCCGCAGAGGAACACCTCCCGAGAGCGGAGGTCGGGAACGAGCTCGCCCAGATGCTCCGGCGACAGCAACGCCGCGCCGTCCGGTGCAGAGTGGTCGCCGACGACGTAGTGGAGCACGATCCCGCGCTCCCGGCTCAGCCGGTCGAGCTCGTCGAAGAAGACGACGTCGTCCTCGGCGATCACGCGGTAGACCACGACCACATCGCCGGCGATCTCCTCGAGCAGCGCTCGGATCGGCGTGATCCCGATGCCGCCCGCGATCAGCAGAGACTTCTCCCGGCGCAGAGCGGAGGCGGTGAAGACGCCGAACGGACCCTCGGCGAGGACGCGCGTTCCCGGCTTGATCGAGCCGGCGTGACTCGTGAAGTCGCCGAGCGCCTTGATCGTGATCCGCAGCGTCCGCCCGTCGGGTGCCTCCGAGAGCGAGAACGGGTGCGACGACCACCAGCGGTCGCGCGTGAGGAAGCGCCAGAGGAAGAACTGACCGGCGTGAACTCGCAGGCGATCGAGGGCGCGGCCGGCGATCCGGATCGAGACGACGCCCGGCCCCTCGGGCACGACCTCGACCACACGGAGCCGGTGCCGGAAGCCGTTGGCGGCGGGCACGGCGAGGCGGAAGACGACGATCGCCGCCAGCGTGGCGATGTACAGGCTGCGCCAGTAGCTGTCGACGACGCTCCGGAGAACAAGCTCGTTCCCGGTCGGGATCTGGTGAAACCACGCGAGCGCGATGCCGGCGTAGGTGGCGAGGTGGACGGCGTACCAGGCCTCGTACGAGAGCCGCCGTTGCACGATCACGATCGACGAGATCACAACCGCGATCAGCAGCCCGGTTCCCACCCAGGCGGTGACCATCCCCGGGTAGCTCGTCGTCATCGTCTTCACTTCGCCGAGGAACGACAGGCGGTCGAGAGCGGCGTAGCCGATCAGGATCGCGACGACGTGCGCGACGACGAGGTACAGGCAGGCGTGCCCGTTGCGGCGGTGCCAGACGCTGAGGCGGTCGAAGCCGACGAGCCGCTCGATCGCGGGAATGCGCGCGAGCAGCAGTACCTCGATCAGCGCGGAGTACGCGGCGAGCAGGCCGGTGATCCTGCCGATGCTCGTGAACGCGTCGCCGGTCGTGTGCACTGCGCCGATTCCGCCGCCGTGCAGCCAGAGCCAGATCATCACGCCCGCATTCCCCGCCAGGAACAGCCACGCGCCGCCGGCAACCACCGTGCGCACGCCCCGTGCGCGGACGGCGGACGGGCGGGTCACGGCCAGTCCGGCCGTCGGCGAGGAAGCGTACGAATCCGCCACCTGCCCAATGTGCCGACTCCACATGAAAGGAGGCTGAACGTCCGGCGATGGTCCGGTCAAGTCTCGGGAAACCCCGTGATCGTGCGACGAACCGTCACCCGCCCTTAACGCGATCTCAACCCATCTTTCCGTCTGCCGCCGTTAACGTCGTGTCGTTCCGTCTGCTTGGCAACCGGTGGGCGATGTGGAGGTACGTCGGACAACTCGCGGCCGGTGTGACCGGAGCGGCATTTCGCTTCGGACACGACCCAAAGCCTTTCCGGGGAGAGACCAACCAGGAGAGGAGGAGACGATGCGCGTCCTGATTGCCGATGACCATCGGCTGATGCTGGAAGGTATTCGTGCTGCACTCAGCGGGGCTGACGACATCGAGGTCGTCGGCGAGGCCCGTGACGGTAGCCAGGTGCTGCCGCTGGTCGATGAGTTGAGGCCGGATGTCGTCCTGCTCGACATCCGCATGCCCAAGCTCGACGGGCTCGCCTGCCTGGAGCGCCTCCGCAAGCGGCATCCGCAGGTGAAGGTGGTGATGCTGTCGGTCTTCAACGATCCCGCGCATATCGAGGCGGCGTTCAAGCGCGGCGCCAACGGCTACATCGTCAAGAGCATCAACCCGCTCGACCTACCCTCGGCCCTGCGCCAGGCGGTCGAAGAGACGGTCTACAACGTCCTCGGCGCCCCCGACCAGGAGGGCCCTCGACACGCGCGCGAGGCCGGACTGACCGAGCGCGAGATCACCATCCTCGCCGGCGTCGCGCGCGGACTGTCCAACCGCGCGCTCGGCAAGGAGCTCTGGGTGACCGAGCAGACGGTCAAGTTCCACCTGACCAACATCTACCGCAAGCTCGCTGTCACCAACCGCACCGAAGCAGCCCGAGCCGCCTACCGGCTCGGAGTCGTCCAGAGCCCGCTCCTGGAGTACGAGGCCGAGACGATGCCCGTAGCCGTCTGAGCTCTCGCTTGACCGGCCCGAGGAGGTCAGCCGACTTCGTTGCGGACGATCTCGGCTCCCTCGACGAGCGCTTTCAGCTTCATCTTCGCGACCGTCCGGGGCAGCGGCTTCATCCCGCAGTCGGTCGAGAGGGTGACGCGCTCGGCGGGAACGTGCTCGAGCACCTTGCGGGCCCTGGCCGCGATCTGCTCCGGCGACTCGATCATCATCGAGCGGATATCGAGGACGCCGACCGCCACCTCCTTGTCGGCCGGGAGGTTCGCGAGGAACTCGACGCCGCCCATGTCGCGGTTCGCGTAGTCGAGCACGAACTGGTCGATCCCGGGCGTGTCGAAGAAGTGGGGCAGGACGGTCTGGTATCCGTCCGGGAAGTTGGCGCTGAGGATGTCGTTGCCCCAGGCGTTGCCGAAGCAGAAGTGCCAGCCGATGAACGCGTCGACGCCCTCGCAGCACTTGCCGATCACGTCGCGGATCCACTCGTAGTCGGCCTCGTCGCCTGTGAACAGCGGCAGCCACGCGCCGAGGTCCTCGAGCTGGAGGTACTGCGCACCCGCCTCGACGAGGGCCTTCATCTCGGCGTTGAAGATCGGCACCAGCGCGTAGCAGAGCTCCTTGGCGTCCTTGTAGTGCTGGAAGTAGACGTGCCACGCGAGGTTGACGGGGCCGGCACCGACCGAGCACTTGATCGGCTTGTCCGTGTACCGCTGCGCGATCTTGTAGAGGTCGACGAGCCTGATCGGGCCGTGCGTGACCGGGCCGCTGTTGATCACGCCGCCCCAGTCGGTGAGGAGCTCCGTGACCCGGTCGTGGCCGCTCTCGCTCGTCACCGAGGGATGCTCCTCCCTCGCCGGGTCGAAGCCGCCGATCCGCTCGTACATGTACCAGCAGAACGAGCCGATCACGCCGACGTAGTCGTCGTACCACATCTGGCCGTCGGTGACGATGTCGAGGCCCGCCTCCTCCTGGTCGTGGAGCACCACATGCGTCGCGTCGTGGTAGGCCTCCTCGTGCTGGACCTCCTTGAACGCGACCCTGACGTCGCGGCCGAGGAGTTGCTGCGTGTACCAGTGCGGTCGCGGATACGACCCGACCATCGTGGTCGGGAGAATGGTGTCGACGATCTTCCGTGGCATGTGTGTGCTCCTCGTCTGCGGGGCCGGATCGGGCGCGTGCAGGACAGCCTACGACATCGGCCGAGCGGTCGGCAACCACGTCGGTCGGGATCGCGGCCTAGGAGGACTTCGCGGTGCCCGCCTCGCCGGCCAGCCTCGGCAGCAGCGCCATCAGGTCGGCGTCGCCCATCCCCTTCGCGATGCACTCCTCGATCAGCTCGCGCACGAGGGCCGTGACCGGGAGAGGCACCCGAACGCCTCGTCCGGCGTCGAGCGCGAGATCGAGATCCTTGTGCATCATCGAGGACGTGAACGTCGCCGTGTAGTCGTCGGCCACGAGGGCCGCGGTCTTGTACTTGACGAACGGCGATCCGATCGCGCTCGCGCCCATCACCTCGAGCATCGCCGCCCGCTCGAGCCCGCTCGTCTCGCCCAGCACGAGGGCCTCGGCGATCAGCTCGGCCGTCCCGGCGACCATCAGGTTGAGCGCGAGCTTCATCACCCGGGCTTCCTCGCCGGCTCCGAGGTGGAAGACGTTCGGCCCGATGTCGCGCAGCGTCGGCTCGAACCGCTCGACCGCCTCCGGGTCGCCCGAGACCATGATCGTCAGGTTGCCCGCCTCGACGACCGACGGGTTCCCGCTGACCGGCGCGCGCAGGTAGTGGACGCCTGCCGAGCTCGCCGCCTCGGCGACGGCGCGCGACGCCTCGACCGAGACCGTGCTCATGTCGGCGACGATCGCTCCCGGCGGCGCGGCGCCGAGCAGGCCGTCGTCCCCGAGCATGACCTCCCGGAGCGCCTTGTCGTCGGCGATCATCGTGATACAGGCGTCGGCCGACTGCCAGACCTCCGCCGGGGATTCGACGCGGGTCGCTCCTCGCTCGACCAGCTGTCCGCACGCGCGGCGGTGCGGTTGAACACCGTCAGCTCGTGACCGGCGTCCAGCAGCCGGCGCGCGATCGGCTCTCCCATCCTGCCGAGACCCACGACTCCGATCCTCACCGGCCCTCCTTTCGGCTTGGCTCCCGCCGGAAAGCTATCGCTCTGCGAGTGACCCGGACTAGAACGACGGCTTCGCGGTCATGTCGATCACGATCAGGATCAGCAGGGCCGTGTCGAAGCGGAAGATCGTGAACAGACGCTTGACCCGGCGCGCCACCTCCGGGGAGTCCGGCCCGTGTGCCTGCGCGGCCCGGTCGATCCGACCGAGCTCGGGCCCGACGAAGGCGACTCCGACCGCCGAGGCGATCGCCCAGCCGGCGATCGCGAAGTCGACGTAGAACGTGCTCCAGCCCCAGTTCCCCTTTTCGACCAGGGCGACGCCGAGGCCGAAGACGGCGAAGAGCGCCGGCGTGTAGACGCGCGTTCCGACCCACGCTCCCATCCTTCCGAGCGCCGCGAGCGTCTCGCCGTCGCCGCGCCGCTCGAAGACGATCCCCAGCGTCGTCAGCGTGATGTCGCCGCCGACCCAGATGACGGCGACGACGACGTGGAGAGTGAGGTAGACCTGATACGAGGAGGGGGCGTACCAGAGGAAGACGATCGTCCCGGCGATCAGCAGGGCGCTGGCCAGAATGAGCGACATCGGCGACAGCGGGCTCTTTCCAGTCGCGGCGCTCGATTCCACGCGGCGATTCATACCGCACCGCTCCAGGCCGGGGCGCGCTCGTGTGTTGACGCGTATCCGGGCTATGTGCAGAATCGCTTAACGCAACGACGGCGGAGGGCAGTCTCGTGAACATTGCGTCGCGCGGAGCGACGATGGCGGTCGATTGGGAGCAGCGGGTCAACTTCGACCGGCTCCGAGCACACCGGCTCGCCAGGGCGAAGGCGGCGCTCGAAGCATCCGATCTCGGCGCGTTGCTGCTCTTCGACCCGAACAACCTTCGCTACGTCACCAGCACGGCGATCGGGACCTGGGAGCGGGACAAGAACATCCGCTTCGCCTTGCTCCCGCGCGGCGAGGACCCGATCCTCTGGGACTTCGGCTCCGCCGCCCGCCACCACAAGCTCTACTGCCCCTGGCTCCCCGAGGAGAACTGGCGGGCCTGGGTGCCTCCGATGCGCGGCGCGATGCCCGACGAGACCGGCGTGCCCGACGACCTGGCCGCGCTCGTCCTGCACGAGCTCAAAGAGCGAGGGCTCGAAGGCGAGCCGCTCGGCCTCGACGTGCCGGACATGACCACGTTCCTCGCGCTCAGCCGCGCCGGCATCCACATGACCGACTCGCAGCCCGTGATGCTCGAGGCACGCAAGCTCAAGTCCGAGGACGAGCTGGCGCTCCTCGATCACGCCGCAGCGATCGTCGACGCCGTCTACGACGAGATCTACCGGACGCTTCGTCCGGGGATCACCGAGAACCAGGTCGTCGCCCAGGCGATGAAGACACTGTTCGACCTCGGCTCGGAGCACGTCGAGGCGATCAACGCGATCTCCGGCGACCGCTGCAACCCGCATCCGCACACGTTCGCCGACCGGCTGCTTCGCCCCGGCGACCAGGCGTTCTTCGACATCATCCACGCGTTCAACGGCTACCGCACGTGCTACTACCGCACGTTCAACGTCAGCTATGCGACGCCTTCGCAGCTGGACGCATACCGCCGCTGCCGCGAGTGGCTGGACGCGGCGATCGCGCTCGTCCGCCCGGGCGCGACGACGGATCAGATCGCGGCGGTGTGGCCGGAGGCGAAGGAGATCGGCCTGCCCGACGAGCGCGCCGCCTTCGGGCTCCAGTTCGGCCACGGGATCGGCGTCGGGCTCTACGAGTCGCCGATGATCTCGCGGCTGCATTCGTTCGACGCCCCGGTCGAGCTCGAGGTGGGGATGGTGTTCGCGCTCGAGACCTACTGCCCCGCGAGCGACGGCCGCTCGGCCGCGCGGATCGAGGAGGAGGTCGTCGTCACCCCGACCGGGCCGCAGGTGCTCACCCGCTTCCCCGCCGAGGAGCTGCTCGTCACCGGGAAGACGTACGTCAGGGGCGCAGACCTGCTCGACGGACGGGTCGTCGCCACCGACGATCGCGGCGGGAACGGCGCCCGGCTCGAACCGACGCTGACGGGAACGCCGGCCGAGTGAGCCCCGCCGAGGCGGGATAGGCGTGGCGGTCTCACAGACTGACAGCGCAGCCGAGCGCGGCGTCGACTTCCACCTCGGCCTCTACCGGCGGATGCTGCTGATCCGCCGCTTCGAGGAGCTCGTCCAGTCACTCTTCCTGCGCGGGGAGATCTACGGGACGACGCACCTCTGCTCGGGGCAGGAGGCGGTGTCGGTCGGCTTCGCGAGCGCGCTCGACGGGCGCGACCGGATCGCCTGCACGTACCGCGGCCACGGGCACATGCTCGCGCGCGGCTGCCCGCCCGAGGCCCTGCTCGCCGAGCTGCTCGGGCGCACCTCCGGCATCAACGGCGGCCGTGCAGGCTCGATGAACATGATCGACCTCGACCGCGAGCACATCGGCTGCTTCGGGATCGTCGGCGGCAGCATCGCCGCCGCCACCGGCGCGGCGCTCGCGCTGAAAGGGCTCGGGCCGGATCGCGACCGCGTTCTTCGGCGACGGGGCGACCAACCAGGCCTACTTCTTCGAGTGCCTCAACTTCGCCAAGGTGCTCGACCTGCCCGTGCTCTTCGTCTGCGAGAACAACGGCTACGGGGAGTACACGCCGACCGACGCGGTCACCGCGGGCGAGATCGGCGCCCGCGCCGAGGCGATGAACGTCCCGTCTGTCACCGTCGACGGCATGGACGTCTGGTCGGTCCGCGAGGCCGCGCTCGCCGCCGCTGAGCGCGTCCGGACCGAGAGCGGGCCGGTGTTCGTCGAGGCTCGCACGTACCGGTTCGTCGGCCACTCGCGCAGCGATCCCGGCAAGTACCGGCCGGAGGGGGAGCTGGAGCGCTGGCAGCAGCGCGATCCGCTGCTGGTCGCCGAGCAGCGTCTGACCGAGGAGCACGCCGTCGAGCCGCAACAGCTCCGGGAGGTCGCGGACGAGGTCGAACGCGAGCTGGGCGAGGTGGAGCAGGCGGCGCTCGCAGCGCCGTTCCCCGAGCCGGCGTCCTTCTCGGAGTTCAAGGAGTGACGGCGAACCCCGGTGCGCACACGAGGCGTGCCGGAGCCGCGCGAGTGCCGCACCGTGCGGAGCCTCGTGCTGTTCGTGGGGACGCGCAGACGCTCGGGGCGCGGTTGCGGGAGGAGCGGGACCGGCTCGGGCTCAGCCTCCGTGAGCTCGCCCGCCGGCTGGAGGTCTCGCCCAGCCTCGTCTCCCAGATCGAGACCGGAAAGACGCAGCCGTCTGTCCGCACGCTCTACGCGATCGTCAGCGAGCTGGGCGTCTCGCTCGACGAGGTCTTCACGCCGTCGGGTGCTCGTTCCCTGCCGAGCGCGCCGCGGACGGCTCGCCGGCGGATCGCAAGCTCGACTCGGGCCGAGCCACCGTCCTCGGAGGGCTTCGGGCGCGTTCAGCGCGCCGGTGACCGCCGGGCGATCGACCTCGGATCCGGTGTCCACTGGGAACGCCTGACGACCTGGAACGACCGGGACGTGGACTTCCTGTACACGACCTACGAGGCGGGCGGCTCCTCCAGCCCGGACGGGAGCCTCATGCGCCACAACGGCCGGGAGTTCGGGATCGTTCTATCGGGCAGGCTCGGCGTCACCGTCGGCTTCGAGGAGCACGTGCTCGACCCCGGCGACTCGATCGCATTCGACTCGAGCATCCCGCACCGCCTGCACAACGACGGCGACGACGTCGTGACCGCGATCTGGATGGTGCTCGGCCGCCACCACCACCCGTCCGAGGGCTGAGGGCAGGCGATGACCGATTGCTCAGCGCCTTGACGGCATGATCGGGATCGTTCCCCGATGAGCGGAGACAGCGGGACGCACGCGCTCGCGGACGGGCGGCCGGGCCATCGCCTCGTCCGCCGCGAGGATTTCGTCTTCACCGATCCTTACCCGGGCCGCGGCAGCGGCTTTACGGCGTGCCGGCTCGTCGACGGCCCGACCGGCTCGACGCACATGGCACTCGGGCTGTGCTCGCTCGTCGACGGACACCTCGAAGCGCACGTCCACTCGTACGAGGAGAGCTTCTACGTCCTCGAGGGGCAGCCGGTGCTCCACCTCGACGGCCGGGCGATCGAGCTCAAGCCCGGCGCCTGCGGTGTCGCGCCGGTGGGCGTGCCGCACGCGTGGCGCGCCGCCGGCAGCGCGCGCTGGGTCGAGATGGTCGCGCCGCGTCCGCGCCCCGACGGCAGCGACACGTTCTTCCTCGGCTCGACACCCGAAGCCGCGGGAGCGCCCCTCGACGTCCGCGACCCGCGTAACCGCCATCTCTTCCTGCTCACGGAGGGCGAGATGGATGTCGAACGATTGAAGCGCGGGGCGGCCGTCAACGCACCGACCGTCTCCGCGAGCATGGCGACCGCCGTGCTGGCGTACAGCGGGATCGCCGTGAAGATGCTCGTCGATCAGAGGCTCGACGCCCAGCTCCACACGATGTTCATGGTCGACTACCAGCCGGGCGCCGTCGCACACCCACACGACCACCCGTTCGAAGAGTCGTACTACATGCTCGAGGGCGAGGTCGACGTCGTCGCGGACGACGAGCGGTACACGCTCCGGCCGGGCGACGCCTTCTGGACCGGGACCGGGTGCGTGCATGCGTTCTACGAGACGCAGGGGGGAGGGTGCGCTGGCTCGAGACGTCCGCGCCGGCGCCGCCGCCGCGCTACTCGTACCGGTTCGACCGGGACTGGGACTATCTCGTCGAGCGTCTGGCTTCCGACGCGGGTGGCGGATGAGTCATTCGGCGACAGGCTGACGACTTAGCCCGCCGGGGTTTCCCCTTGGCCCGCCCGTAAGCGGCCGACGCCTCCCCAGCTGGAGCGGAGGCGGGCAAGCAGCTCGGGCGCCTGGTAGAGCACGAGCGCGAGCAGGATCAGCACGCCGATCGTCATCTCGGCGTACTCCGTCGGCGCCTGGAACAAGGGCAGGACATTGTCGATCAGGCTGAGGAAGAGGGCGGCCAGCAATGTCCCGACGAAGGATCCCTTACCGCCCGCGAGGCTGGCTCCGCCGAGAACGGCCGCGGCGATGCTCTCGAGAGCCTGGTTGCCGATGATCGGCGAGCCGATCTGAACCTGGGCCGCCAGGTAGAAGCCGGCGATCGAGGCCATCATCGAGCAGGCGACGAAGGCGAGGATCACCGTGCGGCTGGTCCCCATCCCGATTCGGCGCGAAGCCGTTTCGTCCAGCCCCACTGCTCGGAACGCCAGGCCCGAGCGCGTACGGTAGAGCCAGACGTCGGCGAGCACGGCGAGGACGACGACCCCGATGAAGGCGAGCGGCACGAAGCCGACACTCGTCGTCAGGCTGTCGATGACGTCGCTCGAGATCGTTCCCTCGGGATGGTCGCGCAGCAGCAGCGCCGCACCCTCGAGGATGCTGAACGTGGCGAGGGTGGCGATGATCGAGGGGAGACGGAAGACGCGGATGAGGATCGCGTTGCAGATCCCGACCACGAGCCCGACGCCGACCATCAGGAAAGCGCCCGGGATCAGCCCCAGGGTCGACGTCGTCGGCGTCATCGTGTACGAGGCGACGACGACGGACAGCGTCATCAGCGCGCCGACGGAGACGTCGAAGCCGCCGACGAGCAGCGCGCTCGTCTGCCCCAGTGAGACGAGGGCGAGCGGCATCGTCATCAGGAGGAGGTTCCGGAGGTTGTAGCTGCCGAGGAACGCCTCCTGGCGCAGGGCCGTGTACCCGCCGAGCGCGACGATCAGCGTCGTCAGCAACACGAACGGCATCCACGCGCGCACCCTCATTGCTTCAGCGCCTCTCCCTCACCGGCGCGCCCTGCCGCGCCGGTACCGAAGCCGACGATCGCTTCGACGATCCGGCGTTCACTGAGTTCCTCGCGCGGGATCTCGGCGACGATCTTCCCGCGCGACATCACGACGACGCGATCGCAAATCCCGGCGAGCTCGAGCGGATCGCTCGACTTGAGGATAACGGCAACGCCCTCGTCTGCCTTCGCGCGGAGCGCCTCGTAGATGTCGAACCGCGCGGCGACGTCGACGCCCTGCGTCGGTTCTTCCGCCAGGATGACCTTGACCTCGCCGCGGAGGAACGGGCGCGTCAGCGAGACCTTTTGCTGGTTTCCGCCGGAAAGGGACTGCACCGGCTGCTCGATGGACGCCATCCGGATGCCGAGCCGGCGCACGAGATCGGCGATTGTCCGCCGCTCGCGCCAGCGGTCGATGAAGCCGAAGCGTCCCAGCTGTCTCAGTACCTGAATCGTCGTGTTGGCGCGCACGCTCAGAACGGGGAAGAGTGACTCCCCCGCTCGATCGCCGCTGAGCAGCACCACGCCGGCACGCAGTGGCCCGATTGGCGACTGCGAGTCGAGTTGGTCACCGTCGCAGATCGTGCTGCCGGTCGTGCGCTCGGCACCGGCCAGTCCGCGCAAGAACGGCACTTGCCCATTGCCCTCGGCACCGGCGATTCCGACGATCTCGCCCTTCGCGACCTCCAGGTCGATCGGGCCGAATCGCTCACCACGCAAGCCCGACACGGCCAGGAGCACCTCTCGGTCGGCCCCGGCGCCCTGGCGCTCCGGAAACGCAAGCTGGAGCGGCCGGCCGATCATCAGAGCGACGAGGCTCTCCTCCGACATGTCCGAGGCCTCGAACGTGCCCTGGGAGACACCGTCACGCAGGACGGTGACGCGGTCGGCGATGCCGAGCACTTCCGGCAGTCGATGGCTGACATAGACGACGCCGACCCCGGCGCGGCTCTGCTCGAACACGAGCGCATGGAGGCGCTCCACCTCCTCGGGCCCGAGTGCCGTCGTCGGCTCGTCGAGGAGCAAGACCTTCGGCCGGGCGAGCAGTGCCTTGACGACTTCGAGCAGCTGCCGCTGCGCGAGCGACAGCGAGCCCGCGGGAACCGTCACCGGGACGTCGAGCTCGTACTCACGGAGCGTCACCGCCGCCCAGGCCTCCATGGATCCGTGCGTCGGCTGCACGTCCTTGGGCGCGGCGAGATAGAGGTTCTCCGCCACCGAGAGGCCGAGGACATGCGAGTAGGTCTGATACGCCATGCCGAGACCGAGCCTCCGGGCCGCGGCGGGAGATCCGCGCCGCCGCAGGCTGCCTGCGATCTCGACGGTCCCCTCGTCCGGATGGACGAAGCCGCTCGCGATCCCCAGCAATGTCGATTTCCCGGACCCGTTCTCCCCGACGAGCGCGTGAATCTCGCCCGTGTGGCAGTCGACGCTGACGTCCCGGAGCGCCTGTACCGGTCCGAACGCTTTCGAGACGCTGCGCAGGGACAGCACGGAGGAGCTCATCGAGAGGCCTCCTGGCTTCCGGAGTGGTTTCCGTCGCCGCGACCGACCTGGCGGGCGCGGCACCCCACCGCGTGCCGGGAACGGTGGTCGTGAACGCCGCCGGCGAAGCCGGCGGCGGAACTCGGAAGGGGGCTCGCGGGGGAAACCAGCTGTTTCCCCCGCGAGAGCGAGCCGCAGGCGAGCGTCACCTACGGGTACATCTGGTGCAGCAGGCTCACCGGGATCAGTGACGTCCCGGAGGCATCCTGCGGATAGCCCTTGGTGCACGAATCGCGCTTGTCCTGATCCTGCAACTGGATCGGGAACACGATCGTGGCCGGGATCTTGGCGCCCCCGAGCTTCATCATCGCGGCCGTGAAGGCGACCCGGATCTGCGAGTTGCCCGAGGTGTAGTAGTACATCTTGAGCCCCGGGTTGGCCTTCTTGAGTGCGTTGTACTGGCAACCCATCCGGACGTCGTCCGTCCTGAGTGTCAGCACGGGGTCAAACGACTTACCCGCGGCCTTGTACGCCGCCAAGGCGCCCAGTGCCATGCCGCCGCCGTACTCGTAGCTCCAGCCCTTGATGTCGGAATGCGCGGCGAGGATTCCGGCGACGACCGACTGGACCTTCGACGGATCCCAGTTCGTCGGCTCTTTGGCGACAACGTTGATGTTCGAGTTGAGCGCCGGCTGCTCGCACTTCTGCCAGCCGAGCGACAGTGGGTTGCCCGGGAAGCCGCCGAGGAAGGCGATGTCGCCGGAGCCGACCTGCTTGTTCATCACCGCCGCGAACGCCTTGCCGAGGTTGCACGTGTTCTCGCCGACGACTGTCAGGTAGTTCTTGCCCGGGCCGGTCACGTACCCCCAGGCATACGTCGCAACGGGGATGCCGGCGTCGGTTGCCTCCTTCATCACCGGCAGCATCGCGTCACCGAAGTCCGGATAGCTGACGATGAGGCTGACCTTCTGTGCGATCGCCGCCTTGAAATCGGCGATCCCCTGATTCAGGTCGGAGTGCGCACTCTTGTAGATGATCTTGCCGACCTGCGGGTACGTCAGCGCCTGAAGGATGAACTCCATGTGCGACATCTGGCGATAGACGTTCTCGCCGAACTGCTCGATGTAGGCGACGGTGAGCTTGCCTCCCGTCCCGGTGTTGCACACGTTGTTCTTCCAGCACTTGAGCGCCAGGGCGTAGTTGACCTTCTTGTCGGCCCGGCCGAGGCCGGCCAGCGCAATGTTGCGCGCCGTCTTGTTCGCCGGGAGGAGCTTGGCGTCGAACAGCGTCTTCGTGAGGGTGGCCGTTCTGGCCTTGTACACCTCGCCGAACCCGCTTCCGCTGCCTACCATCGGCGGCGACGCGACCGAAGCCCGCCTCGAGTCGATACTGCCGCTACCGCTCGAAACGAGCGCGAGCGCCGCAGCGAGCAGCACGAGCACCAGCACCACCGCGGCGATCGGGCCCCGCCGTCTCACTGCGGACTTTTTCCGTACGTGCATCGTCCCTCCTTTCGCGAGCCTCAGCTCGTGTTTACGTCCACGCCAGAACTGTTGCCTGCCCCGCCCTCGATCGGCCTCAGGACGCGGCCGAGGAGCGAGCCGATCCGGTCGCCGGAGATCAACAGACCGACGATGATCGCGGCGCCGAAAACGATGTACTGCATCCCCGGCCTCAGACCCAGGATCAGCAGCATCTGCGTCAAGAACGTGAGTGCGAGCGCCGCCACCCACGTCGACGTCGCGCTCGCCAGCCCGCCGGAGAGCGACGCGCCGGCGATGACCACTGCCGCGATCGGCGCCAGCAGGTAGGCCGCGCCGAAGCCGGGATCGACGTTGATGCGGATGCCGGCGAGCAGGACCGCTGCGACTCCGTAGAGGATGCCTGCCGACGTGTACGCGAAGACGACATGCGTCCGGACGCGCAGGCCGGCCATCCAAGCGGCTCGGGGGTTCGCACCGACCGCCTGAAAGCGTCGGCCAAACCCGGTGTAGCGAAGCAGGAGCGCGACGGCGAGGGTCAGCGCGGCGCCCGTCCAGAACACGGAGCTGACGCCGAGAGGCTTCTGACCCGCCCACGACGAGAGCGCATCCGGCACCGCCGTCGAGTTCGTGACCTCACGCGCGTACCTCAGATTCCATGCCAACACGATCTGCCCCACTGCGAGCGTGACGATCAGCGGGTTCAGCCTGACGATCCCGGCGAGGATGCCGTTGACGAGCCCCACTCCCGCTCCGAGGCCGATGCAGGCGAGGATTCCGAACACCAGTCGGTCGTTGTGCCCCACGCTGACGCCGACGATCAAGTTCCCGCCGAAGGAGATCACGGCCGGAGTCGAGAGGTCGATGCCGCCCTGCATGATCACGAGCATCTGGCCGATCGCCGCGACGGCGAGAATCGTCATGTAGGGGAGGATGAAGGCCCATGACGTGTGCTGAAGCGCGTTGGGCGCGATGATCGCCGCGACGATCGCGAGCACGGCCGCCGCAAGCCACACAGGCAGGAAGCGGGCCGCCACGACGGCGCTCGCGACGAACGTCCTACCGGGGGCAGTCACGGCCGTCCTTTGCGGGCGGGGCGAGGGTGAAGGGCTAGCCGCAACCAGGTTGTCATTCTGAGCACGTGCGGCGAGGAGTGTCAACTGTGGTCGAACGCAGGCGTGCACCGCTGCTGAAGAGATCGGGCACGCACGCCTCGGTCGAGTGCGGTCAGAACGTCCGATCACCGGGTTGCCGGCTTTGACGCCTCGGCGCGGGGGCGTTTATGCTCGCTGTACATGCGGCAGCCCGAGACAGCGTCGGCTTCGACGCTCGCAGCGGCTCTTGATCCGCAACGGCTTCGTCGTCTCGATGGATCCCGAGGTCGGCGACATCCCGAACGGCGATGTTCTTGTCGAGGACGGCGCGATCGTCGAAGTCGGACGGGGCCTCGAAGTGTCCGAGGCGGAGGAGATCGACGCGACGGGAATGATCGTCATGCCGGGCTTCGTCGACACACACCGGCACACCTGGCAGACGCCGGTGCGCGGTGTTCTCCCGTGCTGCACGCTCGATACGTACTTCGAGGTGATGCTCGGCAGCGTCGGCGGCCACTACCGCCCCGAGGATGTCCACGTCGGCGACTACGCCGGTGCGCTGGAGGCTCTCAACGGCGGCGTGACGACGTTGCTCGACTGGTCGCACATCAACAACACGCCCGATCACTCCGATGCTGCGATCCAGGGCCTGAAGGACGCCGGCATCCGGGCGATCTATGCGCACGGGGTGCCGACGGGCGGCGAATGGTGGTCGTTCAGCGAGCTGAACCACCCGGAGGACGTCCGGCGCATCCGGGAGACGTACTTCTCCTCCGACGATCAGCTGCTGACGCTTGCGCTCGCGGCTCGCGCGCCCGGTAACTCGAACTTCGAGGTCGCGAGGCACGACTGGGAGCTCGCGCGCGACCTCGGCATCCGCATCAGCGTGCACGTGGGCATGCGGCTGACGACGGTCCACGTGCACCACGTCAAGAACCTGGACGACCTCGGCCTGCTTGGCCCCGACACGACGTACATCCACTGCACCGACTCCACGGACGAGGAGCTCGACCTGATCGCGTCGACCGGCGGGACCGCCTCGATCGCGCCGTACGTCGAGATGCTCATGGGTCACGGCAACCCGCCGACGGGCAGGCTGATGGATCGCGGCGTGCGGCCGTCACTGAGCGTCGACGTCGTCTCCAGCGTTCCCGGCGAGATGTTCACGCAGATGCGCACCGCCCTCGTCCACGAACGGATCGGCGCCTTCACCGACACGCCGGACGAGGCGTTTGCGCCGAAACTGACACATAGGGACGTGCTCGAGTTCGCGACGATCGAAGGTGCACGCGCATGCGCGCTCGACGACAAGGTCGGCTCGCTCGCGCCGGGCAAGCAGGCGGACATCGTTCTCCTGAAGGTCAACGCCATCAACACGGCTCCGATGGTCGATCCCGTCGGAACGATCGTCGTGTTCGCCGACACGTCGAACGTCGACTCCGTGTTCGTCGCCGGTCGCGCCGTGAAGCGGAACGGACAGCTCGTCGACGTGGACATCGACGGCGTCATCCGCAGGCTCGAGGAGTCCAGGAATCACATCCTGTCGCAAGGCGGACTGCTGCCGGAGTGGGCAGCCGAACCGATGGCAGCCGTCTAAAGTCGCTATCCGTGGGTTCGGTCCGCGCGTGTGGTGCGGACGGGGCCTCTCGGCTCTGAGCGAAAGGAGAGAGCGAATGGCCACAGGGAACGTCGTGATCGTCGGCGGCACGCAAGGACTCGGCCGCGAGCTCGCGCAGTCGTATGCCGACAGCGGTCGTGACGTGGTCGTCACCGGGAGGGACCGGGCCCGTGCGGATGGAGCCGCGAACGAGATCGGCGGCCGCACCCGCGGCATCGGATTCGACCTCGCCGAGCCCCAGGCGATCGCGGACCACCTTGCGGACATCGGCGAGGTCGACTACCTCGTGCTCGCCGCGATCGAGCGTGACGTGAACAGCGTGCGCGACTACGACATCGCCGGCGCGTTGCGGCTGGTCACGCTCAAGCTCGTCGGCTACACCGAGGTGATCCACGCGCTGACCCCCCGCCTTCGCGATCACTCCGCAATCCTCATCTTCGGAGGCCTTGCGCGTGACCGCCCCTATCCCGGCTCGACGACCGTCACGACCGTCAACGGCGGAGTGACGAGCCTCGTGCGGACGCTTGCGATCGAGCTCGCACCCACGCGGGTGAACGCGCTGCATCCCGCGATCGTCGGAGACAGCCCGCAGTGGAAGGACATGCCTCCGGAGCGGCTGCAGGCACTCGTGCAGCGCACGCCGATCGGGCGCCTCGTGACGATGGCGGAAGTCGTGGGCGCATCGCGCTTTCT
This sequence comes from uncultured Actinomycetes bacterium, assembly GCA_963764565.1. GTDB lineage: Bacteria > Actinomycetota > Thermoleophilia > Gaiellales > Gaiellaceae > DATBLE01. The sequence continues at coordinate 165,802 of CAVXTD010000011.1, forward strand.
GCTCGAGAACGAGGCGATCAACGGCATCAACCTCGCCGTCGACGGCGGCTGGATGTGCATGTGACCGGGAACGCCCTCCTGCTCGACATCGCTATGCCCCGCCTCTCCGACCAGATGGAAGAGGCGACCGTGTTGCAGTGGCTGAAAGGCCCCGGCGACACGGTGGCAAGGGGAGAGCCGCTCGTCGAGGTCGAGACCGACAAGGCGACGATGGTGTACGAGGCCGAGTTCGACGGCGTTCTCGATGAGATCGTCGTCGGCGACGGGGGAACGGCCTCCCTCGGCCAGGTGATCGCTCGCGCCAGAGGCGAAGGCGCATCAGTGGGAGGCCGCCCGCCGAGCGCTCCGGCCGAGACGCCGGCTCCCGCTCCCGCGGTGCCTGCGCGCGGCCCGGCGTCGGGCTCGAACGGCAGCAAGAGCGGTCGCAGCCGCGCAACGCCGGTGGCGCGCAGGCTCGCGCGCGAGCTGGGTGTTCCGCTCGAGAGCGTGAGCGGAACCGGCCCAGGTGGCCGGATCGTCGGGGCCGACGTCCGCGGCGCGTCCGCGTCTGCGTCTCGTCCCGCCGGGGCGACCGAGGTGATGCTGACGGCGACGCAGCGAACGATCGCGCGGCGGATGGCCGAGTCCCGCGCGACGATCCCCGAGTTCACGCTCGAGGCCGAGATCGACATGGAGTCGGCGGCGACGCTGCGGGAAGAGCTCCGCGAGCTGGGGCGGGAGCCTCTGCCCTCGTTCAACGATCTGGTCGTCAAGGCCGTCGCCCTCGCACTCCGCAGGCATCCCGGGCTGAACGCCTCGTACGGCGGTGACCGCGTCCTCCGACACGATCGCGTCAACATCGGTATCGCCGTCGCCACCGAGGACGCCCTCTACGTTCCCACGATCGTCGACGCGGACCGGCTCTCGGTGTTCGAGATCGCGGAGCTCTCGCGCAAGCTGATCCTCAAGATCGAGGGCGGAGAGATCGCGCTGGAGGAGCTCCGCGAGGGAACGTTCACCGTTTCCAACCTCGGGATGTTCGGCGTTCGCCGGTTCCAGGCGGTGATCAACCCCCCGCAGGCGGCGATCCTCGCAGTCGGTGAGGTCGCGCGGCGGCCGGCCGTTGGTGAAGGCGAGGAGATCGTCGCCAGGTTCGGGATGGACGTCGTCCTCTCGTGCGACCATCGCGTCGTCTACGGTGCCGACGCGGCGCGGTTCCTGCAAACGGTCAAGATGCTCCTCGAGCGGCCGGTTGCGCTCGTTGCCGGCTGATGGGAGAGACGGTGGAGATCGAGTTTCGTGAGGCGATCCGCAGCGCGCTCGACGAGGAGCTCGCGCGCGACGAGAGCGTGATCTTCTTCGGCGAGGACGTGGCGGCGGCCGGCGGCGTGTTCGCGACGACACCCGGCCTCTTCGAAAAGTACGGCGCGAGCCGGGTGTTCGACACGCCGATCTCGGAGCTGGCCATGACCGGAGCGGCGTTCGGCGCGGCCGTCAGCGGGAAGCGTCCGGTGCTCGAGATCATGTTCGGCGACTTCCTGGCGCTGTCGATGGACAGCCTGATCAACCAGGCGACGAAGTACTGGTTCCTGACGCAGGAGCGTCAAAGCGTCCCGCTGGTGATCCGCTCGGTCGTCGGTGGCGGGGCGCGGTTCGGGGCGATCCACTCCCAGATGCCCGTCTCGTGGCTGATCGGGATCCCGGGTCTGAAGATCGTCGCGCCGTCGACGCCGGCCGACGCGAAGGGCCTGCTCAAGGCGGCGATCCGCGACGACAACCCGGTCGTGTTCTTCGAGCACAAGCGCCTCTACTCGCTCAAGGGCCCGGCGGGTGGGGACGAGCCGGTCGCGCTCGGTCGCGCGGCGGTCGTCCGCGAGGGTAAGGACGTCACGCTCGTCAGCGCGATGAAGGGTGTGCACGACGCGCTCGCCGCCGCCGACCTGCTCGACGAGCAGGGAGTCTCGGCCGAGGTGATCGACCTGCGCACGCTGCGGCCGCTCGACGTGGAGACGGTGATGCGGTCGGTCGAGAAGACGAACCGGATCGCCGTCGTCGAGGAGGGGCCGCTGACGGGCGGCTGGGCGGGGGAGGTGCTCGCGCTGGTCACCGAGCACGGCCTCGGCGACCTCGACGACGCCTGGCGGATCACGACGCCCAACTCGCCGATCCCGTACAGCCCGCCGCTCGAAGACGCGTTCCTGCCGGGGGCCGAACGGATCGCGACCGAAGTCATGTCCAGGCCGTAACCACAACGACAAGGAGGAGCGATGAGCGACAGCAAGGTGATCGCGGTGGTCGGTGCCACCGGCGCACAGGGCGGAGGGGTCGCACGCGCGATCCTCGCCGACCCCGGCGGCGGCTTCGCCGTCCGCGCGCTGACGAGGGACCCGAGCAAGGAGGCGGCCCAGGCGCTGGAGTCCGCGGGCGCAGAGGTGGTTCAGGCCGATCTGGACGACCAGGCCAGCCTCGAGCGGGCGTTCGCCGGCGCGCACGGCGCGTACGGCGTGACGAACTTCTGGGAGCACTTCTCGGCGGAGAAAGAGATCGAGCAGGCCCGAAACCAGGCCGCTGCGGCGAAGGCCGCGGGCATCCACCACATGATCTGGTCGACGCTCGAGGACACCCGTGCGTTCCTCGCGATCGCCGACCCGCGGATGCCGGTCCTTCAGGAGAAGTACAACGTTCCACACTTCGACGCCAAGGGCCAGGCGAACGCGCTCTTCACCGAGCTGGGGGTGCCGACGACGCTTCTGAACACGAGCTTCTACTGGGAAAACTTCATCTACTTCGGGCTCGGCCCGAAGCGCGGGGAGGACGGAAAGCTCGCGATCACGTTCCCGATGGGCAGCGCGAAGCTGCCGGGGATCGCCGTCGAGGACATCGGCAAGGTCGCCTACGCGATCTTCAAGGCGGGCGACGAGTACATCGGCAAGACCGTGAGCATCGCCGGGGAGCACCTGAGCGGCGCGGAGATGGCCGCCGCCTTCTCGAAGGCGCTCGGCGAGGAGGTCGTCTACAACGACGTCGACCCCGATGCCTACCGGGGCTTCGGCTTCCCCGGCGCGGACGAGATGGGGAACATGTTCCAGTTCAAGCGCGACTTCGAGTCGGACTACGTCGGGGCGCGCGACATCGGCAAGGCGCGTGCGCTGAACCCCGAGCTGAAGAGCTTCGAGGCCTGGCTCGCGGAGAACAAGGACAAGATCCCGATCGAGTAACCGCCGGAGGTTCTCGAATCCGCCACGGCGAGGCCGCGAGCAGCTACGAGGCGAGCTGCCCGCCGTCGACGGCGAGCGTGTGACCGGTGACGTAGTCCGACGCGGCCGAGGCCAGGAAGGCGACCGCGCCCTTCAGGTCGTCGGGCCCGCCGAAGCGCCCGAGCGGGATACGGTCGAGGAGCAGGTCGCCGCCCTGGCCGAGCACCTCGGTCGTCATCTCCGACGGAAACCAGCCGGGTGCGATCGCGTTGACGCAGATGCGGTGCCGCGCCCACTTGACCGCCAGGTCGATCGTCATCGCGACCAGGCCGCCCTTGCTCGTGTTGTAGGGCACGTGCGTTCATCGCCTCCGGCTTCGCTCCCCGAAAGGCCGCGACCGACGCGATGTTGACGATCTTCCCTCCGTCGCCTTGCTGGATCAGCACGCGGCCGACGGCCTGGGCGAAGAGAAACGCGCCCGTCAGGTTGACGTCGATCACCTTCTGCCAGCCGTCGATCGGAACGTCCTCCGGCGACGCGCCCCAGGAGGTGCCGGAGTTGTTGACGAGGATGTCGACCCGGCCGAGGTCGTCGACCGTCCGTTGCACGACCGTCCCGATCTGCGGGTGGTCGCGAACGTCGCAGCCGAGGCCGATCGCGCGGACGCCGTGAGCCGATGACAGCTCGGCCGCGGCCCGCTCGCAGCGTTCCGCCTTCCGCGCGCACAGCACGAGGTCGGCGCCGCACTCGGCCAAGCCCTCCGCCATCTGGCGGCCGAGTCCCGAGCCGCCGCCGGTGACGATCGCCACCTTGCCGTGGAGATCGAAGAGCTCCTGTACCCGTGGCATCGCGCTCAGCGTACTTCGTGCGCGGTGACCGCTGTCAGCGAACAGCTGCGAGCGGAATGTCGCGCTCGTCGGCCCAACGCTCCCACTCCTTCGCCGTGCGCGCTCGAAACGCATCGCTGAACGACTCCGTCGTTTCGTCTTCCACGCCGAGACCCTCGACGAGCCGTTCCTGGAAACGGCGTTCGAGCGCCGCGAGCGCGATCCAGCCGTCGCTGGTTGCGTAGAGGCGGTAATAGGGAAAGGTGCCACCGAGCGGGCCGTCCGGGGACGTGAGCCCGTGGCGCCACGGAAGCGAGAGCGCCTCGGCGCTCTCCTCGAGCGCAACCTCGAGATAGCGGTCGCCGGCGCCGCGCTCGCGGGCCAGCAGGAGGGCGACAGCCGCGGTCACGGCCCGTTCCGCCCCGTGGAGGTCGGCCATCAGCGTCCGCGGGAGCGCGGGCGGGGCGACGAGGCCGTGCCGTGCGACGTAGGTCAGGTCGTGTCCGGCCAGTTCCTGATGCGGCGCGGCGTGGCCGACGATCGCCACGTGCACGAGTCGCGGGTACCGCCGCTCGAGCTCGGGTCTGCCTAGACCTGTGCGCGCGAGCGCGGAGGGTCGGCTCGAGGTGAGGAGCAGATCTGCAGATCCGAGCAACTCGGCGACCGCCGAGCGGCCGGTCTCGGCCTTCAGGTCGAGGCGCAGGATCGTCTGGCCGCCCGTGAGCTCGGCGTAGAGCTGCGCGCTCGCGGCGGCGACGGGATCGCCTGCCGGCGGCTCGACCTTCGTGACGGTCGCACCGAGCAGCGCGAGGCGGCTTCCGGCGACGTCCGCCGGCAGGTTGATCGAAGCGTTGACGACGCCGATGCCGGCGAGCGGCGCCGGCTGCGCGGGCGGTGCCGGGCCGGTTGCCATGCGCTCGATCATTCCACAGCAACGTCAACCCGTCGTGCCGTGCGCGTCTGGTCGTCCCGGTCAGGCCACGCGGGACACGGGTCCCGCCAGTGCCTGCGCGACCAGCTCGTAGGAGAGGAGCCGGTCGGCGTGGTCGTGCACCATCGTCGTCAGCATCAGCTCGTCGGCGGCGGTGCGCTCCCGCAGGTCGTGGAGGCCGTCCCGCACCGTGTCGGGCGAGCCGACGACATGCGAGGCGGTCCAGCTCTCGACGAACTCGCGCTCGGCGGGCGAGTACTCGTAGGCCGCCGCTTCCTCCGGCGACGGCAGCGTCGTCGGCCGGCCGCTGCGCAGGCGCAGGAACGAGAGCGCCGACGGTGCGTGCAGCCGGCGCGCCCGCTCGTCGGTCTCCGCGCAGACCACCGCGACGCCGATCATCGCGTAGGGCTCCGGGAGCGCCGGCGAGGGCTGGAAGGAGCGCCGGTAGAGGTCGAGCGCGGCGATCGTGTTCTGCGGCATGAAGTGGTGGGCGAACGAGAACGGCAGTCCGAGCTCACCGGCGAGTCGCGCGCTGAAGCCGCTCGAGCCGAGCAGCCAGATCGCCGGCTGCTGCCCGCGGCCCGGCACCGCGGTGATGTGCGGGAACGTCCCTGCGAAGAACGCGAGCAGCTCGGCGAGCTGAGTCGGCAGATCGTCGTCGGACGGGTCGAGCGTGCGGCGCAGCGCGTGGGCGGTGATCTGGTCGGTGCCGGGCGCGCGGCCGATGCCGAGGTCGATGCGCCCCGGGTGGAGCGCCTCGAGCATCCCGAACTGCTCGGCGATCACGAGCGGCTGGTGGTTGGGCAGCATCACGCCGCCCGACCCGACGCGCAGCGTCGTCGTCGCGCTCGCCAGGTGCGCGATCAGCACCGCCGGCGCCGAGCTGGCGATGCCCGGCATGTTGTGGTGCTCCGCCACCCAGTGGCGCAGATAGCCGAGCCGCTCCACGTGCCGCGCCAGGTCGACCGAGTTGCGCAGCGCCTCGCCGACCGTCGACCCGGTCGCAACCGGCGCAAGATCGAGGACCGACACCGGCGCCGTCCCAGCACGAACCATCCGGCCCAGTATCGCAAGCAGCCGACCGGCTCAGCCGCGGGGGCGGATGGTCGGCGTTCAGGCGAGGCGGGCGGCGGTGGTCCAAAGACCGAGTGCGGGGTTGGCGATGTGCAGGAACGGCTCCTGGCTGTGGTCGAGCCGTGACCCCGTCGGCGTCTCGTGGCGTGACGCCGAGGCGGTCGAGCTCGTCGGGGAGCGGTCGCCAGGCGTAGCCGGCGTTCTCGATCTCGGCCTGGGTGAGGCCGCCGCGGCCGGGGTCGGTGCAGTAGGTGATTCGGAAGCGGCCCTCGCTGCTGCCGTGGATGAGGTGGGCGGCTGCGCCGAGGTCGGCCGCGAGGTCGGGATCGCGCCGGATCGCCTCGAGCGTGGCCGGGGTGCCGCGGTAGCCGTGGCGGCGGACGAGAGCATCGATCCCGGGGTCCTCGCCGAAGCGGGTGACGCCGGGTGCGAGCACGACGAGCTCGCCGCCGTCGGCGATCGCCATCCGCGTGCGGTAGACGGCCTTGTTCGCAAGCCAGGTGGTGCGGAACTCCTGCGGGTCGAGCCAGCAGGCGATCCGGTCGAGCGGCTCTGGGAGGACATCGATGTTGCAGCGAGCCGAGAGCCGGGTGGCCGCACGGAAGGCGGCGCCGCCCGACTCGGAGGAGCGACCGCGACCGGCGAACAGGCCTCGGTGGACGACGCCGGCGGGGGTGTCCTCGGTAACGGTCAGGAGCCAGAGCACCTCGACGCGGTGCGCCAGATGGCGGTCGAAGGCTGCGTCGACGGCGTCGCGGACGGGACTGTCGGCACGACCCATGATCGTCTCCAGGTCGCAGACCGCGCCGAGAAAGTGGCTGTGGTTGATGGTCGCCGAGCCGCCGAGCCCGATGACGAGGTTCTTGGTGAAGTTGGCCATCCCGATCACCTCGTGCGGGACGACCTGGCCGATCGAGACGACCAGGTCCCAGCCGGAGAGGAGCTGCTCGTCGACCTCGATCGGGATCGCCTCGCTCAGCCGGCCGCCCGAGAGCGCCTCGACCTCGGCCGCCGTGATCTCCCCGACCGAAACGAGCCCGTCGCGCCAGCGGTGCTCGAGGATCCGGTCGAACGGCACCCGCTCGCCGAAGAGCAGGCGCGCCTCCGCGGCGGTCATCGCGGTGTGCGTGCCGAGCGCGGGCAGGACCGCGACCTCGCAGCCTGACGCCGTCAGGGTCTCGAAGAGGATCGCGGCGATCTCCCCGGCCCGTGAGTGCAGCCGCGTGAGGTCCGGCGGAACGAGCAGCACGCGCCGAGCGCCGCGGGCGAGCACCTCCGCCTCTGCGATCCGCTCGACGAGAGCCTTCAGCTCATGCGTAGCGATCGTGCGCTCGGCGCCGCCGTCCTCGTGCAGGGGCTCGGTCGCCGTGCCGGGACGGAGACCGGCGAGCGCGTCCTGCGCCGCTGCGAGCAGCGAGGTCGTGTCCTCCGACGCGGGGACCGAGGCGACGTCGATCTCGTCCTCGCCCGGCGGTTCGAGCGTCGCGAACTGGCTCGCCACCATCGCCGGCCTCATGAAGTGGTCGGCGCGCGCGGCGAGGCGTTCTTCGATCTCGGCGCGGTCGGCGACGAGGTGGATGAAGCGGACGTCGCCGGCGCGGCGCAGCGCATCCCGGTACGAGCGCCGCAGCGCCGAGCAGGCGACGACGACCTGCTGCTCGCCTCGCATCGCCCGGCGGAGGGCGGCAAGCCACGGCCAGCGGTCGGCGTCGTCGAGCGGCACCCCGGAGGCCATCTTCGCGACGTTCGCCGCGGAGTGGAAGTCGTCGGCCTCGAGGAAGCGGGCGCCGCGCGACGCGGCGAGCGCAGCTCCGAGCGTCGACTTGCCGGAGCCGGCGACGCCCATCACGACGACACGGCTCGGCGTCATAGGCGAAACCAGCGCGTCGCGTTGTCGAGGCAGACGTCGCGGACGATCGCCGAGAGCAGGTCGTCGTCGGCCGGGATCAGGCCCGCGTCGACGTCTCGGCCGATCGTGTCGCAGAGGATTCGCCGGAAGAGCTCGTGGCGGGTCATCGAGAGCAGCGAGCGCGAGTCGGTGACCATCCCGACGAAGCCCGCGAGCCGGCCGATGCGGGAGAGATCGCCGAGTGCCCGGCGGATGCCGTCCTCGTGGTCGTTGAACCACCACGGCGGGCCCCACTGGACGAGCGGGGCGACTCCGGGCCGCGAGAACGCCCCCGCGATCGTCGCGAAGAGTGCGTTGTCGGCCGGGTTGGCGTTGTAGAGGACGGTTCGAGGCAGCGCGCCCTCCCGCTCGAGCCCGGCGAGGAAGCGGGCCAGCCCCGGGGCCTGGCGCCGGTCGTCGACGGCGTCGGCGCCGGCGTCGCGGCCGACCTGCTCGAGCATCCGGGGCGAGAGGTCGCGGAGCGCGCCGAGATGCAGCTGGAGCACGCCTTCGTCCGTGGTCGCGATTCGCGCTGCGAGCGCGACGACCTCGAGCAGCTACGGCCTCTTGCTCGGCGGCGCCGGCGGGCGCTCCCGACCGCGCGCGGCGCACCGCGGTCTCGGCGAGCTGCGGGTTGCGGTCGGCGTCGGGCAGGCAGGAGAGCCCGTGGTCGCTCGCGCGCCCACCGAGCGCGGCGAAGTGCCGGTGAGCTTCGGTCAGTGCGGCGAGGAGCGAGGCGAGGTCGTCGACCGGGATGCCCGACGCGGTCCCGAGCCGGTCGGCCCAGGCGTTCCAGGCGGGCGGGTCGCCGAGCAGCACGTGCGCGGAGTCGGGGCGAAACGTGGGGATCATCCTCAGCGGGCCGTCCTCCTCGCCCAGCAGACGGTGCGAGGCGAGGTCGTCGGCGGGGTCGTCGGTGGTGGCGATCACGGTCACGCCGAAGCGCTCGAGCAGCGTCCGCGCGGGGAGGTGCGGCAGCAGGCGGTTGGCCTCCTCCCAGATCTCGCGCGCCGTCCCCGGGCCGAGCGGCACGTCGATTCCGAACACCCGGCGCAGCTCGAGGTGCGTCCAGAGGTAGAGCGGGTTGCGGATCAGCCCGGGGACGGTTGCCGCCCACGCCGAGAAGCGCTCCCACGGGTCCGCGTCGCCGGTGACGAGCCGCTCCTCGACTCCGGCGAGGCGCATCGCCCGCCACTTGTAGTGGTCGTCCTCGAGCCACAGCTCGGCGAGGTTCGCGTACACCCGGTTCCCGGCGACGTCGGCGGGTGGGAGGTGGTTGTGGAGGTCGACGATCGGCAGCCCGTCGGCGACCTCGTGGAAGAGCGTCCGAGCGGTCTCGCCCGAGAGGAGGAAGTCGTCGTGCAGGAAGCGGCCGTCCAAGCGCCGGCCGTCAGATGGTCGTGGCGGCAAAGCCGCCGTCGACGACGAGCTCGGCCCCTGTGATGAACCGGCCGGCGTCACTCGCCAGCAGCAGCGTCGCCCCTGCGAGGTCGTCGGGATCGCCGAAGCGGCCCATCGGCGTGTGGGCCAGGATCGCCTCGACCCGTTCGCGGCTCAGGATCGCTCGGTTCTGCTCGGCCGGGAAGAAGCCCGGCACGAGCACGTTGCAGCGGATGCCGAGCGGGCCCCACTCCCGCGCCAGGTTCTTCGTCAGGTTGTGCACGGCCGCCTTCGTCAGCGAGTAGGTGAACACCCGCGAGAGAGGGGTGAGGCCGGCCTCGCTGCCGACGTTGACGATGCTCGCGCCCTCGCCCGACGAGCGCGCCCGTTCGACGAAGTAGCGGCCGAACTCCTGGCACGAGCGCACGACGGCCGACTGGTTGACGGCGACGAGCTGCTCCAGCTCGGCGTCGTCGATCTCGAGGAACGGCGTCGCCGAGTTCGCACCGGCGCCGTTCACGAGCACGTCGATCCGACCGTGGGAGGCGAGCACGCGCCCGACGAGGTCGCGCAGCCCCGCCCGGCTCGCCGCGTCACACGGCTCGAAGGCGACCTCGCCACCGGCCGAACGCAGGCGCTCGAGCACCGGCTCCGCGCGCGCGCGGTCGCGCCCAACCACCACCGTCCGGGCGCCGGCCTCTGCGAGCGTGCCGGCCATTCGACTGCCCAGCGAGCCGGTACCGCCGATCACCACCGCCACCCGCCCGTCGAGCCGGAACGCCGCGGGTAGCTCCGCTCTCTCGGCCACCGGCCAATCCTAGTCCCGACGTGGGCGGGGGCCGGGGCCACGCTGCGAATCGGCTGATCACCTCCGCGGCGTGGTCGTAACCACCTTCGACGTCGCGGTGGAGCCGTCGAGCGCCCGGGCGACGGCCGCCACCTCCACATGCTCGCCTTTCCGGTAGCGGGCGGGGTCGAGGAACGCGCGGTAGGGCGCCGAGTCGTCGACTGCCAGCCGCTGCCAGGAGCCTCCGAGGCGGCGGGTGGCGAAAGCCACGCTCACGGGTGGGCCGGGGATTGTCGCCTGGAGCAGCTCGTACGCGGAGACATCGTCTGGCTTCGCCGTCAGCGTCGGCGCGACGGCGGCCTTTCTCGGGATCTGCGTCATCGGCTGGACGAGCATTGCGGAGATAGACGGAATCGTCAGCACGAGGCCGGCGCCTGTGCCGGCGGTGGCGGTGCCCGACCCGAAGATCACGTTCCAGGACGTTCCCGGCGTCGCCGTCGCCACGGTCACGCGGGCGGGTGCATCGCCGTTGTTGAACGCCTCGACGAGCTCGGTCCCGGTCGAGGCGTCGATCCGGGAGACGACGAGCACGGGGCCCGTCGCGTAGCGCACCACCGATGCTCCGGACGCGAGCGCCGGGTACCGGTCGCGCAGGTCGGACAGCGTCCGCAGGCGGGCCTGGATCGGGTTGTCGTCGACCTCGAACGAGGAGCCCTTGCCGATCGGTGGGGAGCCGACTCGCGACTCGGTCTGCCAGTCGGGCACCTGGGTCGGGAACATGTCCTCGCGGGCGGCCTTGTCGCCGCCGGAGCCGATCATGCCGACCTCGTCCCCGTACATCACGACCGGAGCGCCGCGGAGGAGGTACAGGAGGTCGTAGCCGAGGAGGACGCGCTGCAGCAGCGCCCCGGGGCCGAGGCCGGGCGCCTGCGAGAGGATCTGCTGGGCAGCCCGGCCCATGTCGTGGTTGCCGAGGAAGGTCGGGAAGGCCGGGTCGATCCCGTTGCCGAGGCGGAAGTAGTCGTCGTCCTCGAGGCGAAAAGCGATGCCCTTGGCCCCCGACGCGCCCGCGGCGTACGCGGAGGCGACCTCTTGGTAGGGGAAGTCGAGCACCTGCGGCAGCCCCCGCGTGCGCACGAAGGTCGAGAGGTCGACGGCGTCGTTCAGCGTCACCTCGCCGAAGATCGGAAAGTCGGCGATCCCGGCCGACCTTGCAGCCTGGCGAATCTTCGGGACCCAGAGCCGGAAGAACGCGGCGTTGACGTGCTTGGCCGTGTCGACACGGAAGCCGTCGACATGGAAGCGCGCGATCCATGACGCGTAGATCTGCGCGAGCCCGTTCATCACGTTCGGCTTCTCGGTGAACAGGTCGTCGAGGCCGTAGAAGTCGCCCTGCTCGAAGCACTGCTGGCTGCAGGAGCCGAAGTCGATGTTGCCGCGGTCGTGGTAGTTGAGCGGATCGTTGAGCCACTCCGGCTTCTTCAGGTGGCGATCGGGCGGCGCGACGTACGGAACCTCGGGCATGTAGCGGGCTGCCAGGCAGGGGAAGCGCTTGGCGGTCACGTAGCGGTCGGCGTTGAAGAAGCGGCCGTGGCAGTCGCGGAAGCGGATGTCGGAGTAGGTCGAGCTGTTCGCCAACAGGATCACGTCGGCGGTGTGGTTGACGACGACGTCCAGGTACACCTTTAGGCCGAGCGCGTGCGCCGCAGCGACCAGGTCGGCGAAGTCCTGATCGGTGCCGAGGTGCGGGTCGACGGTGGTGAAGTCGAGACCCCAGTAGCCGTGGTACGCGGAGCTCCCGGCCGCGACCGGATCCTGCTTCACCGCCGGAGTCAACCAGAGCGCGGTGAAGCCGAGGTTCTTGATCTGCTGCAGGTGCGCGGCCAGGCCCTTCAGGTCGCCGCCGTGGAAGTACCCGAAGTCGGCCGGGTCGTAGCCCGTGACGTTGGCGGTTCCCTTCAGGCCACCGGTGTCGTTCGACGGGTCGCCATTCGCGTAGCGGTCCGGCATGACGAAGTAGATGCGCTGGGACGCGAGCGACGACTGCGTTGCCGGCGTGGACAGGGCCTCCAACACGGCACCCGACGGAGGCGCAGCAGGCGAGGGTGCCGCGCTACCGGCGAGCGCGACGGCGAGCGCCAGCGCGGCGATCGCCCCACTAGCGCAACGGAGCGCCGGAAGCCTCATCGAAGAAGTGCAGGTTCTTCGTGTCGACCGCGATCAGGACTTCGTCCCCCAATCTCAGCTGAACATGCGGCGGGAAGGAGGCGACCAGGTTGGGCCGGGAGCCGACCACGGTTTCGCCGCTCTCGCTCTCCAGCACCTCTTCCTCCTCCGCCGCCTCGCTCTTGTAGCTGCGCGCGTCGATCTTGAAGTACGCCATCGACTCGCCGCCGAGCGACTCGACCAGCTCGACCCGGGCGCGGATCTGCGGCAGGTTGTCGCGCTCCCCCGCAGGGTGCAGGTCGTCGGAGCGCAGGCCGACGATGACCCGCTGGCCGTCGCGGCCCTTCAGGCCCGGGTAGCTACTCACGGCGGCGGCGTCGATGGCGAGTCTGGTTCCCCCGAGGTCGATCGAGACGCCGCTGTTCGTCGACACCGTCGCCTCGACGAGGTTCATCGGCGGCGTGCCGATGAACCCGGCGACGAAGAGGTTCTCGGGGCGGTCGTAGAGCCGCTGCGGCGCGTCGACTTGCTGGAGGACGCCCTTGTTCATGACCGCCACCCGGTCGCCCATCGTCATCGCCTCGACTTGGTCGTGCGTGACGTAGAGGGTCGTCGTCCCGAGCTCGCGCTGGAGGTGCGCGATGTCGGCGCGCATCTGGACGCGCAGCTTCGCGTCGAGGTTCGACAGCGGCTCGTCCATCAGAAAGACCTGTGGTTGGCGGACGATCGCGCGGCCCATTGCGACTCGCTGGCGCTGCCCGCCCGAGAGCTCTTTCGGCTTCCGGTCGAGGTACGGCGTCAGGTCGAGCATCTTGGCCGCCCAGACGACGCGCTCGTTGATGACGCTCTTGGGCTCCTTACGGAGGCGAAGCCCGAAGGCGATGTTCTCGCCCACAGAGAGGTGGGGATAGAGGGCGTAGTTCTGGAAGACCATCGCGATGTCGCGCTCCTTGGGCGAGAGCGTGTTCACGACGCGGCCGCCGATCGAGATCGTCCCGTCCGAGATCTCCTCGAGGCCGGCGACCATGCGGAGTGCGGTCGTCTTGCCGCAGCCGGACGGCCCGACCAGGACCAGGAACTCGCCGTCGTGGGCATCCATCGAGAGGCCGAACACGGCCTGGACGCCGTTGTCGTAGATCTTGTCGACGTCGGTGAACGCAACCTCAGCCATGTGTCTCAGACCTCCTGAAATCGAGCCGAGCCAGACTGAAGTCAGGCACCGGCCAGCCTCCATATGTGGAACGCGGGCCCGTCTCCGGGCAGCCCGACCTCTCCGTTTTCGAGGTTCGCCTCCCCGCCGTACAGCACCTCGAGGCCGCGGCACCCGAGGGCGGACAGCGGCAGTCGAATCGGATCGTGGCCGGCACGCGCGGCGAGGCACAGGAGGCGCTCGTCCCCGTGCTCGCGCAGGTACGCGATCGCGTGCGGGCCGACCGCGGCGTAGCGGATCCCGCCGCGGGCGAGTGCCGGCGAGTCGCGGCGAAGCGCGATCAGGCGGCGGTACTCATCGAGGAGCGCGGTGTCCCAGGCCTCCGGGCGGTTCCACGGCATCGTCCGCCGCGCATCCTCGCCCCAGCTCTCCTTCCAGCCCCAGCTCGTCGCCGGCAAAGACCATCGGCACGCCCGGAGTCGTCATCTGGAGGCCGATCCCGACGAGCTGCAGGTCGCGCGAGCCTGCGACGGTGGCGAAGCGCGCGGTGTCGTGGCTGTCGAGGAGCGTCCAGGAGTGCAGCGTCGAGGGCCAGGGGACGCCGGCGCGGAAAGGCGCGCATGGTCGCCGCCGCCTGCACGCCGTCGATGCTCGGCAGGCCGACCGGAAATCCCCAGAAGCTCTTCCGCAGCTCCTCCGGCAGATCCCCGCGCAGCAACTCCCACACCGGCCGCAGGAAGCCCGCGTAGTTCATCGTCCCGTGCCAGCCGTCGCCGCGCAGATCGTCGCGGTAGTCGTGCGCGTGCTCCGCCACGAGCAGCGCGTCCGGGCGAACGGCTCGCAGGACGCGGCGCGTGGCAGCGCGCGAGCTCGTGGTTGTGATCGATCCCGTGGTAGCGGCCGGCCATGTTCGCAACGTCGATCCGCCAGCCGTCCAGCGCGTACGGTGGCCGCAGCCAGCGGGCGGTGACGTCGGCGAGCCGCTCGGCGAGCTCGGGCGAGCCGTGGTTCAGCTTCGGCAGGATCTTGATCCCCCACCACGCCGCGTACCCGTGTGGCAGTGCGTCGTCGAAGTAGTAGAAGTCGCGCTCAGGCGCGTCCGGGCTCGCCTCCGCGGCGCGAAACCACTCGTGGTGATTCCCGGTGTGGTTGAGCGTCAGGTCTCCGATCACCCGCATCCCGCGCGCATGGGCGGCCGCGGTCAGCGACGCGAGCGCGTCGTCTCCACCGAGCAGCGGGTCGACGCGGGCGAACGTCGTCGCGTCATACCGGTGCGTGGACCGCGCAGGGAAGAACGGGGTCAGGTAGAGGACGTTCGCCCCGAGGCGCTCGACGTGGTCGAGGTGCTGCTCGATCCCGCGCAGGTCGCCGCCGAACCACTCCCGCGGGGTCTCGGGCGAGCGGCCCTGCGGCAGGGCGTCCCAATCGCGGGGAACGGCCCAGTCCGGCGGGTCGATCCGGAGGCCGCTCGAGGCGAAGCGGTCGGGGAAGATCTGGTAGACGACCGAGCCGAGATGCCACTCCGGCCCTCCGGGCCAGGGTGCGTGAACGAAATCGTCGGCGTCCGGAACGTCGCTGGCGACCCGGCCGAGGCCATTCACCCAGCTGTATCCGACTTCCCCGCCGGAGAGCAACCAGCGGTAGCGAGTCACCGACGCGGTCGCCGGAAACGCCGCCTGCCACCACGTCTCGGTCTCGGTCTTCGCGTCGACCACGGCAGGGGCGGCGAGCGCCTCGCCGTCGTGGACAGTGCGCAGGATCACGCGGTCGGCGAGCCCGTGCGGTGCGCGGAGCCTGACGATGCACTGCTCGCCCGAGTCGTCGAGACGGACACTGCGACCCGTCGTGGTGCGGCTCGCCGAGCAGGTCCGTCACGCGCGAACTACGAACACTGGCAGCTCTCATCCCTTCACCGACCCCGCCGTGAGACCGCTCACGATCCAGCGCTGCAGGAACATGAAGAGCGCCGCGACGGGAAGCGCGGCCATCAGCGTCCCGGCGGCGAATGCGCCCCAGGTCTGGTCGTACTGGTTGTTCACCAGCTGATTCATCCCGACGGGAAGCGTGAAGTGCTTCGTCGTCTGGAGAATCGTCGACGCAATCACGAACTCGTTCAGCGTGAAGACGAATGAGATCAGCGCGACGACGGCCAGCACGGGCGCCGCGAGTGGCAGGACGACGCCCCAGAAGATCTGTGCCGGCGTGGCGCCGTCGACGCGCGCGGACTCGTCGAGCTCGGTCGGGATGGTGTCGAAGAACCCCTTCATCAGCCATGCCTGCACGCCCATCGCTCCGCCGAGGTAGACGGCGATCACCGCGGCCAGCTTGTCGAGTCCGAGCTGCGGGAAGATGGCGCCGAGGTTGTGGATGATCAGGTAGATCGCGGCGATCGCGACGAACTGCGGGAACATCTGGATCAGCAGCAGCCCGAGCATTCCGATGCGTCTGCCCTTGAACCTGAAGCGGCTGAACGCGTACGCCGCCAGCGCGCCGAGCATGGTCGAGATGATCGCGGTCAGGGCCGCGATCAGCATCGAGTTGAGGTACCACCACGGATACGGGAAGTCCTGCTTGGCGCCGGTGTTGCCGATGACCTTGTTGTGCAGCACCGAGCCGAAGTTGTGCAGGCTCGGGTGAGCCGGGTACGGCTTCGCGTACTGGAGGCTGTTCTGGTTGTCGAACGATGCGGAGACGACGTAGACGACCGGGAAGAGCGAGACGACGACCGCGATCAGTCCGACGACGTGTCGCCACCACGTGTCCTTCAGCTTCGGGCGCTTGCGCGGAGCCCGCGTGCCGGCCAGGGTCGCCGCCATCGCGTCGTCGTGACGGCGGTTGTGCGACGTCGGGATCTCGCTCACCTCATCGCACGGTCTCCAGTGCCTTGGTTCGCCAGAACGAGATGCCCGAGATCGAGGCGACGACGAAGAAGATGACGATCCCGAATGCGCTGGCGAGGCCGTAGTTGCCGCCCGTCCCGGTCGCGACCGCGATCTTGTACGTGTAGCTGATCAGGATGTCGGTGTTGCCGGCGATCGTCGACTCGCCCGTGTACGGGCCGCCCTGGGTCAACAGGTAGATGTTGTTGAAGTTGTTGAAGTTGAAGGCGAACGACGCGATCATCAGCGGCGCGACCGCGACGAGCAGCAACGGCAGCGTCACCCGCCGGAAGATCTGAAGGGGCCCCCCGCCGTCGACCCGTGCGGCCTCCGTCAGCTCGTCCGGGATCGACTGGAGCGCGCCCAGCGAGACCAGGAAGAAGTACGGCGTCGTCAGCCAGACGCTGACGAGTACGACCGCGATCCGCGGCCACGTGATGAACGGCAGCCACGAGATCACGCTGCCGCCGAACTCCCACGGGATGTCGTGGATCCCGATGTGCCCGATGAGCTTGTTCACGACGCCGAAGCTGTCGTTCAGGAGCCCTCGCCAGACGAGCAGCGACAGGAAGCCGGGGATCGCGTACGGGATGATCAGGATCGAGCGGTAGACCTTCTGGAAGCGCAGGCCGCGCTTGTCGAGGGTGATCGCGAGGAAGAGGCCGGCCGAGAACGAGAAGAAGACGGTTGCGGCGGCGAAGACGAACGTCCAGGCGAACACCGACAGGAACGGCTTCCGGACGAGTGGGTCGTGGATCATCGTGTCGAAGTTCCGGAAGCCGGTGTACGTCTTCCAGCCCGGGAGGAGCTCCTCCCCGGTCGCGGAGACGAACGAGCCGCGGCCGTTGTCGCGGTAGAGCTTGCCGTCGGCGATCCTGACGAACACGTTGCGCTTCGCGTCGTAGCGGTACGTCGGCTTGAGCTCGACCGCGGTCGTGGTGCCTTGCGGCTCGAACGCCGTGTCGCCTTCGGTCGGCACCTTGTAGGCGCGGAGCTGCTGGTCGAGGGCGAAGAGCTCGGCGCCCTTCAGCAGCGTGTACCCCTTGGCGGCGGTCGGCGGCCCCATGGGCCCGACGGTCACGTCCGACTTCGGCAGCGCTTTCAGGCCCTTCGTCGTGCCGAGGTACACCGTGCCGCTGTCCGGGTCGCGCAGGAGCAGAACGAGCTTCCCGGACGAGTCGTGGGCGACCGCCATGTCGAACTGCCGCCCGTTCTGGGGCTCCTGCAGGGTGTTGATCTTGATCGACTCGATCGCCTGATCCTTGGTGAGGATATGGCCGGTCGAGTAGTTCGAGAACGCGACGTTGACCGTGTAGAGGATCGGGGTGACCTGGAACCCGATCAGGAAGATCGTGCCGGGGATCAGGAACTTCGCGGGCAGCGTCCACTTGCGGGGGATGATGTACAGGTAGTCGATCGCCGCGGTGGCCACCGCAACGACCGCCACGGCCGGCCACCGGTGGTGCGAGCTGAGCACGTACAGCGCCCAGATGGCGAGCGCATTCGACGCCGAGAGGAGCGTGAGCTTGAGCGCGTAGCCGACGCCGCCGGAGAACAGCGCGATGCCGCGTGCGATTCGCCCGGGCCGGAAAGCCTGCTGCTCACCCGATGCGGGTGCAGTCGGCGTCACTGTGCTCACGAGAAGACAGTGGGGTGGGCGCCCGGAGGACGCCCACCCTGCTCCTGTGTGTTAGCCGATCTTCGCGGCGATCGACTTGGCCGCTCCGGTGAAGGAACGCTTGGCCGGCATTGCACCGGCACCCTTGGTCGAGCGCACCCACGCCTGGCCGAGGTCGTTCCAGACGCTCGCCATCTGTGGGATGTTCGGCATCGGCACGCCGCCCTTGCCGGCCGCGCCGAACTGGGCCAGGATCGGATCGGCCGCCTTTGCCTTGATGTTCGCCGGCGTCCGGCCGCCTGCAGCGGCGAGTTCCGTCTGCGCGGACGGGGTCGAGAAGTAGTTCACGACCAGGTCCTTGGCCGCCGAATCGACGAGGTGCACCGCGGCGTACTTCGTGACCATCACGCCGTTCACGCCCAGGAAGGGCACGGCCGGCTTCACAATCGCCGGAATCGGGATCACCTTGAAGGAAACCCCGGCCTTCTGGATGTCCGCCACCGCCCATGGGCCGGTCAGCCAGAACGGCGCCAGCGACTTCTGGAACTGCGTGTTGCAGGTCGAGTAGTCGGTCTTGGAGTTGATCAGGCCTTCCTTGTTCCACTTGTCGATCAGAGCCGCGTTCTTCAGGAAGGTCGGATTCGCCAGTCCGATGTCCGACGCGTCGAGGTTACCGGCCTTGTTGAGGCCGAAGACGTAGCCGCCGAGACCGGAGAAGAACGGGTACATGTGGTACGCGTCCCCGCCCGACCCCTGCTGGACGCAGATGCCGTACGCGAGGTGGTTCTTCTTCTTGATCGCGAGCGCGGTGGACTCGAGCTGCGCGAAGGTCGTCGGCATCTTCGGGACGAGCTTCGTGTTGACGAGCAGGCCGACGTTCTCGACCTGCACGGGGATGCCGTACAGCTTCTTCACGGCGGTGCCGTAGGAGAATGAGTCGAGCGTGTACTTCGGGAACTGCGCCTTGATGCTCGTAGACGGGTAGAGCGGCTCGACGAGGCCGTTCGCGGCGAGCTCGCCGGTCCAGTCGTGGGCTGCGAGGACGACATCAGGAGCGTCCGCGGCGCTGACCGTGCCGAGGTTCGACCGGATCGACCCGAAGTCTTTCGACACGACCTTGACGGTCGCGCCGTTCGCCGCCGCCCAGGCGTCGGCGACCTTGCTGACGGCCGGAGCGCGGTTCGCGTCCGTCCAGATCACGATCGTCGTCGCGTTCGCCTTGTGAACGGTGGCCGAGGCCGTCGAGAGCGCCACACCGGCGATCAGCGCTACCGTGAGCACAGCCGACCCGGCCGCGCGCCAGTGGATGATCTTCATGAGAGAAGTCCTCCTTTCCCGCCCGGGCACAGCTGGAGCGCAACCCGCGGCTTGCTTGAATGGGACTCGCTTTCCGAGAGATTAGACATGGCCAACGTACTCCCGGCCGCTCGATACCGACAAGCGGGAAAACACGGATCGAAACCGGCGGAAAATGCTCATCACTCGCTTGCTGTCCGGGAGATCCGCGCGTGGGTCGTGCTCGCACGACGACGCGCCGGTCCTATGAGTTCGGCGCTTTCTAGCGCCGGCGGGTCGCCGCGTAGATTCCCGCCCGAGGCGAGCAGCAAGAGGGCTACGCCGCCACCGAGCGCTGCGATCCCGATTCCGAGCAGGCGGGGGAAGCGGGCGCCGACCGCGACAACGGCAGTCACACCGCGCGAGCCGTCGGCGTTCATCACGACAACTCGCCAGTCTCCGGTCTGCGGTGTCCACGAGAGCGTGCGTACTCCGGCACCGATGGTCTCGGCGCCCCAGAAGTCCGTCACCGTCGGCGCCACGCGTGGTGCGGCGCCCGGCTCCACGCGGAACGCCGATGCGCGGGCATCGAAGCGCGTCGCAACCTCACGGCGGACATTCGCCAGGTACGAGTCGACGGCAGCCGCCGGCCCGATCCCGACGAGGACCGGCTTGGTGCTCTCGGTGCGGATGCGGACCGTGCCGAGCAGGTCGCGGGCGACGAACCAGTTGCCTGCAGTTCCGGCGCGGTAGCTGTCTGAGACGAGCGCGTACGTGTCCGTCGAGTACACGGTCGCGCCGGTCATCAGGTAGCCGTCGGAGTCACGCTGAGTCTGGTCGAAGACCAGCGCCGCGCCGCCGGTCACGATCGCTGCCAGCCCGACGAGGGCGGCCAGACTGCTGACGATCACCGCCAGGACCCGACCCACGCCCCAGCTGGCCGTTCGGGCCGGCGACGTCTGGTCGGTTGACGCAACGGCGGCTTGCGCGCGCGGGGCCGAGGAGCCGATGGTCAGCCCGCCCGGCTCGGTCTCGCCGGTGTCGATCCGGAACGGAGGGTACTCGGGGGTCATCAGCGCCGCGTAGGCGCCGACCCGCAGCACCCAGCGGTTCAGCCCGAGCACGAGATCGAAGATCGAGCGCGGATACTCGCCGCGGAAGAGCAGCATGATCACGGCGAACAGCACGAGCAGATCGATCAGCCCGACGCCGCCGGGCATGCCCGACCACCAGCTGACGCCCCATCCGCCGACGAAGATCGCCACGATCAGGTAGTGGGGGATCCCGGCGAGCCACCAGCCGATCAGCGGCAGCCCCCGGCGCTGCCTCTCCGGGTAGGCGATCTCGAGCCTCGCCGGGTAGTCGGGAACGTCGTCGAGGGTGAACGGCGGATACCGGTCGGTCCCGTTGGCGCCGAAGGCGTAGAAGGCGACGCGCCAGCTCCAGCGCAGCACGCCGACGTTGAAATCGAAGATCCCGCGCGGGTACCGGCCGGTGAAGAGCGTCACCACGAACGCCGCCACCGAGAGCAGCACGAACGCCACCCAGAGGAAGGCGAGCAGCAGATAGTGCGGAATTGCCAGCAGCCACTTCACCAGCCAGAGCGCTCGTGAGGGCTGCTCCAGATGCCCCTCGAGGCGCACCGGATAGGGAGTGATCGAGGACGGATGCGTTGCTTCCATCAGGACTCACCTTCCTTCGAATGCTCGGCCAATGAACCAAGCCCTTTCGCCGATTGCGGCCCGGCGGTGCGCACGTCGAGGCAGCGAGCCGCCGGCACCACGCAGTACACAGGAGACCATCGCGGGATCCGGCCGCGGCGGCATCCGCGCCGGCCCCGAATCGGAGGCGGCGAAAACTACCGACTCGGGTTCAGCAGGTCCGATGTCACTCGCGGAGCAGGCGGCCGGCGGGGACGCGCGCGTCGGCGCACGCCCCGGCCGCGCCCTGAGGGACTTGTCCTACTGCCTAGGCCGGCGCGCCCTGTGGGACGGCGCCCAGCTGTTGCATCATCGCCATCGCGTCGAAGACGCCCCAGTGCTCGTGCGCGAGGCCGTCGTCGCCGAAGCGGATGATGTCCACGGCTTGCACCTCGACGCTCTTGCCGGTGGCCGGCATGCCCATGAAGTCGCCCTGATTCGTCCCCGTGCACGTGATCCGAGCGACGACCTTGTCTCCGCTCGGCAGAACGTCCTCTGGCTCCATGTGCAGGTCGGGGAACGCCGCGATGTACATGGTGAAGAACTGCCTGACGCCGTCCTTCGTCGGCGCAAGCCCGGGCGTTACCTCGTGCTCGACGAAGTCGTCGGCGAGCAGCTCGCAGAAACCGTCGATGTCGTGGGCGTTGATCCGCTCATACATGCGTGCCAGCGTGGCAGTGTGATCCACCCTTCCCCTCCTGGTCGTTTGACCGCCGACTGTAGGGACTGCCCAGACGCCGCGCAAGGCCACGCCAGGCCCTTAACCGAGGGCCGCCGAAGGCGCCGACCGATCGGAACCGCTCGCCGGGCTACGGCCCTCGGTAGGAGGCAAGCTCGCGGGTCCGACTCCGGATTAGCCACCCGTTGGCGTTCGTTGTGAATGCTGTGGGTGACGAGCTGATCCGCGCTGCTGCGGAGAAGAACGCGGTTCCGGATCTGGGGTCGATGCCGTTCGTCAGTCCGCGGCCGCTCCGCAGAGGCTCGGGTCGCGATCGTGACGACCGCCGCGTTGCACGTCCCGGGCGAGCTGCCGGCCCGGGGCGGCGATCCTTCCTTCCGCGTCTTCTCGGCCGGCTCGGAGCTTGTGCTCGGGCATGAGAGCCCGAACTTCGATCGCAGCGGCTGGCTCGCCGATACGAACGTGATCGTCCCGCTCGACGGGCTCGCAGAGCTCGCCCGCGAGGGTGTGATCGGCTCGGTCGCAGCACGGCATCTCGCCTTCGCCGGCAACCAGCAGCACGGGTCGCTGGCGACGATCGGCCTCGACACCGGCCCGGCAGCGGCGAGGTTGCTCGCCGCGGACGGTGTCGACGTCGTACTCCTGACTCCGGTCTGACCGCTCTGCACGCGCACCGGGAGTGCGCTCGCCTATGCCCTGGAGCGGAACGGCCTGGCGACGGTGCAGCTCGCGTCGATTCGCTCGTACGTCGAGCGGATGCGGCCGCCGCGGGCGCTCTACTGCGAGTTCCCGCTCGGGAGGCCACTCGGGAGGCCCGGCGATCCCGTGTTCCAGCGGCGTGTCCTGGAGGCGGCGCTGACGTTGCTCGATCGACCCGCGGGACCGGTCCTCGAGAACTTCCCCGAGCGGATCGAGGACGAGTCGGCGGCGCCGCTTGCCTGCGCATTGCCGCCACGTTACGACCCGAACCTGCCCGCGGCGGTCGACGAGGCCCGCGGCCTGCGCCCAGCCTACGAGCGCCAACGTGGCCGCTCGGGTCGCACGAACGTCGGCCAAGCAGTCGACGCAGACCTCATCCCCGAGGCGGTCGCCGCGATCGTCCGCATCGCCGACGGCACACCGCTCGAGCAAGCCGACCTGCCAGGGTCAACACGCGCACTCGGTCTCGACATCCGCGCCTACTACGAAGAAGCGGCGATCGCGCTCACCGGCCACATCCCCGGCGCCCGCCAGGCCGAAAGCCTGGTTCTACCGCGAAACCGAAGCCGGCGCTGCCCTCAAGCGCGCACAGAGCGTCCTCCGCCAGACCGGCGCGCCCGAAGGGATCTGGCGCTTCCTCATCCCGTCGACACAAAGCACTGAGCCGCGTTAGGCGAAGCCCTCTTCCGGACTCGAACCGGAGACCCCCTCCTTACCATCCTGGAACCGAGCCGGGAACAGCGGGCACGACCGGGTCACGGAGACCACGAAAGTGCCGCAAACGGGGCGAGGATGACGCTGATGAATGACCTGCGCGTGGACGCGCGTGGACAGGCTGATGTTCGCACCGTGTTCGCGCAACGCGACGTCGGTGGGGTGTAAAGAATGACGACGCCCGCTGGTAGATCCTGCGGCACAGCAGAGGGACCATTCCTGTTTCGTCTCGGGCCGACCGCGCGTAGGTTGCGGTCGTACGTGCCCTCGGGAATGCTCCCGGGGACGGACCTGGACTCGGAGGGGCGGTTGGCTCGAACAGTTAAGGCGGAGCATGACGGCGACGCGTGACGTGCTCCTCGGCCGCGATGACGAGCTGCAGCTCGTCGAGAGCGTGCTTACCGCCGCTTGCGACGGCGAGCCCGGTTTCGTCGTCGTCGAAGGTGAGGCCGGGATCGGCAAGACGAGGCTCCTCCAGGAGCTGGCCGAGGTCGCGGTCTCGCGCGGATGCTTGACCCTGGAGGGCAGGGCGGCAGAGTTCGAGCGCGACCTTCCCTTCGGGCCCTTCACCGACGCATTCGATGCGTATCTGAAGTCGCTCGACGCGCGGGCGCTCGATCGCCTGGCGATGGACCGCCTCGGGGCGCTCGCAGCGGTCTTCCCGTCGCTGGGAGCGCTCGACGATGCGGTCGAGTACCCCGTCTCGGCGCTGGAGCGCTTCCGCGTCTACCAGGCCGTACGCGAGCTCCTCGAGCGGCTCGCGGCACGGTCGCCTCTGGTGCTGGTCTTGGACGATCTTCAATGGGCCGATGGTGCTTCGCTCGAGCTGATCGCGTACCTGCTGCGACGGCCGCCGCAAGCGGCGGTGATGGTTGCGATGGCTCTCCGCACCGGTCAGGCAGAACCCGCCGTCGTGAAGGCGATGGCGGAGATCCAGCGCTCGCTAGTCGTCGACACGATCGAGCTGGGGCCGCTCGCACGTGAGAGCGTCAGACAGCTCGTCGGCGAGGTGGAGGGTGTCGACGTCGAATGGCTTCACTACGAGAGCGGCGGGAATCCGTTCTTCGCGCTGCAGCTGGCACGTGCTGCGCCGGGTGATTCCGATGCCACGATTGGCGGCGGATTCGGAGTTCCTCCGGCTGTGGCAAGAGCGATTACGGCCGAGCTGAACGAGCTCTCGCCTGCAGCGCGTGGGTTGGCCGAGGCGGCCGCCGTCGTCGGCGACCCGTTCGAGCTCGATCTCGTGGCCGCCACGGTGGACAGCTCCGAGAACGAGGTCTGGGGGCGCATCGACGAGCTCGTGGCGAGGGACCTCGTCAGAGGGACCGATGTGCCACGGAGGTTCCAGTTTCGTCATCCCCTCGTGCGGCACGCGGTCTACGGCTCGTGTCCGCCGAGCGTGCGCGTGTCGTGTCATCGGCGCGCCGCAGAGGCGCTCGCGAGTCGAGGAGTGCCCGCCGCCGTCCTGGCAGGTCATGTCGAGCAGTCGGCTCGGCACGGCGACGCGTTCGCGATCGAGACTCTGCGGCGCGCCGGCGAGGAGACCGCGAGGCAGGCACCGACGAGCGCGGCTCCCTGGTTCGCGGCAGCGCTTCGACTCCTACCCGCGGAGAGACCGACCGAGGAACGTGTCGGCTTGCTGATGTCGCTGGCCGACGCAGAGGGGGCGAGAGGGCGCTTCACCGAGGCTCATGCGGCCCTCGACGAGTCCGTGGCGCTGATTCCCTCCGAGGGCATTGATCTCCGGGTGGGCTTGATCGTCGCCACCGCCGAGATCGAACAGCTACTCGGCCGCCACAACGACGCACGAGCGCGACTGCGACGCGCGTACGAGGAGCTCGCGGATCGAGACTCGACCGCGCGGGTGTCGCTGCTGATCGCTCTGTCGACCAATAGCCTCTACCTCGCCGATCACGAAGGAATGCTCGAATGGGGGCGGCTGGCCGTGGAAGCCGCCGGCGAGGTTGGGGACGAGACGCTGTCGGCTGCTGCGCTCGCGGCCTACACGATGGGGGCGACCTTCGCCGGGCGAACGGAGCTCGCTCTCGAGCTGCACGGACCGGCGGCACACGTGGTCGATTCGCTCGGAGACAGGGAGCTCGCCGCTAGGCTCGATGCACTCAGCAACCTCGCGACGGCCGAGCTCTACCTCGATCTCCACGCGCTGACGTGCCGCCACGGTGAGCGCGGACTCTCCATCGCCCGGGCGACAGGGCGCACGCAGCTAGTGCCGATCTTGATCCCGATCCTGGGCTGCTCGCTCTGGATCGTCGGAGAGATGGAGCGGTCTGCAGAGGTGCTCGACGAAGCCATCGAAGGCGCCCGCCTCGGCGACAACGCGCAGGGACTCTCGCTCGCTCTGTTCAACCGGGCGCTGTCCGCGGTGATGGCGGGGGACCTGGAGACCGCACTCGAGATCGGGCGCGGAGAGCGTCGAGCTGGCCCGACAGGTGGATAACGGCGTGATCACGGCCTTCGCGGGCGCCATCCACGCACAGTCACTGTGCGAGGCGGGCCAGTCCGAGCGCGCTGTCGAGCTGTTGCTCGACAGCGTCGGCGGCGAGGACATTCCGCTCCTCGCTGGCAGCTGGCGCGCGACCTACTTCGAGCTGCTGACCCGCTGCTGGCTCGACCTCGGTCGGCTCGAGAAGGCTAGGGAGGCAGCGGAGCGGGTGCGGGCGCAGGCCGACGAGCAGGGAGTGCAGCTTTCAGGGCTGATGGCCGACCGCGCGGGCGCGGCAGTCGCGCTGGCGGACGGGAAACCGGATGTGGGCGCCGACCTGGCTTTGTCGGCTGTCGCACGGTCGGAGAAGATCGGCGCACGTGTCCATGCGGCCACATCTCGCGCTCTGGCGGGCCGCGCCCTCGCTGCCGCGGGTCGAACGGGCGAGGCGATCGCTGAGCTCGAGCGTGCCGCGGACGAGTTCGATGCGCTGGGCGCCTCGCGCTACCGCGATCAGGCCGAGTCCCAGCTCCGCAAGCTCGGATACACCGCGCATCGTCGGACGGTGCGCGGCAAGCTCGACGGCTCCGGCGTGGAGCTCTTGACCGGGCGCGAGCTCGAGGTGGCAGAGCTCGTGCGCGACCGGCGAACTAACCGCGAGATCGCGGAGGCGCTGTTTCTGAGCCTGAAGACGGTGGAGGCCCACATGCGCAACATCTTCCACAAGCTTGGTGTCTCGTCTCGAGGCGAGGTCGCGCAACTGCTCGCTCAGACTCGCCCGGTCGACGCCGGAACCTAGCGCCGCCGTCCGGGAGCCGCCCCTCGCCGACGGTAAGGGTCGCCGGCGCACGAAATCAGGGTCGCGAATAAGGGTCGCTCACCGATGTTCGTCCGGCTGCGTCCGCTCATGCTCGTCCCATGCCGCTGTTCCGGCTCCATCATCGCCACGAAGCGGACGAATGCTCAGCTGCGTACGCCGCCTGGAAGGGGTACGAGAGCCCACTGCGCCGCGGCGTCGCACTTGCCACCTGCCGCGAGGGGGGCCATGCAATCTGGTGGGACGTCGAGGCGCCTGACGGTCGCCGGGCGCTCGAGCTGCTGCCGCCGTACCTCGCCGCACGGACGACCGTCGTCTCCGTGAGCGAGGTCCCCATCCCGTGACCGACGTGATCCGCCGCAGCCCGATAGGAGACGCCATGAGCACGTGTCACACGCACGAGACCTGGGTCGACCTCGCCGCACGCGAGAGCGACGGCCTCGCCGTTTCGCTTCTCTGGAGCAGGGCCACCGGCCGCGTGAAGGTCGCGGTCGTCGATGCCCACCTGGATGAGCAGTTCGAGGTCGACGTGCCGCGCGCGGACGCGCTCGCCGCCTTCCACCACCCGTTCGCCTACGCGGCGGGGCTCGGCGCCTCCTTCGGCGACGCCGACTCGCGCCGCCGTCCCTGTCTCGCACCCGAAAGGAGCGCGGTCTGATGACGATCGACCCCGTCCAGTACGCCCGCCGTTGGAAGACGCTGGGTGTGCTGTCGCTGAGCCTCGTGATCATCGGGCTCGACAACACGATCCTCAACGTCGCCCTGCCGACGCTGCAGCACGAGTTCGACGCATCGCGCTCGACGCTGCAGTGGATGGTCGACTCCTACTTGCTCGTCTTCGCCGGCCTGCTGCTCGTGTTCGGTGTGCTCGGCGATCGCTTCGGGCGCAAGCGTGCGCTTCAGACCGGCATCTCGATCTTCGGGCTGGCCAGCCTTGGCGCCCTGGTCGCAGACTCGGCCGATCAGGTGATCGCAGTGCGTGCGGCGATGGGCGTCGGTGCGGCGCTGATCATGCCCGCCACCCTCTCGATCATCGCGAACCTCTTCACCGGCGAGGAGCGCGGGAAAGCGATCGGGATCTGGGCCGCACTCGCTGCGATCGGGATCGGGCTCGGGCCCCTGACCGGCGGGTTGCTGCTCGAGTGGTTCGGCTGGTCGTCCGTCTTCATGGTCAACGTGCCTTTCGCGGCCGTCGCGCTGGTGCTCGGAATCCGCTACGTGCCCGAGAGCCGCGATCCCCGGCCCGGCTCGTTCGACCTGCTCGGGGCCGCGCTCTCGACCGCCGGATTCAGCATTCTCGTGTACGCGATCATCGAGGCGCCCGAGCGGGGCTGGACGTCCGGTCTCGTGCTCGGATCGCTCACGGCGAGCGTCGCCTTGCTGGGCTTCTTCCTCTGGTGGGAGCGACGGATCAAAGAGCCGATGCTCGACCTCGGCTTCTTCCGCAGCGCCCGCTTCAGCATCGGCACGGCTGCCGTTAGCGTCGCCTTCTTCGCCCTGCTCGGCGGGATCTTCGCGCTCACCCAGTACCTGCAGTTCGCCCACGGCTACAGCGCGATCGAGGCCGGCGCGATCATGACCCCGATCGCGCTGGGGTTGATGATGGGCGCAGGCTCGTCGAGCAAGGCCGTTCGCCGGCTCGGCACCGCACGCGTCGTCGCAATAGGCCTGACCGGCCTCGCGCTTCTCTTGGCGCTGACCGTGCTCTGGGAGCCCGACAGTGGCACGCTCGCGCTCGTCGCCTGGTTCTTCGGGCTCGCACTGGCGATGGGCTGGATCATGGCTCCCGCCACGGACGCGGTTGTCGGCGCTGTTTCCGCCGCCAAGTCGGGCGTCGCCTCGGCCACCAACACCGTCGCGCGCATGGTGGCGGGAGCGCTCGGCGTGGCCGTGATCGGCTCGCTGGTCAGTTCCCTCTACTCGAACGACGTCGACGGCTCGCTCGGCGCGCTGCCCCCGCAGGCCCAGGCGGCGGTCGAAGACTCGATCGGCGCCGCGAGCGGGATCGCCGCTCAGCTGCCACCGGAGGCCGCCTCGAGTCTGCTCGCCACCACCGGTGATGCCTTCACCCAGGCGATGGGCATCGGCCTCTCGCTTGCCGCGGCGCTCGCCGCCGCCATGGCCATTGTCGTCGCCCGCTTCCTGCCGGCTCGCGAGCCCGACGGCGCACAGGCAGAAGGCGCGAAGCCCGGCATGCGCCCGCCTGCCGATCCCGACCGCGAGTCCCTCGATCTGCAGCCGCAGAACTGAAAGGAGCTGCCATGACCATCTCAGTCGATAACCACATCTGGACGGAGCTCGCCGACCGGGAGGCCGACGGCCTCGAGGTCAGGCTGCTCTGGAGCGAGTCGACCGGCCGCGTGCTCGTCGCCGTCGACGACACGCGGGTCGGTCGTCGGTTCGCGTTCGACGTTCCGCGCGGCGAGGCTCTCGCCGCCTTCCATCACCCGCTCGCCTATACCCCCGCTCGAGCGGGCCGGCGCTACCGGGCCGCCGAGCCGTCAACCGACCTGCAACTGCAGCGCTAGAGGAGAAACCAGATGTCTGCCACTACCCATACACGGAGCGTCGCGGCCCGCATGGGTCGCTGGAGCGCCCGTCATCGCAAGATCGCGATCTTCGGGTGGCTCGCATTCGTCGTCGTCGCGTTCGTCCTTGGATCGATGACGGGCCAGAAGACGATCGACCCTGCGACCGCCGGCCCCGGCGAGTCGGGGCGGATGGACAAGATCCTCGACGCGGGCTTCAAGCAGCCCTCGGGCGAGAGCGTCCTGATCCAGAGCGACTCGCTGACCACCGACGACCCGGCGTTCCGGTCGGCCGTCGAGGACGTCGTCGGAACGGTCTCCCGGCTCGGCGTCGTGACCAACGTCCGCTCGCCCCTCGACCCTGCCAACCAGGGGCAGATCTCGAAGGACGGGCGCTCGGCGCTCGTCGACTTCCAGATCCGCGGGGACGCGGACGACGCGGCGAAGAAGGTCGACCCGATCGTCGCCGCCGTCGACTCCACCAAGGCCGCCCATCCGGGGCTGTTCATCGGCCAGTTCGGCTACGCGAGCGCCGACAAAGAGCTCAGCGGTGTCGGCAACAGCGACCTGAAGAAGGCCGGCCTGTTCTCGGTCCCGATCACCCTGATCATCCTCGTCGTCGCCTTCGGCGCCCTCGTCGCCGCGGGCATCCCGCTCCTGCTCGCGCTCACCGCGGTGTTCGCGACGTTCGGCATCGTCGCGGCGTCGAGCCACGCACTGCCCGTCAGCGACGCGGTCGGCGCGATCGTCCTCCTGATCGGCCTCGCGGTCGGGGTGGACTACTCGATGTTCTACTTGAAGCGTGAGCGTGAGGAGCGTGCCGCGGGTCGGAGCGAGCAGGCGGCTCTCGAGGCGGCCGCAGCGACGTCGGGACGGTCGGTGCTCATCTCCGGCCTCACGGTGATGGTCGCGATGGCGGGGATGTTCCTCACCGGCGACAAGGGCTTCGCGTCCTTCGGGCTCGCGACGATGATCGTCGTCGCGGTCGCGATGCTCGGGTCGCTGACCGTGCTCCCGGCGCTCCTCTCCTGGCTCGGCGACCGCGTCGACCGACTCCATGTGCCGTTCGTCGGCCGCCTGCGCCGGGACGACGGCGAGGGCCGGATCTGGGGCGCGATCATCGACCGCGTCCTTCGCCGGCCCGCGCTGTCCGCGGCGGTCGCAACGGGCGCGCTGGTGGCGCTCGCGCTCCCCGCGCTCCACATGCACACCGTCATCCCGGGGCCGGACACGTTCCCGCAGGACCTGCCGGCAATCCAGACCTACAACCGCATCCAGGGGGCGTTCCCCGGCACCGAGATCCCGGCGAACGTCGTGGTCAAGGCCGAGAACGTCAACGCACCCGAGGTGAAGGCCGCGATCACGCGGATGGAGGACGCGGCGCTCGCGACCGGGCAGCTCTACCGCCCGATCACGATCGACGTCAACGAGGACGCCACGATCGCCAACATCGCGATCGCGATCGACGGCGAGGGCACCGACGAGACGTCGGTCGCGGCGCTCCGGACACTGCGCGAGGACGTGCTTCCCGGCACGATCGGCACGCTCCCCGACGTCGAGTACGGCGTCACGGGCTTCACCGCCGGCTCGGCCGACTTCAACGACCTCATGAAGTCCGTCGCGCCACGCGTGTTCGTGTTCGTGCTCCTGTTCGCGTTCCTCCTCATGCTGGTCGCGTTCCGCTCGCTCGTGATCGCGGCGAAGGCGATCGTGCTCAACCTCCTGTCCGTCGCCGCGGCGTACGGCGCGATCGTGCTCGTCTTCCAGCACGGGTGGGGGAAGGGCCTGCTCGGCTTCGAGTCCACGGCAGGCGTCGTCGCGTTCCTCCCGATCCTGCTCTTCGTGATCCTGTTCGGCCTCTCGATGGACTACCACGTGTTCATCCTGAGCCGAATCCGCGAGACGTTCGATCGCGGCGCGACGAACGACGAGGCGATCTCGCACGGGATCAAGAGCACGGCGGGTGTCGTGACGAGCGCGGCAATCGTGATGGTCGCGGTCTTCTCGATCTTCGCGACCCTCTCGATGATGGAGCTGAAGCAGTTCGGCGTCGGGCTCGCCGTCGCCGTCCTGCTCGACGCGACGCTCGTGCGCGGCGTACTGCTGCCGGCATCGATGAAGCTGCTCGGCGAGGCGAACTGGTACCTCCCGTCCTGGCTCGAGTGGCTGCCGCACCTCGAGCACGGCGAGCGGGCCGAGAAGCTGCCCGCGCCGACGGCGGAGACGATCTGATGCTGACGGCGCGCGAGAACGGCTCCTCGAAGGCGCCGGCAGCGGCCGACCACGACGTCGTCCGGCTCGTGGGCGTGACGAAGGTCTACGGCAGAGACGACGCGAGCGTCACGGCACTCCACGAGGTCTCGCTCGGGTTCGGCGACGGCTCGTTCACCGCGGTCATGGGCCCGTCGGGCTCGGGCAAGAGCGCCCTTCTCCACCGCGCCGCCGGGCTCGACCGGCCCGACGTCGGCTCGGTGGATCGCAGGCCCCGACAGCGTGTGGCTCCGCACCCCTGTCGAGACGCGCACCGAAGACACGGCCGTGCGGGCCGACTTCCTCATCTCAGCCGGTGAGGTGCTCCCGTTTGTCCTCACCTGGCATCCCTCGCACGAGCCCGCCCCCATTCCGGTCGACCCGGTGCGGGCGCTCGCCGACACGGAATTGTTCTGGGCGGAGTGGATCTCCTCCTGAGGATACGCAGGCGAGTGGCGGGATGCAGTCGTCCGTTCCCTGCTCACCCTCAAGGCGCTCACCTACGCCCCGACCGGCGGAATCGTCGCCGCGCCCACAACCTCGCTCCCCGAGCAGCCCGGCGGCGTGCGCAACTGGGACTACCGCTTCTGCTGGCTGCGCGACGCGTCCATCACCTTGCTAGCGCTGACGCGCGCGGGCTACCGCGAGGAGGGTCGGGCCTGGCACTCCTGGCTGCTGCGCGTGGCCGCTGGCGACCCAGCCGACCTGCAGGCTGTGTACTCGGTCGCGGGAGAGCGGCGCCTGACCGAGGTCGAGCTTCCCTGGCTTGCCGGCTACCAGGGAGCGAAGCCCGTGCGGATCGGCAATGGCGCGACCGAGCAGTTGCAGCTCGACATCTACGGCCAGGTCGTCAACGCAATGCACCATGCCCGCCGCGTCGGCCTCGACGAGAACGGTGAACAGTACGAATGACGGTGACCGAAGCCCCACCCGTGTCGGCCTCGCTCGCGGCCCGGGAGGCCACGCGCGAGGACCGTCGGGCGAGAACCTGGGAGCTCCGGATCTTCCTCGCCGCCGTCGGCGTGATGGCGCTCCACGTCGTCGACGACAACTACCTGCAACCCGAGCCGGGCACCTCGGCGCGAGAGCACCTCGCGAGTGGCCTCGTCCCGCTCGCCGTGCTCGGTCTCCTGGCGCTCCTCTACCCGAGACTCCGTCCAGGGGCAGGCGCCTACGTGTCGATGACGCTCGGAGTGCTGGGCGTGATGGTCGGCGTGCCGGGCGCCTACCACCTGACGAAGGGGGTCGCCTCGGGGGACGACTTCACCGGGATGCTGTCCATCGTCGCCGGCGTCGTCCTCGTCGGAATGGGGCCGGTGCTCCTCTGGCGGAGTCGCAAGCCCGGCCCGACGAAGGGTCGCGCAGTCCTCCGGAGGGCGCTGCTCGCGCTTGCAGCGGTCGCGATCGCCTATGCGACGTTCTGGCTCGTGTTCCTGTCGATCGGCTTTCCCTACGTGTACACGCACCTCGGCCAGACCACGACCGATCCGGAGCTCGAGATGCCCTCGGAGCGCGTGACGTTCCTGACCGAGGACGGCCTCGAGCTCGCCGCCACCTACGTCCCCTCGAGCAACCGCGCCGCGGTGATCGTCTTCCCCGGAGCGACCCGGGTCGACGAGGCGACGATGATCGCTCGTCACGGGTACGGCGTCTTGCTCGTCGAGCCGCGCGGGCAGGGCTCGAGCGAGGGAGACCTCGTCCGCTGGGCCGGCGACCGCGACCTCCATGCGGCGGTCGCCTACCTGCGGAGCCGGCCCGACGTCGACGACGACCGGATCGGCGCGATCGGCTTCTCGATCGGCGGGGAGATCCTGATCGAGGCGGCGGCGCAGCGGGACGGCATCAGGGCCGTTGTCTCCGAGGGAGCCGGTGAGCGCGTGGGGGAGGTCGACACATCCGGCGTGGAGCGGATCCTCCTAGCCCCGCCCATGGCGGTCATGACGGCGTCCATGACCGTCTTCCAGAACCACGGCCCCCCGCCGCCGATCGTCGACCGCATCGGGCTGATCGCGCCGCGACCGGTCTTCCTGATCTATGCCGACCCGGGGCAAGGAGGCGAGAGCGTTCGCCAGCCGAAGTACTACGCGGCCGCGGGTCAGCCGAAGGAGATCTGGAAGGTGCCCGGCGCCGAGCACACCGGTGGCCTCGAGGCGCAGCCGACCGAGTACGAGCGGCGGGTGATCGCGTTCTTCGACGGCGCCCTGCTGCTCGGAGCCGGTCACTGAGACCAAGGAGGAGTCACATGACCGAGAAGACAGCACTCGTAGTCGGGGCCGGCATCGGCGGTCTCACCGCAACCCGCGCGCTCACACGTGCCGGGTTCGACGTTCGCGTCATCGAACAAGCGCCGGAGTTGAAGGAGGTCGGCGCTGGCATCTCGCTCTGGCCGAACGCCGTCAAGGCGCTGCGGCTCCTCGGTCTCGGCGAGGCCGTCGAGGCGGCCGGAGCTACGGCGAAGGATGCCGGCTTCTTCACCTGGAGAGGATCGCTTCTCGCCGCCTCGCCGGCCGAACGGCTCGAGGCGCGCTTCGGGGCGCCGCTGCTCGTCCTCCACCGCGCGGAGCTCCAGCGTCTCCTCTACCAGGGGCTCGACTCGGAGCGGGTACGGCTCGGCACGGCCTGCGTCGCTGTCGAACAGCGAGACGACCGGGTCACCGTCCGGCTCGCGGACGGAAGCGTCGCCGAGGCACGGGTCATCGTCGGCGCGGATGGGATCCACTCAGCCGTCAGGGAAGCGGTCTTCGCCGGGGCGCCCACGCGCTATTCGGGCTTCACAGCGTGGCGTGGAGTGGTCGTGCTCGATTCCGAGCTGGAGGAACGACTCAGCGTCGGCGAATCGTTCGGGCCAGGCAGCCTCTTCGGAACCGCCCGACTGACCGGAGGTCGAGCGTACTGGTGGGCCAGCATCCGGACAGAAGAAGATGCCGATGGCGAGGACCCCAAGACCCGGCTGCGTGAACACTTCAGCAGCTGGCGGGGTGCGGCCCGATCGCTGATCGAGGCCACACCGGACGAGTCGATCATCAGGACGCCACTCTACGAGCGTCCACCCCTGCAGCAGCTCTCCCGAGGGCGCGTCGCGTTGCTTGGCGACGCTGCCCATCCGATGCTTCCGAACCTCGGCCAGGGTGCCTGTCAGGCGATCGAAGATGCCGTCGAGCTCGGAGTCGTGCTCTCCCAGACGCAGGACGTTCTGGACGCCCTTCCGCTGTACAGCGCTCGGCGCGCCAGCAGAACGGCCGCGGTCGTGCGCGCGTCACGGCAGATGGCGAAGATGGCGCATCTTCGCAGTCCACTCGCCGTCGCCTCCCGCAACGCGCTCATGCGAGCGATGCCGCCGTCGGCATCGCTGCGGCGGCTCACGCCGACGGTGGGCTATGAGATCGAGGGGGCCGAGCGATGACGCTCGATGCTGCCCGTATCCATCGTGTACGCAGGGCTTTTCTTGAAGCCCTCTTCCGGACTCGAACCGGAGACCCCCTCCTTACCATTCGAGTGGGGAGGGGGCTGTTTATGTGGGTTTCGCGTAGCCATGCCTGTTTGCGTCCGTCGCGGGTAGCCGCGAATCGCCACGTTTTGCGTTTTCGTGCACCCTCGGTGCACCCTCGCGAGCGACGCCTATGCGGGACGAGTTCGCGTACGGGGTTGTCTGTCGGGCCGTGCTCGAATCCCATGACGAAGCGCATATCGAGCGCTGTCGCGAGGCGCTGCAGTGTCTGGACGGAGGTGCCGTGCTGGCCGCTCTCGATCCGGGAGATCGCCGAGTGGCTCGTGCCCATTCGTTTCGCGAGTTGTTCCTGCGTGAGCTCGAGGTCGATGCGGCGTCGGATGACGATCCTCGCGAGTTGCTCGTATGGGGCGAGTTGCGCCTGGGCTTGGCGGTAGGCGCTGCTGCATTGGGCGCGGCGGCGTCCGGCGTCTGCCGCCGGTGTACCGATCGGGCTGCTCTTCGCTGGCGTCATCTTGCTCACCTCCATCGGCCAGTTTATCATAATTGATAAGGAAGTCCGAGCTGAGTCAGGGCGCGTCGTGGCCGGCGGCCCGCGGTCGACGCCGCTGCTCAGCGTCCATGCGAGCTGTGAAATCGTCCCAGCGCTCGCGGGCGATCTTCTTGTCGGCCTGGGGGATCGTGCCGGTGTCCTTGCGGAACATGTGCAGCAGGACGAAGAGGTTGCGCGAGCGCCGGTAGATGACCCGGTAGAGCTCGGAGCCGTGGTGGCAGCGAAGCTCGCGGAACTCTCCCTCGATCTGTGAGCTCCAGGGGAACGGCAGCGGCGGATCGTTCGGGCGGAGCATGTTCAGACGGTCGATCTGGTTGTCGAGTACTGCCTGCTTGGCCGGGTCGCGCAGGCTCTCGATGAAGGCGTCGACCGGCTCGGAGCCATCTCGGGCGCGGTAGTAGACGGCCTGCATGCTCGGCATGCGCCAAACTGTATTCCCGCCCTCCGGATGCGAGACTGAGGGTGTGCGGCTGATCGTGGAGCGGGAGCGCATCGACCGGGTCGTGGAGCGGCTCGGCAGCCGTGATCCGGCGGTGGGTGAGGATGCGCGGGCGGCGGTCGAGTGGTTGACGGGTGGCGACGACGATGACGCGCCGGTGATCTTCACGCGCCGCGAGTTACAGCTCTTTCTCTGGTACGAGCTTCCGCGGAAGTGGCTGATCGATTCGGACGGTCATCTCGCCGTCGCCGAGGCGCTCGCGGTGTTCTTCGACGAGCTCGGGCCGCAGGCGGCCGGGCTGGCGGCGCTCTGCCGTGACGCCGAGACGCGCGGTTGTTGCGTGCGGGCGGCGAGGGGTTCGTCGAGGCGATCGAGGCCTCCGGGCTCGAGCCGCCGGACACGCCGCTGCTGGAGTGGAGCGACCTGATGACGATCGAGGAGTCGCTCGAGCGCGACGCAGCCGGCGACATGCTCGAGGAGGCGGTCGACGCCGGCCTACTCGTTCCCGGCGACAGGGCTGGCAGCAGGTGCAGACCGAACTGACAGAGCGGTTTCTGATCACCCCGACAGGTCGGGGACGACGCCGCTCTCGCGCATCCACGCGGCCAGGCGCGAGGCTTGGCTGGAGATGACCGCCGATCCTGCGCAGCGAGAGCTCCTGGAGGCGGCTACGCCTCTCGATGGGGGCCGCCGCCTGGCCGAGGCCGCCGCGGCGGTCGAGCCGCTGCTGTGGCTGCTCGGTCGACTCGCCGACGGGGTCAAGCTCACGCAAACCGGCGCGCTTCCCCGTGCCCTCGTGCGCGAGGCGGTCGAGCGCTACCCGGACTGGTGGCACACCGAGGTCGTCGGACCGCCGTACCGCGAAGCAGAGATCTACCCGCTCGAGGTGCTGCACACGATCGTCGACGATCTCAAGCTCGCCCGTCGCCGCAGCGGCATCCTCAAGCTCAGCCCGCGCGGACGCGAACTGCGTGTGGACCCGTCCGCGCTGCTCTCCGCGATCGCATCGATGATCGCCGGCGTCGGCGGCTCGCGGCAACTCGATCTCGTCCTCGCTTCCCTCGTCGCCGGCGGCGAGTCCTCGGTCGGGTTCCCAGAGCTGCACCTGCTCAGCCCCTTCCGGGGCGTGGTCGGGAACTGGCTCCCTGACGCGCCCCGCCTGACCGCGGCCGGCCGAACGCTGGCAGTCGCAATTCTGCGCGAGCGCGCCTACGGGCCTAGACACAGCTTCGCCTGACCCGCCGCCGCTGCGAGACGCTGCTCCCCCGACAAGAAGAGGGAGGAGTCGTCATGCAACAAGAGGGTCAGGTCTTCAGGCTGAGATCGCAAGGCGCCGATGGAGGGGCGCTCTGGGCGTATCGCTACCGGACAGCAGGACGCGGGTCGAAGCGCATACAGCAGGGCGGGTTCACCAGCGAGCGCGACGCGCGGGAGGCGATCGAGCGGGCGCTGGAGCGGCTACGGCGATCAGACGGAACGGCGGGCAGCTTGACTCTGGCCGAACTGGTCGATGAGTACCTGGCGCAGCATGATGCGCAGGCGGAGACGATCGAGAAGCTGCGCTGGCTACTTGCTAAGGCGGTCAGGGTGTTCGGTGATCGTCGTCTTTCGGAGCTTCGCTCGCAGGAGATCGCGGCCTGGCGGATGACCGTTCCGCCCGGTCACCGCTTCGAAGCAACACAAGCGCTGCGGCAGGTGCTTGCCCGGGCGGTCGCCTGGGGGATGATCGACATCAACCCGGCCAAGCAAGGAGTCGACAACCCGCAACGGCGCCGGACCAGAAGCGGCCATTCGAGTCCTGGACGCAACTGAGCGAATTGGCGGCCAGGCTCGATCCTCGCGATCGGCCGCTGGTGATCTTCGCGGCTGCGACCGGTCTGAGGCCGGGCGAGTGGATCGCCCTCGAGCACCGAGACATCGACCGGGACGCGCAGGTCGTCTATGTGAGGCGGGCGTTCAGAAACGGGCGGGTCAAGTGCACGAAGACCGAGGGCAGCGTCCGTGCGGTGCCGCTCCAAGCGGTCGCACTCGAAGCGCTCGAGCAACTACCAGTCGGTGCCGAGACCGATCTGCTGTTTCCGGTGTGCGTGGCGGCCACTTCGACCTGCACAACTTCCGCACGCGCGATTGGAAGCCCGCCCAGCTCGCGGTCGGGATCAGGCCGCTTCGGAGGGTTTACGATCTCCGGCATACCTTTGCGACCTTCGCTCTTCGTGCCGGCATCTCCACCTTCGACTTGTCCCGCTACATGGGCGCCAGCCTGACCATGATCGATCGCCACTACGGCCATCTCGCCCGCGACGGACGCGACCACGCGATCAAACTCCTCGACACCTTCACACACTCAGAAGAGGCCGACGTCCACGAAGTGGACGTTGCGTGGACGCTGCACCGCAAGTCGTCGCCCACGCGGAAAACAACAGCACCCGCTGAGCAGCAGAAACCGGAAGCCCTCTTCCGGACTCGAACCGGAGACCCCCTCCTTACCATGGAGGTGCTCTACCAACTGAGCTAAGA
>CAVXTD010000012.1:0-139461 GCA_963764565.1 uncultured Actinomycetes bacterium
CCCTCGGTCGGTGCCTCTGCGCTCCGATATCCGCAACGTCGCCATCGTCGCGCACGTCGACCACGGCAAGACCACGCTCGTCGACGCGATGCTCTGGCAGTCCGGGGCCTTCCGCGCGAACCAGGACGTCGCCGAGCGGGTGATGGACACCGGCGACCTGGAGCGCGAGAAGGGGATCACGATCCTGGCCAAGAACACCGCCGTCCGCCACCTCGGCACGAAGATCAACATCATCGACACGCCCGGCCACGCCGATTTCGGCGGCGAGGTCGAGCGGGGGCTGACGATGGTCGACGGGATCCTGCTGCTCGTCGACGCCAGCGAGGGCCCCCTCCCCCAGACCCGCTTCGTTCTGCGCAAGGCGCTCGAGGCCGAGCTGCCGGTGATCCTCGTCGTGAACAAGGTCGACCGGCCCGACGCGCGGATCGCCGAGGTCGTCAACGAGGTCTACGAGCTCTTCCTCGACCTCGACGCCGACGAGAGCCAGATCGAGTTCCCGATCGTCTACTGCAACGCGCGGGCGGGACGGGCCTCGCTCGACTCGGATCCGGACGAGCTCGGCCCCGACCTCGAGCCGCTGTTCGAGCTGATCGTCGAGCGCATCCCGGCGCCCAGCTACGAAGAGGGCCACCCACTTCAGGCGCTCGTCACGAATCTCGACGCCTCCCCGTACGTGGGTCGCCTCGCGCTCTGCCGAGTCCAGCAGGGCCGGATCAGGCGCGCGCAGCAGGTCGCCTGGTGCCGCGCGGACGGAACGGTCGAGCGCGCCAAGGTGACCGAGCTGTACGTGACCGAGGCGCTCGACCGCGTCGAGGCCGAGGAGGCCGGGCCCGGCGACATCATCGCCGTCGCCGGCATCCCCGAGGTGACGATCGGCGAGACGCTCGCCGACCCGGACGACCCCCGGCCCCTGCCTGTGATCACGGTCGACGAGCCGTCGCTCTCGATGACGGTCGGGATCAACACCTCGCCGCTCGCCGGCCGTGAGGGCGACAAGGTCACCGCGAGCCAGGTCGAGGCGAGGCTTCGCTCCGAGCTCGTCGGCAACGTGTCGCTGCGCGTGTTGCCGACGGAACGCCCGGACACGTGGGAGGTGCAGGGCCGCGGCGAGCTCCAGCTCGAGGTGCTCGTCGAGCAGATGCGCCGCGAGGGCTTCGAGCTGACGATCGGCAAGCCGCAGGTCGTGACGCGCCTCGTCGACGGCAAGGTGCACGAGCCGGTCGAGCGCGTCTCGGTGGACGTCCCGGAGGAGTACCTCGGCGTCGTCACGCAGCTCTTCGCCCTGCGCAAGGGCCGCACCGAGTCGCTCGTCAACCACGGCACGGGCTGGGTGCGGATGGAGGTGCTCGTCCCGGCGCGCGGGCTGATCGGCTTCCGCACCGAGTTCCTGACCGAGACCCGCGGCACCGGCATCCTCCACCACGTCTTCGAGCGCTTCGAGCCGTGGCACGGCGAGCTGCGCACCCGGCCGACCGGTGGGCTCGTCGCCGACCGCTCGGGCAAGACGACAGGTTTCGCGCTGCTGAACCTCCAGGAGCGCGGGTCGCTCTTCGTCGGGCCGGGCATCGACGTGTACGAGGGGATGATCGTCGGCGAGAATGCCCGGGCGGACGACCTCGACGTGAACGCGACCAAGGAGAAGAAGCTGACCAACATGCGCTCCTCGACCTCCGACGAGCTCGTCCGGCTGATCCCGCCGCGCCCGCTGCCGCTCGACCAGGCGCTCGAGTTCATCCGCGACGACGAGTGCGTCGAGGTGACGCCGTCGAGCGTGCGGCTCCGCAAAGCCGTGCTCTCCGCCCAGAAACGTCAGACCGCCACGAGCCGCAAGGCCAGGGGACTGGCGCCGGCGTGACGGGCGAGCACCTCACTCCGGACCAGCGCGAGCGGCTCGCCGCCGAGCTGGCCGAGCTCGAAGGGCCGCGGCGCAAGGAGATCGTCGAGGCGATCTCGGTCGCCCGCGCGCACGGCGACCTCTCCGAGAACTTCGAGTACCACGCCGCGAAGAACGAGCAGGGCCTGCTCGAGCGCAAGATCTCGATCCTGCGCGCGCGGCTCGAGGACGCGGTGATCGTCGAGGGCGGCGATCCCGACGTCGTCGCGGTCGGGTCGCGGGTCGCGATCGAGGACGAGGACGGCGGCCGGATGGAGGTCGAGATCTCCGGGCTCGGCGGCAACGGGACGACGTCGCCTTCCTCCCCGCTGGGGGCGGCGCTGCTCGGGCACCGAGTCGGCGAGACGGTCGAGGTCGCAGCGCCGCGGGGCGCCTGGCAGGCGACGATCGTCGAGATCAGCGCGGCGTAGCCCGGGCTACACGGCGGAGTCGAGCAGCTCGGCGTGCTCGTGCTCGGGCGGGTAGCCGTAGGCGTAGACGAGGAGGTCCTCGTCCCCGTGGTTCACCGTCTGGAGCGCCGTGCCGGGGTCGACGTGGATCAGGCCGCCCGTCGGCACGTCCTGACCGCTCCGGCGGGTCGCCGAGGTACATCGTCAGCGTCCCCGCCAGGACGACGAAGGTCTCCTCCTGGATCGGGTGCACGTGGCGGCGGCCCTTCGCGCCGGGCTCGTAGCGCCAGAGGTTCGCGCGGGTGTGCGCAAAGCCCGCCGTCTCGCTCAGCTCGGCGACGTGGCGGGCCGGCTCGCCGGGCTCGTGCGGGCGGGTGATCCACTCGAGCTCGTCCGGCCGGATCGACGCGAAAGGCCATGCCGCAAGCCTAGGCAGCTTCAGTCACGGCCAGAGCTCGGCACGTCGGTAGTCAACCGAGAGCGAGCACGATCGGCCGCGATCGTACGCTCCTGGACACGGCTCGGTGTCAGACACCGAGCGGAAGTCCCGACGGCACCTACACGGCCGCAGTGCGGCGCTTCCTGCGTGGATACGGACATGTCCAGGTGTCTGGCACCGAGCCGCGTCGAGAATCGCCATGGCTTCAGAAGCCGCCCGCGTAGCCGTCCTTCCGCGGGTCGGAGCCGCCCACGAGCGCATCGCCGGAGACCAGGATCGCCTGGCCGCCGCCGAAGCCGGACGTGTCCGTGTCGCGCAGCGTTTGATAGCCGAGCCGCTGGAGATCGGCCTCGCGCTCCCACAGGCCCTCCTCCAGACGGATCACCTCGCCGTCCACCCGGAAGCGCGGCCGGTCGAGTGCTGCCTGCGGGTCGAGCGCGTCGTCGACGAGCCCCGAGACGAGCTGCATGTGCGCCTGGGCCTGGATGAATCCGCCCATCACTCCGAACGGGCCGAGCAAGGCGCCGTCGCGGAGCAGCATCCCCGGGATGATCGTGTGGTACGGGCGTCGGCCCGGCTCGACCGCACCCGAGACGGCGAAGCAAGCGCCCCGGTTCTGGAGCACGACGCCGGTGCCCGGCGCGACGATGCCCGAGCCGAACCCCTCGTACAGGCTTTGGATGAACGAGACCGCCATGCGGTCGCCGTCCACGGCGCAGAGGTAGACCGTCCCGCCCGGCGGCTCGGTGACCGAAGCGCGGCCGCGGCGCGCGTCGAGGTACGCCGGCGTGATCAGCTCGCCGACGTCGGCGCCGTCCCGCACCCGCGCGAGCGCGTCCTCGAGCGCGAGCTGCGCACAGCGGATCTGGCCGGCGAGGCTCGGCGACGACCGCTCGAGCAGGCCGAGCGCCTCCAGCGCGCAGACGCCCTGGGTCGGCGGCGGCAGCTCGCAGACCTCGACGCCCTTGTACGAGAGCCGGAGCGGCTCGACCCAGCGCGGCTCGTACGCAGGCGAGGTCGGCCTCGTCGAGCCACGAGACCTCGGCGATCGCGGCCGCCACTCCACCCGTAGTAGAACGCGTCGCGCCCCTCGGCGGCGATGCCTCGCAGCGTCGCTCCGAGCTCCGCCTGCACGACGATGTCGCCGACACGCGGCGGAGTGCCGAGCGGCCCGCCGAGCCTGCCCCAGGCCTCCGCGGTCCGCGGCGCGACCGCAAACCCGCTCTCGGCGGCGTCGATCGCATCCGCGAGGCACGCGTCGAGCCCGAGCGCGCCGTGTCGCTCGGCCAGCGCCGCCCAGCCGGCGACCGCCCCCGGCACCGTCACCGACCGCGGCCCCTTCTGTTCGACCGGGAGACACGGGATCCGCGCCGGCCGGAGCCGGGCCGGCGGAATCGAGGCCCTCGAGCCGGCCGTCCTTCCAGACCTGCGCGAAGCAGTCGCCACCGATCCCCGTCGACATCGGCTCGGTCACGCAGAGCACGGCCGCCGCTGCGATCGCGGCGTCGGCAGCGTTCCCTCCTCGCTCGAGCACACGCAGGCCTGCGCGGGTCGCGAGCGGCTGGCTGCTCGCGACCATCGCGTTCGCGGCCACCGCCGGCGGCCGTCCGAACCCGAAGCGGTAGCTCAAGGGACGGGAACCGTCCCGTGAGTGTGGAGGGGGCTGGGGGGAACCGGGAGGTTCTCCCACGGGAG
This sequence comes from uncultured Actinomycetes bacterium, assembly GCA_963764565.1. Classification (GTDB taxonomy): domain Bacteria; phylum Actinomycetota; class Thermoleophilia; order Gaiellales; family Gaiellaceae; genus DATBLE01. Next base: position 4,418 of record CAVXTD010000012.1, read on the forward strand.
CGAGCCACGGGCGAGCGACGTCAAGGAACGATCTCGGCCGCCGACGTCGACCATGCGCGAGAAGCGCGGCACGACGGGCAGCACGCTCTCGCGCGAGCAGAAGAGCACGTCCTCCTCCAGGCCCGGCGGCCCGTAGGTGCGGGCGAGGAGCGCCTCGTGCGGGCTGTCGAACGACGCTGCGACGAGCGTCGCCGCGATCGCGGCGTCGGTGCGCTCGGCCTCGAGCAGCGAGACGAGGCGCCCGGCGCAGTAGGCGTCGTCGAGCGCGAACGCGCCCTTGAAGCCGGCACAGAAGACCGCCACGTCCACCCCGCTCTCGCGCGCCTCCTCCGCGACCGCGCTGAGGTTGAGCAACGAGCAGAGCACAACCTGCTCGCAGCGCGAGACGGCGGTCAGGATCGCCCGCGTCCCGTTGGTCGTCGAGAGGATGAGGGTGTCGGCCCGCGGCTCGAGGAACTCCCGCGGAGAGGCACCGACGTCGAACCCCTCGATGCGGACCGCGTCGCGCTCGCCGCCGACCAGCGACCCCTCGGTCGCATCGCGCAGCCGGCGGGCATCCTCGATCTCGGTGCAGCAGAGAACGCTGCGGTACCCCGACGCGAGCGCCTGCGCGATCGACGACGTCGCGCGCAGGACGTCGACGACGATCCCGAGCGGCGCGGAGGCTTCCTCCTCCGGGGTGAAGGCGACGTGGACTCGCATGGCCACCGGTACGCTAGCTGCGACGTGGCGACCTGCTACCGCCATCCCGATCGGGAGACCGGTCTGTCGTGTTCGGAGTGCGGTCGCCCGATCTGCACCGACTGCGTGACGTTCGCGCCCGTCGGGCTGCGCTGCCCCGAGCATGCCGCTTCGAGCGGGACGCCGACCGTTCAGCGCAAGGTGCAGCGCGTCGCGCGCGGTGCGACCCGCATCCGGCCGACCGACGCGATCGTCACCCGCATCCTGGTCGCGGTCAACGTCGTCGTGTACCTGATCACGGTCGCGCAGGGAAGCGGTCTGAACAACCCCGGCGGCTCGCTCTTCTACAAGTGGGCGCTGTTACGGCCCGTCCGTCCACCACGGCGACTGGTGGCGCCTGATCACCGCCGCGTTCCTGCACGGAAGCCTGATCCACATCGCGTTCAACATGCTCGCGCTGTGGTGGCTCGGCGCGCCCGTCGAGATGGTGCTCGGGCGCGCTCGATTTATCGGCCTCTACTTCGTCTCGGGCCTGGCCGGCTCGGCCGGCGCCCTGGTCGCGGACCCGAACGCCATCACGGTCGGGGCCTCGGGAGCGATCTTCGGACTCCTCGGCGCCGGCCTGATCCTCGAGTGGCAGGCGACCGGATCGCTCGCCGGCAACTACCTGACCCTGATCCTGATCAACCTGGCGATCAGCTTCGCGGTGCCGGGGATCTCGATCGGCGGGCACATCGGCGGACTGATCGGCGGCATCGGCGCGACGCTTGCGTTCTCCCGCTTCGGCCGCGTCCACGCGGCGTACGGACGCCTCGGCGTCGTCGGTGTCGCCAGCCTGGTGGCGATAGCCGCGGCGAGCGTGCTGATCTCGTACCTGAAGGTCCGCGGGCTGGCGTGAAGGGGCGCCTTGGCGCCCCCTACGCGCCTGGCTCAGCCCTCGATGATCCTGTACACCTCGCTGATCTCGGCTCGGTCGGGTCGACGCCGTTCTTCTCGAGGATCGGCATCAGGGTCTTCCCGAAGGCTTCGAAGGTCTCCTGAGAATCCCAGACGTCGACGACGTGCAGCTCGTCGCCGGCAGTGAACGCGACATGGTAGGTCCGTCCGGCCGGTGCCGCCTGGCCGGCCTCGGTCAGGTCACGCTGGACCGCGTCGTAGCGGTCGGCGGTCATCCCGTTGACGGGGAAGTAGATGCAGAGCGCCATCTTGTCCTCTTTCTGGTCGGAATCCGTGACGCGGGAGTCTACGCCTGCCTACCCGCCGGCGACGGCAGCGTGCACGCCTGCCTCGGTCAGCGCCGCCTGGGCCGCTGCGAGCCGCGCCAGCGGCACCCGGTACGGCGAGCACGAGACGTAGTCGAGCCCGATCCGGTGGCAGAAGGCGACCGACCGGGGCTCGCCGCCGTGCTCGCCGCAGATGCCCATCTTCAGGTCGTCCTTGACCGACCGGCCGCGCTCGACCGCGATCCGCATCAGGTCGCCGACTCCCTCCTCGTCGAGCACCTCGAACGGATTGCGCTCCAGCACGCCCGTCTCGAGGTAGCGGGTGAGGAACTTGCCCTCGGCGTCGTCGCGTGAGAAGCCGAGCGCCGTCTGCGTCAGGTCGTTCGTCCCGAACGAGAAGAAGTCTGCGTGCTCGGCGATCTCGTCTGCGCGGATGCAGGCCCGCGGCAGCTCGATCATCGTTCCGACCTGATAGTCGAGATCGCCCTCTTCCTCGGCGACCGACACCGTCAGCTCGCGCAGCCGGCGCAACTCCTCGCCGAAGCCGACCAGCGGATGCATGATCTCGACCAGGGGCGCGTCGCCGGTCCGCTTGCGCACCGCGATCGCAGCCCGGACGATCGCCCGAACCTGCATCTCGTAGATCTCCGGGTACATCAGCCCGAGCCGGCAGCCGCGCGAGCCGAGCATCGGGTTGGCCTCCTGGAGCGCCCGGATCCGCTCGCGCATGCGCTTGTCGGTCGCCTCCTCGAGGGAGGGCAGGAACTCGTGCAGCGGCGGGTCGAGGAGGCGGATGGTCACGGGCAGGCCGGCCATCGCCTCGAAGATCCCCTCGAAGTCGCGCTGCTGGTGCGGGAGCAACCGGTCGAGCGCCGCCCGCCGCTCCTCCTCCGTCGAGGCGAGGATCATCCTCTGGACGACCGGAAGGCGCTCGTCGCCGAAGAACATGTGCTCGGTGCGGCACAGGCCGATTCCTTGCGCGCCGAACTCGCGGGCCCGGGCCGCGTCGGTCGGGTTGTCCGCGTTCGCGCGAACCTTGAGACGCCGGATGTCGTCCGCCCACTCCAGGATCGTCTGGAAGTCCTCGTTGATCTGCGGGGGGACGAGGGTGACGGGGCCGATGATCACGTTGCCGGTGCCGCCGTCGATCGTGATCACGTCGCCCTCGAGCAGGGAGTGGTCGCCGATGCGGACGGTGCGTGCTGTGGCGTCGAGGCTCAGTCCGTCGCAGCCGGCAACGCACGGCTTGCCCATTCCGCGTGCGACGACGGCGGCGTGCGAGGTCATGCCGCCGTGAGCGGTGAGGATGCCCTGCGCGAAGATCATCCCGTTGATGTCGTCCGGCGTCGTCTCCCAGCGGACGAGGATCACGCTCTTGCCGGCGCGGCCGCGCTCTTCGGCGACGTCCGCATCGAAGACGATCGCACCCGTCGCCGCCCCCGGGGAGGCGTTCAGGCCCTTGGCGGCGATCTCGACCTCCGCGGCCGGATCGATCATCGGATGGAGCAGCTGGTCGAGCTGGCCGGGATCGATCCTCGCGACGGCCTCCTCGCGGGAGATCAGCCCCTCGTCGACCATGTCCACGGCGGCCTTCAGGGCCGCGGCGGCGGTTCGCTTTGCCGTCCGCGTCTGGAGCAGGTAGAGCGTGCCCTCCTCGATCGTGAACTCGACGTCCTGCATGTCGCGGTAGTGCTCCTCGAGCCGCCGCGCCGTCTTCGCGAACTGCTCGAAGGCTTCCGGGAGACGGTCGGCCAGGCCCGCGATCGGCTCCGGCGTGCGGATGCCGGCGACGACGTCCTCGCCCTGCGCGTTGATGAGGAACTCGCCGTACAGGCTGCGTTCGCCGGTCGACGGATCGCGGGTGAAGGCGACTCCCGTGGCCGACGTCTCGCCCCTGTTGCCGAACACCATCTGGACGATGTTGACCGCGGTGCCGAGGTCGTCCGGGATCTCGTGGGCGCGGCGGTACACCTGCGCGCGGGGCGTGTCCCATGAGCGGAAGACGGCCTCGATCGCGCGGGCGAGCTGCTCGCGGGCGTCCTGGGCGAAGGATCTGCCGGTCGCCTCCTCGTAGATCCGCTTGAACCGGGTGATGAGCTCTGCGAAGTCGTCCGCCGTGAGCTCGGTGTCCTGGTCGACTCCACGCTCGCGCTTCAGGTCGGAGAGCTCCTGCTCGAAGCGGTGGCCGTCGATCCCGTCCACCGTCTCGCCGTACATCTGGATCAGCCGCCGGTACGAGTCGAAGGCGAAGCGGCGGTTGCCGGTCGTCGCGCCGAGCCCCTCGACCGAGACGTCGTCGAGGCCGACGTTCAGGATCGTGTCCATCATCCCGGGCATCGAGATCGCCGCTCCGGAGCGGACCGACACGAGGAGCGGGTCGCGCGGGTCGCCGAAGCGCTTCCCCGACCCGGTCTCGAGCGCCTGGATGTGCTGCTCGACCTCGTCCGCGAGCCCGGCCGGAACCTGCTTGCCCGCTCGCATGTACGCCCGGCAGGCCTCGGTCGTGACCGTGAATCCGGCCGGCACGGGGACGCCGAGCTGGGTCATCTCGGCGAGACCTGTTCCCTTTCCGCCGAGCAGCTCCCGGCCTCCGTCGCAGGGCTCGTTGAAGTCGAAGACGTAGCGCATCGCCGGGGCCATCTTCCCACACACCGCTGCGATACTCGCGGTCATGGCGGACCGGCAGATCGTGGCGATCGGAGGCGGCGACCCCGGCCCGGTCTTCGACTTCGTGCTCGGGCTCGTGCGACCCGCCCCCAACGTGCTCTGGGTGGGAACCGCGGGAGCCGAGGACCCATGGCACGCGCTTCGCGTCTACGACCGGTTCCAGGGCCGCGCCACCGTCCGGCGGCTCGAGTTCTTCCCCTGGCCGCCGAGCGACCTGCGCGAGCTCGTGCTCGACCAGGACGTGATCGTGGTCGGGGGCGGGAACACGGCGAACATGCTCGCGATCTGGCGTGTCCACGGCTTCGACTCGCTGCTCCGCGAGGCGTGGGAGCAAGGCGTCGTCCTCACCGGGTCGAGCGCCGGGATGATCTGCTGGTTCGAGGCGGGCGTGACCGACTCGTTCGGCCCGCAGCTCGAGGGGATGCGCGACGGCCTCGGCCTGCTGCCGGGGAGCGCGTGCCCCCACTACGACGACGAGGAGCTGCGGCGGCCCGTCTACACGAGCCTGGTCGACGGCGGCTTTCCGCCCGGCTACGCGGCCGATGCGGGCGTGGGGCTCCACTTCGTCGGCACCGAGCTGACCGCCGTCCTCTCGCCCCGCGAGGGAGCGACCGGCTACCGCGTCGAGCCCGGCGTGGAGACGCCGCTGGTGGCGCGGCCGCTCGCAGCCTAGGGCCGGCTTCCTCTGCGTACGCGTCGAACGGCCTCGTCGCGATCGAGGCCAAGCGTTCGGAGGAGATCGGTCGCGGTCGAGCGCACCTGGCCGACGACGTGAGCTGCCGGCATGTCCGGATCGAGCTCCAGCGCTCTCGTCGCCAGCGTGGCGGCCCCGACCGCGGCCTCGATCGCGGCCGAGCGGTCGCGGCCTTCGAGCGCCTCTTCCGTGGCGCGGACGGCATCGGCCAGCGCGTGCACGGCGGCGGGCAGCTCGGCCGGCAGCTGCGGATCGAGCTCGACCGCCCTGCGCGCGGCCCGTGCCAGCACCCGCGTGTTGCGCACGACCAGCTCGAGCTCGCCCGCGGCGCGGGCGTACTCGGCAAGACGGCTGCGGTCGCGCCAATGTCGCGGGGCGAGCTGTGCCGTCTCGCGGCCGACGGCGAGGGCCTGGCGCCAACGCACGACCTCGACCTCGGTCGACCGAGCCCGCCCGAGAGCCTCGCTGACCGCGGCGACGTCACGTGCCTCGAGCGCTGCTGCGATGTCGTCGAGGACCGAGGCAAGCTCGGCAAAGACGACCGATCCCGTCCGGCGGGCCTGGCTCACCGGGTTCACGGGCACGGCCCCGAGCACCGCCAGGCCGACGCCGCCGCCGACCAGCGCATCGATGAGACGCGAGCCGTTGTGGCCGCCGACGAGCGTCGCGACCAGCACCGCCGACGAGCCGGCCTGGGAGACGAGCAGCGGGCCGCCGCCGATGAGCACCGCGGCCGCCATCGACATGCAGACGATCAGGCCCAGCTGCCACGCTCCCGATCCGATCCCCCAGATCAGCACGTCCCCGACGCCGATCCCGACCACGACGCCGAGCGTCAGCTCCACCACGCGCCTCGGCCGGTTCGTCGCCCCCACCCCGAGCGCGATCAGGGCGGCGATCGGCGCGAAGAAGGCGCTGGAGTGCCCGATCAGATCGTGTGCGAGGTACCACGCGACGCCGGCGGCGATCGCCGACTGCACGATCGGCACCGCCAGCGGGCGTAACGCCTCCGCGCGGGCGTGCGCGGCCCGCTCTAGCGCCGGCGGCGCGCCCGGAACTCGGCTACCCATGCGAGGGCGCGCAGCCCGATCCAGATCGGGGTCAGCGCGACGTAGAAGACGAACATGCCGACGGCGAGGAGGACCCACCAGAAGGCCCAGCGCCAGAGCGGGACCCGCGGCTTCGGCTTCACCTCGGGCCCCTCACGCCGTCCGCTTCCGATCCTCGACGAGCTTGACCACGCGCGCGGCGGTCTCCTCGATCGAGAGCTCTGTGATGTCGAGAATCGGACAGCCGAGGCGACGGTGAATGGCTTCGGCGTCCTCCAGCTCCTGGTAGATCTCGAGCAGCTCCGCGTAGGCCTTCGGCGTCGAACGCATGTGGCGTACGCGCTCCTGCCTGATCTCGGCGAGACGGCCTGCGTCGATCGTCAGCCCGACGATCTTCGCCGCCTCGATCTCGAACAGCTCCGGCGGCGGCTCGATTCCCTGGACGACCGGGACGTTGGCGGTCTTGTAGCCCATGAAGCCCAGGTACATCGAGAGCGGTGTCTTCGAGGTACGCGAGACGCCGACGAGGACGATGTCCGCACCGGGCAGGCCGCCGCCCATGCCGTCGTCGTACTGGACGGCGAACTCGATCGCAGCGATCCGGCGGAAGTAGGCCGAGTCGAGCGGGTGCCGGACGCCGGGCGCCATCCTCGCCGTCCTGCCCGGAGATCTTCGCGATCGAGGCGAGCGGAGGTCCGAGGATGTCGCAGTAGTGGAGTTTTGCCCGCCTGCAGAAGTCGCGCATCGCCTCTCGGAGCTCCGGCTTGACGATCGTGTAGACGAGCACCGCCGGCCGCCCCTTTGCACGGTCGACGACGAGGCGGAGGTCGTCCACCGTCTCCACGCGCGGGTGCCTGACCTCCTCGAACGGCTGCTCGGGAAACTGGGCTTCGAGCGCGGCGACGAGCCTCGTCGCCGTCTCGCCGGTCGCATCGGAGACGATGTGCAGCTCGACGGGCGGCGCGCTCATCGGCCGGCCTCCGGCCCACGAGCAGGGAAAAGGCCGGTCATCTCACGCTGCTTTCAGGTTGTTGGAGCACACTTGCACCATGCGCATTCTGGTTGTGGACGACGAGCGCCCGGTCCGGGAGGCGCTCGAGCGTGCGCTCCGGCTCGAAGGATACGAGGTCGAGCTCGCCGCCGACGGGCAGGAGGCCCTGCTCTGCGTCGCGCAACGGAGTGCCGACGCGATCGTCCTCGACATCTTGATGCCGGTCCTGGACGGCCTCGAAACGTGCCGCACGCTCCGCCGGATGGGCAACAAGACGCCGATTCTCATGCTCACCGCGCGTCACGCGGTGGACGACCGCGTCGCGGGCCTCGACGCCGGAGCGGACGACTACCTGGTCAAGCCGTTCGCGCTGGAGGAGCTCCTCGCCCGGCTCAGGGCGCTCCTGCGCAGGACCGGCGACGGCGAGGGCCCGCTCGAGTTCGGCGACCTGACCCTCGATCCGGGCACGCACGAGGTCCGGCGCGGAGCTCGCTCGATCGAGCTGACCCGCACCGAGTTCCTGCTCCTGGAGCTGTTCCTCCGCAACCCGCGACAGGTGCTGACCCGTGACGTGATCTTCGACCGCGTCTGGGGCTACGACTTCGGCCCCGCGTCGAACTCGCTCGAGGTCTACGTCGGCTACCTGCGCAGAAAGACCGAAGCCGAGGGTGAGCCGCGCCTGATCCACACCGTGCGCGGCGTCGGCTACGCACTGCGCGAACGATGAGCTTCCGTCTCCGGGTGACGCTGCTCGCGACCGCGGCGGTCGCGATCGCGGTCGTGGCGGCCTCCGGCGTCGTCTACATCGTCGTCCGTCACCAGCTCCTCGGCGAGGTCGACTCGAGCCTCGTCGATCGCGCGCGTGAGTTCGCGCGCCGCCCCGGGCCGGGAATCGGGGTCGTCCCACTCGGGCCGCGTTCGAATCTGGGCGGCCCGCCGACCTACCTCCAGGTCGTACAGTCCGACGGCCAGGGAGCAGCGGTCGCACTGCCGGGCATCGAGCGGGCTGAAGCGCTCGCGGCCGGCGGCGGCCGGCCGTTCTTCTCGGACGGCCGCGTACAGGACGTCCACGTTCGCGTGTACTCGGCGCAAGTGGCGGACGGGCTTGCGCTCCAGGTCGCGCGCCCTCTGGACGAGGTCGACCGGACGCTCCACCGTCTGCGTCTCTACCTGCTGTTCATCGGACTCGGCGGAGTCGGGCTCGCCAGCGGGCTCGGCCTGCTCGTCGCTCGGGCGACACTGCGGCCCGTCGGGCGGTTGACGGGCGTTGCCGAGGAGGTGACCGCGACCCGCGACCTCTCTCGCCGGATCGAGGCGGGCTCGCGCGACGAGCTCGGACGCCTCGCGACAGCGTTCAACGAGATGCTCGGAGCGCTCGACTCCTCGGTGAAGGCCCAGCGTCAGCTCGTCGCCGACGCATCGCACGAGCTGCGCACGCCGCTCGCCAGCCTGCGTACGAACGTCGAGGTGCTCGCCGGCGGCAAGCGGCTACTGGCAGATGAGCGCCGCCGCCTGCTCGCCGACGTGATCGGCCAGGTCGAGGAGCTGAGCCGGCTCGTCGGCGACCTGGTCGAGCTCGACCCGGACGCACCGCCGGAGCTCGAAGAGGTGCGGCTCGACGAGCTCGTCTCGGCGACGGTCGAGCGCGCCCGGCTCCACTCGCCCGCCGTTGCGTTCACGGTCGACGGTCGAGCCGTCGGTGGTCGAGGCTGCGCCGGCCCAGATCGAGCGCGCAGTCTCGAATCTGCTCGACAACGCTGCGAAGTGGAGCAAGTCGGTCGACGTTCGCGTCGCCGGCCCGGAGGTGACCGTCCGCGATCACGGCCCGGGGATCGCCGAGGATGATCTCCCCCACGTGTTCGACCGCTTCTACCGAGCCGCATCCGCCCGCAATCTCCCCGGCTCCGGCTTGGGCCTCGCGATCGTCCGCCAGGTCGCCCAGGCCCACGGCGGCGAGGTGACCGTCGAGAACGCGGCCGACGGCGGTGCGGTCTTCCGTCTCAAGCTCGCGCCCGCGGTCTCTTAGGTTCCTCTCAGAAAGCTCTGCGACGATTCGCGCCGCGTGACGAAGACGATGCTCATCGTCGTTCTCGCCGTGGCGGTTCTCGCCGTGGGCGCGATCGCTGCTGTCACCGCGACCGTGATCGTCAAGGACGACGGAGGCGGCACGCGCAGGGTGCTGGTCTCGCCGGGACCGGCCCGCGGCCAGGCGTGCCGCCGCTCGTCCGCCCGGGGAATCGCCCGGCCCCCGGCTCCGGCGCGCTGCCCCGGCTGCCCGGGCTGGGCAATCTCCGCGACTGCCTCCAGCAGAACGGCCTCGGCGCTCCGGGCTCGCGAGGCGGCCTGCCGCGGCCTGCCAGAAGATGCGCGACGCGCTGAAGGCCTGCCGCAACGCGCTGCCCGGCCTCGCACCGAGCGGCTCGCTGCCCGGCCTGGCACCGAGCGGCTAGACCGCCCGGCCGCAGCCGCAGTTAACGTGTCGGGCCATGGCCGACGCCGTCACGATGGACAAGATCGTCTCGCTGTGCCGCCGGCGCGGCTTCGTCTTTCCGTCGTCCGAGATCTACGGCGGCCTCGGCTCGGCCTACGACTACGGGCATTACGGCGTCCTGGCGAAGAACAACGTCAAGGCGCGGTGGCTCGAGGCGATGGTCCAGGAGCGCGACGACATCGTCGCCCTCGACTCGGCGATCATCCTCAACCCCCGGGTGTGGGAGGCCTCGGGCCACGCGGAGGGGTTCAGCGACCCGATGGTCGACTGCCGCACGTGCAAGCTCCGCTTCCGCGCCGACCACTTGGCCGACCCGCAGCACGAGGAGGTGCGCTGCGGCCGCAAGCCGAGCAAGCGTCCCGGCGAGTTCGCCGACTGCGACCTGACCGAGCCTCGCCAGTTCAACCTGATGCTCTCGACCCGGCTGGGCGCGATCGAGGAGACCGGTTCGCAGGCGTACCTCCGCCCGGAGACCGCGCAGGGGATCTTCGTCAACTTCAAGAACGTGCTTCAGCTCGCCCGCCGCCGGCCTCCGTTCGGCATCGCGCAGATCGGCAAGTCGTTCCGCAACGAGATCACGCCCGGGAACTTCCTCTTCCGGACGCGCGAGTTCGAGCAGATGGAGATGGAGTTCTTCGTCCCGCCCGCAGAGGCGGAGGACTGGTACCGGTACTGGATCGACGAGCGGCTCGGCTGGTACGTGCGCTACGGCCTTCGCGAGAGTCACCTGCGCGTCCGGCCGCACGACGCCGACGAGCTCTCGCACTACTCGCGCGGGACGAGCGACATCGAGTACCTGTTCCCGATCGGCTGGTCGGAGCTCGAGGGGATCGCGAACCGGGGCGACTTCGATCTCACCCAGCACTCTGAGCACTCGGGCACGAAGCTCGAGTACGTCGGCCCCGAGGGCGGCGAGCGCTACGTCCCCTATGTGATCGAGCCGGCCGGCGGAGTGGATCGCGCGCTGCTCGCGTTCCTGATCGACGCCTACGACGAGGAGGTGGTCGCCGATCGCGAGCGCACGGTCCTGCGGCTTCATCCCCAGATCGCGCCCGTGAAGGCGGCCGTGCTGCCGCTCGTCGCCAAGGACACGGGGATGGTCGGCAAGGCGCGTGCGCTCTACGACGAGCTGCGATCCGAGTTCATGGTCGAGTACGACGAGGGCGGTGCGATCGGCCGGCGCTACCGCCGCCAGGACGAGATCGGCACACCGTTCGCGTTCACCGTCGACGAGCAGACGGTCGCCGACGACACGGTCACGATCCGCGACCGTGACTCCCTGTCGCAGGAGCGCGTGGCGATCTCGCAGGTGGCGAACCGGCTCGAGGACGAGCTGCGCCGCCCCTGGAAGACGCCCAAGCCCGACTAGAGCGCCGCGCCGACGAAGAACCGGATCGGGTCGCCGACCACGACTCGCAGCACGCGCCCGATCACGAGTCCGGCGACACCGCGGGCCTCGACGTCGTCGAACGCCCGGTCGAAGCCCGACTTGAGCGCGGCCTCGATGGTGGGCTTGTCCCACCTGACCTCCTTGGTGCCCGCGGCGGGCACGAACGAGAGGACGAGCTCTTCGCGGGTCGTGCCGAGCTTGCAGGCGGCGCCGTTCAGGCCGTTCAGCGCAAACCGTTGCACCTCGCCGTCGATTCCTCCGCCGCTGAAGGCCGGCTTCGACGTGCACGGATCGGCCAGACGCGGCTTCCCGAATCCGATCGCGCCCAGGGACAGCTCGACGATCAGGAGCGCCGCGGCCGCCGCCAGGAGGACCAGCAAGCGTCTCACCGGGCCGGCCTCAGCCGCAGCGCAGGGAGCAACGACAGCGCCGCGAACAGCGCGGCCAGCCCGAAGGAGGAACGGAAGCCGCGGGTGAGCGCCGACTCGAGCGTGGTCACGAGCGAGTCCCGCGCCTGCCGTACGCTCGAGCTCGACCGCGCCCCGGCATCGTCGAACGGCTTCGACAGGTCCGGCACCTCGCCCTTCGGCGCCGACTCGAGCGCATCCCGGAGTGCGAGTGCGATCGGCACCTTCTTGGTCAGGGGGACATTGGCGTCGAGGATCTCCTTGGTTCCGCCCAGGAGCGCCCGCTGCCCGGCACGGTCGAGGGCGCCGGTGAGCAGCGGTGCGACGAGGGCGAGCGCGAGGACGAGGCCGGCGTGGCGGGCGGCGACGGTCATCGCGCCGCTGCGGACGAGCCCCGCCTCGGCGTCGAGCGCAGCCCGGGTGAGGACCGGTACCGCGAGGCCGATGCCGGCGCCACAGAAGGCGAGCGAGACGGCGACGAGCGTGTTCGAGACGCGGGGCAGCAGCGCCAGGGAACCGAGCCCGGCCGCGAGCAGAAGCGCTCCGCCGCCGACCGCCGTCCTCGGGGGGAGCCCTCTCGCGAGCGGGCGCGCCGCGAGAGCGGCGGCCGGGAGGGCGCTGACGACGAGCGCTCCGACGATCGGGTCGAGCCCCCAGACCGTGATCACGAGCAGGACGGCGAGAAACAGGGCGCCCACCAGCGCGCCGAAGACGAGCGCAAGCGCCGTGTCGGCCGCCAGCGCCCCGTGCTTTCGGAGGCGGGGCTGCTCGGCCGGGAGCGTCACGGCGCCGCCCGTGGCAAGGAGCGCGAGCGCCGCGACCGGCGCCTGGACGACGAAGATCGCCCGCCAGTCGAACACCTGTGTGAGAACGCCTCCGAGCACGGGACCGGTGGCGGCGCCGATCACGGCCACGCCCGTCCAGAGCGCTGTGCCGCGCTCGCGTGAGCCGAGCAGGCCGCCGAGGAGCGCAAGCGACGAGGCCAGGAGCAGCGCCGCTCCAAGGCCCTGGGCGCAGCGGAAGGCGATCAGCGCCGGCAGGTTCCACGAGGCCGCGCAGCCGGCGGAAGCCGCGGTGAAAAGCAGGAGGCCGGCCTGCGCGAGCCTGCGCGGGTCGAGCCGCCGCCCCGGCCCGGCGAGAACGAATGCCGCAACGGCGACGACGAGGTTGTAGGACGTGATCACCCAGGAGACGCCGACGATCGTGGTGTCGAACGCGCCGTAGAGGTCGGGCAGCGCCAGCACGACGATCGACGAGTCGGCGAAGGCGACCGCGACCGAGGCCGCCACCGCGGCGACGAGCAGACGCCGCCGGTCAGGCAGACGGCCGCTCCATGACGCGTTCGGAAGGCGGTCCGAACCCGAAGCGCCGGTAGAGGCCGTGCGCGTCGCTCGTGTGCAGGACCCACTTCACACCGGCAAGCGGGCCGTTCTCGACGATCTCGCGGACGATTTCGACGCCGAGCCCTCGCCCGGCATGCTCTGGCAGGACGTACACGTCGGCGAGGTAGGCGAGCGCGACCCCGTCCGAGAACGCGCGGGCGAATCCCACCTGGCGGCCCTCGTGGTACAGCCCGACGACGCGCGCAGCCTCGTGGACGAGCCGCTCGACGGTCTCGCGCGGCCGTCCCGCGGCCCAGTACGACGCGTTCGCCAGGTAGTCGTGTACGGCGCCGACGTCGATCCGCTCAGGGTCGTCGTCGAGCTCGTAGCCGTCTTCGAGCGCCCGGATCACCCGGCGCGCAGCGTTCGCAGGCGGAAGCCGCCGTGCTCCTCGTACGAGGACGTGATCACGGCGAGGACGTCGCGGGCGCCACGCTCGGTCAGCCCGGCGGTGACCGCATCGGCGAGCGGGCTGCGCAGGAGCGCTTCCATGCCGGCCAGGCCGTCCGCCGAGAGCGCGAGTGCGCCCGCGCTACAGGCCTGGCACACCGCTCCGCCCGCCCGCGCGGAGTACGCGGCGAGCGGCCCGTCGGAGCCGCACTCGGCGCAGCTGCCGAGGTGCGGCAGGTAGCCGGACAGCCAGAGCAGCTTGAGCTGGAACGAGAGCCCGAGCGCGTCGAGCTCCGGTCGAACACCCGTAGGGGTCTCCTCGAGGAGGTCGAGGAAGCGGGTCAGCGCCCCGAAAGCCCGCTCGTTCGCCTCCTGCTCGGTGAAGAGGCGCAGCATCGCCTCGGCCCCGACGAGGCCGACCGCAAGGCGGTACGAGTCCTCGCGGACAGCGTGATGGGAGCGGACGAGCTCGACGCCGGTGACCGTGTGCAGCTCGCCGCTGCCCGCGTGCAGGAGGAGCTCCGCGTGCGAGAGCGGCTCGAGCCGGCCACCGACGCGCGATTTCGTCCGGCGGATGCCCTTGGCGATCGCCCCGACCCGGCCCCGGTCGGCGGTGTACAGATGGAGGATCCGGTCGGCCTCCGAGTAACGGATCGAGCGCAGCACGACGGCCTCGGTCTTGTACGTGCGGCCCACGCGGCCCAGTCTAGTTTGGCCACTGGCGGTGCACTCAGACCTGGCAGGACGGGCAGTACCAGGTGCCCCGGCCGCCCGCGCGCGTCTTCTCGATCGGCGTGCCGCACCGGTCGCACGGCTCCCCCAGCCGCCCGTACACGCGGAACTCGTGCTGCATCCGGCCGCCGGCGTAGGCGCCGTCGCCGAGATCCGCACCCTGCCGCCGGATCCCCGCTCGGAGTGCGCGCCGGATGCCTGCGCGAAGCGCCGCGACCTCCCCGGCGTGGAGGGAGCCGGCCGGCCGCAACGGGTGGATCCGCGCATGCCAGAGCGACTCGTCGGCGTAGATGTTCCCGAGGCCTGCGACCGTCCCCTGGTCGAGGATCGCCGCCTTCACCGGGGCCTTGCGGCCCGCGAGCCGCCCGGCGAGGAATGCGGTCGTGAAGCGGCGCTCGAGCGGCTCGGGCCCGAGACGGGCGGCCAGGTGCCGCTCGGCGTCGTCAGGCTCCAGCAGAAGCCACGTTCCGAACCGGCGGAGGTCGCGATAGGCGATTCTCGCGCCGTCGTCGAGGTCGAGCACGGCTCGCTCGTGTGAGGCCGGCGCGTACCGGAAGCCGCCGGTCATCCGCAGGTGCACGAGCAGTACCGGCCCACTTTCGAGCCGCACGAGCAGGTACTTGCCCCGCCGCTCGACCGCCTCGACCCGCTCCCCGGTGAGTCTCGCGGCGATCCACGACGGCTCTTCGGGACGGGTGAGCCGGGCATCGTCGATGCGGGCGGCCGCGATCCGCCGACCCGCGAGGCGGTCGGCGAGCCGTCCGCGCTCGGTCTCGACCTCCGGCAGCTCCGGCACGCGCGTGCTACCCGATCACGTCGAGCACGATGCCGCGCTCGCGCGGAGCGTCGCCGCCGAGCTCGTAGGCGGCGAGAACGTCGCGGGCGGCCTCGGCGGCTGCCTTCTCGTCACGGGCGTGGACCTCGGCGAGCAGGTCGCCGGGCGAGACCTCGTCGCCGCGCTTGCGGTGGCAGAAGACGCCGACCGCGTGGTCGATCTCGTCGTCCTTCGCCCGCCGGCCGGCCCCGAGGTGGAGCGCTGCGAGCCCGATGCGGATCGCGCCGAGCCGTTGCACCCATCCTCCGACCTCCGCGACGACGGGCAGGACGACCGGCGCCGACGGGAGCGCCGCCTCGTCCGGGTCGCCGCCCTGCGCGCGGATCCAGCGCTCGTAGGCCGCAGTCGCGGAGCCGTCGGCGACCGCAGCGGCGGCGCGCTTGCTTGCTTCGAGCTCGTCGATGCCCAGATCGGAGAGCACGAGCAGGTGCGCGACCGACGAGAGCACGAGCTCGGTGAAGTCGGGCGGGCCGTCGCCCCGCAGGGTCGCGATCGCCTCCCTGAGCTCGAGCGCGTTCCCGACCGCCTGCCCGAGCGGCTGGTCCATGTCGGTGAGCATGCAGACGACCTCGCGGCCCGACCGGCGGCCGAGCTCGATCATCGTCTCGGCGAGCGTTCGCGCGTCCTCGAGCGTCTTCATGAACGCGCCGTCGCCGACCTTGACGTCGAGGACGATCGCATCCGCTCCGCCGGCGAGCTTCTTCGACATGATGCTCGCCGCGATCAGCGAGACGTTGTCGACGGTCGCGGTGACGTCGCGCAGCGCGTAGAGCCTCTTGTCGGCAGGGACGAGGCCGGCGCTCTGGCCGATGATCGCCAGCCCTGTCTCCCGCACCTGGGCGACGAACTCGTCGGTGGTCAGCTCGACTCGGTAGCCGGGGATCGCCTCGAGCTTGTCGATCGTGCCGCCGGTGTGCCCGAGCCCGCGGCCGCTCATCTTCCCGAACGGCACGCCGCAGGCGGCGACGATCGGCCCGACCGCGATCGAGGTCTTGTCTCCGACGCCGCCGGTCGAGTGCTTGTCGACGCACTTCCGGCCGAGCGCGGCGCCGAGGTCGATCGTCTCGCCGCTCGCGATCATCGCGTCGGTGAGCGCGTGGGTCTCGGCGCCGGAGAGCCCCTTGAAGTACACGGCCATCAGGAACGCGGCCATCTGGTAGTCGGGAACCTCGTCACGCGTGTAGCCGAGCACGAGCTCGCGCAGCTCGTCGGCGCTCAGCTCCCCGCCGTCGCGCTTCCGCTCGATCAGCTCGGCCGGGCGGATCATCGGCGTCACGGCTCGCAGACGAAGACGACGACGTGGCGGGAGGCGCGCAGCGGCCCCTCGAAGCACGGCAGCCGGTCGGCGAGATGCTTCCGGGTCGTCGATGCGGCGACGTAGCGGCGCGCTGCTTCCCAGTTCGGAAACGTGACCGTGCCGCGGACGTCCCGCCGCTTGACGACCGTGAAATGGCGTAGAAGTGCCCACTCTCCGGATTCGGCGCTGAACGTGTGATTGCGCTCGGCGTCTGCTCCGAATCGGCCCCAGAGCTCCGGCAGGTTCCATTCGCTGTTCGTCACCGCGACCAGCCGGCCCGACTCGTGCAGGACGCGCCGGAGCTCTCGAATCGCCAGGCCGAGATCCGGAACGTGGTAGAGCATCCAGGCCGCGACCGCGCAGTCGAACCGACCGTCGGCGAACGGCAGCTCCTGAACGTCGCCGACCACTGCTTCGACGCCGCGCGCGCGGGTCAGCTCGACCATACGCTCGGATTGGTCGAGCGCGACCACGGCCGCGCCCAACTCGTCTGCGATCCGCGCTGCGAGCTCGCCTCGCCCCGATCCCACCTCGAGAACGCGTCGGGGAGCGGCTTCGGCGACGGCTTCGAACGCAACCTGTTTCGGGTCGGGGCCGGTGGCAGAGTCCCAGGCGGCCGCTCGCACTGCGAACCGGGATTCGTTCGCATACTCGCTCCGGACGAGCGCGGGATCGTTCAGTGAGCTCACGCCTCGACGATCGGCGTGCCGGGGAGGCGCCTGCCAGGGGCCTTCCCGCCGAGCCAGGCGTTGACGGTGTGCCCGACGTCGGCGAACTCGCCCTCGTGGATGCGACCGTTCGCGTTCTTGCCCTGCGCGTAGGCGAGCAGCATCGCGTGCTCGCGGGAGTGGTCGGTGGAGGGCGTCGTCGGGTCGCAGCCGTGGTCCGAGGTGACGATCAGGAGGTCGCCGGGCCGCAGCGCCTCGAGGATGTCCGGCAGCCGGCGGTCGAAGTCCTGAAGGCAGCGGTGGAAGTTGACCGGGTCGTTGCGGTGGCCCCAGAGCATGTCGGTCTCGACCAGGTTGACGAAGACGAAGCCCGAGTCCAGCTCCCGGAGGAGCCGCTCGGTCTCGGTGATCCCCTCGACATTCGACTTGGTCGGATGGCTCTCGTCGATGTCGCAGCCGGCGAAGATGTCGCCGATCTTGCCCACCCCGTGCACCTGAACACCGGCCTCGCGTAGGAGCGTCAGGTAGTTCGGCCGGCGCGGCTCGAGCGAGAAGTCGTGGCGGTTCGGCGTCCGCTCGTAGTTGCCCGGCTCGCCGATGAAGGGCCGAGCGATCACGCGGCCGACGGCGTGCTTCCCGGTCAGGATCTCGCGGGCGGCGCGGCAGGCGTCGTAGAGCTCCTCGAGCGGGATCGTCTCCTCGTGCGCGGCGATCTGGAAGACCGAGTCGGCCGAGGTGTACACGATCCACTTCCCCGTCTTCTGGTGCTCCTCGCCGAGCTCCTGGATGATCTCGGTGCCGGACGCGGGCTTGTTCCCGAGGACGCCCCGCGCGGTGCGGTGCATGAACGGGTCGATCACGTCGTGGGGGAAGCCGTGCGGGTACGTGGGCAGCGGCTGAGGCGTGACGATGCCCATCAGCTCCCAGTGGCCGGTCGTGGTGTCCTTCCCTTTCGAGCGCTCGATCAGGCGCCCGGCGACCGCCGGAGCGCCCGGCTGCGGCGGGCAGCCTGCGAGCTCCTCGACGTTGCCGAGGCCGAGAGCCTCGAGATTCGGCAGATCGAGGCCGCCGACGGCGCGGGCGACGTTGCCGAGAGTGTCCGACCCTTCGTCTCCGAAGTCGTCCGCATCCGGCAGGGCTCCTGCGCCGACGGCATCCAGCACGATCACGCAGGCGCGGGGCATCGGTCTATTGTATGGAGCGCGTGAGCACGCTCCTCGGCGTCATCGGGTTGGTCGTCTTCATCGTCTGCGTGATCGCGCTGGCGGCGGGTGTGACCGCGGCGGTCGTCCGCATCTCCCCCACGCGCGACAAGCCCTCGTAAGAAGCTACGGCGGTTCAGCTTCAAGGCTGGGCGCAGGCGACTCGAGCCCACCGGTGCCGGCTGGAGGTGTCCGTCGCTGCTCAGGCGGCGAGGAGCTCGTGGAGCGAGTGCTCTCGGAGGATCTTCCCGAAGACGGCGACGACTTCCGGGTCGAACTGGGTTCCGGCGCAGCGCACGAGCTCGGCGAGGGCGTCGCTCGCGGACAGCTTGTCGCGGTACGGTCGTGTGCCGATCATCGCGGCGAAGGCATCGCAGACGCCGACGATCCGTGCTGCGAGCGGGATCGAGGTGCCTGCGAGCCCGTCCGGGTACCCGCTACCGTCGAAGCGCTCGTGGCTTGCGCGGACGATCGAGGCGGTGGAGCGAAGCGAAGGTGCCTTGGCGATGATCCGCTCCCCGATCAGCGGGTGCTGGCGGATGAAGTTCCACTCGGCGGGATCGAGCTCTTCGGTCTTGCTGAGGATTCTGTCGGGGATCGCCATCTTGCCGATGTCGTGCAGCTGGGCTGCTTGCCGTAGCTCCTCCACCTCGGCCGGCGGCATCCCGATCTGCACCCCGACGAGTGAGGCGAGCTGAGCGACGTCTTGGAGATGGAGGCCGAGCTGCGGGTCGCGCTCGGTGAGGGTGCCCGCGAGCACGTCGGCGACTTGTCGGGATGTGGACGCGCGACTGCCGCGTTTGCGTTCGTAGAGGCGAGTGTCGGCCAGCGAGAACGCTGCTTCGGCCGTTCGCGCCTGGTCCGGGATGACGGCCTCCCCCCAGGCTGCGCTGACGTTG
This sequence comes from uncultured Actinomycetes bacterium, assembly GCA_963764565.1. Classification (GTDB taxonomy): domain Bacteria; phylum Actinomycetota; class Thermoleophilia; order Gaiellales; family Gaiellaceae; genus DATBLE01. The sequence continues at coordinate 23,416 of CAVXTD010000012.1, forward strand.
AAGCCTTCGCCTCGCTCGCTGAGCGCCGTCTCGATCAGCTCGCAGAGCGACGTCGTCGAGTCGCGCCTTGAGCAGCAGGCAGAACTCGTCTCCTCCGAGCCGGTAGGCCTCGCCTATGCCCGCAACCATCTGCTCCAGATTGCGCGAGAGCCGCACGAGTAGCGCGTCGCCGGCCGGATGACCGAAGCTGTCGTTGTAGGCCTTGAAACCGTCGAGATCGCAAAGGACGAGCGTCACGCTGTCGCCGGTCGACCGCGGAACCGCGCCGAGATCCGCGAACAGCTTCCGCCGGTTCGCCAGGCCGGTCAGCGGGTCGTGGCATGCCTGGTAGGCGTTCAACTCCATCTGGTCGCGCAACTCCGCCTGTGCAGCCGCCAGCGCCTGCTCCGCTTCCACCCGAGCGGTGACATCGGAGACAATCCCGTCGACGAAGAGTCGGCCGCGCACTTCGCTCGGTCGCGTCCGCGCATGAATCCAGCGCGTGACCCCGTCGTAGCCGCGAAGCCGATACGTGACCTCACTCGACTCCCCTCGCCGGAGCCGCTCTCGATGCGCGAGATGCTCGGACCAGTCATCCGGATGGATCAGCCGCTCCCACTCGACCGCGATATCGGCGTCCGGCCAGCACCGACCCGCCCATCAGCCTCTCTCGATTCGGGCCGGAGAAGACCGACCGCCGAGACCCGTCAGGCAGGTGCTCATTCGTGTACAGGTAGTCGTCGATCGCCGCCGTGATGCGCAGAAGCGCCGCCGCTCGATCTCCGACCGCTTCATTCGCTTCCTTCGGTCCGATTCCGGAACATCGCGCACACAGCGTATCGGCAGCACGGCACAGGAGTGATGAGGACGACCGACTCGACTCGCCCTGACGCGCCGGCGTGCACGTGCGAACTGCGGACCTCTTACGCCTGCCAGGCCGCGGCAGGACGTCCGCGAGCGGTGCGTACTCGAGGCCGTGGGCCTCGGCGACGGCCGGATGCGTGACCTTGCCGTCGAGGACGTTCACGCCGCCGGCGAGCGCCGGATCGCGGCCGACGGCCTCGGCGAGCCCAAAGTCGGCGACCGCCTCGACATAGGGAAGCGTCGCGTTCGTCAGCGCCTTGGTCGAGGTGATCGGCACCGCCCCCGGCATGTTGGCGACGCAGTAGTGGGTGACGCCTTCGACGACGTAGACCGGCTCGCTGTGCGTCGTCGGCTTCGACGTCTCCGCGCAGCCGCCCTGGTCGATCGCGACGTCGCAGAAGACCGCGCCCGGCTTCATCTCGGTGAGCATCTCGCGGGTGATCAGCTTCGGCGCCCGCGCGCCCGGGATCAGCACGGCGCCGATCACGACGTCAGCCTCCGCGAACCGACTCCTCGATCTGGAGCGTGGACGACATCACCAGGCTGACGCGCCCGGAGAGAACCTCGTCGAGGTGGCGCATCCGGTCGATCGAGCGGTCGAGGATGGTCACGCTCGCTCCGAGGCCGATGGCGATCACGGCCGCGTTGTAGCCGACGATCCCCCCGCCGATCACGAGCACGCGCCCGGGCGCGACCCCGGCAACGCCGCCGAGCAGGAGCCCGCGCCCGCCCAGCGGCTTCTCGAGGAAGTACGCGCCGGCCTGGGCGGCCAGCCGGCCGGCGATCTCGCTCATCGGCGCGAGCAGCGGCAGCGCACCGTTCGCAGCCTCGACCGTCTCGTAGGCGACGCACGCCGCACCGCTCGCGACGAGCGCATCGGTGAGCGCGCGGTCGGCCGCAAGGTGCAGGTAGGTGAAGAGGATGACCCCTTCTCGGAGCAGCGGGTACTCGCTCGGCAGCGGCTCCTTCACCTTGAGCAGCAGGTCCGACTCGGCCCAGACCTCGCCGACCCCGGCCGTGCGAGCACCGACGGCGGTGTACGCAGAGTCCGGAAACGCACTCCCGTCACCGGCACCGGTCTCGACGAGCACCTGGTGGCCGCGCTGGACGAGCTCGCGCGCGCCCGCAGGCGTCAGCGCGACGCGGTACTCGTCGGACTTGATCTCCTTGACGACGCCGATCTTCATCGAGCGGCGTGACCTTATCCTCGGGCCCACTCGCGCGCGAGCCGCCCGGCTGCATAGGCGGCCTCGAAGAACGCCGGGTCGTCGTCGGGGCCGCGGCCCATGTGGTCGAGCGGGAGCCCTGCGCACGCCTCGCGCCAGCCGGCGCCATGCGAATCGTCGGCGACCAGCACCTCCCCGAGGCAGAGGTCGAGCACGACCTGCGTGTGGTGCGAAACCCCGCGATGGCGCTCGCGCGGGTCGGCGTCCGAAGCGCGTACCGCGACGACCGGCCGTCCGTCGAGCGCCGAGGCGGCATTCGCGGCCTCCGCCGCTGCGAGGCCGCCGTGGCCGAGCGCCGTCCCCGTGCCCACGATCCCTGGCCCGATCGCACACACAATTGCCTGGAAGCCCTGCCCGGCCGCCCAGGCGAGGGCCGACGCCGCGGTCACGCACTGGACGTCGCCGTCCAGGCACGCGCCGGCGGCGATTGCGACCTCCACGAGCCCGCGTTCCTTCAGGGCACGAACGGTGTCGGAGAGCGATACCGGCAACGCCCCGCCTGGAAGCTGGACGTAGGCGACCCGGAGACCCGCCAGCGCGGCGCAGACCGGAGCGATCTGGCTGTGCAGCGAGCAGCAGACGACGGGCACGCCTCCGAGTGACGAGGCGATCGGGCCGTCCTCCTCGGCGTGGCGCACGGCCGCCTGCATCGGCGTGTACGGCAGCTTCGTCACGTGCGCGCCCTCCTCTGGCCGGAGCCCGAGCCCGCGGGTCAGGTTTGCGTACAGGACGTCGAATCCGCCCGAGCCGAGCCCGAGCTCGCGGGCCTGATCGTTCACCAGCACGTCGTCGCCGAGCGCGACCGGTCCGGTCAGCCTCGGGTAGGCGACGCACGGTGCCCCGTCCACCTCGATGCGGGCGAGCCCCTCGTGGCGCTCGACACACGGCCGTGACGACGCCGCGCCTGAGGCTAACCGGCACGCGCCTCTTCGACGAGCGCGAGGGTGACCTCGACCATGCCCTCTAGATCGGCGACGGAGATGTGCTCTTGCGGGGTGTGGATCTCGGCCATCCCGTTCGCCAGGTTGACGCAGGCGAGCCCTCGCAGGTTGAAGACGTTCGCGTCCGCGCCGCCTCCCGAGAGCGAGTACTCAGGCGTGTAGCCGGACCGCTCGAGCGCAGCAGCCGCGAGCCGCACGGGCTCGTCGTCGCGCCGGAAGCGGTAGCCGTGGAAGCCGCGCTCGACCTCCGTCTTCACGTCGCAGCCCGTCAGCGATGCCGCGAACGCGCAGGCGTCGAGCAGCTCCTGGACGACGTCGGCGAGCTTGCCCTCGTCGTGCGAGCGGGCCTCCGCGCTGAACGAGCACCGGTCGGGGACGATGTTCCGCGCGACGCCGCCCGCGATCGTGCCGACGTTCGCGGAGGTCTCCTCGTCGAGACGGCCGAGCCGCATGTCGGCGATCGCGCGCGCGGCGGCGGCGATCGCAGAGCGTCCCTCCTCGGGCGCCATCCCTGCGTGGGCGGACTGGCCGATGAAGGCAACCTGGAGGATCGAGGAGTGCGGAGCGCCGAGGATCACCTCGCCGATCGGCCCGGCCTGGTCGTAGACGAACCCGGTGCGTGCAGCGAGACGCGTGCAGTCGAAGGCCTCTGCGCCGCGAAGACCGACCTCCTCCTTGGGCGTGAAGAGCAGCTCGATTCCGGCGTGCCGGCGCCCCTCGTTCACGATGCGACGCGTTGCCTCGACCATCGCCGCGACCGCGGACTTGTTGTCGGCGCCGAGGATCGTTCCGGCCGCGTTCCGCACGACGCCGTCCTCCACGACCGGCTCGATCGGCCCGACCGGCGGCACGGTGTCCATGTGCGAGCAGAGGAAGAGCGGTACCCCCTCTGCGGTGGGCGGAAGCCGGCAGTAGAGATTGCCGGCGGTCGAGCCGATTCTCGCCCCGGCGTCGTCTTCGTCCACGTCGAGCCCGAGCCCGCGCAGCTCTTCGGTCACGCCGGTCGGCGACCGCGCGCTCCTCGCCCGGCGGGCTCGGCATCGCGGCCAGGTCGAGGAAGAGCTCGAGCGCTCCCATCGCGTGGCGATCGTAAGTCAGCCGGTGGCGGCGGTGACGTCGTGACGCTGGCCTGCCCGCTCCAGCGCGCGCTCGTGTGCCGCGCCGACGAACTCACGGAAGAGCGGAGCCGGGCGTGTCGGCCGCGACTTGAACTCCGGGTGGAACTGGCTGGCGACGAACCACGGGTGGCCGGGGAGCTCGACGATCTCGACGAGGCGTCCTTCCTGAAACGTCCCGGAGACGACGAGGCCGGCGTCGGCGATCGCCTGCCGGTAGTGGTTGTTCACCTCGTAGCGGTGGCGGTGCCGCTCGTGGACGACCGGCTCGCCGTAGGCTGCGTGTGCGCTGGTGCCCTGGACGAGCTCGACCGCCTGTGCGCCGAGGCGCATCGTCCCACCGAGATCCTCGACCTCCTTCTGCTCGGGCAGGAGGTCGATCACCGGGTACGGCGTCTCCGGGTCCATCTCCGTGGAGTTGGCTCCGTCGAGCCCGACCACGTGTCGCGCGAACTCGGAAACGGCGACGTGCATCCCGAGGCAGATGCCGAGGTACGGGATCCCGTGCTCGCGGGCGACGCGGCAGGCGAGGATCTTGCCCTCCCACCCGCGCGAGCCGAACCCGCCGGGAACGAGCACGCCGTCGACCTGCTCGAGCTCGCGCTGCGCCTCTTCGAGCGACATCCCCTCGGCGTCCACCCAGCGCACGCGCACGTGGCAGCCGTGGTGAATGCCCGCGTGCTTGAGCGCCTCGTGGACGGAGAGATAGGCGTCGTGGAGCTTCACGTACTTCCCGACCAGCCCGATCTGCACCTCGGTGTCACGCTGCCGGATCCGGTCGGTCAGCTCGAGCCACTCGCCGAGCTCCGCCTTCCCGGCCGGGAGCCCGAGCTTGTCGCAGACGAGGTCGTCGAGACCCTGGGCCTGGAGCGCGGCCGGTACGAGGTAGACGTCGGAGACGTCGTCGTTGGCGATCACCTCGCGCGGCTCGACGTCGGCGAAGAGCGCGATCTTGTCGCGAACGTCAGCCGAGATCACGTCGCGCGAGCGGCAGACGACGATGTCCGGGTGGATACCGATGCGCCGCAGCTCGTTGACGGAATGCTGGGTCGGCTTCGTCTTCAGCTCGCCGGCCGACTCCACGTAGGGCACGAGCGTGACGTGGATGTAGAGGACGTTCTCGGCGCCGGCCTCGCGGCGGAACTGGCGGATCGCCTCGAGGAAGGGCAACGACTCGATGTCGCCGACGGTGCCGCCGATCTCGCTGATCACCACGTCGCGGTCGCTCTGCTCGGCCGAGCGGCGGATGCGCTCCTTGATCTCGTCGGTGATGTGCGGGATCACCTGGACGGTCTTGCCGAGGTAGTCACCCTTGCGCTCCTTGCGCAGCACGCGGTCCCAGATCCCGCCCTGGGTGTGGTTCGCGCCCCGCGAGAGGTTCTGGTCGAGGAAGCGCTCGTAGTGGCCGATGTCGAGGTCGGTCTCGGCGCCGTCCTCGGTGACGAACACCTCGCCGTGCTGGAACGGGCTCATCGTCCCCGGGTCGACGTTCAGGTACGGGTCGAACTTCTGGACGTCCACCTTCAGGCCTCGCGCCTTGAGCAGCCGTCCGAGCGAAGCGGCGGTGATGCCCTTGCCGAGCGACGAGACGACGCCGCCGGTGACGAAGACGTACTTGGTCGCGACGCTCACGCGTCGCGACCTAGAGAATCGACGGCGCGGAGCACCGGCATGCGCTCGACCGCCTTACCGAGAGACGTCGACTCGCCGAGGAGGTTGAGCCCGGCCAGCGCCCCGATCGCCAGCCAGCGGCTCCGTCCCGTGAAGCGATCCACGGAACTCAACCCTAGCATGGCGCCGAGCGCGTTCGACCCCGAGTCCCCGAGCATCGCCATCTCTCGAAGATCGTAGGGAGCGAGAAGGACGGCGGGCAGAAGCGGCGCTCGGAGCGGGATCGCGGCGAGCGCGTACGCCTTCAGCGCCCGGCCGGGGCGCGTGTCGAGCTGGTTGAGCGCGTTCGCGGCGAGCGCGACGAGCAGCGCCCCGGAGACCCGGCGTGTGGTGAAGAGCCCTGCGAGCGGAATCCCCACCGCTTTCAGCACCCCGGTCGTGCGGCGCGCCTGCAGGTGACCGGCGAAGCCACGCTCGGGCCCGGCGTACAGGTCGTCGGCCAGACCGAGCGCCGCCACGGGCGCGACCCGCGGGTCGGCGATTGCGACCGTCCAGCCGACCAGCGGCAGCCGGAGGCCGCGATGGTTGACTCCGAGCGGGCCGAAGGCGAGCAGGACGTCGCGAAGCTGACGGGCTCGATGCGCGAAGCCGCGCAGATCGCGGCCCGTGTCGCGGTGGCTGAGTGGCAGCTCGATCTCGGCGACCGAGAGCCCGGCCCGTGCCGCGTCGAGCGTCATCCGCGCGTCGCAGCCGAAGCCGGCCGCCGGCGGAAACGTGTGCCTCCGTGCCGCGGTGGAGACCGCCCGCTGGCCCGAGAGCGGCTCGATCAGCTCGTGCCCGGCAGCGAGGCGCAGGAGCTCGCGGGCCGTACGCTTGACGATCCCGAACCCACCACCCTGCCGCGTCGCTGAAGGCGGCGATCGCGAGGTCGGCCTCGGCCTCGAGGAGCGGCCCCAGGTCACCGGCGAGGTCGGCGTCGCAGAGAAGCAAGGGTCCCGGCGCGGCGGCCTGCTCGCCGAGTGCAAGTGCCTGTCCCTTGCCCCGGCGGGGTGCTCTCACGACCCGGGCGCCCGCTGCCTCGGCGACCCGCGCCGTGCCGTCGCGGGACCCGTCGTCGGCGACGATCACCTCCGCGTCCGGAAACCGGCGTCGTAGTGCCTCCACCGTCTGCGCCGATCCGCTCCTCCTCGTCCCGCGCGGCGACGAGGATCGTGAGCTGCTCGGGCCGGCTAGCCACTCGCCGGAACGGGCGCGATCGGCGGCAGAATCCCGTTCTTCGCGGTGCTCTTCAAGCCGTACTGCCCCGGACTTGCACCGCCGAGGAGGAGCACGAGCGCCAGCCTGCCCGGCTCGGTGTCGAGATCGTCGACCGTCGAGAGGTCGGCCTTCGAGAACGGCTCGATCGCCGAGTCGGCGATCGCCGGTCCGCTCGACCCCGACCGCCGGAACGCCGGCCGAGCCGAGCCCCGCGTAGAAGCCGCCGAGGAACCGTCCGGTCACTCCCTCCTGGGGCGGGACCGTCCGTTCGAGGACGACTGCGTCGACCGGTGGGCGATCCGGGCCCGATCGTTCCTCGAGCAGGACGTCGGAGAGCAGAGGCCAGAGCGATGTGTCGCCTCCGCCGACGATGTCCTGGCCGAGGCGGCGGCCGAGATCGCCGATCCGCCGCTGGGTGGCCAGAGCGGCGAGCAGCGGCCGCTTTGCCAGCGCCGCGCGAATCGCGGCGAGGTCGACGGGCAGCTTCAGCGCGCGAACGCGCAGCGGGGGCTCTCCACCGGCGTCGCCCAGCGCCTGCTCGACCAGCGAGCTCACGCGCCCGTCGATCGGACCGGCGAAGACGAGCGCCACGCTCCGCCCTGCCATCCGCCCGCTCATCAGCACCGGATAGCTCTCCGAGACGAACGCCTGCGCGGCCCGCTGCGCGCGGGCCAGGTCGGCACCCCGGCGCGTCGCCGAATCGAGCCTGCCGTTCAGGTCGGCGATCCTCTGGTTGAAGAGCGAGCGCTCGCTGTCGGAGACGAATCCCTTTCCCGAGATGCCGACCCCGACGACGATCCCGATGATCAGGGCGAGGAAGACGGCCGCCAGCGAGGCGACGTGATAGCGGAGATCGAACACCTAGCGAACCTTCTCACGGCGCCGCAGTCTGGCACAGCGCGTGCAGCCGGTTCAGTGCCCTGCGTGCGAGCGTCCGCCGGTAGGCGATCAGCCACGGCCCTTCGACCGTCACCGTCGCGCGCGTCCGCGCCTCGGCGGTGGCCTCGAGCTCGACGCGCACGTCGAGCCGATCGGCGGCCAGGTGAAAGGCGAAGAGGCTCGGCGGGTCGGCGGCGGTGACGACGAGCGTGCTCATCGCCTCGGGCCTGCGGAAGAGCGTCGGCTCGCGCCCGCCGATCAGCTGCCAGCGCGCCCCGGCAGCCGAGCCGCGCCGGTCCGGCTGGACGCCCGCTGCTCCCGGCCACCAGTCGGGAAGGTTGTACGGCTCGGTCACGAACGCCCAGACGTCGGGCCGGGACGAGAGCAGCTCGCGGGTCGAGGACATCCTCATCGCGACTTGGCACGCGCTCACCCATGCGCCGATTCTCGCGGCTACCGTCGATGCGCTGAGCGGCCGACCCCCGGCTCGACTTCTACGTTCCTCCGATCAGAACGGACTGCGCGCACCGGGTGTATGGCATACGCGTACGATCGCGCCGCTTCGGTCTGATCCGTACAATCAACGAGGCGATGGGCGCTACGCGTCCACGTGAAGAGATTCGCTACCCGGAACCATGGACGCCGAAAGAGGACAGAGCCTCCGAGCCGCGACCGTGTGAGAGCCAATGACCACGATGCCTTCACTCGTACGTTGTCGAGACCTGCCTCCCGTCGAGCCGAGGAGTAGGCGCCGATCGCGCGAAGATCGGCCTGCGCGAAGTAGCGCCCGTCAGCCCAGGCCGAGCCAGGCGCGGATCCGCAGCACGATCAGCTCGATCAGGTGGCGCACCCCCGGCGCAGCGAGCACCGCGACGAGGATCGCCCCCAGACCGGTCGCGCCGAGCGCGGCGAGCGGCCACAGGCCGACGCGCCGCGAGACGAGCCGCGAGACGCCCTTCGCGTCGACGAGGATCTCACCGACTCGGAGCCGCGTCAGGAAGGTGGACGACATGCCGGCGCGATTCCGTTCGAGGAACTCGATCAGGTTGAAGTGCGTTCCGACCGCGACGATCAGCTCGGCGCCCTTCTCGTGGGCGAGCAGGAGCGCGACGTCCTCGCTGATCCCCATCGAGGGCACCACCTGGTAGGCGAGACCGAGCGACTCCGCGCGGGCCGCCCCCGGCGCGTTGCCGTTGCCGCGGTACGCATGGACGAGCACCTCCGCCCCGCTCCGCAGCGCCGAATCGGAGACCGAATCCATGTCCCCGACGATCACGTCGGGCTTGTAGCCCGCCTCGATCAGCGCGTCTGCACCGCCGTCGACGCCGACGAGGACGGGCTTGAAGTCACGGACGTACGGCCTGACGATGCGCAGGTCGCGCTTGTGCCCTGGGCCGCGGGCGACGACGAGCGCATGCCGGTCGCGGAACCGCGTCTGTAGCACCGGGAAGTCGAGCCCCTCTGCCAGCAGGCTGCCTTCCGCCTTCAGGTGCTGGAGCGTGTTCTCGGCGAACTCGGACAGCGAGTCCGTCACCCGGCTTCGCTGCTCGGCCAGAGCCTGTTCGAGCTCACGCTCCTCACGTGGCCGCCCGCGCGCGAGGCAGGTGCCGTTCCGGAAGACGCTCGCCCCGCGCACAGTCAGCTGCTCGCCCTCGGAAACCTGGTCGAAGAGCGATGCGCCGGGGGCGTCGATCAGCGCCACCCCGCCGCGAACGAGGAGAAGCGGTCCCGGGTTCGGGAACCGCCCGGACAGCGATTCGGCGACGTTGACGACGACCCGGACGCCGGTCTCGAGCAGCTCTTCGGCCGTGACCCGATCGAGGTCGGTGTGGTCGACGATCGCGACGTCGGCGTCGCCGAGGCGGTGCACGAGCCGCTTCGTCCGCCGGTCGAGCTTCGCAACGCCCGTGAACTCGATCGGCGCGCTAGCCATTCTCGCCTTTGGCGAGAACGGCTAGGAATTCTCTGCCCCCTAGCATCCGCTCGAGCTCGTCCTTGCGCTCCTCCGGAGAGAGCTGCTGGATGCGCGTGTGCGTCGGGTCGCCGGGAATCTTCTCGACACGGAAGTGGCGGTCGGCGCGGCTGGCGATCTGCGGCAGGTGCGTGATCGTCACCACCTGCGCCCGCTCGGCAAGACGCGCAAGCGTGTCGGCGACGCCGTGCGCCGTCGAGCCGCCGATCCCGGCGTCGATCTCGTCGAAGACCATCGTCTCGCCTCCGCCGACGGCGGCGATCGCCAGGGCGATGCGCGAGAGCTCGCCGCCCGAGGCGGTCTCGGCCACGGGCGCGAACGGCATCCCCCGGTTCGGGCGGATCAGGAAGACGGCCTCGTCGGCCCCGGTCGCGCCCGTCTCCCGCGCGCCGAGCTCGACCCTGAACTCGCCCTCACCCAGCCCGATCCCCTTCAGCTCGGCGGCGACCGCCTCCGAGAACGCCGGTGCCGCCGTCTGCCGTGCAGCACGCAGGGCCTCGGCCAGCTCCGCGTGGCGTGCCTCGGCCTCTCGCAGGCCCTGCTCGGCGGCGGCGGCCGGGTCGATTCCCTCGGCGAGTGCGCCGAGCTCGACCTTCGCCTCCGCAGCCCGCGCCAGGAGCTCTTCGAACGATCCGCAGCGAAAGCGCCGCCTGGCGTCGGCGATCCGCTCCAGCTCCGCCTCGACCTGCTCGAGCCGGCCGGGATCGGCCTCCAGCACGCTCAGGAACGACCGTAGCGCGCTGGCGGCCTCCCGAAGCCGCAGCTCCGCATCGCGCAGCTCGTCCGCTGCCCTGCGGAGCTCGGGCGCAAGCTCCTCGACCGGCGCGAGCCACCGCTCCGCCTCGGCCGTCAGCCCGGCGGCCCCGTCCCCTTCGTCGGGGTCGAGCGCGTTCGCCGCGCCCGCGGCGCCATCGACGAGCTCGGTCAGGTGGCGCAGCCGTTCCCGCTCCTCGCGCAGCGAGTCCTCGAGCCCGGGCGCCATTCCGTCGGTGTCCTCGACCAGGGCGCGCAACTCGGCGAGACGGGCTTCTGCCGCCGCTGCTCCGAGAGACACGTCCTCGTATCGTTTTCGGGCCACCGCAAGCTCCCGCCAGGCGCGTCGGGCCTCTCGACGCCGTCGCAGCTGGTCGTCGCCGCAGAACGAGTCGAGGACGGAGAGCTGGTAGGAGGGCTTCGCCAGCCGCCGCTGCTCGAACTGCCCCGACATCGCGAGCAGGCGCTCGCCGAGCGCGGCGACGTCCTCCCTGGCGGCGCTCCGACCCCACGCATAGGCCCGTGTGCGCCCGTCGGAGGCGATCCGCCGCGCGAGGACGACGCCCTCCTCGTCGTCGGGCCTGAGCTCGATCAGGCCCTCGAACGCCTCCTCGTCGGCGAGTGCCTCGGGAAGGTCGAACTCCGCCTCGACGTAGGCGTCGGAGGCATTGGGGCCGACGAAGGCGGCGTCGCCCTTGCCGCCGAGCAGGAGCCCGATCGCCTGCGCGAGGATCGTCTTGCCGGCGCCGGTCTCGCCGGTGATTGCGTTCAGCCCGCCGTCGAACGAGAGCTCAGCCTCGCGGATGAGGACGAGGTTCTCGATGCGCAGGCTACGAAGCAAAGGTCTCGCGGTAGCGGTGGAAGAAGGTCATTTCGGGCAGGAGCGCAAGCAGTCCCCGCCGCTCGCCCAGCCGCACGGTCGCCTGCCGGTCGCGCGGCAGCTGCGCGATCTCCATTCCGTCGGCGATCACCTTCGCGGGCCCACCGCGGGTGACGTTCCGGACGGCGAGGTCGAGGCCGCGCGGCACGACCAGCGGCCTGGCGTGGAGCGAGTGCGGCGACACGAAGGTGACCGCCATCGCGTCGAGCCCCCACACGAGCACGGGACCGCCGCTCGAGAGGTTGTACGCGGTCGAGCCGGTCGGGCTCGCGCAGATCACGCCGTCGCAATGCTGGACGCCGAGGTCCTCGCCGCCGACCGCCCAGGCCAGCTCGATCATCCGCCCGATCGCCGACGTGGCGCAGACGACGTCGTTGATCGCGACCGCCTGCACTCCGTCCACGTCCACGTCGAGCGTCGGCAGCTCGACGACGCGGCGCTCGCCGGCCAGAGCCCGGGTCAGGCCCTCCTCCATCGCGTCGCGCCCCATCGCCGACAGGAAGCCGACGCGGCCGAAGTTGACGCCGAGCACGGGGACGGCGGTGCCGAGAAAGCGGTGCAGCGCCCGCAGCATCGTCCCGTCGCCGCCGAGCACGACGGCAAGGTCGACGTCGTCGCCCTCGACGATCTCGGCGCCGGCCGCGGCCGCGATCGCCTCCAGGCGTGCCAGCGCACCGGCGATCGTCTGCGTGTCGCCGTGGGTGACGACGGCGATCCGGCGCACGGGCTCGGCCGTCGCGCTATCCGACTGCGGCATCGATCCAGCGGTCGAGGTCGGCCGGGAGCCGGGCTCCGGGGCAGTGGACGAGATGGAGGAAGATCTCACGGTTTCCCTTCGGGCCGGGCAGACCCGAGTCTACGACTCCGGCGGTCTCCGCATCCCAGCGGAGCGCTGTTTCTGCAACCTCTCGCACCACTCTCGTGCGCGTTTCCCTCGCGGTGACGACTCCGCCCCTGCCCACCTCGCCGCGTCCGGCTTCGAACTGGGGCTTGACGAGCACGACAGCCTGCCAGCCCGGCTCGGCGAGGCGCAGGACCGGCTCCAGGACCTTCCGGACCGAGATGAAGGAGACGTCGCAGACGACGAGCTGGGGCCGGAACACAAGCTCCGCCAGCCCGCGCGCGTTCGTGCGTTCCAGAACGGTCACCCGCGGATCGTCGCGGATGCGTGGATGGAGCTGCCCGTAACCGACGTCGAGCGAGATCACGCGTGCGGCGCCGCGCTGGAGGAGCACGTCCGTGAACCCTCCCGTCGAGGCGCCCACGTCGATGCAGTCGAGCCCGGCCGGGTCGACCCCGAACGCATCGAGCGCGTGCGCGAGCTTCTCCCCGCCGCGCGAGACGAACCGTCGTCCCGGCTCGACGCTGAGCTCGGCCGACTCGTCGACCTGCTCCCCCGCCTTCGAGTGGCCGCGAACAAGGCCGGCCAGGATCAGCGCCTGGGCTTGAGTACGGCTCTCGGCGAGCCCTCGTTCGACCAGAACCACGTCGAGGCGCTTCTTCACCATCGCCGCACGCTCTCGCGCCTACGCGGTTCGCGACGCCAGGTCGGCGACGATCCCGGTCAGGACGGAGGTGTCCGCGGCGATCTCGTCGAGACGCGCCTGTGCACGCCGAGCGGCGTCGTCGGACAGCTTCCTGGCGCCGTCGGAGCCGAGCGTGAGCACGTATCCGTCGCCGTCGAGAATGTCGTCGACGATCTGGAACAGGAGGCCGAGCTCGTCGCCGAACGCCCGCCAGGGGCTCTGCGCGACCTGCGGGACGTCGCAGGCCCACAGCGGCAGCGCGACCGCCGCGGCGAAGAGACAGCCCGTCTTCAGCCGATGGACGGTCTCGAGATCGGCACCCGGCTCCATCGTGTCGAGGTACTGGCCGCCGATCATTCCGAGAGTGGCCTCGGCGAGCTCCCTGGCGACCTGCGAGCCCGAATAGGTGCAGGCCAGGCGGAACGCCTCGGCGAGCAGGGCATCGCCGGCGAGAACGGCCTTGCCCTCTCCGTAGGCGGCCCAGACGCTCGGCAGCCCACGCCGCTCGGCGTCGTCGTCGAGGGAGGGCAAATCGTCGTGGACGAGCGAGAAGTTGTGCACCAGCTCGAGCGCAAGGGCGGCCGGCATCACCCGCTCGGGCGGCTCGCCGAGCGCCTCTCCGACCGCGAGCGAGATCACCGGCCGGATGCGCTTCCCGCCCATCTCGACCAGCGCGTAACGGGCTGAGTCGCGCTGGCCGTCCAGCTGGGGCCAGAGCTCGAGGCCTTCCAGTGCCTCCTCGACCAGCGCCTTCAGCTGCTCAGGGCTGCGCATCGGCCTCGCGCTTCGCCCGGTCGAGCGTCTCGATCAGCTCCTTCGCGGCGGCGTCGAACTCGGCGAGCAGGTCGACTGCGTCCTCCAGCGACGTGCACGCCTCCAGCCGCTGACGCAGCGCGTCGAGACGGTCGACCTGTTCCTCGAGGTTCACGGTGCGGTCTCCGGATCACGGACGGCCTCCCGGGCGATGGCGCCCAGAATCCCGTTCACGAGGCGTCCCGCGTCCTCGGATGCGTAGCGCTTCGCAAGAGTTACCGCTTCGTCGATCGCCACCTCGAGCGGGACCGTACCTTCCTCGAGCTCGTGGACGCCAATGCGGAGGATGTTCCGCTCCAGCGTGCCGAGCTGCTTCGCCGGCCAGTCGCCGGAGACCCCCGAGACGCGCTCGTCGAGCGCCTCAGCACGAGCCACGACCGCTTCGGCGAGCGACCGGGCGAACTCGTCCACCTCGCCCTCGTAGTTCGCCGCCAGCGGCTGCCCGGTCAGATCCCACTGGTAGAGGAGGAAGAGGGCGGTGCGGCGGGCGGCACGGCGGGAAAGCGGTCAGTCGGCCGTGCTCGTCGAGGTAGGAGGTCGTGTACCGGCCGCTGGCGAACGCCTCGCTCTCGAGGACGCCGATAGCGAAGTCGCGGGTCGTGGCAACCCCCTCGACCTCGAGCTCCCCGAGGGCGCGCAGCCCCCGCGCGATCGCAGCTCCGCGGTTCTCGTCCCAGACGATCAGCTTCCCGATCAGCGAGTCGTAGTTGGGCGGGATCGCCGTTCCCGTCTCCACATGCGTGTCGAGGCGGACCCCGGGCCCGCCGGGAACGGCGAGCCGGTCGATTCGGCCCGGTGAGGGCGCAAAGCCGCGCTCCGGGTCTTCGGCGTTGATCCGGATCTCGATCGCGTGGCCTCTCCGATCCGCACGGCCGGTCGAGGCGAGCGGCTGACCGTCGGCGATCCGCAGCTGCTCGCGGACGATGTCGATGCCGGTGACGAGCTCGGTGACGGGGTGCTCGACCTGGAGCCGCGCGTTCAGCTCGATGAAGTAGAAGCCGCCGTCCGAGTCGAGGAGAAACTCCAATGTCCCCGCGTTCGAGTAGCCGGTCGCGAGGCAGGCGCGCTCGGCGGAGGCCTCCATCGCCTCTCGCGTCTCCGGGGTCAGCGCCGGCGAGGGCGACTCTTCGACGAGCTTCTGGTGGCGCCGCTGGATCGAGCACTCTCGCTCTCCGAGCGTGAGCACGCCGCCCCGGCCGTCCGCGAGCACCTGGATCTCGACGTGCCGCGCCGGGACGAGCGCCTTCTCCAGATACAGGCTGCCGTCCCCGAACGCGGCATCCGCCTCGCCCGAGGCGGTCGCGAACGCCGATTCGAGCTCGCCCGGCGAGAAGACGAGGCGCATTCCCCGGCCCCCGCCGCCCGCTGCCGCCTTGAGGAGCACCGGGAAGCCGATCTCGGGCGCAAGCGTGCGAGCCTGGGCGAGCGTCGTCGCTTCCTCGGTGCCGGGTACGAGCGGCACGCCGGCCTCCCGCATCGCCGCCTTGGCCTGCACCTTGTCGCCCATGCGCCCCATCACCTCGGCGTCGGGCCCGATGAACACGAGGTCGTTCTCGGTGCACGCCGTCACGAACGCGGGCCGCTCGGAGAGGAAGCCGTAGCCTGGGTGGACCGCCTGGCACCCTGTCGTCTCCGCCGCAGCGACGATCGAGGGGATGTTCAGGTAGCTCTCGGCAGGCGAGGGCGGCCCGATGCAGACAGCGCGGTCGGCGAGCCGGACGTGGAGCGCGTCCCGGTCGGCGGTCGAGTACACCGCCACCGCCTCGATGCCGAGCTCGTGCAGGGTACGGATCACGCGGACGGCGATCTCACCGCGGTTCGCGACCAGGACGCGCGTGAACATCAGCGGGATGCGACGGACACGTTAGAGGCCGGCTGGGCGTCCGGCGACGGGCTCGAGCTCGAAGAGCAGCTGCCCGTACTCGACCGGCTGGGCGTTCTCGGCGTGGATGCGCCGGACGATGCCGTCCAGCTCCGCCTTCACCTCGTTCATCAGCTTCATCGCCTCGAGAACGCAGAGCGTCTGCCCCCTGCCGATCGCGTCGCCCTCCTGCACGAAGGGCGGCGATCCCGGAGAGGGCGCACGGTAGAACGTCCCGACCATCGGAGACTCGACCCGAACCACTCCCGGATCGGGCGGCGCGGCCGCCGGCGAGGCGGCTGTCGTCTCCTCGTCCACGAGGGGCTCGGTTGCAGTCGCGGCGAGGACGGTCTCGGCGGGCTCGCCCGCGCGCCTGACCGTCACGCGCATTCCCGCGTCCTCGATCGTCACCTCGCCGACGCTCGACTCCTGGACGATGCGGACGATCTCCCTGATCCGCGCCGCCCGCGTCCCGTCGACGCCGCCACCCTCGAGCGAGTCGTCTCTACCGCGCCCGCGGATCGTCCGCAGCAGCGGCTCGGCGTCGTCACCGAAGAGCGCGACGAGGAGGAGCTCCTCCTCGCTCGCCGCGATTCCCTCGTAGCGGTCCTTGAGGCGGTCGAGGTCCGGCGGCTCGGATCGCGTCGCCGTTCCGTCCGACACGAGCGCTACCGCTCGTTGCACGGCCGGTGAGATCTCGCCGGGCGGGGAGCCGTAGCGTCCCTCGAGGAGGTCCCTGAGCTCGTCGACGACGAGCTGGTAGCGCTCCGCGGCGAGGACGTGTAGCAGTGCCTGCGAGGCGATCACCTGTCCGATCGGAGCCGCCAGCGGCGGCCAGCCGACCTCGGAGCGGATCCGCGTCAGCTCCTCGATCACCTCGTCGAGGCGGTCGCCGGCGGCGTGGGCGCGAAGATGGAGGTCGAGCGCGGCCACGAGGCCGGCCGGAAGGCTGTGCTCGGCGGCACGCGTGGCGATCCTCGGTGCGAGCGGTGTGACCGGCTGGTCGCCGATGTGCTCGTCGATGAGGTCCGACGCGCGCCAGAGCGCCTCCACCGACACGCCGCTCTCCAGGCCGAGCCCCTCGAGCGCGGCTGCTGTCGCCTCGCCCGAGGCGCGGTGGAGGACAAGCGCGACCGGGTAGGCGGCGCAGGCGATCAGATCGGCGCCGGCCCGGGCTGCCTCGATCGCCGCCGCCAGGCTCGTTCCGCCGGCACCCTGACAGTAGAGGCCGACGGGCAGGCCACTTGCCTCGCGGATCGCGTCGACGAGCTCGCGCACGCGGTGCGGCTCGAGCGAGCCGGACACATCGTGGATCAGCACCCGTGCCGTACCGAGCTCGGGCAGCCGGCGCGCCTGAGCGACCAGCGCGTCCGTCTCGCCGGACGGGCCCGGACTGTAGACGAGTCCGGCGTCGAACTCGCGCTCGACCTTGGTGATCGCCTCGCTGGCCTCTTTCAGGTTGGAGACGTCGTTGAGCGGATCGTGCAACCTGAACACGTCGATCCCGCTCTCGGCGGCCGACTCGACGAACCGGCGGACGAAGTCGGTTCCGACCGGCCTCGAGCCGACGAGGAAGCGGCCGCGCAATGCGAGCGCGAGCGGAGTCTTGGTGCGGGCCCGGAGCGCGCGGATCCTTTCCCAGGGGCTCTCGACCCCGCGCTTGACGGCCGCGTCGAAGCAGCCGCCGCCGGACACCTCGAGGTACGCGAAGCCGGCCGAGTCGAGAATCTCGGCCAGCCGCAGCTGCTCTGCCGTCGGCATCACGCCGGCGAGCGGTTCCTGGCCGAGCAGCCGGAGCGTGGTGTCTACGAGCGCAGGCACGCAGGGAGCCTAGGCGCGGGAGATGTAGCGGTGCTCACGCGGGTCGACCTTGATCCGGTCGCCCACGTTCACGAAGAGCGGCACCTGCACGACCGCCCCGGTCTCGAGCGTCGCCGGCTTCGTCACGTTCGAGACGGTGTCGCCGCGCACGCCCGGCTCGGTCTCGGACACCGTCAGCTCGACGGAAGACGGCATCTGCACTCCCGCCGGCTTTCCGTCGACCATCAGCAGCGGAACGGAG
This sequence comes from uncultured Actinomycetes bacterium, assembly GCA_963764565.1. GTDB lineage: Bacteria > Actinomycetota > Thermoleophilia > Gaiellales > Gaiellaceae > DATBLE01. The sequence goes on from CAVXTD010000012.1 coordinate 41,155, forward strand.
CTGGACGGCTGGAGGAACTCGAGCACGTCGTCCACCGAGCCGCGGGTGAGCTGGATCTGCTCGTAGTTCTCCTCGTCCATGAACACGACGTGCTCGCCGGCGTCGTAGAGGTACTGGACGTTCTTGACCTCGGTGTGGACGCGCGGGAACTTCTCGCCCGCGCGGAACGTCCGGTCGACGACGGCGCCCGACTCGAGCGCCTTCAGCTTCGTGCGCACGAACGCGCCGCCCTTGCCCGGCTTGACGTGCTGGAACTCGACGATCCGCCACGGCGCCCCGTCGAGCTCGATGTGCATCCCGTTCTTGAACTGGTTGGTGTTGACGACTTCGGCCATCGACCTGCCATTCTAGGTCTAGCGGACGGTGACGAGCTCCTTGGTGAACGAGGTCAGCACCTCGGGCGGACCGCCGTCCGTGACGACGACGAGGTCTTCGATCCGGATCCCGCCGACGCCCGGGTGGTAGATGCCCGGCTCCACGGTGACGACGCCGCCCGCCGCCAGCACGTCGTCACTCTCCGGGCGCAGCCGCGGCAGCTCGTGGATCTCCATGCCGACGCCGTGCCCCAGCCCGTGCCCGAACAGCTCGCCCAGGCCTTCCGCCCCGATCGCGTCGCGCGCAACGGCGTCGACGTCTCGCCCGACCGCCCCCGCCACCGTGGCGGCGAGCGAGGTCTCCTGCGCGGCCAGGCAGACCTCGTACGAGCGGGCCAGCCGGGCCGGGAGCTCGCCGGTGGCGAACGTCCGCGTGCAGTCCGAGCAGTACCCGTCGAGCTTCGCGGCGGCATCGACGACGACCGTCGTGTCCCGCCTCGATCGTCCGGTCGCCCGAGTTCGCATGCGGGGACGCGCCGTTCGCGCCCGCGGCGACGATCACCGGGAAGGCAGGCCCCTCGGCGCCCAGCTCGTGCATCAGCGACTCGAGCCACCAGGCGAGCTCGCGCTCGGTGCGGCCGATGAAGCGCTCCGCGGCGAGGCGCGTCGAAGCACTCGTTCGTGATCGCCGCCGCCTGCCGGATCGTCTCGAGCTCACCCGGCTCCTTCACGGCGCGGACGCCTTCGAGGAGCTCGCTGCGCGGGACGAGCTCCGCGCCCCGCCCCCCAGAGCGGCCCACGCCGCGTAGGGCAGATGCTCGGCCTCGAACTCGACGCGCCCCGGCAGGTGGTCGGCGATGCCGCCGAAAAGGTTCCGCGGCAGCTCGACGACCTCGAGCCCGAGCAGGCGCGCCTTCTCGGCGTACCGGAAGTCGGTGAACAGCCGCACCCGGTCCGCCTCGACGAGCAGCGCCGCATTCGAGCTGTCCAGGCCGGTGAGATAGCGGACGTTGACGGGCTTCGTGACGAGCAGCGGGGCCTCGATCAGCGCGCGGACGCGCTCGATCCTGGCGTTCACGCTCGCCCCGCGAGGAACTCGAGGGCCTCGCGGTAGCCGTCCGGTCCCTTGCCGATCACCCGTTTCGCCGCCAGGTCCGAGATCACCGAGACGCGCCGCCACTCCTCGCGCTCGTCCACGTTCGAGAGGTGCACCTCGACGACGGGCACGTCGAAGAGCTCGATCGCGTCCCGGATCGCGTAGCTGTAGTGAGTCCACGCCGCCGGGTTGACGATCACGCCGTCCGCCGAGTCGAGCGCCTCGTGGCACCAGTCGACGAACTGGCCCTCGTTGTTCGTCTGGCGGCATCTGACGCGCACGCTCAGATCCTTCGCCCACTCGTAGATCCGCGTCTCGAGCTCGGAGATCGTCAAGCCGCCGTAGAGCTCGGGGTCGCGCCGCCCGAGTACGTCGAGGTTCACGCCGTTCAGGACGTCGACCTGCACGCCGGAGACCTTACTGGGCGATCAGCGCGTCGAGAGCGGGCCGGACGTCCGCTTCGGGGAGCTCCTCCTCGCGGGCGCCGCCCTCTCCGAGCAGGACGATCCGCAACCGGCCTTTCTTGTCGCGCAGGAGCGCCTCCCAGGCGCGCTCTCGGTCGACGCGTGCCGGCTCGGGCGCGAGCACCTCCTCGACGGGTTCGGCGTCGCGCCCGGAGAGCCGGAGCGCGGCGAGCAGCCCGAGCGCGACCGCCCGCCCGTGCGGGAGCTCGTAGCCGGAAGCGGCCTCGAGCGCGTGCGCGAACGTGTGCCCGAGGTTGAGCGCGTGGCGCGGGCCGAGGTCGTGCGGATCCCGGATGCAGAGTGCCGCCTTGAAGGCCGCGCACCGGCGGACGAGCTCCTCGTCGGGAAGCGTCCAGAGCGGCTCACCCGCGAGCAGGCCTGTCTTGACCACTTCCGCCAGGCCGTTCAGCCGCTCCGGCGCGGGGAGCGTGGCGAGGAGCGCCGGGTCGATCACGGTCATCACCGGCCAGTGGAAGGAGCCGACCAGGTTCTTCGCCTCGGGGAGGTCGATCGCCGTCTTCCCGCCGATCGCCGCGTCCACCTGCCCGACGAGGCTGGTCGGGACGGCGACCCAGTCGAGCCCGCGCATGTACGTGGCCGCCGCAAAGCCCGCGAGGTCGGTCGTCGTCCCTCCGCCGAGGGCGACGATCGTGCCGCTGCGGTCGAGCCGGAGCGAGCGCCACAGTGCTTCCAGATCGGCCACGGACTTCCCCGCAACCTCGTGCGTCGAGGCGAGCCGGCCGCCGAGCGCCAGCTGCGCGTCCATGCCGTGGATGCCGGCGACGTGCGTGTCGGCGACGAGCGCGACGCGGCCTTCGCCCGGCACGAGATCGCCGAGCAGCTCCAGGGCGCCGACGCTCACATGAATCCCCGCGGCGGCGAGAACGGCGCCGTCGGCGTCTCGCGCGACCGCGTCGGCCACCTCGCGATACACGGACATGCGATCCGCGTACAGGCTGCGGAACCGATCCTCGTCCTGCGCGAGCGGCCTGGCGGAGCCGCGCGATCGCTCCCAGGCCACGTCGGCGTCGACCTCGAGGAGCACCGCGACCGCCAGCGAGTCCAGGCCCGCCCGGGTGCGCGCCGACAGCACTGCGCCGCCGCCGAGCGCGATGACCGTCGGCTCTGGCGCCGCGAGCAGATCGGCGACCACCTCCTCCTCCACCGTGCGGAACGAGTCCTCGCCCGGCTCGAACAGCGCCGCAATAGTCGTGCCGGTCCGCCGCTCGATCTCCTCGTCGGCATCGACGAAGCGGCGGCCGAGCTTGTGGGCGATCTCGGCGCCGACGGTCGACTTGCCGGCGCCCATGAAGCCGATCAGCGCGAGGTGCCGATGGAGACGATCTAGCGTGGTTGCCAATCGATGCGCTCGCGGTATGCGTTGTACGCCCCGACGAAATCGGCGAGCGCGTCGCCGCCGAACTTCTCTCTGGCCGCCCGCGCGAGCTCAAAGGCAACGGCCGCCTCGGCGACGACGGCGAGCGCCTCCACCGCGGCGGTGTCGCTGCGCTCGACGAGCGCCTCCGCTGCGTCTCCGGTTTCGAGATCGACCGACCGCAGCGGCTGCATCAGCGTCGGCAGCGGCTTCATCGCGGCGCGGGCGACGATCTCCTCGCCGTTCGAGACTCCGGCCTCGATCCCACCCGCACGGTTCGTCTCCCGGTAGAGGCCGCGCTCGTCGCGGTGAATCTCGTCATGCGCCTCCGAGCCGCGCAATCCGGCGAGCGCGAAGCCGTCGCCGATCTCGACCCCCTTGACCGCCTGGATTCCCATCAGGGCGGCGGCCAGCCGCGCGTCGAGCCGCGCGTCGCGGGAGGCGTACGAGCCGAGGCCCGGCGGCACGTGCCGCGCACGCACCTCGACGATCCCGCCGATCGTGTCGCGCTCGCCCTTCGCCGCGTCCACGCGCGCCTCCAGCCCCTCGCCGACGACGGCTCCCGCGACCTCGACGCCGATCTCGCGTAACAGCGCTTTCGCGACGGCGCCGGCGGCAACCGTCGCTGCGGTGTGCCGTGCGCTCGCCCGCTCGAGCGCGTCTCGCACGTCCGCGAGACCGTACTTGAGGACGCCCGCGAGATCGGCGTGGCCGGGGCGAGGCAGCGTCACCGCCTTCGTCCCCTTCCCGGCCGGTTCTCCCTCCGGCGGCCACGGGCTCATCCCCCAGGTCCAGTTCTTGTGGTCGCGGTTGCGCACGACGAGCGCGAGCGGCGAGCCGAGCGTGCGTCCGTGGCGGAGGCCGGCGAGCACCTCGACCTCGTCGGTCTCGATCTGCTGGCGCGGGCTGCGCCCGTAGCCCTGCTGGCGCCGCCGCAGGTCGGCGTCGATCGCGGCCCGGTCGAGGACGAGGCCGGCCGGCAGGCCGCTGAGAATCGCGACGAGCGCCGGGCCGTGCGACTCGCCGGCGGTGACGAGCTCGAGGTTCATGCCATTTCCCTCCCTCCGGTCGGGAAATGGTTAGGGAGGCTGCTCATCGTCTCGTCGATCATGTCGCCTCCGTCAAGCCATTCTGCGCAGCAGAATGGAAGCCTACGGCCGCGCGCATCTCCTCGACGGGTGCGGCCACCCCGGTCCAGAGCTCGAAGGACGCGGCGCCCTGCGCGACGAGCACTTCGAGACCGCCGATCACCGTCGCGCCTGCCTCGCGGGCGGCGCGCCCCGTCGCGGTCTCCGGGTACGGAAGGTCGATCAGCGTCTGACCCCGGCTCACGAGCACGAGCACCTCGTCCCGCTCGGACGTGGCGTTCACAACCAGGTCGGCCCCGGAGACGTCCGGCGGCCACTCGCCGCGCGCGCGAGAACAGGCGCGCGTGCGGGAGCGCCTCCCTGAACGCCACCGACGAGCCGCCGGCGCCGAGGATCACCGGCCGTTCCGCCCGGAGCCCGGCGAGGATTGCAGTGTCGGTGGAGCGCGCTTCGATCCGGCCGTCGCGGACGATGAGGGTGTTCACGGACGGAAGCTCGGTCTCGCAGAGCGCGGCCACCTCGAGCTTGTACGGAGCGGTCACGTTCGCGCCGGCGAAGCCGAGCGCGACGAGCCCGCGCACGGCGTCTGCCACTCCCTCCGGCTCGACCGGCAGCGGCACGTACGCCCAGTCGAGCCCCCGAGCCGCAAAGGCGGCGTTCTGCATGGCGGGCGACAGCGACCCCGCCACCGGGTTGCCGATGATCCCGACGAGCCGCGTCGTTCCGCTGAGGGCGCCTAGCAGTTCGTCAGCCCCTTCCGCGTGTACGCGTTGAACTCCTCGATGCTCGCGGTGAAGAAGTGGCTGCGACAGTCGGGCGTCCGGACGAAGTAGAGGTAGTTCACCTTCGCCGGGTGCGCGGCCGCCTGCATCGACGCCAGCCCGGGGTTGGCGATCGGCGTCGGCGGGAGGCCGCGGAAGCGGCGCGTGTTGTAGGGCGAGTCGGAGGCGAGATCCTGCTTCGTGATCGCCTCGGTCGGCGCGATGCCGAGCCCGTAGCGAAGGGTTGCATCGATCCCGAGCGGGGTCCGGCCGTGGAGGCGGTTGTAGATCACGGCTGCGACGAGCGGCCGCTCGCGCGGGACGATCACCTCCTTCTCGATCATCGAGGCGATGATCAGCACGTCGTAGGCGGTCAGGTTCTTCGAGCGCGCGTAGCCGAGCGCGACCTTGCCCCAGTTGTCGGTGAACGCGCTCGAGCTGCTTACGGACGAGCCGGGCCGCCGGGTCGGTCTCGTACAGGTCATAGGTGGCCGGGAAGAGAAAGCCCTCGAGGTTGCGGGACTTGCCGTCGCCGGCGAACCGGCCCGGCAGCGTCGACGACGCCGTCGCCGCCAGGTAGCCGGCGGATGTGATCGCCGGACTCGCAGCGGCGGCGCGATCGGCCATCTGCGCCCGCGTGAAGCCTTCGGGGAAGAGCACTTCGAGGATCTTCGGCGGCGCCACCGTCGTCACCGGGGGTGCCGTGGCCCGGTGATTTCTGAACACGGCCCAACCGGCCCAGATCAGCGCCCCGAGCACGGCCGAGAGCAGGATCAGCGCGGCGACGCGGCGCCGGAGGATCTGCTCACCGGACGGACTTCTCAGGTCCGGCGGGCCGACCACTCGAGGTAGCTCGACAGGAGGTGTGCGGCGGCGCGGGCATCTTCGCCGGCACCCGGCCCCGCCAGCGTGGTCGTGAACCGCTCGTCGAACGTCTCCACCGGGACGCCCACGGCCGACCGGAGGTCGTCGACGAAGCGCTCGGTCGCGATCACCTGCTCGCCGCGCGTACCGCGCAGCGTCAGCGGCAGCCCGACGACGATCCGCTCGGCTCCCTCCTCGCTGACGAGCTGCCGCAACCGGGCGAGCCCGGGGGCGCTCGCGGCCCGCTCGACGGTGCACAGCGGGCGGGCGACCGTCCCGGTCGGATCGGAAACCGCAACGCCGGTACGAGCGAGGCCGAAGTCCAGAGCCAGCACCTTCATGCCAGCTTCGCGAGCAGCGACGTCCGCGCGGCCTCGAGCGCGTCGAGGATCTTCCCGGGCTCCCGGCCGCCGGCTTCGGCCAGCGTCGGCCGGCCGCCGCCGCCGCCGCCGATGTGCTTGGCCGCATCCTTGACGAGCGCGACCGCGTCGATCCCGCGATCGGCCAGCGACTGGTCGACGTTGAAGACGAGGAACGCACGACCGTCCTCGGTCGAGCCGACGAGCACTGCGGCCGCCCCCTCCTGCTGGCGAATCCGGTCGGAGAGATCCCGCAACTCGCCGCCGGCGATCCCCTTCGCCTCGACCACGAGCACGTCGCCGTCGCGGGAGCGGATCTCGAACTCCGCCTCCACGGCGGCGGCCGGCTTCTTCGCCTCCTTGCGGGCCTGCACGAGCTCGGCGCGCAGCTCGTCGGCCTCCCCCGCGATCGCGTGGAGGTACGCAAACGCCTCGCCTGCGGTGATCGCCTCGATGCGCCGGACGCCCGAGCCGACGGAGCCTTCGGACAGGGTCACGAACGGCCCGATCTCGGCGGTCGAGCGCACGTGGGTGCCGCCGCAGAGCTCGCGCGAGACTCCCTCGACCTCGACCACGCGCACTTCGTCGCCGTACTTCTCGCCGAAGAGCATCATCGCGCCGAGCTTCCGCGCCTCCTCGATCGGGACGATGAACGTCCGCACGGGGTGATTCGCGAAGACGACCTCGTTCACCCGCTGCTCGACGGCGGCGCGCTCGTCGGCACTGAGCGCTTGCGGATGGGTGAAGTCGAAGCGCAGCTTGTCGGGCCGCACCGCCGAGCCGGCCTGGTGGACGTGATCTCCGAGTACCTGGCGGAGCGCCTCGTGGAGCAGATGCGTCGCCGTGTGGTTGGCCATCGTCGGAAAGCGCACGGCCCACGGCACGACCGCCTTCACCCGGTCGCCGGCGGCGAAGCCCGTCCCCTCGAACAGGAGCGCCTGGTCGTCGTCGAGCCGGAAGACGGCCCGCAGCGTGGCGCGCGAGCCGTCTTCGTTCTCTAGCTCGCCCGCGTCCGAGACCTGGCCGCCACCCTCCGCGTAGAACGGCGACTCGTAGATCTTCGCGAGGAAGAGGCCGTCACCGGCGTCCTCGAGCGCGCCGATCTGCGTCAGCACCTCGGTCTTCTCCCACCCGACGAAGTCGGTCTTGAACCCGGCCGAGCGGGCGAAGTCCGCCGCCTGTTGAACCTCGCCCTTGCCGCCGCCCGCGCGGGAGATGTCGCGATGCTCGCCCATCAGCCGCGCGAACTCGTCCTCGTCCACCGCCAGGCCACGTTCGCGTGCGAGCTCGACGGTCAGCTCGATCGGGAAGCCGTAGGTCGCCTGGAGCGTGAAGGCATCCTCGCCGCCGATCGAGCCTCGCAGCGCCGCCTCCTCGAACAGCTTCATCCCGCGCTCGAGCGTCTCGCCGAAGCGCTCCTCCTCCGCCGTGAGGATGCGCGTGATCTGGCCACGATGCTCGGCCAGCTCCGGATATGCATCACCCATCTGCCCGATCACCGTCTCTGCGAGCCCACCGAGAAACGGCCCTCGCATCCCGATCCGCAAGCCGTGCTGCACGGCGCGGCGAACGATCCGGCGCAGGACGTACCCGCGCCCCTCGTTCGACGGCGTCACCCCTTCGGCGACGATGAACGCCATCCCCCGGCCGTGGTCGGCCAGGACGCGGTGCGCCTTCGTCGCGTCGGGCGTGTCGCCGTACGCGACGCCTGACTCCTCGGCGATCCAGTCCATGATCAGCCGGTAGCCGTCGGTGTCGTAGACCGAGGCGACGTCCTGCACGATCCGGGCCGTCCGCTCGAGGCCAAGGCCGGTGTCGATGTTCTGCTTCGGCAGCGGTGTCAGCGTCCCGTCCGGATGGAGCTCGTACGACATGAAGACGAGGTTCCAGAACTCGAGGAAGCGCTCGCAGCGGGTGCAGCCGGGCTTGCAGTCCGCGTTCCCGCAGCCGGTTTCCGCGCCCCAGTCCCAGTAGATCTCGGAGTCCGGGCCGCAGGGTCCCGGGCCGCCGACCGACCAGAAGTTCTCCGACGAGGGCAGCAGCACGATCCGCTCCGGGGGCATCCCGACCTGCTCCCAGAGGTCGATCGCGTCCTGGTCGGGGCCGAGCTTCAGGTCGGGATCGCCGGCGTGGACGCTGACCCAGATCCGGTCCCAGTCCAGCTTCAGCCGGTCGCGGATGAACTCGGACGCGAACTCGATCGCGCCCTGCTTGAAGTACTGGCCGAACGAGAAGTTGCCCATCATCTCGAAGAAGGTCAGGTGATAGGTGTCGAGCCCGACCTCGTCGATGTCGACGGTCCGGAACACCTTCTGAGCGGTCGTCGTCAGCAGGGCCGGAGGCGACTCGCGGCCGAGGAAGTACGGCATCTGGGGCTGCATCCCCGCGGACGTGAACAGCGTCGAGTGGTCGCCGGCACGCGGCACGAGCGACGCCGACGGGCAGCGCAGATGGCCCTTCTCCTCGAAGAAGGCGAGGAAGCCCTCGCGCAGCTCGGCCGTCGTTCGCACGGCTCCTAGTGTACGGGGGTCAATCGGGCGTTCTCCCCGCTCCAAGCGCCCGATCTCGTCGGTCAGTCGTCGCCGGCGAGCTCGTCGGCGAGATCCCGTTCTCTCCTCGCCGCTTCCTCTTTCCCTGTGCGGATCGCCTCCTTGAGGTTGCCCCGCCTCCGCAGCGACGAGCCTGCGTGGCGGACGCCGCTGACCAGCCCCGCAGCCTTCTCGATCGGCCTCGTGACGAGGCCCGCGACGGTGCGCACTGCCGTGTCGACGCTCGCAACCGCATCCACGGCGCTGTCCGTGAGCTGGTCGACCTTGTTCAGCTGGTCGTTCACGCGATCCACGGTCACTCCCGCCTTCGAGATCACCGGCAGCAGCTCTGTCTCGGTTCCCCGGATCAGCGAGGAGAGGCGACCGAGTGTCGTGCCGAGACGCAGCGCGGAGTAGCCGAGCGCGAGTCCGGCGAGGATCAGGAAGACGGCCAGCGCGAGATAGGCGAGGTCGCTCCAGCTGAACGAGGCGATCATCGGGTGGATCTTAGGCGGACCCGCTCGACAACACGAGACCAGCCCCGACGACCGCGTCGCCCTCGTACAGGACCGCCGTCTGCCCCGGCGCCGCCCCGTACACCGGTTCGTCGAGTGAGAGCCGAAAACCCCGTGCCGTGCGCTCCACGGACGCGCCGGCGGCCGGCGAGCGGTAGCGCAGCTTCGCCTCCGCGCGATCGACCGGAACGTACAGACGGCCGGTGGCGCTCACACGCGTCCGCGCGAGCGACTCGCGGGGGCCGACGACAACCGTGTTCGTGCGGGCGCTCGTGCGCAGGGCGTACAGCGGCCGGTCGGAAGCGACGTTCAGGCCGCGCCGCTGGCCGGGTGTGAAGCGCCAGTGGCCCTCGTGCGAGCCCAGGACGCGCCTGGCTTCGTCGACCACAGGCCCTCGTCGGCCGGAGAGCCCGCGGCGCTCGAGGAAATCGCGGTAGTCGTCGCCGGCCAGGAAGCACGCCTCCTGGCTCTCGGCTCGGGCGGCCGCGCGCAGGCCCGCTCGCTCGGCCTCCGCTCTCGTCTCCTCCTTCTCCTGTCCGCCGAGCGGGAACCAGACACGGTCGAGCCGCGCGGGGTCGAGGCGCGCGAGCATGTACGACTGGTCCTTTTGCGCGTCCGACCCGCGCGCGAGGAGCAGTCGCCCTCGGTGGTTGACGATCCTCGCGTAGTGGCCGGTGGCCAGCCGTTCGGCGCCCGCACGCTTCGCGAAGCGGAGCAGCTCCGCAAACCGGAAGCCGCCGTTGCAGCGCGTGCAGGGGTTCGGCGTCTCACCGCGCGCGTATCCGCGCACGAACGGCTCGACGACGGCTCGGCGGAACTCCTCGCGCAGGTCGAGCGTCACGTGCGGGAGTCCAAGCGAGTGGCAGGTCTCGCGCGCTGCGATCACCGCCTCCGGCGAGCAGCACGTCCGCTCGGAGGAGCGCCCCTCCGGATCGGCCCAGAGCCGCAGAGTCACCCCGACCGCATCCGGCCCCGCCCGCAGGAGCGCGACGGCCGAGTCGACGCCGCCGCTCATCGCCACTGCGACGCGCCCGGGCGCCGCGGGCGCCTCGAACACCGGCGCGAGCGCATTCGCGAGCGCGTCGACGGCGAGCGTCTCACCCCCGACCGCAGCCGCCTCCAGGAGGCTCAGCCCCCGCAGCTCGGTGTCGAGACCGTCGGCGTCGGCGTCGGCGATCCGGCCACGGTCGATGCGCAACCGAACGAGCGCCCAGCACCCGTCGCGCGACGAATCTCCGGCAACCTCAATCATGTTTTTCGTCTTTCCGGCGAAGCCAAAAGAAGGAGAGGGGATATGGGGGGAACCATGCGGTTCCCCCCATGTGTATCTCCACTCTGCCGATAACTCCACTCCATAGCGAACCTGGACGAACCAGGTGGGTGCCTTGCGGGCCGGCTCGTCTCCCGACTCCCCGAACCCGACGCGGGCTCCCTCGCTATTGGCTACAGGTTCTACATTGGTTGCGAAGCCACGAACAGAGTCGGGCACACGCTCTCACTGTACCGGTGCCTACCCCGAGCGGGCGAAGCTCCAGCGGACCGTCTGGACGCCGGACAGATCGAGCAGGTCGGCGAGCGCCGGGGTCACCTCGAAGTCCTGTCCCGGCGTGAGCGGGCCGTGGTCGACCACGGTCGTGAGGACGGTCTTGCCGCCGTACGCGAGGAACACCTTTGCCCCGCATGGAAGCACGGAATGTCCGAGCCCGAGTGTGGTCGGGTCGAGAAGCGTTCCGCAGCCCGAGACCCGGCCTGCGAGCGGCCGGGTGCGGACTCCCGCAATGCCCGTGTACCAGGCTCCGGAATCGGGCAAGACCGGTTGCGGGAGACGCGCCGCCGTCGCCGGTACGGTCGCGTCGCGCGCGGCGATCGCCAGCGCAACGACGGCCGCGAGCAGCGCCGCTCCGCCGAGCGAGAGCTGGCGCCGGACGAGTGCTGTCCTCGCAGGGCGTCTCGTTGGACGGACGCGAGCGACGCTCACCGCATCAGGTCGGTGAACGACTCGCGCACGAACCCGTCGAACTCCTCGGGAAGCTCGCCGTCGAGATCTGCGAACTCGCGCAGGTAGAGCAGCAGGAACGACAGCTCCTCGTCGCGGGTGACGTCAGCCCCGGCGACGAGCCGGGCCTGATCCTGGAGCTCGAAGACGTTCCAGCGCCGGCGCGCGCTCGCCGCAGGGAGGGGCGCCGGGATCGCGCGCGGCAGAGTCGCACCGGCCACTGGAGCAGCGCTGACCGCGAGATCCCGATCCGGGCGAGTCACGGTCGGCGACGGCGGATCGTCCGGCTGCAACGTCCCGGCGCGTAGCCGCTCGGCGGCGGCAGGCGAGACCGATGCGACTGCGGGCGGCGCCTTGGCCGCAGCCGGTTGCCGGGGCCGGCCGCTTCGGTCTCCCGGCACCGGCGGAAACGCCGCAGCGTGCGATCCGGCGGGTTCGCGCGGATGCCGTCGAGGTGCCCAACGCGGTCGGCGATCCGGCGCGACGCCCCCGGACGCCTGCCGTGCCGGGGGCTCGGCGACCCCGCGGGTGAGCAGCCATTCCGACAGGACAACGACACCGAAGGCTCCCGCCATCACGAGGGCGATCATGATCGGCTCGAGGTGTGCGACAGCCGACACCGCTGCGGCGGCGACGAGCAGCCCCACCTCGAGCAGGAACCTCGGAAAACTCCGGCTCAGCATCGCCCTAGTCTCCTGCCTCGCCGGGCGGGTCGGCCTCCGTGCCCTCGCCGAGGATCCGGGTGTACTCCTCGACCTCGTCCGACGGGGATGTCCCCGCATCGGGACGGAGCGGGTAGGCATTCTCGTCCGCCTCGATCGCCGGCTCCTCGCCCGGCAGGCCGGACCGGCCGTCGCCGTCGTCGCTGCGCTCCACCGCCGCGAGCGGAGGCGGGAGGTACGTCTCGACCGGCCTTCCCTGGGCGTGCCAGACGGCGAGCTCGAACAGGGACACGACCAGCCAGGCGCCGGCGACCAGCGCGACGATGACGATGGGGCGCAGATCGGCGATCCCGGCACCGATCCCGATCAGGATCAGGAAACCGGCCTCGACCGCAAATCTCGGCACGAACCCGCCCCGCATCGCCTCGGGAGTCTAGTGCCGGTGGGTTGGGCTCAGCCGGCCCGCTCTGGGGGCCGTTCGTCCTCCGCCGGCCGGTCGGCGGACGGCTCGGTGAGCGGCGGCGCCGTCGGGGTTGTCCCGTAGGGGGCGGCCGGAGGAGTGGGTGCTGTCGGCGCGGTCGGCATGGTCGGAGTGGCCGGCGCGCTCGGCCGGTCGCGTTCGGACAGCTTGGCCGCGTCGGCGGTGGACTGTCCCATGATCGTCTCGATCACGCGCCCCATGTTGTCGGCGCTCAGCCCGGCGGCGGCGAGCAGCTTCTCGGCACCCTGCTGGGCACGGGCAATTACGACCGAGGCCTGCGCGCGCGACCACTCGAGCGTCTGCTCGACTTCGGCGCGGGCGGCGTTCGTCAGCTCGGTCGCCTGGTGGCGCGACTGCTCGAGGAGGCGGGCCGCGCGTGCCTCCGCCTCGCGGAGCTCCTGGTTGGACTCGCGCTCGGCGCTCGTGAGGATCTCCCGGGCCTCGGCCTTCGCCTGGTTGAGCAGGTCGGCTCGCTGGCGATCGGACTCCTGGCGAAAGCGCTCGAGCTCGGTCTCGCGCTGCTGAAGCTCGTGGTTGTGACGGCGAATCTCCTCCTCGGCGCGCGACAGCTGAACCGCCGAGGCGTTCTGCGCGTCGCGCTCGATCTGGTCGGCGAACTCGGCCGCCCCCCGGATCAGGTGCAGGGCGTCCATGCGGATGGCGTGTGCGGTCGGCTCGACGCGGCTCGTCCCCGCCGCGGCTTGGAGCACGCGGAGCTGCGCCTGGAGCTGGAGCGCGTGGCGCCTGAACGAGTCGAACGCATCGCGGACACCCTGCTCGCCGAACCCGCCGCCCTCGGTCATCGGCAGTTCCTCGATGCGCGGAAGCGACGTCAGGGTGGGTGCCTGAAGGTGCCGCTCGGATTCCTGTGATGACATGCTCGATTTCTCCTCTTGCCGTCAGTATGCGCCGCCGATCGGCCGGCGCCCGCTCTGCGGCGATCCTAGCGCTCCTTCGGCGCGACCACCTGGATTCCGAGCTCGGCCAGCTGCTCGGGCGTCACCTCGGACGGCGCGCCGCTCATCGGGTCGATGCCGGCCTGGTTCTTCGGAAAGGCGATCACGTCGCGCAGGTTCGGCTCATTGGCGAGCACCATCACCATCCTGTCGATCCCGAACGCAATGCCGCCGTGCGGGGGCGCGCCCATGCCGAGCGCGTCCAGCAGGTACCCGAACCTCGTGCGCTGCTCCTCCGGCGTGATCGCCAGAACGTCGAAGACCCGCGCCTGGAGGCCGGGCTCGTGGATCCGGAAGGAGCCGCCGCCGATCTCGTTGCCGTTCGCGATCAGGTCGTAGGCGAACGCGAGCGCGTTGCCGGGGTCGGCGTCGAAACGCTCCTCCCACTCAGGAGTCGGCCGCGTGAACGGGTGGTGCACGGCGCCCCAGCCGCCGTCGTCCTCCAGCCGCTCGAACATCGGGAAGTCGATGACCCAGGCGAACTCGAAGGCCGCGTCGTCGATCAGGCCGAGCGCCTCGCCGAGGTGGCTGCGCAGTGCGCCGAGCACGCGCGCGACCATCGCCGCCTCGCCGGCGCCGAACAGGACCGTCGAGCCGGGCGCGGCGCGGAACGCGCTGAGCTCTTCTTCGGACAGGAACTTCGCGATCGGGGAGCGCACCTCGCCATCGGCGCCGAAGACGAGGTACGCGAGACCCTTCGCCCCCCACTCCCTCGCCCGGTCCTCGAGGGCGGCGAGCTCGGCGCGCGAGAGCTCTTGTGGCACGGTCAGGTAGCGAACGCACGGCGCCTCCCCGAAGACCTTGAACCCCGAGCCGCGCGTGATCCCGGTCGCGTCCTCGATCTCGAGCCCGAACCGGAGGTCGGGCTTGTCCGTCCCGTAGCTCGCCATCGCCTCGGCGTACGTCAGCCGCCGGAAGGGCGGGGTCAGCTGGACATCCAGGCACTCGCTCCAGATCGCAACGCACATCTGCTCCATCAGCTCGATGATGAGCTCGCGGTCGGGGAAGGCCATCTCGACGTCGAGCTGCGTGATCTCCTGCACGCGGTCGGCGCGGAGATCCTCGTCCCGGAAGCAGATCGCGATCTGGTAGTAGCGGTCGAAGCCGGCGATCACGAGCAGCTGCTTGAGGATCTGCGGCGACTGCGGGAGGGCGTAGAAGCGCCCCTTCTGCAGGCGGCTCGGGACGATGAAGTCGCGCGCGCCCTCGGGCGTCGGGTTGAAGAGAATCGGCGTCTGGATGTCGAGGAACCCGGCAGCCTCCATCACGCGGCGGATGATCCCGACCATCTGTGCGCGCAGGCCGATGTTGCGCTGGAGGCGGTCGCGCCGGAGGTCGAGCCAGCGGTACCGGAGGCGCAGAGTCTCGTCGACGTTCTCCTCGTCGAGCTGGAACGGAAGCGGCGGGGCCCGGGAGACGATCTCGAGCGTCTCGACCTGGAGCTCGAGGTCACCCGTCAGGAGGTTCGGGTTGACCGCCTCCGGCGCACGGGCGACGACCTCGCCCTCGACCCTGAGCACGAACTCGTTCCGGATCTCGTGAGCGGCGGCGTGCGCCTCGGGGGTGCTCGCGGGGTTGATCACGAGCTGGCAGATGCCCGCGCGATCGCGCAGGTCGATGAAGACGAGCCCGCCGTGGTCGCGGCGACGGGCGACCCAGCCGGCGAGCGTCAGCCTCTGCCCGACGTGCTCGGGCCGCACCTCGCCGCAGCGGAGGTCGCGCCACTTCACATCCTCACCTCGGAGAGGTCGGTGCCGGCGTCGGCGACGACGACGCGCTTGGCGCGGAGTCGCCCGGCCTGCGTGTGCTGGCCCTTCACCGAGCGGCCGGCGAAGTCGGCGTCGGCGCGCAGCCCGGCGGCCCGGAGCTCGAGCATCCTGGCGAGCACGGCGGCGCGATCCGCGCCCTCCGCGCAGACGAAGAAGACGTCGATGCCCTCCTCGTCGGGCACCTGGATCCCCGTCTCTTCGAGCGCAAGAACGAGCCGCTCGATTCCCGCGCCGAAGCCGACGCCGGGTGTGTGCGCACCGCCGAGCGCCTCGGCGAGGCCGTCGTAGCGGCCGCCGCCCGAGAGCGTGCTCGTCGAGCCGCCCTCGAGCCCGACGAACTCCCACGTCGTGCGCGTGTAGTAGTCGAGGCCGCGCACGAGGGTCGGAACGATGTCGTACCGGACGCCGAACGCGTCGAGGTAGCGGCGCACCTCGGCGAAGTGCTCCCGGCAGGCGTCACAGAGCGAGTCGCCGATCGCCGGCGCCTGCCGGAGCACCTCCTGCACCTCGGGCGGCTTGCCGGCGATGTTGTCGAGCGCGCGCAGCGGGTTGCGCCGGGCCTGCTCGCGCGTCGCGTCGTCGAGCTCGGACTCGTGCTCGGCCAGCCAGGGCCGCAGCCGGTCGAGGTACGCGGGCCGGCAGGCGGCGTCGCCGATCGAGTTCAGCTCGAGCCGGTAGTCGGTGACTCCGAGCCGGGCGAGCAGCGCGTCGTAGAGCTGGATCACCTCCGCATCGACGGCCGGGTCGTCGGAGCCGATCGCCTCGAGGTCGAGCTGCCAGTGCTCGCGGTACCGCCCCTTCTGCGGGCGGCCGTACCGGTAGATCGTCTCGACGGTGTAGAGCTTCTGCGGCTGCGGCTCACGGTGCAGGCCGTGCTCGAGATAGGCGCGCACGATCGGCGCGGTCGCCTCTGCGCGGAGCGTGAGCGAGCGGTCGCCCCGGTCGGTGAACGTGTACATCTCCTTCGAGACGACGTCGGAGCCCTCGCCGGCCGTGCGCGCGAACAGCTCGGTGTCCTCGAAGGCGGGCGTGTCGATCCGGCGGTAGCCGTAGAGCGCACACAGCTGCTCGAACGCTCCCGTCACCTGCCGCCAGCGCGGCTGCTCGGACGGGAGGATGTCGTGCGTGCCGCGCGGAGCTTCGTACTTAGGCACGGAGGTCGGCG
The DNA here is from genome assembly GCA_963764565.1 of uncultured Actinomycetes bacterium. Lineage (GTDB taxonomy): Bacteria > Actinomycetota > Thermoleophilia > Gaiellales > Gaiellaceae > DATBLE01. The sequence goes on from CAVXTD010000012.1 coordinate 57,548, forward strand.
AGGAAGGGATTGCGGGCGAGCTCGTCCGCGAGCGTCGTCGGCGGGCCGTGCCCCGAGTAGACGACGGTCTCGGGCGGAAAGCGCTCCATCAGCGTCCTGATCGACTCGACGAGCGTCTCCCAGTCGGCCATCGGCAGGTCGGTGCGGCCGACGGAGCCGGCGAAGAGAACGTCGCCGGAGAAGAGGCACAGGTCGGCGTAGAAGGCGAGGTGGCCGGGCGAGTGGCCGGGAACCTCGAGCGTCTCGAACGTGATCCCGGCGAGCTCGATCGTCTCGTCGCCGGCGAGGTGCACCTCGGCCTGGTACGGGCGGATCGAGATCCCCGGGTAGTAGGCGGACGGATCGGCGAGAACCGGCGCCTCGATCCCGGACACCTGCACGGGCGCGCCCGACGCCTCCGCGAGGTCGGCGACCGCACCGATGTGGTCGTAGTGCGTGTGCGTGAGCAGGATCCCGGCGACCGTCGCGCCCATCCGCGCGAGCTCGAGGCGCAGCGTGGGGGCGTCCGCGCCCGGGTCGATCACGACCGCCTCGGGCGCGCCGCGCTCGGGCCGGACGACGTAGCAGTTCGTCCCGAGCGGGCCCAGCTCGTAGCGGTCGACGACGAGGCTCATCCTGCGATTGAGTCTAGGCCTTTCCACCCCGAGGCTTGCGCTCGCGCGGCGGGATCGGATCGCCGATCCGCTTTCGGTACGCGCGGTACATCATCGAGTCCATGAAGTAGCTGAAGGGCAGGAAGACCATCAGCAGGACCACCACCTGCACGAGCACGCTGACAACGGTCGCGCTCTTCGGTCGCAGGAGATAGACGACGATGAGCATGATCGGGGCGAAGATCGCGGCCCGCCGGAAGACGCGCTGCCAGGAGGGCGGATCGACCGTCCGGGCTGCCCGCCCCTTCGGGGTCTGGCGCGACGAACCTCTCGACGCCGTTGTCTTCGCGGCCGGCTTTGCGGACTTTGCGGGCTTCCGCTCGGCCTCGTCCTCGGCGACCTCGACCTCCTGACCCGACTCGTCCACGTAGACGTACTCGTACTCGTGGCGGCGGTCCTTCTGGCGCCGGCGCTTCTGCTTGCGGGTCGGCATCTGCGGTCTAGCCTAGCTCCGCTCTCGCGCCGCCGAGGACGACCTCGGCGACGTGGTCGTGCCCCGAGGTGGTAGGCGAGGTAGCGCCAGTCGGGCGCGTCGAGCAGGACGACGTCGGCGTCGTAGCCCGGAGCGAGCCGGCCCTTGCGATCGGCGCGCCCGAGCACGTGCGCTGCGTTGACCGTGCACGCCGAGAGCGCCTCTGCCGGCGACAGCTTCAGCTGCGTCGCGGCCAGCGAGCAGACGAGCGGCAGGCTCTCGCAGAACGCGCTCCCGGGGTTGAAGTCGGTCGCGAGCGCGACGGCGGCGCCTGCATCGACGAGCGCGCGGGCGGGGGGCATCGGCCGTCCGAGGAAAAGGGCGCTCGCAGGCAGCAACACTCCGACGACGTCGCTCGCCGCGAGGGTACGCACACCTTCGCCGCCGGTCGCCTCGAGGTGGTCGACCGAACGGGCGCCGAGCTCGATCGCGAGCGGGATCGCGCCCTGCTCGGTGAACTGGTCGCCGTGGAGGCGGAGCGCGAGCCCGGCGTCGCGGCACGCGGTCAGGTACCGGCGCGCCTGAGCGGCGTCGAAGGCGCCTCGCTCGAGGAACACGTCCGCCGCCTCGGCGAGCCGCGCGGCCTCGGGCAGAACTTCCGCGAGCGCGAAGTCGAGGTAGGCGTCGGCGTCGTCGAACTCGGGCGGGACGGCGTGCGCGCCGAGCCACGTGGGGATGCCGCCGGCCGCGGTGATGGCGCGGAGCTGCGCCAGCTCGGTGTCGCGGTCGAGGCCGTAGCCGGACTTCGCCTCGAACGTGGTCGTTCCGGCGCGAAGCATCCAGGAGCGATGCCGGCGCGTCGCCGCCGCGAGGCCGTCCTCCCCCGCTTCGCGCGTGGCGCGGACGGTCGACATGATCCCGCCGCCGGCCGCGTGCAGCTCCTCGTAGGTCGCGCCGGCGGCGCGCAGCGCGAACTCCTCGACCCGGTCGCCGGCGAAGCAGGCGTGCGTGTGGCAGTCGACGAGCCCGGGCAGCGCGCAGAGGCCGCGCCCGTCGAGCTCGTCCACGTCGCCGGCGAGCGGCTCGAGGTCGCGCATCCGGCCGGTCGCCGCGATCCGGCCGTCCTCGCAGAGGACGTACGCGTCCTCGAGGACGTCGACCTCGCCGAGCGCGGCGCCGCGCAGCGGAGCGCCCGTGCCCGCCGGCGTGACGACCTGCGCGAGGTCGCGGACGAGCAGCCGGCTCACTGGCCAGGGCAGCGCCCCGTCCGCGAGCGGCGCCCGAGCCCGCCACTTCGGGAACCGCGCATACGCCTCCGCGGGAGCGGCGTCTCCTCCTCGACGCCGGCGCCGTGCTTCTGCGCGAGCTCGGCGACCGGGTAGAGGATCGCTCGTGCTCGGCCCGCGAGCCGACCATGAGGATCACGCACGGCCCCGAGCCCGCGCCGACGAAGATGTGCTCGGTCCACGGCCGGGCAGTGGACGAAGTCCCACGCCTGCAGCGGCCGCTCCTCGCCCTCGATCAGCAGCAGGCATTCGCCCGACAGCGACGAGGAAGTCCTCCTGCGCGTCCTCGGCGTGGTACATGCCGTTCGGCTGGCCCGGCCAGAGGACGTGGATATTGATGCCGTACTCGCCGAGCGGCAGCTCGCCGTGGCCCTCGTCGCTCGCCCTCGAACGAGCACGACGGCGCCGAACGCCTCGCGCTGCCACCAGGCAGCGTCGCGCGCGTTGACGACGAACCAGCCGTCGCCTTCGGGCTCGAGCCCGACCCTCCGTCTCGATCAGCCGTGCCTCGTCCGTCATGCCTCCTCCTTCCGTGCGGCGAGCGCTCACCACGCCACCACGTCTCAGATGTCTCGAACGGACAGGGCATCGGTATGTCGATGCCGTGCCGCTCGGCGTGCTCGATCGCCTCGGCGTAGCCCGCGTCCGCGTGCCGGATCACGCCCAGGCCCGGATCGGTGGTCAGCACCCGCTCGAGGCGCTCGCCGGCGTCGGCCGTGCCGTCGGCGACGACGACCATCCCGGCATGGATCGAGTTGCCGATCCCGACGCCGCCGCCGTGGTGGACGCTGACCCACGTCGCGCCTGCCGCGACGTTCAGCAGGGCGTTCAGGATCGGCCAGTCGGCAATCGCGTCGGAGCCGTCGGCCATCGCCTCCGTCTCCCGGTAGGGCGAGGCGACCGAGCCCGAGTCGAGGTGATCGCGCCCGATCGCGACCGGCGCCTTCACGCGCCCGCTGCGGACGAGCTCGTTGATCGCCAGCCCCGCCTTCGCGCGGTCGCCGTAGCCGAGCCAGCAGATCCGCGCAGGCAGTCCCTGGAACGCCACCCGCTCGGGGGCCAGCTCGAGCCACCGCTGGAGGATCCGGTCCTGCGGGAACAGGTCCCGCAGCGTCGCGTCGATCGCGTCGATGTCCGCCGGGTCGCCGGACAGCACCGCCCACCGGAACGGCCCGATCCCACGGCAGAAGAGCGGCCGGATATAGGCCGGGACGAAGCCCGGGTATGCGAATGCGTCCTCGACGCCCGCCTCTAAGGCCTCACCTCGCAGGTTGTTGCCATAATCGAAAACGTAGCTGCCGGCCCGGACGTACTCCAGCAGGCCGCGGACGTGCGCGGCGATCGACTCGCGGGCGCGGCGCAGGTACTCATCCGGGTCGGCCGAGCGCAGCTCGCCCGCGGCTGCGACGTCGAGCCCCACCGGCACGTACCCGGTGAGCGGGTCGTGGGCGGCGGTCTGGTCGGTGACGAGGTCGAAGTGCTCCCCGCGCCGGGCCAGCTCCGGGACGACCTCGGCGGCATTGCCGAGCAGGCCGACGGAGAGCCCGCGGCCGTCGGCCTGAGCCGCGCGGATCCGTGAGAGCGCGTCGTCGAGCGACTCGGTCGCCTCGTCGAGGTAGCGGGTCTCGAGGCGCCGCTCGATCCGCGACGGATCGACCTCGATGCAGAGCGTCGCCGCGTTCAGCATCGACCCGGCGAGCGGCTGCGCGCCGCCCATCCCGCCGAGCCCCGCGGTGAGAATCGACCGGCCGGCGAGGTCGGCGGCGGAGAAGTGCTTTTCGGCCGCGGCCGCGAACGTCTGGTAGGTGCCCTGGAGGATGCCCTGCGTGCCGATGTAGATCCAGCTTCCCGCCGTCATCTGCCCGAACATCGTCAGCCCGAGCGCTTCCAGCCGCCGGAACTCGTCCCAGGTCGCCCAGCGCGGGACGAGCAGGCTGTTCGCGATCAGGACGCGCGGCGCCCCGGGGTGCGTGCGGAAGACGCCGACCGGCTTGCCGCTCTGGACGAGCAGGGTCTCGTCGTCGCCGAGTGAGAGCAGGCAGCGGACGATCGCCTTCAGCGCTTCGTGGCTGCGTGCCGCGCGACCGGAGCCGCCGTAGACGACGAGCTCCTCGGGCCGCTCGGCGACCTCGGCGTCGAGGTTGTTCAGCAGCATCCGCAGCGGCGCCTCGGTCGCCCACGAGCGCGCGTTCAGGTCGGCTCCGCGCGGCGCGCGAATGCGCGAGAGGTCGCCGCAGAGCGCCTCGACGGCGGCTGCCGGCGTCCGCGTGGCGCTCAGAGCTCGTCCTCCCCCTGCCGGATTCGCGCACGCCAGCGATACCAGCCGTACGCGGTCGCGACGACAAAGAGCGCCACCGCGATCACGACCGACTTCCGGACGTTCCCTCCGGTCAGCGCGGTCACGCCGACGACGAGACCGGCGAGAATCGCATAGAAGACAGCCGTGTCTCGGTACGGATGCTTCGGCACCGGCCGGCGCGCCTGCTGCTCCCAGCGCAGGCGCTTCACCGCAGCGCTCCGCACACGTCCTCGACCGCCGCGACCAGCGACCCGTCGCGGATCGCCGCGGCGACCGCCTCGATCTCGCCGCCGAGCGGCCGATCCTCCAGCAGACGCGGCGACAGCCCCCGGACGAAGCGACGAGCAGCCGCCACTCCGCGGCCCGGCTCGAGCGGGGCCAGAAACTCGACCGCCTGGACACCTGCCAGCAGCTCGATTGCGACCGCCCACTCGGCGTTCGCAAGCACCTGCCACGCCTTCAGGCCGGCCGTGTTCCCCATCGAAACGTGATCCTCCTGGCCCGCGCTCGTCGGGATCGAATCCACGCTGGCCGGGTGCGCGAGCACCTTGTTCTCGCTGACGAGCGACGCCGCCACGTACTGCGGGATCATGAATCCGGAGTTGAGCCCGCCGTCGATCGTCAGGAACGGGGGCAGCCCGCCGGAGAGGCTCGGGTTGACGAGCCGTTCGACGCGCCGCTCGGAGATGTTCGCCAGCTCGGCGACGGCGATTGCGAGCGCGTCGAGCGCGAACGCGAGCGGCTGGCCGTGGAAGTTCCCGTTCGAGACGAGCAGGTCCTCCTCGACGAGCACGATCGGGTTGTCAGTGGCGGCGTTCAGCTCGACCGACACGGTGTAGTCGACGTAGTCGAGTAGGTCGCGGGTGGCGCCGTGGACCTGCGGGGCACAGCGCAGCGAGTACGCGTCCTGCACCTTGTCGCACCAGCGGTGCGACTCGTTGATCGCCGAGCCGTCGAGGAGCGCGAGCACGTTGGCGGCGGAGTCCTGCTGGCCGCGGAGCGGGCGGAGGGCGTGGATCTGCGGGAGGAAGCTGTTCTTCGATCCCTGGAGCGCTTCGAGGGAGACGGCGCAGGCGATGTCCGCCGTCCTCACGAGCCGCCGTGCGCGCACGAGTCCCAGCGCGGCGAGCGCAGCCATGAACTGCGTGCCGTTCACGAGCGACAGGCCTTCCTTCGCGTCCAGCCGCATCGGCGCGAGCCCCGCTCGTGCCAGCGCCTCGCCTCCGGGCAGCCGCTCTCCCTCGTACGAGGCCTCCCCCTCGCCGACCAGCGGCAAGGCGAGGTGTGCGAGCGGAGCGAGATCGCCGCTGGCGCCCACGGAGCCCCGGCTCGGCACGTGCGGGAGGACGCCCCGGTTCAGCGTCTCGATCAGCAGCTCGACGAGCTCCGGGCGTGCACCCGAATGACCTTTGGCGAGCGCGTTCGCCCGCAGCAGCATCGCCGCCCGGACGACCTCGTCCGGGTAGGGGTCGCCGACCCCGCAGGCGTGGCTGCGCAGCAGCCGCAGCTGAAGCTCCTCGGTCAGCTCCTCGGGGATCGACTTCGAGACGAAGCGGCCGAAGCCGGTGTTCACGCCGTAGGTGTGCTCGGTCGCGCCGTGCGCTGCCCGCTGGACGACCTCGCGGGCGGCGAGCATGCGTGCCCGAGCATCGTCCGCGAGCGCTGCGCTTGCACCTCCCACCGCAACCGCCCAGACGTCGTCGACGGTCAGATCCTGGCCGGTGAGGCCGATCGCCGTCGCTCGGGCCACGGAGGCGAGTCTAGCCCGCGCGGCCGCGCGGCTTCGACCTGCGCAGCGCGTCCAGCCGTCGCCGGTCGCGCTTCGTCGGGCGCATACCGAGATCCGCTCCGGGCGGCGTGCTCAGGCGCCGCTCGGCTGCGTGGCGCTCACCGTCCGCAAGCGACTCTGCTGTCTCCTCGTAGAGGGTCGCGGCGACGGCCGCCGATCCGCGGCGGTCGGCGAGGCCGGTGACGACGACCGTCCGGCGACGCTGGCCGACACGAACCTCCACCCGGTCGCCGGCGACGACCTCCTTCGCCGGCTTCACCCGGGCGCCGTTCACGTGCACGTGACCGCCGAGCACAGCCTCGGTCGCGATCGATCGCGTCTTGAAGAAGCGTGCCGCCCAGATCCACTTGTCGATGCGAACTCGCTCCATCCCCGCGCGCAGGCTCCCTCTTCCTCTCGCTTTACAACTTCTTAACCGTGCCTGGCACTGTTAGAGAGGAGCCTCGACTCGAGGATGCGGGAGGCGTCGAAGCCGCCGATCCGGAGCGCTGCTCCCGCCGCGGCGGCAGCGGCGCCTGCCGGCATGAGCCCGACAAGCTCGCAGCCGGCAACCTCCACGCCGCGCGCGGCCGCCTCCTCGCCGATCCGCGCGACGATCTCGTGCAGCGGCGCCGCCCGCCAGTCCTCCACGTTCATGCTCACCTGGACAAGCCCGGCGTGTGGAAGGTGGAGGCCGAGCGCACGCACGCCGGGGAAGCCACCCCCGCTCTCGCGAACGACGCCGGCGATCGCGCGCGCGACCTCGACGTCGTCACTGCGCAGGTTGACGTTGAAGGCGATCAGCGGCTGCCGGGCGCCGACGAGCACGGCGCCGGCCGCGGGGTCGAGCCGCCGTGGGCCGAAATCCGGCGCCAACTCGCCCGAGTCGATGCGCGCTTGGAGCTCCTGCGGCCCGCCGCGCCGAAAGAACGCCGGCCCCCGGCCGGGGCCGCCGTACAGGAACACCGGCAGGCCGAGCTCGCCGAGCCGCCCGGCCACCTCGGTCGCCGCGGCTCGTGCGCGGTCCATGTCCTCGGGCACGATCGGCACCAGCGGGACGACGTCGGCGGCACCGATCCGTGGATGCGCCCCCTCGTGACGGCGGAGGTCGATCCGCTCGCGGGCGCAGGCCACGCCGGCCACGAGCGCATCCGCGAGGCCCGCGTCCTCCCCGACCACGGTGAAGACCGAGCGGTTGTGATCGGGGTCGGCGTGCACGTCGAGCAGCCGCGCGCTTCCCGACAGCGCCCGCCCGATCGCGTCGATCGTCTCGCGCTCGCGACCCTCGGAGAAGTTCGGCACCGATTCGAGCGGCAGCACGTTGCGTACCCTAAGGGGCGGGTCCGGTGGGTACGGTGATGATCTGGCGAGCGAAAACCAAGCCGGGCAAGGACGCAGGGAGCGCCCAGATGAAGTCATCTGGGCGCGACTGAGGACGCCGCGCGTCGCCGGTTTGCAGCCGCCAGAGCGCGCCGCACTCACCGGACACGTCCCTCACCCGCGGTGAAGGCCTACTACCACGCCCGGGCGCACGAGTACGACGACTGGTGGCTCCAGCGCGGCTTGTTCGCTCCGCGGCGAGACGCCGAATGGGAAGCCGAGCGAGACCAGGCTCTGGCCGCCGTCGCCTCGCTGCCGCCGAAGCGGACGCTCGACGTCGCCTGCGGGACCGGCTTCGTCACGCGACGCCTCCGCGGTGAGATCGTCGGCCTCGACCAGAGCGAGGCGATGCTCGAGGTCGCCCGGGAGCAGGCGCCGAACGCCGACTACGTCCATGGCGACGGGCTGGACCTCCCGTTCGAGGACTGCTCGTTCGAGCGCGTGTTCACGAGCCACTTCTACGGCCACCTCGAAGACGCCGAGCGGGAACGCTTTCTCGCCGAGGCACGCCGAGTCGCCCCCGAGCTGGTCGTCTTCGACGCAGCGCTCCACGGCGGCGAGCCGCGCGCCGAGTGGCAGGAGCGCGTCCTCAACGACGGCACTCGGTGGCCGGTCTACAAGCGGTTCTTCACCGCCGACGGCCTGCTCGCCGAGCTCGGCGGCGGAACCGTGCTCCACGAGGGCCGCTGGTTCGTCCTCGTCGCCGCTCCGTGACGCTCCGGCGCTCCGCGCTACCGATCGCTCGCCTCGCTTCAGCGCGACAACCGCGCCTGCCGCGCCTGCGCCGAGGCCGGCTTCCCGATCGAGTCGCTGCCGGTGCTCGAGGGCCGAGCGGGGCAGCGCGCCTATCTCTACGGTCAGGCGCCCGGAGTGGTCGAGGGGCTGGAACGGCGTCCGTGGCGCGGGCGTGCCGGCCAGACGCTGCGCCGCTGGCTGGAGCTCGACGAGGAGGCGTTCTACGCGACGTTCTACTGCGCGTCGGTGACGCGCTGCTACCCGGGCCGCGCGCCCTCCGGATCCGGCGACCGGACGCCGGCGCCGACAGAGCAGGAGCTGTGCTCGTTCTGGCTCGAGTGGGAGCTCCGGCTGCTCCGGCCCGAGCTGATCGTCGCCGTCGGCGGGCTCGCGATCGGAAGGCTCCTCGGCCGCCGGAGCCTCGCCGAGTGCATCGGCTCGACCTTCGACTACCGGCGGCGCGACCGTGATCCCGCTCCCCCACCCCTCCGGGGTCAGCCGCTGGCCGAACGTCACCCGAGAACAGAGCCCGCCTCGATCGGGCCCTGGCGCTGATCGGGCGCCGGCTCGCGTCCGACGGTTCTGCCGCGGCGCGGGCGTAGCGGCAGGTAGCGTTCTCGCGCCCCCGAGGACGGCCCGGCGCCGTCGTCGCAACCGAGGAGCGCCCGATGGAGCAGCGGATCCGCAGGCGCCGGCGAACCCTGACCGTCCTGGCGGCGGCGACGGCGGCTGCCGCTGTGGCCGTCGCAGTCCTCGCCGCCGGAGCACACCGGGCCGCCCCGGTCTCGTCCCCACCCGTCTCGTCCCGCCGTCCGCGCCGCCGGGATCCACAAGATCCGCCACGTGATCGTGATCATGCAGGAGAACCGATCGTTCGACTCCTACTTCGGGACGTTTCCAGGCGCGGACGGAATCCCGATGAGAAACGGGCGGCCTGCGGTCTGCATCCCCGACCCACGTATCCACCGCTGCGTGCGTCCCTACCACAACCCCCGCGACCGCAACTCGGGCGGGCCCCACGGGCCGGACGCCGCGCTCGGCGACATCAACGGCGGGCGGATGAACGGCTTCGTGCGACAGGCGCTCGCCGGGCGGCGGAGGACCTGCGCCAGCAACCGGTTCGACCCGCTGTGCGCGAACGGCCGCTCGCTCGACGTGCTCGGCTATCACGACGCCAGGGAGATCCCGAACTACTGGCGCTACGCCCACGCCTTCGTCCTCCAGGACCACATGTTCGAGCCGAACTACGGCTGGAGCCTGCCCGCCCACCTGTTCATGGTCTCGGCCTGGTCGGCGCTCTGCGCCGGCCCGACGAAGCCGCTGACCTGCAAGAGCGACTTGACCACGCCGGAGAAGCCGAAGGTCGCCGGCCGGCCGACCGCCAAGCGCACGGTCGGCACCGCGCCCGCCTACGCGTGGACCGATCTGACCTACCTCCTGCACCGGAACCACGTCAGCTGGGCCTACTACGTCGCGCCCGGCACGGAGCCGGACTGCCGGAACGCCGACGCGATCCGGTGTCCCGTTCGAACTCCAGGGGCCCGCGACCCCGCAGATCTGGAACCCGCTCCCACGCTTCACCACTGTCCGCCAGGACCGTCAGGTCGGGAACGTCCAGGAGCGCGGCTCGCTTCTTCCGGGCGGCCAGAGGCGGCACGCTGCCCGCTGTCTCCTGGGTCGTCCCGAACGGGTTCGACAGCGAGCATCCCCCGTCGAGCATCAGGCGCGGCCAGGCCTGGGTGACCCGGGTCGTCAACGCCGTGATGAGGAGCCCCGACTGGCGGAGCTCTGCGATCTTCCTCGCCTGGGACGACTGGGGCGGCTTCTACGACCACGTCCCGCCGCCGAAGGTCGACCGCCTCGGGTACGGGATCAGGGTGCCGGGGCTCGTGATCAGCCCTTACGCGCGCCGGGGCTACATCGACCATCAGGTGCTCAGCTTCGACGCGTACCTGAAGTTCATCGAGGACGACTTCCTCCAGCGGTGCGCGGATCGATCCGCGCACCGACGGGCGGCCGGATTCGCGCCCCGACGTCCGCGAGAACGCGCCGATGCTCGGCAACCTCGTGCGCGACTTCGACTTCACGCAGGCGCCGCGGGCCGCCGCTGCTCCTGCCGCCCCTGCCGCGCCGCAAGGCCTGAGCGCCCGGCCGCGCCCGGAGCCGGGCCGAGGCGGTGGCTAGACTCGAATGGTGACGGAGCAGGTTCGCTATCGGAGCACGTTCTGGAGGTTGCTCGGCTTCCTCCGGCCCTACCGGGGCTCGCTCGTGATCTCGATCGTCCTCGCCGTCGGCTCGCAGGGAGCGGCGATCGCGCTGATCGCGCTGACCGGGCACGTCGTCGACCGGGCGGTCCGGCCGCGCGACTCGCACGAGCTCTGGATCTTCGTCTGGGCGATCGTCGGCGTCGGCGTGGTCAAGGCGGTGCTGATGATCGGCCGGCGTCTGATCTCCGGCCGCCAGGCGCTGGGCGTCGAGATGGACATGCGGAACGGGCTGTACGCGCGGCTCGTGCGGCTGTCCTTCGGTTTCTACGATCGCCACCAGACCGGGCAGCTCATGTCGCGCGCGACCGTCGACCTCCAGGGTGTGCGCTTCTTCCTCGGGTACGGCCTGATCTTCTTCTTCCAGAACATCCTCACCGTTCTCTCGGTGACCGTCGTGCTCTTCTTCGTCGAGTGGCGGCTGGCGCTGATCGGGGTCGCGATCATCCCGCTGCTGACGGCCCTGGCCTATCGCTACAGCCACGTCGCGCATCCCACCCTGCGCGACGTGCAGCAGAAGCTCGCCGACGTCGCGACGGTCGCGCAGGAGAACATCGTCGGCGTCCACGTCGTCAAGGCGTTCGCGCAGGAGCCCGCCGAGCAGTCGAAGTTCGAGGGCCGGTCCGAGGCGGTCTTCGCCCAGACGCTGCGGGCGAACCGCCAGCGCGCGCTCTACGTGCCGCTGATCTCGTTCGTGCCGCTCCTCGCGCAGGCCGCGGTGCTGCTCGCGGGCGCGCGGATGGTCGCGCACGGGAGCCTTTCCGTCGGGGGGTTTGTCGAGTTCAACCTGTTCCTGGGCATGCTGGTGACGCCGCTGCGCTCGCTCGGGATGTGGATCGGGCAGGCCCAGCGTGCGACCGCGGCGGGGGAACGCATCTTCCAGGTGATGGACGAGCCCGAGGAGGTCGCCGACCGGCCGGGCGCGATCGACCTGCCGCCGGGGCCGGGGCTGGTGCGCTTCGAAGGCGTCTCGTTCGAGTACCTGACGGGGCGTCCCGTGCTCCGCGACGTCGACCTCGAGATCCCAGCCGGCCGCACCGTCGCGCTGATCGGCCATACGGGTTCCGGCAAGACGACGCTGACCTCGCTCGTCCCCCGCTTCTACGACGCCACCGCCGGCCGTGTCACGGTGGACGGAAACGACGTACGCGACATCACGCTCGCGTCGCTCCGCCGTGCGATCGGCGTGATCTCACAGGATCCGTTCCTCTTCTCGGCGACGGTGCGGGAGAACATCTCCTTCGGCGTCGGCGACCTGCCGCTGGAGGCGGTCGAGGCGGTCGCACGTGCGGCGCAGGCCCACGAGTTCATCGAGCGCCTCCCGCAGGGCTACGACACGGTGATCGGCGAGCGCGGGATCACGCTCTCGGGCGGACAGCGGCAGCGGCTCGCGATCGCGCGTGCGCTGGCGGTCGATCCGCGGATCCTGATCCTCGACGACGCGACCGCCTCGGTCGATGCGTCCACGGAGGCGCTGATCCGGACGGGCCTGCGCGGGGCGATGGAGGGCAGAACCACGTTCATCATCGCCCACCGGCTCTCGACGATCGCGCTCGCGGACGAGATCGTCGTCCTCGCCGACGGCCGCGTCGCCGCGCGCGGCGACCACAGCGAGCTGCTGGAGACGAGCGAGGTGTACCGCGAGCTGTACGAGCACGGCCTGCTCGAGCGGCGCTTTGCCGACGCGGTCGAGGCGCGCGCCGCGATCGGAGAGGTCGCATGAGAGCCGCGGCCTCGTGCACGCACGGAATTCACGGAATCGGCACGAACCCGGCGCAGACGCGCGCGATCTTCTCGGGTAGCGTCGACCGCGAGGGAGGCGGGTCGAAGCCCCACCCTGAGGGTGGGGGTATGGCTGGCGGCGGGCCGCAGTCCGGTTTGCTCCGCGGAGGGTTGCGGTGAGGGTCCACCAGCCCGGCAGCCATCTTCTGGAGGAGCGCGGGACGAGGCCACGCGACTGGTCTTGGCGGCGCACGCGGAGGCGCTTCTCCACGCTCGCCGAGCTGACCCGCCCCTACAAGACGCGGATGGTTCTCTCGATCTTCTCGCTCCTCGCGGCAACGGCGACCGCGCTCGCGCCGCCGTTCCTGGCGAAGTTCGCGCTCGACGACGCGATCAAGACCAACGGCCAGGGCCGCCTCTATCTCGTCGTCGGCGTCTTCGTCGCCGCCGGCCTCGCGAACTGGGGGATGACCTACGCGCAGACGTACCTGACCGGCTGGGTCGGAGAGCGGATGCTCGCCGATCTCCGCTCCAAGCTCTTCCGGCACCTCCAGCGCCTCTCGCTCGGCTACTTCGAGCGGACCCGGGCCGGGGTGATCATCAGTCGCCTGACCAACGATGTCGAGGCGCTCGACCAACTCGTCACCGACGGCGTCTCGAGCCTCGTCCAGAACTCGCTGACGCTGATCGGCACGGCGATCCTGCTCTTCGTCCTCGACTGGAGGCTCGCGCTCGCGACTCTGGCGGTGATCCCGATCATGAGCGTTGCGACCGCGCTCTTCCGCACGTACTCGGCTCGTGCCTACCGCGAGGTGCGAGAGCGCCTCGGGCTGGTCACGGCGACGCTGGCGGAGGACATCGCCGGCATGCGCGTCGTCCAGGCGTTCACCCGCGAGCAGGCGAACATCCGCAACTTCCGCGAGATCAGCGACCGCTACCGCCAGTCGAACCAGCAGACCGTGCTACTGAACGGCCTCTACTTCCCGTTCGTCGACCTGCTCTCGACGATCGCGCTCGCGGTCGTGCTCGGCTACGGCGGCCACCTCTACTTCGCCGGTGCGGTGTCGATCGGGACGCTCTTCGCCTTCATGCTCTACGTGCAGAACTTCTTCGACCCCGTTCAGCAACTCTCCCAGCTGTACGGCACGTTCCTGTCGGCGACCGCGGCGCTCGACAAGATCACCGACGTCCTCGACGAGGAGCCCGAGGTGCTCGACCGTCCGGGCGCGGCCGACCTTCCGCACGTGCGCGGACACATCCGGTTCGAGGACGTCCGGTTCTCGTACGGGCAGGGCGACGAGGTACTGCACGGGATCGATCTCGACGTGCCACCGGGGACAACCGTGGCGCTCGTCGGCCACACGGGGGCGGGCAAGTCGACGATCGCGAAGCTGCTGGCGCGCTTCTACGACCCCACTCAGGGCCGGATCACAATCGACGGCGTCGACCTCCGAGACGTGACGCAGGCGTCGCTCCGCCGCCAGCTCGGCGTCGTCCCGCAGGAGGGCTTTCTCTTTGCCGGGACGGTGCGCGAGAACCTCGCGTTCGGCCGGCCGGACGCCACCGACGCGCAGATCGTCGCGGCCGCGCAGACGGTCGGCGCCCACGACTTCATCTCGAAGCTCGAGGACGGTTACGAGACCGAGCTCGGCGAGCGCGGATCGCGCCTGTCGCTCGGCCAGCGCCAGCTCGTCGCCTTCGCCCGCGCACTGCTCGCCAACCCGCGAATCCTCGTCCTCGACGAGGCGACCTCCTCGGTCGACATCGGCACCGAGCGCCGGATCGAGATCGCGCTCCGCAAGCTCCTCGCCGGCCGCACTGCGTTCATCATCGCCCATCGCCTCTCGACGATCCGCGACGCAGACCTGATCGTCGTCCTCGAGCACGGGGTGATCGTCGAGCAGGGCTCCCACGACGAGCTGCTCGCCCGCCGCGGCCTGTACACGTCTCTCTACGGCGACTGGGCGGCAGACGTCGCTTAGATCGTTCTCCTAGGACTCGGGCTTGTACGCGCCGGGCGGCGCACCGACGGCGAGCAGCTTCACGCCGTCAGGCCCCGGGTAGATCTTCCGCTTCGTGCCGGGCGAGACACGGACGAACGTCCCCGGGGCCAGCGGGACCCGAGTGCCCTCGATGTCGATCTCGGCCGAGCCGGAGATGGCGGTGTAGACCTCCTCCTGACCGTCCTTGGAGTGATCGTGGTCCGGATAGTCCTGGAAGTTCGGCGGGAACTCGAGAACGTTGATCCCGAACGCGGTGCCGCCGAGCGCGCTGCGCACCCCTTTGAACACTCCTCCGTGCGCGCCTTCCATCTCGTCGAGCTTGCAGACGCTGTAGTCGGCCATCGCGACTCCTTTCCGTGGGGTGTCCCGACTCTATAGTCCGCCGTATGGCACTCGACAAGGAGACCGACGCGCGGATCGAGCAGCCGGTCTCCGACGAGGCCGCACGCGAAACCAGGCTGGCGCCCGCCAAGGCGGTCGAGCTGATGCGCATCAAGGTTCCGGTGCGCGCGAACCGCAAGCTGCGCACGCTGGTCGAGCGGGTCAACGCCGACCGCCAGCTGAAGGGCTGGTGGCACGTCGCCAACGTCAACGCGACCGTGCGGATGGAGATCAACGACCACTCCTGGGTGCACATCCAGATCGTCACGAACATCGCGCTCAAGCTCCTGCGCCAGCTGACGAAGCACGGCGTCGAGCCGTCGCTCGTGCGCGACTTCGGGATGACGCAGGACGACGCCGAGATCGTCGTCACGCTCGGCGCGCTCCTGCACTGCATCGGCATGGCCGTCCACCGCGAGGGGCACGAGGACTTCAGCCTGTTCCTGGCGGAGCCGAAGATGCGCGAGCTCCTCGACGGGCTCTACGACGAGCCCGACCTGACGGTGATCTCCTCCGAGGTGCTCCAGGCGATCACCTCGCACCGCGCCGGCGGCGAGCCGCTCTCGCTCGAAGCGGGGATCGTCCGGGTCGCCGACGCGCTCGACATGGCGAAGGGCCGCTCGCGGATCCCGTTCGAGCACGGCCGCGTCTCGATCCACTCGCTGTCCGCGGCCGCGATCGAGGACGTGACGATCGGCGACGGCGACGACCGCCCGGTGAAGATCGAGATCCTGATGAACAACTCGTCGGGCATCTTCCAGGTCGACGGCCTGCTGAAGGCGAAGCTGCGCGGGTCGGGCCTGGAGCCGTACGTCGAGGTGATCGCGCACATCGACACCGAGGCCGAGAAGCGCCTCGTGCCGATCTACCGGCTCGAGACCTAGGCCAGCCAGTGTCTGACACCCTCGGTGTCAGACACTGCCGCTTCTAAACGGCTTGGCTACAATGCCGCCGACCCGTTGCGGGGTCGTCTAATGGTAGGACGTCCGGCTCTGGACCGGGAAGTTGGGGTTCGAATCCCTGCCCCGCAGCCTTTGCCGCGGCCTCACCTCGGGCCGAGCCAGACGAGCACCTCCTCGAGCGGCTTCCGCCGCACATCGGGCACGGTGGCATCCGGCGCTGCGTGCCCGACCGCGACGACGACGTACGGCTTCTCCTCGGCCGGGCGGCCGAGGATCTCGTTCAGGAACCGCATCGGGCTCGGCGTGTGGGTCAGCGTCGCGAGCCCCGCCTGGTGGAGCGAGGCGAGCAGCAGCCCGAGCGCGATCCCGACCGACTCCTTCGCGTAGTACGGCTTCGGCTTGCGCACCTCGAAGACGACGATCAGCGCCGCCGCCTGCTCGAGGTGCGGCTTGTGCTGGTCCGTCCCGAGCGGCTCGAGCGCGGCGAGCCACTCGGCGGGGGCGCGCCCCGCGTAGAAGGCGCGCTCCTCCTCCTCGGCTCCCTCCCTGATCCGGCGCTTGAGCTCGGGGTCGGTGACGACGACGAACCGCCACGGCTGGATGTTCGCGCCCGACGGCGCGGTCGCCGCGGTCGCGACGGCATTTTCCAGCAGGCGCGGGTCGACCGGAGCGGCGGTGAAGTCCCGGATCGTGCGCCGGCGGCGCATCGTCTCGAGGAAGCGCTCCGACGCCGCCGGGGCTTCCTCGGGCGTGACGACCGGGGCCGGCGCCGGAATCTGCGGCAGCTGTGTCACGGGCCGCCAGACGGTAGCGCGGGGAGCGCGCAGGAGAGGGGCTAACCTGCATGGCCGAGCGGTGGACAAGATCATCGACGCTGCGGGAACGTTCGTCCACAACCTGGCGGAGGTGCACTGGCTGCCGCTCGGGATCGCGCTCGGCTGCCATACCGCCCGCCTGCTCGCCCGGACGCCCGCCTGGCGGAACATCCTCCGCGCGTCGTACCCCGAACTGACGATCACGCGCCGCACGGTCACCGGCGCGTACCTCGCCGGCGTCGGGGTGAACGCGATCATTCCCGCTCGCGGCGGCGACCTGCTGAAGCTGTACCTCGTCAGGCACCGCGTCGAGGAGACGCACTACCCGACGCTCGGGGCAACACTCCTCGTCGAGACGCTCTTCGACATGGTCGTCGCCGGCGGGATCCTGGTCTGGGCGCTGACCGTGGGCGTACTGCCCGGCCTCGACGTGATTCCGCACCTGCCGCAGGTGGACTGGAGCTGGCCGCTCCGGCACAAGCGAGAGGCGGCGGTGATCGGCGGCGTCTGGCTCGCGGTGCTGATCCTGTTCATCGTGATCGCCGTAAGGCGCGTGCGCGCGTTCAAGGAGCGCGTCCGCTAGGGGTTCGCGATCCTCGGCGACCGGCCGCGCTTCCTTCGCCAGGTCGCGACCTGGCAGGCGCTCTCGTGGGGACTCCGGCTCGCGTCGGTCTACTTCTTCCTCGAGGCGTTCCGAGTGCCGGCGACGCTGCACAACGCGCTCCTGGTGCTCGTCGTGCAGAGCCTCTCGACGCTGTTCCCCTTCACACCCGGGGGCGTGGGCACGCAGCAGGGCCTGCTCGTCTACGTCTTCGACCGCGCCGCGACCGGGATCGCCGGGACGCTGCTGCTCAGCTTCAGCGTCGGCATGTACATCGCCACCACCGTCCTGAACGCCGTCCTCGGCTTCGGTGCGCTCTTCCTGATGCTCGGCACGCTGCGCTGGCGCCAGCATGCCGTGGTGCCGAAGGAGGAGGACGCATATGCTCCCGGACCGTGAGCACGCCCGAACCGCATCCGGTCCGGATCGTCTGCACCGATGACCTCCAGCCGCTCGCGCCTGACCGTCTTCTTCCGGCTCTTCCTCGCGATCCCGCACTACTTCTGGGCCGCACTGATCGGGACGGTGGTGCTCTTCTGCGTGTTCCTGAACTGGTGGGTCTTGCTGTTCCGGGGGCGTCCGTCGCAGGGCCTGCACGATTTCGTCGCCGGATACCTGCGGTACACGGCACACGTCGAGGCGTACTTGTTCCTGGCGGCCGATCCATACCCGGGCTTCTACCTCCTCGGCGAGAAGCCCTACCCGGTCGATCTCGAGATCGACCCACCCGCCGACCAGAGCCGCTGGAAGACGTTCTTCCGCTTCCCCCTGGCGATCCCAGCCCTGATCGTCACGAGCGCGCTCCTCTCCGGTGGCCCGCGTAGCGGCGGCTACTACTCCGGCGGGGCCGCCTTCGCCGCCGCCTTCCTGCTCTGGTGGGTCGGCGTCTTTCGCGGCCGCTCGCCGCGAGGCCTGCGCGACCTCGTCGTCTACTGCATCGGGTATGCGTCGCAGGCGTCCGCCTATCTCTTCCTGCTCACCGACCGGTACCCGTACAGCGGGCCGAACGCCTTCGCCAGCGCGCGCGAGGACGAGGAGCCGCACCCCGTACGCCTCGCGGTCACCGACGATCTTCGCCGCTCGCGGGTGCTCGTGTTCTTTCGCCTTCCCGTCGCAATTCCTCACATCGTCTGGTTCGTCGGCTGGACGATCGTGGCGCTGCTCGTTTCGCTACTGAACTGGCTCTGCGCGCTCGTGATCGGCCGCCCGCCGCGGCCGTTCCACCGCTTCCTCTCTGCGTACCTCCGCTACTCGACGCACCTGGGCGCGTTCCTCTTCCTGGTCGGCAACCCGTTCCCGGGCTTCGTCGGCAAGGCCGGCTCCTATCCGGTCGACCTCGAGCTGCCCGAGCCGTCCCCGCAGAAGCGGGTCGTCACCTTCTTCCGGCTCATCCTCGCGTTCCCGGCCTGGCTGGTTGCGGGCGGCGTCCTCGGAGCCCTGTACGTCGCCGGCTTCCTGGGCTGGTTCGCAGCTCTGTTCCGCGGCCGGATGCCGGACGGCCTCCGAAACCTCGGCGCCTACGCGCTTCGCTACAACGGCCAGACGAGCGCATACGTGTTCCTGCTGACGAGCACGCTATCCGGACGCCGGACCGCGACCCGACCCCGCGTCTCCGTAGCGGCGGCCCTCGCTACACTGGTCGCCGCGGCGCATTCGTCTAGTGGCCTAGGACACCGCCCTCTCACGGCGGCGGCACGGGTTCGAATCCCGTATGCGCCTTACGCGCGCCGCGGCCCTTTGGGCCGCGTTGCTCCGCTTCACGGGGGGAACAGCCGGTTCCCCCCATGTGCCCCCCTCCCTAACCGTCGTGCTCATGGCCGGCGTCCGTGTGCCGCGCCCGCCCATGTCGGTCGCGGCGAAGGGCGTCACGGTTCCGTCGCACCAACTGAGCACGGTGGCTGTGATCGGGGCGTCCCTCGGGCAGAGCGTGAGCCAGCGCAGTAGCGTTGTCCACGTGGCGAAGGGGACGAAGCGGGAGCGTGCTCAGGTCGTCACGGTGTTTACGAGCGCCTCGAGCACCCCGAGTGCGGTCTGCTCGGCGCGGCGGCGGCGGCCCGCATGGTGACCTTGGAGGAGATCGGGCGGTTCAAGGTGTTCGCGGCTCTCGGTCCGGCCGATTGCGAGCGGCTCTGTCATGTCGCGGCCGACATCAGCCTCGGCCCCGGGGAGTACGCGGTTCACGAAGGAGACGAGCGAGCGCTCTTCGGACTGATCGAGGGTCGCATCGAGGCGATCAGGCTCGTCGACGGTGTCGAGCGCGTCATCGGGGAACGCCTGCCGGGTGACATCTTCGGGGAGATCTCGATCGCGTTCGGAACGCCCCTCCCGGCCGGGTTCCGGGCAGCGGAGGCGTCGCGCGTCTTCCGGATCGAGCCGCGCGACTACTACGCCATCGCCGCCGTCGCGCCGGACGTCGGGAAGCAGGTGGGCCTCCTGGCGAGCAACCGGATCGGCGGCCCACGCGGCCTTCAGAGCCTCGTCTCCGAGTCGTCTCCCTATCGGGCGATTGTGGTCGGGCATCGGTGGGATGCCTCCTGCGCCGAGTTGCGACACTTCCTCGACCGCAACCAGATCACATTCAGGTGGGTTCAGCCCGATGCGCCGGATGCAGCCGAGCAGTGGGGGAGTCCGTTGCCGGCCGAGAACGATTGTCCCGTGATTCGACTCGTCGACGGCAAGACCGTGGTGCGGCCACAGCTCCGGAGGGTTGCCGAGTTGCTGGGTCTCGGCACCGAGGCGGCCGCCGCGGAGTACGACACGGTCATCGTCGGTGCCGGTCCATCCGGGCTGGCGGCGGCCGTGTACGGAGCATCGGAGGGCCTCCGTACGATCGTGGTCGAGCGGGAGGCGCCCGGCGGCCAGGCGGGGACGTCGTCTCGGATCGAGAACTACCTCGGCTTCCCGTCAGGTGTGTCCGGCGACGAGCTGGCGAGCCGCGCGCTGCAGCAGGCCCGGAGGCTCGGCGCGGAGATCCTCGTGACCCGGACGATCACGCGAATCGACGCCGTGACCCGCCAGGTGCACCTCGACGGCGGAGACGTCCTGAACGCACGAACGATCATCCTCGCCTGCGGCGTCACCTGGCGGCACCTCTCGGCGGAGGGATTCGACCGACTCCTCGGGAAGGGAATCTCGTACGGCGCGGCGCGCAGCGAGGCGCCGAGCACCCACGGGCTGGACGTCCACATCGTCGGCGCAGGTAACTCAGCAGGGCAAGCGGCAATGTTCTTCTCCACCCATGCACGGAGCGTGACGATTCTCTGCCGCGGCGAGAGCCTGGAGAAGAGCATGTCGCGCTATCTCATCGACCAGCTCGCCGCCCGGTCGAATATCCGAGTGCGGTATCGGACCGAGGTGGTGGCTGCCCACGGAGACACCTCGCTCGAGGCAATCGAGGTCCGCGACAGCCTGACCGGGGAAACAGCCCTCCTGGAGTCCGGCGGCCTGTTCATCTTGATCGGCGCGGACGCCGAGACGGCGTGGCTGCCGCCCGAGATCGCGCTCGACCGCCTCGGCTACGTGCTCACGGGCTCGGACGTACGCGCCGCGGGACGGTGGGAGCTCGACCGCGACCCGTACCTCCTCGAAACGAGCGTCCCGGGCATCTTCGCGTGCGGCGACGTCCGGTTCGGCCCGGTGAAGCGCGTCGCCGCGGCGGTTGGCGAAGGCAGCATGGCGATCGCCTTCGTCCACCAGTACCTGAGAGACGCCGAAGCCCGCTCCGATCCCGCGTGAGCCGCGCGGTCAGTGAGGCTGCAGACGCTTCATCCCCGTCTAGCGCAGGCTCTCCCCGTCCTCCGGCCGGCCGGGCGTTCTCCGGGCTCCGACTCGGCCTGAGGGCAGCGCACCGGGCCCCGAAGGGGACGGGAGCGAGAGCTCGGCGCGGGAGCTCGCCGCGGCGCGGGTGGTCAGTCGTAGCCTGGGTAGGCGGAGGCGCGCGCCGGCGACTCCGACGCCGATGAAGAACGCAACGCCGTGGTCGGTGTCGAGTACCGTCAGGTCGGGCCGCACGAGCCACGCGATGAGCCCGATCGCAGCGCAGCCAACGACGATCCCGATCCGCCGGCGGCGGTCGGCGCGCGTGCGCCGCCAGGCGACGGCAGCGGTGGCGCCGAGCCAGGCCGCGCAGATTGCCGAGAGCCCGATGTCCGGCCGGCCGAGAACATCGTGGAAGAGGTTCGGGTGGCTGACCCGGACGAGGGCGAGCGAGTAGTAGACGAGCAGGGTGGCGCCGACGTGTCCGACGAGCGCGGCGCTCCAGAGCACTCGGCTGCCACACACGGCGAGCGCGACGAAGCCGAAGAGGACGAGCGCGAATAGCGACGGCAGCGTCGGCCGGTCGGCGAACAGACCGCTCGTGAGCAGGAGCCAGAACTTGCCCTGGGCGATCTTGTGCGGGCTCGCAGCCACGGCCTCGAGCGGGATCAAGCCTGCACGCTGCGCGGCCGTCAGTCCGGAGACGGCCAAGACGAACGCCGACAGGGCCAGGCGCCCCCTCACCAGCCCGCCGATCGTAGCGCGGAGGCGGCCCCGAGGGCAGATGGTTGATCGGCAATTACGCACCGCCGGTTGACGGCCGGGACACGGCGCAACCGTCCTGCTCTCGGCCGGCGTTCGTGTGTGCCGCCCACTTTTGTCGGTCACGGCTGTTGACACCCCGCTGAGATGACGCGTCGACTAGGGTCGCGTACCGTGGTAGAGGGGTTCAGCATCGTCGCCGCGTTGGCAACGGCAACGTGGGCCTGCGCGCTTGTGGTGTTGCACGCTTTGCCGACCGGGTACGACCCGGTCACCGACGCAGTCAGCGACTACGGCGTCGGTCGCTACCGAGTCGGCTACTGGTTGCAGGTGAGCGCTGCAGGAGTAGCCGGACTGGCCCTTGCCGTCGCCCTCGCGACTTCGAAGCCGGCAAAGCCGTCGCTAGTCGTCGCCATGCTCGTCGTATTCGCGGCGGCTCGGCTCGCAATCCCAGCGTTCCCCACGGACCAGGGCGCCAACCGCTTCCAGACGGTCAAGGGCGCCGGTCACATGCTGCTCGCGGTCACGGCGTTTGCCGCCATCACCGTGGCTGCGATGAACCTGCGCGGCACTCTTCGGGACGAGCCCGCTTGGCACGGAGCCGAAGGACTCGTGGTCAACATCCCGTGGATCATGCTCGGGGCTGTCGTCGCGACGGGTCTCGCGCTTCGTCGCCCCCGCCTGCGCGCGATCTTCGGGCTGCTGGAGCGCCTGTTCTACCTCTCCACACTCGCCTGGTTCTTCGTTATCTCGATCGAGCTCGCGCGCGTCGGCGGCTGACGTACGCGCGGCGGGCCTACCCCCAACGACCACGGCCCGGGCTGCTTGCCCTGTCTCGATCTCACCGAGGCTTCAACAGCCTCTCGCCCGACGCGTAGACGAGCGCGTGGTAGACGATGGACAGAGAGGCCAAGGCCAGGCCAAGCACGTGTTGCCCAGACGCGTACAACGCGACGGCGGCTGCGCCGGAGATGACCAACTCCTGAAGGAGGCGCAGCGGCTCCGAGAACCGGCCGGCCTGGTGGAAGTCGATCAAGCCCCACAGACCGAAGCCCACAACCGGCGCACCGACCTCGAGCACGATCTTCATTGCGGTGCTGCTGCCGGTATGGAATCCCCAGTAGCTCAGCGCCGCAACGACCCCGATCTCCATCAGAACACGGAGCGGCAGGTTGAGCACTCGCAGCTTTGCCATCGACTGATCCGCGCGCGCGACCGGAGAGCCCCGCGGGGGCAGCGCGCCGCGCTGCCCCCGCGCAGGTGCAGCCACTACGGGCTGACCCGGATCGAGACGAGCCGTCTGGTCGAGACGCCCGCGAGGACGCTCTCGCCCGGCTTACGGGCCCGGACGAAGATCGTCAGCAGCGCGCCGCGCCTGAGCGGCAGGGCGCGGAGGGGCTGGTAGGAGAGGGTCGCCCAGCCGGTCTGATCGGTCCTCGTCTCGGGTGGCGCGGAGACCCGGTTCGCGGGCACGCCGATCGCGTAGACGAGGGCATCACGCACGGGTCGTCCGCTCGAGTCGACCACGCGGAAGCGGCCGATCACCTGCTCGTTGCGCGACTGGATGGTGGGCGGATTGAACTTGACCTGGGAGATCACGAGGCGGTTCGGCAGCGAGACGCTCGAAACCGAAATCACGGCCCCGCCCGGAACAGATCCGGAGGCGGACGCGACAACCGCGGTCGCCGCGGACGTGGCCCAGGCGGATCCGGCGGCGTTCCTGCCGACGACCGTCACCCGCAAGCGGTGGCCGACGTCCGCCGAAGTCGCCTTGTATGACGGCGAAGTCGCACCCGGGATCGCCGCGCAGCCGTTGCCGTTGCCGTCACAGCGGTACCACTGGAACCCGTACGAGATCGGAGCCGCGCCGGTCCAGGTGCCGGCACTGGCGGACAGTGTCAAGTTGTCCCGCGCCGTGCCGGAGATCACCGGTACAGCCGCGTTCTTGGGCGCCGTTCCGGCCGCGGTCGCGACAGCGGTTGCCGCCGAGGTCGCCGTCGTCGACCCGACGCTGTTCTTCGCGGTCACGACGACGCGCAGCCGGTGCCCGACATCCGCGGTGGTCACCTTGTAGGTCTTGCCGCTGCCGAGGTTGGAGCAGTTGTTGCCGTTCGTATCGCAGCGTCGCCACTGGTAGCTGTACGAGATGGGCGTCGACCCGCTCCACTTGCCGGTGTCGGCGGTGAGCGTCTGGTTGTCCTGCGCTGCTCCGGAGATGGTCGGGGCCGAGGTGTTGACCGGGCCCGAGCCGGCGGCGGTGACGACGTCCGTCGATCCCGAGGTCGCCGTGCTGGAGCCGGCGCTGTTCGTTGCGGTCACCGTCACTCTCAACCGGTGCCCCACTTCATTCGAGGTCACCCGGTAGGTCTGACCCGGAGACGCCGATGCTCGCGCAGCCGCTCCCGTTCGAGTCGCAGCGCAGCCAGTCGTAGGTGTAGGTGATCGGCTGCGTGCCCGACCAGGAACCGGTCGAGGCGGTGAGGGTCTCGTTGTCCCTGCGGTGTTCCCGAGATCGTCGGCGGCGACGTGTTGGCCGGCGCGGTCCCGGCGGCGGCGATCACACCCGAGGTTCCGGAGTACGACCAGGTGGCGGAGGTGCCCTCCGCGTTGGTCGCCGTGACGCCGACCCTGACCCGGTTCCCGACATCGGCGGAGCCGAGCGTGTACTGCTGCGAGGTCGCGCCCGAGATGTTCGCGCAACCGCTGCCGTCGGCGTTGCAGCGCTGCCACTGGTAGTCGAAGCTCGTCGGGCTGTCGCTCCAGGTGCCGTCCGCGGCCGTCAGCGCGTGGCCGTCCTGCTCGGTACCCGAGATCGTCGGCGGCGAGGGTTCGTCGGGATTGCCTGTGACGCGGCCGCCCCGCTCCCTGCGAACACGAGCAGGACAGCTGTGGCGAGCGTGATTCCGGCCAACAAGACGGCCCGCAGGCCGTGTCCGTTTCGTCTGTTTCTGTATTTCTCCAATTTGGGCCTCCTCGGGTATGCCGTGAATTTCCGTTTCCGTAGGCTTCTTGACGGTAAAGGCTCTCCCCCTCCTCCTTGCTGTAAATCTTTCGTTAGATCTGCCGGTAAAGCCTCCTTCAAGCGCGCCTGGCTTGCGCGTCCGTTCCGGTTCGCACAATCGATTGAGGAAATGTTGACAAAACCATCACGTGTCGCTCACACTTCTAATCCGGAGAAGATGAACCATTGATTTCGCGAGACAAACGAGCTCGGTGGGATCCCCTACCGCACGTCGGTTCGCCGCGGCCCGCGTCCACTCGACGTCGAAGGGCTAAAGACACCCCCACCTTCCGGCCGATACCAGGTTGCGGAATGGAGTCCAGCACCTTCAGACCGCGGCGCCTTGGACACGTGCTCGCCGTCTTCTCGGCGCTCGTGCTCGCCTGCGCGGTGGCGGCAGGGGGAGCGCTCGCGTCCACCTACCGCGTGCGACCAGGCGACACGCTCACCTCGATCGCGGCGAAGCACAAGGTCCCGCTTCGCACCATCGTCCGCCTCAACCGACTCGACCCGGAGCGGATCCTCCTCGCGGGCGCCGTCCTGCGCATCCCCAGCCCGCACGTCACCCCTCGCCCGCTGCTGCGCTACAAGGTTCAGTTCGGCGACAGCCTGAGCGGGATCGCCGTTCGGTACGGGACGTCGGTGCAGGCGATCGCCCGGCTGAACCGCCTCGATCCCGACGCTCTCCTGCCCGCCGGGCAGACGCTCGTGCTGCCGGTGCGCAGGGCCGACCGAAGCACGATCAAGCGGACGATCGTCCATTGGGCCAGTCACTACGGCGTCCGCCGCTCGCTCGCCCTCGCGGTCGCCTGGCAGGAGTCGGGGCATCAGCCGAACCTGACCTCGTCGGCCGGCGCCTGGGGCGTGATGCAGGTGATGCCGGCGACCTGGGACTACGTCGAGACCGTTCTGATCGGCCAGAAGGTCCCGCACACGACAGCCGGAGGCATCCGGGTGGGGATCGCCTACCTCCATTACCTCCTCAGCGCGTTCGACTCGAAGGAGCGCCTGGCGCTCGCCGCCTACCTCCAGGGGGAGGCCTCAGTCCGCGAGCACGGCATCTTCCCCTCCAGCAGGCCATACGTCGACAACATCGTCGCCCTCGCACGCTGACCCGTCGTCTCCGGCCGCGGCGATACCGGCCCGATTCGTGAGGTACGATACGTATCCGCGGAACAGGAGGCTGCTGTGTTGCACGGTGTGTTACACGGTGTCAGGCACTACGAGGTGCGGCTCCGACGCAGCCGCCGGCGTCCTTACGTCATCGCCCGCCGGCTGATCGTGGCCGCAGCGGTCTTGCTCGCGATCATCGCCGTCTTCGTCCTTCGCTAGCGCAAAGGCATCCCGCGAGCACACGTTCGTTCAGCTCTTGGCGTACGTGTCGGCGCTCTTGAACTCCACTCCGACGAACGGCTCGTCGCCCACCACCCACGCATCGTGGCCGGGCGCGATCCGGTAAGCGTCGCCGGCGGCCACCTCGAGCGACGTGCCGTCCTCGTGCGCGATGTGCATGCGGCCGGAGACGGCGTACCCCAGGTGCTCCGCCTGGCAGCTGTCGGTTCCGACCACGGGCTTGATGCACTCCGACCACTTCCAGCCCGGCTGGAAGGTGAAACGACCCACCTCGGTCGATCCCAGCTGCACGACGTCGACCGTCGTCTTCTCCGGGGTACGTACCTCGTCCGGGGCGTCCAGATTCCTTGCTTCGACTCCAGCCACAACTCCTCCTGTCCTCGACGGGTCGTGTTGATGGAAGCCGACAAGCGTAACCAAGGAGCGCGGCGATGCTCTCACTCGCCCGCGTGGTTACGCTCCCCCCATGAGCCTCGAATCCGTCGAAGTCGTCGTCCGCGGCTACCGCGCATTCATCGACGGCGACTTCGAGGCGATCGCCGGGTTGCTCCACGACGAGGTCGAGTGGTATCCCCTCGGAACCGAGCCGGCGTCGTTCGCCGACCACGCGGAGGCGCTAGGGGTGATCGCCGAGCGATTCCGAGAGCAGTACCGGGTTGAGCTCGAACGCTGTGTCGGCGCCGGCGACCAGGTCGTCGTCGGCTTTCGCGCCTCCCGCGAGACACGCGACGCCGACGACCCGCGGCCGCTCCAGTCACGGCGCAAGTTCAGCGTCGAGCGCTACAGCGCCATCGTCACGATCCGCGACGGGCGCGTGATCCGGGTGCAGGACTACCCCCACCTCGACGCCGCCTTCGAGGCGGCCGGGATCGACGCCGAAGGCTAGGCGCGTCGTAAGAACGACGCGAACAGCCTCGGCCGCGGTATCTCCGGGCTCGGCTGGTCGTCCTGGTCGACATCGGCCTCCGGCTCCGGCTGATGCGCAGGGCTTGGACGGCGATGCGACTGACCGCGTTCGATCGCGCCGCGGATGGCCGCACGCATGTCGTCGATCTGGCTCTGCTCCTTCATGCCGCGCAAGTTCTGCGCTCGCGCCGCGACTCCTACTACGCGCCGAGCTCGTGCCGGAGCGGCCCGGTGTCGAGCGGGTCGAAGCCGAGCCGCCCGGCTACCTCTTCGCTCGAAGGCTTCGTTCCCTCCCAGAACAGCGCACGCAGCCGGTCGCCGGTCTCGGGGCTCCGCCACCAGTCCTCGCCGATCTCCTCGACGAGGCGGGCGCGGAGCTGTGCCGAGCGGATCCACGCTCGCAGGTAGTCGGCCGAGTAGAAGCCGGCGTCCATGTCGGAGACGAAGCCGTCGGAGCGGTAGCGCACGCCGGTCGCGGCCGTCAACCGCTCCGCGTATCCCTCCGACGTGCCGCCGTCGTCGCAGAAGCGATCCCAGAACGCGAGCTCGAAGTCGAGCTTGGCCGCGTAACGGCGGAAGAGCAGCGCCTCCAGGAACGTCGTCGCCTCGGCGTTTTGCACCGCGTCCTCGTCGGAGAGCCCGAAGTGAAGCGCATGCCATCCCGGTTCGCGCGAGATCGCCTCGACGATGTACGAGTAGATCTCCGTCAGCGCGTGGTCGCGCGAGAGCCGACGGAACACGTACGGCAGCTTCGGATCGCAGCCGGCGTAGTGGAGCGCGTGGCCCGCCTCGTGCAGGAATGCCTGATAGTCGTGGAGCCCGCCCTGCGCCCGGGTGATCAGGTGGACGACCTTCGGCGGGTCTGAGGGAATCACGCACGCCCGCGGCGACTTCTGCGGCCGGTCGTCGAGATCGGGCCGGATGTTCGGGTCGGCGGCGAGGTCGAAGCCCAGGCTCTTCAGCGTCTCCAGGCAGACGTCGGTCGCGCGCTCCTTCGTGTACGTCGCCTCGAGCGGCGAGACCCGGCGTACGTACGCCATGTGGTACGAGCGCGGCTGCTCGTCGCGGTCCGTCCCGAGCAGGCGGTCGAACCAGGTCTGGCGCATGCGCAGGTACGCGGTCTCGGCCGCGCCGCTCGCCTCGGCCAGCGCGGCGGCGAGCGCTCGCAGCGAGATGCCCTTCTCCTCCTCGTTCCGCGCCACCGGGTCGGGCTCCCGCGACAGCTCCGCGGACATCGCTTCACCGGCGCCGAGCAGGTCGAGCCGCTCGTCGTTGAAGCTCGCGTTCGCTTCGGCGTGAAGGTCGCCGAGCTCCTCACGGTCGCGGTACTCGTGCAACAGGGCGAGCTTCGCCTGCGCCGAGCGGAGCGGCAACTCCTCGCCGCGGAAGGTGACTCTCGCCGCCAGCTCGCGGTTTTCGAGCGCGTCCTCGCGCTCGACCAGCTCGGCGGAGACGATCCCGCCCTCGCAGACCTTTCGCAGCCGGTAGAGCTCCTCGCGCTTCTCCCCGGATGCGTGGCGCTCGGCGTCCCACAGGGCCTCGAGCTGATCTCGGGTGAACAGGTCGGTGTAGCGGGCGACGATCTCGGCCTGCTCCGAGGTCTCCTTCTCTCCCACGCGCACGGCACGGCCCTCCTCCGAGCGCTCGAAGAGGTACTGCTTCAGCCGCTCCGCGTAATCGAGAGGCGTGTACACGCCGGTCGCCGTCACCGCGGGAGAATCTATACGGCAAGGCAAGCCCACGAGGCGGGCAACCGAGTTATCATCGCCTAGGGTGGCAGCGAGCCCGGGCACGAGCACAGCCCGTGACTATGCGGGCACGATGGCCGGCTTCTGGAGCGGGCTGTCGATCACGCTGCGCCGCCTGGAGGCGATCGCAGCCGACTCGCGCTGCCTCGACGTCGATGCGCTCGAGCCGCTGCGGGCGCTCCAGTACCGCCTCCACTCTTCGAGCGAGCTGCTGGCCGGCGTCGAGCCCCCGCCCGGCGTGCGCTCCGGGCACCAGGAGCTCACCGAGGCGCTCGTCGACGCACGTGACACGACCGGCGAGATCGTCGAGGCGATCGAGGAGCGGGGACGCGAAGGGGCAACCGAGATCCTGCTCGAGTGGCGCGGGGCGCTGTTCAGAGTCCGCCTCGCCCGGATGCGGCTGACGGTCGGCCCGACCGCCCCGGTCCACGTCCCACCGGAGGTGGAGTACTCGGCGGCCGTCTCCACGGCGTTCGCGATCGTCGGCGCGACGGCGTTCATGGCCGGCGCGGCGCTTGTGCTCTGGCCGCTCTGGGCGGCCGGGCTCGCGCTCGTCGCCGGCGGCATCCTCGCCTACCGTCCCTAGTCTGCCCGCGCCCGCGCTGCCCTGATCCGCGCGAGCGTCTCGTCGCGCCCGAGCAGCTCGATGCTCTCGAAGAGGCCGGGCGAGACGGTCGAGCCGGTGACGGCGACCCGGATCGGTTGGAAGGCCTGGCGCGGCTTCTGACCGAGGCGGTCGGCCAGAGCTCGGAACGCCTGCTCGATCGACTCGGGGGTGAAGGGCTCGAGGGCTACGAGTGTCGCCTCGGCCTCCGCGAGGACGCCCTCGTCGAGCTCCCTCGCGTCGAAGCCGTCCCGGCGCTCGAAGAGGAAGCCTGCGAACTCGGGGAACTCGCCGAGCCGCGCGATCTTCTCCTGAACGAGCGGCACGGCGGCACGGATGCGGTCCTCCGGCCAGTCGTAGCCCTGCTCGCGCAGATAGGCGACGAGCGCGTCCGCGTACTCGTCGGGGGGCAGCGCCCGCAGGTAGACCCCGTTCATCCAGTCCAGCTTCTGGTAGTCGAGCGTCGCCGGGCTCGACCCGACACGGTCGAGCGAGAAGCGGTGCACGAGCTCGTCCCGGGACATGATCGTCGTCTCTCCGTCCGGGGCCCAGCCGAGCAGGGCGAGGAAGTTCACGAGCGCGGCGGGCAGGTAGCCGGCGGTGCGGAACTCGTCGATCGAGACTGCCCCGTGACGTTTCGAGAGCTTCTTGCCGTCGCCGCCGAGCACGTCGGGGACGTGGGCGTAGACGGGCGGCTCGTGGCCGAGCGCGGCCAGGATCTGGAGCTGCTTCGGCGTGTTCGAGATGTGATCGCGGCCGCGGATCACGTGCGTGATCGCGTCGTCCATGTCCTCGACCGGATTGGCGAAGTTGTAGGTCGCGCGACCGTCCGAGCGGACGAGCACGACGTCTTCAATCGTGTCGTTCGCGACCTCGATCCGGCCCAGGACCGCGTCCTCCCAGGCGGTGACGCCCTCGTCGGGCATTCGAAACCGGATCGCACCCTCGTCCTCGTAGGCTCTGCCGTCGGCGACGAGCTGCCGGGCGAGCCCGAGGCAGCGCTCCATCGCGTCGAGCTGGAAGGTGACCGGGCCGTCCCAGTCGATCCCGAGCCAGGCCAGCGAGCGCTGGATCTGGTCGGTCGCCTCGGCGACCTCGCGGCTCAGGTCGGTGTTCTCGATCCGGAGCAGGCACTCGCCGTCGCGGCCGCGAGCGAAGAGCCAGTTGAAGAGGAAGGTGCGCACGCCCGCCGATGTGGAGGAATCCGGTCGGGCTCGGAGCCATGCGGACGCGAACGGTCACGCAGGCAGCGTAGTCGGCTCCGGCGCGCGGCCGATCTTCCAGACGGACGGGATCAGCAGCATGCTCGTAGTTCAGAACGAGGATCGCCCCGGCTGCGAGCCAGAGCGCGTCTGACGTCCCGATCGCGGCGGCGGTCAGCCCCGCGAGGACGAAGCCGAGGGGCGTGAGCACGAACGACCCGAGCGCGTCGTAGGAGCTGACCCTGGACTGTGCATGCTCGGGGATCTCGCGCTGGAAGATCGTGAACCAGAGCGCCAGGTGGATCGCGATCCCGAGCCCGGCGAAGAACGACGCGGCGACGATGACCCAGGTAGGCGCAAGCAGCGCCAGCGCGATCAGCTGAAGCGAGACCAGCGCGGGCCAGAGGATGCAGGCGACGAGAGGGAGCCGCGGGCGGTAGCGCAGGGCGACGACGCCGCCGATCACGGCACCCACGCCGTTCCCCGCGGCGATCACCGCCCAGTGGCCCGCACCGCCCAGGTCGGTCTTCGCAACCGTCGGCCCGAGCACCGGCCAGAACATGAAGAAGACGTTGCCGAGCCCGAAGATGACGACGGTGGACCAGAGCCACGTCCGCGACGTGAATTCTCGCCAGCCCTCGCGCAGCTCCCCGAGGAAGTGCGGCGGCGGCGCGGTGACAGCGCGCCGCGGGATCGCGATCCGCGCGAGGATCAGTGCCGCCGCAGCAAAGGACGCAGCGTCGATCGCGAGCGCGGTCCCTGGGCTCCCGGCGACGACGATCGCCCCGCCGATCACAGGGCCGACGACGAAGACGAGGTTCCGCATGAGTCCACGCAGGGCGTTCGCCTCCTGGAGGTGCTCGGGACTCACGGTCTGGGGGACGAGCCCGGTCTCGGCCGGGATCACGAATCCGTCGGCCGCCCCATACAGGATCTGGAGGCCGACCAGAAGCCCGAGCGTGGCATGCCCGGAGAGGACGACGGCCGCCGTCGCCGCCTGCGCAGCGCCCTGCCCCATCGCCGCACCGACGAGGATCCGGTTCCGCGGAAACCGGTCGGCGAGGACGCCGCCGTACAAGACCAGCACGGCATTCGCGGCTTGGCGCCCGGCGAAGATGATCCCGAGGTAGAGCGGCTTCGGCGTCTCGGTCAGGTCGAGGACGGCGAAGGCGAGCGCGATATTCGCGATCGAGTCGCCGAGCGTCGAGATCGTCGTCGCAGAGAAGAGCAGGCGGTACGGCCGCTCGGCGAGCGGAGCGAGCCGCGCGTGCAGGGTGAGCTTCGGCACGGGCGGTAGCGTACGCCCCGTGCTCTTCGGCGCCCACTGCTCAGGCGGGATCAAGAAGGCGCTCGATCGAGCCGCCGAGATCGGCGCGGACTCGCTCCAGCTCTTTGCTCAGAGCCCCCGCATGTGGCGCTTTCCGGACCACGATCCGGCGGACCTGGCGGCGTTCCGCGAGCGCCGTCGAGAGCTGGGGATCGGCGCCGTCGTCGTCCACGCGCTCTATCTCGTCAACCTCGCGAGCCCGAACGACGAGTTCTACGAGAAGAGCGTCGCGACGATGCGCTCGACGATGGACGCAGCGTCCGCGATCGAGGCGGACGGGGTGATCTTCCACGTCGGCTCGCACCAGGGCGCGGGCTTCGAGGCGGGCCTCGAGCGCGTCGTACCGGCCCTGGCGCAGGTGCTCGAGCGCGCGTCTGACACCACGTGGCTGCTGATGGAGAACTCGGCCGGTGCGGGCGGGACGATCGGCCGTTCGATCGACGAGCTCGTTGCGCTCCACGGGGCGCTCGACCATCACCGCCGGCTGGGGATCTGCCTCGACTCGTGTCATCTCTGGGTCTCCGGCTTCGACGTGACCGACCGCGGCGAGCTCGACCGGATGCTCGCCGATCTCGACGCGAGGGTCGGCCTCGACCGGCTGCGGGCGCTGCACGTCAACGACGCTCAGGCGCCGCTCGGCTCGAACCGGGACCGACACGCCAACATCCTCGAGGGGCTGATCGGTGAGCAGCTCGGCGTCTTCCTCGGTCACCCCGCGCTCCAGGGGCTTCCCGCGGTGATGGAGGTTCCGGGCCCGGACGGCCACGGGCCGGACGAGAACGAGCTGAAGAAGCTGCGCGACCTGCACGCGCGCTGGGCCTAGAACCAGTGTCTGACACCGAGAGGTGTCAGACACTGCCTTGATCAGCGGAGTTGCGCGAATACGCGGAACGTCGGACGCCCGACCGGCAGCTCCGAGAACTCGGGGTTCACGCAGCCGAGCTCGTCGGTGCGGTGCCGGTACGTCTCCTCGACCTCCACCCGGCACATCGGCAGCGGCTCGCGCACCGAGCGGACGGCACCGAACCCCTCGCGCCGCGCTTCGGCTTCGTTCAGCAGATCGAGGTCGATCTCGACGTCGTACACCTTCTGCATGCAGCCGATGTACGTGTGGCCGAACTGCATGTACGCGTAGACGAACGGGCACGAACGGTCGAGGCAGGCGGCCGGATAGATCACCTTGTCGCAGTGCACGCCGCAGCGGCGGCACTCGACCTCGTCCTGAGGACGAAGCGGCAGCGACTGGACCGCTGAGTGGCGGAGAGCCATTAGGTGGATTGTGGGCGAGGAGTTTTCCGCTCCGCAAGTCTTGACAAACGGGCGGCTTTCAGGCATGGCCCGCTCTCGACCGCCGGATAGGCTAGCCCTCCGTGGCGCGTCGGCTTCTCTGGGCATCGCTTGGCCTTGCGCCCCTGACGATGATCGTCGACGTCGCGTTTCACCCCGGCGACGTCCTGCTCTTCTCGCTCGCAGCAATCTCGCTCGTTCCGCTTGCCTGGCTGATCGGCGAGGCGACCGAGCACGCCGCCCACCACACCGGCCCGGGCGTCGGCGGCTTCCTGAACGCGACGTTCGGAAACGCGCCCGAGCTGATCATCGCGCTCTTCGCCGTCAACGACGGCCTCTACGAGGTCGTCCGCGGCTCCCTCTCCGGGAGCATCGTCGGCAACCTCCTGCTCGTCCTCGGCTTCTCCCTGCTCGTCGGGCCGACCAAGGACATCGACCGCCGCTCGGGGATGGTCTCGATCGCGCTCGTGCTCTTCTCGGCGCTGATCTTCCTGGTCGTCGCGATTCCGGGCTGGCACGGCGACACGACCCGCCGCTCGCTCCAGGTGCTCTCGATCCCGGTCTCGATCGTGCTGCTGCTCGTCTACCTCTTCGTCACCTGGCGGGCGCTGCGCCGCCACCGAGCGGAGTTCGACGCCGGCGAGATCGCCGCCGACGTCTGGTCGCTGCGCGTCGCCCTCGGCGTGCTCTCGATCGCGACCGCCGCGACCGCGATCGTCGCGGAGATCCTCGTCGGGTCGATCGAGGTGTTCGCGGAGAACTTGCACCTGAGCGACTTCTTCGTCGCAGCGGTGATCGTCGCGATCGTCGGCAACGCGGCCGAGCACGGCGGGGCGGTCGTCGTCGCCCGTCGCGGCCAGGTCAAGCTGGCCACCGAGATCGCGCTCTCCTCGAGCGCGCAGGTCGCGGTCTTCCTGATCCCCGCGGTGGCGCTCTTGTCGTGGGCCGTCAAGCCGCTCACTCTCGCCTTCCGCCAGGTGGAGATCGGCGTCATCGGCGGCTCCGCGCTGCTCGCCGCCCTCCTCCTCAGCAAGGGGCGATCGAGCAGCTGGCGCGGCGCGACGCTGATCGCGGGCTATGCGGTCGCCGCGGCGGTCTTCTACAAGGCAGGAGGACGGTAGTCCGGTCAGGCGGCAGCGAGGACACCGAGTGCCCGCGGGATCGACTCGATCGCACGGTCGACGTCGTCGTCGGTGACGTCGAGGTGCGTCGCGACGCGGAGGACACCCGGCCGGAGCATCCCGACCGCGACGCCCTGCTCGGCGATCCGCCGCTGCGCCTCGCCGGGGTCCACCCCGACCGAGGCGACGTCGATGCCGATGAAGTTCGTCTCGGTCGAGCCGACGTCGACCGGCAGGCCGGCGTCTGCGAGCCCCTGCGCCAGCCGCTTCGCTCGCGCGTGATCCTCGGCGAGCCGCTCGACGTGGTGGTCGAGCGCGTAGAGCATCGCCCCGGCGACGACTCCTGCCTGGCGCAGCGCGCCGCCGAAGAGGAACTTCAGCCGCCAGGCCTCCTCGATCCGCTCCTCCGAGCCGGCGAGCACCGCGCCGAGCGGACAGCCGAGACCTTTCGAGAAGCAGACGGTGACGGTGTCCGCGAGGCGCCCGTACTCGGCAGGCGGGAGTCCGCTCGCGACGGACGCGTTCATGATCCGGGCGCCGTCGAGGTGGACTGCGAGGCCGAGCTCGCGGGCAGCGCCGATCGTCGCGGCCAGCTCGTCGAGGGGCCACACCCGGCCGCCGGCGCTGCGGTGCGTCTGCTCGAGGACGACGATTCCGGCGGGCTGGAGCCAGTCGGCGGACGCGGCGGCCGCGCGTACCTGCTCCGGGGTGATCCGGCCGGCCACGCCGGGCAGGCCGCGCGCGATCAGGCCGGAGTGCACCGCCGGCCCGCCGGCCTCGAAGATCAGGATGTGCGTCCGCTCCTCGGCGATCAGTTGCGTGCCGGGCCTCGTCAGGACGCGCAGCGCGATCTGGTTCGCCATCGTCGCCGTCGGCAGGAAGAGCGCGCGCTCGTGGCCGAGCAGCTCGGCCGCGCGCCGCTGGAGCTCGTTGACGGTGGGATCCTCCTGGGACTGCTCGTCGCCGAGCTCGGCGGCGGTCATCGCAGCGAGCATCTCCGTGGTGGGCTTCGTCGCCGTGTCCGAGCGAAGGTCGATCACGGTGCGGAGCCTATCGGGCAGGTCGCCGGGTAGCCCCCACCCTTGGGCGGAGGTAGCGCTACGGGAGGGGCAGCCGGCCCCCGCCGTCGATGCAGTCGGCCAGGTAGAGGGCTGTGCCGAGGTCGCCGGTCCAGAGTGTGTACCGGCCACGCCCGTCGCGCGCCCGGCCGCGCTCCGCCTGACCTGCCGCGTGCATCGCGAACGCGCGCGCCCGCGTGAGCCACCGTTCGTCTCCTGTGCGCGCGAGCAGCGCAAGGAAGGCATATCCGTTGCCCGCCGTGCCGTGGCAGAGGTTTGCGCCCTTGCGCAGCGGTCCGGCGCGCCAGGTCAGCTCACCGCCCGCGACCGCGAGGTCCTCGTCGAGGATGTCGGCGAGGCTCGCGACGATCCCGGGCGCACCGTGACACCACTGCGTGCGGATCTGGCCGTCGCCGTTTTCGTCGAGTCCCGCGTCGGCGAGCGGCGGCCAGTTGACGAGCCCATCCTCCTCGACGGCAAGGCGCCGGAGCGTCTCCGAGACGGCCGACGTGTCGCCGAGGGCACGCGCACACCCGGCGAACCCGTGTACCGGGCCGAGAAAGCGTCTGCGCTTCCCGTACAGGTCCTGCGTCCACAGGCCTTCCGGGTCACGTCGGCCGCGCAACCACTCGACGCTCGCGGTCACGTCGAGCCCGAGTTCGCGGCCGGCGAGGATCGTGCCGGGACTGCCCCACATCAACTCGCACCGTTCATCCCGTTCGTTCGCCCGGATCAGCTCCGAAAGCCGTTCGAGATTGGCCTGCGACGGCGCAACCCTCTGTAGCACCAGCCGGATTCCCGTCTCGCCCATCAAGAGGCTGCGTTCGGCGCCTTCGTCCGGAAAGTCCGCGGGAGCATCGAGCGAACGCTCCAGGTACGGGACATAGTCCCGTCGTACCTCGACGAAGTTCCGCTCTGCGAGACGGTGGAGCGCGGCCACGACCCCGGCACCTCCGAGATACACCGTCCGGAACCGCCGATCCGTCTCCTCGTCCTGCGGATGCGTCGGCCAACCGTCGTCGAACGCACTCTCCGCATCGGCGACGATCGAGGCGATCGCCGCCCGCGCTCTCGGGGTGCTCCAAGACACGTCTTCGAGCGCCTCGTGCGCCCTCGGCTCGAACAGCATCGGGCGAGTCTATGGACGAGGCATCCATCCGGACAGGCGCCGCCGCTACCGTGGTCGCGTGGATCGTGACCTGTTGACCGAGTTCGTCGCCCGGCGGCAAGAGCCGGCGTACCGCGCAGCCCAAATCTGGCGGTGGGCGGCGGGCGGCGCGGCAGGGTACGAGGGGATGACGAACGTGCCCGCCGGGCTCCGCGCGGCACTGGCCGCCGAAGTCCCGTTCTCGACGCTGGCCGTCGAGCGCGAGTCGCAGTCGCGCGACGGCACGGTGAAGACCCTCTTCCGCACCGACGGACGGCAAGCCCGTCGAGGCCGTCTTGATGCGCTACCGCGACGGCCGCCGGTCGATCTGCGTCTCGTCTCAGTCCGGGTGCCCGCTCACCTGCACGTTCTGCGCCACCGGGCAGATGCAGTTCGGCCGCAACCTGACGGCATCGGAGATCCTCGACCAGGCCCTCCACTTCCGGCGGATCGAGCCGATCGACCACTGCGTCTTCATGGGGATGGGCGAGCCGATGCTGAACGTCGACCCCGTGCTCGACGCGGCGCGGCTCCTCCCCGACCTCGGGATCACGCACCGGCGGACGACGATCTCGACGGTCGGCTGGCTGCCCGGCCTGCGCCGGTTCGTCGACGAGGTCGAGGAGCCGATCCGGCTCGCGCTCTCGCTGCACGCGGCCGACCCGGCGTTGCGCTCCGAGCTGATGCCGGTGAACGACCGCTACCCGCTCGACGAGGTGCTCGCCGAGTGCCGCCGCTACTTCGAGCTGCGCGGCCGCAGGGTGTTCGTCGAGTACGTGATGCTCGCCGGGGTGAACGACGCGGTCGAACAGGCGACGGAGCTCGCCCGCCTGCTCGATCGGAAGGCGTTCAAGGTGAACCTGATCCCCTACAACCCGACCGGCGCCTTCGAAGGCTCTTCACCTGACGCGATCGCCGCGTTCAAGTCCGCCCTCCATCGCGCCGGTGTGCCCGCAACGGTTCGCCTCACGCGCGGCCGGGACATCGCTGCTGCCTGCGGCCAGCTCGCCGCGACGCCTCAGGCGGCGAGCGCGGACGAGAGCGGAAACCGCTCCAGCACCCACTCGGCGTCGAGCGGCCGCAAGCGGTAGGGAGCACCGCCGACGAGGACGAAGTCGCCGGTGCGCGGATCCATCGGCAGGCGCGCCTCGGCCGGGTAGTAGAGGTTGTGCTTCTCGATCAGGTCGTTGACGGCGTGGAAGTTGCGCCGCGCCGCCACGGCGCGCCAGCGACGATCGAGCTCGCGCGGGTCGTGCCGGTGGCGCAGCGAGAGCTCGGCCCAGGCTTCCGCCAGCGCCGCCTCGTGGGCCTCGATCTCGTCTTCGATCTGCCTGAGCCGTCGCGAGTAGGACGGCGGGCCTGCGATCGAGACCGCGTACCGGTCGGCGCCGAAGGAGAAGTTCCGCAGGCGCAGGCGCAGCGGCCGCCCGAGGAGCGGGCTGCCGGCGAGGTCGTCTGCGAGCCGATCGGCCGCGCGCTGCTCGAGCTCGGTGTGCTCGCGCGGGGCGTGCTCGCCCATGATGCGCTCGCGCTCTCGGCGGTCCACGGTCAGGCCCTCGGGGCTGCGGCCGCGGCCGCGGCGGCCGGATCGTCGGACAGGTCGGGGTGGTCTTCGAAGCCGTAGCGGACGACGGCCCGCTTGACCGCCTTGACCTCGTCGAGCCGCCCGACCGGCCGGCCGTGAGGGGCGCCGTGGAGGAGCTCGGGACTCTCGGCCGCCTCGCGCGCGATCGCCAGCATCGCCTCGCAGAAGTCGTCGAGCCGCTCCTTCGGCTCGGTCTCGGTCGGCTCGATCATCAGCGCCTCGGCGACGATCAGCGGGAAGTACACCGTCGGCGGGTGGATGCCGTAGTCCATCAGCCGCTTGGCAACGTCGAGCGCGGAGACGCCGTGCTCTTTCTTCAGGCGGCGCGCAGAGACGACGAACTCGTGCATGCAGAGACGGTCGAACGGCAGGTCGAACGCGTCTTTCAGGCGCGCGAGCAGGTAGTTGGCGTTCAGCACCGCCGCCTCCGACATCTCCCGAAGCTGCGGGCCGTACATGCGGATGAAGGCGTACGAGCGGACGAACACGCCGAACGGGCCGGTGAACGCCCGCACCTTGCCGATCGACTTCGGCCGGTCGAAGTCGAGGCCGAAGGTGCCGTCGTCGCGCCGGACGACCGCCGGCACGGGCAGGAACGGCTCGAGCTGCCCCCGGACCGCGATCGGCCCGCCGCCGGGACCGCCGCCCCCGTGCGGCTGCGAGAACGTCTTGTGCAGGTTGATGTGGACGACGTCGAACCCCATGTCGCCCGGCCGCGAGATCCCGCACACCGCGTTCAGGTTCGCCCCGTCGTAGTACATGAGCGCCCCGGCGCCGTGGAAGATCCGCTCGATCTCCTCGATGTTCTCGTCGAACAGGCCGAGGGTGGACGGGTTGGTGAGCATCAGCCCGGCGGTCCGCGGACCGACCTTCCCGCGCAGGTCGTCGACGTCGATGTTCCCGCGCGCATCGGTCTTGACGCCGACGAGCTCGAAGCCGGCC
Organism: uncultured Actinomycetes bacterium; assembly: GCA_963764565.1. GTDB lineage: Bacteria > Actinomycetota > Thermoleophilia > Gaiellales > Gaiellaceae > DATBLE01. The sequence goes on from CAVXTD010000012.1 coordinate 96,568, forward strand.
ATCGTCACCGACGCGGGGTTGGTGCCGTGCGCGGTGTCGGGGACGACGATCTCGCGGCGCTGCTCATCCTCGCCGCGGTCGGCGAAGTACGCACGGAAGAGCATCAACCCGGTCAGCTCGCCCTGCGAGCCGGCCGCAGGCTGGAGCGAGACGGCGTCGAGACCGCACACCTCGGCGAGGATCTCCTGGAGCCGCCACATCAGCTCGAGCGCGCCCTGCGGCGCCGTCCTCCTCCTGGAGCGGATGCAGGTCGCGGAAGCCGGGAAGCAGCGCGAGCCGCTCGTTGACCCGCGGGTTGTACTTCATCGTGCAGGAGCCGAGCGGGTAGAAGCCGGTGTCGATCCCGAAGTTGCGCGTCGACAGCTCGGTGAAGTGACGGACGAGCTCGGGCTCCGCGACCTCGGGCAGGCGCGGCGGCGCGGCACGGGCCAGCGCCGGCGGAACGGCCGCGCTCGGCAGGTCGTAGCGCGGGATGGTCGACGCTCGACGGCCGGCCTGCGAGCGCTCGTAGATCAGCCTGGTCATGCGATCACCTCGCGGAGCGTCGCGGCCAGCCGGTCGATGCTCTCCGGCGTGCGCTTCTCGGTGAAGGCGACGAGCAGCGCGTCGTCCATCCCTTCGTAGTCACGGCCGAGCGCGTACCCGGGATGGACGCCCTTGGCGCGCGCGGCCGCGACAACTTCGCGCGCGCTCCGCCCGACCCGGATCGCCACCTCCTTGAAGGTCGCCTGCTCGGGGAAGGCGAGCTCGGCGCCGGCCGCCGTCAGCCGCTCCTTGCCGTACTCGGCGAGGGCCATGCAGGTCTCGCCCACGTCCCTCAGCCCCTGCGGGCCGAGCCAGGTGAGGTAGACGAGCCCGCCCAGCGCGAGCAGCGTCTGGTTCGTCGTGATGTTCGAGGTCGCCTTCTCGCGCCTGATGTGTTGCTCGCGCGTCGCCAGCGTGAGCACGAATCCGCGCTTGCCCTCGACGTCGGTCGTCTCGCCGACGATGCGGCCCGGCATGCGGCGGATGTACTCGCTGCGGCAGGCGAGGAACCCGTAGTGCGGCCCGCCGAAGGACAGGGCGTTCCCGGCGCCCTGGCCCTCTCCGATCGCGAGCGCGCAGCCGTAGTTCCCCGGCGCCTCGAGCAGGCCGAGCGACATCGGGTCGACGTGGGCGACCGCCAGGGCTCCGGCGTCGCCGGCGGCGGCTGCGAGGTCCGGCGCCGGCTCGAGGCAGCCGAAGAAGTTCGGCTGCTGGAAGATCACGGCGGCCGCGTCCTGCGCAGCGGCGGCCAGCCCGTCCGGATCCGTCACGCCGCCCGAGTGCGGCACCTCGACGACGTCGAGCCCGAAACCGGGCGCGTACGTCTTCACGACCTGCCGCACCTGCGGGTTGGTCGCCTCCGTGACGACGATCTTCGAGCGGCCGGTGACGTGCTTGGCCAGGTAGCAGGCGTCGGCGGCCACCGTCGTCCCGTCGTAGCCGGAGGCGTTGGAGACGTCCATGCCGGTCAGCTCGCAGATCGCCGTCTGGTACTCGAAGATCGCCTGGAGGACACCCTGGCTCATCTCCGGCTGATACGGCGTGTAGGCGGTGAGGAACTCGCCGCGCTGGAGGATCGCGCCGACGACCGCCGGGACGTAGTGGTCGTAGATCCCCGCGCCGAGGAACGAGAGCTCCGCGCCGGTGTGGACGTTGCGCGCCGCCAGCTGCTCGAGGTGCACGACCAGCTCGAGCTCCGACAGCGGAGGCTCGAGCTCGAGCCGGCCGCGGAAGCGCACACCCTCGGGGATGTCCCGGAAGAGCTCCTCCACGGTGGCGACGCCGATCGCGGCGAGCATCTCCTCGCGGTCGGCGTCGGTCAGCGAGAGAAAGGTCACTTCCCGCTCCGGCACCGGCAAAGCCGGTACCTCCGCTCCTCGGAGCCTCCGTCGAGCCTACGGCTCACAGCTCGGCGAGGAGTGCCTGGTAGGCGGCGGCGTCCAGCAACGCCCCGACCTCGCCGGGGTCGCTGACCCGGATGCGGACGAGCCAGCCTTGGCCGTACGGGTCGTCGTTCACCGTCTCCGGCGCGTCGACCACCTTGTCGTTGACCTCGAGCACCTCGCCGGAGAGCGGCGCGATCAGGTCGGAGACCGCCTTGACCGACTCGACCTCCCCGTAGGAGACGTCCTTCGCGAGCGTGGCACCCACGTCGGGCGGCTCGTAGTGGACGAGCTCGCCGAGCGCGTCCTGCCCGTACCAGGTGATGCCGAGCGTGGCGGTGTCGTCCTCGATCCGGGCCCAGTCGTGCTCCGGGTGGTACTTCAGGTCTTCGGGATAGCTCTCAGCCGCCACGTTCCTGCTCCTCTCGTCGATAGATCGGCTTGGCGACGACTCGGGCCCGCCGGTGGCGCCCGCGCACGTCGATCGTCAGTTCGGTGCCGGGCTCGGCAAGCTCGTGTCCGACGTAGCCCATGCCGATCCCCCGGTCGAGCATCGGCGAATGGGTTCCGGAGGTGACCTCGCCGCCCTCGACGATCTCCATCCCCTGCCTCGGCACGGCAGGCTCCTCCATCACGAACGCGGCGAGCCGCCGCTCCGGCCCCGTCTCCTTGATCCTCCGAAGCTCGCCGGCACCGCTGAAGTCCTTGTCGAGCGCGCACACCCAGCCGAGGCCGGCGGAGATCGCGTCGGTGTCGGGCCCGATGTCGTTGCCGTGCAGCGGATAGCAGACTTCGAGCCGGAGGCTGTCGCGTGCGCCGAGCCCGCACGGGGTGACGCCCCGGTCGAGCACGGCGTCCCAGAGAGCGGGTGCCTCGTCGGCCATGACGAGCAGCTCGACGCCCTCCTCGCCGGTGTAACCCGTGCGGTTGACCATGCACGTGATCCCGGCGACCTCGCCTTCGGCGAAGGTGAACGCGGGCGCCGCGTCGAGACCGAGCCGCTCGAGCGCCCGCGGACCCTGCACGGCGACGAGCCCGTACTCGTCGGAGACATCGCGGACGTCGGAGCCGGGCACCTCCCGCTCCCGGAGCCACTCGAAGTCGGTCTCGCGGTTCGAGGCGTTGACGATCAGGAGGTGGCGGAAGGGGTCGAGCTCGTAGACGATCAGGTCGTCGACGATCCCTCCGCCCTCGTTCGTCAGCAGCGTGTACTGCGCGCTGCCGGGCTCGATCCGCCCGAGGTCGTTCGAGAGCAGCGACTGGAGCAGCTCGCGCGCCCTCGGTCCCTCGACCTCGATCTCGCCCATGTGCGACACGTCGAACGCGCCGCTGTCGGTGCGCACTGCCCGGTGCTCGGCGATCACCCCCTCGTACTGAACCGGCATCTCCCAGCCGGCGAACGGCACCATGCGCGCGCCGAGGGCGACGTGGCGCTCGTACAGCGGCGTGCGGCGGAGGGTCTGCACCGGCGCGGATGCTACTCCGAGCGGGCCGGCATCCGCCCGCTTGAAGCTCGCGCGCTAGCCGTCGCGGAGGAAGGACGGCACGTCGAGCATCTCCGAGGGGATCTCGAAGCCCTCGCCGGGCTCGCGTGCGACCGGCGGCTCCGGAACGTTCGTTTGCTGCCGCTCCCGCTCGGGGCGGCGGGCCCGCCGGCGGTGCTGTCCGAACCCGGTCGCGATCACCGTCACACGGACCTCCTGGCCCATCGCCGGGTCGATCACCGCGCCGAAGATGATGTTCGCGTTCGCGTCGGCAGCGGCGGTCACGACCTCAGCGGCCTCGTTGACCTCGAACAGGCCGACGTCGGGGCCGGCCGTGACGTTCAGCAGCACGCCCGTCGCGCCCTCGATCGACGACTCGAGGAGCGGCGATGAGACCGCTACGCGCGCGGCCTCCGCCGCGCGGTTCTCGCCGGCGGCGCTGCCGATGCCCATCAGCGCCGAGCCGGCGTCGCGCATGATCGTGCGCACGTCGGCGAAGTCGAGGTTGACGAGCCCGGGGACCGTAATCAGATCGGTGATGCCCTGGATGCCCTGGCGGAGCACGTCGTCGGCGAGCCGGAACGCTTCGACGACCGACGTCTTCCGCTCGACCACCTGGAGCAGCCGGTCGTTCTCGATCACGATCAGGGTGTCCACGTATTCGCGGATCTCGTTGACACCGGCCTCCGCGCGCTCCGACCTGACCCTGCCCTCGAACGCGAACGGCCGCGTCACGACGCCGACGGTGAGCGCGCCGATCTCCTGGCCGATCTCGGCAACTGTCGGCGCGGCGCCCGTGCCGGTACCTCCACCCTCGCCCGCGGTCACGAAGATCATGTCCGCGCCCTTGAGCGCGTCCTTCAGCTCGTCGCGAGTCTCCTGGGCGGCGGCGCGGCCGACCTCGGGATCGGCACCGGCGCCGAGGCCGCGCGTGACCTTCGAGCCGATGTGGATCTTGACGTCGGCGTCGCTCATCAGCAGCGCCTGCGCGTCGGTGTTGACCGCGATGAACTCGACGCCGGTCAGGCCGGCCTCGACCATCCGGTTGACAGCGTTCGTGCCGCCCCCGCCGACCCCGATCACTTTCAGGACGGCGAGGTAACTCCCGGGTTGATCTCTCATGCTCATGGTGACATCCAGTCGGTCGGGTCTCAATGTCTACTTCAGGATGGGGGCAGAAAAACCTCTGTGGCCGCCTTAGAGTAGGGCGTGTTGCGCGGCCTGTCAATGCGATTTGCAGGGGAAAACACTCAACCTCAACTTCCGACTTTAGGGTTGTAGCCGGCGACCGGCCGCTCCGGGACGCTCACGTCCACGTACCTCGCGCCGACCGTGAGCGGCAGCAGCTGCCGCAGGATCGAGAGCTTCAAGCGCAGGTCGCCGCTGTCGCCGAGGCGCAGCTCGGTTCCCGAACCGAGCACGAGCGTGAGCTCGTTGTTCTGCGTGTTCACCTGGCGAACGTCGGCGCCGATGCGCAACGGACGGAGCGGGGCGACCGCGGCGACGCCCTTCGCACCCTGCCCGCCGAGAGTGGTGTTGACCGCGATCCCCGCCGAGCGCGGCAGCCAGATGCGGGGCAACCGGGGGTAGGGTTTCCGCTCGAGCTTGCGCAGCACCCTGGCGCTCGACGAGACGAGCCAGGCGTCCGCCCCCTGCCGCAGCACCGCAACGGGCCGTTCGAGCCGGACCCGAACCTTGAGCGTGTGCGGGAAGTCGCGGTCGAAGCGGGTATCGGCGACCTCGGAGACGCTCGCGAGCCGGCGCGCTGCGCCTTTGCGGTCGAAGCGCACGAGGCTCTCTCCGACATACGGCCGAAGCGCTCGGCGAACCTCCGCGGCCACGCCGGCAGGCGCGCCGGCGACCTCGATCCGCGTCAGCGCGAACACGGCCGTCTGCCGTGCCGCCACGTAGGCTCCTGCGCCCGCCGCCACCAGGGCGAGCACGCAGAGGACGACCGCCAGCGGACGGCGCCTGGACTTGGTCCTGGGACGGGAACGACTGGTGGCCATCCGCCCGACTCGGTTCGGCGCGCTTGGATCCGGTCCTGCCCCTGTCTAGCTCTGCCCGGCGGCGGGCAGCTCGAGATCGCCGAGCAACTCCACCTCGCGCTCGAGGACGACGCCGAACTGCTCCAGCGCGCGGCGGCGGGCCTCGGCCATCAGCGCGAGCGCGTCGCGCGCCGTGGCGCTGCCCGCGTTCTCGATGAAGTTCGCGTGCCGCGGAGAGATGACCGCACCGCCGATCCGGTGACCCTTCAATCCACACTCCTCGATCATCCGGCCGGCGCCGTGCTCGTGGTCGGGGTTCTTGAAGACGCTGCCGAACGTCCGCTTGTTCGTCGGCTGCGTCGCCTTGCGCCGAGCCTGGAGCTCGGTGACGGTCGCCCTGATCTCGGCGGCCGGGCGCGGCGCGAGGCGAAACTCGACCCGGGCGACGACTTGTCCGGGAGCGAGCGCCGAGTGCCGGTAGGCGAGGTCGAGATCGGCGGCGGTCAGCCAGCCGGCGCCCGCGACGTCGACTACGAGCGCGCGGCTGAGGATCGAGCTCCAGTCGGAGCCGTACGCCCCGGCGTTCATCCTCACCCCCCCTCCGGCCGTGCCGGGGATCGCGCACGCGAACTCGAACCCACCGAGGCCCGCGGCACGAGCGCGGTGCAGGCAGACAGCGTTCGGCGCCCCGCCTCCGGCGACGAGGAGATCGTCGCGAGTCTCGACCGCTGCCAGCTCGCCGTCGAGCCGAACGACGAGCGCTTCGACGCCGTCGTCGGCGACGAGCAGGTTCGAGCCGAGTCCGATCGGCCGGACGGGGAGGCCGCGCTCGGCGGCCCAGGCCAGCGCCTGCTCGAGGTCGGCCACCGATCGAGGTCGGGCGAGCGCGCGGGCAGGCCCGCCGATGCCGACGGTCGTCAGCCGCGCGAGCCTGACGCCCTCCTCGATCTTCATGACCTCACTCGAGCCCGTCCAGGATCAGGCGCGCCGCGCGGTCGACGTCGCCTGCGCCGACCGTCAGCACGAGGTCGCCCGCGCGTGCCCGCCGCACGAGGAACCGCGCCCCGTCCTCCAGGCTCGCCGTCCAGCCGGGCGCAAAGCCCGGACGAGCATCGGAGAGCGCGTCGACGACGAGCTTCCCGGTCACGCCTGCGAGCGGCTGCTCGCGCGCCGGGTAGACGTCGGCGATCGCGACCACGTCCGCGGCGGCGAGCTCCCGGCCGAGCTCTCGCGCCAGATGCAGCGTCCGCGAGTACAGATGAGGCTGGAAGAGGACGAGCACGCGCCCGTCCGTCTTTCCCCGTGCCGTGGCCAGCGCCGCCCGGAGCTTCGCCGGGTTGTGCGCGTAGTCGTCGTACACGGTCACGCCGCCCGCCTCGCCGACGAGCTCGAACCGCCGCCCCACCCCGCGGAAGCGCGCCAGCGCCTGCTCGACCTCCGCCCGCGGCGCGCCGGCCAGCTCGCACGCCGCCAGCGCCGCGGCGGCGTTCCGGCGGTTGTGCTCGCCGGGGACCGCGAGCTCGAAGCCGACCGGCTCGAGCTCCCACCCGCGCACGACCTCGGGAACCTCGCGGCAGCCACTCCTCGAACAGCCGCTCGACCTCCGCGCGCGAGCCGAAAGTCGCATGGTGGTCGAGGTCGATGTTGGTGACGACGGCGACCCGCGGCCGCAGCGCCACGACCGAGCGGTCGGACTCGTCTCCCTCGACGACCAGCCAGCCTTCGCCCGAGCCCGCGTTCGCCCCGAGCTGCGGCACCTCGCCGCCGACGATCCAGCTCGGGTCGCCGCCGGTCTCCCGAAGCGCAAAGGCGATCATCGCGGCGGTCGTCGTCTTGCCGTGCGCACCGGCGACGACGATCGACGGCCTCAGCGAGACGAGCTCCGCGAGCAGGTCGCCGCGGGGCCGGCCCTCGACGTCCGGGTACGCGCTCGAGACGAAGACCTCCCACCCCGGCGGAACCTCGGGCGTCTCCGAGACGCGGACCTCGATGCCCGCGCCGCGCACGGAGTCGAGATACGGAGTCTCGTTTCGATCCCAGCCGCCGACCTCGGCGCCCCACGCGTGGGCGAGCAGACCGTAGGCCGACAGCCCGGCGCCGCCGATCCCGATCAGCCAGATCTTGCGATCAGCGAGCGGAGGCAAGCGCGATCAGCTCCTCGGCGATCTCGTCTGCGGCGCCGGGCTTCGCCGCCCGGCGCATCCCCTCGCCCAGCTCGCTCAGCCGGCCGCCGTCGGCCAGCAGCTCGCCTACGACCGCGCCGACCCGCGCGATCTCCGGCTCCGGGACGACGACCGCCCCGCCGGCCGCTTCGAAGTAGCGCGCGTTCTGCGTCTGGTGGTCGGCGGTGACATTGGGAGACGGGACGAGTACGGCCGGAACGCCCGCCGCGGCGACCTCCCACACCGATCCTCCGGCGCGCGCCAGGACGAGATCGGCGGCAGCCAGCGCGGCGCCGAAGTCATCCGTCCAGCCGAGCAGGCGGTAGTCGGGCCTGCTCACACGGCCGGCCAGCTCGGGAAGGTAGCGCTCTCCGCAGAGGTGCAGCACCGACGGGCCGGATTCGCCGAACGCATCGACGGCGGCGTTGTTCAAGCGCCTCGGCACCGAGGCTTCCTCCGAAGACGAGCAGCACGCGCCCGCCGGCGGGCAGCCCGAACCGCCGCCGCGCCTCGCCCCGGTCGACCGGGGCGTACGGCGGCAGCGGCCGGCCGACCACGCGGTACTTCGCCCCCGTCCGCCCCGCCAGCGGGTAGGCGAGGAAGACGCGCCGCGCGAACGGCGCTGCGAGGCGGTTGGCGAGGCCAAGATGCGCGTCGGCCTCGGACAGTGCAGCCGGAATCCGCTTCCGCCACGCCGCGTAGACCATCGGGCCGGCGACATAGCCGCCGCCTCCGAAGACGACGTCGGGACGCCGCTGGGCGAGGATTCGCGCACAGGCCCGCGGAGCGCGCCCGGCGAGCAGCAGAGCCCGCAGCAGCGCCGCGCCGGGCCGTCGCGGCAGACCTGAGATCCGGAAGAGGTCGATGGGGAAGCCCGCCGCCGGGACGAGTCGCGCTTCGATCCGGTCAGGCGAGCCGGCGAAGCTGACCAGCACGCCGCGGTCGCGCAGTGCTCGGGCGACGGCGAGCGACGGCAGCACGTGGCCGGCGGTCCCGCCGGCGGCGATCAGGCACCTCAGCTGCGGCTCCGACGACATCGGTGCGTCCGATGTTAAGGAGGATCCCGACCGACGCGAGCGCGACGACCAGGCTCGTGCCCCCGTAGGAGACGAGCGGAAGCGGGATTCCGGTCAGCGGCGCCACTCCGACGACGGCTGCCAGGTTGAGCGCCGCCTGCCCGCAGACGAGCGTCGTGATCCCGACCCCGAGCGCCTTGCCGAACGGGTCGCGGCAGCGCAGGGCGATCCTCAGCCCAGCCCACGCGAAGGCGGCGTACGCGGCAATCACGACCGTTGCCCCGACGAGCCCCAGCTCCTCGCCGATGATCGCGAAGATCATGTCGGTGTGCGCTTCGGGGAGGTAGAACACCTTTTGGACGCCCTGGCCGAGCCCGACGCCGAAGAACCCGCCCGAGCCGAGGCCGATCATCGCCTGCACGGTCTGGAAGCCGGCCCCCTGCGCGTCGTGCCAGGGGTTGAGGAAGCTGAAGATCCGCGTTCGCCGGTAGGGCTCGAACCAGATCGCAGCCAGCACGATCGCGCCGACGATCGCCGACGCCGATCCGAGCAGCCGCAGGGGCGCCCCGGCGACGAGCAGCATCGCCCCGACCATCACGCAAAGCGCGAGCACGGTGCCGAGGTCGGGCTCCGCGAGCACGAGTGCGCAGAAGACGGCGGTCAGGAGGCCGATCGGCTTCGTCAGCTCGCCGAGGGTGCGCGGCACCCGCCGCCTCGAGAGGTAGACGGCGACCCAGACTGCGACTGCGAGCTTCGCGAGCTCCGAGGGCTGGAACGTGGCGGGGCCGAAGTGGATCCAGCGACGAGCACCGTTCACGCTCCGCCCGCCGACGAGTGCGAGGACGAGCAGCAGCAGGCTGCCGAGCACGAGTGCCGGCGCCAGGTGGCGCAGCGAGCGGTAGTTCGCGCGGCTCGCGAGGATCAGCCCCACCAGACCGAGCAGCGCATAGATCCCCTGGCGCTTCAGGTAGTAGATCGGGTTGCCTCCGCCGATCGCAGCCGACGCCGAGGTCGCGCTGTAGACCATCACCATCCCGAAGGCGACGAGCGACAGCGTGACGAGAACGAGGACGTTCCGCTCGATGTGTCCGCGATTCACCCAGTCAGGTTCTGCACGAGCCTGCGGAAGTCCTCGCCGCGCTGCTCGAAGTCCCTGAACTGGTCGTAGCTCGCGCAGGCCGGCGAGAGCAGGACGACCTCCCCCGGCACCGCCGCCTCCGCGGCCGCGGCGACGGCCGCGGCGAGATCCCCGCACTTCGAGTACGGAACGCCGGCGCGGTCGAGCGCCTCGGCCAGCTCGTCGGCCGTCTCGCCGATCAGGTACGCGCGGCCGTGGAGCTCGCGCGCCAGCTCGTCGAACGGCTCCCCCTTGCGCGAGCCGCCCAGGATCACGTGCAGCGGCACGTCGAAAGCGGCAAGCGCGCGCCTGGCGGCGGCGGTGTTCGTCGCCTTGGAGTCGTTGACGTAACGGACGCCGGCGACCTCGGCGACCGCCTCGAGCCGGTGCTCGACGCCGGGGAAGCTTCGCAGCGCAGCCGCGATCGCATCGTCGGGGATCCCCGCCGCGCGGGCGGCGGCGGTCGCCGCAGAGGCGTTCTCGCGGTTGTGGGCTCCCGGCAGACCGGGCTCGGCAGGCAGGGGGTCGTCGGCTGCGAACTCGACGCGCCGCGCAGCGCCGGGCACGGTGCCGAATCCGCGCGGCAGCACTGCGGTGTCGTCGCCGGCCTGGTTCTCGAAGATGCGGAGCTTCGCGTCGCGATAGTCCTCGAACGCGCCGTGCCGGTCGAGGTGGTCGGGCTCGAGGTTGAGCAGGACCGCGATGCGCGGCCGGAACTCGTGCACGTCCTCGAGCTGGAAGCTCGACAGCTCGCAGACGATCCAGGCGTCGGGTGACGCTTCCACGGCGCTCAGCGCACGACCGACGTTTCCGGCGACCGCGACCTCCCGGCCCGCAGCGCGAAAGATCGCGCCCAGCCACTCGGCGGTCGTCGTCTTGCCGTTCGTGCCCGTGACGCCGAGGATCGGGTTTCCGAGCAGCCGGTAGCCGAGCTCCACCTCGCTCCAGATCGGGATCCGTGCGCCACGAACGAGCGGGTTGTCTCGCGGCACTCCCGGGCTCTTGACGAGCACGTCCGCCCCGTCGAGCAAACCCACATCGGCGTCGTTTCCGAGCGATCGGTCGGCCCGGACGACCTCCACCCCGTGCCGCTCGAGCAGCGCCGCCGCAGCTTGCCCCGAGCGCGCCAGCCCGAGGACGACGGCGCGCTTCATCGACGCAGCACGCGGCGGAGCTCCGAGTCGGAGCCGTCGCCGAGCACCCGGTCGACGGAGGCATCCGGAATCGGAATCACATTGCCGTCGCCGATCAGGAAGGTGATGCGCGGATCGGGGAACTCGCGCTCGAGGGCCTCGAGCGTCTCGGCTGTGGGGGCGACCACGATCAGCAACTCGTCGTCGGCGGCCTCGGCCAGGGCCGCCTCGAGCAGTGCGCCGTCGAGAACGAGAATGGTCACGAGCGGAAGAACCGGAAGTAGTAGCGGTAGTAGAGCGCGAACCCGCAGGCGCAGAGGATCGCGGTGAGGATCCAGAAGCGAACCATGATCTTCGTCTCCGACCAGGCCTTCATCTCGAAGTGATGTTGGATCGGTGCCATCAGGAAGACCCGCCGCCCTGAGTACTTGAAGACCGCGACCTGCACCATCACCGAGAGCGCCGCCATCAGGAAGATGCCCCCCACGAACAGGAGCAGCACCTCGGTCTTGGTCATGATCGCGAACCCGGCGAGCGCACCGCCGATCGCCATCGATCCCGTGTCGCCCATGAAGATCTCCGCGGGGAAGGCGTTGTACCAGAGAAAGCCGACCAGGCCCCCGATCAGGGCGGCGCCGAGGATCGACAGATCGAGGTAGAGCGGCGAGCGGTGGCCGGGCACACCCGAGCGGATGTAGGCGATCACCGTCATGGCCGTGAACGTGAAGACCGCGATGATCCCCGTCCCCGCGGCGAGCCCGTCGATCCCGTCGGTCAGGTTCACGCCGTTCGCCGCGCCCGCGATGATCACGAACAGGAACGGGTACCACGCCCACGACAGCGGGATCTTGAAGCCGGGCAGGTAGAGATCGGTCGAGAAGTCCCGGTGGTAGGCGACCCACGCGACAACCGCGGTGATGACGAGGAGGAGCAGCAGCTTCCAGCGGCCGTTCAGCCCCAGCGACCGCTGGTGCGTGACCTTGATGTAGTCGTCGAGGAAGCCGATCGCCCCGCAGCCGACCGCGCAGAAGAGGACGGTCAATGCCGGGGTCGAGTAGTTACTCAGGATCAGATAGGGGACCGCGGCCGAGAAGACGATCAGCAGGCCTCCCATCGTCGGAGTCCCCTGCTTGGTGACGTGGGTGGCCGGGCCCTCCTCGCGGATGTGCTGTCCGTACCCGCGCAGGCGCAGGAAGGCGATGAAGCGCGGGCCCGCGACGATCGAGATCACCATCGCGACGATCCCGGCGATCAGGACGTCGACCATCAGACCGTGGCTGCCGTCAGCGCCTCGGCGACGCGCTCGAGCCCCATCGCGCGCGCGCCCTTGACGAGCACACAGTCGCCCGGCCGGAGCAGCTCGTCGAGCAGCGTGAGGGCCTCCTCGACGGTGGTCGCGTGCCGGCCTCCGTACGCCCGCGCCCGCGGGCCGATCGCGACCACTTCGTCGATCCCGAGCTCGCGGAGGGCGCGGGCGACTTCGCGGTGCCCCTCCTCGCTGTAGTCGCCGAGCTCGGCCATGTCGCCGAGCACCGCGACCGTGCGGCGCCCGGCGGCGAGCCGGACGAGGTGCTCGAGCGCAGCCCGCACCGAGACCGGGTTCGCGTTCCAGGCGTCGTTGATCAGCACACCCCCACCCGCGAGCGTCAGCTCCTGGTTTCGCCACTCGGTGAAATCGACGTGGAGCTCGTCGGGTAGATCGAGGCCGATCGCACTCGCGGTCGCGAATGCGGTCAACGCGTTGCCGGCGAGGTGGCCGGCGGTGAAGTCGACCTCGACGGAGCCGAGCGACGTGGCGACCACCGGTGGGACGAACGAAACGAGAGTTACGTCACGGCCCACCCGCACGACCTCGAGGTCGTCGCGCTCGACGGGGAAGTCGGCGGGCACGACCGCCGTGCCGCCCGGTGGAAGCGCGTCGATCAGCTCGGTCTTGGCGCGGACGACCCCGGCGAGATCGCCGACCTGCTCGAGGTGGACGGGGCCGACATTCGTGATCACGCCGACCTCCGGCCGGGCGAACTCGCACAGCTCCGCGATCTGGCCGTGGCCTCGCATCGCCAGCTCGAGGATGCAGACCTCGGTGTCCGGCTGGACGCGGCCGATCGTCAACGGCACCCCGATCTCGGCGTTGTAGCTGCGCTCGGCGGCGACCGTGCGCCGCTGCCGAGCGCAGACGGCGGCGAGGATGTCCTTCGTCGAGGTCTTCCCCATCGACCCGGTGATCGCGACGAACCGCGCCGAGCTGCGAGTGCGCACGCGTCCCGCGATCGCCGCGAGGGCGGCGAACGCGTCGTCGGGGACGAGCGTCGCGGCGGCTCCACGGGCGAAGGCGTGCTTCGACGAAGTCGGCCCCGCCGCCGACGGCGACGAACAGGTCTCCCTCCTCGACCCGGCGCGAGTCGGTCTGAAGACCTGTGACCTCGGTTGCCCAGGCGGCGGATTCGAGGCGCCCGGGCGCGAGCTCGGCGATCTCCGCGAGCGCGAGTGCGATCACGCGGTCGCCCGCAGCGCGCGCAGTGCCTCGCCCGCCACCTCGCGGTCGTCGAAGGGCAGCGTGCGCCCCGCGATCTCCTGGCCGCGCTCATGGCCCTTGCCTGCGATCACGACGACGTCGCCGGTCGCCGCCAGCTCGATCGCCCGTCTGGATCGCACGCCGTCGGTCGGGCTCGACCTCCGGCTCGCCCTTGCACCCCGCCGATCACCTCGTCGATGATCGCCAGCGGGTCCTCGCTCCGCGGGTTGTCCGAGGTGACGATCAGGACGTCGGCGAGCTCGGAGGCGATCCGTCCCATCAACGGACGCTTGCCCCGGTCGCGGTCGCCGCCGCAGCCCATCACGCAGATCAGCCGGCCGGCGGCCAGCTCACGGGCGGTGCGCAGGACGTTCTCGAGCGCGCCCGGCTTGTGCGCGTAGTCGACGACGACGGTGAACGGCTGGCCCTCGTCGAGCGCTTCGAAGCGCCCGGGCACGCCGCTCACCGATCCGATCCCTGACGCAACCGCCTCGCCGGGAAGCTCGAGCAGGCGGGCGGCGGCGACGGTCGCGAGCACGTTCTTGACGTTAAAGCCCCCTCGCAGTCGCGTGCGCAGAGTGATCCCGCCGGCGGTCAGCGACGTCTCCGACCCTGAGGAGTCGATCCGCTCGGGCCTGATCTCGGCGTCGTCAGCGAATCCGAAGGTGACAAGCGGGGTACCGGCCCCCCGCAGCTCGTCCGCCAGCCTGCGACCGTAGTCGTCGTCGAGGCTGACGGCGGCCGGCGGCGGATCGTCACCCGTGAAGAGGCGCCGCTTTGCCTCGTAGTACTCCTCCATCGTCTCGTGGAAATCGAGGTGATCCTGGCTCAGGTTCGTGAAGACGAGCGCGGCGAACCGGACGCGGTCGAGCCGGTGCAGCACCGACCCATGCGACGTCGCCTCGATCGCGCAGCTCCGGTCGCCCGCATCGAGCATCTCCCGGAACACCCTCTGGAGATCGATCGCCTCTGCCGTCGTCCTCGTCGCCGGGCGGCGCTCGCCGTCGACGCGCGTCTCGATCGTGCCCAGGAGGCCCGGCCGGCGTCCGGCCGCCGCGAGCACCGCGTAGAGCAGGAACGCCGTCGTCGTCTTGCCGTTCGTCCCGGTGACACCGACGACGTCGAGCTCGGCAGTCGGATGCTCGAAGAACTCGTCGGCCGCCACCGCCATCGCCGCGCGCGCATCGGAGACGACGAGCTGGGGCACGGACAGCTCGAGTGCCCGCTCGACGACGAGCGCGACCGCACCCGCGCCGATCGCCTGCGCGGCGAAGTCGTGCCCGTCGGCGCTGTGGCCGGGAACACAGAAGAAGAGGGCCCCGGGGCCGACCGCGCCGGCGTCGTAGGCGAGGTCGCGGACCTCCGCCGCAGCGCGCCCGACCACCTCCGCCGGCGCGAGCGCGGCGATCAGGCGCTCCAGGTCCACGACGGCCGAGTGTAACAGGGCCACCCGCCGCCGCCCGGCGCCCGAATCGTCACCGAAGTGGCCCAAATGCGGCGCTTTTTGGCGTGGGTGAACCCTAGCCCAGCGGTGCGCTGCCGGCGTTGCGCAGCGAGACGAGATCGTCCGGCCGCACGCCGAGGTACTGGAGGGCGAACCGCGCGATATCGCGAAACGCGGGCGCCGCGACGAGGCCCCCGAAGATCTGCCCGTGCGGCTCGTCGATCGAGACGAGGATGACGAGCCGGGGCGCGCTCGCCGGGACGATCCCCACGAACGAGGAGACGTAATTCGTGTCCGAGTAGCCGCCGGAGGGATCCGGCTTCGCCGCCGTGCCGGTCTTCCCGGCCACGGTGTACCCGGGGACGGCCGCCTCGCCGCCCGTGCCCTCCGCGGAGACGACCCCCCTGAGCATGGCGAGAAGCTGCTGGGCGACCGGGGCCGACACGACTCGGTGCCGCGTCAGCTTCGGCGAATGCCCCCCGCGCACGTGGTCGACGAGGTGCGGCTGGATCCAGACACCGTTGTTCGCCAGCGCGCCGTAGGCCGCGGCGGTCTGGATCGGAGTGACCGCGATCCCCTGCCCGATCGGCACGGTGCCGATCGTCGAACCCGACCAGCGCTCGACCGGAAGCACGATGCCCGGGCTTTCGCCGGGGAAGTCGATCCCGGTCGGCTGCCCGAAGCCGAAGCGGGCGATCCAGCGCGCGAGCCGCTCGGGGCCGAGCAGCTGGGCGAGCATGTCCGTGCCGACATTCGACGAGCGCGCGAGCATCTCGGCGACGCTCATCCTCTCGGTCGGACGGGACTCGGCATCAGTGATGACGCGATCCGCGACCTTGATCTCCGGCGGCAGGCTGAACGTGTCGTTCGGCGTGACGACCTTGTCGCTCAGCGCAGCCGCGTAGGTGACGAGCTTGAACGTCGAGCCGGGCTCGTACGTGTCGGTGACGGCCCGGTTCCGCTGGAGGCTGTCGGGTACTTGCGAGAAGTCGTTGGCGTCAAACCCGGGCGCGACCGCCATCGCGAGAATGCCGCCGGTCGAAGGGTCGAGGACGATCGCGCTGCCGCTCGTCGCGCTCCACTTTGCCACCGTCAGCCGCAGGACCGACTCGACCTTGGCCTGGAGCGTGTGGTCGAGGGTCAGGAAGACGTCGCGCCCGGGCCGCTCCGGAGTCGAGCTGACGACGTCGATCGTGCGGCCGAACGGGTCCCTGACGATCGTCTCCTTCCCCGGCCGTCCGGCGAGGTCGCGCTCGAGCCCGAGCTCCAGGCCGGCGAGGCCCTTGTTGTCGACGCCCGCGTACCCGAGCACCTGGGAGGCGACGGTGTGCTGCGGGTAGCTCCGCCGCTCCTCCGGATAGAAGCCGATCCCGGCGAGACCGCGCCGCTCGAGCGCCGCGGCCCGATCGGCCGGGGCCTTGCGCTCGACGTAGACGAAGCTCTGCTTCTTGTCGATGAGCTGCGGGTAGATGCTGTCCGGGTCGATGTTGAGCGCCTGCCCGGCGGCGACCGCGACCTTCTGTGGATTGCGTACCTGGCGAGGGTCGGCGTAGACCGTCGTCGCCTCCTCGCCGATTGCGAGCTGGACGCCCATCCGGTCGTAGATCGTCCCGCGGGCGGCCGGGGTCGTGATCGTCTCGTGGTGCTGCTGAGCGGCGAGCCGCTCGAGTGCGGGCGCACGGACACCTGGAGCCACACCGCGCGCCCGAACGTCGCGGCGAATGCGAAGAGGAGAACTGCCAGGACGAGGCGGATCCGGCGGTTCGCCAGACGCAGGGTCATTTCGCAGGCAGGTCGAGAAAGGTCGTCTCGGCCGCGCTGGCCGGGATCACGCCCAGGTCCCTGCGCGCCTGCGCCTGGATCCGGCCGGCCGCCTGCGCGCTCGACACCTTCGAGGCCAGGTCCGCGATGTCGGAGCGGAGCTGCGTCCGTTCGTTGCCGAGCTTGTCGAGGCGGATGTTCAGCCGCAGCTCGGCGACGTTCATGAAGACGACGCCGGCCAGCAGCGCGCCGATGGCGACGATCCAGACGACTCCGCGCGCGATCCGCGGACGAGGCTCACGACGCGGCCTGGGCCGGACACGGGGCTCGGAAACGGCGGGCGTCTCGGCCCGCGCGTGAGGTGCAACCGCCGCCACTATCCGACCTTCTCGGCGGCGCGCAGCCGGGCCGAGGCCGAGCGCGGGTTCAGCGCTGCCTCGCGGGCGCTCGGGCGCACGGGCCTGGGTGTGAGCACGCGCAACTCGGGCTCGTGCCCGCAGACGCAGATCGGAAACTCGGGCGGGCAGGTGCACCCGCGCGCCTGCTCGCGGAACCAGTGCTTGACGATGCGATCCTCGAGCGAATGGAAGCTGATCACCGCGACCCGGCCGCCGGGACGGAGCATCTCCATCGCCGCGGGCAGGGCCGCCTCGAGCGCCTCCAGCTCGTCGTTGACCGCGATGCGGAGCGCCTGAAACACGCGCCGCGCCGGATGGCCCTCGCCGAAGCGCGCCGGAGCGGGGATCGCCCCCTTGATCGTGTCCACGAGCTCGCCGGTTCGCTCGAACGGCTGCTTGCGCCGGCGGCGTCCGATCGCGCGGGCGATCTGGCGCGCGTACCGCTCTTCCCCGTAGCGGCGGAAGATCCGCTCCAGCTCGCGCTCCTCCGCCTCGTTGACGAGCTCGCGGGCCGAATAGTCGGCGGACGGATCCATGCGCATGTCGAGCGGCGCGTCGGCCGCGTACGAGAAGCCGCGCTCGGGCCGGTCGAGCTGCATGCTGGAGACGCCGAGGTCGAGCAGGACGGCATCGGCGCGCACGCCGTTCTCGGCGAGCTGCTCGAGGACGATCGAGAAGTCGCCGCGCAGGAAGCGGGCGGTGACGCCGGCCGTGCGGCGGAAGCGCTCGAAGTACGGCCGCACGGTCGGGTCGCGGTCGATCCCGATCACCTTCCCGTGGCCGTGCAGGTCGCGGGCGAGCAGCGTGGCGTGGCCGCCCGCACCGAAGGTCGCGTCGACGAGGGTGTCTCCCGGCTCGAGCGCGAGCAGCTCGCGAACCTCGTCCGCGAGCACGGGGACGTGATCAGTTGTGTTCGGCTGCAAGACGTTCGGCAACATGCTCAGCACTCCCCATGACCTCCTTCAGCTGGTCGCGCCAGGCGGCGCGATCCCAGATCTCGACGCGGTCGCGCATCCCGACGACGACGACCTCTTTCTCGAGCCCGGCGTGCTCGAGCAGCTGCGGCGGGAGCATCACCCGGCCCTGCTTGTCCGGCTGCGCCTCGATCGCGCCGGTGTAGAAGAAGCGCTCGATCATGCGCGACTCCCGGCTGAGTGGATTGAGCCCCGCCAGGTTCGACTCGACGAGCGCGAGCCAGCCCTCGGCCGGAAACACGGACACGCAGGTGTCGAGGCCGCGCGTGAGCACGACCCCGCCTGCCATCGCCTGACGGAACTTGGCCGGCAGCGTGAGACGGTTCTTCTCATCGATGGTGTGGTCGTATTCGCCGAGGAGCATGGTTCCACGCTGCCCCACCTTACCCCACGATCCCCCACAATTCAACCCCAGTGACCCAAATCGCCGCGCGATCTCACAGTCCGGCGTCCGGCTGCGTTTCCCTCGATGATGCAAGGCGCCGTGATCCCGCCGTTCGAGCGCTTCTACGCCCAGCACCGCGACGAGGTGTTCGCGCTGCTGGCGCGCCGGATCGGCCGGCAGCGCGCCGAG
This sequence comes from uncultured Actinomycetes bacterium, assembly GCA_963764565.1. GTDB lineage: Bacteria > Actinomycetota > Thermoleophilia > Gaiellales > Gaiellaceae > DATBLE01. The sequence goes on from CAVXTD010000012.1 coordinate 115,041, forward strand.
GACGCCTTCCAGGAGACGTTCCTCCGCGCCCTGCGCGCCTATCCCGCACTCCGAAACGGCGAGCACCTGCGCGCCTGGGTGCTGACGATCGCGCGGAACGTCGCGGTCGACGCCTTCCGCCGCGAGAAGCCGCAGGTCGAGCTCGAGGAGCCGGTCGAGCTGCCCCGGCGGCCCGCGTTACACCGAGATCGAGCACCTGACCGGCGGCTTGCCGCCGACCGAGCGCGCGGCCGTCGTCCTCCGCTACGCCTACGACCTGCCCTACGCCGCGATCGGCGCCGCGCTCGGCTCGAGCGAGGAGGCGGCCCGGCAGGCCGCATCGACGGGCGTCCGCCGTCTACGAAAGGAGCTGACATGACCGTTCCGACCGATCTGGACCGCCGCTTCCATGACGCCGCCCAGCGCGAGGGGCTCGTCGACGTCGCCTACGACCTCGCCGACTCCCCCGTCGGCGACCTGCTCGTCGCCGTCACGGATCGCGGCCTCTGCAAGATCGCCTACCGCCCCGAGGAGGCGCTGGACGAGCTCGCCGCCGACTTCGGCGTCCGCGTGCTGCGGATCCCGAAGCGGGTCGACCGGGTCCGTCGCGAGCTGGACGAGTACTTCGGCGGCACGCGGCGCGACTTCGACCTCGAGACCGACCTCTCCCCCGTCCCCGAGTTCCACCGTCTCGCGCTTCGCGAGCTCGCGCGTGTCCCGTACGGCCAGGTGACGACCTACGGCGCGCTGGCGGCGAAGGTCGGGCGTCCGAACGCGGCCCGCGCCATCGGCGGGGCGATGAACCGCAACCCGATCCCGATCGTGCTGCCGTGCCACCGCGTCGTCGGCGCCGGCGGCAAGCTGACCGGCTACGCGGGCGGGCTCGACCGCAAGGAAACGCTGCTCCGGCTCGAGGGCGCGCTGCTCTAGGCAGTGTCTGACACCGATCGGTGTCAGACACTGAAGTTCGGGTGTGGCAACGCAGACGTGTGGCTTGACAGCTGGTCAACCGTAAGTCTAAACTTACGGTAAGTCGTGAGTTACCTATCCGGGAATCTCTCCTTCGCCGCCGCGCCCGACATGGCGGGCGCGGCTCACAACCGCTCGTCGTTCGCGGGCGAAGCGAGCAAGGCGAGCGAGCGAAGGAGAGGGCCCGCGGGGGAACCATGGGTTCCCCCGCGCTAGCAATGGATGCGCTGGGCGACGCGACCCGGCGGGAGATCATGGAGCGGCTGCGCGGCGGCCCTCGTCCGGTGGGCGAGATCGCCGCCGGGCTGCCCGTCTCCCGGCCGGCGGTCTCGCAGCACCTGCGCGTGCTCAAGGAGGCGGGGCTGGTGACCGAGCGGAAGGAGGGAACGCGCAGGATCTACCGGGTCGAGCCGAACGCGCTCGCCGACCTGCGTGCGTACCTGGACAGCTTCTGGGAGCAGGCCCTCGCCGGCTTCAAGGCGGCGGCCGAGAGCGAAGGGAGAACGGGATGAGCAGCGCACAGACGACCGCCGAGGCGGTCAGGAAGAGCCTCGTCGTCAAGTGCAGCCCCGAGCGGGCGTTCGAAGTGTTCACGCGCGAGATCGGCAGCTGGTGGCCGACGGGGACCCATTCGATCGGCGGGGACAAGATCACCGAGGTCGTCTTCGAGGAACAGGTCGGTGGCCGCATCTTCGAGCGCCACTCCGACGGCGGCGAGGGCGAGTGGGGCCGCGTGCTCGCGTGGGAGCCGCCTCATCGGTTCGCGATGAGCTGGTATCCGGGGAACGACTCGAGCCAGGCGACCGAGCTCGAGGTCCGCTTCGCGGCCGAGGGCGACGGCACTCGCGTCGAGCTCGAGCACCGCGGCTGGGAGATCCTCGGCGAGAAGGCGGCGGAGACCCGTGACGCCTACGACGGCGGCTGGGTCGGCGTCCTCGGCTTCTTCGAGACCGCCGCGAACAGCTAGGGCAGCCCATCAGGCGGTAGCCGACGCCCACTCGCTCTGCGGGTTAACAGGAATCGGCCAAAACAGGCTGGCGGATCGGGGAAACGGCGATAAATGGCCGATCCGCCCCGTCCGGCTGTGGTTGGTGGCCGAAAAGGGGCGCGCGTTGGCCCAGCTGCAGCTGTGGGGCAGTTATGGGATCGGCCGAAGTCGGGCACTTCGGGCCGGATCGAGGCCCGGCGGCGCCGAGCCTCCTCCACGCCTCGCTCCCGCTGCTGCCTTGCGAGCATCGCGCCAGAGTGAGGTCAGCGAGGATGCGCGTGTGAAGAAGATCGGGTTCCTGTCCTTCGGCCACTGGACGGCGTCGCCGTCGTCGCAGGTGCGCTCCGCCTCCGACTCGCTGATCCAGTCGCTCGAGCTGGCAGTCGCAGCCGAGGAGGTGGGCGCCGACGGGGCGTACTTCCGCGTGCACCACTTCGCGCGGCAGCTCGGGTCGCCGTTCCCGCTGCTCGCGGCGATCGGCGCGCGGACGTCGAGGATCGAGATCGGCACGGCCGTCATCGACATGCGCTACGAGAACCCGCTCTACATGGTCGAGGACGCCGGCGCCGCCGACCTCCTCGCGGGCGGTCGGCTGCAGCTGGGCATCAGCCGTGGGTCACCGGAGCAGGTGATCGACGGCTGGCGCTACTTCGGCTACCAGCCGGCCGAGGGTGAGACCGACGCCGACATGGCACGCCGCCACACCCAGGTGTTCCTGGAGGTGCTGGAGGGGGAGGGGTTCGCCCAACCGAGCCCGCGGCCGATGTTCCCCAACCCGCCCGGCCTGCTCACCGTCGAGCCACATTCGCCGGGGTTGCGCGACCGGATCTGGTGGGGCGCAGGGTCGGCCACGACCGCAGCCTGGGCGGCCACCCTCGGCATGAACCTGATGAGCTCGACCCTGGTCGACGACGACGCGAGCGGTGACCCGTTCCACGTCGTGCAGGCCCGGCACATCAGCGCCTTCCGCGCGGCCTGGAAGGAAGCCGGGCACGAGCGCGAGCCGCGCGTCTCCGTCAGCCGCAGCATCTTCGCGCTCGTGAACGACCTCGACCGCAGGTACTTCGGGCAAGGCAGCGACGACGGCGACCACGTCGGCTACATCGATGCGGCGACGCGGGCGATCTTCGGCCGCACGTATGCCGCCGAGCCCGACTTGCTCGTCGGCCAACTCGCCGAGGACGAGGCGATCTCCGCTGCGGACACGCTGCTGCTGACCGTGCCGAACCAGCTCGGCGTCGACTACAACGCGCACGCCATCGAGAGCATCCTGAAGTACGTCGCACCCGAGCTCGGCTGGCGCTGATCGCGCGGCAACGGCAGATCAGGTCGGGGGACCGTCGATCGAGGCGGGCGAGGTGGTAGGCGGTAGGAATCGAACCCGCGCAAGATTTCAAACAGGCATCCCGTCCAACCCTGAGGGGCAAATCAAAGTCCACAAGCCCCCTCGTATCAAGAGTGTCCGACTTGGCCGATCCCTATAACCCCCCACTCGTTCCGCACGTAGGGGTGTCGGCCACGGCCGCGATCTGTAACGCAGTCGCGACGAGCGCGATGCGCCCGAACTTGTCCGATCCTGCGATTTCAGGCCGAGCCGTCAGCGATGCGTTAGAGTGGCCGCCCCGAGCGAGCCGGAGAGTGAGGTAGCGGTGGACTTCATCGAGCAGTGGTTTCACGTCTCCCCCGACGGCGGCAGCGGCGCCCTCGAGCTCGTGTACCTCGTTCTGGTGCCTGCGATCGTGCTGGCCCTCGTGCGGTACCGCGGGCGCGTTCGCGGGCTGCTCGCCCGCCGCAGGGGCCGTTAGGCACCCGTGCGCGAGAAGCGGCCGCGGTGCGCCTGCCGGCGAGGACGCGGCCGGATGGGCCACACCTGCCGCCGGTGCTCGTGCCGCGGCGGACACCGCCGCTCGCCGGGCAGGGTCCTCGTGCTGCTGCTCGCGGCGGGGTGGCTGGTCTGGCTCCTGCGCTCGCTCGCGCGGTTGTGCCGGCTCGCATCCTCCAGCAGGGAACACCGCGGCGACGCCACCGTGCCAGCCTGGGCGTACCGGCAGCCCGACCCGCTGATCTACAGCCAGCAGTACCTCCAGGCGCAGGGCCTCGCGGTCACGTGGGACAATCCGGACATCCACGTCGAGCTGCCCTCGGGCGGAATCGTCGACTCCCACTCGCTCGCGCCGGACACCGACTACGTCGTCGTCGCGCGCGTGTGGAACGGCGCCACAACCGCGCCGGCGGTCGACCTGCCGGTGAAGGTGTCCTATCTCGAGTTCGGCATCGGCACCGTCCGCCACGACGTCGGCCTCGGCAGCGTCGATCTGCCCGTCAAGGGCGCCCCCGGCTGCCCCGCGTTCGCGCGCGTTCCCTGGCGTACCCCGGCCGCAGCCGGCCACTACTGCCTCCAGGTCGAGCTGGTCTGGGACGACGACGCGAACCCGGCCAACAACATGGGGCAGCACAACACGGACGTGAGGCCGCTGAACTCGCCGCGGGCGGCATCCACGTTCCCGCTGCGAAACGACGGAGCGCGCGAGCGCGTGCTGCGGCTGGAGGTCGACGGCTACCGGATTCCGGTGCAGGATCCCTGCCCGCCCGCGGATCGAGACGACGACGCGCACCGCCGCCGCGCTCGGCTCGCCCGGCACGATCGGGACGCGTGGCCCGTCGCAGAGGGCTGGGACGTCGCCGTCCACCCGCGCGAGGCACTGCTCGGGCCGGGCGAGGCGGCCGAGATCGCGGTCGAAGTGACCGCACCCGACGGCTTCAGCGGGCGCGAGGTCGTGAACCTCCACGCCTACGACGGCGAGCAGCTCGTCGGCGGAGTGACCCTCTACGTCGAGGGGACAGCCTGATGGCCGTCCCCGTCGGGCCGGTGATCACTCCCCCGGGGCAGTACACCCACTGCGTCGAGCGCACCGCCTACCGCGACGTCCCCGGGTTCCTGGAGGCGGGCGCGGGCGCAATCGCCGAGTTCACGCTCTGCGAGTACCTGCTGGGCGGAAAGCTCGTCTGCCTCGCCGGGGGCGGCGACGAGTGCGCGATCGGGGTGGTCGTCGGGGTCGAGGAGGTCGGCTACCAGAAGTCCGGCTTCGACGCGATCGACAACGACTTCTCGTTCAACCTGCTCGTGCTTCCGTACGCTCCACCCGACTTCGCGGCCTACCGCGAGGACCTCTCGAACCCTGCGAGCTTCGAGGCGCACAGGATCCGCGACGACGTGGTCGGCCACAGCCCGCTCGGCCCGCTGCTGGTCGACCCGCACCCGTCGCCCACGCCGCTCCCGACGCCGCGCGAGCCGGGCGGCACGAGCCCGGTGGACGGCTACGGCGTGCTCTACACCTGGGACGGCAGCGGCCTCGCGTACGACCACGGCAACCAGAACAACCTGCACAAGCTGTGGGACGAGCACGCCAAAGACGGGAGCGCGATCAGCATCCCGATCGTCCACTGCGAGTGCGAGGGCTCCCGGATCGTCTTCGTCTGCAAGGCACTCAAGCCGTTCCTCGAGCTGATCCAGGGCAAGATCCCCGGTAGCCCCGGGCCGGGCCCCGGCGAGATCTGCCATGCGACGCTCGACTGGGTGCCGTTCGGGATCGGGAAAGCGATCTGCTCGATCGTCGAGGACATCGTCGGCGCGGGCATCGCGATCGCGCTCGCACCGGCGATGGCGGCGGCGCTCGCGACGGCGTGGGAGGCGGCGCAGGCGTTCGACGACCTCTTCGTCACGGGTCCCGTCGCGAAGCAGATCCACGTCGGCGACACGGTGATCGTCACCGGGCGCTGGGCGTGGGATGCCGGGCACGCCGGCCACACCGAGCTCCATCCGGTGAAGACGATCCAGAAGCTGCGCCTGGAGCCGGAGCTGAGCGGCGGGCACGACCCGCGCAAGCCGCTGCCGGCGTCGGTCGTCGCGAGGATCCGCGACGTTCACGGGCGCTGGTGCCGCCACGTGCGCGAGGCGCCGCCGCCGCCCGACCCGCGGCACGAGGACGGCCTGTCGGCTCCGCAGCTCGCGTCGCTGACTCCGGAGCAGCTCGCCGTCAGCGAGCGCCAGCGCCGGCCGGAGAACGGCTGGCAGCTGCATCCGCTGATCGACGGCTGCGCGCCCGACGACCAGCCGCAGCCGCAGCCGCCGCGATGACGTCGCGGCTGCGGTGCCCGCCCTGACTCGCGAGGCTGCTTGCGCTGCTGACCGTGCTGTCAGCCGTCCGCCGTCTTACGAGAGCAGCTCCGCGAACGCCGGGCTCGGGCGCGCCGAGGTGAAGCGCGGCGGACCGTTTTTCCGCGACGCCTACGATGGCGGCCAAGAGCAGGCGCTCTCGCACTACACTGGACTCTTCGGCTGATGGGCTACAGCGTCGTCAACGTCGAGGAGATCGAGGGCTCCGGTCCGGGAGGAGCCGTGCGCTTCGTCCGCCGCGAGCTCGGGGTGGAGGCGTTCGGCGTGAACTGGTTCGAGCTCCAGCCTGGCGCGGTCGGCCACGAGCACGACGAGTCCGACTCAGGCCAGGAGGAGGTCAACGTCGTGATCGCGGGCTCGGGCGTCTGGCGCGTGGACGGCGAGGAGGTGCCGGTTCGCGCCGGCACCTTCGTCCGGTTCGACCCCGACGCAACCCGCTGCCCGGTCGCGGGACAGGATGGAATGACGTTCATCGCGATCGGCGCGCGCCGCGGCAGCTACGACGCGCGCGGGCCGTTCTGATCGGCGCGCAGAAGGTCAGTCCGCGGATACGGTGCGGGTCGTGAGAGCGCCCGTCCGGCTCGGCCTGCAGATCCCGAGCTTCGACTTTCCGGGGGTCTCCCCCGGCGACCTGTTCGAGCGGCTGACCGAGATCGCCGCGACGGCGGAGCGCGCGGGGTTCGACTCGCTGTTCGTCATGGATCACCTGCATCAGATCCCGGGCGTCGGGCCGCAGACGAATTGGATGCTCGAGGGAAATACGGCCCTCGCCGCGCTGGCCGCACGCACCGAGCGACTGCACCTCGGGCTGATGGTCGGCGGCGTCACCTACCGGAACCCCGCTCTCCACGCGAAGATCACGACGACGCTCGACGTGATCTCGGGCGGCCGGGCGATCCACGCGCTCGGCGCGGCCTGGTTCGAGGACGAGCATCGCGCGTACGGCTTCGACTTCCCGCCGCTGAAGGAGCGGTTCGAGCTGCTGGAGGAGGCGCTGCAGATCAGCCGCGCGATGTTCACGCAGCCTGCTGCGAGCTTCGAGGGGCGCCACTACCGGGTCGACAACGCCTTCAACAATCCGCGGCCGCTGCGAGGCGACATCCCGATTCTCGTCGGCGGCAGCGGCGAGCGGAAGACCCTGCGCCTCGTCGCGCAGTACGCGGACGGCTGCAACATCTTCGGCGACCCGGCCCGCGCTCGGCACCTGCTCGGCGTGCTCGAGAGCCATTGCGAGTCCGTCGGACGCGACCCGGCGGAGATCACGAAGACGCGACTCGGCACGCTCGTGATCGGGCGGACGCACGAGGAGGCGGAGCGCGCGCTCGCCTCCTGGCCCGATCGAGCCAACCTGGATCCCGAGCGCCTGCGAATGGTGCTGACGCTCGGCGACTCCGACGAGGTCGGCGAGCAGGTGCAGGCGCTGTTCGAGGCGGGCCTCGACGGCCTCGTCTTCAACCTGCCGAACCCGCACGACCTCGAGATCCTCGCCCTCGCCGGCGAGACGCTGACCGCCGCCGCCGGCAAGTCCGCCGGCTAGGCTCGCACTCGGCCGCTCTGCGCTTCCGTGAACAGGTTGGCCAGGTGCTGGAGGAGCTTCCAGGAAACGTCGGGGTTGTCCTTGGCGAATTTCCGGAAGTGCCAGGAGGCCATCACGAGGCAACGCAGCGGGGTCTCCGCCGTCACCGTCGCCGAACGGACCCGCTCGGCGATCAGCGCGAGCTCGCCGAAGTGGTCGCCCGGCCCCAGCCTCGCCACCTCTTTCCCGTCGACGCTGACCGACGCCTCTCCCTCGGCGATGACGAAGAAGTCCACGCCGCTCATCTGGCCCTGCTGAACCATCGAGGTCCCGGGGCGAAATCTGCGCTCCTTGAACGTGCGCGCAAGCTGCTTCAGCTGGCGCTGGCTGAGGCTGCTGAAGAGCGGAACCCGCTTGAGCTCGTCGGCCAGGTTCGCCACCGGCTGATCCTAATCTCGCGGAACGATCCTCGCCCGCGGCAGCGGGTGCGGGGACTGCTCCTCCAGGTGCTCCGCGCTCGCCGCCAGCGCTTCGGCGGCCTCGACGAGACGGGTGGTCAGATCGCGCGCGAGGTCGTGCTGCGCCTTGCGCGCGAACCGGTAGGCCGCCGGCCCGGCATCGCCGCGATCGCAGAGCTGGTCGTAGGTGCGCTCGCCCGGAGGCGGCGGCGCGCTCCAGCCCGCAGCGACCTGTTGGAGCAGCTCCGCCAGCGCGGTCATGGACGACCGGTAGCGCACCCAGCGATGGTTGTCCCAGGACATGCCCGAATCGGTTCCGGGTGTCTCGGCGAAGCGCTTCACGAGCAGCCGCGCCGCCGCCTGGCCGCGCCTCGTCAGCGCGAGGATGACGGGCGGAGGCATCGTCAGGTTCATGCCGCCCTCGTCGTCCGACGCGTGGATGTGGACGATGCGGTCGCGATAGCCGGGCTGTCTGGCCAGAGCGGTGTCGACGCGGTTCTGCATCGTGCGCACCACGTTGACGACGAACGCCGAGAGCCTGCCGAAGCCGGGCCCGTCGGGGACGCGGTTCCAGGTCTCGAGGAGGCCGCCGACGTTGGTCGAGGGGAGATACACGTTCTTCGCCTCGTCGTCCGACTTCGGGTAGTCGGGGTGGAAGTGGTCGAGGTCGATCGCGAACGTCGGCCGCGTCGGCAGCGGCGCGTCGAAGAAGTGCACCGGGAAGTTGCTCGAGATCCCGCCGTCCGAGAACCAGCAGCGCTCCGGCTCGGCCCGGCTGCCCGGCGGTGCATTGCTCGACAGAGCATCGTTCGTCGTCTTCAGCGTGCGATCGAACGCCCACAGCGGAACCGCGCTGATCAGCAGCGGGAAGCTCAAGCTCATCCGGGCGGCGACGACGACAGGCAGATCGTCCGCCGCCGGAAACGGCAGGCGCGGCTTCATCGCCTCGCGGATCCGCTCCGAGTCGTCCGGGTCGTCCTCGTTCGCCGGCGGCGGATGGTCGACCATCCACTGGACGACGCGCTCGGGGAAGAGCTCGCGCCACTCGCCGGGGTCGAAGAAGAACGCCCGGTCCGGCCACGGCAGGCGCTGGGGGCGCCGCTGCGTCAGGTTCGTCGTCATCATCGTCAGCTCGATCCCGCTCGAGCGGAGATCGCCGAACGAGAGTGGAGCGCCGTCGCTCTTGCCCGCAAGATCGTCGATCAAGTCGGCAAGCCACGGCGTCAGCGCCGGCGGCCCCTTGCTCCCCGCGGGCATGCCCGAGCAGAGTCCGAACCTGTTCGCCGAGATCGCCTTCGGAGCGTGGAGCACGATGCGGAAGACGAGCGCGAGCACGGCACCGACCAGCGCGAGCACCGCTCCGGCGCAGATCGCCACCGCCACGAGCCAGGCGCGTCCGCCCGCGAGGGCGGCGCCGGCGACGAGCGCGAGGCCGGGAGCGGCTCCGAAGAGCGGTGCGAACGGGAAGCTGCGCAGCGCTGCCGCGGCGATCCGGAGCCACTTCCCTGCGCCGCCGGCGCCGAGGCCGGCCGTGAACGTGCGGTGGAGACCTCGTGTCGAGGACTGGGGTTGGAACAGGTCGAAGAGGTTGGTTCCGCTCCCGACCCAGTCGGGCAGAGCGGCGAGCCGGGCAAAGCCTCCGCTCGAGCGGCCGTACTCCGCCGCCGCTGCCGCCGCCGCCGCGATCGCCCCCGCGCTCGTCCCGCCGATGCTCGCGAAGCGGTACGTGCGGGCGAGCTCGCAGACCGCGTGGGGATAGACGACTCCGCTCGTGATGCCGCCCTTCATCACCACGTCGCAACGTCGCGTCGGGGCCGAGTAGTCGTAGGTACGCGGATCGTCGGCGGTCGCGGTCATCCCGTCAGCTCCTTCAGGGCCGGCTCGATCATCTGGCGAGCCATCCCCGCGTACGGCGCGTCGGCGGACATGTAGTCCCGCAGCATCGTCAGCGACTCGCCGAGCATCTTCACCAGCCGGGCGTTCGGGCCGACCTCGTCGATCGTCTGCGCCAGGCCGCGGGCGACGGCGAGCTCCTTGCGGATCAGCTTCTGCCGCGCCTTGCGCGCCCGGACGAGGCCGTCGCGGAGGAGCGCGTAGACGTCGATCGAGGCCGACGCCCTTCCTGCTCGCCCGGCCCGAGGCCGACCGGGCCACGCGGACGATGCCCTCCTCGGCGTCGAACTCGAGGTGGCGCTGCGGCTCGTCCCGCGCGGGATGCAGCAGGAGGCGCGGCTCGCGGTTCTCCTGCCCCGGCTTGCGGGCACGCCTCGCCTCGTTGGAAATCGGGAACTGGTTCGCCTTGCCGGAGACGAGGACCCGCCCGTCAGCGAGGCGCTGCCTGCGCGGCCGGTTGCAGTCGGTGCACGAGGGCAGAAGGTTGTCCCAGTGCGCGGCGAGCCAGTAGTAGCCGGGCTTGACCAGCTTGCCCGCCTGGTCGCTGAAGCCACTCTTCGGCCGGAAGTGCTCGACGTCGAGCGGCTGGGTCGCCCCGTAGACGCTCTCGCAGTACGCGCACTTGAAGGAGAAGACCCTGTTCAGCGCATCCTTGACCGAGTCGGCCTTGTACGCGACAAACGGGAACGCGACCCCCGCGTTCGCCGGGTCTGCGTAGAACGCCGTCGCCGCGGAGATCTCCGTGCCGCCCTTCGACGCCGGCCCGTCGAGGTCGGCGGGGGTCGGGCCGAGCGAGACGCGGATCACGGTGCCTTCCCGGCGCTCACCTGCTCCCAGATGTCCGCGATCGCCACCTTGGTCTTCTTCTTCAGGGCGAGCCGGTCGTCTGCTCCGGCGAGGGTCGACTCGCGCGCGAGGAAGTCGTCCGCGGCTTCGAGCACGAGCCGCTCGCGGCGAGTGGCGCCGAGCACCTGAAGCTCGTCGAGCTGCTGCGTGAGCTCCGCGTGGCGCCGCTCCTCCGCGGGGGTGCGCTTCCGTTTCGCCTTCAGCAGGTAGTACTCGGCGAAGAGCGCATCGAGCTCCGGATCGATCGTGCTGTTCAGCCCGAAGTGCTCGGAGGTGAGCAGCTGGTCGACGCGAAGCCCGGCGACCGAGGGGAGGTCGGTGATCGCGACGATGTCGCGCTCCGCGTTTCGCTCCATCACCGCGACCTCGCCCTGACCGAGCCCGCGCAGGCAGAGCGGATCGTGCGTGGACGCGAGAAACTGGACGCGCGGGAACACCTGGCGCAGGCTCGGCACGATCCGCATGCGCCAGCGCGGATGCAGGTGAGAACCGAGCTCGTCGATCACCACCGTACCCTCGGCCGCCTCGACGGACGGCCAGCGCTCGAGCAGCACGGCCATCACGTCGGTGGCGAGCGCGACGACCGATTGATAGCCGTCGCTCAGGTGCTCGAGGGGAACGCGGATTCCGAACGCATCGACTTCGATCCGGCGCGCGCGCCTGTTGCGGAGGATGCGATCGCCCTCGCCGAGGCCGAGCAGGCTCTTCAGCGCGCGGGCGATCACGTCGAAGTGCGCGTCGTCGAAGCCGAGCAGCCACTCGGTCGCATTGCCGATCGGCGAGAAGGGATCGAACATGTTCGCGACCCGGACGGTGCCGCCGACCGGCGGCGACGACCCGGCCGCCGCGGGGCAGCAGCCGGGTCGCGCCGTAGGCGAGCAGCAGCATCTTCGGGTCGGCCTCGCCGCTGAAGCGCTTCGAGCCGCGCCTGAACTCGACCACGATCGGCGAGAGGTTGCCAGCGAGATGCACCTCCACCCGGCCGCTGCGTGTGCCGTTGCGGACGTACGTCGAGGCGTTCTCGCCGAGCGCGTCGCGCGCCTCCCGGCCCATCAGCGCGAGCGCGACCGCCTGGAGCAGCGAGCTCTTGCCACAGCCGTTCTCGCCGAGCAGCATCAGCCAGGGAGCGGAGGCCGTGTCCGAGGCGATGCGTGGCAGCTCGAGGTCGAGCGACCGGATCACCTTGAAGTTGTCGATGACGATGCGCTCGATTCGCCGCGTCCGCCCGAAGTAGTCCTCCCCGGCCGGCGCCTCGGCCGCGACCGAGTACGAGTCCTGCGCCACCTGGCGAGCGTCGAACGCCGACTTCACCTGTGTCCGGCGCGCCTTGCTCACGTACATGACGTCGGAGGCGACCTCCTCCACCGACGAGATTCCCTCCGGCGTGCTCTCCAGGGCCGCATCGACCTCGCCCCGGCGGGAACGGATCCAGCCGTTGACGAACTGGCGGCGGATCCCCGCGTAGGGCAGCCCCTTCGAGAAGAGGCGCTCCACGTCGGCAGGCTCGGGGACGGCAGTCGGAGAATCGAGCCGGCTCTCGAGCTCCTTCCACTCGACGCGTACCTCCTCGAGCGCGGCGGCACGGTCAGCGACGAGGCCGCTGCGGTTGAGACCGAGCACCTCGATCGTCGTCTCGCCCTCCGGCGTCACGCTCGCCAGGGTCCCGTCCTCGGAGTAGACGAGATGCTGCTCCGGCTCGTCACGCCGAGGGTCGAGCAGCAGCGGCAACTCGGCGAGGAGGTCGTCTCCGACCGTGCCCGGCGCCGCACGTGGCGCCCGAACAGGGAAGCGAGCGCCCTTGAAGCTCAAGCAGTTGTGGCAGCAGGGGTAGAGGTTCTCCCAGGTGTAGGCAAGCCACCAGTAGTGGTCGGAGCTCGCCGTCCCGTCCAGCTCCAGCGCGCCGCTCGTCGGGCGCAGGTGGTCGACGAGCATGTCGCTGAGGGTCAGCGGCACATCGCAGTAGGCGCACTTGCCGCTGAAGACTTCGAGCAGCCGGGCGCGCACGTCCTCGGCCGCGAACACGTCCTGCTCGAAGGCGAACGTGTCCTGGCTCCGCTCCTTCGCGGGGCGGCCGAAGAACGCCGCTGCGCGAGAACGGGCATCGTCGGCGATCGGCGAGGCGAGCAGCTCTGGTGCGCCGGTCGGATCGGCGGACGCGCGAATCATCGTGGCGTGCCTCGACGCCGCCTGGCTGGCCGCAGTCGTCACGGGTCCCCGCACCGATCCTCCCGTTCGACCACGCCCATGCTACGGAAGGGTGCCGTCGCTGTCGAGCGGGCGACCACGACGGGCTGGAAGATCGGTGCCCGGCCCTTCCGGGCAGGCGTTCGAGAGGCTAGCGAGTTCGGTAAACGTCGCCGCGGTGGCCGACTGCCACGACGGTGACGGCGTGTTCGCGATCGTCGATTCGGTAGAGAACCCGGTATGGCCCGCGGCGGGCGACCCAACGACCTTCGAGCTCGAAGCGAAGCGGCTTACCAACGCGCCGGGGATTGTCTGCGATCGCACCGAACGTCTCGACGATCGCCGCCGCTGCCTTCTCTGGAAGATCCTCGAGGTCACGCTTGGCCGGCCCCGAGACCACGAGCCGCCAGGGCCGGGTGCTCACTTCCCGCGCAGGAAGCGGTGCTCGATCCCCTCGAGCGGCACGACGTCGCCCCGCTCGATCGCGGCCTCGCCGGCTCGGATCTTCTCCATCAGCTGGGCATCCGAGAGGATCGCGAGCGTCTCTTCGAGGCTCTCGAGGTCGTCGGCGCTGATCAGCACCGCGGCCGGACGGCCGTTCCGCGTCACGAGGATGCGTTCGGCCTGCTGCTCCACCCGGTCGACGAGCTCGGAAAGGCGCGCTTTGACGGTCGCCAGGGGCAACGTCTCCATCGTGACCAGAATTCTAGTCATCAGCCCGGCAACATCAGCCGGTAGCCGACGCCCCACTCGTTCAGCACGTATGGGGTGTCGGTCACCGCAGACAGCTTGCGCCGCAGGCGCGATGCGTGCGAGTCCAACGTCCGCGTCCGCCCCATCGCGCGGAACCCCCACACTTCACGAAGCAGCTCTTCTTTTGTGAACACGCGCGTCGGCTGCTCGGCCAGCTTCGCCAGCAGCTCGAACTCCTTCGCCGGCAGCAGCAGGCGGCGCCCGGCGACGAGCACGCAGCGGGTCGGGCGATCGACCTCGATCTCCCCCGCCTCGAGCACGTCGCCCGCCCTGGGCGCCGATCGCCGCAGCACGGCGTGGATCCTCGCACGTAGCTCCTCGTAGGCAAACGGCCGGTCGAGATAGTCGTCGGCGCCCCGATCGAGCGCGCGCACGCGGTCGACCGAATCCGCCTGCTCGGGACCCAGGAGGATCACCGGCACGTCGCGGTTCCACGAGCGGCCCGGCTCGCCTTCGCGCAGCCGGCTGCACAGCTCGAGCTCGCCCACGAGGACGAGATCGGGCCGCACCCGTTCGGCCAGGTCGAGCGCCTCGCCGGTGGCGCTCGCCGCCAGCACCTCGAAGCCGTCGTCGGCGAGGTGCCGCTGGAGGAAGCTCCGCGTCACGGTCTCCGGCTCGGCGACGATCAGGGCAGCTGACATTCGCCGAAGGTAGCGCCCCGGGCCGACCGCGCCAAGATGTCCATTCGCGCAAATCTGCGACGAACTGTCTACAGCTGACCCGAGCGGACGGCAAAAAGGAACGCGGACCCCCTCGATGAACCAGAATGGGTCGAATTCTTCGACGCGGGCCGATCGAGGAGGCGGTCGTTGGGCGATTCCGAGCTTCAACCGGTCAACGGGCAGGCCGTCCGGGTCCGGGCGTACGAGATCTCGCAGGGGCCAGACGCGGACACACCAGAGGAGAATTGGCTCCGCGCCGAGCGCGAGATCACGGTCGCACACGACTACGACACGGTTGACCGTAACCTCGAGCTTCTGGGCATGACTCTGTCGCGGATCCCGGCCGAGGCCGGCGCCGAGTGGCGGCTGCGCCTGCCGAGAGGCGAACTGGTGGAGGCGTGGGAGCCGGGCAACAACGGCCTCGTGCCTCCTCTCGAGATCGCGCACCTGATCGAGGGGGTCGTCGACGGAAAGCAGCTCGTGCCGACGCCGCCACTCAGCAAGGATCCAGGCGCGATCCGGCTACGTGAGATGCTCGACGCCCAGCGGCACGCGCTTCTCGCTCACGACCCGGGCACACGACTCGGAGACGATCCCGAGAATCTCCACCAGCACCGGGTCGCAGCGAGACGCAGCCGTGCGTTCCTGCGCGCCGCTCGTGCGTACCTCGACCCAGACTGGCGGAGATCGCTCGCCGGCCCCCTCGGCGAGCTCGGCCGGGCGACCGGGCCGGTTCGCGACCTCGACGTCCTGCTCGAGCACGTCCGTGACGAGCTTGCGCGGCTCGAGGAGCCCGATCGGCCCGGCGGCGACGCGCTCGTTGCACGGCTTGAAGGGGAGCGCGCCGCCGCGCGGCAGCGGCTTCTGGACGCCCTCGACGACGACGGTTACCGCGCTCTGCTCGCCCGGCTGCGACACCCCCCGAGGCTGGCGGCGGAGACCGACGGAATCCCGCTCGACCGGATCGCGCGAAAGGAGTTTCGCCGCCTGCTCAAGACCCTGCGTCGCCTCGGCAAGCACCCGGACGACGACGCGCTCCACAGGCTTCGCATCTTGCTGAAGCGGGCCCGCTACGCCGCCGAGCTCGCCGCTCCCGACAGCCGGGCCGGCATCCGCTTCCTCGCCGATGCGAAGGCCCTTCAGGGTCTCCTCGGCGAGCACCAGGACGCCGTCGTCGCCGAGCAGCGGCTGCGAGCCGCCACGGTCGCAGACTCGCCGACCGAAGCGGCGTTCGTCGCCGGGCGGCTCGCCGAGCGTCAGCGAGCTCGTCGCGCCCGCGTCACCGAGCGTCTTCCCGCTGCGTGGAAGCGCCTGCGGGCAAGCGGCACACAGCTCGGCTGATTCGGGCACCCTCTGCTGATGCGCACCGTCCTGCTCCTCCGCCACGGCAAGTCGAGTCGCGCGGATCCGACGCTCGCCGACGTCGATCGCCCGCTGACGCAGCGAGGTAAGCGCTCGTCGAGGGTCGTGGGCGAATACATGGCCAACAAGCAGGTTCGGCCGTCCCTCGTTCTCTGCTCCCCATCGCGGCGGACACGTCAGACGCTCGAGGCGATCGAGCCCTCGCTCAGCCGCCGCGCGCCCGTTGAGTTCGTGCCCGAGCTCTATGCCGCGTCGCAGGGGCAGCTGCTCGAGTCGCTCCGCGCTCTCCCCGACTCGGTCGAGTCGGTGCTGGTCATCGGGCACAACCCCGGCCTCAGGGATCTGGCGCTGGCGCTTGCCTCACGCGGCGATCAGCTGCAGCGGATCGAGGAGAAGTTCCCGACGGCCGCCCTCGCCACCCTGACGTTCCCCGGCGAGAGCTGGGCGGAGCTGAGGCCAGGCCTTGCGGAGCTGGTCGACTACGTCGTCCCCGCGCAGCTCGAGTAACACGAAGAAGAAGGGGCCGTGGGGAAACATGGTTTCCCCCACGCTGGTTTCCCCCGCGCTCTAAAGACGTCCGGACCGGATCACGCCGATCATCAACCAGACCCCGAGCACACCCGAGAGCGCGAACCCGATCAGCGAGATCACGTGCAGGCCCAGAACGTGCGGCCCGTTCTTGGCGAAGATCCCGATCAGGCTCGACCCGATCAGACCGCCGGCGACGACGAGCGCGACCACCAGCCGGTTGAAGACGACGTCGAGCTTGTGCGCGAGCTCGTCGAGGCCTTTGTGCACGAAGCCGATCTCGAGCTGGCCGTGCCGCGTCTGCTCGAGCACGTCGTGCACCTGGTGCGGGGCGTTCCGCAGCACGTCGGCGACCGCGCGGGTCTCCTTGCGTGCGCGGCCGAGAATCCGCTGCGGGGTGTAGCGGTGCAGCATCAGGTCACGCGCGTACGGCTTCGCGACCTCGAAGACGTTGAAGTCGGGATACAACTCGACGCCGACCGAGCCGAGCGTGGCGATCGCCTTGTCGAGCAGCACGAATCGCGTCGGCAGCCGCAGGTTCTGCGAGTAGATCAGCGAGAAAGCCTCGCGGATCACCTGGATCGGGTCGATCTCGGCGAGGCGCGCGCCGTAGTACTTGTAGTAGAGCTCACGAATTTCCGCGGTCAGCTCCGCCTCACGCGCGCGCTCGTAGCGCACGCCCAGGTCGCCGAGCCGCTTGGCCAGGGCGTCGACGTTCTCCTCCGCGGCGTCGATGAAGAGCGCCGTCAGCTTCGACATATCGTCGTCGGAGAGCTTCCCAGCCTGCCCGAAGTCGACGAGGCCGATCTGATCGGCGCTGAGCACGAGGATGTTCGCCGGGTGAGGGTCGCCGTGGAAGAACCCGTGACGGAAGATCATCGTCATCCAGGCCTCCGCCATCAGGTACGCGAGCCGGCGGCGCTCGTCGAGCGAATAGCCATCGAGCTCGAGGTCGGCGAGCTGCGGGCCTTCGAGCAGCTCGAGCGTCAACACGCGCTGACGCGTATAGCTCCAGTAGACGTGCGGGATGCGCACATGCGGGTGCCCGGCGAAGTGCCGGTGGAAGGTCTGGGCGTTTCGACCCTCGAGCCGGTAGTCGAGCTCCTGCCGGATCGAACGGGCGAACTCGTCGACGAGGTCGCGCGCGTTGATGAACTCGAGCGCGCGCACGCGATCCTTCGCGATGCGGGCGGCCTGGTAGAGCAGCGCGAGATCGGCCTCGATCTGGCGCGGCGCCTCCGGACGCTGCACCTTGACCGCGACCCGCTTTCCGTTTGGGAGCACGGCGCTGTGCACCTGGCCGATCGAGGCGGCCGCGATCGGCGTCTCGGCGAACTCGAGGAACAGCTTCTCCACCGGCAGCTCCAGCTCCTCGCTGATTACGCGTTCGACCTCGGCGAACGGGAACGGCGTGACGTCGTCCTGCAGCGCTCTGAGCTCCGTGATGATGTCCGGAGGAACGACGTCCGGCCGCGTCGAGAGCAGCTGGCCGAACTTGACGAACGTCGGCCCGAGCTCATCGAGCATCTCGCGCAGGTGCTGCCCGCGGGCCGTCCGCGGTGCGCTCTCCTCGAATGCCACCTTGGCCGAGCGCGGCCACGGCAGCAGATCGGTCAGCTTGTGGGTTTCGAGGAAGTACCCGAAGCCGTGCCGCACCGCGACCTGGGCGATCTCGGAGATGCGCCCGAGGTTGCGCTGCGCGGGCTGCGCCATGCGCTCAGTGTTGCACGGCCGGAAGGCCAGGGCCTTCCGGCCTAGGAAACCGCCCTGGGCCCCTCGACGAGCCGCAGCCGGTGCTCGAGCTGGGCGACGCGGAGCTCGAGCTCCTCGTGCTCTTCCCGCATGACCACGCCGAGCTGCCGCAGGATGCCGGCCAGGCTCTCGCCTGCGCGCTCGCCCAGCCGGGTCGCGTCGCCGCGCCAGCGCGTGGCCGCGTCCTCGAGCAGCTGGCGCGCCTCGTCTCGGCGCATGCCGCCGCGCTCGCTCAGATCGCCCGCGAGCTCGTCGAGCCGCTCGGCCGTCAGCGCGACGGCGCCGACCGCGGCCAACGCGAGCCGCTCGAGCACGTCGGAGGGCTTACCTGGCTCTGCCATGCGGGCGGGAGCTCCGCCGCTGGCGGCGCCGCTCGCGCTTCGCCTGCGACTTCGAGACGGCTCCGTCACCAACCGGCGCGGGCTCGATCTCGGGCAGATACGGCGTCTCCGGGGCCGGCGCCGCGGCCGCCGCCGCCTCCGCTCGATCCAGCGCCGCCTGGGCCTGGCCGCCGACGCCGTGCTCGAGCTCTTCGCTGCCGATCCGCCGCCGGTACTCCGGCTCGCGCTCCTTCCAGATCGTCAGGAGCGGTGCGGCGATGAAGATCGACGAGTACGCGCCCGAAGCGATCCCGACGATCAGCGCGAGTGCGAACGTCTTCAGCGTGTCGCCGCCGAAGAGGAGCAGCGAGGTGACCGGCAGCAGCGTGATCAGCGTCGTCGCCAGCGACCGGCGGATCGTCTCCCAGAGCGAGACGTTGACGATCGAGGCGATCGACGAGCGCCGCATCAGCGGGATGTTCTCGCGCACGCGGTCGAAGATGATGATCGTGTCGTAGATCGAGTACCCGAGCACGGTCAGCACAGCGGCGACCGTTGCGGTCGTCACCTCGCTCCCGCTCAGCGAGTAGACCCCGACGGTGATCGCGATGTCGTGGATCAGCGCGACGATCACCGGTAAGGCGAACTTGAAGTCGAAGCGGATCGCGATGTACACGATGATCAGCAGGAGCGAGACGATCGTCGCGAGGATCGCCAGCTTCGCGATCTGGCGGCCGAAGCTCGAGGAGACGTTCTTGATCCCGATCGACTTCGCACCCAGCCGCTCCTGAAGGTCGTTCGAGAGCTTGTCCTGGTCGGCCGGCGTCAGCGACTTCGTCCGGATCTGGAACTGCTTGTACGACTCGCCGCGCGACGCACCGCGGCCCTGGATGACCGCGTCGCTGCGCCCGATCGCGGCCGCCTGATCGCGCACCTTCGGCAGCCCGACGAAGGCATCGGTCTTGAACGTGACCTGCGTGCCGCCCTTGAAGTCGATGCCCAGGTTGAGCCCGCGCACGCCGAGCGAAATCGCGCTGACGACGATCACGACCCCGGAGATCGCGAACCAGAGATACCGGCGGCGCATGAAGTCGATCTGGAGCCAGCGCCCGCGCTGCTGACCCTTCGCGCCCATGAACGCCGGGTTGTCGAACCAGCGGAAGCCCGCCAGCAGGCCGAGCATCGCCCTGGTCGCGGCGACGGCGGTGACCAGCGAGATCACCGTCCCGATCAGGAGCATCAGCGCGAAGCCCTTCACGCCCGCGGTTGCGACCGCGAACAGGACGAGCGCGGTGATCGCCGTGACCACGTTCGCGTCGAGGATCGTGTGGAAGCCCTTGGCGTAGCCGGCGCTGATCGCGGCGCGCACGGACTTCCCGGCGCGCACCTCTTCCTTGATGCGTTCGAAGACGACCACGTTCGCGTCCGCGGCGACGCCGATCGTCAGGATCATCCCCGCGAAGCCGGGGAGGGTCAGCGTCACGTTCAGCAGCAGGATCACCCCGTAGAGGAACGCGGCGTAGATGCCGAGGCCGATCACGGCGACGAGCCCGAGGAAGCGGTAGAGGAGGAGCAGGAAGAGCGCGACGATCAGGAGGCCGATCAGCGCCGCCGTCTTCGCCTGGTTCAGCGAGTCCTTGCCGAGCGTGGCCGAGACCTGGGTCTGCTCGAGCTGCGTGAACTGGTACGGCAGGGCGCCCGTCTGGAGGACGATCGCGAGCTGCTTCGCCTCGTTGAACGAGCCGATGTTCGTGATCTGGCCGCCGCCCGAGATCCCGTTCGAGAGCGACGCGTCGGTGTAGTCGATCTGGGGCCAGGACTTGATGTCGCGGTCGAGCACGATCGCGAACTGCTGCGGCTGCTTGTAGAGGCGCCCGCGCTGGTAGAGCTCACGGGTGATCCGCTGGAAAGCCTTGTTGCCCTTGCTGGTGAACGACAGGCGGACGATCGCCTGGCCGAACTGGTCGAAGTCGGCCTGCGTGCCGGACGACTTGAGGTCGGCGCCCGTCATCTCCGGGATGCGCTTGTTCTCGTCCGGGTTCGTCGGGTCGTACTTGAACAGGTAGTAGTAGGTCTGGCCGACCGAGGCGTTGCCGGGGCAGGGGTTTTGCGGTCGTCGGCGTGCAGGTGATCACCACCGTCTCGGCCGGAACCGCGAACACCTTGCCGCCCTTCGGGATCTTCGGGTTCTTCGCGTTGAAGAGCCGCGCGCGCGTCGTCGGCCGGCCCGGCGAGGATCCGCTTGTTCTTGCCGAACAGGTAGAAGGCGGTCGGCTGGCCCAGCTTCGCCTTCGCCTGCTGGCCGGCGAGCAGGTTGAACAGGCTCGGCGTGGCGACGGGGAACCGGACGAAGCCCTGGGTCGCGACCGACGCTCCGGTCAGGTCGGCCTGGAGGTCGTACAGCTCGAGCTGCGCGGTCTTGCCGATCAGGTCGAATGCCTGCTTCGGATCCTTGACGCCCGGAAGCTCGATCACGATCTGGTCGGAGCCCTGCTTGCGGATCTCCGGCTCGGAGACGCCGAGCTTGTCGACGCGGTCGCGCATGATCGAAAGCGAGTTGTCGAGCCCCTGCGACGTCACCTTCTGGCCCTTCGGCGGAACGGCCTGGAGGACGACCTCGAGCCCGCCCTGGAGATCGAGCCCCAGGTGGGTCTTCCTGTGCGCGGGCGATCCGGGCACGGCGAGCAGGGCCACGCCCGCGAGCGCGGCCACGATGAAGCCAACGAGGATCAGATGTGAGCGGCGGCGGTGCACGCTGGGTCGGTCAGCTTAGCGCTCGGCGGACGCCGCGCCCGCGGCGGCGGCATCCCGGGTCTCTTCGTCTTCGTCGTCCAGCGGGAACACGGCGGCGATCGCGCGCTTGGACAGCCGCGCCTCGGTGCCGGGCCCGAGCTCGACCTGCACCTCGTCCTCCGAGATCTCCCGCACGATCGCGAAGAAGCCCCCGGCGGTGATCACCTCGTCGCCGATTCGCAGGTGATCGATCATCGCCTGCTGCGCCTGCTGGCGACGGCGCTGCGGCCGGACGAGCATCAGCCAGAGCAGGAAGAGGACCAGCAGGATGAGCGCGAAGAATGCGCTGTTCACGTTTGCTCGTCCATCGTCTTCAGCATCTCCAGGGTGAAGTCTGCCAGCCGCCCGCTCTCGATCGCGGCTCTTGCGCCTGCGGTCAGGTCGCAGAGGAAGTGGACGTTGTGCAGGCTGAGGAGGCGAAGGCCGAGCAACTCCTGCTGGTTGACGAGGTGCCGGATGTAGGCCCGTGAGAATCGCGCACACGCGGGGCAGCCGCAGCGCGTGTCGAGCGGAAGCGGGTCGGCGGCGAACTTCGCATTGCGGAGGTTGAGACGTCCGTGTGACGTGAGCGCCGTTCCGGTCCGCCCCATCCGGGTCGGGAGGACGCAGTCGAACATGTCGATCCCGCGCGCGATCACGTCGAGGATCCCGGCCGGATCGCCGATCCCCATGAAGTAGCGCGGGCGATCGGCCGGGAGCAGCGGAGCCGCCCATTCGACCGTCTCGAGCAGGTCGGGGCGGGGCTCGCCGACGGAGAGACCCCCGAGGGCGTTGCCGTCGAACCCCAGCGCGGCGATCTCGGCGATCGAGCGCTCGCGCAGCTCTCGGTCGGAGCCGCCCTGCGCAATCCCGAAGAGGAGCTGTCCGGGTGCCCGCGGCACCTCACGCTGGCGCGTCGCCCAAGCGGTCGTCAGCCGCACCGCCTCTTCGAGCTCCGCCCGCTCGACGCCGGCGGGCGGGCAGACATCGAGGCACATCGCCACGTCCGAGCCGAGCTGGGCCTGGATCCCGGCGACGAGCTCCGGCGTGAAGCGTGTCTCCGCGCCGTCGTAGACCGAGCGGAACGTCACTCCCTCGTCGTCGACGGCGGCGATCGTCTCGCGCAGCGAGAAGACCTGGAACCCGCCCGAGTCGGTCAGGATCGGCCCGTCCCAGCCCATGAAGGTGTGCAAGCCGCCGAGCTCGGCGATCAGCTCGGCGCCCGGGCGGAAGTGCAGGTGGTAGGTGTTGCCGAGCAGGATGCGGCGCGCCCGCCTGCGCGCACCTCGTCGGGGTGGAGGCTCTTGACCGTCGCCTTCGTCCCCACCGGCATGAACGCCGGCGTCGGGACGTCGCCGTGTGCGGTGCGGAGGATGCCGGCGCGGGCGGCGCCGTCGGTGGCGGTGACCGAGAAGCTCAAGGAGCAATGACCGGGACGCGCAAGCCCACCGCCCGACCGAGTCGCCGGTCCGTTGTGACAAGCGGAATGTTCAAGGCCTCGGCGAGCGCAACGAAGCACGCGTCGGCGACGGGACCGTCGGGTGGAGCTCCCATACGCGATCGAGCAACTGCGCGTGCGGATACCGGCGGAGAGGCAGCTCGGCCACACGCCGCGCGCGGTCGGTTCCGTCGGCGACGGTCATCTTGCTCGACACCTACCAGGCGGCGGACGGCGCTGACGACCTCGACGTCGAAGACGTGCGGAACGTGAAGACGCCATCCCGCCTCATCGAGCCGGCGCTCGACCCAACTCGCCTCGGGTTCCTTTCCGAGCAGGTAGTCGACGCCGGCAGAGCTGTCGAGGACGATCAACCGGCAGCGTCGCGCATGGAGCGAACGATCTCGTGCGGCGCGACATCAAGCTCAAGCGGCGGAAGGCTGTGGAGCCGTGCCTTGAACTCCTCGGGTGTCGGAAGCGACGCGATCTGTTCGATCTCTGCAAGCAGGTAGTCGGTCAGTGACATCCCGCTCTGCGCGGCACGGGCCTTGAGCTTGCGATGGAGCTCGGGCGGCACGTTTCTGATCTGGATCATTCCCATGCGCAGCACATTAACACATGCTCAGACATGTCCCTACAGGACGAGCATCGCATCGCCGAACGAGTAGAAGCGGTACCGCTCCGCGATCGCGGCTCGGTAGAGCTCGCGCGTCTCCTCGACGCCTGCGAACGCCATCACGAGCGCGAGCAGCGTCGAGCGCGGCAGGTGGAAGTTCGTCAGCAGCGCATCGACGCGCCGGAACTCGAACCCGGGCATGACGAACAGGTCGGTGCGGCCGGCGAGCGGCCCGCCCCGCGCAAGCGTCTCCAGCACCCGAACCGTCGTCGTCCCGACCGCGAGCACACGCTCGGCCGAGCGGATCCGCTCCCACGCCTCCCCGGCGACCTCGTAGCGCTCGCCGTGCAGCCGGTGCTCGGCGAGTTCGTCGACCGCGACCGGGCGGAACGTGTCGAGGCCGACGTGGAGCGTCACGCGCTCGACGTCGAGCCGACCGAGAAGCTCGGGTGTGAAATGGAGCCCCGCCGTCGGTGCGGCCGCAGATCCGGGCGCGCGCGCGTAGACCGTCTGGTAGCGCTCGGGGTCGGCGAGCGGCTCGGTGATGTACGGCGGCAGCGGCGTCTCGCCGGCGGGCTCCCCGTCCAGGCGAATCAGCCAGCGCCCCTCGCCGAGATGCTCCAGCAGCTCGACGGGCCCGTGACGCCCGCCCGGCCGAAGTCGCCTCGTCGGCCGCGCCAGCGCCTCCCAGAGCCCGTCGCCCAGAGGCTCGAGCAGCAGCACTTCGCCCTTCGGTTGCGCGATCGAAATCCGTGCCGGGACGACACGCGAGTCGTTGACGACGATGAGTGCTCCCTCGCCGATCTCGTCCGGGAGATCGGCGAAGAGACGGTGCCTCACCGCGCCGCACGGCGGTCGTAGACCAGCAGTCGCGACCCGTCGCGCCGTTCGGCCGGCCGCTGCGCGATCAGCTCGGGCGGCAGGTCGTAGTCGAGCTCGGACGACTTCATCCGGCGGACACGCTATCGTCGCGGTCGTGGATCAAGAGCCTCTCGAGCGCGCTCGCGAACGGTTGGCAGAGGCGGCCGCGGGCAAGTCGCGGCCGGCCGACGTCGAAGCGGCGCTCGAACGTGCCCGTGCCCAGGTCGAGGCTCTGGCCGTGACCGCCGCCGATCTCGAAACGACGCTGCCGGTCCGGATCGGAGAGGCAGTCCGGGACGGGATCCGCGACGAGGCACGGCCCGTGTCGCGCCAGCTCGCAGAGGTTC
>CAVXTD010000013.1:0-122665 GCA_963764565.1 uncultured Actinomycetes bacterium
GTGGTTGCCTTCCAACGTCGAGCAGCGTCAGCGCGGAACGATCGTGGGCAGGCGGGCACCCTGCGCTCCTTCGAGCAGCCGTGCGTCGTATGCGACGAGTCCCCGAGGGCAGATCCGAGCGCCTGGGCTGAGGCGAGATGAACCGCGTCGAGGGTCGGAGCTCCGGCCACCTCGCGAAGGCCGACCCGAAGCGGCGCCGCTGGCAACCGATCGGCGAGCGAGTGCAGATCGCGCGGGTGGCGCCCCCCACGCTCAACGGGGCACAGTCCGCGTCCTAGCCTGAACGCTCGATGAGTTCGACCCTGTAGGAATCAGGGTCTCTCACGAACGCAATGCAGGAGCCACCCTCCCGTACCTGATAGGGCGCGACGCTCCGGCTCGATGCCGTGCTCCTTCAGGCGGGCGAGCGTCGCGTCGAGGTCGTCCACGCCGACCGCGATGTGGCCATAGCCGGTGCCCAGCTCGTACGTGCGCCCGTCGTGGTTGTAGGTCAGCTCGAGCACGTTCTCCTGGTCGCCGATCGAGAAGAAGTAGTTCGTCGCCTCGAGCTCGCCGTCGCGGACGATGTCCATCTCGCGCGAGAAGCGGAACCCGAGCGCCTCGTAGAAGACCCGACTCTTGCTCGGGTCGGTGATCCGGACCATGGTGTGGAGAAAGCTCGCCACGCCCAGATCCTAAATCACGAACAGCCACGCCTAGGGCGACGTCTCCCCAGGGCCTCCAGCCGTCCGTCCTGCTTTGCCGGCGTCATTCCGTCCAGACGGCCGGCGCCCAAGTCAGAGACGCAGCAACCCCTCGATGGTTCTTGACGAAGACTTGGTGGATACTGCATTGGGAACCATGCCGTGATGGGCTCTCCCTTCGGCCGCATTGGTGGCAACTTGAGCTCCAACATCCGCCCTTCCCACCCGGCGGGAGCGTGAGGCGTCTCGGGGCCAACGCCGTGCGCGTAGTAGCCGTAGGCAGCGTGAAACTGCGAACCGTCGCCGATCGCGCCGTCGATCTCGATTGCGCGGCTTGGATCGTTCCGGGGATACAGATCCGCCTCCATCGACCGCAACATCGTTTCTGGGGCGTCCGGGAAGGACCCGAGGACAGCCTGGCTCCCGATGACCACGATCTCGTCGCCCGTGATATCGGCAGCAGCCTTGATCACATGCTCGAGTTCCGCACGGTTCACCCGGCGACTCGCTGTTCGACGGCTTGAGCCACCCGAAGGCGCTCATGTTCGGTCAGCACTCCCGCAAATGGAGATGTCTGGCGAAGAGCGCGGCCTCTCTCGGTCTCCGCAGTGATCGCCTTGGCAATACGCGGCGGAGACATAGCCAGAATCCGCCGCCATTCATCCGCCCAGCGCATATCGATCTTCCCGTTTCGCTCCCACGCCTTCAACCGTCGTCGTGCCTCGTTGACAAGCTGCGGATCCAGGCGTCCCGCGACAAGGCGGTGATAGGCGAGCGCGTGCAGCTCTGGCACCTTGTGCGTCCTCGGCTTCGGCCGGCGCGGCGTTAGGAACTCCTCCTCTGAAATGTCCGCAGCTTCTTGTCGACGATCCCGGATTACTCGTGCGAGCGCGAGAGGGTCTTGGGGCTCCCTCTCGAGACGCTCCATGAGAT
The DNA here is from genome assembly GCA_963764565.1 of uncultured Actinomycetes bacterium. Classification (GTDB taxonomy): domain Bacteria; phylum Actinomycetota; class Thermoleophilia; order Gaiellales; family Gaiellaceae; genus DATBLE01. Next base: position 1,617 of record CAVXTD010000013.1, read on the forward strand.
CGACCAGCTCCAGTAGAGGAATCTCCCGCCGGCCCGACGGTGTAACGAGGGCGGCGACGTCACCCTTCTTGATCCAGCGATCTAGCGCCGGGTAGCTGATCCCGAGGAGACGCGCAGCCTCGGCCCGACTCACGGTCGGCCCAGCCTGCTCCTCGAGATACGACAGCGCCACCTCTGCGTCTTGACGCACACGCTCACTGCTGTCGCGGAGCACACGACGGAGGCTGAGGATGGCCTCCATGAGTTCCCTTGTGTCGTGCACCTTCCTTGGCATGTCTGTACGGTAGCAGATGACTTAAAAATATTGGACTATTCTTTATCCTTCTTAGGGTTAATAACTATGGCCATCTATCCAACCTTCGTAGACCCAGCTCTTTCGACCTCGGTCACGTTCTGGGGCATCTGAGCCAGCTCGACGAACCGGCAGAGCGCGTTCGCGAGCCGCATCTGCTCGATCGTCCGGCAGTTGACCTCGAGCAGCCGCGGCGAGCACACGAGGTACGCGAGGCACTGCGCCCGCGAGATCGCGACGTTCAGGCGGTTGCGCGAGAGCAGGAACTCGAGGCCGCGCGGGATGTCCTCGCCGCTCGAGCTCGCCATCGAGTAGAGGACGACCTGCGCCTCCTGCCCCTGGAACTTGTCCACGGTGCCGACCGCGACGTCCGCCGGGAGCAGCTCGCGCAGCAGGTTGACCTGCGCGTTGTACGGCGCGACGACCTTGATCTCGTCCGGCGGCCACGCCCGCCGCGACGCAGCCGCGCGACCTCCTCGGCGACCCGCTCGGCCTCCGCGCGCGACTCCTGCCGGCAGCCCTCGTGCTCGACCTCGAGCCAGCGCAGCCCGGTGCCGAGCGGCGTCGTCCGCGTCGCGCACACCGGGTCCGCCGCCAGCCGCCCCTCGTAGAACTCCTCCGAGATGTAGCCGCAGACGTCCGGGTGCAGCCGGAACGTCCGCTCGAGGAAGAGGCCGCGGTCGGGCGGGATCGTCGCGTGCTCTCCGAGCAGGTGCTGGAGCACGGAGGCGTCCGCGCCGTCGGGGTGCGAGCCCTGGAGCACCTGGGCGAGCTGCTGCGGGTCGCCGACGAGGACGAGGTTCCGCGCGCACGTCCCCATCGCGAGCGCGTCGGCGAGCGAGACCTGGCCGGCCTCGTCGACGAACAGGTAGTCGAGCGTCCGGTCGAGGTCGCCGTGCGCGTACAGCCAGGCGGTCCCGCCGGTGAGCGGCGCGTCCAGGCATCCGTGTCGGTCGGTCGAGCTCGTGATGTGGTCGCTCTCGTAGACCGACTCGGGGTTGCCGCCGGTCGCCTTCTTGACGCCGTGGAGGTCGATCCCGGCCGCCTCGACCTCGTCGAGCAGCTTGTGGATCGCCTTGTGGCTGGTCGAGGCGACGCCGACCCGCTTCCCCTCGGCGAGCAGGCGCGCGATCAGCCGGCCGGAGACATAGGTCTTCCCCGAGCCGGGCGGCCCCTGGATGACGAGGTGGCGCCCGTCGAGCGAGAGCAGGAGCTCGGCCATCTCGTCGAGGTCGGTCGTCTGGACGTCGCGGTCGAACGGCTCGCGGGCGAGCACCGACTCGACCGCCGGGTAGCGGTGGTCGCCGGCGAGCAGCGAGCGGCCGATCCGCATCAGCGCGTCCTCCTGCGCGTCGGTTCGGTACGGCTCGCCGGGCATGAGCGCCAGCGGCAGCTCGACGTCCTGCGAGCGACGGCCCGCGCCTGAGCGCGAGCTCGCGAGCCTCGCGGTCGAGCGCGACGATCTCGCCCGCGTGGCGCCCCGTCCTCGTCGAACGGCTGGTGGCCGACGTCGAGCTTGTGCTCCTGCGCCGGGTAGGCGAGCCGGTAGACGAACGAGCGCTTGTCCTGCTCGGGCTCGCCGACGGGCTCGAGCAGCGCGATCGCCTCCGCGATCCTCGACCAGCTCCTCCGGGCTCTGCTCGAGCCGGTCGAAGAACGCCCACCAGATGGGCTTGCGCTCGCGGTCGTGGTAGTCGAGGAGCTCGGCGGCGAGCTCGTGGCCCGCCGTCGAGCAGCGCCTCGCGCAGCTCCGCCCGCTCGACCTTCTCGGGCGGCGTCTCCTTCGACTCCTCCGGCTCGGGCAGCGGGAACGGCCCGAACGCGCGCGAGCGCCTCGGCCCGCCGCTCGAGCAGCCAGTCGCGCAGCACGCGCGTGGCGATGCAGTCCTCGCGGTTGTAGGCGGCGATCGCGTCGAGGATCGCCTGGTCGCGGGTCTGCATGTAGCGCTCGTACTCGACGATCGAGGTGCCGCCGTCCCTGATCTCCGCCAGGCGCGGGAAGTCGAGGAACGACCTCCATCTCCTTCAGCCCGTAGCTCGGCACCGAGGCCTGGAGGCCGCCGCGGACGACCTTGAGCAGGTCGACGAGGACGCCGCGGCGGAGCAGGTCGTCGACCTCGGCCTCGCGCGTGCCGTAGCGGCCGGCGAGCCGGCGGAGCACGTTCACCTCGTAGCCGGCGTAGTGGTAGACGTGCATCGCCGGGTCGGCGGCGAGCCCGGCGTGGATCAGGTCGACGACGTCCTCGAACGCGCGCCGCTCGCTCGCGTGGTCGTCCGCCCAGCGCGCCGTGAAGGCGTCGTTCGCGTCGGTGACGCCCCAGAGGTACTCGAGCGAGCCCTGCTCGTCCCAGAACGGGTTGCCCTCGAGGTCGAAGAAGAGGTCGCCGGGCGACGGGTCGGGCAGCAGCGCGAAGCCGGATTCGGGGTGCGGCTGGAGGAGCTCGAACGACGGGCTCGCCGGTCTCGCTTCCGCTGGAGCTGGAGCGCGGCCTGGCGGCGGAGCTTGTCGAAGCGGTCGGCGTTCAGCCCGGCGGGCTCGGCCGGCATGCGCGAGCGCGGTGAGCGTCGTGATCCCGGCGGGCTCGAGCTTCGACCATCTCGCGCCGCCCGACGCCGGCGACGAGGCAGAGGCTGTCGGTCGCGACCCACTCCGCGTCGCAGAGCGGCTTGAAGTCGCAGATCCCGCACTGGCTCGCACGGGTACGGCGCGCGTGGCCGGCCGCTCGGCGACGAACCGCTCGAGCCGGCGCGCGGACGCGCCGCGCGTAGGCGGCGAACTCCCGCGGCCGGAACGACGCGCGCTCGCCGTTCCCGAGCAGCACGTGGATCTGCGTCGGGCTCGCGCCCCTGGATGCGCGCGAGCTGCTCGGAGTAGAAGCAGAGCTGGAGGATGTACGCCGGCTTCGCGTGCCGCGCGAGCTTCGTGTCGACCGCCTCGTAGCTGCCGTCCGGCTGCCGCTCGAGGAAGTCGGCGACGCCGCGCCAGCGCCCGTCGGCGAGCACGCCCTGGTAGACGACGTCGACGCCGCCGGCGATCGCCTCCTCGGTCTCGCGCGCAGCGCGCTCCCAGTCGAGATCCGGCTCGAGCGAGATCTCGACGACGTCCTTCCCCTCGGCGCGAAGCCGCGCCAGGTAGGCCTCCTCGTGCTCGCGCCCCTTGCGGAAGACGAGCTCCGCCTGCTCGTTCTCGACCGTGGGCTTCTCGAGCTCGCCGAGCGCGACCCGCAGCGAGAGCGTCGTCAGATGCTCGCAGCCGAGGTAGCCCGTGACATCGGACGGCGAGAGCAGGACGCGGTTGGCCTTCAGCTGCACGCTTCAATATCCCGCCGTGGACGGTTGCCTCTTACGCGAGACTGAACGTGTACCGCTCTCGCAGCGCGGCGACGTGGTCACGGAGCCGCGCGGGCTCGGCCGGCTCGCCCCAGTAGGCCCAGAGCTTCGGATAGCTCAGCGTCTCGAACGTCACCGCCGGGTCGGAAACGGCGTTCCTGAAGTCGTCTGCCTCGCGTGCGTGGGCCCCGAGCTCGGAGTATTGATCGGCATCCTCGGGCTCCCAGTAGAGGTAGAGAAGCGTGGCTTCGCCGACGGCGTTCTTCCGGCAGTACGTCTTCAGGCCGAAGTAGTGCTTCACGAGCTGGGCTGCGTCGAGGTAGGTGAACGCTTCTGGCTCGCCCTTGAGACGCTCGTACATGGCCCACCAGTCTGGCGGGGTCAAGCCGCCAGAGTCCGAACGCGTTCACCGCCAGTCCGCACGAGCTGTAGGCGGAGTGCAGCTTGGGTCGCTGTCGGCTTCCGTCGGTACGAACGCGAAACTTGAGCTCGCCGCCGTCACCGCGGCCGATGTCTTCTAACGCCGCATCGAGCTCGGCCTCGCCGATCGTCGGGACAATGACCGCCCCGAGCTCCTCTGCACGGAGATCGCCGTCGAGGACTCCCGGACGGTCTTCGCAGTAGCGTGCGAGCGCCTGCTCGGCCCTCGTCTTGGTGCTCATGCCGTCTCGGCTCCGACGATCTCGAGCTCGAGCGGCGTCGAGCGTGCCGTTCAGGTCGTTGACGAGCCCGATCGAGGTGCCCTGAGGCGTGGTCGATCGCCGTCCTCGCCTTCGTGTGGTCGCCCTTGATTGCCGTCGCGGTGTTCAGCGAGAGGCGAGCCGCGTTGATCAGCGACTGGATCCTGGCCGTGTCGATCGTCTCGACTCCCTCGGCGTCCTCGCGGCGGGCGGTCCAGCGTGCCCACAGGCAGGCGAGCCGGAGCGCGCACGGGTCGAGCTCCTCCTTGTCGAGGACGACCAGCGCCTTGTGGTCGAACCACTGGAACGGCTCCTTGACCGGGCAGGCGGCCTGGCTGGCGAACACCATCAGGCCGGCCTCGGCGTCGCGGTTCCTCATTGCCGCGTCGAGCTCGTCGAGCGCCCTCTTCAGCGTCATCGACTTGTCCTTCGCCTCGACGACGTAGCGGACGTCGCGGCCCGGCGTCTCGGTCGGGTTGATCGAGACGACGATGTCGCCGACCTTCGACCCGTCGCTCCCGATCACGTCGCCGACGTGCTCGGGCACGTCCTCGTGCGGGGTCACGATCGGATCGAGCTGCTCGAGCACGACCTGCTCGAACGTGAAGCCCTTGACGGCCGTCTGCCCGAAGACCTCAGCCTTCGCGTCGCGTGACCTGGAGCTGCTCGCGCAGGTCGTCGAGCGCCTCCTCGATCGACTTGCCCTGATCCTTGACCGTCTTCACGATCTCGGAGCGCCAGCGGCAAAGCGGGCTCTCGTCGTTGTCCGGGTCGAGAAGCTGCTTGACGGACTTGACCTGCTCCTTGCGCGCCGCCTCGAGCACGTTCTCGAGCTTCGCGATCGCGCTCTTCTTGCTGGTCTCGTCGAAGGTCGCGTCGAGCGTCTTCTCGACCTCGTCGAGCCACGTGCGGAGTGCGAGCGCGAGCTTGCCCTCCTCGTCGTCGAGCAGGCTCTCGGCCGACTCGTCGACGCGCTTGGCGAAGTCCTCGATCGACCGGTCGAGCTCGCTCGTCATCTCCTCGAAGCGATGCTCGACGAACTCGCTGTCGAGCGTCGCGCCGGCCACGCCGCAGCACGCGGGCGCCCATGGTGAGGCAGCGGTGGACGGCCGCCTCCGGCTCGTCGGCGTCACGAACGAACCCGACGACGTCGGGATCGCTCTCCCGGAAGTCCTCGAGCACGAGCTCGTTGCCCTCCAGGTAGGCATGTCCGGTCTTCTCGGGGATCTTCACAGCCATCTCGTCACTCCTTAGTCATGGCAGTACGCGCCGGCTCTTACGCTGATTGGTAGAGCCTCCGTCGAGACGGCGGGTCGCGCATCGGGAGTGCCCCCTACGGACAGTCAGGGTTTGAGCGGATCCGAACTATTGTTGAGCGCCCTGCCGGTCGGTGAGCACACGCCGAGCCGCGCCGATTTCGCAGCGACCGCGCCCCAGACGGCCGTCTGTGACGACCTGCCGAGGTCGTGTTGAATCCGGCGCAGTTCGGGATGCGCCGCCTGCGGTGCCGGGGCGAACCGGCGGGGGCGAACAGCGGGACGACGGTGAGACCCTGAAACGAACGGGCCTCGCCGAGCTCGAAGGGAAGGGACGCGGAAGGCGCGGTCTTGGTCTGCATATCTGAAGGTCACCCAGCCCGCTCCTTTGTCTTACGGGAGCGGCGGCGTAGGCTGACCGAGCGAATGGCGGGGATTGCGGCGGCGCTCACTCGACGTGTCCGGTTTACCCAGTGCTCGACCTGACAGCGAGGCCATCGATGATCCTCGCGATTGACCAGGGCACCACGGGCACGACCTGCCTCGTCGTCGACGACGAGCTACGGGTCGCCGGACGGGGATACTGCCGCGTCCAGCAGTCCTTCCCTCAGCCGGGCTGGGTCGAACAGGAGCCCGAGGACATCGTCTCGAGCGTCGAGGCCGCTGCCGCGGCCGCGCTGCACGACGCCGAGCTGTCCGTCGGAGACCTGGACGCGATCGGTATCGCCAACCAGCGAGAGACGACACTCGTGTGGGACCGCCACAGCGGCCGCGCGCTCAACAAGGCGATCGTCTGGCAGGACCGGCGGACGGCAGAACGCTGTCGCGACCTGCCGGCGGATCTGATCCGGGAACGGACCGGCCTTGTTCCCGACCCCTACTTCTCCGCGACAAAGCTCGAGTGGCTTCTCGCCGCGATCGGGCCCGACGTCCCTCGCAGCAGTCTCGCGTGCGGCACCGTCGACACGTGGCTGCTCTCCAGGCTCACCCGGGATGCCTGCTACCTCACCGACGTCTCCAACGCCTCCAGGACGCTCCTCCTGAACCTGGAGACCCTCGAGTGGGACGACGAGTTGCTGGCGCTCTTCGGCATCGGTAGCGGGCTCCTGCCCGCGGTCGTTTCTTCGAGCGAGGTGGTCGGCGAAGCGGTGCTCGGCGGACGCGCGATTCCAGTGGCAGGAGTAGCCGGCGACCAGCAAGCCGCACTACTCGGCCAGGCGTGCCTCGATCCAGGGCAAGGCAAAGCCACCTACGGAACCGGCGGCTTCGTCCTCGTCAACGCCGGTGCCGAGCGTCCGGCCGCCCCGGCCGGCCTGCTGCTCACCCTCGCCGCACAGACCGGGCCCGACCGTCCCGTCTTTGCGCTCGAAGGATCGATCCTCTCCGTCGGTGCTGTACTCGAATGGCTGGCCGAAGGGCTCCACCTGATCGCCTCAGCAGCCGAGAGCGATCTGCTCGCACGCTCCGTACCAGACACCGACGGCGTCTACTTCGTCCCCGCCCTCACCGGGCTCGGCTCGCCGTACTGGGCACCAGACGCGAAGGGAACGGTTTGCGGTCTCACTCGAGGAACCCAACGAGAACATCTCGTCCGCGCCGCGCTGGAGGCGATCGCCTACCAGACACGAGACGTCCTCGACCGGATGCCGTTTGCGATCACGGCTCTGCGCGTCGACGGCGGGGTCACTGCAAACGAGTTCGCCATGCAATTCCTCTCCGACCTGCTCGGGATCCCCGTCGACGTCTCAGCCGAGCCGGAGGCGACGGCGCTCGGCGCCGCCGTTCTCGCCGCGATCGGGAGCGGGATCTGGACGGGGCCGGACGCGCTCTCTGCGCTCTGGAGCTCTCGCATCCGCTACGAGCCGACGATGACCCGGGACGAGGCCGAATCGCGTCACCTCGGCTGGACGCAAGCGGTCGAACGTGCCTTGAAGAGCCAGGCTCCGCCAGGCAGACATATCTGACTGGTATAGTGACCGTATGACTAGAAAAATGACCGCAACGGAAACAAAGGCCAAGATCCTTGGGCTGCTCGACGAGGTCGCCGCCGGTGATGAGGTGGAGATCACCAAGCACGGACGCACCGTCGCCCGCCTGGTGCCGGCGACCGGCCCTCAGGCGCTGAAAGGAAGCCTCGCAGACATCGCCATGACCGCCGCCGAGGACGAGCAGCTCTTCACCACCGGGGAGGCCTGGAACCTTCCGTGACGACCATCGTGCTCGACAGCCACGCCGTCCACTGGTGGTCCGCCGAACCCGATCGAATCAGCCGTGCTGCAACCAAGGCCCTGAACGAAGCCGACGAACTCGCCGTCGCAGCCATCTCATGGTTCGAGCTGGGCTGGCTGGCCGAACACGAGCGAATCGTCGTGACGATCCCGATCCGCTCCTGGCTCGATCAGCTCGCCGCCCAAGTGCGGACGCTCCCGCTCACCCCCGCAATCGCAGCCACGGCTGTCGCCCTTCCGTCATCGTTCCCCGGCGACCCGGCCGACCGGCTGATCTACGCGACCGCGATCGAACACGGCCTTCGGCTCGTGACCAAAGACCGCAAATTGCGCGATCACCCCCATCCCCGGTCCCTCGCGCTCTGGTAATCCCGTCCAAGGGCGAAATCGGCGCCCTTTCGGCCCGGAGCAGGGACAGACCCCAGGGGCCGTCTCCGAAAAGGGGCTGGGACCGCGCGCACCGATCGGCGCAGCGCGGCCCCGTAGACCGGCTTACTTGACGATGAGCGTTCCCTTCATTCCGGCCGCCTCATGGCCGGGGACGCTGCAGTAGAACGTGTACTTCCCCTTCTTCAGAGTCGCGCTGACAATCGAGGTCTTCCCCTTCCCGACGATCTTGCCCATCACGTTCACCTTCGGGCCCTTGATCGCGATGTCGTGCGGAAGCGGGCCGAGATTGTGCATCTTGATCGTGATCGGGCCGGCCTTCGCGACCAGCGTCTTCTTGTTGAACTTGAGCGCGCCACTCGCAGGGGCGGTCAGAGTCAGAGTCGTCGTCGCGCCGGCGGCGATTCCCGCGGTGGTCAGACCGGCGGCGAGGGCTACTGCGAGGGCGACGAGAGCTATACGTCTCATAGGCGATGCTCCTATTCTGTTTGGTGGGTTCTGGCGCCGAATGCCCCGAGGCGGAAGGACAGCAATGGGCTCGTGGATCAGGTGCCTGCCATTCCGCAACTATCGGCCTGCGCCGATGATACCGGCCCTTCGAAGTTGAAGGGTACGAAGCGAAGGGCGCACGTGGCGATGTGGTATTCATTCGGCCGATGGCTCCCAGACGCTGGACGATCCTCGGCGCTGCCATTTCAGCGCTCGTCGTCGCAGTCACGATCGCCCAGGCGACCACACATGCTTCGGGGCCGGTGCGCTGGATCGTCTTCTCCGCCCATCCGAACGGATCGGGCACGGCGCAGCTGTTCCGCGTCCAGACGACCGGCGAGGGCCTTCAGCAGATAACGAAGGGCAGGCTGCCGGCGAGTGCTCCCGCGTTCTCACCCGACGGGAAGCAGATCGTGTTCTCGCGCCTCGGCTCTGGGATCTTCCGCATCAACCTGGACGGGACCGGCCTGCACAAGCTCAGCTCGAACGCCCGCGACAGCTACCCCGTCTGGTCGCGGAACGGCACGCAGATCGCCTTCGTGCGGCCCTACCGCGCCGACTGGCGCCTCTACGTCATGTCCGCCTCCGGCGCCGGCAAGCGGCGGCTCCCGCATGCACCGCCTGCGGGCCGGCCGACGTGGGCGGCGAACGGCAAGAGCATCTTCATCCCCGCAGCCGGAGACCTGGTCAGGGTCGACGCCGCGACCGGCACGGTGCAGAAGTACTACGGCCTCTCCCTCGACACGCAGACCGGCCAGACCGCGACGCTCTCGCCCGATGCCCGCAGGGTCGCCTACGTCGGCCTGCGCGTCAGCACCGGCCCCGAGGACTGCGGGGACGGCCCGTGCCCTCAGTACGGCCTCTACCTCGCGAATGTCCCGGCGCCGCACAGGACTCGGCGGATCGTCAACGACACCGGCCCCGCGGGCTGGTCGCCGGACGGCAAGACCCTGCTCTTCGTCGCCAGAGGCGTGCTCACCTTTCGCGCCGTCGCAGGCGGTCGCCCGACGACGATCGCAACCGGTGAGCATGTCGCCACCGGCGACGCGCCACCTGCCTGGCAGCCGCGCTGATCGACGGGCAGCGCGCTCAGAAGATCGTGAAGACGCCCTTCATGCCCGGCTTCGACCGGTCGCCGGGAAGGCTGCCGAAATACGGAAGCTTGCCGCGATAGTCGAGGAAGTAGATGTGAATGCTCTGCTGACTCGGCTTGAGCGGCGCGGTGAAGCCCGTCTGCACTCCCTGACCGCGGTTGTCGTTGCCCATCGAGAACGTGTGCGGCTTCTTGCCGAGGTTGACCAGGATGAAGCGGGCCATGACGCCACGCTGCCCGCGCTTCGGGCTCATGCGGATCGCCGTGTCGGTGATGAAGATCTTGATCGTGATCACCGGTGGCGGGTTCGTCGTCGAGGGCCGCGCGGAACTCTGAGCCGCCGGAACGAGCGCCACCGCAAAGACTGCTGTGAGCGCGAGGAGACGGACATTCACAAGCAGATAGCCTAGCAACAGGCCGTGGCCTCACGATCGGTGCACACCGTCCGGGTCGCCGTTGCAGCAGTGACCGCCGGGGCGCTGTGCGGATGCGGCACGCAGGCCGGTCGCAGCACCTGGCAACTGCCGAACGGAGACCTCGCAGGGACGCGTGCTGCTTCGCAATCGGCGATCAGGGTCGCCAACGTCAAGCGTCTCGGGGTGCGCTGGCGATTCGCTCTGACCGCCGCCCCGACCATCTCGGGCAGCTTCGCCTCGACGCCCGTCGCCGACCGCACCACGGTCTACGCGCAGGACCTCCGCAGCAACGTCTACGCCCTCGACCGCTCGACCGGGAGGCTTCGCTGGACGCACCGCTACCGCGCCCTGAACGAGGGGCCGAACGGGCTCGCGGTGGACGGCGGGCGGGTCTACGGCGCGACCGACTCGGACGCGTTCGCGCTCTCGGCGGCGACCGGCCGCGAGCTCTGGCACCGGCACCTGACGAGCGCGACCGAGCAGTTCGTCGACGTCGCGCCCGTCGTCTGGCACGGACCTGGTGTTCGTCAGCACCGTCGGGTATCCGCCGGGCGGACGCGGGGCGATCTACGCGCTCGACGCCGGAACGGGCACGGTGCGCTGGAAGTTCGTCACGATCGAGCGGCCGTGGCGCTACCCCCTCGAGGCGGGCGGCGGCGGGGTCTGGTACCCGGTCTCGGTGGACGCGTCGGGCCGGCTCTACGCCGGCAACTCGAACCCGGCACCCTGGGGCGGCTCGCCGAGGCGGCCGAACGGCGGCGCGTTCCCCGGCCCGGCCCGGTACACGGACTCCCTGATCGTGCTCGACGCGCGCACCGGCCGGCTGCTCTGGCACGACCAGGTCACCCCGCACGACGTCCGCGACCACGACTTCGAGGCAACACCGATCCTCGCGACGGTCGGGGCGCGCCGGTCGTCTTCGGCGCCGGCAAGGCCGGGAGGGTGATCGCGTGGGATCGCGTTACCCGGCGACGACTCTGGACCGCCGCCGTCGGATTGCACGACAACGACCTCGGCCCGCTGCCGCGGCAGCGCGTGACCGTGTGCCCCGGTCTCCTCGGTGGTGTCGAGACGCCGATGGCCTATGACAAGGGCCGGCTGTTCGTGCCGGTCGTCGACCTGTGCGGCTGGGGCAGCGCCGCCGCCCGGCAAGAGCTGACGAGCGTCGATCCGTCGTCAGGTCGAGGCCGGCTCGTCGCGCTCGATGCGGCGACCGGCCGCAGGATCTGGGTGCGCCGCCTGCCCTCGCCCGACTTCGGCTGCGCGACGGTGTCGAACGACGTCGTCTTCACCTCCACCTTCGACGGGACGGCGTACGCGTTCGCCGCCGCGCGACGGGAGGCTCGTCTGGCGGGCGCGGCATGCGGGCGGGCGTGAACGCGTGCCCGGCGGTCGTGGGCGATCTAGTGCTGTTCGGCGCCGGCATCCCCCGGGCGGGAGACGCTACGCCCGAGCTCGTCGCATTCGGCCTGCGGTGAGCGCGCGCGCGCCCGCTACCTGTGCCAGACGACCTTGAACGTGTTCGACGTCGCCTGGACGCGACCCGACGCGTTCCGCAACGTCACCCGGTAGGAGATCGTCCCGAACCGGTTTCCCGAGATGTTGTTGCTGAGCACAGCTTCGAGCGCTGCGTCCTGCGAAAGCCCGACCAGACCCCAGCCTGGACTGTCTGCGCGCTTGACGCCGGCTCCGATTGGCCGCTGCTCGAGCCGCAGGCTCGTTCCCTCGGGGAGCCGGCTACCGCGGCGCGGCTGGCAGGTCGGTGGCGGCGGCGCCTGGTTCCAGACCGCGCACACGACGAAGCTGGTCAGCTCCACCTTGACGAGCTTCAGCGAGAGGGAGCTCCGCCAGGGCCCCGCGCCGCCCTGCCGGCCTCGCAGCGTGATCTTCGCGGCCGCCGCCCGGCGGCAGCTCGGTCGCTCCGGACGGCGCCGGACGCGAGAGGCACGCGAGGCGAAAGCGACGAGACGAGAGCGAGGACGGTGCGCGCGCATGACCGTGCAGTCTACCGCCCGCCACAGCAATTCCAAGCGCGTGGCACCGACCGGTCGCGGACGCTCGGCTTCCTTGCAAACAGCCGACCGTAGTGGCGATAGTGCCATTCGGTGATCGAGTCTCGTCGCCACCGCCACCTCAACCGCCCTTAGGAGGACACCAGATGCGCAGGTTCGTCTTGTTTGTACTTGCTTCCTGTCTCGGACTGCTACTCGCGGGATCGCGCCTCCGCCGACCAGTCCGGGGCCGCCAGGATGGTCATCGACGCCCGCGCCGGCCTGGACGGCCGCGCAGTTGAACGCGCCCGCCGGGGACAACTGGATGACGAACATGGGCAACCTCACCGGCCACCGGTACTCGTCGCTGACCCAGATCACCAAGTCGAACGTCTCCACGCTCAAGGAGGCCTGGCACATCAATCTCGGCACGTGCGCGACGAAGGACGCCGCCTGCGGCTCGCTCGAGGCGAACGCGGCCGTCTCCGACGGCACCTACTACATCCAGACTCCGAAGAGCGACGTCTTCGCGCTCGACGCCGCGACCGGCGCGCAGCTCTGGCACTGGGCGCCCACGTACGAGCCCGGCTTCAACGTGGGCTCCGGCGGAAGGCAGCCGGGCGTCGCGATCGCGGACGGCAAGGTCTTCGCTCCGACGCGTGACGGCTACATCTACGCGCTCGACCAGATGATGGGCGGCGTCGTCTGGAAGGCCGAGGTGGCGCCGTGGCAGAGGGCGGCAAGGTCTCGTCCGCGCCGATCTACGTCAACGGCATGATCCTCTCCGGCGACGCCTCGGGCGACAACGGCGGCGTCAGCGCCTCGATGCACGCCTTCGACGCGACGAACGGCCGGCAGCTGTGGGCGTGGAGCGTCGTGCCGCAGCGGGGCGCAGCCCGGCGGCGACACGTGGCCGGACGACCCGCAGGGCCGCCATTACGGCGGCGGCTCGATGTGGGAGTCGCCGATCATCGACACGAAGCGCAACCTCGCGATCTTCGGCACCGGCAACCCGAATCCGTGGAACTCGCGCGGCCCGGGCATGAACCTGTTCACCGACTCGATCGTCGCGCTGAACCTCTACACCGGCCAGCTCGTCTGGTACTTCCAGACAGGCACACCACGACCTGTGGGACTCCGACCTGCCGAACAACGGCGTCATGTTCAACGCGCCGTACAAGGTGCCGGCCGACCTGATCGCCGGCCGGCATCCTGCCGAAGAGCTTCAAGAAGAAGACGGGCACCGTGTCGCGTGCGCCGGCGTCGCCTACGTCAACAAGTACGGGATGACCTTCGTCCTCGACCGCGAGACCGGCAAGCCGCTGATCCCGATCAAGGAGGTGAAGGTCCCGCAGAGCACGGCGCCGGACGTGAACACCTGGCCGACGCAGCCGATCCCGCAGTCCGACAACGTCCTCTTCAACAAGCTGGACAAGGACGGCGCGGCCGTGCACGGACGGCAACATCAGCCAGACCAACGCGTACGTTCCGTACGCGACGGCGACCGCCCCCGACGGCAAGCCGTTCAAGATCGGGTGCGCCTACGACCCGTACGACACGACGCAGTACGTCGTGACGCCGTTCGAGATGATGGACTGGCCGGCGAGCTCGTACAGCCCGGAGAACCACACGTTCATCACCTGCGGAGTGACCGACCGGGCAACCGGCGTTCGAGCAGATCCCCAGGGCCTCGCAGGTGGTCGGGATCGTTCGGCGGCTACGGCGCCGCCCGCCTCGGCGTCGGCGACACCTCGACCGCCAACACCGGCAACTTCTCCGCGTTCGACGTGACCACGGGCAAGCTGACCTGGCACCAGCACTGGCCCGCCCCGTGCTACAGCGGCTCGATGAACACCGCCAGCGGGATCACGTTCATCGGCTGGCTCGGCCAGGGCAACGCCCAGGACGGCCACGGCTTCCTCGAGGCGGTGGACACGAAGACCGGAGCGTCGCTCTGGAAGTCGCCGCTGATGACCGCCCCGGTGGGCGCTGCTCCCGTCACCTACTCGGTGGGCGGCAAGCAGTACGTGTCGGTCGCGGTCGGCGGCCAGAGCCACAACGACGTCTCGCGGCCGAAGGGTCTGACGAATCCGGCCCGGCTGCGCGACGACAGCATCTACACGTTCGTCCTGCCGTAACGGACTGGACAACCTGCGGGCGGCGGCCGCGCGAGCGCGCCGCCCCCGTCGTTTTCGTTGGTCGACAGCCGGCCGCGTGCGCGGGTCGCTAGGCTGGCTCGAAGGTCACGACTTTCCGAGGAGGATGCTGATGCGCCGTGGACTGAGTCTGTTCGTGCTTGGAGTGCTGGCTGTCGGCAGGACTCGCTGCCGGTGTGTTCGCGCCGGGCGGCGGAGCGAGCCACAGCGTCGTCGTCCGCCACGGTCACGCGTCACCGTCTCGGCGTCCGAGTTCAAGTTTGTGCTGTCGAAGCGGAGCGTTCCGGTCGGCAGCAAGGTGATCTTCACCGTGATCAACAAGGGCAAGATCTCCCACGATTTCAGGATCCTCGGCACGTCGCTCTCGACGAGGACCAAAGTCCTCAACCCGGGCCAGCGCGCGACACTCACCGTCACCTTCAAGAAGAAGGGCCGCTACACCTACATCTGCACGCTGCCGGGCCACGCGAAGCTGGGCATGAAGGGCGTCTTCTCGGTGCGGCGTGAAGCCGCCGGTGACCAAGCCCGGGACGACGACGACGACCCCGACCACCGACCGTCACGGCACCGCCGCCGCCGACCGGGCCGGTCGGTAGCGCCAACACGACCGTCCAGGTCGGCATGTTCGAGTACTACTTCGAGCTCTCGACGGCACCATCCCGTCGGGCCAGGTCACCTTCGTGATCACGAACAAGGGGAGCGAGGTGCACAACTTCGCGATCGTCGGCAAGAAGGCCGGCGCGCTCCTCGCCGCCTGGCGGAACGGAGACGTGGACGGTCGGGCTGCCGGCCGGGACCTACACGTACGTCTGCGACGTCCCCTTCCATGTCGACCGCGGCATGATCGGGTCGTTCACCGTCACGCCCTAAAGCCTTGCGCTGGGGGGAGGCGCTCCGGCACCTCCCCCCGGCGGTCGACTCGCCGGGGCCGGCACGACGCTCGTTTACGATGGTCGAGATGACCAGCGTGGAGCGGAGCGAGGCGGGGTCGGCCGCGCTCGCCAGGGCAACCGAGCTCCCCCGCCGGATGCTCGGCAACATCGAGACGGTCGTGCACGGCAAGCACGACGAGGTCGCGCTCGTGCTCGCGTCGCTCGCCTGCGAGGGCCACGTGCTGCTCGAGGACGTGCCGGGGACGGCGAAGACGGTGCTCGCCCGCGCGATCGCCCAGACGATCGAAGGGGCGACGGTCGCGCGCATCCAGTGCACGCCCGACCTCCAGCCGACCGACGTCACCGGCCTCGCGATCTACAACCAGAAGACACGCGACTTCGAGTTCCGGCCGGGGCCGGTCTTCGCCAACGTCCTGCTCGTCGACGAGATCAACCGGGCGATGCCGAAGACGCAGTCGGCGCTGCTCGAGGCGATGGCCGAGCGCCAGGTGACGGTCGACGGGGTCACCCGGCCGCTCCCCGACCCGTTCTTCGTGATCGCGACCGAGAACCCGATCGAGCAGGAGGGCACGTTCCCGCTGCCCGAGGCGCAGCTCGACCGCTTCGCGCTGCGGACGTCGCTCGGCTACCCCCAGCTCGACGAAGAGGTGCAGATCGTCCGGGAGCAGCGGCACGGGCACCCGCTCAGGACGCTCGAAGCCCGCGGTGAGCGCCGACGAGGTGCGTGCGCTCCGCGCAGGCCGTCGAGGAGGTCTACGTCGACGAGCTGTCCTCGCGCTGGCTCGTCGAGCTCGTCCGCGCGACGCGGCTGGTCGAGGGCGTGTCGACCGGCGCCTCGGTCCGCGGCAGCCTCGCGCTCGAGCGGACCGCGCGCGCCTGGGCGCTCTTCCAGGGGCGCGAGTACGTCGTGCCCGAGGACGTCGAGCGGCTCTTCCTGCCGGTGCTCGGCCACCGCATCCTCCTCACGACCGCGTTCCTCGCCGAGACGCGCGGCCTCGGCCGCGACGCGGCGCTCGAGCTGATCCGCGCCCGCAGCTTCGAGCTGGCACCGCGCCCCGAGCCGAACTGGCACGAGGGCCGGCCGGCGGCGCTGGGCCCGGCCGCGTCGTAGCCGGTGGAGGCGGCGTCCGCGGCGGAGCGGCGGGTGTTCCCGCTCGTCCCGCGCCGGCGGCTGCTCGGGCTGCCGTTCGGCGAGCAGCGCAGCGCCCGGCGCGGCCCGGGAACGGACGTCGTCGGCGGCCGCCCGTACCGGCCCGGCGACCACGCCGCCACGATCGACTGGCACGCCTCGGCGAAGCTGTCGGCTGCGCGCGACACCGACGAGTTCGTCGTCCGGGCCTACCAGGCGGACGAGGCGCCGCGGGTCGTGCTCGTCTGCGACCGCCGGCCCGCGATGGGGATCTACGGCTGCGCCGTTTCCCTGGCTCTCGAAGCACGACGGCGCTCCACTCCGCCGCGCAGCTGATCGTGCTCAGCGCGGTCGCCTCGCGCGGCGACGTCGGCTCGCTCGACTACGCCGGGGCGGCTGCCGCGGCACGGCGGGCCGTACTGGCTTCCGCCCGGCGGCCGCGGCGAGCTGTGGCTGATCGAGCAGCGGCAGGCGCCCGAGACCGGGTTCGACGCGCCCGAGGACAACCTCGAGCGGGCGATCGCCTTCCTCGGCCGGATGCGCTCGGGGATCCCGCCGGGGAGCTTCGTGTTCATCCTCTCCGACTTCCTGGCGCCGCCGCCCGCCTCGGCCTGGCTCGATGCCGGCGCCCACCGCTGGGACGTCGTCCCGGTCGTGATCCAGGACCCGGTCTGGGAGCAGAGCTTCCCCGACGTCGGCTCGGTCGTCGTCCGCGTGGTCGATCCCTCGGGCGGGCGGCCCCGGCCCGTCCTGCTGAGCGCGCGGGAGGCCCGCTCGCGGCGCGCGGCGAACGAGGAGCGGCTGCGGCCGGCTGCTCGACGAGTTCGCGACGCTCGGCTTCGACCCGCTCGTGCTCGGCACCGACGACCCGCACGAGATCGACGAGACCTTCCTGCGCTGGGCCGAGCTGCGGGAGATGACGCGGTGGCGGCGCTGAGCAGGCTCGCGGCCGCAGGGGCGGCCATGGCGCTCGGGGCGATCCTCGCCGGCGCCGGCCGCCGCCGCCGGCCCGCTCTCGCCGGCGACATCGCTGGAGCCGAGCCGCGCGCTCTTCGGCGACCGGATCGCCGCCGTCGCCACCGTCGCCGTCGACGCGGTCCGCCGTCGACCCCGCCGGCGTCCGCGCCGTCGCCGGGTTCGGCCCGCTCGACACGCTGTCCGGGCCGGTCGTCGAGCGCGAGCGTCGCGGCGGGGTGACGATCCTTCGCTATCGCTGGGAGGTGGCGTGCCTGAGCGAGGACTGCGTCCCGTCGACTGCCCCACGCCCGGTCAAGCTTCCTCCGCTGCGACTGACCGCCACCCGCCGAGACGGCGGCAGCGTCAGCACCTCCGTCCCCTGGCCCGTGCTCTCGATCGCGGGGCGGGTCTCGACCAAGGAGGCCGCGGCCACGCCCCTGCCCTTCCGGCTCGAGACGCAGCTGCCGGCGCCGTCCTACCGCGCCGCGCCGAGAACGCTCGAGATCGTGCTCGACTCGGTGGCGGCCGTCCTGGTGCTCGGAGCCCTGCTCCTGGCCGCGCGCGAGCTGGCGCGCCTGCGACGGCGGCGCTTCGAGGAGCAGGCTGGCCGGCCTCTCTCCGCTCGAGCGGGCGCTTCTGCTCGCGCGCGAGGCGCAACGGCGAGGCCCCGACGACCGGCGCCGGGCGCTCGGCCTGCTCGCGCGGGTGCTCGGCGGCCCGGGCAGCGGGCTCGGAGGTGACGCCTCGGAGCTGGCGTGGTCACCCCCCGCGCCCTCGCCCGAGCAGATCGAGTCGGTGGCCGGCGCGGTCGAGCGGGAGATCGAGAGACGATGAGCGCCATCCCGCTCGACCGATGCGCCGGGCCTGCGCCGGACCGCCCGCCGCACCGCGACCGTCCGAGTGGTGCTCGCGGTTCTGCTGCTGGCGACTGGTCGGAGCGATTGCCGTGCTCGCCGGGCACGCTCGGGTGCGCACGTTGCACCTGCTGCCTTCCGGCTCGACCGCGATCGTCGTGCTCGACCTCTCGGCGAGCGTCTCCCAGGACACCTACGCGAGAATCGGCGCCACGATCTCCGACCTCGCCTCGACGAACGGGCGGTACGGACTCGTCATCTTCTCGGGAAGCGCCTACGAGGCCCTGCCGCCGGGCACTCCGGCGGCCGAGCTCAAGCCGCTCGTCCGCTACTTCACGCTGCCGCCGCAGACGACACCGGGCTTCATCCCCGTCTTCCCCCCCAACCCTTGGGCGCGGACGTTCAGCGCGGGCACCAGCATCTCCTCGGGGCTCGAGCTTGCGCACAGACTGGCGCTCGACGGGCGGCTGCACCGCCCCGGAGTGGTGCTGATCTCGGATCTCTCGGACGATCCCGGCGATCTCCGGCGCACCGCTCTGACGATCCTCGCCTACCGGCGCGACCGCATTCCGCTCCGGGTCGTCGGCCTGAACCCCGCACCCGCCGACGAGCAGTTCTTCCGGCGGCTGATCGGAGGGAACGACACGATCACGAGCGCCCGGCTGCCGGAGGAAGCCTCGCTCGCGTCCGGCCGGGGCGGCTTCCCGTGGACGCTGGCAGTGCTCGCGCTCGTGCTCGCGGCCGCTCCTCGCCGCCAACGAGCTTCTGCTTGCCCGCGTGACCTGGGGAGCACGAGCATGAAGATCCGCCGGCTCGCACTCGCAGCGCTTCTGATCGGGCTCGCGACGATCGCGGCGCTGCTCTCCTTCGATCTCGGTGCCTGGCACGACTCGCTGCGCCGGGGGGATGCTCGCTACCGCGCCGCGCCGGCGGCTGCTCGCTGGCGTGCCTCGACGCTGCTGCCGTTCGGAACCGCGAAGAACCTCCTCGCTATCGATGACGACCTCGCCGTCCGTCGCGCGGTCCAGCTCTTCAGGGTCACCTACGGGGTCAACGGCAGGCTCGACACGGCGCTCCAGACCCTCGGCAGGCGCGCCGTCGCGGAGCTGGCCCTGGCGGATGTCGCGCGCGGCAGCGACCTGCGACGCGCGTCGCAGGCAAGCGACCTGCTCGGCGTGCTGGCCTTCGGCGACTTCGCCGCCGGCGGTGGGCGAGACGCGAACCAGGCCGAGCGCTCCGTCTCCGCGTTCACCAACGCCGTCCGCCTCGACCCCGCCAACGAGGCCGCGAAGGTCAATCTCGAGCTCGTGCTCCGTCTCTTCCAGGCTCGCGGCGTGCGGCCCGGCGCGGGCGCGAGCAGCGGCGGCCGCGGCACCGGCCGGCGAGGGGCCGGAACGGGAATTCCCGGGACCGGGTACTGAATCGTGGCCGCCTCGCTCGTCTTCCTCACACCCTGGGGAAGCCTCGTCGCCGTCGCCGCCCTGCTGACGCTCGCCGCCTACCTCGCCGGCTCGCGCCGCGTGGCTCGCGTGCGCGGTGCGCTCGGTCTCGTGGCGCCCGCTCCGAAGGCGCGAATGGACTCTTGTCGCCGCGCTTGCGGCCGTGCCGCTCCTGATCGCACTTGTCGCCGCCCAGCCCGCCTGGCGAACGAGCAGCCAGCGCCGGGTGCGCACGGACGCCCAGGTGTACATCGTGATCGACACCTCGCGCTCGATGCTCGCCTCGAAGGGGGTTTCCTCACCGACGAGACTCGATCGTGCAAAGACGGAGGCAATCGAGATCCGCGATCGCCTCGCCGGCTACGCAGCCGGGGTCGGGACGCTCACCGACCGCGTCTTGCCGAACCTGCTGCCGAGCGTGAACGAGCGCAGCTTCGCCTCGACGGTTCGCGAAGCGATCGACATCGAGCAACCGCCGCCTGCGACCGCGGGCGTGACGGTGTCGACCCTGGCGGCGCTTGCCCAGGTTCCGAGCGGCGGCACGTTCGCTCCGTCGGCCCGCAGGCGGGCGCTCGTCGTGCTCACCGACGGCGAGAGCCGCCCGTTCGACCCCGGCGCGGTCGCAGCGTCGCTGGCCCGGGCGCCGGCAACCGCGCTCGTGCTCGTGCACGTCTGGGGCCCGCGCGAGGGGATCTTCTCTGCCGACGGGAGGCGTGAGGGCACCTACCGGCCCGACCCGGCGAGCAAGGCGGCCCTCGCGTCGCTCGCCGGAGCAGCCGGAGGCGCCGTCTTCGGCGAGCATCGCGCCGCGGACGTGGCGGCGGCCGTCAGGAAGGCGCTCGGGACCGGCCCGACCGTCCGGGTCGGGATCGAGCCGCGCACGCACGCGCTCGGCCGGTTCGTCGCCCTCGCTGCGCTCGTCCCGCTCGGGCTGGTGCTCTGGCGCCGCAACCTGCGCTGATCCCGGCCCCATGTACTTTCGGCGAGTCGCGGGGTAAGATCGCACGTCGATGCCGACCCGTCCCGGACGCCTCGCGGGTCTCCTTGTTGTCATTGCAGCCGTGGTTGCGGTCTCGATCTCGGGCGCGGGTGCGGCCGGGAAGGCCTCGCCGAACGACTGGAGCAGCTGGGGGAACACGCCGGACCAGAACCGGTACACGACGCTGACGCAGATCACGCCGGACAACGTCGCCCAGCTCGGCCGGCTCTTCACGGTCGACTTCCGCGCGATCGACCCGGCGATCAGGCGCGGGACGCAGTCGTTCCCGCTCGCGATCGGCGGGCGGCTGTACGTGACCACGAACGACGACAACGTCTTCGCGCTGAACGCGACCACGGGCGCGGTGATCTGGCGCTGGAAGCCCGACAACGTCGCCATCTTCCGCAACTTCGGGATCGCCGCCAACCGCGGCGTCGCCTACTGCGAGGGCAAGCTGTTCATCACCACGCTCGACATGTTCATCGTCTCGATCGACGCCAAGACCGGCAGGCAGATCAAGCGCGTGCCGATCTCGGCGGCGGTGCCCCGGGCGACCCCCGCCTACGGCTACTCGGAGACGAGCGCCCCGATCTGCGCCGACCACCGCCTCGTGCTCGGCGCCGCCGGATCGGAGTACGGCGTGCGCGGCTTCGTGATGGCGTACAAGACCGACCTGACGCCGGCCTGGCCCGGCCCCTTCTGGACGATCCCGCCCGAGGGGACGAGCTGGCGCCGGCTCTCGCGAATCGTCGGCGGCGGCGTCGTGTGGACGCCGCAGACGATCGACACGACCACGCACACGCTCTACTTCGGGACCGGCTCGGCGACGCCGCTGTACTTCCCGCAGTTCCGGCCGGGACAGAACCCGCGCACCGACTCGCTGATCGCGGTCGACCTGCGCACCGGGCAGATGAAGTGGTGGCAGCAGCAGATGGCCTTCAACGAATGGTCGTACGACACCGCGCAGCCGCCGCTCGTCTACACGGGCAAGGTGGGCGGCAAGACGCGCCGGGTCGTCTCGGTCGCGACGATGGAAGGCGTCTGGTTCGCCTACGACGCCGCGACCGGCGCCCCGATCTACCAGCGGATCAAGGTGATCGACCGCACCGAGCACCCGCGCCTCGCAGCCCGGCAAGGCGGTCCCGGTGTACCCGGGCTCGATCGGCGGGCTCAACTTCTCGCCGGCCTCGTACGACCCGAAGACGAACTACATCTTCAACGCCGCCGCCGAGACGGCCTCGCTGCTGACCCAGGCGAAGCTGACGCCGACCCAGAAGAAGCGCAAGCTGACCCTCGGCGACATCTTCCTCGGCCTGGACAACGGCAACTTCGGGCAATACCTGCCCGGCTGGCACGACCACGGCTCGATCAGCGCGATCGACGTGAACACCGGCAAGCGCGTCTGGAAGTTCACCACCCCCGAGCCGGAGCGCGGCGGCGTGACCACGACCGCGAGCGGGCTCGGCTTCGCCGGCGGCGGCGACGGCGTCCTGCGCGCGTTCAGCACGAAGACCGGCAAGGTGCTGTGGACGTTCCAGACGGGGCACCAGATCGCAGCCGGCCCGACGATCTACTCGGTCAAGGGCAAGCAGTATCTGGCGATCTCCTCGGGCGGCAGTCCGACCTCGTCGGGCGGCGGCACGGCGAGCGAGCTTCAGGTGTTCGCGCTCGGCGGATCGCAGAAGGAATCGCCGCCGCCCGATCTCCCGCAAGTTCCGGGCCCGGGAGGTCGCGGAGCCCGCCGCCCAGGTCGAGCACCCCGACCGCCCTGCCGGCACGGCCGCAGAAGCCGGCGGCGGCCCGTGTCGTCGACCGCATGACCGCCCTCGGCGCGGCCCGGATCGTGACCCAGTCGGGGCTCGTCGTCCGCGCCTGGCTGGCGAACTCGTCGAACACGCAGGATGTGACCGGCCGCGTTCTCCTCGGCTCGACGCCGGTCCAGGGAGTTCAGCTCGCCGTCGGCGGCTATGTGCTGCCCGCGCTGACGGCGGCGGACGGGACGTTCCGCTACCCGGTCGACATCACCATTCCCCTCCGCCACGTCGTTTCCATCGTCTCGACCGGCAAGGCGCGGGTGAACGGCCGCGCGCTCAACGCCGACGAGCGGTCGGCCCTCACGGGCCTGGAGGGCGGCTTCAGCGTCGGCTACCGGGTCGACGATCTGAAGGCCCGCGCCCAGAAGGACGGCAGCGTCCTCGTCAGCGGCAGGCTCGCGTCCGCGCAGGGCGGCAACCCGCCGGCGGTCGCGCTCTACACCTACCGCCTGACCGGAACCGTCACCGACAGCGCCGGGAAGCCCGTTGCGGGCGCCGTCGTCGTCAGCCGCACCCAGGACCGTGACTTCTGGACGTTCTCGACCCCGAGCGACTCCCTGGGGCGCTACAGGTCGTTCTTCGCCGCCGCCGACGAGACGGCGGCCGACCCGGTGACGCTGAGCGTCCAGGTTGCCGTCGGCGCGAACTCGTACGGCCTGCCGACCGGCGTCAACGCCGACTTCGCCCGGCTCCGGAGCGCGACGATGAACCTCCAGCTCCCGCCCTCCGGCACGGGCCTGGCGATTACGAAGCCGTCGTCGTACGCGGGCGCGGTGTACGAAGGCGTGCTCGTCGGCGTGACCGGTCCGGGCGTGGTCAAGCCGGTCTCGGCCCGATGGCCGGACACGCGCGGCAACTTCTCGTTCGTCCTGCCCGCCTCGATGCGCGGCAAGACGGTGCGCCTGTGGCAGAGCTTCCAGCAGCTCTTCCAGAGCTCGCCGACCGGGAAGGCCGGGCCGATCGACCTCGACGAGTGGCCGACCGGATTGGCACCGACGGTTCCGCGGGATCTCGCGACCCTGAAGCTCCCCCGCTAGACACCTATCGCGGCGGCTCGATCGACTGGGGCTCGTCGAAGCCCCCGTAGACGTGGTGCATGAAGTGCGCGGCGGCGATCATCGACAGCTTCAGCGTGCGCAGCGTCTTCTTGTCGATCGAGACGTTGAACCACGCGGGCACGTTCGGGTCGACGAACGAGATGCGCCACACCTCTCGCCCGTTCACGCGGCCGTCGCCGAGCAGCGCGGCGCGGGCGGGAGGCGGAGCCCCAGGTCGGAGTCGGTTGCTTGACCGGCAGCTGCGGCGACGCGACCCAGCGCCCGCCGGGATTGCGGTCCCAGCGGCGACCGCCGATGATGACCGCCTGAGGCCCACCCTCGATCGAGTACGACAGCTTGTTCGGCGCCTCCAGCCGCCACTTCGTGTGCGCGACGTTGGTCGCGCTCGACCCGAGGCGCTCGTCGATCGTGATCGTGCGTAGCCGGTCGAACACGAGCGTCGCCTCGCGTGCGATCTGCTTCGCCGACGGCGGGGGCCAGGCCGCCGGAAAGTCGAAGCGCACGACGGAGGAGGCCTGACCCGGCGGGCGGATCGTCACGAACGCGACCCGGGGACGGCCCGCGAATGCGAGCG
Source organism: uncultured Actinomycetes bacterium (assembly GCA_963764565.1). Classification (GTDB taxonomy): domain Bacteria; phylum Actinomycetota; class Thermoleophilia; order Gaiellales; family Gaiellaceae; genus DATBLE01. Next base: position 25,632 of record CAVXTD010000013.1, read on the forward strand.
TGACCGCGTAACAGCCGGCGCCACACGTGCCGGCGGGCCCGCGCGACACCGACGCCGATACGAGCCTGACCGAGAGACCGAGGCCCCGTCGCGCGGCCGCCGTCCCCGGCGATCACCGTGGTGGTCAGCTTCAGCCGGCCCGCGCCGGCCGGCTCGGCGGCGAATCCGACCGCCAGATCGCCGTCCTCGCGGGCGTCCACGAACGGCCCGGTCGGGATCGCGCCCGGAAGAAGCGGCGAGACCGTCGGAGCGGCGGGGGCGGCGGCCGTGCGCGGAGGGGCAAGGTTGACCAGCAGCCCGACCGCGGCGAGAACGCCGACGAGCAGCAGGATCTCGCTCAGCGTGAGCCGGCGGAGAAGCGGGAGCTTGATCCCGGGGTTGGCCGGGAGTGCGAGCAGGCGACTCGCCGCCGCGACTCCGAGGGCGGCGAGCACGAGCGCCGACTTGACGATCAGCGTCTGTCCGTACCCCGAGTGGAATGCCGAGCCCACGCTCCGGAACTCGCCGAACGCGGTCAGGACGCCGCTCGCGAGGATGATCAGCACCGTCGGCAGGGCGAGGCGTGAGTAGCGACGGATCGCGAGCGCACGCGCGGCGGCGCGGTCGGGCGCGCGCCAGACGACGAGGACGAGGTGGGCAAGCGCCCCCACCCACGCGGCGGCGCCGAGCAGGTGGATCGAGTCGACGACGGGAGCCCACCAGTGACCGCTCGTGCCGGAATGCCCGTGCACAGCGGTCAGGATCGCCGCCGCCGCCAGCGGGATGATGGCAAGCGGCCGGAGCGCGCCGGCCTCGGCGACCAGCGCGCCGAGTGCGGTGGCGAGGAGCACCGCGAAGGTGAGCGCCCCCGGCCGCGTGGACAGGACCGCCTGGAGAGCGTCGCCGTGCGACCCTGCGACGAACCCTCCGCCGACACGATCGCCAGCGAGGAGGATGAGCAGGACGAACGACGCGACGGCGGCCATGCCGGCTCCGATGCCCGCCGGAGCGCGCGGCCGCGCCACGCGCAGGACGAAACGCTCGCTGAGCAGGCCACCGAAGGCGAGCGCGAGCCCGGCGAAGAACACCCAGCTGGCGACGATCTGGGCCCACGGGGTCGGCGCCTCCGATGCCGAGACGGCGGGGAGCGCCTCCGCGGATCCGATCGAGAAGGCGAGCTCGCCCGCCGAGAGATGCCCGTCGTCCGAGACGACACGCCAGGTCGCGACGTAGACCCCGCGCCGGAGCAGCGGAAGCGGCTGGACGACCAGCACCCCCCGCCCTGAGGGCTTCGTGAGCGGGACCTGCGTCCCGTCGCCGCGCCTGAGCGTGAGGCGCTCGCTGTCGGCCACGTAGGCCTCGCTGAAGCGCAGGACGATCCGCGAGGGCGGTGAGGCGAGCCGCGCCCCTGCGGACGGCTCCGAGTGCACCAGATAGGCGTGCGCCCCGGCCGCCGCCGGCAGCGCGCAGGCAACGACGGACGCAGCGCCTGCAAGGGCGAGGGCGCGGCAGAGCCGGCGGTGACTGCGGAAGCGAGGCACGGGTTCCCCTCGGCCATGGTAGGGGGACCCCTCGGGCTCAGCCCATGTGCTCGTTGCAACAATCAGATCGCGATTCGCAGGGAGATGCGTTAGGCTCGCCACCTCGCAACCTGCTGGAGCGTAGAACCCTGAATCTCCTATCCGACATCCTGCGCGAGAAGGGGAACGCCGTTCTCCGCATCGACGGCGGCGCCTCCGTCTTCGAGGCGATCAAGCAGATGGTCGACCTCAACATCGGGGCGCTGCTCGTCACCGAAGACGACGGGACGACCGGCATCCTCACCGAGCGGGACTACCTCCGCCGCGTCACTCTGGAAGGGCGTACGGACAAGGAGACGCTCGTCCGCGAGATCATGACCACGCCGGTGATCTGCCTCGCGCCCGAGACCACCGTCGACGAGTGCATGGCGCTGATGACCGAGAAGCGGTTCCGTCACGCGCCGATCATGGACGGCGGCGAGATCGTCGGGATGATCTCGATCGGCGACGTCGTGAAGTACCACTCCAAGCAGCAGAGCGCCCAGATCCGGTACTTCACGGACTACATCACCTCTCGCTAGCCGTCTCCTCCCGACCGACGACGAGCCTGGCGATCTCGGCGCCGCTCAGGGTCGCAACCAGCCGCCCGGCCGCCGCTTCCGGCAACGTCGCCCAGGCGTAGCCGGCGCTCACCGTCGTCCCCTCCTCCTCGGCGTCGAGGATGCGCACCTCATCGTCGGGCGGACGCGCCCGGTAGGCGGCCACGATCGCCTCGCGGCCGGTGAAGGGGCCGATCGCCGCTCCCTCGAACTCGAGCACCGCGTCCGCCGCGAAGCACTCGCCGAGCGGCTCCCAGTCGCCTGTGCGGACGCCCTCGTTGTGGCGCGCGACGTATTCGTACAGCCGATCGAGCGCCGGGCCGAGGCCGAGATCCTCGCGGACGAGCCCGAAGAGCACCCCGTCGACCCACTCCCCGTGCCTGCGGTACGCCTTTCTCTTCGCCCCCTCCCGGACGAACCCGACCCGCTCGGCGTGTGCCAGCGCGCGCTCGTTGAAGCCGTACACCTCGAGCTGGAGCCGGTGGAAGCCGAGGTCGAGCAGCAGGTGGCGCTGGAACTCGCGGGCGGCCGCGTCGGCGACCCTCTGCCCGCGAAAGTCGGGGTGAACGGCGAGCCCGCCGAGGTGGGCGATCCGGCTGCGGGCGTTGACGCGCTCGAACTCCATCATCCCGGCCGGGCGCCCCTCGGCCTCGATCACGAACACGCCGAGCGCGGCAGGCTCACGCTGCGAGCGCTCGATCTTCGCGAGCACCGACTCGCGGTCGCTCGAGCGCACGGCGGCGAGGAACGGCTCGACCTCCTCGTGCGTGAGCAGCTCGACGAGGAAGTCGACGTCGGCGGGCTCTGCGCGCCGGATCATGCCGCGGGCTCGGCGAGTGGTCGCCGGAACCCGCGCCGGACACCCGAGCCGAGCGCGACACCGCCGAGGATGAGCGCCAGCCCGCCGAGCGCCGAGGCGCGCAGCGGCTCGTCGAGGATCAAGGCGCCGTAGATCAGGGCGGTCACGGGCAGCAGGTACGTGACGAGCGAGAGCCGCGCCGCGCCGTAGAGCGCCAGCACCCTGAACAGGATCAGCTGGGCGAATGCGGTCCCGGCGAGCGCGAGCGCGAGCAGCGAGCCGACCGCCTTCCAGGACGGGGCGTGGCTCGGCAGCTGGACGAGCGCGAACGGAAGCAGCACGAGCCCGCCGTAGAACATCGCCGCGGCCGCGGCCACCGGCCCCGTCACGCGCCCGACCAGATGCTGCCCGTACAGCCCGCCGGCGGCATAGAAAAGCGAGGCGGCGACGACCGCGAGCGTCCCGGCGATCGCCCACCAGCCGCCCTCGGGGTGCAGTCCGGTGAGCACGCCGACCCCGGCGAGCCCGAGGACGATGCCGACGAGCTTCAGCCCTCGCGCGCGCTCGCTCGGCCTGAACTTGATCGCGAGCAGCGCGACGAAGATCGGAACCGAGGCGTTCGCGATCGCGGCGATGCCCGAGTCGATGTGCTTCTCGCCCCAGCTGATCAGCGTGAACGGAATGACGCCGTTGATCAGCCCGAACACGAGCCCTTCGCGCCACGCGCCCCCGACCTGGGCCAGAGCGTTCCGCGTCCCCTGGCGAAGCGCGAGGAACCCGATCAGCACTCCGGCCGCGATCAGCATCCGCAGCGTCACCAGCACCGTCGGCTCGAAATCGCGAACCGCGACCTTGATGAACAGATACGAAGCACCCCAGACCGCAGCGAGCAGGAACAGGAGGAAGCCGTAGGAGCGGGCCATCTTCTGAGCCTAACGAGGGCCGGGCCGTCGGCCTTCCCCTCTACACTGGCTGCTCTGTTGCGGGTCGCGGAACAGCCGCTCCACCGCTTACTCGGTCTGACCGACGGGGAGCTGGACCGTATCCGCGATCTACTCGAGCGCGACCCGAACCACTTCGAGCTCGCGGTCTTCTCGCTCCTCTGGTCGGAGCACTGCGGCTACAAGCATTCGGCGCTCCTGCTCAGGCGCTTCTCGAGCTCGGGCGAGCGCGTGCTCCAGGGACCGGGCGAGAACGCCGGCGTGCTCGACCTCGGCGACGGCGAGGCGGTCGCGTTCAAGGTCGAGAGCCACAACCACCCCTCGGCGGTCGAGCCGTTCCAGGGTGCGGCGACCGGCGTCGGTGGGATCCTCCGCGACATCATCGCGATGGGCGCGCGCCCGATCGCGCTCCTCGACGGCCTCCGCTTCGGGCAGCCGGGCCACTCATTCGACCGAGCGGTCGCCGGAATCGGCCACTACGGAAACTCCGTCGGGGTGGCGACCGTCGGCGGCGAGGCTGTCTTCGATCCGTCCTATGCCGGGAACTGCCTCGTCAACGCGATGTGCGTGGGGCTCCTCCCGACGGAGCGCGTGATGCGGGCCAAGGCGCAGACTCCAGGCCACCTGATCGTCCTTTTCGGGGCGACCACCGGCCGCGACGGGATCGGCGGGGCGAGCGTGCTCGCCAGCCAGGAGCTCGGCGAGGGCTCGGCCGAGAAGCGGCCTTCCGTCCAGATCGGCGATCCGTTCACCGGCAAGCGGTTGATCGAGGTGTCGCTCGAGCTGGTCGAGCGGGGCCTGGTCGAGTCGCTCCAGGATTGCGGCGCCGCCGGTCTCGCCTCCGCGCTCGCGGAGATGGCTCGCGACGGTGCCGGCGTCGACGTGCACCTCGACCGGGTGCCGCTGCGCGAGGAGCTCGAGCCGTGGGAGATCATCATCTCGGAGAGCCAGGAGCGGATGGTCGCGGTCGTGCGCGAGGGTTTCCTGGAGGCGGTCGAGGAGGTCTGCGAACGCTGGGAGCTTCAGTGCGTTCCGATCGCGGAGGTCACCGGCACGGGAGTGTTCAGGGCCTTCCACCACGACGAACTGCTCGGCGAGATCCCGGCCGACTTCCTGACCGAGCAGGCGCCCCGCTACCGGGTCGAGCCCTCGCCGCGGCCTCCGGCGGCCGAGCCCCCCGCACCGAGCGGGCCCCCGGTCCCGCAGGCGCTGCTCGACCTGCTTGCCTCGCCGAACATCCGCAGCCGCGCCTGGATCTACGAGCAGTACGACCACCTGGTCGGCTCGAGGACGGTTCGCCGCCCGGGCCTCGATGCCGCCGTTCTCCGGCTGCGGCCGTCTCTGCGCGGGCTCGCGGTCTCGCTGGACGGGGCCGGCCGCATCGCGAGTGTCGCGCCGCGCACGGGCGGCGCGCTCGCGGTGCTCGAGGCGGCGCGCAACGTCGCGTGTGCGGGCGGCGAGCCGCTCGGCCTGACCGACTGCCTCAACTTCGGCAACCCCGAGAAGCCGGAGATCGCCTGGGAGCTCGTCGAGTCGATCGAGGGAATGGCGCTCGCCGCCGAGGCGCTGCGGATTCCGGTCGTCTCCGGAAACGTGTCTCTCTACAACGAGACCGACGGCGTCGCGATCAGGCCGACCCCGGTCGTCGGTTGCGTCGGCCTCGTGCCCGACGTCCGCGTCGTCCCGGGCGCCTGGCGCGAGGGCGACGTCGTGCTGCTCGCCGGCGCTCCGGCGCTCTCGCTTGCCGGCTCGGAGTACCAGGCGCTGTACGGCACGACCGGCGGCCGGCCGCCGAACCTCGACCTCGGAGCGGAAGCGCTCCTCGTCGAGTTTCTCTGGCGCGCGGCGCCCCTGCTCTCGCTGGCGCACGACGCATCCGGCGGAGGGCTCGCGGTCGCGCTGGCGGAGGCGGCGATCTGGAGCGGGATCGGCGCCGAGCTCGACCTCGACGCCGATACCGAGACTCTGTTCGGCGAGGGCGGCGGCCAGGCCGTGATCGCGTGCGCCCCCGAGGATGTGCCGCGGCTGGGCGGTGTGCCGCTGCGCGAGATCGGTGTCGTCGGCGGCGAGAGGCTGCTCGGGGTACGTCTTCGTGAGCTCCACTCGGCCTGGCATGATCGGGGGCAGGGAACCTGATGTGCGGCGTGCTCGGCATCTACGCACCCGATCGCGACGTCGCACGGCTCGCGCACTTCGGCCTGCACGCTCTCCAGCACCGCGGTCAGGAATCGGCCGGGATCGCGGTCTCGGACGGAGGACGCCTGACGGTGCTCCGCGAGATGGGTCTCGTCACGCAGATCTTCAGCGAGCAGAAGCTGCGCGGCCTCCGCGGGCAGCTCGCGATCGGCCACACCCGCTACTCGACGACCGGCTCGGCGTTGTGGTCGAACGCGCAGCCGCTCGTCCAGCACGGCCGCGCGCGCACGGTCGCGCTCGGGCACAACGGCAACCTCGTGAACGCATCGGAGCTTCGCGAGGAGCTGCACGCGGACGGGGTCAAGCTGGGCTCGAGCTCCGACACGGAGCTGATCGCGGCGCTCATCGCCAACGACCCGGCGCCGCTCGCGGACGCCGTCGCGGGCGCGATGGCCAGGCTCGAAGGCGCCTACTCGGTGACCGCCCTGACCGAGGGCAAGCTGCTCGCGTTCCGCGACCCCCACGGCTTCCGGCCGCTCGTGCTCGGCCGGCTCGGCGACGGGTGGGTCGTCGTTTCGGAGACGTGTGCGCTCGATCTCGTCGGGGCCGAGTTCGAGCGCGAGGTCGCTCCGGGCGAGCTGCTCGTGATCGACGAATCGGGCATCGAGGCGCACCAGGCGGTTCCGCGCGAGACCGGCGCGCTCTGCATCTTCGAGTTCTTCTACCTCGCCCGCCCAGACTCGCGGCTCGAGGGCGTCGAGGTGCACGCCGCGCGCGTGCGGATGGGCGAGCGGCTGGCGGTCGAGGCTCCGGTCGACGCCGAGCTCGTGCTGCCGATCCCGGACTCGGGCACGCCGGCAGCGATCGGCTTCTCTCGCGCGAGCGGGATCCCCTTCAGCGAGGGGTTGATCAAGAACCGCTACGTCGGTCGAACGTTCATCGAGCCCGACCAGGAGCTGCGTCAGCAGGGGCTCAGGCTCAAGTTCAACCCGCTCGCCGAGGTCGCAGGCAAGAGCGTCGTGATCGTGGACGACTCGATCGTCCGCGGGAACACGACCCGCCAGCTCGTCCGGATGCTCTTCGACGCCGGCGCGACCGAGGTGCACGTACGCGTCTCCTCGCCTCCCGTGATCGGGCCTTGCTTCTACGGGATCGATCTCGCCGACGAGGACGAGCTGATCGCCTCGGGCCGGTCGGTCGACGACGTGCGCGCGTCGATCGGCGCTACGTCGCTTGCCTACCTTTCGCTGGAGGGGCTCCAGACAGCGACGAGCCGCCCCGAGTCGGCGCTCTGCCGCGCGTGCCTGACCGGCGAGTACCCGACGCGGATCCCGGAAGGGCGCCGGCTCGCGAAGCTCAGGTTCGAGCCTGCGCGAGCCTAGTCTCCCAACAGTGACGCGAAGGTGCCGTCTTAACCGTGCCTGGCACTGTTACATCGGCCGCTGTCAGCGCGAAAGTTCCCGACCGCGGCCGTAGCGCACGGCGCGGGTCGCCGCTCGCGCGTCCACGCCCTGCTCGAGCAGCTGCTGGCGCAGCTCGCTCTCGCGGCCCATCCGCAGAAAGAGCCAGGCGAGCGCGCCCAGGGTGACCAGCGACCCCTCGAGCATCATCAGTCCGCCCGCGATCCCCTGGTCGGCGTGCGCGGAGATTCCCCACCGCTCGACCGGGTGCGCGTAGAAGCGGTAGAAGACACCGCCCGACCACAGGAACACGTTGCCGAGCACGGTCTCGATCAGGCGCACGGCGACGATGTACCCGACCTTCGCCCCCGTGCCGAACCACTGCGGGCCCGGGAGCACCTCGAGCACCGGCGCCCACATCAACGAGCCGCAGGTGAAGAAGAGCGTGTGCTGGAGGGCATGCAGCAGGTCGTGGTGGAGAGCACCCTGATAGGCGAACGGGAGATGCCAGACGAGCAGGTTCGCGGCCCACAACGGCAGCGCGACGAACGGATGGGCGAGCACGCGCAGCGCGCCGACGACCGGCAGCGCGAGCACCGGCCGCAGCAGCGGGCCGGTCAGCCCGGCGACCATGCACAGCGGCGCGAGGTCGCCGAGGAGGATGTGCTGGAGCATGTGCACGAAGAAGAACTGGCGCTCGCCGAACGCATGGACGGGCGAGGCGACGGCGATGAAGGCGAGCACAAGTCCGAGCGCAAACAGCCGCCTGCGCCAGGCGGGCACCGGCGTTCCCCGGCGTGCCAGGGTCGCCGCCCGACGGTAGTAGAGAAACGCGGCGGCCGCGATCAGCAGCAGCTGGGCCGGGTCCCACGTCCAGCTGGTCAGCGGCGACGGGCCCACCCGGCAAGTGTAGGGCCGCCCTCCCGCTTAGACTCGCATGCGTGGGTGGCAAGCCGACCTACGACGCGGCAGGCGTCTCGCTCGCGACAGCAGATGCGGTGGTCGAGCGGCTGCGCGCCGCCGTCGAGTCGACCGGCGCGGAAAGCTTTGGGGCCTTCGCCGGTCTCTACCCGCTCGACGAGCGCCGCCTGCTGGCCGCCTCGATGGACTCGATCGGGACGAAGCCGATCGTCGCCCGCCCCCGCGGCCGCCTGCGCGACTGCGGCGCCGACATGGCCGCCCACTGCATCAACGACGTCCTGACCGTCGGAGCCGAGCCGCTCTTCCTGCTCGACTACGTCGCCGCGAACCGCCTCGACCTGGAGCAGGTCGCCGAGCTCGTCGAGGGCGCGGCGGAGGTCTGCCGCGCGGCCGGCTGCGCGCTCGTCGGCGGCGAGACGGCGGAGCTGCCCGGCGTCTACCGCGAAGGGGAGCTGGACTTCGCGGCCACCTGCGTCGGGATCGTCGACCGCCGCGACGTGATCGACGGCTCTCGGGTCGAGCCCGGCGACGCGGTCGTCGGCTTCCCGTCGGCGGGCGTCCACGCAAACGGCTTCTCGCTCGTCCGCCGTGTGCTCGAGGTCGAGGACTACGACGGCGACGATCTGCTCGCGCCGACGCGGCTCTACCTCGACGACGTCCGAGCGCTGCGGCGCGACACGGACGTGCGCGCGCTGGCGCACGTGACCGGCGGCGGGATCGAGGGGAACCTGTCCCGGGTGCTGCCGGACGGTCTCCGCGCGGAGATCGACTGGGAGGCGTGGGAGCGTCCGCCGGTCTTCGAGTGGCTCGCGCGGCACGTCGACGAGGACGAGCTGCGGCGCGTGTTCAACCTCGGGATCGGCTACTGCGCCGTCGTCTCCGACCCGGCCGGGCGCACGGTGATCGGGCGGGTCGCGTGATCGGCGTCCTCGTCTCCGGCGAGGGCACCAACCTCCAGGCGCTGATCGACTCGGGGCTGCCGGTTCACGCCGTCGCCTCCAACCGGCCCGATGCCCGGGCGCTCGATCGCGCCCGCGCAGCCGGAATCCCCGCGGCCGTCTTCGATCTGACCGAGCACGCGGGCCGCGAGGAGCGTGACCTGGCGATGGCCGGCTGGCTGGAGGAGCGCGGCGTACGGCTGATCGTCCTCGCCGGCTACATGCACCTGCTGACGCGGCCCTTTCTCGAGCGCTTCCCAGAGCGGATCGTCAACGTCCACCCCTCTCTGTTGCCGTCCTTTCCGGGGACGCGTGCGATCGAGCGTGCGGTCGACGCCGGTGTCGAGACGACGGGAGTGACCGTGCACCTCGTCGACGAGGGGATCGACAGCGGGCCGGTCCTGCGGCAGGAACCGGTGTCGGTCGAGCCGCTGGAGACCCTCGAGGAGCGGATCCACGCCGTCGAGCACCGGCTCCTACCTGCGGTGGTGCAAGAGCTTTGCGCGCGCTGATCTCGGTCTATGACAAGACCGGGCTGGAAGAGCTCGGTCGCGGTCTGGACGAGCTCGGCTGCGAGCTGGTCGCCAGTGGCGGCACGGCGGCCTTCCTCGAAAAGCACGGGCTGGCGGTCACGCGCGTCGAGAACGTGACCGGCTACGCGGAGATGCTCGGCCACCGGGTCGTCACGCTGCACCCGGCGGTGCACGGCGGCATCCTCGCGCGCCGGGACATCCCCGAGGACCTCGCCGACTTGGCCGAGCACGAGATCGAGCCGTTCGACCTCGTCGTCGTCAACCTCTACCCCTTCGCCGAGGTCGCGAGCCGGCACGGCGTCACCGAGCTGGAGGCGGTCGAGATGATCGACATCGGCGGCCCGGCGCTGCTCCGCGCTGCCGCGAAGAACTTCGCCCACGTCGCTGCCGTCGCGCGCCCCGAGCGGTACGCGGACGTGCTGCTCGAGCTGCGGGAGCAGGGCGGGCTTTCGCTCGACACCCGCCGCTCGCTCGCAACGGAGACCTTCGCCGTCACGGCCGCCTACGAATCGGCGATCGCCGTCTGGTTCGCCGACCGGGAGGCGTTCCCCGAGCACCTGATCCCGACCTTCTGGAAGGACCGCGACCTGGCGTACGGCGAGAACCCGCACCAGCGGGCGGCGTACTACGCCGAGGCGGGCGCGCGTCGGCACCTTCTCTCCCGCGTCGAGCAGCTGCACGGCCGCGAGCTTTCATACAACAACCTGAACGACCTCTCGGCGGCGCGCATGCTCGTCGAGGAGTTCACGCTCCCGGCGTGCGCGATCGTCAAGCACGCAAACCCGTGCGGCGTCGCGGTCACAGGAGCGATCGAGGACTCGTACGAGCGGGCGCTCGGCGCGGACCCGCTGTCGGCGTTCGGCGGGGTGGTCGTCCTCAACCGGCCGGTCTCGCCGAAGCTCGGCGCGCGGCTGGCCGAGCAGTTCGTCGAGGTGCTGTTCGCGCCAGGCTACGAGGACGGCGCGCTCGAGGCGCTCGAAGCCAAGGAGGCGTTGCGGATTCTCGTCTCGACCGAGCGCCGGAACGCGGCGATGGGCGAGCGGGACTACCGGCGGGTGCTCGGCGGCCTGCTCGCCCAGGACCGCGACGCCGACGTCGACGACCGCGAGGGCATGGTCGTCGTCTGCGGCGAACCGAGCGAGCCGGACTGGGGCGACCTGCTGTTCGCCTGGCGGGTCTGCAAGCACGTGACCTCGAATGCGATCGTGATCGCCAAGGACTTGCGCACGATCGGGATCGGCGCCGGCCAGATGAGCCGCGTGGACGCCGTCCGCATCGCGGTCGAGAAGGCACGCGAGCACGGGCACGACCTCGAAGGCGCCGCGCTCGCCTCGGACGCCTTCTTCCCGTTCCCGGACGGCCCGGCGCTCGCGGTCGAAGCGGGCGTGACGGCGATCATCCAGCCGGGCGGCTCGAAGCACGACGCGGACGTCGTCGCTGCGGTGCAGGCCGCCCGCGCGACGATGGTCTTCACCGGCCGCCGCCACTTCCGCCACTAGCCGTCCTCTCGCCGCCAGGTCTTGACCGAGGCGATCCGCCGGCTTGCTGTTCGGTTGTTCAGGCCGCTTCCTCGAGCGTCGCGACGCCGTCGAGCGTCTCCTCGGCGGCGCGCAGCTGCGGCTCGGTCCGCCGGATCGGATGCACAGTGAGCGCAGCCACGACAGCACCGGCGAGCAGAAGCGCCGCGCCGACCAGAAGCGCGCGGTGATATCCGACGACGAACTGTGCCGCGTAGCCGGGCGCACGCTGGTCGACGCTCACCCCGGTCGCGACCAGCGGTGCCCATCACCGCGATGCCGAGCGAGCCGCCGACCTGGCGCATCGAGTTGATCACCGCTGAGCCGACTCCCGCCTTGTCGACCGGAACCGAGCCCATCGCGGCGGTGGTGGTGGGCGCCATCGTGATCGCCATCCCGAGGCCGCCGACGACGAGTCCGGGCAGGATCCCCCAGAACGTCGAGCGCTCGTCGAGCGTGTCGAAGAGGATCAGCGCCAGCGTGAGGAGGCTCATCCCCGCGCCCATCAGCCAGCGCGGGCCGATCCGGTCGGTGAGCCTGCCCGCGACCGGGGCGACCAGCATGATCAGCACGGTCATCGGCAGAAACGCCGCTCCGGTCTGCAAGGCGCTGTAGCCGAGAATGTTCTGGATGAACAGTGAGTTGTAGAAGAACACGCCGAACATTGCGACGCCGACGAGCGCCATCGTCGCGTTCGCGCCCGCGAACGTAGGGTTGCGGAACAGGGAGAGGTCGAGCATCGGCAGGCGCTGCCGCAACTCGAGACCCACGAACAGGGCCAAGGCGACTGCAGCGATGCCGAAGAGGGCGAGCACCCGAGCCGATCCCCACGAGTGCGTGTTCGTCTCGATCAGCCCGTAGGTGAGGGCGAAGAGCCCGACCGTGGACGTGACGAGGCCGGGCAGGTCGAGACGCCGCTCGCGTGAGGTGTCCTTCGTCTCGTCGATGAACAGCCGCGCGGCCACGACGGCCAGCACACCGATCGGGATGTTGACGAAGAAGATCCAGCTCCAGCTGATGCGCTCGGTCAGCAGGCCGCCGACCAGCGGTCCCACCGCCAGGGCCAGAGCCGAGACCCCGGCCCAGATGCCGATCGCCGTCCCGCGCTGCCGCGCCGGGAACGTTGCCGTGATGATCGAGAGCGTCGCAGGGTTCATCAGCGCGGCGCCGACACCCTGCACCGTGCGAGCGGCGATCAGCGAGCCCGCGTCACCGGCGAGCCCGCACCAGAGCGAGGCCGCGGTGAAGATCACGAGGCCGGCGATGAAGATCCGACGGCGCCCGAGCAGGTCGGCGAGCTTGCCCCCGCTCAGGAGCAGGACGCCGAACGTCAGCGCATAGGCGTTGACCACCCACTCGAGCTCCGAGATCGGAGATCCCCAGGTCGTCGCGGATCGAAGGCAGCGCGACGTTCACCACCGTGTTGTCGAGCATGATCATGAACAGGCCGAACGAGACCGCGACGAGCGTCCACCACTTGCGGTTCTCGTCCGTGAAGAGACGTGCCTTCACAAGCTTCCCCCCCTTGCCGTTGTAGGTGCGACCCGCGCCAGCTGGGCGCGGATGCGACTGATTGCGTCGCTGTGGGCGTTCGAGCTCCGCAGCGGAGGCGCCGTTCGTCTCGAGCAGCGCCTTCACGTAGACGAGGCCTTTCAGCTGCAGGATCAGATCTTCGCCGCTCATGCCGCCGCCTCCAGCTCCAGCGCCCCGTGCTCGGTGAGCTCGAGCTCCGGCTCGGCGGGCTTCGACTCGAGCATCAGCGCGGACAGCACAGCGCCGGCTCCGGCGAGGGCGGCGAGGACGTAGAACGCCATCTGGAACCCATGCGTCAGGGCCGCACCGCCGAAAGCGTCGCTCCCTACGTGGGCGTTGACGTAGCGCGAGGTGAAGATGGTCGCAATCGTCGTCGCCAGAGCCACCCCGACCGCGCCGCCGATCTGCTGGGTCGTGTTGATCAGGCCGGAGGCGATTCCGGCATCGGCCTGGCGGACGCCGGTCAGCGCGCCGATCGACATCGGCACGAACGCCAGCGCCAGCCCGAGCCCGCTGATCATGAGGGCCGGGAACAGGTGGCGAAGTAGTCGCCGTGCACCGGTAGTCGTGCGAAGAGCACGAGCGCGACGGTCGAGAGCGCGAGCCCGGAGGGCAGCACCCACCGCACGCCGATCCGCGTGACGGCGGCCTGCGCGACAGCGGAGAAGACGATGATCGTCAGCGTCAGGCCGATGTAGGCGACACCGGTCTTGATCGCCGAGTAGTGGAGCACCTCCTGCATGTAGAGCGTCAGCAGGAAGAACTGCGCGAAGATCGCCCCGCCCATCAGCAGGCCGCTGACGTTCGACGCCGTCAGCGTCCGCAGCCGGAGGATCTGGAGCGGCAGCAACGGCGCTTGCGAGCGCGCCTCGATCACGAAGAAGGCGGCGACGAGGCCGGCCGAGGCGGCAAGCAGCCCGATCGTCGAGCCGGTCGCCCAGCCGTGCTGGGTCGCGCGGGTCAACGCGTAGACGAGCAGCATCAGCCCGCCGGTGATCGAGGTCGCGCCCGCGACGTCGAAGCGGCGATGACCGAGATCGGCGTGGCTCTCACGCAGCAGAACCGGGCTCAGCGCGATCACGAGCGCGCCCACCGGGACGTTGACGAAGAAGATCCACGACCAGCCGAGGGCGCTTGTCAGCGCACCGCCGAGCAGCACGCCGGCGGCGCCGCCGCTGCCGGACGCCGCGCCCCAGATGCCAAGCGCGACGTTGCGCTCCCGGCCTTCCCGGAACGTGGTGGTCAGGATCGAGAGGGCGGCCGGCGAGAGCAGCGCCGCACCGAGGCCCTGGACGGCACGGAAGCCGATCAGCGAGCCCTCGGACCAGGCGAAGCCGTCGAGCAGCGAGGCGACCGTGAAGATCGCAAGGCCGCCCATGAACAGACGCCGGCGGCCGAGCAGGTCGGCAAGGCGTCCGCCGAGCAGGAGGACGCCGCCGAAGAGGATCGAGTAGGCGGTGATCACCCACTGGAGGCTCTCTTGCGAAAAGTGGAGGTCGGTCCTGATGGACGGGAGCGCGACGTTGACGATCGCGACGTCGAGCACGACCATGAACTGGGCGGCAACGATCAGCGCCAGGGCGTACCAGCGGCGGCTGTCTTGTGTACCGACCTCTGCCTGTGCAACAATTTCTGCAGACATCTGTGTGTTCCCCCAATCGTTGTGTTCTGCCACGATAACAGAACACAACGCTTCTACGCTACACTTATTCCGCGATGACACATCCTGTTCTCGAAATCCCAAGCCAGACCGATTCATCGGGTTGCGAAGGAGCTGGTCGCAAGCAGCGGTTTCCTCCTCGGCCGGCTCGGCTTCGGCTTCAAGGGGAAGGCGATCGCACGCTTCGAGGAGGCGGGCTTCGAGATCTACGACTACAGCGTGCTGGCGGTCCTCGACGAGGGGGTCCGCGAGACGCAGTCGACGATTGCCGACGCGCTCACGCTCGACCCGAGCAGGCTTGTCGCCCTCCTCGACTCGCTCGAGGAGCGCCGCCTGATCGAGCGGCAGCGCGACCCGCAGGACCGGCGCCGCCACGTCGTCAGCATCACCGACGCGGGCAGGCGCGAGCTCAAGCGGCTCCGGGATCTGACGAGGAAGCTCGAGGACGAGTTCTTCGCGCCGCTCAGCGCCGAGGACCGCAAGGCGCTGCACGAGCTGCTGCTCCGGCTCGCCGAGCACAACGACCCGCGCTGTGCCTTCGCGGCAGCCGGGCCGCCGTGGAGTGCCGCCTGAGCCGCCGGCCTTCGCCGACGTGCTCGCGGCGCGCGAGCGGATCGCGCCGTACCTTCCGCGACCGCGCTCAACCGCTATCCCGCGCTCGACGAGCTCGTCGGCACCGAGACGTGGGTCAAGCACGAGAACCACCAGCCGGTCGGGGCGTTCAAGGTGCGCGGCGGCGTCAACCTCGTCTCGCGGCTCTCGGACGAGGAGCGCGAACGCGGGCTTGTCACCGCCTCGACCGGCAACCACGGCCAGTCGATCGCCTTCGCGTCGCGCATCTTCGGCGTGCGCGCAATCATCTGCGTGCCGGAGGGGGCGAACCCCGTGAAGGTCGCCTCGATCCGCGGGCTTGGGCGCCGGAGATCGTCGTCCACGGACGCGACTTCGACGATGCGCGAGAGCACTGCGAGGCGCTCGCCGCCGAGCACGGCTACCGCTACGTCCACTCGGGCGACGAGCCGCACCTGATCGCCGGCGTCGGCACCGCGACGATGGAGATCCTCGAACGCGAGCCGGGCCTGGACGTCCTGATCGTTCCGATCGGCGGTGGCAGCGGCGCCGCCGGAGCGTGCATCGTCGCCGGCGAGCTCAAGCCCGAGCTCGAGGTGATCGGCGTCCAGTCGGAAGCGGCGCCGGCGGCGTACCGGTCGTGGCGGGAGGGGCGCATCGTCGAGGACGAGATGAACACCGCCGCAGAGGGCCTGGCGACCCGGGTCGGCTTCGAGCTGCCACAGCAGATCCTGCGCGAGCGGCTCGCAGACTTCGTGCTCGTCTCCGAGGACGAGATCCGCAGCGCGACCGTCCACATGATCGAGCGCACCCGCAATCTGGTCGAGGCGGCCGGCGCGTCGCCACTGGCAGCAGCGCTCAAGCTGCGAGACCGGCTGGCGGGCAAGCGCATCGGCCTCGTCGCGAGCGGCGGGAACATCACGCTCGATCAGCTTGCGCGGGCTTAGCATGTACCGTAGACTCCCGCGCGTGACCGAGGGCCGCATCCCCTACGCCGGCGGCGAGACCTGGTACCGGGTGGTCGGCGACGGAGAAGAGCCCGGCAAGCTGCCGCTCGTCTGCCTGCACGGCGGGCCCGGGGCGCTGCACGACTACCTCGAGCCGCTCGGGGCGCTCGCCGAGACCGGCCGCCGCGTCGTCTTCTACGACCAGATCGGCTGCGGGAGATCGTGGGTCGAGAAGCCCGCCGAGGCCTGGACGGTCGAGCTGTTCGTGGGCGAGGTCGGCGCCGTGCGCGAGCGCCCTCGGCCTCGACCGCATCCACCTGTTCGGCTCCTCCTGGGGCGGGATGCTCGCGATGGAGTACGCGCTGACCCGGCCCGCCGGCCTCGCGAGCCTCGTCCTCTCGTCGTCGCCGGCGAGCATCCCGCTCTGGGCGGAGGAGACGAACCGCCTGAAGGATGCTCTCCCGGACGACGTCCGGCAGGTGCTCGACACGGCCGAGGTCGGGTCGCCCGAGTACGAGGAGGCGTCGATGGAGTTCTACAAGCGCCACGTCTGCCGGGTCGACCCCTTCCCCGACTACGTGCAGCGCACCTTCGCCGGGCTCGCCGAGCACCCCGACGTCTACATGACGATGCAGGGGCCGAACGAGTTCGTCATCACCGGCACGCTGGCCGACTGGGACATCACCGCCCGGCTCGGCGAGATCGACGTTCCGACCCTGATCACCGCCGGCGCCCACGACGAGTTCACGCCGCGCCAGGCCCAGGCGCTCCGCGCGGCGATCCCGGGCTCCGAGCTGGTCACGTTCGAGAACAGCTCGCACATGCAGTTCGTCGAGGAGCCCGAGCGCTACCTCGATGTCGTCTCCGCGTTCCTCGATCGCGTCGAACAGGGGTAGGCTTCCGCGCGGGGTGGCCCGCGAGTACCCAACGCTCCTCGACCTGGTCGGCTCGACGCCGGTCGTCCGCCTCCAGCACATCGGACGCGAGCTCGGCCCGACGCTGCTCGCCAAGCTCGAGTACCTGAGCCCGGGCGGCTCGAACAAGGACCGGATCGCGCTCTCGATGATCGAGCACGCCGAGCAGGAAGGAACGCTCAGGCGGGGCGGGACGATCGTCGAGCCGACCTCCGGCAACACCGGCGTCGGCCTCGCGCTCGCCGCCGCGATCAAGGGGTACAAGATGATCTTCGTCGTCCCCGACAAGGTCGCGCCCGAGAAGATCGCGCTGCTCCGGGCGTTCGGCGCCGAGGTCGTGATCTGCCCGACCGCGGTCGACGCCGATTCGCCGGAGAGCTACTACCTCGTCTCCGACCGGCTGGCCGAGGAGATCCCCGGTGCGTACAAGCCCGACCAGTACTCGAACGCGGGAAACCCGGACGCGCACTACCGCTCCACCGGGCCGGAGATCTGGGAGCAGACCGGCGGCGAGCTGGACGCGGTCGTGATCAGCGTCGGCACCGGCGGATCGATCACGGGCATCGCCCGGTACCTGAAGGAGCGCAACCCGGAGCTCCTGATCGTCGGTGCCGACCCCGAGGGCTCGATCTACTCGGGCGGCCCGGTACACCCCTATCTCGTCGAAGGGATCGGCAAGGACGGCTTTCCGGAGAGCTTCGACCCGTCGGTGGTCGACGAGTACGTGCGCGTCTCGGACCGCGACTCGTTTCTCGTCACCCGCCGGCTTGCGCGCGAGGAGGGGATCCTGGCGGGAGGGTCGGGCGGAACCTCTGTCCACGCGATGCTGGAGGTGGCGAAGCGGTTCGGCCCGGAGGCGACGATCCTGACGACGATCCCCGACGGGGCACGGGGCTACCTCTCGAAGATCTTCGACGACAACTGGATGCTCGAGCACGGCTTCCTCGAGCGGCACGGAGCGCCCGACACCGTCGGGCAGGTGCTCGCCTTCCGCCACGCCGATAACGGTGTTCCCGACCTCGTCGTCTGCGAGTCCCACCAGAAGCTCGGCACCGCGATCGAGTTGATGCAGCGCTACGGCATCTCGCAGCTCCCGGTCGTCCGCCACGCGCCCGCCGAAACGCTCGCCGACGTGATCGGCTCGCTGAACGAGCGCGTCCTGCTCGACCGCATCTTCAGGAACCCGGACGCGCTCGGCGAGGAGGTCTCTGCAGCGATGCAGCCGCCGCTCGGCGCCGTCGACACGCACGACTCGGTCGACCAGGTCTTCAGCGACCTCCGTGAACAGCGGCAGGCCGTCGTCGTCGTGCGCGACGGCACGCCGGAGGCCGTGCTGACTCGCTCCGACCTGCTCGAGTACCTCGCCCATCGCCGCTGATGCGCCTCTACAACTCGCAGGTCTCCGGCAACTGCTGGAAGGTGCGGCAGATGCTCGGTCTCCTCGGCCTCGAGTACGAGCGGGTCGAGCTCGACGTTGTCGACCGCTCGAACCGGCGGGAGGTGCTGGGCGGGAAGAACCCGGCGCTCCGCGTGCCGACGCTGGAGCTCGACTCGGGGGAGCACCTCGCCGAGTCGAACGCGATCCTCTGGTACCTCGCCGACGGCACCGAGTACCTCCCCGCCGACCCGCTCGAGCGGGCGCGCGTGCTCCAGTGGATGTTCTTCGAGCAGTACGAGATCGAGCCGAACCTCGCGGTCGCACGCTTCTGGATCGCCGTCCTCGGCGAGCGCGAGAAGTACGCGGCCGAGCTGGAGGCCAAGTGGCTCGCCGGCAACCGCGCGCTCGCCGCGCTGGAAGAGCACCTGAGCGGGCATGAGTGGCTCGCCGGCGGCGCATACTCGATCGCCGACATCTCGCTCTACGGCTACGTCCACGTTGCCGAGGAGGGCGGGTTCGACCTCGGGCAGTACCCGGCGGTTGGCGCATGGGTCGACCGCGTCGCGGCGACGCCGGGACACATCGCGCTCGAGGCATAGACCGCCTCCCGGCCGCGTTGTCATCCCCGATGGAGACGGTCTCGCTCGCACAACTGCGGCGGTACGTCGTCGCGCGTCAGGGGTACGCCACGCGCTTTCGGCGCGCGCGCGCCGCCGACGTGGTCGAGACGGTGCGGCGGCTTTCCTGCGTCCAGCTCGACTCGATCTCGACCGTCGCGCGCAGCCACCGGATCGTGCTCACCTCGCGCATCGGCCACTACCCGGAGGCGACGATCTCGAAGCTCCTCGCCGCCGGCCGCCTGTTCGAGCACTGGGCGCACGAGGCCTGCCTGATCGCCGCCGACGAATGGCCGCTCTACCGGCGGAGCATGAGCGACAACCACCGCTGGTGGGGCCCGGTCCTCGCCCGCGAGCCTGAGCTCGCCGAGCAGGTGCTGGAGACGATCCGCGAGCGCGGCGCGCTCGGCGCACGCCACTTCGAGGGCGCCAACCACGGCCCCTGGTGGAACCTGAAGCCGTCGAAGCGTGTGCTCGAAGCGCTCTGGACCGCGGGCAAGCTCGTGATCGCCGGCCGCCAGGGCTTCCAGCGCCTCTACGACCTCCCCGAGCGCGTGATCCCGAAGGAGCACCTCGAGGCGCCCGTCCCGAGCGAGACCGAGTACTTCCGCACGCTCGCCCTCAAGGCCGTGCACGGGCGCGGAGCGCTGACCGAGAGCGGGATCGCCGAGCACTACCGGATCCCCGGCCGCACGAAGGTGATCCGGCCGCACGTGGACGCGCTCGTCGCGGACGGGTCTGCTGCGCCGTGTCCACGTCGACGACGGCGGTGCGCCGGTGCTCGTCCCGGCCGACGCCGAGCTCGACGGCGCGCCCTCCGGCGGCGTGCTGCTCTCGCCGTTCGACAACCTCGTCTGGGACCGCGCATTTCTCGAGCGGATCTTCGGCTTCGACCACACGATCGAGGTCTACAAGCCGGCGCCGCAACGGGTGTTCGGCTACTACGTCCTGCCGTTTCTCTACGGTGACCGGCTCGTCGGCCGGGTCGACCTCAAGGCCGACCGCGCCGAAGGCGTCCTCCGCGTCCGTGCCTTCCACCTGGAGCCGAAGGTGCGCCGCTCGGGCGCGCTCGAGACCGCCGCCGACAAGGCGCTCGACCGGCTCGCGCGAGTGCTGGAGCTGGAGCGCGTCGAGCGGTGAGAAGTCGAGGTCTCGCGCGACGAGGCGCGCCGGATCGCAGTTTGCGCTCAGCTCCTCGACGGCTCCGCAACCGATGTCCTCGGACACGATTCGCGGTCTCGGCTCATTGCAGATCGACGTCGTCGCCCCGGTCGCCCCGCCGCAGCACCTCGTCCTCTACTCGCGGCTCGGTCCGGGCTATCGACACGACGAGCTCGAGCAGCCTGCTCGCCTCGAAGAAGCTGTACGAGTGGAATGCCTTCCTCTGGCCGGCCGAGGACCTTCCGCTGATCCAGGCGCTGATGCGCCGCCGCTCGACCCGCTATGAGTATCAGCGGCGCGGGATCGCATTTCTCCGAGAGAACGCGGGCTTCCGCCGCTACGTTCTCCGCGAGATTCGCGAGCGCGGGCCGCTCCTCTCACGCGACCTCGAGGACCACGCGAAGGGAGAGCGCCGCAATCACCGCTGGTACGGCAACCGCCGCGTCGGGATCATGCTCGACCTGCTCCACCGGCGGGGTGAGCTCGCCATCGTCGGCCGCCGCGGCGGCCAGCGCCTGTGGGATCTCGCCGGGCGCTGGTATCCCGAGACCGAGCGCGTCCCGCCCGCGAAGGCAGAGCGACTGCTGGAGCAGAAGCGACTCCGCGGCCAAGGCGTCCGGTTCGAGCGCGGCCGCTGGCTCGCGGATCGGGATGCCGTGGCCGAGCCCGCCCCGGATCGCGCCGTGCTCCTCTCCCCCTTCGACCGGCTGGTCTACGACCGCGACCGCGCCGAGCGGCTCTGGGACTTCCGCTATCGCCTGGAGATGTTCGTGCCCAGGGAGAAGCGCGAGTACGGCTACTACGTGCTCCCGCTGCTCGTCGGCGACCGGATCGTCGGCCGCGCCGAGCCCGTATTCGACGCGAAGGAGGGAACGCTCAGGCTGCTCGGTGCGTGGGGAGATACCTCCCGTCTGGACGAGGCGCTGGCGAGCCTGGCGCAGTGGCTCGGCGCTACCATCGTGTGATGGACTTCGAGACCCGCGCGATCCACGAGGGCCAGGAGCCGGATCCGGCGACGGGCGCGGTCACGGTGCCGATCTACCAGACCTCGACCTACGTCCAAGACGCGGTCGGCGAGCACAAGGGGTACGACTACTCGCGTACCGCCAATCCGACCCGCCGCGCGCTCGAGCTCTGCCTCGCCTCGCTGGAGAGCGCCGAGCACGGGTTCGCGTTCTCGTCCGGGATGGGCGCGACGACGACGGTGATGCACCTCGTCTCACCCGGCGACCGGATCGTGTCCGTGAACGACGTCTACGGCGGCGCGTACCGCCTCTTCTCGAAGGTGTACGAGCCCAAGGGCTACGACTTCGAGTTCGTCCCCGCCGACGAGGTCGCCGGCGCGATCGACGAGCGCACGCGGCTGGTCTGGCTCGAGTCGCCGACGAACCCGCTGCTGAACATCGTCGACATCGCAGCCGTCGCCAAGGCCGCCAAAGCCGCGGGCGCGGTGGTCGCAGTCGACAACACGTTCGCCACCCCGTACCTCCAGCGGCCGCTCGAGCTGGGGGCGGACATCGTCGTCCACTCGACGACGAAGTATCTCGGCGGCCACTCGGATCTCGTCGGCGGGTTCGCGTGCACGAACGACCCGACGATCGCCGACCGGCTCGCCTTCCTCCAGAACTCGCTCGGCGCCGTGCCGGGCCCGTTCGACTCGTGGCTCGTCCTCCGGGGCCTGAAGACGCTCGCCCTGCGCATGCAGCGCCACTGCGAGAACGCCCGGGCGGTGGTCGAGTTCCTCCAGGGGCACCAGCAGGTCGAGCACGTCTACTACCCCGGCCTCGCCGACCACCCGGGACACGAGATCGCCGCGAGGCAGATGTCCGGGTTCGGCGGGATGGTTTCGTTCCTCGCGCCCAGCGCGGAGGAGGCGATCGCGCTCGTCGGCCGCACGAAGATCTGGAAGCTGGCCGAGAGCCTGGGCGGCGTCGAGAGCCTGATCGAGGTGCCTGCCGCGATGACGCACGCCTCGACCGCGGACGCGCCGTTCGCGTGCCCGCCGAACCTCGTTCGGCTGTCGGTCGGGATCGAGTCCGCCGACGACCTCGTCGCCGATCTCGAAGCCGCGCTCGTCCGCTCCGCGGCGACGGCCTGAACGCGGCGACTCCCGCTCTGCACAGAAGCGTGTCGTATCTGCGCCGTCTTAACCGTGCCTGGCACTGTTAGAACGTTGTTAAGACGAGGGGAACCGCAATCCGCGCGTCGGGAACCTCCCTCGCCCCCGCGGTGTAGAAGCAGCATGAAACGATCACTCGCACTCCTGTTCGCGCTCGCCGCGGTGATCGCCGCTCCGGCGGGCGCGAAGGGCCCGGTGGAGGGAACGATCGCCGGACCCGGCCTCTCGCAGCCGGTCTCCCTCACGGGCAATCCCGAAAGCGACACGAGCTCGCTGTTCGGGCAACTCGTCGAGCAGGGGGGCTGGTTTGCCGAGGCCTTCCAGCAGGTTCCCGACTCGACCTCACGCGTCCGCCCGCATGGCGAGCTCGGGTCGCGGTACCTCGCCGTCTACCGCGTCCCGACGAGCGACACCGAGAGCGTCACGATCCGGCAGGAGCTGTACCCGTTCGCGGCCGCCGGGCCTGTGACCCACATGGCCGCCGGCCAGCCCCTCTTCGGGAACAGCACATACGGAGGCTGGTACCGGGCGCCGGTCGAGCTTCGCCGGACGCTCGTCTCGCTCGGCCTCCCGTCGAGCCCGCCGTCGCCCGGATCGTCCGGCCTCGGGCCGGCCGCGTGGGCGGGAATCTCCGCCGGCATCGCAGCCGTCCTCGCACTCGCGGTCGCGGCAGCGGTGCTGCGACGGCGGCGCCACCCCGCCGGGGCACCGGCATAAGATCGGGGGCGCGTGAGCGCCCCCGATCCGATCGACCTTCGCCACCAGACGGAGCGCGTCGTCGCCTGCTACCTGCTCGAGACCGACGACGGCCTCGCGCTGCACGACTGCGGGCCGTCGACCTGCATCCCGACGCTGAAAGCAGCCCTGGCCGAGCGCGGGCTCGCGCTGACCGACATCCGCCATCTGCTGCTCTCGCACATCCATCTCGACCACGCAGGCGCCGCCGGATCGCTGGTGCGCGAGCACCCGGCGCTACGGGTGCACGTCTCCGAGATCGGCGCGCCGCACGTCGTCGACCCGAGCCGGCTCGAGCGCAGCGCGCGCCGCCTCTACGGTGACGCGTTCGACGTCCTCTGGGGCGAGCTCGCACCGGTGCCGGAGGAGAACGTCGAAGTCGTCGGCGACCGGGTCGCCGGCCTCGAGTGCTTCCCGTCGCCCGGGCACGCCTCGCATCACGTCTGCTACCTGCACGGCGACGGAACGCTGTACGCGGGAGACGCCGCCGGAGTCCGGATCGGTTCCGGCCGCTACGTGCTGCCGGTGTCGCCGCCCCCCGACGTCGACGTCGAGGCCTGGTTTCGAACGTTCGAGGAGATCGAGCGGCGCAAGCCCGAGCGGCTTGCGCTGATCCACTTCGGCGTTGCCGAGTCCCCTTCCGAGCACCTCGCACTGGTACGGGAAGAGCTCGCAAAGTGGAGCGAGCGGGGCGAGCGCGATCTGGACGAAGCGGCCTGGGTCGCGGCGGCGCGCGCCGACCTGGAGGCGGCCGTCGGCGACGAGGCCGAGGCGTGGGAGCGCGCCGCACCACTGTGGCAGTCGTACGTCGGGATGAAGCGGTACTGGGACAAGCGCCGCGAGGCGGAGACCGCCTGAGTCAGGAACGCCTCGGCCCGCTCGCCGAGCGCGAGTTCCGCCTGCTGTTCCTCGGGCGCGCCGTGTCGTTCCTCGGGAACGCGATGGCGCCGATCGCCCTCGCGTTCGCAGTGCTGGAGGTGACCACCTCTGCCGCTCACCCGGACGGCTCGAAGACGGCCCTCGGGTTCGTCCTGGCTGCGCGCACCGGGCCGCAGATCCTCTTCATCCTGATCGGCGGGACGCTGGCCGACCGGATCCCTCGACACCACGTGATGGTCGCGTCGAGCGTCCTCAGCGGCGCGAGCCAGGGCGCTCTGGCCGTGCTGCTCCTCAGCCATCACGCCGAGCTCTGGCACTTCGTCGCGATCAGCGCCGTCAACGGGACCTCGTCGGCGTTCTTCTTTCCCGCCTCGTCCGGGATCGTTCCCCAGACCGTGCCGTCCGGGATGATCCAGCAGGCGAACGCGCTCCTGCGGCTGGCGATCAACTCGAGCGCGGTGATCGGCGCGGCGATCGGCGGTGCGATCGTCGCCGCCGCCGGGCCGGGGTGGGCGATCGCGATCGACGCGGTCTCGTTCGGAGCGGCCGCCGTCTTCGCCGCCGCGATGCGCCTGCCGCCGTCTACTCGGGAGGAGGTGCGGAAATTCGTCCGAGAGCTGGCCGAGGGATGGTGGGCGTTCCGGTCGCGAACCTGGCTGTGGGCGATCGTGCTCCAGTTCTCGTTCCTGAACGCGGCCGAGCAGGGCGCCTTCCAGGTACTGGGGCCGGCGCAGTCGAAGGCGCACTACGGCGGCGCCGGAGCATGGGGCGTCATCCTCGCCTGTCAGGCGGCGGGGCTGATCTGCGGCGGCCTGCTGATGCTGCGGCTCCGGCCCCAGCGGCTGCTCCTCGTCGCCACCTTCGCGATCCTGCTGCTCGCTCCGCCGGCAGCGCTGCTCGGCCCACCGGCCCACGAGGCGCTCGTCGCGCTCGCAGCCTTCGGGATGGGCTTCGGGATCGAGGTCTTCTCCGTGTGCTGGGACACGACGATGCAGCAGCAGATCCCGGGGCAGATGCTCTCGCGCGTCTACGCGTACGACATGCTCGGCTCGGTGGCCCTGATCCCGATCGGATTCGCCGCCGCCGGCCCGATCGCCGATGCAATCGGCACCCGCGCAACGCTCTACGGCGCGGCCGCGCTGGTCGTACTCGTGACGCTTCCGGTCTTCGCGGTGCGCGACGTCCGCGAGCTCAGACGAGCGTGACGGTCTTCTCGTCGCGCGAGCTGCGGTAGTCCGCGCCGAGAACGCTCTCGAGCTTGCGCTCGAGCTCGCCCGACTGCCTCCAGCTCTTCGACGATGTCCGCGCCGCCGACCAACTCGCCGCGGACGAACACCTGCGGGATCGTCGGCCAGCCCGACTGCGCCGAGAGCTCCTGGCGGATCGCCGGGTCGGGGAGGACGTCGACCGTGGTCACGGGCGCTCCCGCGCGGCGCAGCGCCTCGAGCGCCCGCATCGAGTTGCCGCACATGACCATCTGAGGTGTTCCCTTCATGAAGAGCGCCACGTCCTCGCCCTCGATCACCTGCCGGATGGTTTCGTTCAATTCACTCATTGCGATCCTCTCGTCTTGATCCTCAGCTCGTGGATGGTGCCGTCGGCGAGCGGCGCGGCCAGCGCGTCGTAGACGAGCCGGTGCTGCTCGACGAGCGAGAGCCCGTCGAAACGCTCGCTCGCGACGGTGACCTGGAAGTGGTCGCCGGTTCCGGTGCGGTCGAGCACGTCGAGCTCGGCCGCATCCGGAAATGCCTGGGCGAGCAGGGCCCGCAGTGGCTCGGTCGCCATCGAGCCATGCTAGCCGTGAGCGCTCAGGCCGCGGCGGGCTCCGGGTCGGGCCGGACGACGACCGTGCCGCCGGCCGGGATCACCTCGGTCACCGGCAGGTCGGCACGCTGAGCGTGCTCGCGGATCTTGGCCTCGCTCGACGCCTGGTAGACGCACACCGTGCCGACCGATCCGTCTGGCTCGTCGAGCACGTAGCTGCGGATCCAGCGGATGTCGTCGGACATCTCGTTGTCGCCCACAGCTCTCGAGCGTGCCGCCGCCGCCTCGAGATCTTCGGCCGTCTGCCAGCCGCCGCGCCGGATGATGACATAGGTGTCCACGTTCTCTCCTTTGACGGGGGTAGTGGCCGGCGAGTCTAACTCAGACGCCAAGCGTCGCCCGGAACGCGCCGACGTAGTCCGCGACCATGCGCTCGGGCGAGAAGCGCTCCTGCGCGTACGCAACGAGCTCGATCGGGTCGAGCCGGTCGGCCTCGCCGATCGCGTCGGGCATCTCGCGGTAGTCGTCGACGATGATCCCGCTCCGGCCGTGCTCGATCACCTCGGGAACCGCCCCCCGGCGTGTGGCGATCACCGGGGTGCCGCACGCCATCGACTCGACCATGACAAGGCCGAACGGCTCCTCCCACTCGATCGGGAACAGTGTCGCCCGCGCGTTCTGGAGCAGGTCGACCTTCTCGCCGTGGGTGACCTCGCCGAGGTACTCGATCTCGTCGGAGAGGTGCGGCCGGACGAACTCGTCGAAGTACTGGCGCTCGGCGGGCTCGCGGTTCTTGCCCGCGATCTTCAGCGGCAGCCCGGCCGTGACGGCGACATCGATCGCCCGATGGCACCCCTTGTCGGGACTCATCCGGCCGAGGAAGAGGAGGTAGTCGCCCCGGTGCGGACTGACCGGGTAGAGCGAGAAGTCGAGCGCGTTCGGACAGTTCGCGACCCACGGGAGATCCGGCATCGGCACGCGCTGGTTCATCGAGATCGAGATGAGCCCGATCCGGGGAGCAACCGCTGCGA
The DNA here is from genome assembly GCA_963764565.1 of uncultured Actinomycetes bacterium. Lineage (GTDB taxonomy): Bacteria > Actinomycetota > Thermoleophilia > Gaiellales > Gaiellaceae > DATBLE01. The sequence continues at coordinate 52,223 of CAVXTD010000013.1, forward strand.
TCTGCTCGTAGATGACGCCGCCCTCTCCGTCGAGCGGTCCGTGGACGGTGTGCAGGACAGGAGTGTCGATCAGGCCGCCGATCGCCGCGGCGGGCAGCCCGGAGTGGTCGTTGATCACGTCGAACTCGTCGGCGCGCGCGTAGCAGGAGAGGAGGTGATGGAGCTCGGGAAGCGTCTGGCCGATGCGCTCGCTCGGGGCCTCGGCGAAGACCGACGCGAGCGTTGCCTTCGTGTGCGAGTCGCCGGAGGCGAAGAGCGTCACGTCGTGGCCCGCGTCGACGAGACCGTCGGCGAGCAGCCAGACGATCCACTCGATCCCGCCGTAGCCGGTCGGCGGCACGGGAAACCAGACCGGGCTGATCACGCCGATGCGAAGCGCCGAGGAGCCTATGACTCCTCCACCCACACACGCCCGTCGTCGACGTGGACGTCCCACGAGCGGCCGAAGGCCCGCACTCCCGAGAGCCGCAGCGCTCCGGCCCACGAGGGGAGCTCCGGCGCCGCAAACGTCTCCAGCGTCTGGCGGCCGCGATCCGGCCGGAGGCCGAGCAGGACCTGGAGCAGCAGCACCGGCGTGCCTGCTGCCCAGGCCTGCGGTCGGGCGGCCGTCGGGTAGGCGATCGGAAACGGCGTCTCGGTCTTCGGGAGCCCGGAGAAGACCTCGGGCAGCCCGTGGCCGAAGAAGGAGGACGCCTCCAGCATCCGCTGGACGATCGAGTGCGCCTCCGGCCAGCGGGCATGACGCGCGAGCCCGGCCGCGATCAGGGAGTTGTCGTGCGGCCAGACCGTGCCGTTGTGGTACGAGAGCGGGCTGTAGGCGCGATCGTCGGTCGACATCGTGCGCACGCCCCAGCCCGACCAGAGCGCGTCGCCCATCAGGGCGTCGACCACCTGGTCGACGCGCTTGGGCGGCACGATCCCGCTCCAGAGCAGGTGGCCCATGTTCGAGCACATCGAGTCGACGCGCTCCTTGTCCCGGTCGAGCGCCAGGGCGTAGTACCCGCCGCGCTCCTCGACCCAGAACGCGTCGTCGAACGCCTGCTGAAGCCGGTCGGCCTCGTCGTCGAGCCGCTCGGCGAGCGGCCGGTCACGCCACACTTCACGCGCCAGCTCCGCCGTCCGTCTCTTCGCGTGGTACACGTAGCCCTGTACCTCACACGGCGCGATCGGCGTTCGCGCGTTCCGGCCGTCGGCGAACCGCTGGGAGTCGCCGGAGTCCTTCCACGACTGGTTGTCGAGCCCGCGCTCGCTGCGCTTCTCGTACTCGACGAATCCGTCCCCGTCGCGGTCGCCGTACTCGTCGATCCAGGAAAGCGCGCGCAGCGCAGGCTCGCGCAGCTGCGTGACGAGCGTCTCGTCGTCGGTCCACCGCCAGACCTCCGAGAGGAGGACGAGGTAGAGCGGTGTCGCGTCGACCGTGCCGTAGTAGCGCTTGAACCACGCCTTGGCCGCCTTCCCGTGCCTGACCTCATGGACGATCTTCCCCGGCTCCGCGTCGATCGAGGCGTCGTCCTCGGTCGCCTGGAGATCGGCCAGCACCTCGAGGGCGCCGCGCGCGAGCTCGGGGCCGAGGACGAGCGTCTGGAGGGAGGTGATGATCGTGTCCCGGCCGAACACCGTCATGAACCACGGCATTCCCGCCGCGGGCAGCCGGGCGATCCCGCCGTTCTCGCCTCGCATGCGGAGCGACGCGAGATCCGAGACCGAGTTCGCGAACGACTGTTGCAGGGTGTCCCAGGATGCGCGCAGTTGCGGTACGCGCAGCTCCCAGGCGGCCAGCGAGTCCTGGACGCGGGCGATCTCCTCGCCGAAGTGATGCGCACCTGCCGACCGCGGCTCCGGGCCGTGCCCGTCGGTGTGCGGCACGACATCGGTGGTCAGCTCCCAGCGCTCGCGCGGCTCCAACTCGATCCGGTAGCGGACGATGCCGCCCTCGACCTCGCCGAGGTGTGAGAACGCGACCTGCGTGCGCGCATGCTCCTCGGCGCGGTCCTCGAGGGTGATGCGGCGGTGCGCCGCGTCGAGCTCGGGCGTCACAGGCTTGGGCAGGGGCTTGGCGCTGAGCGGATGGCCGAGGGCGAAGTCGCGCTCCTTGACTGCGAAGATGTCTGCGAAGTCGCTGCCCACCTCCAGGGCCAGCTCGAACGCGACCGGCTCCATCGCCACGTTCTCGACCACGATCCGGTCCTGCATCGCGTCCGAGACGAAGCGCTCGCGAACGATTGAGATCGAGTCCTGCGCGAGTCCCTTCGCAGGCGCGTTGCGGAGGTAGAAGGCAGCCGAGAAATACTCGACCTTGCCGGACGAGAGCAGCAGGGGGGGTCGGCCGTTGACGGTGAGCCGGAAGAGCGAGAGGAAACGAGTGTCCTCGGCGAAGAAGCCGCCGGCCTCCTCGCCGATGTCGCCAAGCTCGTCGCAGATGCAGAAAGTCGAGCCTTCGAGGATCGTCAGCGCCACGCGGCTACGGGTTTCGGACGATCCGCCCGCCGCCCGTCTGCGCGAGCGCCTTGAGCACGATCTCGTCGACGTTCACGTGCAGAGGCCGGGTGAGGGCGAACAGGATGCAGTCGGAGACGTCCTCGGCGGTCAACGGCTCGACGCCCTCGTACACCTTCGCCGCCTTCTCCTCGTCGCCCTTGAATCGGACCTTGGAGAAGTTGGTCTCGGTCAGGCCGGGGCCGACGGCGGTGACTCGGATCGGCCGGCCGAGCAGGTCCTCGCGCAGCGCCTGGCTGAACATCGCGGCCGCCGCCTTGACGGCGCAGTAGACGGCGGCGTTCTCGTACGCGGCGCGGCCTGCGATCGAGTCGATGTTGACGATGTGCCCCCCGTCGCGGATGTGCGGGAGGCAGAGGCGGGTCATCCGCATCAGGCCGTGGACGTTCGCCTCGATCATCCATTCCTCGTCGTCCTCGTTCGACTCCCAGAACGGGTAGCGCCCGAGCGCGCCGCCCGCGTTGTTGACGAGGATGTCGAGGCCACCGAGCGCGTCCACCGCCGCAGCGACGAACCGCTCGCAGCTGGCCGGATCGGTGACGTCGAGCTCGTGGGTGAAGTCACCTTCGAGCAGCTCCACGCGGCGCGCGCCGACGGCGACCTTCGCGCCTTCCGCGCGGAGGGCCTTGGCGGTGGCGGCGCCGATCCCGCTGGATGCGCCGGTGACGATCGCCGTCTTGTCTGCAAGTTGGCTCACGGCGTAGGAATCTACCGGCGAAGGGGCGCGCGCCGACGGAACGACGGGCCGAGCTGCAGGGGGCCCGGAGCATGTTCGACCTGGAGGGTGGAGTGCGCCAGCCCGAAGCGCTCCGCCAGCAGCGCCTCGAGCTGCCGGCGAAGCGCGTGGCAGTCGGAGCCGGGCTCGACCAGAACGTGCGCCGACAGCACCGGAAAGCCGCTCGTCAGCGTCCAGACGTGCAGGTCGTGGGCCTCGCGCACTCCGGGCTCGGCGACGATCGCGCGACCGACCGCGTCCGGGTCGATGTTCGCCGGCGAGACCTCGAGGAAGATGCGCGTCGACTCGCGCAGGAGCCCGAACGCCGCCCAGAACATGAGCAGCGCGACGAGCAGGCCGGCGATCGGGTCGAAGCGGTCCCAGCCGGTCGCGAGCACGAGCCCGCCGGCGACCGCGGTGCCGACGAAGGCCGCGAGGTCGGTGGCGACGTGCAGGTAGGCGCCGCGGACGTTGAGGCTCTCACGGCTCGCTCGCGCAAGCAGAGCCGTCGCGGCGATGTTCACGGCGATCCCGGCCAGCGCGACGACGAGCACGACGCCGCCCCGAACCTCGTCCGGCGCCACGAGCCGGCGGATCGCCGCGTACACGATCCAGATCCCGACGAGCCCGAGCAGCAACCCGTTCGCCTGAGCGGACAGGATCTCCACCCGGCGGAAGCCGTACGTCCATCGCCCTCGCGCGGGCCGCGAGGCCATCGCCGAGGCGGCGAGCGCAAGGCCGAGCGCGGCGACATCGGACACGAGGTGCCCGGCGTCGGCGAGCAGGGCGAGCGAGCCGGCGAGAATGCCGGCCACGAGCTCTCCCGCCATCAGCAGCGCGATCAGCGCGAGCGCGCCGGCGAGCAGCCGGCGATCGCCGTCCGCCCGGGCGCCGTGGTCGTGCGCGTGCATGGCGTGAAGGCTAACGGGAGGCCATGAATGCGCGTCTACAGCCCGTGGAGTGCGGCTGTACGAAACTGTCTCTACGAACAGCCAAGCGGGATCGAAGCGATTCAGCCGCGACCGATGTACGGCATTTTCGTTGCCATCACCGTCATGAACTGGACGTTGGCATCCAGCGGTAGGGTCGCCATGTAGACGACGCCCGTGCGACGTGGGCCGTGTCGATCGTCGGCTCGCGTTCGATCGTGCCATTCGCCTGGAGCACGCCGGTGGTGCGCATCGGCTCGGCCAGCTCGGTTGCGGCGTTGCCGATGTCGATCTGCCCGCAGGCAATGTCGTACGCACGGCCGTCGAGCGACGTCGACCTCGTCAGGCCGGTGACCGCGTGCTTGGCTGCCGTGTAGGGCGCAGAGAGTGGACGGGGTACGTGCGCCGAGATCGAGCCGTTGTTGATGATGCGCCCGCCCCGGGGGGATTGGCGCTTCATGATGCGGAAGGCCTCCTGCGTGCACAGGAAGGCGCCGGTGAGGTTGGTTTCGATCACAGACTTCCATTGCTCGAGGTCGAGGTCCTCGAGCGGGACGGCGGGTGCGCCCACGCCGGCGTTGTTGAAGAGCAGGTCGAGGCGCCCGAACCTCGAGTCGACCTCGGCGAAGAGCGCCGCCACCGACGCGGGATCGCGCACGTCACAGGTGAGGGCCAGGGCACCGGCACCCGCCTCCGCCGCGGCTTCCTCGAGCGGCGCCCGCCTCCGGCCGGCGAGAACGACGGTGAAATCGGCACCGGCAAGGGCTACGGCCGCCGCCCGGCCGATGCCGCTTCCCGCCCCTGTGACCACTGCGATCCGGCTCACGAGGCCGCCGCTGCGATCCGGCCGTCGAGCTCGTCCTCGACGTAGACGCGGATGATCTCCTCGAAGTCCGCCTCGGCCCGGAAGCCGAGCCGGAGCGCGCGGCGTGCATCGAAGCTGCGCGGCCAGCCCGCGACGATCCGCGCGATCGTCTCGTCGGGCTCACGCCGGATACGGCGGACGACCTCGTCGCCGGCAATGCCTCGGAGCGCCGCGATCTGCTCCGCCACGGTCACGGAGACGCCGGGCATCGTCAGACACCGGCGGTCGCCGAGCGCGCTGCTCTCGAGCGTCGCCGCGTGCAGCAGGAAGTCGACGGCCGCACGCGGCGAGGCGAACCAGTGACGCACCTCGTCCGAGACGGGCAGCACCGCCTCCTCTCCGTTCAGCGGCTCCCGGATGATGCTCGAGAAGAAGCTCGACGCCGCCCGGTTCGGCTTCCCCGGTCGCACGCAGATCGTCGGCAGCCGAACCCCGACGCCGTCGAGGAACCCGCGGCGGCTGTAGTCGGAGAGCAAGAGCTCGCCGATCGCCTTCTGCGTCCCGTAGCTCGTCAGCGGCGTCGTGCAGTGATCGTCGCCGATCACCGCCGGGAAGGGCGCGCCGAAGACCGCGATCGACGAGGCGAAGACGAGCCGCGGGCAATAGGCGACATCGACTGTGCGCACAGCGTCGAGCAGCAACCGGGTTCCGTCCACGTTCACCCGATAGCCCTTGTCGAAATCGGCCTCCGCCTCACCCGACACGACGGCGGCGAGGTGGAAGATCACATCTGGACGGCTCGAAACCAGATCGCGGGCAACGCCGTGCTCGCCCAGATCGGCGACAACCGTCTCGACGCCGAAGCCGGCGTCGGCGGGCCGCCCCGCCTCCACGATGTCGACGAGCGCCACATCCGAGACTTGCTCGGCCGCCGAGAGCGCCGTCCAGCGCCAGCCGCTCCGCGAGCTTGCGACCGAGCATCCCCGCCCCGCCGGAAATCAGGATGCGCACGGCACGGACAGTAGAGCACTTTGCCTCCTGGCTAGTGGGCGGTGCAGGTCTCGAACCTGCGACCTCCTGCGTGTAAGGCAGGCGCTCTCCCAGCTGAGCTAACCGCCCGGGTCCGGGAAATGTAGCCGCCGCTACGCGGCTCGGCAGTCGGCGCAGACGCCGGCGATCTCGACCTGGTGGGCGGTCGCTGTGAAGCCGTGCCGCTTCGCGCTGCGGGCGATCCACGGCTCCAGGTCGCAATCCGGCAACTCGACGACGCGGTGGCACTCCGTGCAGACGAGATGATGATGGTGGACATCGCCGCAGAGCCGGTAGCAGAGCTCGCCGGCGTGATGAGTGAGCGTGTCGATCGCGCCGCGCTCGCTGAGGATCGCGAGCGTGCGGTAGACGGTCGCGAGGCCGACGTTCTCGCCCTGCGAGCGCAGCCGCTCGAACAGCTGCTGGGCGGTCGCGTCGTTCGGCTCCCGGGCAAGCGCCTCGACCACCTTGAGGCGCTGGCGCGTGACCCGCACGCCGGAGCGCCCGAGCAACTCGGCCGCGGGTTCTTGCGCTTGCGCGTGCACGTCAAATAGCATAGCCCGTCATATGCGATTGAGAATCAGTTTCATTCTCATCGTCGCGGTCGTCGTCGCGACGGTCACCGCGGCCTTCGTCGCGGGCACGAGCGAGAGCGCGGCACCCGGACGGCCGGGTCACGGTCGTCGCCGCCTTCTATCCCCTCGCCTACGCCGCAGAGCAGCTGGGCGGGGACCGCGTCGACGTCACGAACCTCACGCCCGCGGGTGCGGAGCCCCACGATCTGGAGCTCTCGCCGGATGACGTCGCGAAGGTCAAGGCGGCGAAGCTCGTCCTGCTCCTCGGCCACGGCTTCCAGCCTCAGCTCGAGCGAGCGGCCGGAACCGGACAGCGAGTGCTGACCCTGCTGGACACGCCCGGCCTCGAGCGCTCGGGCAACGACCCGCATGTCTGGCTCGACCCGCTGCGCTACGTGCTGCTCGTGCGGGCGATCGGAAGAGCCCTGGACGCCGGGCCGGCGACCACGCGCCTCGTCGCCCGTCTCCACGCCCTCGACCGCGAGTACCGCGCGGGTCTGGCCCACTGCGCCCGGCACGAGATCGTCTCGAACCACGCCGCGTTTGCCTACCTGGCCGGCCGCTACGGCCTGACGCAGGTCTCGGTCGAGGGGCTCAGCCCCGACGCCGAGCCCGCTCCGCGCGATCTCGCCCGCGTCGCCGGCCTCGTACGCGCGCACGGAGTGACGACGGTATTCACAGAGACGCTCGTGTCGGCAAAGGTCGCCGAGACGGTCGCGCGCGAGACCGGTGCGCGAACCGCCGTTCTCGACCCGCTCGAGGGATTGACCCCGAAGGAGGTGGCGCAGGGCGCCGACTATTTCTCGGTCATGCGCGCCAACCTCGCTCGGTTACGGGTGGGCCTCGGGTGCCGCTAGCGGTCGAGCTGAGTGACGTTTCCTTCGGCTACCTGCCCAGGCGGCCGGTGCTCGACGATGTCAACCTCGAGATCCCCGAGGGGCAGTTCGTCGCGATCGCCGGCCCCAACGGCGGCGGCAAGACGACGCTCCTCCGCCTGATCGTCGGGCTCAGCCGCCCGCAGCGTGGCACGGTGCGCGTCTTCGGCACTCCCGTCGGCGAGGCCGCTCGGCGCGGGCTCGTCGGCTACCTCGCACAGCGCACGACACTCGGGATCGAGGCTCCGATCACCGTCCGCGAGGTCGTCTCGGCCGGCCGCGCCACCCGCGGCCGCCTGCTCGGCCCGCTGCGCTCCGGCGACCGTAGCGTGGTCGACGCCTCGATCGAGCGCGTCGGGCTCGTCCTTCAGGCCGACGCGCCGCTCGCCACCCTCTCGGGAGGTCAGCAGCAGCGTGCGTTCATCGCGAAGGCCCTCGCCGGCGAGCCCCGGCTCCTGATTCTCGACGAGCCGACCGCAGGCGTCGACACCGACGCCCAGGAGGCGCTCGCAGCGCTCCTCGCCAGGCTTCACCTGGAGCTCGGGGTGACCGTGCTGTACGTCTCGCACGAGTTCGGAGCGATCGAGCACGTCGCCGAGCGGCTGCTGCTCGTACGCGGCGGGATCGCCTTCGACGGCCCCCCGGCCGAGCTGCCCGAGCTCTGGCACGACCCCTCCCACTCCCATGCTTAGCCACGAGTTCATGCGGCTGGCCTTCGGCGCCGGCGCGGTCGTCGGGGTGCTGGCTCCCGCCGTCGGCTTCTTCCTCGTCCAGCGGCGGATGAGCCTGATCGGAGACGGGATCGGGCACGTCGCCTTCGGCGGCGTCGCCGTCGGCTACCTGCTCGGGATCTCCCCGGTCGCAACGGCGCTGGTCGCGTCGGTCGCCGGCGCGGTCGCCGTCGAGTGGCTGCGTGCAAACCGGCGGACGGCCGGCGACCAGGCGCTCGCCCTCCTCTTCTACACCGGCATCGCCGCCGGGGTCGTGATCGTTTCCGCGGCCGGCGCGCTGAACGCGAACCTGTTCGCGTTCCTGTTCGGCTCGATCCTCACCGTCACTCGCGGCGACCTCACCCTCGTCGCCGTCCTCGGAACCGCCGGGCTCGCCGTGATCGCGCTCCTCTACCGCGCGCTCGTCGCGGTCGCGCTCGACGAGGAGGGGGCGCGCGTGTCGGGGATGCCCGTCGGAACGCTCAACGTGATCGTCGCCGGCCTGGCGGGCGTGACGATCGCGCTCTCGATGCGCATCGTCGGGATCCTCCTGATCGCCGCGCTGATGGTGCTGCCGGTGACCGCAGCCGGCCGCCTGGCCCGCAGCGTCGCCTCGACGTTCGTGCTCGCGATGGGGATCGGCCTCGCCTGCGTCTTCGTCGGCCTGACAGTCTCGTACTACGCGGATCTCGCCCCCGGCGGAGCGATCGTCCTCGTCGCCGCGGCGTCGTTCGTGGTCGCCGCCTTCGTCGCGCGGCTGCGGCCGCTCTCCTGAGGTTTCTCACTTCCAGTCGATCCCATAAATCTTCTGTAATTTGAAGATTAGGAGATTTATCGATAGGATCGCGCGTCCGTGCCTTCCGAGTCCCTGCCGGTCTACGAGGCAAAAGCAAGCCTGTTCCGGGTGCTGGGCCACCCGGCACGCGTCCGGATTCTCGAGCTGTTGCGAGACGGCGAGCGCTCCGTCGGCTCCTTGCAAACCGAGCTCGGACTCGACTCCGGCGGCACGTCACAGCACCTTGCCGCCCTCAGGCGGATCGGGCTCGTCGTCTCCCGCCGGGAAGGGACGAGCGTCTACTACGGCGCGTCCGACCCTCAGGTCTTTGCCCTGCTGGAGGCCGGCCGCGCAATCATCACACGCCGTCTGGCCGGCGAGCAGTCGCTGTTGAAAGAGCTCGAGGCCGAGTGATCGGCGGGGTACTGGTCGCCGGCCTCGGCGTGATCGCGCTCGGGGCGGTCCTCGCTTCCGCGCGCAGCACATTCCGTACCGGGATCGTCCTTCAGGCCGGCGGCGCGGCAGTGCTCGCGCTCGCCGGTTTCTGGGCGCTCGCAGCCGGGGCGAACGCCGGTGCTTCCTTCACCGGTGCCTTCGAGCCGCGATTCGGCCTCGATCCCCTGTCGGGCTTCTTCCTCGGCACCCTCGGCGCGACCGCAGCGCCGTCGCTCCTCTTCGCCTCCCGTTACCTCGAGCCCACCGTGCGCGGCCGGGCGACCGCCGTCCTGACCGGCGCGTTCACGCTCACCCTTGCCGGCGTCCTCTGCGCCCGGGACCCCCTCACCTTCCTCGCAGGATGGGAGCTGATGACGCTGCTGCCCGCGGCGGTGATCCTGGTCGGGCGCAGTGACGCCACCGCGCGCCGAGCCGTCTTCGTCTACGTCGCCGTCACCCACCTGGGCGGAGCGGGAACCTGGGTCGCCGTCCTCCTGGCCGCCCATGCCGGTGCCATCGACGGCGCGGGCGCGGTCTCCCGGGGCTCGGGCATCCAGGTGGCGATCGCGCTCACGGCGATCGTCGGGATGGGCACCAAGGCAGGGGTGATGCCCTTCCACTCCTGGTTGCCCCGCGCGCACCCGATCGCGCCCGCACACGTGTCCGCCCTGATGAGCGGGGTGATGATCAAGGTCGCCGTCTACGGGCTCGTGCGGGTGCTCGTCGACTGGCTCGGCGTGCTGCCCCTGTGGCTCGGAGTCGCTCGTGCTTGCGCTCGGTGCCCTGTCCGCGGTCGGCGGCGTGACGTACGCGCTCTTCCAGCACGACCTCAAGAGGCTGCTCGCGCTGCACTCGATCGAGAACATCGGGATCATCACGCTCGGCCTCGGAGCGTGCCTCCTCCTGCGCGCGCGGGGCGCCGACGGCTGGGCCGCCTTCGCGCTCGCCGCCGCGCTGCTGCACACCCTGAACCATGCGCTCTTCAAGGCGCTCCTCTTCCTCGGCGCCGGAGCGTTCGAGCGGGCGGTCGGCTCGCTCGAGCTCGACCGGCTCGGCGGTCTCCTGCGGCGAATGCCGTGGACGGCGGGCGCGTTCCTCGTCGGCGCGATGGCGATCGCGGGCTTGCCGCCCCTGAATGGATTCGCGTCAGAGTGGTTGACCCTCCAGTCGCTGCTGCACGTCTCGGCCTACGGTGGAGTCGCCGACGGGCTCGCCGGAGGCCTCGCGCTGGCGGCGCTCGCGGCCACGGCGGCGCTGGCGGTGTTCTGCTTCGTCAAGGTGATCGGGCTCGTCCTGCTCGGCCCGCCACGCCGGGAGGCGGTCGCGAACGCCGTCGAAGCGCCGGTGCCGATGCGGCTCGCCGTCTGCCTGCTCGCCGCCGCCTGCGTCGTGCTGGGTGTTGCGCCGGGCCTCCTGTTCGGCTCCCTGACGGGCCTCGCGCCGTGGGCGGCGAGCAGTCCGACGCACGTGGGCCTGTCCCTACCCGGAACCGGGTCGCTCCCGACGGGCGGTCTCGCGATCGCACTGGCCGGGATCGCCGGCCTCCTGCTCGTCCTCCGCGGCCGTCGCGCCGCCGCGCCTGCGCCGGCGTGGGCGTGCGGGCAGCTCGTCGAGCCGCGCCTGAACTGGACGAGCGCCGGCTTCACGAAGCCGCTGCGGCTCGTGCTGGAGGCGGTGCTGCGCCCGGAGCGGGAGATCGAGGTCCGCAAAGAGGGCGGAGTTCTTCAGGAGATCTCCTACCGGGGTCACGTCCCCCATCTGTTCGACGAGCGTCTGTACGGGCCTGTGAACCGGCTCGCGCTGACGGCGGCGGCGCGAGCCCGGCGGATACAGAGTGGCCGGCTGGGAACGTACGTCGCGTACCTGATCGGGCTCGTCGTCATCCTGCTCGCCGCAGCGAAGGTCGGGCTGATCGGATGAGCGCGTCGACCGCCGCCGCGGGTGCCGTGCAGCTCGTCGGAGGCGTCGCCCTTGCACCCCTCCTGCCGGGGCTCGTGCAGCACTGGAAGGCGCGCCTCCAGGGACGCCGGGGGCCGACACCGCTTCAGCCCTACCGCGAGCTTCGCCGCCTGTGGGGCAAGAGCGCGGTCGACGTCGAAGGAACGACGGTCGTCTACCGCGTTGCTCCGGCCCTGGTCGGGGCGGCGCTGGCGACGGCGATCCTGCTCGTGCCGGTCGCGTCCCACGCGCCCCGCTTCGGAGTCGGGCGGGACGTGCTCGCGCTCGCCGGGGTGCTCACCCTCGCCCGGTTTGCCGTGGCCGCAGCCTCGTGGGACACGGCCAGCGGCTTCTCCCTGATGGGCGCGAGCCGCGACCTGACCATCTCGGTCTTCGTCGACGTCACGCTCGTGCTGGCGCTCGCCCTGGCCGCACTCCAGTCCGGCACGACGAACCTGCTGGGAATGGTCGCGGGAACGGCCGGCACCGACGTGTGGTCGAGCCCCGCGCTCCCGCTCGGCGCGATCGCGTTCGCGCTCGTCGCGATCGCCGAGACCGGACGCCAGCCGGTCGACAACCCCGATACGCACCTCGAGCTGACGATGATCCACGAGGGGCCGCTGCTCGAGTACGCAGGGCGCGACCTGGCCATCCTCCAGTGGGCCGCCGCCGCCCGCCACTGGGTCGTCCTCGTCCTCGCCGCACAGGTCTTCCTCCCCCACCCGCCCGGCGTCTGGGCCCAGCTGGCCGTTCTGCCGTTGGTTCTCGCCGCCCTCTGTGGCTCACTCGCCCTGACCGAGACGCTGCTCGCGAAGATGAGGATCCTGATCGTCCCGCGGCTCCTGGCGGGCGGCGCTGCGGTCGCCCTGCTCGGAATCGCCGCCTGGCTCGTGGAGACGACGTGAGTGGGCTCCTCGCCTGGGCGGTCGTCGGCCTCGGCCTCGGTGTGGTGATCGTTCGGCGGCGGCGAGTCGCGGTCGGACTCGTCACGGCGCAGGCGCTGATTCTCGCCGGGATCGCGCTCGACGACGCGACCGGGGGCGGTGGCATCGGGCCGGCTGCCGCGCTCGCCGTCCGCGGCGCCGCACTCGCAGCCCTGCTCCTCCTGGTCGTTTCGCGGACTCGGGAGCCACGGCCGGTGCGAGCAGGGACGGCGCCACTCGGCCGTGCAGGGGTGGCGGTCACCTTTGCGCTCGTGCTGACCTGGCTCGTGCCGACGATCGGCTTGGAGTCGCGCACAGCGGAGCGCGCAGTGCTCGCGCTCGTCGCCTTTGGGGTGGCAGCCGCGGCGTTGCGCCGCGCGACGCTCTTCCAGGTGCTCGGGATCGTCCTCGTCGAGAACGGCGTGGCGCTCGCGGCACTCGAGCTGCCCGGGGGCACGTCGTCACTGGCGATCGAGCTCGGTGTCGCCCTTGATCTGACATTGGTCGCGCTCGTCGCCGCCGTCTTCCACGAGAAGATCTTCGCCGAGTTCGGGGCCGGGGACACCGCCGCATTGCGGAGCCTGCGTGACTAGCCGCGAAGCTCTTGCCGTGGCCGTCGTGACCGCGCCCGCCCTGTCCACCGCGGCCGTCGTCCGTGATCGCCCGTCGGCTCGTGTCCGCCGTCGCGGCGATCGGAGGGATCGTCGGCGGCGCAGCTGCGGTCGCGCTCGCAGCGGTCGCCCTTGCTTCGCCGGGAACGCCGCTCGTCGGCAACTGGCTGGTCGTGGATGCCGCGGGCGGGTTGCTCGTCGGAGTGATCGGCGTCGTCGCCGCGGCGAGCGTCCTGGTCTCGCCCGGGTACCTCCGAGCGGCGCCTACGAGCCTCGTCCGGCCGGAGCGCCGTGCCCGGGCCTACTACGCGATGTTCTTCGCCTTCTGGACCGTGCTCGCCGCCGTGCCGCTCGCGGGCAACCTCGGCGCCGCGTGGCTGCTCGTCGAGGCGACCACCGCCGCCTCCGCTCTCCTGGTCGGCTTCAGCGGCCGGCCCCGCGCGCTCGAGGCAGGCTGGAAGTACCTGATCCTCACCTCGCTCGGGCTCGGGATCGCGCTCCTCGGGATCGTCCTCGCCGCCGCAGGCACCCCCGGGAGCGGGCTCGACTCGCTCTCCTGGCACGCTCTCGGCGGCTTTCGGTCCGGCGCCGGAGCGGCGCTGGTCGCATACCTGCTGCTGCTCGCCGGGCTCGCAGCCAAGATCGGCTGGGCGCCGGTGCACAACTGGTTGCCGGACGCCCACGCTGAGGCGCCGCCGCCGGTCTCCGCCCTCCTGTCCGGAGCGCTGCTGCCCGCCGTCCTGCTCGTCGCCTGGCGGTGCGAGCAGGCGCTCGCCCCGGCGGTCGGCCGCTCCACCGCCCAGTCGGTGCTCGTCGGCTTCGGGCTCGTCTCCCTGGCCGTCGCGGTGCCCTTTCTCTGGCAGCAGATCGCCTGGAAGCGGCTGCTCGCCTATTCCAGCCTCGAGCACATGGGCCTGATCGCGCTCGGGATCGGCTTCGCCACGCCGCTTGCGCTCGCCGGCGTTGCCGTCCACATCGCCGGGCACGCGCTCGCGAAGGCGCTTGGGTTCTACGCGGCGATGCCGCTGATCGAGCACGAGCCCCGAGCGGCCGGCCACCCCGCGACGGGGATCGGGCAGTCGCGGCCGAAGCTCGCGGCGGTGCTGGGCGTGTCGCTCGGCTCGCTGGCCGGCCTCCCACCGTCGCCGCTCTTTGCCAGCGAGGTACTGATCGTCGCGGGCGGATTCCAGGCGGGTCGGCCCTGGTCGGCTGGGGTGGCCGCGCTGCTGGCCGCGCTCGGGTTTCTCGGACTCGCGCATGCCTTGATCGAAACGGTCGCCGGAAAGGGCCGACGCGGTCGGGGCGAGGCGACCGGTCTACGCACGGTCGTCGTCCTGGCCACGGTCTCGACCGTCCTGATGCTGACGCTCGCGGGTGCCGCCCTGTGGCTTCCCGGAAGCCACATCGCCGACGCGCTCGCCCGAGGACTGCGATGAGCGCCTACCGCAGCAGAATCGCGGAGGCGCTCGCCGGCGGGTGGCGGTTCGCAAGCCTCCACGCCGTCGACGGCGGAGCCGTGCGCACGCTGCTCGTCGACGCAGACGGAGCGGTCCGGGTGGAGAACACGGCCGCCGAGGACGGTGCGGTGCCGACGATCGTCGACCTCGCCCCGGCAGCCGGCTGGGACGAGCGCGAGGCGGCGGATCTCTACGGTCTCCGTTTCGACGGGCACGAGCCCCTGCGCCCGCTCGTCGACCACGATCTCGACCTCGCACGCTGGACGGTGCCGGTCCGGGGAACCGACCCGAACCAGGTCGCGGTCGGGCCGATCCACGCCGGTGTGATCGAGTCCGGGCACTTCCGCTTCCACGTCGTCGGCGAACGAATCCTTCACGTCGACGTGCGCCTCTTCTACAAGCATCGCGGCCTCGAGCGCGCGGCCGCCGGAAGGACTCTGGCCGAGGGTCTCCTCTACGCCTCGCGCGCGTGCGCCGCCTGCGCTGTGGCGAACGGCGTCGCCTACGCCCACGCGTGCGAGGAGGCGCTCGGGCTGCGGGCCTCCGCCTCCCTGGCGAGGACGCGGACGATCCTGCTCGAGCTCGAGCGCACCTGGAGCCATCTGAACGACATCGCCGCCGTCTGCGCGGGGGTGGGGCTCGCAGCCGGCAACAACTGCTTCGGCGCGCTGACCGAGCGTGCCCGCCGCCTGAACGCCTCGCTCACGGGGCACCGTTTCCTGTTCGGATCGGTTCAGGTCGGAGGGAGCGACCTCAACGTGGGCGCGGAAGCGGTGTATCGGGCGCGCGCCGAGCTCGCATCCATCCGGGCCGAGGGAGAACGCGGCTGGCGGGAGCTGCTCTTCAACGCCTCCCTTCAGGACCGGCTGCCCGACATCGGCGTGGTCGACTCGGAGGACGCGGTCGCGCTCGGAGCCACAGGCCCGGCCGCACGCGCCGCCGGTGTCGCCGAGGACGTGCGCTCGACCAGCCCCCGGCTTGCGTACGGAGAGTTCGCCCCCGTCGCCCCCCGGCGGGTCGCGGGAGATGTCCAGGCGCGCTTCGAGCAGCGGGCCGTCGAGCTGATCCAGTCCTTCGACCTGCTGGAAGGCCTGCTCGACGAAGCGATCGAGCCCGCCGCGGCGGAGCGGGACGGCCCCGAGGCGGCACTCGGCATCGGCCGGGTCGAGAGCCCGCGCGGGGCGACTGTCTGCGCCGTCGAGCGCGCGCACGACCGCGTCGAGCGGCTGCGGCTGCGCACCGGCTCGTACGCGAACTGGCCGCTGGTCGCGCACGCTGCCGTGGACAACCTGCTCCCCGACTTTCCCCTGATCAACAAGAGCTTCGAGCTCTGCTACGCCTGCGCTGACCGATGATCACGCTGCTCAAAGACCTCCGCCGTCTGCGCCGTGACGTCGCGCTCCCACGCCCGCACCCCGGCCGCAGCCTGACGATCAGGCATGTCGACGCGGGATCGTGCAACGGGTGCGAGCACGAGCTGACGCTCACCGCCTGCCCGTACTACGACCTCCAGCGGTTCGGGATTGGCGTCGTCGCGTCGCCGCGCCACGCCGACGTGCTGCTTGTAACCGGCCCGGTCACGGTCCGGATGCGCACTCCCCTCCTCGTCGCGTACAACGCGATGCCCGAGCCCCGGCGCGTCGCAGCGCTTGGTGACTGCGCGCTCGGCTGTGGGCTCCTGGGCTCGCCCGAGGAGATGGTCGGCGCGGTCGACCAGGTGCTCCCGGTCGACCTCCGGATCTCGGGCTGCCCGCCGACGCCGGCCGAGATCGCCGAGGGCCTACTCGCGCTGATCGACGGAGGCGGGAGCTAGGCCCCTGCGACGCGGTCGACCACTGCCGCGAGCCGAGTCCGGACCTCGGCCGCGACCTGCCCGAGCTCCTCGTTGCCGACGATCGAGAGCATCCGCTCGGCGTCGACCGCCGCGACGTGCGTCTTGCCGTCGAGCTCGTAGACGACGACGTTGCAGGGCAGCAGCACGCCGAGCTCGGGTTCGGCCTCGAGCGCACGATGGGCGAGCGGTGGGTTGCAGGCGCCGAGGATCACGTACGGCTCACGCTCGACCTCGAGCTTCTCCCGGAGCGTCGCCTGCACGTCGATCTCGCAGAGGACGCCGAACCCGTCGGCCTTCAGCTCCGCCTTTACCCGCTCGACTGCCTCCGCGAACGGAAGCTGCGTCGTCGCACTCACCGTGTAGCCGGTTGCAAGCATTCGCACTCCTCCTCCAGGTAGCGGCGGCGCGCCTTCGCCGCCTTCAGTCTGTGCGCCTCCGCCCCGGCCGGCTCCTCGAACCGCTCGTCGACGTAGGCGCGGATCGCCTCCTCGCCGATCAGGGCCGGACCCTCCTCAACCACGAGAGCGGGAATGGTGTCGCTGCCGACGCGTGCCCGCAGAAGATCTCGCTGCTCCCGTTCGACCGGCACTTGGCGGATCGCGTAGTCGACGCCAAGCTCGGTCAGCCGCTCGCGGATCCGGCGCGACGCGGGGCACCATTCCGTCTGCCAGAGCTCGAGCGGGCGCGTGGACGTCAACGGGCACCGCCTGAGATCAGGCTCTCGAGCGTTTGCAGCTGCCGCTGGAGCGACCCGCACACCCGGTCGCACAGCTCGAACACACCGTCGTCCTCGATCCGGTAGTAGACGCGGTTTCCCTGCTTCCGGCGCGTCAGGATCCCGGCGGCCGCAAGCACGGCAAGGTGTTTGGAGACGTTCTGCTGCGACGCGCCGGTGCCGGCCGCCAACTCGTTGACCGTCGCCTCGCCGGCACGTAGCCGGTCGAGCAGCCTGATCCGCATCGGCTCTCCGATCAGGCGGAAGCGCCGCGCGATCATGTCGACGAGCTCAGCGGGAAGGGGCTGCGGCAGCGATGTTCTCTCTTGATGTAGTACACTCATTGCTTGTACAGTTGTATAGTACCACGAAGAGATCGAAAGGAGCGCACGCAATGACACTGGACGTACACGACACGAGACCTTCGACCAGGAGGTGATCGAGCGCTCGCACGAGCTGCCGGTCGTCGTCGACTTCTGGGCTGCATGGTGCGGCCCCTGCCGGATGCTCGCCCCGGTACTGGAACGCGAGATCGACGCCCGCGATGGGCAGGTCGTGCTCGCCAAGGCCGACGTGGAGGCGAATCCCGACCTGTCCGCGCGCTTCGCGATCACGGGCATCCCGGCGGTCAAGGCATTTCGCAACGGGCAGGTCGCCTCGGAGTTCACCGGCGCGCTGCCTCCGGCCGCGGTCGCCGAGTTCCTCGACCAGCTGCTCGCGCCCGCGGCGGGGACTCTACTCCTGGACGATCTGCGCGAGTCCGGCGAGCTGCCCGAGGTCGTCTCCGCCTTCGACGCCGGCGACAACGAGCGGGCATTCGAGCTCCTGCTCGGCGAGATCGAGCACGGCGACCCCGCAGAGCGCGACCGGATCCGCGAGCTGATGGTTGCGTTCTTCGGCCAGCTCGGGCACGAGCACCCGGTGACGACGCGTTACCGGCGCCGGCTCGCAGCTGCGCTCTATTAGCCCGATAGTCAGGCGGCGCCCGGCGGCATCGCCCAGGGCGCATCGGGCAGCTCGACCGGAACCGGCACCAGCGTCCCGGCGATGCTTGCCAACCAGTCGCTCCCGCCCGTCTTCGACTCCAGCACGATCGTCGTCCCCTCCCGATCGACGCTCAGCGTTCGGCCGTCGTCAGCCGGCGCGTCGGTGCCCGCTTCGGCCGTGGACGTTGTCGCGCTTTCTGTCAGCGACAGCACCTCCTCGCCCTCGATCGCGGATGCGTACTCGACGCGAACGGTCTCGGTCACCGTCGGCATCCCGAGCGACGGCAGATGGATCACGTGGCTCGTCCATTCCGGCGGCACGCGATCCGGTGTCCAGAGGGCGAAGGGCACCTGCCGGGCGGACTGCTCGAGGGTCACGGAGGCCGCCAGCCGTCCCTTGCCCGACCGCTTCGCCAGTCGCTGCGCATCGTTGGCGCGCTTGAAGAACGCGGAGTCGCTCTCGTCCGGCCACAGCTCGGCGATTCCGGCCGACAGCGACACCCGATCGACGTGCGCCAGCGGCTGGGCGGCGATCGCCGCCCGCACCCGCTGGTGGACCTGCGCGGCGCCCTCGAGCGTCGACTCGGGCAGGATCACGGCGAACTCGTCGCCCGCGCCGGTTCGGCACGGAATGTCCGCCGGACGTGCGCGTGAGTCCCTGATGCGCTCCGCGATCTCGGCGACAACCTGGTCGGCCGCCGGATGGCCGTACTTCTCGTTGATCGCCTTGAAGTCGTCGAGGTCGAAGGTGAGTAGCGCCAGCGGCCGCTTGTGCCGCTTGGCGCGCAGCACCTCCCTGGCGAGAGCTTCCTGCGAAGTAGGCCTTGTTGTGGAGACCCGTGGGGCCGTCGATGACAGCGCGCTGCTGAGCGGCGTGGAAGCGGAGCGCGTTCTGGACGGTCGGTGCGGCGCGCCGGCCGATGTCCTCGAGCTCCGCCGCCTCCGCTTCCGAGAAGGCACCCCGGTCGCCGCGCGCGAAGACGCCGAGAAGCCCGATCGTCTCGAACTGCAACCCGACCTCGGCGACGGCTCGCTCCCGGCCTCAGGCTCGGTTTCGGTCTCGACCGCCGGCTCCGCCCGGATCGGCACGAGCAGCCCTGCGCTGATCCTGGCGGGCTCGCCGTGCGAGTCGTACTCCATTCTCAATCGTCGGAGGCGGCCGGCGCGGAGGCGGCCAAAGCCCATCCAAGCTGCTCGTCACGCTGTGTCAGGCCGTCTGCCCTCGTCACCGGCTCCTCACCGGGCCCCGCGACCGTGACGACTGCCGCATCCGCCCCCGGAACCGAGCGCGCAGCGGCAAGCACCTTGCCGAGGACGGCGTCCAGATCGATCGGCCCGGCGCCCTCGAACCGGCGCGCCTGCACCTGCTCTTTCGACTGCTCGATCGCCTCGGACACCTCGCGCCCGAGGTTGTCGATCCGCGAGTGGAGATCCTCGAGCAGCTTCGCCGTTCGCTCCCCGGCGTCCGCGTCCGAACGGCGCCGACGGTAGCCGAAGGCAGCGACGAACGACACGAGGATCGCGCCCACCCCGACCGCCGCGATCACGATCGCGTACGACAACGACAGCGCAAGGATCACGCCGGACCCCGCCCGTTCGCCTCCATACCCTCCATCTCGCTCTCCCGGCGATTGGTGCAACGGCTCGAGGATGAGCCGGCTCCAACTTAATCACGTTTCGCGGCATCTGGCCACTCCGACGCCGAGACGGGCGCTTGCCCCTAATACCCCCATCGGGTATATTCGGAAGAACCCGATGACGACCACCACCGACACCGCCGCCGCGCAAGCAGAGCTCAAGCTCGATCTGGCGGGAATGACCTGCGCCTCCTGCGCGGCGCGGGTCGAGCGCGCGCTGAACTCGCTCGAGGGTGTCGAGGCGACCGTCAACTTCGCGACCGAGCAGGCAACCGTCCATTGCGATCCAGCAGTCGGCGCCGACGAGCTCGTCTCCGCGGTCGAGTCGGCCGGCTACGCCGCCCACGTCACCAGGCCGGTGCACGAGCGCCTCGGCGAGGCCGGGCACGATCACCACGACGAGCCGCTCGCCGTCCTGACCAGGAGGCTCGGAGTCGCGATCGTCCTGACGATCCCTGTGGCGCTTCTGGGAATGGTTCCCTCGCTCCGCTTCGCCGGCTGGGAGTGGGTCGCGCTCGCTCTGTCGTCGCCGGTCGTCTTCTATTGCGGGGCCGCCTTCCACCGCGCCGCGCTGGCGAGCGCCAGGCACCTCGCCGCGACGATGGACACGCTGATCTCGCTCGGGACGCTCGCGGCCTGGCTGTGGTCGACGGTCGTCCTCGTCGCCGGCATCGCGACGGACACGTACTTCGAGGTCGCCGCCGTGGTGACGACGCTGATCCTGCTCGGCCGCTACCTCGAGGCGCAGGCGAAGAGCCGCTCCTCGGAGGCGATCCGCCGGCTGCTCGAGCTGGGCGCCAAGGACGCGCGCCTGCTGCGCGACGGCACCGAGATCCTGGTTCCGGTGTCCGAGCTCGAGGTGGGCGACCTGTTCGTCGTCCGCCCAGGCGAGAAAGTCGCCACCGACGGCGTCGTGGTCGAGGGCGAATCGGCCGTCGACCGGTCGATCCTCACGGGCGAATCGGTGCCGATCGAGGTCGCGGCCGGATCCAATCTGGCCGGTGCGACGATCAACAGCTACGGGCGCCTCGTCGTTCGCGCGACCAGGGTCGGGGCCGATACCGCGCTCGCCCAGATCGCGCGCCTGGTCGAGGCGGCTCAGTCGGGCAAGGCGCCCGTGCAGCGGCTCGCCGACCGCGTCTCGGCGATCTTCGTGCCGATCGTGATCGTCGTCTCGCTCGCGACGCTGATCGCGTGGCTCGCCTCCGGTCACGGCGCCGCCACCGCCTTCACGGCGGCGGTCGCCGTGCTGATCATCGCCTGCCCCTGCGCGCTCGGGCTGGCGACGCCGACCGCACTGATGGTCGGCACCGGCCGCGGCGCCCAGCTCGGAATTTTGATCAGGGGCCCCGAGGTGCTCGAGCAGACACGCCGGGTCGGCACGATCGTGCTCGACAAGACCGGGACGATCACCGAGGGCAAGATGGAGCTCGCCGAGGTCGCGCCGCTGAACGGCGCGGCGAGAGACGAGATCCTCCGACTCGCCGGCGCGGTCGAGGCCGCGTCGGAGCACCCGATCGCCCAGGCGGTCGCCGCTGCGGCACGAGCCGAGGTCGGCGCCCTGCCGCCGGTCGAGGGCTTCCGCAACCTGCCCGGCGTCGGCGTGCGCGGAGTCGTCGAGGGTCACGCGGTCGAGGTCGGCCGCCGTGACGGCGCGATCACGGTCGGCTGGGACGGCGAGCCGCGCGCGACCCTGCTCGTTCGCGACACCGTGAAGGCGACGAGCGCCGAGGCGATCCGCGAGCTGAAGGCGCTCGGGCTGACCCCGGTGCTGCTCACCGGCGACAACGAGGCGACCGCAGCCCGGGTCGCCGCGGAGGTCGGCATCGAGCGCGTCCTCGCCGAGGTCTACCCGGCGGACAAGGTTGCGGAGATCGAGCGCCTCCAGCAGGCGGGCCAGGTGGTGGCGATGGTCGGAGACGGCGTCAACGACGCGCCCGCGCTCGCCCAGGCCGATCTCGGCCTGTCGATCGGCACCGGCACAGACATCGCGATCGAGGCCTCCGACCTGACGCTCGTCTCCGGCGACCTGCGCGTCGCTGCCGACGCGATCCGGCTCGCGCGGAGAACGCTGCGCACGATCAAGGGCAACCTCTTCTGGGCCTTCGCGTACAACGTCGCCGCGATCCCGCTCGCCGTCAGCGGGCTCCTCAACCCGATGGTC
This sequence comes from uncultured Actinomycetes bacterium, assembly GCA_963764565.1. GTDB lineage: Bacteria > Actinomycetota > Thermoleophilia > Gaiellales > Gaiellaceae > DATBLE01. The sequence continues at coordinate 73,832 of CAVXTD010000013.1, forward strand.
GCCGCAGCTGCGATGGCCGGCTCGAGCCTGTTCGTCGTCACCAACAGCCTGCGCCTGCGCCGGTTCCGCAGCGCACGACAAGGAGGAACGGCCTGAGCACGCCAACCGACACCCACGGCTACAGCAAGGACCGCGACGCGCTCGTCAAGCGCCTCCACCGCATCGAGGGCCAGGTGCGCGGGATCGAGCGGATGGTCGAGGACGACCGCTACTGCATCGACATCCTCACCCAGATCGCCGCTGCCAACACCGCACTCGAGGCGCTGGCGTTCAAGATCCTCGACGAGCACGTGCGCCACTGCGTCGCCGGCGCCCTCGTCGCGGGGGACGAGGCCGATGCTGCCGTGAAGACGGAGGAACTGCTCGAGGCAGTGCACCGGTTCACCCGCACCCGCTGAGCGGAGCGCGCCTGCCCATACGATAGCCCCGTGGGCGAACCGGCCGCGAAACGGGCGATGGTGATCGGACTCGACTGCGCCGAGCCGTCGCTGCTGGACAGCCTGGCGAGCCGAGCTGCCGACCCTCTCCGGCTTGATCGAACGGGGCGTGCACGGCCGCCTGACCTCGGTCATCCCACCGATCACCGTCCCCGCCTGGTCGTGCATGATGGCCAGCCGCACCCCCGGCGACCTCGGCGTGTACGGCTTTCGGAACCGCTCGGACCACACCTACGACGGCGCGTTCATCGCCGACTCGACCGCGATCAAGCCGCCGCGCCTCTGGGACGTCGTCGGGCGCGCGGGCGGATCGTCGATCGTGCTCGGAGTTCCCGGCACCTATCCGCCGAAGCCGCTGCGCGGCGTGATGGTCAGCTGCTTCCTGACGCCGTCGATCGAGAGCCGTTACACGTTCCCCCCCGCTCTCAAGGACGAGATCGAGAGCGTCGTCGGCGAGTACCTGTTCGACTGCACGGACTTCCGGACGGAGGCGAAGGACGACCTGCTGCGGCAGGTGTACGAGATGACCGACCGCCGTTTCCGGCTCGCCGACCATCTGCTCGAGACGAAGCCTTGGCAGCTGTTCGCGATGGTCGAGATGGGCCACGACCGCATGCACCACGGCTTCTGGAAGTACATGGACACGACCCACCGCAAGCACGAGCCCGGCAACCCGTACGAGCGCGCGATCCTCGACTACTACAAGCACACCGACGAGCTGATCGGCGGCCTGCTCCGCCACGCCGACGACGACACGCTCGTCCTCGTCCTCTCCGACCACGGCGCCAAGCGCCTCGACGGCGGGATCAGGGTGAACGAGTGGCTCCGCCGCGAAGGGCTGCTCGCGCTGAAGGCGGAGCCCGACGGCGTGCAGCTGCCGAAGCAGGTCGGGATCGACTGGGCGAAGACGACCGCCTGGGGCGACGGCGGCTACTACGCCCGGATCTTCCTGAACGTCAAGGGCCGCGAGCCGGAAGGGACCGTCGCGCCGGAGGACTACGAGGCCGTCCGCGACGACCTCGCCCGGCGCCTCGCCGAGATCCCCGACGACCAGGGACGGCCGCTGGACACGCGCGTCTACAGGCCGGAGGAGCTCTACGCCGAGGTGAACGGCGTCGCGCCCGACCTGATCGCGATCTTCGGCGACCTGCTCTGGCGCTCGGTCGCGACCGTCGGCGGAGACGAAGGCGTCCACACGCTCGAGAACGACACCGGGCCGGACGACGCGAACCACGCCCAGGACGGCCTGCTGATCGCCGCCGGCGCCGGGGTGAAGGCGCGCGGCCGGCTGGACGCTCACCTGCTCGACGTCGCGCCGACCGTCCTCGAGCTGCTCGGGATCGACGCGCCCGACGGGATGCGCGGCCGCAGCCTCGCGCGGGAGCTCGCGGCGTGAACCTGATCGTCTACGTCGCCGACGCACTTCGCACCGACCACGTCGGCTGCTACGGCGCCCGCCGGGTGCGCACTCCGACGATCGACGAGTTCGCCCGCGGCGGCGTGCGCTTCGACCAGGCGATCAGCGCGGCGCCGTGGACGTGCCCGTCGACGGCGTCGATGATCACCGGCCTCTACCCGCACCATCACGGCTACCTGCACTGGGACGCCGAGCTCGACCCGGCGCTGCCGACTCTCTTCACCGTCGCCGCCGCCTACGGCTACGAGACGGGCAGCTTCGTCTTCGACGAGAACTACCTGTTCAAGGGCTTCCCGGACGCGAACGTGGCCGGCACGACCGAGCACGTGGACGGCGCCGTCGAGTGGCTGCGCGCGCACCGCGACACGCCGTTCTGCCTCTGGTTCCACAGCTGGGCGACGCACATGCCCTACGACGTCCTCCACTCCGAGCGCCAGGAGTGGCTCGCCGCCAAGCAGGAGATCATGACCGGGATCCAGTCCGACAGCGCCTCGGCGCTCGAGGCGCTGCGCGAGGGCTACACGCGGGCCGTCGAGCGCGAGTCGGAGACGGTCTTCGCGTCCTTCCTCCAGGCGCTCGACGATCTCGGGTTGCGGGAGCAGACGGCGATCGCCTTCCTCTCCGACCACGGCGAGTCGTGGGGCGAGCGCTTCGCCGACAAGACCGACGTGAAGGGCACCTACCACATGCACGGGGCGACGCTGTTCGACGAGATCGTCGAGGTGCCGCTGATCCTCTCCGCCCCCGGGATCGAGCCGGCGGTCGTCGGCTCGCAGGTGCGCCTCGTCGACGTGATGCCGACGCTGCTCGAGCTCGGCGGCGCGCCGCTCGACGGTCTCGACGGCGCCTCGCTCCTGCCCGTCGCCGACGGCAGCGAGCGCGGCGACCGGCCGGCGGTGATCGCAGCGACCGACAAGGGCTCGCTGTCGCAGATCGCGCTGCGCGAGCCGCCCTGGAAGCTCGTGCTCGACCTCGAGTCCGGCGAAGAGTCGGCGTACAGGCTCGATCTCGACCCGCGCGAGCGCGAGCGCAGGCAGGACGCGCCGCCCGAGCTCCGCAAGCGGCTGTTCGAGGAGCTCGAAGGCGTCTCGCGGGAGAGCCTGAGCGCCGAGGAGCAGGCGCTCGTCGAGAAGCGCCTGGCCGACCTCGGCTACCTTTAGTCTCCGGCGTGGCCGAGCGGCACGAACGGCAGAACATGGCGATGCAGAGACCAGTGGCAGGCGAAACCCGCACTCTTCCCGAGCAGCCCACCCGGGCGCCGCTGGCGCGCTTCTACGAGGAAATGGTGACGATGCGGCGCTTCGAGGAGTCGCTGCTCGAGCTGTTCTCGGCCGGGAAGATCGACGGGACGGTGCACACCTACATCGGCCAGGAGGCAAACGCCGTCGGCCTGATCGACCACCTGGAGCGCGAGCGCGACGTGATCGTCTCGAACCACCGCTGCCACGGGCATTACCTCGCGTTCACCGGCGACGCCGTCGGCCTGCTGCGCGAGGTGATGGGCAAGCAGGGCGGCGTCTGCGGCGGCAAGGGCGGCAGCCAGCACCTCTGCAACGGCAACTTCTACTCGAACGGCGTCCTCGGCAGCACCGTCCCGGTCGCGGCCGGAATGGCGCTCGCCGAGAAGCAGCGCCGCACGGGCGCCGTGACGGTCGCGTTCCTCGGCGACGGCACGCTCGGGCAGGGCGTGGTCTACGAGAGCCTCAACCTCGCCTCGCTCTGGCAGCTGCCGATCCTGTTCGTGGTCGAGAACAACTTCTACGCCCAGTCGACGCCGAGCCACCTCAACCTGGCCGGCCGGATCGCCGACCGCGGCGCCGCCTTCGGGATCGAGACGGAGGAGCTGAGCACCACCGACGTCACCGAGATCAACGCTGCCGCGGGGGAGATCGTCCCGAAGGTGCGCGAGGGCGGGCGCCCGTTCTTTCTCGTGCTCAACACCTACCGGTTCAGCCCGCACAGCAAGGGCGACGACAACCGCGACGAGGCGGAGATCGAGGACGCGCGTCAGCGCGACCCGCTCCTCGTCGCCGGCGCACGGCTGGCCGACGAGGAGCGCCGGTCGATCGACGAAGCCTGCGAGCAGCGCCTCGCCGACGTGATCAGGGCGGCCGAGGAGTCGCCGCCCGCGCTTCCCGATGAGTAGCGCCGTCGCCGAAGAGCGCTGCGCCGGCGTCCTCAACGCGGCACTGACCGAGGCATTCGAGACCCGGGACGACGTGATCCTGCTGGGCGAGGACGTCCTCGACCCGTACGGCGGCGCCTTCAAGATCACCCGCGGACTGAGCACGCGCTGGCCCGACCGCGTGCTGACCACCCCGATCAGCGAGCCGTCCCTCTTCGGCGTCGCCGCCGGCCTGGCGATGCGGGGCCGGCGCCCGATCCTGGAGATCATGTTCGGCGACTTCATGGCGCTCGGCCTCGACCAGACGGTGAACGGGATCGGGAAGTTCCGCGAGATGTTCGACGACCAGGTGCGGCTGCCGCTCGTCGTCCGGACGCCGATGGGCGGCCGGCGCGGCTACGGCCCGACCCACAGCCAGTCGCTGGAGAAGCTGCTCATGGGCGTGCCCGGCATCTCGGTGGTCGCGCCCAGCGAGTGCCACGACCTCCGCGCGATGCTGCTTGCCGCGATCGACGACGAGAACCCGGTCTTCTTCATCGAGAACAAGCTGATGTACGGCCGGCCGAACCGCCGCCCCGTCGACGGCCGCGTCGGCGAGTTCCACTGCGAGGAGGTCGGCGACGCCCTACCCCGCGCTCCGCTTCTCCGCCAACGGCTTCGCGAGCGCCTCGGCGACGATCGTCACCTACGGCGGGATGCTGCCGATCGCGCTCGAGGCGGCGGTCCGGCTGATCATCGAGGACGAGGTCTTCACCGAGGTGATCGCGCTCGGCCGGCTCCTTCCCCTCGACCTCGGACCCGTGCTCGAGTCGGTCGCCCGCACAGGCTCGCTCGTCACGCTCGAGGAGGGCACGCTGACGGCGGGCGTCGGCGCCGAGATCGCGGCCCGCGTCCAGAGCGAGGCGTGGGACGACCTGCGCCGGCCGGTGGAGCGCATCGCGGCACGCGACGGCATCATCCCGGCGGCGCGCACGCTGGAGGACGCCGTCCTCCCCGGCGTCCAGGACGTCGTCCGAGCGATCACGGCTCTCGAGAGCATCAGGGGCTGAGCGCTGCTCGAGATCGTCCTCACGCGCGAAGACGCAAACAGCGAATCGGCAATTCTGGTCGAGTGGCTGGCCGACGACCGTCAGCCGGTCGCGAAGGGGCAGCCGGTCTGCGTCGTCGAGACGACGAAAGCGTCGATCGAGATCGAGTCGCCCGGAGACGGGACGCTTTGCCGGCTCTGCCGCGAGGGCGAGGAGGTCGAGCTCGGACAAAGCGTCGGGCTCGTCGCCGAGAGCGCGGACGAGCTGGCCGCGATCGAGCAGGCGACGGAGTCGAAGCCGAAGGCCGAGCCTCAGTCTGGGAGGCCGAACGCGACCAAGAAGGCGATCGAGCTGGCGGAGGCCCACGGCGTCGATCTCGGCTCGATCGAGAAGGACGGCTTCATCACCGGCGAGGACGTCGAGGCGCTCGTCGCCGCGAAGGCGGCGGCTGCCCGGCCCGCGGCCGCAGCCGACCACCGGCTCGCCGGCACGTCGACCGAGGGCGTCACCCTCCCTGCCTCCTTCGGTCTGGACGACACCACCGGCCGCGTCGACGAAGCGTTCCTCGAGTCGCTTCGCACCGACCCGGAGACATTCCGCGCCCTTTCGTCTGAGGAGCGTTGCGCCGCCTACCGCGAGCACGGCGCCAGCATCGGCGCAGATGTCGAGCTCGGGGCGCGCGCGCTGATCGTCTCTCCGCAGATCGTGATCGGTGACGGTGTCACGATCGGCGACGGCGCGCTCGTCCGCTGCCACGAGATCTTCGCCGCCGGCGCGCTGACGCAGTTCGGAGCCGGCTTCGAGCTCACGTGCCGCCGCGCCTACTTCGGCGAGAACGGCTACATCGGGCGCAGCGTCAGGATCGGCGGCGGCGGCAATCGCGATCCCTGGGCGACCTTCGCCGCCGGCGACCTCGTCTTCATCGGCGAGGAGGCGTTCATCAACCCGTGCCGGCCGGTCCTGATCGGGCGAGAGGTGTTCCTGACGATGCGGTCGATCATCGTCACCCACAACGTCGGGCACTCGCTGCTCGAGGGCTTCGAGAACCGCTTCGCGCCGGTCGTGCTCGAGGATCGCTCGCAGATCGGCATCGGCACGGTCGTCTACGCGGGCTGCCGCGTCGGGCGAGAGGCGATCGTCGCATCGAACTCGTACGTCGTCTCCGACATCCCGGCCGGCAAGCTGGCGGCGGGCGTGCCGGCCAAGGTCACCGGGTCGGCCTTTCACCCGCTGTCCCGCGAGCGGCAGGGCCGGCTCCTCGAGCGGATGATCGACGAGCTTCGAGGAGCTGCTCGAGCTGCGGGGCGTCGACGCCTCGGCGCTCGCCGGGCCTACCCGCGGGATCGAGGTGCGCCACGACGGAGTGACGTCGCTCGTGCTCGCGGTCGAGAAGCTCGGACCGGGATTCGCCCCGCCGGAGGCCGACGGCGAGACCGTCGTGCTCACGCTCGAGCTCGCCGGCGAGCCGCCGCCCGGCTGCGCCGTGCTCGACCTCCTCGCCCGGCGCGTGCACGGCGACGGGGGCGTCATACTCGACTCCGTGCGCGAGTTCTGCCGCAAGCGCGGGGTCAGATTCGAGCCGGGGCCGTGGCGCTACTCGGGCGGGCTGGTGTGATGCGGCGGCTGCCGCTCATCCTGCTCGCCGCGCTTGCGGTCGCAGGCTGCGGCGGTCAGACGGACGCGTTCCAGCACTTCCAGTCGCGCCCCGACCTGTCCCCGCCGGCGATCACGGTGACCACCCCCGCCCACGGGACGGAGCCGGGCTACATCTTCATCGCGCCGAAGCCGGACGACTACCAGGCGGGGCCGATGATCCTGGACGACAGCGGGACGCTGGTCTGGTTCAAGCGTCTGGACACGCACGCGGTCACGGACTTCCGCGTCCAGCTCTACCGGGGAAAGCCCGTGCTGACCTGGTGGCGCGGTCGCGCGGTGATGGGGATCGGGAACGGCTACGACGTGATCGCCGACGACTCGTATCGCGAGATCGCGCGCGTCCACGCCGGCAATGGGCTCATCGCCGACGTCCACGAGTTCAAGCTCACGCCGCGGAACACGGCGCTGATCACCATCTATCACCGCGTTCCGGTCGACCTGTCGTCGGTCGGCGGCCCCCGGGAGGGAAAGATCGAGGACGGCATCGTCCAGGAGGTGGAGATCCCGAGCGGCCGCGTCCTGTTCACCTGGCACAGCATGGCCGAGGTCGGTCTCGACGAGTCCTATTACCCGCCGCCCGACCCCAAGAAGGGAAAGGCGGCGGCGCCCTACGACTACTTCCACATCAACTCGGTCGACGAGGACGCCGACGGGAACCTGCTCGTCTCGGGGCGGAACACCCATACGCTCTACAAGATCGACCGCAGCACCGGCAAGATCGCCTGGCGGCTCGGCGGCAAGAAGAGCGACTTCACGATGGGGCCGGGAACGAACTTCGGCTGGCAGCACGACGCGCGCTGGCGCCCTGACGGGACGATCTCGCTCTTCGACAACGAGGCCAACCCGCCGCTGGCGAAGCAGTCGCGCGGGCTCGTCCTGCGCGTCGACGAGGCGGCACGAACGGTCGAGCTCGTCCGCGCCTACACCCATCCCGCCCCGCTGCTCTCGGGCAGCCAGGGCAACGTCCAGTACCTGCCGGACGGCCACGTCTTCGTCGGCTGGGGTGCGAACCCGAACTTCACCGAGTTCGACGCCGAAGGACGGGTCGTCTTCGACGCGCACTTCACGACGCTGGCCGACTCCTACCGGGCGTACCGCCTCCCCTGGAGCGGTCATCCGCAGGAGCCCCCCGCGCTCGCCGTCCGCACCGACCGGCGGGGCCGCGTGACCGCCTATGCGAGCTGGAACGGCGCCACCGACGTCGCGCGCTGGCAGGTCGTCGCCGGTCCCGACGCCGAGCATCTGCACGAGGTCGTCACCGTCGAGAAGAGCGGATTCGAGACCGCGATCGACCTCGGCTACCTGCTCGACCGGTACGTCGCCGTCCGAGCGCTCGACGCGAACGGCGTCCGCCTCGGAGCCTCACCGGCCGAGCAGCGCCCCTCCCGCTGAGCCGGGCGACATCCGGCCCACCTTCAATCAGACCGCATCGAGTTGGGCCATCTCGTTCGGCTGCAGCTCGAGCTCGGCCATGGGCAGGAGCTCCGCTAGCTGCTCCGGTGTACGGGCACTCGCGATCGGCGCAACAACGGAGGGCTTTGCGAGCAGCCACGCGAGCGCGACGGCGGCCACACTCACCTCGTGATTCGCCGCGATCTCGTCGAGGGCGGCGAGGACGGCGATCCCCCGCGTATCCAAGTAGGCGGCAGCGCCCTCACTGCGTGGGCTGTCCACGGGCTTGGCACCCGGCCGGTACTTCCCGGTCAGGAACCCCATCGCAAGCGAAAAGTACGGGAGGCAGGCGAGGCCTTTGTCGGCGCAGAGCGGCTCGAGCTCGTGCTCGTAGCCACGCTCGAGGAGGTTGTAGTGCGGCTGTAGCGCGACGTACGAGGCCAGCCCTTCGCGGGCACTGACCTCGAGTGCTTCGGCCAGCCGGGGACGCTCGTAGTTGGAGGCTGCGATGTATCTGACCTTGCCCGCCCGCACGAGATCGTCGAACGCTCCGAGCGTCTCCTCGAGTGGAATGTCAGGGTTGTCGTCGCCGTGTGCGTAGTAGAGATCGATGTAATCGGTCTGAAGCCTGCGGAGCGAGTCCTCGGCCGCCTGCAGGATTGTCGCCGCATGAAGGTCGCTCTTGCCCGGCATCCTGCCGACCTTCGTCGCCACGACGATGTGGTTCCGGTTGCCACGGGCGGCCAGCCAGGCGCCGATGATCTGCTCCGACTCTCCTCCCGAGTGACCGGGGACCCAGGCGGAGTAGGAGTCGGCGGAGTCGACGAAGTTGCCACCCGCCGCCGCGTAGGCGTCGAGGACTGCGAACGAGTTGGCCTCGTCGGCCGTCCAGCCAAAGACATTCCCGCCCAGGCAAAGCGGGAACACGTCGAGGTCGGTCTGACCAAGTGCAGCCACCCCTCGACCATAGACGATGTCAAGCCGATCGCTGGTTGACTACCCGCGGCAACTAACACGCGTACGTGTCCTCGAGGTCGGCGCTGTCGGCGCCGCCGACGATCCGGGCGACGGCCCGGTGGCGCCTACTCGCCCTGCCAGGTCGGCTCGCGCTTCTCGAGAAACGCGCCCATCCCCTCCTGGGCGTCCGCCTGCTGCGCGTTCGTCGCCATGACGCCCTTCGTCAGGCCGTAGGCGCCGGTCTCGTCGAGATCGATCTGGTCGTAGAACGCGCGCTTGCCGGTCGCGATCGTCATCGGGCTCGAGCGCGCGATCGCGGCGACGAGCCCGGCGACCGAGTCGTCGAGTTGCTCGGCCGGAACGACCCGGTTGATCAGCCCCCATTCGAGCGCCGTGGCGGCGTCGATCGGATCGCCGGTCAGCAGCAACTCGAGCGCGCGCTTGCGGCCGACCGCACGTGAGACCGGCACCATCGGCGTCGAGCAGAACAGACCGATCTTCACGCCCGGAGTGGCGAAGCGCGTCCCCTCGGCGGCGACGGCAAGGTCGCAGGCGGCAACAAGTTGGCAGCCCGCAGCAGTGGCGATTCCGTGCACCTTGGCGATCACGGGCTGCCTGACCCGGTGGATCGTCTCCATCATCACCGTGCAGCATCTCGAACAGCTCCTGGTAGAAGGCCTCCTCCCGGTCGATCATCTCGCCGAGGTCGTGGCCGGCGGAGAAGGCAGGCCCCGCACCCTCGATCACGATCGCGCGCGCCGGGCTCTCGCCTGCCACGCGGAGCGCCTCGATCACCTCCTGCATCAGCTCGAGGCTGAGGGCGTTGCGCTTCTCGGGACGGTGCAACGTGATCGTGGCGGCCGGCCCGTCCTCGGTCAGGCGGATGTTGCTGAACCCGGTCGCGGGTGCGGCCATGCGCTCTAGAGTAGCGCCACCCTGGAACAGCTCCACCTCTCGCCGCTGACGCCGCTCTCCTTCCTGGAACGCAGCGCGCTGGCGTTTCCGAAGCGAACGGCGGTCGTCGACGGCGATACACGCCTGACCTGGGCCGAGCTCCGCGAGCGAGCGCGACGGCTCGCGCTCGCGTTGCAGGAGGCAGGGATCGAGCACGGCGACCGCGTCGCCTTCCTCGCCCCGAATGTCACTTCGCTGCTCGAGGCGCACTTCGGCGTCCCGCGCGCAGGCGGCGTGCTGGTCGCGATCAACACGCGGCTGATGCCCGAGGAGATCGCCTACATCCTCGAACACTCGGGGGCGCGCATCCTCGTCGTTCACGAGTCGCTCGCGCACCTCGTCGAGGGCGCGGCGGTCGAGCGCGTGATCGTCTGCGGCGCAGCCGGCGACTACGAGGCGTTCCTCGCGTCGGCCGGCGCCGGCGAGCCGGAGCACCGGCTCGAGGGCGAGGACGATGCGATCTCGATCAACTACACGAGCGGCACGACCGGCCGGCCGAAGGGGGTCGTCTACACGCACAGGGGCGCCTACCTGAACGCCCTTTCGGAAGCGCTGCACGCGGGGCTCGACTCGCGCTCCGTCTACCTGTGGACGCTGCCGATGTTCCACTGCAACGGCTGGTGCTTCACCTGGGCGGTAACCGCCGTCGGCGCGACCCACGTGTGCCTGCCGAAGGTCGACCCCCCGCTCGTCTGGCAGCTGATCGAGGATGAGGGAGTCACGCATCTGAACGGCGCGCCGACCGTGCTGGTCATGCTCGCCTCCGACCCGGCCGCGAGAGCGCTCGCACGGCCGGTGCAGATCACGACCGCCGGAGCCCCGCCCCCGCCTGCTGTCATCGAGCGCACCGAGGCGCTCGGCTTCCGGATCAACCACGTCTACGGCCTGACCGAGACGTACGGGCCGATCACGATCTGCGAGTGGAACCCCGACTGGGACGGCCTCGACGCCGAGCAGCGGGCCCGGCTGAAGGCCCGCCAGGGGCTGCACATGGTCACCGCCGACCTCGTCCGCGTCGTGGACGCCGACCTGCGTGACGTTCCCGCCGACGGCGAGACGCAGGGCGAGGTGGTCATGCGGGGCAACGGCGTGATGAAGGGCTACTTCGCCGACGAGGCCGCGACGGCGGAGGCCTTCCGCGGCGGCTGGTTCCACTCCGGCGACATCGGGGTGATGCACCCGGACGGGTACGTCGAGCTCCGCGACCGCGCCAAAGACATCATCATCTCGGGCGGCGAGAACATCTCGACGATCGAGGTCGAGCAGGCGCTGGTCCGCCACCCCGACGTACTCGAGGCCGCCGTCGTCGCGATCCGCGCACGAGAAGTGGGGCGAGCGCCCGAAGGGCTTTGTCACGGTGCGCCCGGGCGCGACGCTGAGCGCCGAGGAGCTGATCGCGTTCGCGCGGGAGACGCTGCCCGGCTTCAAGGCACCGGACGAGATCGAGTTCGGCGACCTGCCGAAGACCTCGACGGGCAAGGTGAAGAAGTACGAGCTGCGCGAGCGGGAGCGCACCCGGCGTGCTCGGTGAAAGACCGCCGATCTGCCCCGTCTGCGGCGTGACGATGGTGCCGGCCGAGCTGAGCGCGCATCCCGACCAGGACCGCGACTGGGTCTGTCTCGAGTGCGAGGAGACCGAAGGCGGGTAGCGAGCCTCTCCCGGCTTGACGGGTTGACCGCCCTGGCCGAGAATTGCGTCTTCCCACCCGCCGAAGGAGGCCGGCATGTCCTGGAAGCTGAAAGGGAGCTACGTCGAGACGTGCTCCTGCGACCTGATCTGCCCCTGCAACGCGTCGTTCGACCACGGTGCCACGTACGACTACTGCCGCGTCACGCTCGTCTTCAGCATCGAGGAGGGCGAGATCGAGGGCACCGACGTCGGCGGCCTCAAGGTCGCGGCGATCGCCGACACCCCCAAGGTGATGACCGACGGGAACTGGCGCCTCGGCATGTTCATCGACGACCAGGCGACCGACGAGCAGGCGGAGAAGCTCACCGCCGTCTTCGGCGGACAACTCGGCGGCCCGATGGAAGCCCTCGGCCCGCTCATCGGCGAGATGCTGGGAGTGGAGCGCGCGCCGATCGAGGTCGTCGACGACGGCACGCGGCACAGCGTCCGCATCGGCGACGCGATCGACTTCGAGATCGAGGACATCGTCCCCTTCGGTATCGAGACCGGTGAGCCGGTTCGCCTCGTCGGCATGTTCCATCCGGCGGGCTCGGCGCTCACGGTCGCCGAGGCGACGCGCTCCAGGATCAACGCGTTCGGGATCGAGTACGAGGGCAAGACGGGCCTCTCGACCTCCGAGTTCTCCTGGGCCGCCTGAGCGCTTGACCGCCGTTGCACACGAGCCGGTAGCGGCGAGGGCGGGCCTCGGTCCCGCCTTCGCCGCCGCCCGCACCCGGCTCGGGCTGATCGGCCTGCTGATCGTGCTCGCAGGCGTCGGCTGGTGGTGGACGCTCGACCAGATGCAGGGCATGGACGGCGGACCGTGGACGGGCCTCGGGACGTTCGCCTGGTTCCTCGGCATCTGGGTCGTGATGATGGCGGCGATGATGTTTCCGTCGGTCGCGCCGACGGTCGCGCTCTACTCGCGCCTGACGAAGTCGCGGTCTCCAGTCGCGCCGCTGCTGTTCGCCTCCGGCTATCTCCTCGTCTGGGCCGGCGCGGGAGCCGCCGTCTTTCTGGTCGCGACCGCCGGCGGGCGCGTCTCGGGCGGGGTGCTGGCGTGGGATCGCGCCGGTCGCTGGGTCGCCGGAGCGACCCTGATCGTCGCCGCGGTCTACGAGCTGACGCCGCTCAAGGACGTCTGCCTCGGGAAGTGCCGCAGCCCGCTCGGCTTCTTGCTCGGCGCGTGGCGCGACGGCCCGTCGGGCGCGGTGCAGATGGGGGCGAGGCACGGCGCGTGGTGCGTCGGCTGCTGCTGGGCGCTGATGGCGTCGCTCTTCGCGCTCGGCGTGATGAGCATCGTCTGGATGGCGTTCGTCGCGGGGCTGATCGCTGTCGAGAAGACGGTGCCGTGGCGCCGTGTAGCGCTCTACGGCACGACCGCTGTCTTGATCGTGCTGGGCGCGTTCCTGCTTGCTGCTCCCGGCGCCCTTCCAGGACTGACGGTTCCGCAAGGCGGTTCGATGGCCAAGATGCACTCGATGAACCCGGCGCCGCAGATGCACTCGATGACGCCCGAGCCGCAGATGCAACCGAGCCCGTAGACGATCGAATCCCTCGCGCCCGCGCTCCGGCCCCTCGCGCCGGCCTCGGCCGTTACGCTTCCCGTGGTGCCGCGCGGATACATGGAAGGGCCTGCGAGCGAGGAGCGAGAGGCGGAGCTCGACCGTCTCGAGCGCCCCGAGGCGCCACCACCGAAAGAGCGGCAGGCCGTCTACGGCTCGACCGAGCAGGATCCCTCGAAGCACTTTCTCGGCTGGCTCGGCGAGGTCGATCCCGACGAGCTCTTCTCCTCCGGCGAGGCCTGGGGCCTCTCCGTGGTCAGGCGCGCCGTCTAGCGGAAGCCTCGCGGTCCCACGCGTCGAGCAGCTCGTCGACGAACTGGCGCTGCGATCCCGAGAACGGCGCGGTCGCAAGCAGGCGGCGCGCCTCGCGGGGATCGTCGTTCTCGACGGCCGCCTCGAGATGCTCGCGCCCCGGCAGCGGCTGGCGCAGCTGCCGGCGCAGCCAGCGCAGCAGGCTCACTCGCGCGGGATCCACAGAGCGTTTCTACACGGTCGCCGCCGACGCTGCCGTAGGCTAGGCCTGTGAAGCACCTGGCGCTGATCGAGTTTCCGGCCGACGACCTCGGCCGCTCGAAGCGTTTCTGGGCGGAGCTCCTCGGCGTGGAGCTCGGCGAGCGGAGCACGGAGGAGGGAACCGGTGTGCAGACCCACTCCGCCGGGCCCGAGCCCGAGCTCGGCATTCATCCGCGCGGCCCCGGGCCGGGCGACCGATTCTCGCTCCCCTACTTCCGCACCGACGATCTCGCCGCGGCACTCGAACAGGTCGTCGCGCTCGGCGGCGATGTCGTGCATCCCGGCGAGCGCTTCGCCGTCTGCCGCGACTCCGAAGGCAACCCCTTCGGCCTGTCCGGCTGACAGCTCGCGTCTGGACGTGCGGCGCGTCGGGTCGAAGGAACCGATGAGTCAATCGAACGCGCACCGCGTGGTCGTCGTCGGTGGCGGCTTTGGCGGGCTCCAGGCCGCCTTGAAGCTCCGGCGCGCGCCGGTCGAGGTCACGCTCGTCGATCGGCGTAACTTCCATCTCTTTCAGCCGCTCACCTATCAGGTCGCGACCGGAGCGCTCTCACCCGGCGAGATCGCCTACCCGCTCCGAGCGATCTTCAAGCGCCACCGCAACGTCCGGGTCGTGCTGGCTGAGGTCTGCGACTTCGACCTCGACGCACGAGAGCTGCGACTCCGCTCGGTCGCCGGCGTCCCGGCACCGAGCGCGCTGCCCTACGACACACTGATCGTGGCCGGAGGATCACGCTACTCGTATTTCGGCCACGACGAGTGGGGCGAGCACGCGGCCGAGGTGAAGTCGCTCGAGAGCGCGCTCGTCGCGCGCGGCCGGATCCTCGGCGCATTCGAGGCGGCCGAAGCCGAGCCCGACCCGGGACGCCGAGCGAGCTGGCTCACCTTTGTGGTCGTGGGCGCGGGTCCAACCGGCGTCGAGATGGCGGGTCAGATCGCCGAGCTGGCCCACGACACGCTCAGGCACAACTTCCGCTCCATCGATCCGCGCACGGGCCGCATCCTTCTCGTCGAGGCCGGCGATCGTGTGCTCCCGACCTTCCCGTCCTCACTCTCGGCCAAGGCGGTGCGATCGCTCCGAAGACTCGGCGTGACCGTGCTGACGAACCGAACGGTGGTCGGCGTCGACGCCGAGGGAGTAACCATCGACGACGGCAGCGGCAAACACGAGCTCGTCTCCAGCCGCACCGTCATCTGGGCGGCAGGCGTCACCGCCTCCAGCCTGGCGTCGAGGCTCGGCGAGCTCACCGGAGCGGAATGCGACCGCGCCGGACGCGTGGCCGTCGAGCTCGGACCTCACGCTCCCTGGGCATCGCGATGTCTTCGCGCTCGGCGACATGGTCCGCGTGCGCGGCGTGGACGGCGTTCCGGTCGTCCTGCCCGGTGTCGCCCCTGTCGCAATGCAGCAAGGTCGGTATGCGGCCAAGGTCGTGCGGGCCCGGCTGCGCGGCCGGGGCACGCCCCCGTTCCGCTATCGGGACAAGGGCAACCTCGCCACGATCGGCCGCGCCGCCGCGGTAGCCGACTTCAAGGGGCTCAAGCTCAGCGGCCTCATCGCCTGGATCGCGTGGCTGGCGGTCCACCTGTGGTACCTCGTGGGCTTTCAAAACCGAGTCCTCGTGCTCATCCGCTGGTCGTTCAGCTTCGCGACGCACGGCCGAGGCGCACGACTGATCACCGGGTCACAAGCGGACACTCCGCGAGCCCGCCTCTGACAGGCGAACTCGCCGGTCGTCAAGCCGCCGGCACAACCGGCATGCGGTCGAGGGTCGGGTTGCTGCCGATCCCCAGCCGGTAGGCGGCGCAGGCGGCTTCGACCCGGTTGCTGACCGCGAGCTTCTTGTAGATGTTGGTCAGGTGGAACTTGACGGTCTGCTCCGTCACCCAGAGCTCGCCCCCGATCGACCGGTTGGAGAGCCCGCGGGCCACGCCGGCGAGGATCATGCGCTCGCGCGCCGTCAGGCAGGCGCCGCGCACGTGCGTCGATTGCTCTCCCTCGGCGCCTCCGACCACGTTGTAGACGGATCCTTCGACGGCCTGGCGTACGGCCGACGGAAGATCGAGCGGATTGATGCTCTTGACGACGTAGCTACAGGCGCCGCGCGTAAGGGCCGCCTCGATGTACTCCCGATCGGCGAGCGCCGACATGACCATCACCTTCAGCGACGGATGATGCTCGGCCAGAAGCTCCAGGCACGTCAGCCCGTCGATTCCCGGCAGGCGGAGGTCGAGCATGAGCACATCGGGGCTGCAGCTCCGTACGAGCGGAAGCACCTCGCGGCCGTCGGCCGCCTCCCCAACCACCTCGAGGTCGTCGGCCTCTTCGAGCGCACGGCGCACGCCCTCGAGCATCAGCGGGTGGTCGTCGGCAAGGAGAACGCGAATCGTGCTCATTGCTCTCCGGCCAAGGAGCGTTTCCGGCGCGGCGGCCGCCGTGTTTCGGAGCGATCTCCACTTCTCCCCGTCCCCATGCCTGAGTTGAGACGGAGCTACGGGAAAAACCTTACGAGCGGTGCTACCTCAGGTTGTCGGAGAGCCGTCCGGAGGGACGGCGTTGGCGTCGGAGGCCGGACTCGTCGGGCTCGAGCCGGCATCGGAGGCCGGCGGTTGGCTTCTCGGGCGGAGACCGTCGGCTCCGTCCTTCGGGCTGTCCGCACCGCAGGGCGGCGGGCCGGAGCAATCGCCCTCGATGGGCGGCTTGTCGGTGCACTCCGAATCGGTCTGCCCGCCCTTCGCGTCGCTGCTCGGGTCGGTCGGCTTCGGGTCGGCGGGGCAATCGCCCTCGCTTGGTGGCTCGTCGATGCACTGCGGATCGGGCTCGCCGTCCTTCACAACGGTGCTGGAGCTGGTCGCCGGCTGCTCGGGCGAACTGCCGTCGACTGCCTCCTTGCCGGCGTCCGCGTCGCAGGGCGGCGGCGTGCCGGGGCAATCGCCTTCGAGGCGCGGCTGGCCGACGCACTCCTGCTCGGGCTGCTCGACTATTGCGTCGGCGCTCGGGTCGGAGACCGACTGGTTGCCCACGTTGTCGGACACGCGGATCCGGTAGCGGTAGCAGTTCCCCGGGGAGACGCCGGTGTCCGTGTCCTTCTGGAGCTTGACGGTCTGCCACGCGCCCTTGAAGGCGCCGCAGCCCTCTTTCCCGAGTGGCGCCGAATCCCGCTCTACCTGGAGCGACCCGGCGTCCAGGCCCGACCCGGCGTCGTCACCCGCGCTGACGTCGAGCGATACGGCTCCGTCGCGGAACGACGGCCCTCCGGCCAAGTCCACCGACATGCCGGTCGGCCCGCTGTCGTCGGGGACGAGCGTGAAGTCGCTGCTGGCCGACAGGCCGGCGCCGTTCGTCGCCGTCACCGACCGCGCGCCCCCTTCGAGAGCCGACCCGCTGTAGCCGGCCTCGTACGGCGCCGAATCGTCCGCGCCGCCGCCGTCCGCCCCGGAGACGGTCGGGAAGCTCACTTGTACGATCCCCGACTCAGGGTCGCTCGTCGTCGCCTGGACGTCGAACCGGGCCGAACCCTCCGACTTCCCGGGCCGGAAGAAGAGCGTCGTGCCCGACGACGAACAGACTCGACGACGACTCGCTCAACGCCAGCTCCGGCTCCGCCGGCGGCGACGTATCCACCCGCACCGCCTGGCTCGGATCCGACGTCGACCGGTTGCCGACATTGTCCGAGACGCTGACCCGGTAGCGGTAGCAGCTGCCGCCGTGGACATCCGCATCGGCGTTGCCCGTCAGCGTCACCGCCGACCACGAACCGGCGAAATCGCCGCATTCGCCACTCGAGAGCGGCGCCGAGTCCCGCTCCACCACGAGTGACCCCTTGTCGAGGCCCGACCCGGCGTCCGAGCCCGCCTCGACTTCCACGGGCACGGACGGCGTCGTGAACCACGGCCCACCGGAGACTCGTGCGGACATGCCGACAGGCCCGGCTTCGTCGGCGACAACGGTGAAGGACGCCGTGCGGGGATTGTCCGCGCGGTCGTAGGCGGTCACGGTCTTGGTGCCTGCGTCGGGGCTTCCGCCGTGCCAGGTGTACGCGACTTCGAAGGGAGGCGCCGTGCGCAGCACGACTGCAAGGGGCGTGAAGCCCCCGGCGAGACCCGGGAACGCGATGCTCTTCAACCCCGAGCCGGCGTCGTCCGACGTTGCCGCAACAGTGAACGTGCCTCCCGCGCCGGTCGGGCGGTAGAACACTGTCGTGTCGCTGATGAAGGTGTCGGAGCCGCCGGCGGAAATCGAAAGTGCGGGCCGATCCGGCGGCGTTGTGTCGACCTTGGCCGCGTCGCTCGTCGGGGAGAACGCCGAGCGATTCCCTTCGCGGTCGGCGACCCTGTACCGGTATCGGTAGCACCTGCCGTCGGCCACGTTCGTGTCCGCGTGCCCGTGGAGGGTCACAGACGCCCAGGTGCTGCTCCAGCCCACGCAGGACCCGCTCGCGAGGTCGGCGGTCGAGCGCTGGACCTCACCGCTGCCGGGATCGACCCCGGAATGGTCGTCGGTGCCCTGGTAGAGGGTGAGCGCAACAGCGAGCGTCCGGTAGTACGGCCCGCCGTCGAGCTCAACCGTCTGCCCCGACGGGGGTTTCGAGTCGGCCGGCGGCCCGCCCGACGGGGGCGTCGAAGGTTCCGGTGGGCCCGGTGGGGCTGGCGGGGACGGCGGGACTGCGGGCGGGGACGGCGGGACTGCCGGTCCAACCGTGGGAGGCGCCGGAACCACCGGTGGGACCGTCGGGGGAGTTGTTGGAGGCGCCTCCGGGGGCGTCGGCGCGCCCGACGGGGGCTTTGGGACCGCCGGTGGGCCTGCGGGAGGAGCTGGTGGGCCTGACGGGGGTTTCGAGACCGCCGGTGGGCCTGACGGGGGCGCCGAATCGACCGCCGGCGGACGGAAGACGTCGCCGCCGGAGGACGAGGTGGGCGAGCCGGGTGTCCCGCCTGTCGAGGCGCCGCCTCCGTTGCCACCGGGTGTGCCGGACTGTGTCCCCGTCGTCGGTGGCGACGACGTTCCGGTTGTGGAGGTCGTGCCGCTCGCACCGCCCGAACCCGTCGTGTCCGGCGGCCCCTGCGACGGCGACGTGCCCGCCGATCCGGGCGTGTCCCCGTTCGCCCCCGCACCGGTCGCGCCCGCCCCGGTCGCCCCGCGCCGGTCGCCCCTCCCGGTCGCCCCTGCGCCGGTCGCCGGCCCGCCCGAAGAAGGCTGCGACGGCTCCGAGCCGGCCGGAGGCACGATCAGATACGGCCCACGGTGCACGGTGTGCGTCCATGCGTGGCTCTTGTTCTCGGTTCGGAGGTGGAAGTACCAACGGCCCGGCGCGAGCACCGGGCTGGTCGTGCCGACCGCCGTGCCCGGAAGGTCGGGAACCGCGTCGGGCTCGTCGCGCGGCTTGTGGTTCCAGAGCACGGAGTACGCGATCGCCTGCGGCTGGCGCGACCACGACATTTCGATGCGCGGAGCGCTGGAGCTGATGCCGGCGTCGTGGCTCGGGCTCCAGACGAACCTCGGATCGTGCGGGACCGGGGTGCCGGGCGCGAGCAGGAGCACCAGCGCGGTCGCGAGCCCGGCTGCGGCGACCACGCCGAGACCCGACAGCAGCACGACCGGACGCTGGAGCGCCGCCAGAAGCTGGGCGAACGGCCCGAGCGCGACCGGAGACGCCGTCGTGCCGACCGCGCGCTGGGCGCCGGCGGCTACGACGGCAGCCTGGGCCGGAAGCCTGTTGCCGGTTGCCCCGACGTGGCCGGCCCGCACCGCCGTTGAGACCGATCGCCTCGCTGATGCGCTTCCAGACCGCATCCTGGAGGCCGGGCGTCAGCGGAATCGGGGCGAGCCCCGCCAGGATCTCGGCGGGAGTGACGTAGCGCTTCTTGCTCTCCTGACAGGTGTCGCAGTCGCGAACGTGCGCCTGCACGGCCCGTCGCGCCTCTGGACTCGTGACCGGTACCTCCAGTTCGCTCAGAAGCGCGTCGAGCTCCTCGCAGTCGCGCCGGCCGCGGCGCGCGAGGAGCGTCGTCGAGAGCGCGTCCTCGAACGACCTCCTCAGGCGCGAGAGCCGCGTGTGCAGCGCTCCGGCGCTGAGACCGAGCTGCTCGGCAAGCTCGTCGGTGGCGAGCTCTCGACGGACGTGCAGATCGAGCAGCGCGTAGTCCTGTGGGCTCAGCGCCGCCGCGGTCGACCAGACGAGCTCGGCGACCTCCTTCTCGATCAGCAGGCTTGCGGGCTCACGGCCGGTCGGGTCCGGAAGCGCGGCGAAATCGAACTCCGCCTCGTCCTCTTTGCCGGCCGTGCTCCTCAGCCGCTTCCGTCGGCGCAGCTCGTCGATCGCGGCGTTGTGCGTCACGCGGAAGAGCCAGGCGCGCGGGTTTTCGACGACTGCGTCGGATTGCGCACGCTCCCAGATCTTCGTGAAGGCACTCTGGACGATGTCGGCGGCCGTCTCCCCGTCGCGGACGATTCGGACCGCAAAGTCGTACAGCTCCTGGAAGTGGAGCTGGTACAGGTCCGCGAACGCGTCGCCGCCCTGATCGGCGACCAGCGCAAGGCGCCGCCCTTCGTCGGTCTCGTGCTCTACCCGGCCGGTTACGGCCACTACGCTCCCCCCCTTGGGTGCGTGACCATTCTATGGGCTAGCGGACGTGTAAGGAATCCTCGGCGCCTGCGTTGTACCCACAGGCCGAGCGGCGGACACCGGCTGGGAGAGGCGATGCCGGCGGCCTACACGGGCACGGCGGGTGGGGAGAGCGAGGGCCGTTTTGGGGGCGGCCCTCCCCGCCGGCTCCGTTCCGATCGCGTACCGAGCCCGGCGGACGGCTGTGGACGCTCAGGGCTGAACGAGCTCGAGCTCGGTCGTGCAGTCGATCGCGGCGCGGATCGAGCGATAGACCGGACAGCGGGCCATGTGGTGCTCGAAGGCGCGGTCGACCTTCTCCCGATCGGCGCCCTCCTCCAACCGCAGGGTGTAGCGGACATGGATCCGTTTGATCACCAGGACCCCGTCCTCGACCTCGACCTCACCCACGGCCTCCGAGGTCAGCCTTCCCTCGCTCGCGTTCACCTGGCGCGCCTCCAGCGCGCCTCCGAAGGTGCCCGTCAGTCAGCCGGCTGCGGCAGCGACCACGTAGTCGAGCGTCGTCGCCCGCTCGGCCTCGCCACCCGGGGCGACGCCGTAGTGCGCGGCGACCGCATCGTGGACACCGAAGACGACCGGCTCGGACTCCGCCGGCAGGTAGGCGCGGCGCAACGGGCCTCGTACGCGCTCGATCCGCACCCGAGACGTGTACTTGACCTCGCCCACGCGGCGACCGTAGCGAAAAATAGGCTCCGCTGATGCCCAGAAGACGACCTCGCCGGCCTGCTCGGCGCCTATGACGCGCAGCTCCGCGGGCACGTGCACGACCGGCTTCCCGAATCAGTTCACGTCGAGCGCGACGGCCCGCTGCTGCGAACGGTCGGCTTCGGCGACCGCGGGATGGTCGAGTATCGCGACCTCGACGGCCTGGACGATGACGAGCTGAACGAGCTGATCGCGCGGCAGGTGCGGATCTTCGCCGAGCGCGGCGAGCCCTTCGAGTGGAAGCTGCACGGCCACGATCGTCCTGCCGACCTCCCGGAGCGCCTGCGCGCTGCCGGCCTTGTCCCCGAGGAGATGGAGACGGTGGTGATCGCGCCCGTCTCCGCGATCGCGATCGCGGCGGGCCTGCCTGACGGGGTGGTCGTGCGCGAGGTATCCGAGCCGCCCGATCTGAGGCGGATCGCGGGGATGGAGGAGGCGGTCTGGCACGAAGACCATGCCTGGATCGACGATCTCGGCGAGGAGAGGGCGGCCGACCCCGCTGGCCTGAGGATCTTCGTCGCCGAGGCGGGCGGTGTCGTCGTGTGCGCAGGTTGGATCCGGTTTCCGTCCGGGACTGAGTTCGGGACGCTCTGGGGCGGGGCAACGCTGCCGGCCTGGCGCGGCCGAGGCATCTACCGCGCGCTGGTCGCCCACCGCGCGAGACTCGCCGCCGAGCGCGGCTGCCGCTACCTCGAGGTCGACGCCTCTGACGACAGCCGGCCGATCCTCGAACGGCTTGGGTTCGTCGCGGTGACGACGACGACGCCGTATGTCTGGTCGCCCCCAGCCTGACCACCGCACGGCCCTCGGGCGAGGACCCCAACCGACCGCGTTTCGTGCCGGAGGGCGTTGTTAGCCTTTTGGCCCGGAGCGCGGTACCTCGCAACGCAAGAAAGGTGGCGATAGCAATGCGTGGACTCTTGAAGCTTGTCATCGGCGGAGCCGTGCTGGTGGGGGTGATCGCCGTCACCAGTACGGGTGGCGCTGCGGCGCCGGCCGGAGAGCCCCCGAGCCTCGGCGCGAGCCATCGACCCACGACGAGTCTCGGCACGAGGGCGAAATGTCTGTCCAGGGGCGAAGCGGGCCTCCGGAGTGCCAACTTCCGGATCGAGCGGTTCCAGACCTTCGTCCGGGGTAAGGCCGACGACGTCGCCGTCCTCATCCACTGCGTAGCCGAGGGCGGATCAGTACACCTCGACGTGATCGTCGCCGGCTCCCCAGGTTTCGCCGCCAAGGCGAACGACGTACGCCTCTGCCTGACGGCGTACATGCTCGGAACGAAAAGCTCCTGCGGAGCGGGGCCGGCGACAGCGAGCGGCGGCAGCGGCTGGAGCGCGACCGCCACAGGCTTTCGCGGTCGAAACGGCGAACGCTTCAGCTTTGCCTGCGAGCCCAAGGGCACGCTGGCGAGGTCGGTCTGGGGTACGGGCGTCTACACGGACGACAGCTCCGTGTGCGCGGCCGGCGTCCACGCCGGGCTGATTACGTTCGCACGGGGCGGAACGGTCGTGATCGAGATCCGTCCCGGCCGGTCGTCGTACACGGGCTCGACCCGCAACGGCGTTTCCAGCAAGAGCTACGGCTCATGGGGCGGAAGCTTCGTCTTGGTCCGCTGAGCCACTGCCCCGGACAGGAAGGCTGTGTCGCGTCCGCGTCAACTCAGGCGCCACGAGAGGGATCCGCCGCGTTTCTCTTCTCGCGTGGGAGGCCCATCCGCTTGCCGCGATCACTGCGGCCAACTCCCCGTCCGAGAGCGCGTCAGGATCCGCGACGCACGTCCCGTGACCGCTTGGCCGCTCGCGCCGTCGAAAATCGTCATGCGAGCGAACGCGAGCGGATTTTCGACGGAGAGCCCGGCGGAGCCCAGCGAGACCATGCCCCCGGCGGGATTCGAACCCGCGCTACAGCCTTGAAAGGGCTGCGACCTGGGCCGCTAGTCGACGGGGGCCGGGTAGTGGAGGATAGCCGCGCGACGGGTTAGGTGGGCACACGCCCGGAAACCCCGGAAACCGTCACTGGCCGCCTCGCACGCTGGCCAGGCGCACGGCCCCGCGGTCGCACCTGCGTGCCGTGCTGAGGTTCCCGCAGGGTTATTGGATCGTCGCAAAGTGTCTGGTCAGTGCGCCCCTGCCTCGTCTCTGGCGCGCACCGGGCGACGACGGGAGGAGACCCGATGCCCAAGTACGTGATCCTCGCGAGCTGGACGGAGCAGGGTGCCAAGAGCGTCAAGGACACCGTGAACCGCTACCAGGCCACGAAACAGCTCGTGGAGAGCAGGGCGGCACGTTCGACATGATCCTCTGGACGGCCGGCCCGTACGACCTCGTCGCGGTCACGGATGTTCCCGACGAGGAGACGGGAACGGCGATCAACCTTCAGCTCGGCGCGACCGGCAACCTGCGCACGATCACCATGCGCGGCTTCACCGAGGACGAGTGGCGGGAGCCATCGCGAAGATGGACTAAGCAGACGACCTCCGCGTAGCGCGGGGTGGGGCCATAGCGGGGGCGGCGATCGCGGTCGCGCTTGTGCCACCGTTGAGCGCATGCGGCATCCTTCTCGCGCACGGGAACAGAAGCCTTGCCAGCGGCGCGTTCTTTCTCTTTGTCACCAATCTCGTCGGGATCGTGCTGGCCGCGATCATCGTCTTACTGATCCAGGACTCGGTGTGCGGGGTGAGATCAGTTGGATGCGGTAGCTGGCGGTCGCAGTCCCCCGTCCAGTGACGAGTCGAGTGTTCGGGCTGTGTTGGTACCGCAGCTTCGTGCCGCCGGGCTAGGTATTCAGAATCTCGTCGTCACCCGCCAAAGACGGAATTGTCGTTGCCAGCCTCGACGTCGCAGACCCCGACGAGCCACCCGCGACGCAACCCCCTAGCCCGTCAGCTAGCCCAACGGCTCAGGCGACCGGCGCGCGTCATCCTCCGCTGGACACAGCGCCGGGAATCGATTGGAGCATCTTCGGCCGGCTAGCCCACGCGGATCGAGACGAGTCGGCGGGTTGGGACGCCTGCGAGTGGGCTGCCGCCGGGCTTCCGTTCTGCTCGCTACGCCAGCGCGGCGATGAAGTCGCTCGACTTCGATGATCGTGGCGTAGAACGGCAGCGTCTGCTCGATCGCGAACGCGTGCAGCTCGTCGGAGAAGGCCTGGCAGCAGTCCTCGAGAATGTGCATGTCGTAGCCGAGCTCGGCGCCGTACCGCGTGGTGCTCTCCACCACCCAGTTGGTCGCGACCCCCGCGATGAAGAGCTGCTTGATGTCGTTCGCGCGGAGGATGCAGTCGAGGTCGGTGTGAGAGAACGAGCTGGAGTCGAAGTTGATCACGATGATGTCGCTCGGCTGTGCCGCGATCTCCTCGGGCAGGTCCGCGTCCCACGAGCCGCGCAGGAACGCGTTGCGCTCCTGGATCGACTCGATCAGCGGGTAGGTCGGCTTCTTCAGCTCCGGGAAGCCGGGCCGGTAGGCGATGTTGACGTAGATCACCATCATCCCGCGGGCGCGCGCGGCCTCGAGCACGCCGGCCGTCTTGGCGAGAGTCCCGTGCTTGGCGACCTGGGCGGCCGTACCGGAGAAGGCGAAGACGCCGTCGGGCTTGACGATGCCGTTCTGGTAGTGCAGCACAAGCAGTGCCGAGGTCGAAGGATCTGCGGTCACGGTCACTGGGAGCCTCCTCGGAGTCGTCGTCGCCTCGATCACTAGGGCAGGCCGAGCGTGACGAACTCGTCGTTCGGCAGCCAGCCGAGCCCGCTGGCGAGCCGGTTCGTGAAGTTGAACATCCCCGCCACCTCGGCGATGTCCATGATGTCCTCGTCGCTCCAGCCAGCCTCGCGGAGCGCCTCGACGTCATCCTCCGACGAGCGGTCGGACTGCTCCGTCAGCTTGACGGCGAAGTCGAGCATCGCTCGCTCGCGCGGCTCGAGCTCCGCGTACTTGTAGTTCGTGCGCAGCTGCTCGACCAGCACGGGGTCCTTGGTCAGCTTCCGTAGGGCGGCGCTGTGCGAGACCATGCAGTAGTGGCAGCGGTTGGTCGTCGAGACGACGACCGCGATCATTTCGCGCTGCGCCTTGGTCAGCCCCGATTCCCCTCGCATCAGGTCGTCGTAGAACGCGTTCCACAGCTCGAGGTGGCGGGGCCGGAGCGCGTAGACGCGAAGCACGTTCGGGACGAAGCCGAGCCGCTCGGACGCCTTGTCGAAGAGCTCCTGCACGGCTGCCGGAGCGTCGTCCTCGGCCGGGACGCGCAACCAGGCCTCGCGGCGGTCGACGATTGCCACGCCTCGATTCTAGGGCAGGCCGCCGCTCACTGTCCCTGTGTCGGTGGGATCAAGCCGGGTGGATCGGCTGCCGACATGTAACTCTAGGCATGGCGTTTCTCCACAACATGTCGCGGACCGGCACTTCCAGCCGGCTGGGAGTGGCCAGACTTGCGTTCGCGGGCGCATTGGCGGTCTACGGCCTCAGCCGCGCGGACACTGGTCTAGGCGATGCCCCTTTGTTCTTGCTCGTGATCCCGTTGGCGCTTTGCGCGTTCGTGTACGGCTTCAGGGGCGGAGTCGCTCTCGGGTTGTTCGGCTCAGGGATTGCGACCGTATGGTGGCTCCAGGAAGGGCAACCCGGCGGGGTGGCTTGGTGCATCTCGCGAATCACGGCGTACCTGGTGGTCGGCGCGGTGCTCGGCCACATCGTCGATTCGCGGCGGGCCCTGGCTCGCAGGATCGAACACCATTCAGAGCTGTCGTTGGACCTGATCGCGACGGCCAGCTTCGACGGCTTCTTCACTCGACGTGAACCCCGCGTTCACGCGCACGCTCGGCTACACGGCGGAAGAGCTGGCTGCCAGGCCGTTCCTCGATTTCGTCCACCCGGACGATCATGCGGCGACTCTGGCTGTCGTCGCGGAACAGACGCAAGCGGGCCAAGAGGTGCTGAACTTCCAGAACCGCTACCGCGCGAAGGACGGCACGTACCGGTGGCTGGAATGGACATCTCGGCCCGATACGCACGCGAATGAACTGATCGCAGTCGCTCGCGACATCACCGATCGAAAGCAGCTGGAAGAGCGGGAACTGCGTGCGCCAGGAATTGCTCGAGCAGGCGGTGGCCGAGCGAACAGACGATCTTCATCAGCGCACGCTCCAGCTGGAGGAGGCACGGGAGGAGACGTTGCAGCGCCTCGCTCTCGCCGCCGAGTTCCGCGACGACGCCACGTTCGTGCACACGCGGCGCGTCGGCCGTACGGCCGGCCTGATCGCAGTCCAACTCGGCCTCCCCGAGTCGGAGATCCGCCTGATCCGCGAAGCGGCGCCTCTCCACGATGTCGGCAAGGTCGGAGTCTCAGACAGCATCCTGCTCAAACCGGGCCCGCTGACACCCGACGAGCTCCGGCAGGCAAGGAGTCACGCCGCTACCGGTGCCGCGATCCTCTCCGGCAGCAAGTCGGACGTGCTCCAGATCGCCGAGGAGATCGCCCACCACCACCACGAATGGTGGAACGGATGCGGCTACCCGGTGGGGCTGAAGGGTGAGGCGATCCCGCTCAGCGCGCGAATCGTCGCGGTCGCAGACGTGTTCGACGCGCTCACACACGATCGCCCCTACAAGGGACCGTGGCCTGTCCCAACGGCGGTCGCGGAGATACACCGACTCGCGGGGCACCAGTTCGACCCCAGGGTCGTCGGCGCCTTCGACCGCCTCGACCCCTACGACTTGGTCGACCCCGCGGAGATCGAGCGAGCCGAAGCCAACCTCGGCGACGGCCGACTCAAAGCCATCGCCTAGGGTGCTCGCTCGAGGGCACGGTCAGGCAGCTCGAATGCGGCGAACGAACTGCCCCCCTGCGGAGACTCCTTCTGCCGGAGGACATCTGACAGAAGGCATCGCCGGGAAACCGAGAGCGGTGAGCGGAGCCGTTGTTCATCCCCGCCCGCCGCTCCCAGTCGGGGGCCTACGGGCCCCAGCCGTTCGATCCGCCAACGAGGGCTGCTGCGATCGCAGCCAGCACGGGCAGGAGAATCATCACGCGTGCGCGCATGTGGTCACCCCCTCTCATCGCCGCAGGAGCCAGGTCGACCTGGCTCGTGTCAGGCAGGTATGCGCCTGTAAGCAGCCGTTGTCAAGAGGCAGACTCTCGACCTCGTAGTGCTTACCAGCGGGCATCTGTTGACGCACCCATTGACGCGAGGCAAGATGCGTCCGGTGGACGAGACGATCGGCAAGCGGCTGCGGCGGCTACGAGTCGCCAACAAGCTCAGCCAGCGGCAGCTTTCCGGACCCGGCGTGACCGCCGCCTACATCAGCCGGATCGAGGCCGGCCAGCGAGTACCGTCGGTGCGGGCGCTGCGCGTTATTGCCCCGAAGCTCGGCGTCTCCGTCGGCTACCTCGAGACCGGCCGCGACCTCACCGACGCTGAGGACCGTGACATCCGCCTCGGCGACGCCGAGCTCCGCTTGCGCTTGGGGGAATGCGCCTCCGATCTCGAAGAGAGCTTGTTCCAGCTGCTCGAGGAAGCCCGCTCGTCAGGCGATCTGCTCGCGGAGCATCGGGCGCAGCTCGCGCTCGGCCTAACCGCCGCCCAGCGAAGCGAACACGCGGAGGCCGTCGACCGGCTGAGCCGGATCGTGAACACGCCAGATGTGACGCCGCTCTCGCACCCGGATGTCTTCTTGGCGCTCGGGCACTCCTACAGCGAGCTCGGCCAGTACGCCAACACGATCCGTCTGTTTCAGGATTGCCTCGACCGGCTGGGCGGGAGCGAGCCCTCCAACGAGCCTGCCTACGTCCGGTTCGCCACCTATCTCAGCTACGCCCTCGCAGACGCAGGGGATCTCGCGGGCGCCCAGGCCGCGGTCGAAGAGGCGATCGCGCATGCGGCAACGATCGAGGACCCTTACTCACGCGTCCGTCTCTATTGGTCTCGAGCACGGCTCGCGTCGATGGCCGGCGAGAACGCAAGTGCGCTCGCCGACATCCGGACGGCGATCACGCTGCTCAAGGAGACCGAGGACACGCTCCACCTCGGTCTTGCCTACCTTCTGCAAGGCGAGTTCCTGCTCGAAGCCGACAGGATCGACGAGGCCGCAGAGGCCCACGAGCTCGCAGCACGTCTGATCGGAGGCGCCGACGCCCAGCACCGCGCCGGACTGCTTGCCGAGCAGGCAAAGCTGGCGGCTCGCCGGGGTCACGGCCAGGAAGCGGTCGAGCTCGCCCGGCAGGCGCTCGCGATCGTCGGAACGCAAACGCCATCTGAAGAAGGCCGCGCCCGGTGGGCACTCGCGGAAGGACTCGCCGCGACCGGCGACCGGGCAGCCGCCGACGAGCAGTTCGGCCACGCAGAACGACTCCTGGAACGTGAAGGCCGCTACATCGCGCAGATGCTCAAGGCCCAGGCCCGCATCGCCCGCAACGACGGCCGCCTCAACGAGGCGATCGAGCTGCTCGAGCGCGCGACCGAGCACACGGCCACCCCGCTGAAGGACGCCGGCGAGTCCGCACGAAGAACCGGGGTGCCAAACCGGCAGTGACGTGCCGGTCGCCGGCGAGCTGACGGCCACTCAGGACCCCCGCCGCCGCCCGACTGGAATACTGGCTCGGGAATCGCGAATGGGTGTACGGATCTGGCTTGCGGGCACGGTCGCGCTGGTGGCTTTCTGCGTCGGTGGAGCAGTTGTCGCCTCGCCGACTCAGGCGACGGCCAAACCCAAGACCCCGAAGCCCGCCGTCCACCAGGTCTCTCTCCGCACCGTCGGGGGCGTCTCCGAGCTCTACAACCGGGCGACAGGGAAGCGGGTCGTACTCCGGGGCAACAACTACCACCGCGTCGACGCGTCCCAGGCGGGTACCGACCAGGTGACCTTCGGCGTCGGCCGGTACGACGCCGCGAGAGCCGAGGCCGCGCTCGGCGGCGATGCAAGCCCTCGGCTACAACACTGTTCGAGTGTTCTTGGCCGGCGAGTGCTCCCCGGGCTGCATCGGCAACACGACCACTCGGCGCCTCTCCGGCCCGTATCTCGCGAACGTCGCCGACTTCCTACGGCGTGCCAAGCGCCATCAGGTCTTCGTGGTTCTGACGATGGGTTTCCTGCCCGCAGGAACGGTCTACGACGTTCTCCTCAACCGAGACGCAAGCAATCTCGTCCAGAACGTGAACATCAACTACCTCACGCCTGGTGGCATCCAGGCATGGCAGCTCTTCTGGCAGGACGTGATCAAGGGGCTCCGCGCCAGGAAGGCAGCGCTCGACGACGTCCTCGCCTACGACATCCGCAATGAGATCGCGTACGTGCGCGACGCCCCGCCGTTCAGCCTCACGTCCGGTCACGTGCGCGCTCCGAACGGCCGGACCTACGACCTCGGAGATGCGAGCGCGCGGATCGGTCTCATGGACGACGGCCTCGTCTACTTCGTGAACCGGGTCCGGATCGCGATCCGCAAGGTCGATCCGACCGCGCTCGTCGATGCCAGCTTCTTCGTCCCGGAGGCGCCGAACCCGACGCGAATCGGCGACACTCGGATCCTCCGGACTCAGGGCGTGATCGAGCGTTCGCAGGCCGACCTCGTCGACATCCACATCTACCCGGGCTTCGACCTTTCGCTTGCGCAGTTCATGCAGAACTTCGGGCTGGCCGGACCGACCCGCAAGGTCGTCATCGTCGGTGAGTACGGCGCGTTCCGCGACGCGTACCCGACCCCCGACAGCGGACTTGCCGCGATGAAGGCGCTTCAGGCCGGTTCCTGCCCGTACGGAATCGACGGCTGGCTCCTGTGGACCTGGGACACCACCGAATCGGGCGAGTCCCTCTGGAACGCAACGGACGCAAGTGGTCTGCTCGCCGACGGCCTCGCCCCGAAGAACCGGCCCGATCCCTGCGCTCAATGACGTCGACTCCAGGCGAGCTGGCGCAGATCAAGCGAAGCTAGCCGAAGATCCAGTGCCCCGGGGCATCTCTCGTCCCGACAGGCTCCACGTAGCTGGGAGCGAGAGCCGTTCGGTCAACGACTGGCGGCCCGTCTTCGGGATCGCGTAGGGTCTCCGGTGCCGGAAGAGCCCGCCAAGCGCCCATGGTCGACTGGCTACTGCATCACGGCACGCGCATCGCCTTCGTGGTCGTGCTCGCGCTGGCCGCCTACTGGCTTGCGCGGCGCTCGGTGCCGCGCGCCGTCCGCGCGTCCGTCCCGGTCCAGGCCGGCGACCTCGACGAGGGGCTGCAGCTGTCGCCGAGCAGCGGAAGCGGGCGGAGACGCTCAGCCGCGTGCTCGTCCGGACACTCGGCGCGTTGATCGCGGTCGTCGCCGCGCTGGTCGTGCTCGGAGAGGCCGGGCTGCCGCTCGCACCGCTGATCGCCGGGGCCGGGATCGCCGGGATCGCGCTCGGCTTCGGGGCGCAGACGCTCTTCCGGGACCTGCTCGCGGGACTCTTCGTCGTACTCGAGCGGCAGTACGGAGTCGGTGACGCGGTGCGGCTCGCCGGGATCGGCGGCGTCGTCGAGGACATCAATCTCCGCCGAACCGTTCTGCGCGACATCGACGGCATCGTCCACTCGATCCCGAACGGCGAGGTCCGGATCGCCTCCAACCTGACCCGCGGCTGGTCGAGCGTGAACCTGAACGTCAGCGTCGGATACGACGAGGACATCGACCGCGTGAAGGGGGTGATCGACCGCGCCGGAGCCGAGCTCGCCGCCGACCCGGATTGGGCGGAGTTGATCCTGGAGCCCCCGGCCGTGCTACGCGTGGACGGCCTCGAGGAGTCGGGGGTCGCCCTCAAGGTGCTCGCGAAGACGAAGGCGATGGAGCAATGGAAGGTGACCGGCGAGCTCCGCCGCCGGATCAAGATGGCCTTCGATGCCGAGGGGATCACGATCCCTTACCCGCACCGCGTGATCGTGGTCAGGGACGAACGTCCGGAAGCGTCAGGCTCGCCCGACCGGCCGCCGCGCGTCTAGCCTCGCGCGCGGTGCGCGTAGGCCAGCTGCAAGGCGGAGACCAGCAGGTATGACGCGGTCGCCAGAAACCCGCCGAGCGGCCAGGCTGCGACGCTGGTCACGAGATGGGCCACGACCGAGACGACAGCGATCGCGAGCCCGACAGAAAAGAGGTGAAGACCTCCCCAGACAACGCTGCGGGCGGGCTCGGGAACCAGCCCCTCCGAGACGCCGCCGAACGCGAGCGTACCGACGAGCGCGAAAGCCGACACCGCGCCGACGAGGAAGAGGAGCGCCACGGCCGTGCTCGGGATTCCGCGCGCGTGCGAGAGCACCGCTCCGCTCGTCCAGATCGTCAGCGTGTAACCGTACGGGGCGGCGCTCGCCGCGACGCCTACGCGGAGAGCCGACCGGTATCTGGGCGCAAGCACGCCCCCGGATTCGCTGGACGGCGGGCTCGTCCTGCAGCATGTTGGGTCACACGCAGACATCTCAGCCCGTCCGACACGCAAGCACGGACCCGTGGAAGAACTTGCTCGACCTCGAAGGCGTGTCGCGACAGGCGTGTTTCCCGGCCCCCGCAACCTGATCGGCAGAGAGTGACAGGGCTGGCGGCGGGCCGGGCCGGAAAGCGGCGCCGCGGCCAAGTGGACGAGGCGCCGCCTGCCCGGCCTCCTGAAGCTCCTTCAGATCGCGCTCGCGACTCCAGTCGCCTTGGCGAGCGCCGGTCTCGTCCGGGTCGGCCGGCGGAAGACAGGCCTGATCGACACTCAGCGCGGCGCGCCGACGTTCACGTACGGCCGCGACGCACCTCGGGTTGCGCCTCGCTTCTCGGATTTGCCCAGGTTCACCCGGCTACGGCCTCGTGGCGACTCCGTGGTACTTGCTGGACGCGAGATCGGCTTCGGCTGAGTGTTGCCGGGGAGGGCCGGCGGCCTCAGCGAACGACGGCGATGTCCGTGGCCTCGGTGTCCGCGAGCGTGCTGCCGGTCCCGGTGGCCGGGTTGAGCTGGTCCAGGTAGGCCTCGAAGGAGAGCACAGGCGTCTTGTCTCGGCTGGGTACGCTCGGCGCGAGCGTCACCCGGAAGGTGACCGTTGCCTTGCTGTGCGGCTTGATGGTCAGCCCGATTCCCTTCGGGCCGACGAAGGCGCCCTGGATCGCTCCCTCCTTGACCGTGGAGCCGTAGAGCTTGAGCGGTGAGAACGGGCCGCTGCGGCCGCTGATCGACGTCGCCAGCTTGATCTGGGCTGCGGTCACATTCGGCGACTTGTTGGTGCCCGGGAAGATCTGGAAGTCGATGGTGCCGAAGGGGATCGGCTTTGCCGTGCGATTCCCGAACGTCACCGTGAAGTACGACGTTCCGCCTGCGCGGAGCGACGTCGGGAAGGTGTCCGACGCGGTCGGGGCGACGGCGCGGAAGCTGCCCTGGTAGACGAGCGAGGTCGACGACTTTCCGCCCTTGCCCTCGGTGGCGACGATTCCGCACACCACGCTGTCGGTCGAGGCCTTGTACGTGACGTCGAACGAGCCGTACTCGTCCGTCTTGCCGCTGTCCTTGTTCAGGGTGCCGCAGCTCCCCTTCCCCTGCACGACGTACGTGGAAAGGGTGACCGGATCGCCCTGAATCCCGAAGTTCTTCCGGTCGGAGACGAGCACCTGGTCGTCGGCCGTCGCCCTGCCGTTGGCTCGGGAGCGAGCTCGGATAGGCCTGGGAGATGATGATCACGCGGTTGGTGCTCGTGGCCGGCTTCGTGGAGGCCGCCGTCTTCCCGCTCGGCTGGCAGCCGTTTCCGACCCCGAGCCTGGCGTAGGCGGAATTGCTGAACTCCGTCTGCGATGTAGTACTTCCCGCCGTTGACCACCTGGTTGTACTGGGTGCTGCCGGCGTTGTTGGGGTCGGTGGACCCGAGCGGGGTGCCGTAGTAGCTGGCGCAGATGTCCGCGATCTCGGAGCCGCTCGCGTCGACCCACGCCGGCTGGTCGGCCGGGTCGGTCATCGTCTCCAGCAGCTCGTGGCTGAACACGCTGATCGCGCCCTCGATCACGACGCTGCCGTTGGGAGTCTGGCCGCCGTCGCATCCCGACGTCTCCAGCGGCTCGTTGCCGTAGAGCACGACGTTCGCGCCCGTCCCGTACGAGCGGTGGTAGCCGCAGTAGAAGTGCTGTCGGAAGTTGGAGCCGTCCCGATCCTGTGTCTCGACGCCGGACGGGAAGAAGACCGGGTAGAAGACGGAGAGCCCGGTCGGCAATCCGCTCGCCGCGATCCCCTGTGACCAGCTCCGTCCTGGAGCTGTGCGTCGGTGACGCACACTCTGTAGTCGTTGCATTTGCGAGCTTGCAGCCGCCTGCCGGATAGGGATTCGTCGTCGACGATCGGCGTGCCCGGCGGTGATGCGGTACCGGAGGTTGACCTTGCCCGAGCTCGTCTTCTGGAAGTACTCGCGGGCGATCGAGACGACGTTGCTCGTCTGCCCGCTCGCGGCCGCCAGGTTCTTGATGTAGCCGCTGACGGCCTTCACGTAGTTCGGTGGGTACGTGTACCCCTGGGGCGCCCAGAAGATCGGGATGACGGTGAATCCGTTGGGGCCGGACGTGTCGGCGACGGGGCCGCCGTTGTAGACGAGCGGCGGCGAGCAACCGTCGCAGTAGTGGCTGTTGTCGACGCTCCGCCTGGCGATGTGTCTCGGGCCGGCAGCGTTGTGGTCGCCATGCAGCGCGGCGGATGCCCCACCCAGGCCGACGAGCGTCACCGCCACCGCTCCGGCGGCGATCACGCGCCTCAAGGAACCTGTCGCTAGCATCGCCTTCCCCTCTCCTGGTCGATGACGACGAACCAGGCCTGCCGCGTGCCCAGACGTTCCACGCGGCGGCCCCCGCAGACGAGGAGATCGACGCTCGTGCGGCCGAACGCTAAAGGATCGCCTCCCTGAGTTCAACCCGGCCCGGCGGTGCCCCGGCGGCCGCGCCGGGGCGGCATCGAGGCCCGCGAGCGTTCTCACGCAGCACGGCTCGTCGTGCCTGACGGCGGGCGCAGGGTGCCGCTCTTCGAGTACCGCGTCACCAGAACGAGCCCCGAAGGCACAACCAAGGGTTCGGGTCGGAGCCGGACCGAGCCGAGGACAGCGGCAACCCCTACACGTCTCGAACTCGCAACCTCCAGCTTCTTTGCGGGATCGATGTGCAGTGCGCTTCATGGCACTTTTCGGCGTAGCGAAGCGGCTTCTCGCCTCCTAACGTGCGGGACTTGCGCGACTTGCGGGGCCGCACGTGAATGAAGGCGTGGGCCGGGTGGTCGACGGTGGGCTGACGAGCGGAATCTGGGGCGGCTGAGCCGCTCACCATCGGGCCCGGCTACTAGTCCGCGGGCGGCGCCGAGAGTCTGGCGCGGCCGCCGAGCACGATGCCCGAGGCGATTACGAGGCCGCCGACCAACTGCAGGGTGTCGAGGCTCTCGGAGAGCACGATCAGGGCGAAGACTGCTCCGAGGAACGGTTGCAGGTTCGCATAGAGGGCACTCCGGCCGGCACCGACGCGGTTGATGGCGATCGACCAGAACACGTTGCCGAGCACGATCGAAGCCAGCGCGCTGTACAGGAGCGCGCTCCAGGCGAGCCCGGGCGGGCGTCCCCAGTGCTCCCCGCCCAGCGATGGGATCGCGACCAGGCACAGCAGGAAGCCCCCGATCAGGCAGCTGTCCGTGACGACTACCAGTGGCGAGTGTCGTTTCATGACGGGCACGATCGTGACTGAGTAGACCGCGAAGCTGAACGTGGTGGCAAGCGCGAGCAGGATCCCGACGACGTTCGTGGTCAGGCCTCCGCGGGTGCCGGCCGCGACGAGCGCGACACCCGTGAACGACACGCCAGTCGCCAACCAGTGCCGCCGCCGGAGGCGCTCGAAGCCGGCGAGCCGGGACATCAGCGACACGAGGATCGGCAGCGTTCCGAACACGAGCGCCACCGACGACGCCGTCGCGAGATCCAGGGCGTAGCTGAACGCGATCTGGTTGAGGACGACGCCGAAGACCGAGGCGATCGTCACCACCACGAACTCGCGCCGCCCCAACCGGAGGGACTGCCCACGCAGCCGGACGACCGCCGTCAGCGCGAGGCCGGCGATCGTCCAGCGAAGCGCGACGTAGGCGAGAGGCTCGAACCCGTGCGTGAGGCCGTAGCGGACGGCGGTGAAGTTGAAGCTCCACAGCAGGACCGTACCGAGCAGCAGGCTTTCGGAAGGCACCCGGCGCACGCGTACGAGCATATGTTCGTGCGTCGGGGTCTTCCTCGAGTGGAGGCTACGCGCGGGGTACCGACTCGCACAGCGGATAACGCGAACCGATCACCGCTCAATACGGTCTACCTCAGCCTCGACTCGCTTGCTCGGGGTCGGCTTCGCGACCCTGGAACTTGTCCACAGTGCCGACCTCAACGCCGGTCGGCAACCGCTCACGCAGCAGCTACCACCATCACGTCGCCCGGGCCAAGGGGACGCTCCCCCCGGTCCGTGAAGGAGCCGCCGAGCAGCGCTTCGATCTGCCGAGCGATCGCCTCCGCCTCCGACTCGACCCGGTTCACCACAACTCACCACCACGAGTCGTCGCGGCGCTCAACGACCTCGGCGGCCCGGCTCCTAGGAACGTCAGCGTCGCGCTTGAGCCGATCTAGCGTCGCACTTCACCGAAGAGGCGACGGTCGGCTGCCTGACATGGAGAACGCGGCTGTCGGGATGGAGTGGTGTCGGCTATCCCTCCTCGGGGAGTTGGACGGCGGGGAGGCTTGTGATGCCCGTCTCCTTCTGGAAGAAGGAGAACGCGTCCTTCGCGTCGCGCTGGAGCGCTGTGAAGAAGTCCTCGAACTTCAGATAGGCGGACTGCGCGTCGGCGTCCTTGAGGAAGCTCAAGAGCGGCTCGGTGTTCTGGTACTTCAGGTACTGCTCGAGCCCGATCAGGATGCCCTCGAGCATGCTGCCTGACCTGGTGCCGCCCTTCTGGTACAGGGCGAGTACGGCGTCGACCTGGTCCGGCGTCCTTCAGGTAGAAGGCCGACAGCTCCTGCAGGGAGAGCAGTTTGTAGTACTGCGCGAAGTCGGTGACCTTGAGATATGCGGGGAAGCCGTCGAGTTTGAGGAAGCGCACGAGCGAGCTGCCCCAGTTCAGCTCGATCTTGCTGAAGCGGGCGAGAGGATCGCGTGCCCCCGCACGTGCCGGGTGGGAGGCCGGCCGTGCCTGGGAGGCCGAGCCGGCGTTCGCGGTTGCCGCCGCCCCTCCCGCTGCGAGAAACGCGGCAACGAGGCTCGCCTTCGCCGCACCGATCTTCCTTCCCATCGTTGCCCCCTTTGCGCGTCGCGGACCGGTGGAGCCCCGAGTCTGCCAGCCTGCTTGGAGATGTCAATCCCTCGTTCGAGGACGTGAACCGGGCTCGACTCAGGGCCGCTCGATCAGCCCGAGCGTGTAGAGCCGACGGACGGCGGCTACCGCGACCGCAGCGGAGACGTCCGCCTCCGCAGCGATCTCCCGCAGCGGCCGGTCCGGCGTGAGCGCGAACAGCAGCGGGAGCGCCTCCGGCTCGATCCGGCCGGCGAGGCCGACGCCGGCCGCGAGCGAAACGGTCACGTCGGCTACCGCGTAGCCGCCGTCGTAGACGAGCGTCTGGTCGAGGCGGTGCCCCTGGACGAGCCCGAACGACCAGTCAAGGAGCTCCGCGTCGTCCTGGAGCTCTGCGAGCCCGTCGGCGGCGGCGAACAGGCGCTCGATGTGCTCGCCGGCAGCGCCCAGCGCAGGCTCCGATGCGTCGAACCCCTGGATTCGGCCGTGACCTTCCCGGCCGCGCAGGATCACTGCGCCGAGACCGATTCCCGCGACGCCTTCCTGCTCGTAGTAGTCCAGCCAGCGGCCAACGGTGGTCGCGTAGCGGGCGGGATCGGCGCGGATCGGCTCGTTCCAGCGCGTCGCGTAGTGGAAGGGGTCGACGGTCCCGTGCGAGAGGACGAGCGCGTCGCACGCGAGCCCCTCGACCCATTCGGCCGCCGGCTGCCAGCCTCCCTCCGGCGTCCTGCAAATCCAGTTGCAGAGCACAGTCGCGAAGCCGCCGGGCCGGAGGTGCGCTGCGGCCCCGCGGACGACCTCGCGGCAGATCGCGTCTCCCGGCAGGCTGCTGTCACGGAAGACGAAGTCGCTGTCCGGCGAGATCACGAACGGCGGGTTGGCGACGATCAGGTCGAAGGTCTCGCCCTCGACCGGCTCGAACAGGCTGCCCAGCCTGAGATCGAGCGCGATGCCGTTCAGGCGCGAGCCGAGCGTCGCGTACTCAAGGGCACGGGGGTTGACGTCGGTCGCGACGACGGTGCGCGCATGACGCGCTGCCAACAGGGCCTGCACCCCCGAGCCCGTCCCGATCTCCAGCGCGCGCGCGACCGGACGGCGAACGGTCAGGCGTCGCCAGCGTGCGGGAAGCGGCGTTGACCCCCGTGACCACGTCTGCGGCCGACGTGTGCGGATCGTGCGCGATCAGCATCCCCGCAAACGGGCGTCAGTCCCACCCGTGGCGAGACGGTGTCCCCGTCGAGCTCGATCAAGCCGGCTTCGGCCAGCCCCTCCGCGGCGACCGGGAGCGAGTCCCGGGCCATCCGTTCGCCGAGCACGAAGACCCGAAGCAGCGCCGCCCGCGGATCGTCCCCGCGATACCGGCTCAGGACAAGCGGAACGTCGTCGCCGCTCGCCGCCGGCCCAAACAGCTCGGCCAGCGCAAGCTCGTTGAGCCCGGCCCGTCGCAGCTCCCGCCCGAGCGCCTCCATTCCGGCATCGTCCCCTCGCGACCGCTCCATCAGCGCTGCCGTTATACCCTCGGTGGGAAGACCCGCCGTCCGCCGCGCGCACGCCCGTCATGCAGCCGATGCGGTCTTCGGGTCATCAGGACCGCATCCAGGCCGATCTTTGCCTACCCCTGCGGTTGAACACGGGTTGGGTCGAGTCCGCTCGAGTGGACGACCCCCAGAGCGACCAGCTGCCGGCGCCGCTGAGGCCGGTCGTCCATGCGCCGCTCTAGGCGCGGCGGCTCCTGGTAGAAGCCCAGACCCTTCCAGATCATCTGGGAGTAGGACGTCGCGGCCACCAGGTTGTAGCGCGACTTGGCTCCGCTGACGAGGTGGAAGCCGCCGTTCTGCTTACAGTTCTTGAGGGCGACCTTGGCGCCGGCCGGGATCTGAGCGTCGCAGATCTCGCGCATGTCCTCGAGGAACTTCTTGTCGACAGCAGCTTTGCTGAAGGCGAAGTAATCGATCACCTTGCCGCCGTTCACGGCCATGTCATGGACTTTGGCGTGCGAGTAGCCGGCGTCGTGCTGCTTGCAAGCCTCGCGGAAGTTGACGTGATAGCGCTTGGCCTTGTTCCAGCCGGCGACGTTGTCGAAGGGTACTTCGGTGTCGGCGAATCAGGAGTCGTCGCCGTACTTCGTGTCGTTTCCGGCCGGTCGGCCGCCGCAACCGTTGGAGACCGATTCGAGCGAGACGAACGCGTCCGGCAGCGGCGGCCAGATGACGATTGGCTGGGCGCGGGTCAGGTCGTTGCATCAGGTGTCGCTGCTGTTCGAGGGGCTGGTCGTGCAGAGATGGAGCACCAGAGAGGAGCCGCTCGAGACGATCGCAAGGATGGCTCGGTTGACATGGGCGCGGCTGGGATCGAACCAGCGACCTCCCGCGTGTGAAGTCGGCGGGGCGGCTCGCGGCCGGTCGCCGGTAGTCGCGAAACCGGGTCCGTTGGGTCGAGCGCTCGGAAGGTGATCCGATCTTCGCCCCCGTTCGCCACCCCTACTTTCCAAGAACTTTCCACGTCGCGGAGGCCCGCTTCGAGCGGATCGGCCGTGGGCGGTACAGGCTCAGGACCCCCGCTACGGTAAGCCCGGTACGTTAGCGGCAGGCCCACTACTGCACCGAATGCAGAACGGCCGCGAATCTTCGAGCGAGACATCGAGGGGCGTGCGTAGGCGTAGTCCTCCTCGCGGGTGAGCAGGCACCAGAAGAGAGGCGCAGCGCCGCTCAGCTTGTGACGGTGACCGGCACGCCGGGGCCGATGCGGAGAACCAGCCAGCGCATCGTGTCGTTGTCGAGACGTACGCAGCCGTGCGAGACGGCGCTGCCGAGGGCGCCGCCGACGTTCGTTAGGCCGTGCAGGGCGATTTGGCCCGGGCCGCCGTCGAACTCCTGCAACACGTTGGAGCGGGCGCTTAATGCGAGTGCGTACGGCGCGCCGGCGTCGGCGGCTCGCAGCTGGATCGCTTCTTCGACGAAGAACTCGCCGCGGGGCGTCGGCGTCGAGGGTTTGCCCACGACCGCCTTGACGATTCGGACGGGGCGGCCGTAGTGATAAGCGATCACCCGTCGCCTGGAGGTGTCGACGACGATATGCCAGCTGGTCGTCAAGGCAACCGTTGCAGGTTGTCTGATCCAGCCCGTTCGTCCGTTCGGCCGGCCGGGTAGCCTGACGTGTAGCCACTCGAGCCCGTCGGCGCCCGTCCTGCCGAGAACCGGAAGCACTGTCCGCTCTCCCGTCAGCGGCCGCCGCGCCTGCACCAGCCCGAGTGGTGCTGAATCCTGAGCAGGCCTCGAGAACGCCTCATGCGCGCTGAGCAGCGCCCTCAACTCCTGGACCGGTTTCACGACCGCGGGTGTGACGGAGTGCGCCGGTGCCGCCCCCGTCCACGTCGCGGTGGCCAGCACGAGCGTTGCCAGTGTGAGCCGGAAACGGTGGATGCGCGTGGTCACCACTCCTGGTACCTGCCTACGCCAGAACACGACGAGTGGCCGACTCCGCCCACTCGTGGGCCACTGAAGCCGTCGTGTTTCCAGCGGGACATCGTTCAACCTGTAAAGCCGACGCGGCGGATGGCCGGTCGGGCGTAACCATGCTTCGCATTCGCTGCCTTCAGCTTCGCTGCCGCGACCTTCTTCGCCGCCTCGCGCTTCTTCGCTGCCTTCAGCTTCGCCGCCGCGACCTTCTTCGCTTCTGCGACCTTCTTCGCTGCTGCGACCTTCTTCGCTGCTGCGACCTTCTTCGCTGCTGCGACCTTCTTCGCTGCCGCAGACCTTTTTCGCTGTTGCTGCCTTGGCTGCCGCAGCCTTGGCTGCCGCGGCCCTGCTCTTCGCCGCCGTCTGAGCGTTCGGCGTCGGCGTGGCTGGCGGTCCGGTTATCGGCGCGGCGATTGACAGAGGGGGCGTGGTTGTCGGTTGGGGCGTGGTCGTCGGTTGGGGACGTGTGGTCGCCGGCGGGGACGTGGTGGTTGCAGGCGGGGACGTGGTAGTAGTCGGGGTCGTCGTTGTAGTAGTCGTGGTCGGGGGCGGAGACGTGGTAGTGGTCGGGTCGCGTCGTAGTAGTCGTGGTCGGAGTCGTCGTGGTCGTGGGCGGCGGTGTCGTGCAGGTCGGTTTGTTGACGGTGTCGTGAATGAAGGTCACGTCGGCGTTGCGGGCCAAGACCCTGCCCTCCACGGTGATGTGTTCGGTCAGAGTGATCTGGGTCAGGGCGAGGATCGTCCCGACGAAGGTCTCGTCCGTGTTCTTCAGGAATGCGGAGTTGACCTTCCAGAAGACGTTGCACGGCTGTGCGCCGTTCGTGTAGGCCACCGAGGACGTTGGATCGACGGTCAGATCGCCGCTGCTTGGGGCCTGGAAGATGAACACCGAACTCGAGTCGCCGCCACCGTCGAGCGTCAGGGCGATGGGGCCGCTGATCAGGATGCCCGAGGTGGAGTTGTAGACGCCCGGAAGGAGTGTCTGGCCTGCGAGATTGACGCCGGTGATCGACGGTTGGTTCGGCGTCTGCGCCTCGGCAAAATCGTAGGCGGTAAGGAGACTCGCCTGGGCATCCGCCAACTCAGGCGAGCCGGCGCCGTAGGCGGCGAATCCGGGGTGGGTCACGCCGACGTCGATCGAGGTCGACGAGCCGATGTCGCCGTTAACAACGGAGTCTGCGCCGACATTGGTCATCGCGGTGAAGGAGAGGGCGCCGAAGGAGTCGGCGTCGCCGAGGTCGACGGTCGCCTGTGCGGAGAGCGCGCTATCTGCGCGCCCTGCGAACGAAAGCGCGAACCCTCCGATCGAGAGCATTACCAGAACGGCGATCGAGAGCAGCCCGACTGCCCTGGCGGCGGAACGCGAACCTGTCCCCTAGCACGGTGCGTGAAGAGCTTCATGTTCAATCCTTCCTTTAGGCCTCGACGACATGGACGTCGCAGTCGACGATCCATCCGGCCTACGCTGCTGAGGTCGGATCCTTCGCGGCCGAATGCTTATGGCCGCCCCTGAATCGCGGCGCCGATCAATGAGGCGCCGAAAGACAATTCATCGGCAGTCCCCCGGCGCGCCTTGATCCCCCGCCTCGGGCATCTTCTCTCCGGGCCGCTGCGGAGGTCGGCGCCGCCGGGAGGACGGTGGAAAGCGCGTTCCGCTTGGCGGTGGCCGCCAGGCCGCCACGCTTAGCGAGCAGGCCTTTCTATCTAGCCGAATCCGGACGTACTGACCAGCGCCACCGGCGCCGCCAGCAACTGACTGAGGCCCATCCGGGACGCAAGGAGGACTATCGCCCTCGTGAAGCGGAACGTGGCCACGGCGCCCGTGCTCGATCTGACGAAGCCTCAGCCGGGTTGGCGCCTCGCAAGCTAGGAAGCGG
The DNA here is from genome assembly GCA_963764565.1 of uncultured Actinomycetes bacterium. Lineage (GTDB taxonomy): Bacteria > Actinomycetota > Thermoleophilia > Gaiellales > Gaiellaceae > DATBLE01. The sequence continues at coordinate 115,452 of CAVXTD010000013.1, forward strand.
AAGGCGCGGGGCCCTCAAATCTAGTGCCGCAGGCCCCTTTTCCAGATAGGCACGGACTTCCGCCGCTGATGGCCGCTCACCTAAGCCGAGCAGTTCGCCCACCAGCGCTTCAACGCGCCCCTTATCCCTGCCCCACGGCTCCTTCGTAACGCTGGTCTGTCGATCGACCAGGAAGTCCAGCGCCGCCTGCCACAGAGGAGGTCGCTCCATCGCTCAGCCCTTGACCCGTGGCGTGGCCCCGAGGCTGAGCCGGATCTCGCCGTCAAGCGGCTCCCAGTCGCTGTCCCGGAGCAGGCCGGTCTCCCTGGCCGGATTCTCTCACCGACGTTCGACGGCACGATCTGGGCACATCACGACAGCGCAGTTTCAGACACTGTGCGCGAGAGCTTGCTTCGGTCACGGCCCCTGAATCTCGCACGACTCTCGCACTCCGTAGCGTGATGAACAGCGCGCAAACGGCGCTCCGACGGAAAGGCCTCGTTTCCAGGGCCGTTTCGAATGGGCGCGGCTGGGATCGAACCAGCGACCTCCCGCGTGTGAAGCGGGCGCTCTCCCGCTGAGCTACGCGCCCCGGGACGAAAAGCGTATCGCAGCCCGAGCTTTCCATCCTCGGTCGAGGCGGCTTTGCCGCCTCGACCGACCACGCCCTCGGAGAAGGCGCAACGACCCGCTCCGTCGGCTCCGCCGACGCCCGGACAACGCCCACGCCCCGCAAGGAGGGAGCGCACGAGGGAACCAGGGGTTCCCTCGTGAAGCGATGGGATGGTCAGCGCCCGCCAGGGCGCGCTACCATCCCGAGCGCCCGGTCGCGCTAGGTGGGGAGCTAGCGGTTCCCTGAACCCGCAACCCGCTACAGCGGGACCGAACACCGTCCGAGGGGCGGGTTTTTCGGGGCTTGGGCTGGAGCGCGCAGCGTTGACGGCCAGGTTCCGCGCACTGGGAGCCTTCGAACCGCGTCAGGTCCGGAAGGAAGCAGCGCTAAGGAGTTCCTCCCAGGTGCCGCGGTCAGGCCTGGCCCGAGCAAGCGGCTCGGGTTCCTCCCGGGGGAGCCGTTTCGAAGCCGGGACGCGCGACCGGGCTAGCCATCTTCGGCATCAGAAGAGCGATGCCGAAGATGGTTAATAGAGCGCTCGCCGAAGCGCCTCGGCTCTGGCTGGACCGATTCCGCGCACGCGCGACCCAGCGCTCGTAGCCTGCGGCGACCACACCGGCGACCGTGCCGAACCGCTCGAGAAGGGCGCGTGCGCCGGACGACCGAGATCCCGGGAACCGCCGAGAGCATCGCCTCCGGTACCTGATCGGCCGGCGGCTTTGAGGCGCTGGGCGTAGACGGGGCGATCTCGCCGAACCCGCCTGCCGCCGACTCGACTCGCGAGCAGAGACGAGCCAGACAGCGGAATCGGCGACATCGCGACTGAACAGCAGCGGGACCCCCTGACCGATGACCGCGAGACATGCACCGCGAATTGCCTCGGGGCCAACTCCATTCGCGAATATCCAGCTCCGGCCCCTCGACGAGGAGATAGGGGAGCCGCGCGGCCCGCCGAAGTTCTCCCACCTGGCGCCAGAAGCGGCCCCGCTGAAGTGACAAGTGGAGATCCGGGACGGTCTTCCGCTCGACGAGAACCCCGGAGCCGAGGTCGTAGTCGCCGGCTGCGAGGCGGCGACGCAGCCACGTCGACGCCGATCGAGCGCAGCCGCGCCGGGACACCGCCTTCAGGCTCGCGGTCATCCGCGACGATCCGGCAGACTGGGTCGCGTGGTCACTCTCTCGAGTATCTGGCAGGATCAGCCGCACGTGGGGACTGTGGACAGGTTGTCTAACCATCGTTCGAGCTAAGCGAGAACGATGGCTGCGCTCTACCGCAAGTACCGCCCACAGGACTTCGACGAGGTGGTCGGGCAGGACGCGGTCGTGCGGACGCTCAAGAACGCGATCGCCGGCGGCCAGGTGCGGCAGGCCTACCTCTTCGCGGGGCCGCGCGGCACCGGCAAGACCTCGCTGGCGCGCATCCTCGCCAAGGCGCTGAACTGCGCCCAGGGGCCGACTCCGACCCCCGACAAGACCTGCAACGCCTGCGTGACGATCGCGGGCGGGACATCGCTCGACGTGATCGAGATGGACGCCGCCTCGCAGCGCGGGATCGACGACATCCGCGAGATCCGCGAGCGGGTCGTGCTCCAGCCGGTCGAGGGTCGCTACAAGGTCTACATCCTCGACGAGGCGCACCAGCTCACCGACGCCGCCTTCAACGCGCTGCTCAAGCTGATCGAGGAGCCGCCGCCGCACCTCGTCTTCGTCTTCTGCACCACCGACCTGGCGAAGATGCTCCCGACCGTCCGCTCGCGCTGCCAGACGTTCGTCTTCGCCCGGCCGCGGCTGCCCGACCTCGTTCGTCTGCTCCGCCGGGTCGCCGACGGGGAGGGGTTCGACGTGCCCGACGCCGCGCTCTCGCTGATCGCCCGCTCGGCACGCGGCAGCTTCCGCGATGCGGTCTCGACGCTCGACCAGCTCGCCGCGGCCACCGAGGGCACGATCGCCGTCCAGTCGGTGCTCCAGCTGCTCGGCGCAGTCGAGGAGGACGCGCTGTTCCGCCTCTGCGACCTGATCGTCGACCGTGACACCGCCGGCGCGCTCGTCTTCGTCGAGGAGCTCTCCGAGCAGGGCCAGGATCTCGGCCGCCTCGTCACCGACCTGATCGAGCATCTCCGCCACCTCATGCTCGTCCAGCACATGGGCGAGGTGCCCGAGTCGCTGCCGGTCACAGAGGAGACGCGAGACCGACTGCGTGCCCAGGCGAATCAAGTCGGCCAGGCGACAGTACTGCGGTTGTGCGACCTGCTCGCGGTCGCGGTCGACGACATGCGCCAGGGCGGCGACCCGCGCCTGCCGCTCGAGCTCGCGCTGGTCAAAGTGACGCGGCCCGGATCGGACCTGTCCGCGGAGTCGACCGCCTACCGGCTCGAGCAGCTCGAGCAGCGCGGCCCTCTCCAGGCAGTGTCTGACACCGTGGTGTCAGACACTGAAGTGACGCCGGAAGTGGCGCCGACGCCAGAGATCGAGCCCCCGTCGCTCGAGCTGGCGCAGCTTCAGGAGGCGTGGCTGAGGACGGTACTCCCCGCCCTCGAGCGCCGCTCGATCCCGACCGCCTCGATGCTGCGTGACGCCCATCCGGCCGCGCTCGCCGATGATCGCCTCACCCTCGAGTTTCCTCCCGGGAACACCTTTCACCGTCAACTCGCCGAGGAGCCGAAGAACGCGACTCTCCTGGTAGACACCCTGTTCGAGGTCACGGGCCGCCGGCTCGCCCTGGAGTTCGCGGTCGGCGAGAACGGCGGCGAGGCGCCGGCCGACGAGGAGCCGCCGAGCGAGGAGGACCTCGTCGCGCTCGTCAAAGAGACCTTCGACGCCAGGGAACTGGAGGATCAATAGTGGCCAAGGGGTTCGACATGAATGCAGCTGCTCCAGCAGGCGCAGCAGATGCAGGCGCAGATGGCTCAGGCCCAAGAGCAGCTGGCCAAGGAGGTCGTCGAGGCCTCTGCCGGCGGCGGCCTGGTCACCGTCAAGGCGACCGGCGCGGGCGAGATCAGAGAGATCAAGATCGACCCGCGCGCGATCGACCCGGACGATCCGGAGCTGCTCGAGGACACCGTGCTCGCAGCCGTCAACGAGGCCCTGCGCTCGGCGCAGGCCCTCGCCCAGTCGAAGCTCGGCGGGACGCTCGGAGGCCTCGGCCTCCCGGGGCTCTAGCCTGCCCGGCAGCGCAGCGGGCAAGGCCCGCTGCGCGCCGTACTGCGAGGGGCCTAGCCGCGAACGGCCTCCGGCCGGATCACCATGTCGAGCACCTCGTAGCCCTCGAAGGCGGGCGCCGGAAACCCGGCGGCCTGGAGCGCAGCCAGCACGGCCGGCTCCTCGGCCATCGCCTGACGGCCCTCCTCCGTCTCCCAGAGGTTGATCGCCAGAATCCCGTCGTCGGTGCGCGCAATGATCGATGCCGAGCCCGCCGTGCTTCGGGGCCAGCTCCATTCCGACGGGGCGAATGTGCTCACGCAGCTTCGCCGCCAGCTCGTCGGAGTCGCCGGACATCTTCATCATCGAGACAACTGCCATCGGAAGCCTCCTTACGTCGGGGTCAGGCCGTAGCGTACGGTGTTCGGCGTGTTCTCACCATCGGTTCGACAATCTCGTCGCGCAGCTGACCCGTCTGCCCGGCATCGGCACGCGCACGGCCCAGCGGCTCGCCTTCCATCTGCTGCGCGCCTCGAAGGAGGAGGCGCACGCCCTCGCCGCCGCGATCGACGAGGTCAAGGAGCGGGTGCGCTTCTGCCGGGAATGCGGAAACCTCACCGAGGAGGAGGTCTGCTCGATCTGCCTCGATGCCCGGCGCGACCACACGCTGATCTGCGTCGTCGAGCAGCCGGTCGACCTGATCTCGGTCGAGCGAACGGCCGAGTACCGAGGCCTCTACCACGTCCTCGGCGGCGCGCTCTCGCCGATCGACGGCGTCGAGCCCGCCGACCTGCGGATCGACGAGCTCCTCGGGCGCGTCGAGCGGAACGGCGTCGAGGAGGTCGTCCTGGCGACCAACCCGAACATGACCGGCGAGGCGACCGCGGCCTACCTCGCCGACCGGCTGCGCGACCGCGTGCGGGTCACGCGGCTGGCGAGCGGGCTTCCGGTCGGCGGCGACCTCGAGTACGCGGACGAAGTGACGCTGGGCCGAGCGCTCTCGGGCCGTCGCGAGATGTAGCCGCTCGACGCTTTTTCCCGCAAAGAGCGCGTTTTCGTTCAGAGCCCCCTTGTGCCGTTTGGCTGCCGGCGATAGGTTCTCCGCAGTCGAACCGGTTGGCCCTCGGGTTAGCCGGTTCGGCGTTTTTTTGGATCTTCTCGCTGGTGCCGCCGCTAGGCTTGGCCCCATGGCCGCCATCGACTACGAGGTCGTGCCGGGCATCTCCGGGGACAAGGCCGCAGGGCGTGTCGGCACCCTCGTGATGAAGTTCGGAGGCACGTCGGTCGGCGACCCGGACCGCCTCCGGGCCGTCGCCCGCCGAATCGTCGCCGCCAAGGAAGAGGGCTGCCGCGTCGTCGCCGTGCTCTCGGCGATGGGCGACACGACCGACGAGCTCGTCGATCTCGCCCACCGGATCTCCGAGCGCCCGAAGCCGCGGGCGATGGACATGCTGATCTCGGTCGGCGAGCGGATCTCGTGCGCGCTCGCCGAAATGGCGATCGAGGATCTCGGCCACGAGGCGATCTCGCTGACCGGCTCGCAGGCCGGGATCGTCACCGACACGACGCACACCAAGGCGAAGATCGTCGAGGTGCGCGCGCAGCGGATCCACGCGGCACTCGACGAGGGGAAGATCGTGCTCGTCGCCGGCTTCCAGGGCGTGTCCACCGGGTTCGAGATCACGACGCTCGGCCGCGGCGGCTCGGACACGACCGCCGTCGCTCTGGCCGCCGCGCTCGGCGCCGACAGCTGCGAGATCTTCACCGACGTCGAGGGCGTCTACACCGCCGACCCGCGCCTCGTCCCGAGCGCCCGCAAGCTTCCGGCCGTCACCTACGAGGAGATGCTCGAGATGTCCGCCTCCGGCGCCAGGGTGATGGCGCTACGCTCAGTCGAGTTCGCCCGCAACCACGGCGTGCGCCTGCACGTGCGGTCGACGTTCAGCGAGGCGCAGGGAACGTGGATCCGGGAGGAGGACGAGGCATTGCTGGAGAAGGCGATCATCTCGGGGGTCACGCACGACACCTCGGAGGCAAAGCTGACGCTGATCGGCGTGCCCGACCGGCCGGGCATCGCCGCGCGCGTCTTCCGGGCGCTCGCCGATGCGGGCGTGAACATCGACATGATCGTCCAGAACGTCTCGTCGCAAGGGCTGACCGACATCTCGTTCACGCTGCCGAAGACCGACCTCGCTGTCGCGGAGCCGATCCTCGAGATCGAGTGCAAGGAGGTCGGCGCAGCGGGTCTTTCGCAGGACTCCGACATCGGCAAGGTGTCGCTGATCGGGGCGGGGATGCGCAGCCACCCCGGCGTTGCCGCCGACATGTTCGAGGCGCTTGCCGAGGCCGGGATCAACATCGAGATCATCTCCACGTCGTCGATCCGTATCTCCTGTGTCGTGCGTGCAGCTGAGGTCGGGCGGGCCGTGCAGGCTGTCCACGACCGCTTCCAGCTCTTCGCCGAGGAGCGGGCGAATGCCTAGGCTCGGCGTGGTCGGCGCGACCGGCGCCGTCGGCTCCGTCACGCTCGAGCTGCTCGCCGAGCGAGGCTACGACGATGTGCGCGCGTTCGCGTCCGCACGGTCAGCCGGGTCGCGGGTTGCCTTCGGCGGCGAGGCGCTCGTCGTCGAGGAGGCGACCCCGCAGGTGCTGGCGGCCGGCGGGATGGATCTCTGCCTCTTCTCGATCGGGACGTCCGGCAGCCGCGAGCTCGTACCGCATGCGGTGCGCGGCGGTGCCGTCGTCGTCGACAAGTCATCGGCGTACCGGTTGGAAGACGGGATTCCGCTCGTCGTTCCGGAGGTGAACGGCGCCCGGGCGCTCGAGCACGGCGGGATCGTCGCCAACCCCAACTGCTGCACGATCCCGCTCACCTGCGTCTTGAAGCCGCTCGAGGACGCTGCCGGGCTGCGGCGGGTGCGCGTGGCGACGTACCAGTCGGTGTCGGGCGCAGGCGCCGCAGCGATGGAGCGGCTCGCCGGCGAGCGGCCCGACGAGCACGACCTGCGGATGGACTGGGACTTCGACGGCGTCGAGTTCGACGAGGAGTCGAAGCTGCGCGAGGAGACCCGCAAGATCATGGAGCTGCCCGAGCTGCCGATCAGCGCAACGTGCGTGCGCGTGCCGGTGATGGTCGGCCACGCAGAGGCAGTGTGGGTCGAGACCGAGCAGCCGCTGCCGGCCGATCGAGGCGCGGGCACTCCTGGAGGCGGCGCCGAGCGTGCGGGTCGTCGACTTCCCCTCGCCCGGCCAGGCCGCCGGCGGCGACGACGTGCTGGTCGGCCGGATCCGGCAGGACCCGACCGAGGAGCACGGGCTGGTGCTCTTCCTCGCCGGCGACAACCTCCGCAAGGGCGCGGCGCTGAACGCGATCCAGATCGCGGAGCTGTTGCTCAGCCGCGAAGCGGTCGCTGCCTAGCGCGGACACAGAAACGGCCCGCCACGGAGCGGGCCGTTTGATGTGACCACGCCGGGCTGCCACCCG
>CAVXTD010000014.1:0-38446 GCA_963764565.1 uncultured Actinomycetes bacterium
CGAGGCGCGCGCCGGGGCGCACGCCTGAGTAGATGAGTAACCCTATGAAAGGAGCGGGCATGAAGGTCAAGCATCGGTGGCTCGTGCTGGCGTCGCTCGTCGCGGTCGCGACGACGACGGCTGCGCTGGTCGCTGCCTCAACCGGCGGAGCGAGCTCCGGAAAGGCCTCCGGCTCGATCACCGTCTGGGTCGACGCCGTCCGCCTTCCGGTGACGAAGCTGTACGCCAAGACGCATCCGAACGTGAAGCTGAAGATCGTCACCTACGACGGTGACGGCAACGGCGCGACCACGATGCAGACGAAGATCCAGCTGTGGAACCGCACCGGCAAGGGCTGGCCGGACGTCATCTTCAGCGAGCAGGCCAACGACCCGGTCTGGATGGGACAGAAGCCGTTCGACTTCGCCCTTGACCTGAAGGGTGTCTTCCCGGCGAACCTCCTCAAGGGTTGGCCCGCGCCGTCGCTCGGGCAGTGCACGGTCAACGGCCACCTCGTCTGCCTCCAGGACAACCTCGCCCAGGAGGTGCTCTACGTCAACCAGAAGCTGATGAAGCAGTTCGGCTACGCGGTCCCGAAGACCTGGCAGCAGTGGGCCGCGCTCGGCGCGAAGGTCGCCAAGGAGCATCCCGGCTACATCATCGGGAACATCGGCGACTCGTACGGCCACTGGCTCTACCTCTGGGCGGACAAGTGCCCGCTGTCGCAAGTCACCGGGCCGAACACGGTCAGGATCAACTCGGCCGATGTGCACTGCACTCGCATGGCGACGCTGCTCGACCCGCTGATCAAGAGCGGCGTCGTTCCGCCCGAGAGCGTCTTCACCGCCGACTTCGCCACGAAGTGGGGCGGCGACAACGACAAGATCCTGCTCATGCCGGGGCCGACGTGGTACGCGAAGGACATCTTCAGCGGCACGCTGCACGTCCCGGCCGGCGAGCTGACTGCGGCGCTGCCGCTGCGGTGGAACAACGAGCCGCTCGTGACCGGCCAGGTGGGCGGCGGCCCGTGGATCGTCTCGAAGCACACGAAGAACGTGGCGGCCGCCATCGACTTCGTGAAGTTCGTGACCACGGCGAATGCGGCCAAGGCGATTGCGCCGGGGTATCCGTCGTACGGCCCCGCCGCCACGCTCTGGCTGAAGAAGCTGGACAAGGACCCCTACTTCGCCGCTCCCGAGGGCCCGGCGTTCAAGGCGGCCGCGAACCTGATCTGGAAGGGCTGGAGCATGGTCACCTACCAGGATCAGCCCGTCTGGTCGAACTCGGTCATCACGCAGCTGGTGGCGGGCAAGTCGCTGAGCGATCTGCTCGGGGCGCTGGGCGACGGTCTGGCGAACAACGCGAAGGCGGCCGGCTATAAGGTCGTGAAGTAACGACTTGAGTTCCTCTGCCGCGACGCCGGAGCACGCGGAGGCCACGCGAACGCGTGGCCTCCGCGTTCCGCGCGGCCTGCCGTTCGTCCTGCCGTACCTGCCGTTCCTGGTCGTCTTCGGCGTCGCGCCGACGATCTACGCGCTCGACCTCGCTTTCACGAACACGGGCGGCGGCTGGGTCGGCTTCCACAACTTCGTCCGGACGTACGAGGACTTCCGCTTCGTCCCGGCGTTCAAGCACATTCTCGTCTACACGGCCGTCTGGCTCGGCGCGCTGATGGTCTTCGTCGTCGGCCTCGCGCTGCTCCTCCACGGGCGAGCGAACCGGGTCTCGGCGACGTTCCGCTTCCTCTTCTACATGCCGGGCGCCCTGTCCGGCGCGGCGGCGGTCGTCATCTGGCTGTTCATGCTCGACCCGTCCGTCAGCCCCGGCTCGTTCCTGCTGCACGACGTGCTCGGGGCGCACATCTTCGCCCAGTCGATCGCCCCCGGGAACCTGCCGTTCGTCTTCGCGATGATCGCGTTCTGGACCGGCGCCGGGGGCTGGATCGTCGTCATGTACGGCGCGCTGAACACGATCCCGCACGACCTCGAAGAGGCCGCCCGCATCGACGGCGCCGGCCCGATCCAGATCGCGCTGCGGCTGAAGCTGCCGCTGATCCGCAAGTGGATCGCGTACATGCTGATCCTCTCGTTCGCGACCGGAACGCAGCTCTTCGTCGAGCCCGAGATCGTGCAACACGCGAGCTTCGGCCTCGTCCCCGACACGTGGTCGGCGAACCAGCTCGCCTATCAGCTCGCTTTCCGGTACGCGGACTTCAACGGCGCCGCCGCCATCGCCCTCGACCTGCTCGCGATCGGCCTCGTCGGCGCGGTGCTGATCGTCACGCGCAGCGGGCTCTTCAGGACGGAGGACTGATGCGAACCCGCCTGGTCGGCCTCGGCGTGCGGATGGCGATCCTCCTGCTGTTCGTCACCTTCTTCGTCGCTCCGGTCCTCTGGCTCGTCCTCGCCCCGACGAAGAGCGACAAGGCGCTGATCACGAGCAGCCCGTTCTCGTTCGGCGACCTCCACCACGTCGCGCTGGCGTGGAAGCACCTGAACGCGTTCAGCGACCACGTCTACCGGCGCTGGATCGGCAACACGCTCTACTACACGCTGAGCGCAACCGCGATCACGCTCGCGGTCGGCGTGCCCGCGGGGTTCGGCCTTGCGGTCGGGAAGTTCCGCGGCCGCAAGCTCGTGCTCTCGCTGACGCTCGTCGTGATGATCATGCCGGCGGCCGCACTGGTGCTGCCGATCTTCCTCGAGCTGAACGCAATGCGCCTGATCGGGAGCGTGCTCTCCGTGATCCTGCCGTTCTCCTTCTTCCCGTTCGGCGTCTACCTCGCGTACATCTACTACGTGACCGCGCTCCCGCCCGACCTGCTCGACGCGGCGCGGGTGGACGGCGCCGGCGAGCTGCAGACGTTCCTGCGCGTGGCGCTTCCGCTCGCAACACCCGTCGTCGCGCTGGTCTTCTTCTTCAGCTTCGTCGCCGACTGGAACAACTTCTTCCTGCCGTACGTCGTGCTGGCCGACTCGAACCAGTACCCGATCACGGTCGGCCTCTCGAACCTGCTCGCCTCGACGCCGTCGTTCAACCCGTCGGTCGGCGGCGGCGGCCAGTCGGTCAACATCTTCAAGCCCGAGCTCGCGCTCGCGACCCTGCTCGCCGTCGTCCCGGTGGCGGTCGTCTTCATCTTCTCGCAGCGCGCGCTCGTACGCGGTCTCGTCGGCGGAGCGGTAAAGGAGTGAGCGATGGCTAATGTCGTGTTCGATGAGGTCTCGAAGGTCTTCGGCGACGGCACGCGGGCGGTCGACCGGCTCAGCCTGGAGATCGGCGACGGCGAGTTCATGGTGCTCGTCGGCCCGTCCGGCTGCGGGAAGACGACGGCACTGCGGATGGTCGCGGGACTCGAGGAGATCACCGACGGCGTCGTCCGGATCGGCGAGCGCGTCGTCAATGCGCTCACGCCGAAGAGCCGCGACATCGCGATGGTCTTCCAGAGCTACGCGCTCTACCCTCACCTCTCCGTGTACGGCAACCTCGCGTTCCCGCTGAAGATCGCGAGGGTGCCGAAGGACGAGATCCGCCGCCGCGTCGGCGAGGCAGCGCGCATCCTCGACCTCGAGCAGCTGCTCCGGCGGAAGCCGCGCGCCCTCTCGGGCGGACAGCGCCAGCGGGTGGCGATGGGGCGCGCGATGGTCCGCGAGCCGCAGGCGTTCCTGCTCGATGAGCCGCTCTCCAACCTCGACGCGAAGCTCCGCGTCCAGATGCGCGCCGACATCAAGAAGCTCCAGAGCGACCTCGGCGTGACGACGATCTACGTCACCCACGACCAGGTCGAGGCAATGACGATGGGCGACCGGGTCGCGGTCATGCGCAAGGGCGAGCTCCAGCAGGTCGCACCTCCGGAGGAGCTCTACCACCGGCCGCTGAACGTCTTCGTCGGTGGCTTCATCGGCAGCCCGGCGATGAACATGCTCGAAGCGACCGTCGAGCGGACGAACGGTTCCGTGGAGGTGGTCGCCGGCGACGCGCGGATCGGGCTCGACGAGCAGACGCTCGCCGAGCACCCGCAGCTGCGCGAATACGAGGGCCGCCCGATCGTCCTCGGGATTCGGCCGGAGAGTCTCGAGGACGCGGCGCTCGTCTCCGACGGCGGCGGCGCGAGGCTGCGCGGGCGCGCCGAGCTCCGCGAGTCGCTCGGCTCGGAGGTGCTCGTGCATTTCAAGGTCGCGGCGCGGCAGGCGGCGACCGAGGACGTCCGGGAGCTCGTGGAGGACGTCGGCGACGACCGCGCGCTCCAGCAGCTCTCCGGCAGCGCTCCCACGGAGGCGCAGCTCGTCGGCCGCTTCGACGCTCGAACGGCGATCCGCGAGGGCGACGCGATCGACGTCGCCGTCAACGCGCGCGCCCTGCACTTCTTCGACGCCGCAACCGGCCACGCGATCGCCGTCCGCGCCGGGGTGCGCTTGCGCGCCCGTGAGGACGCGCGCGGCGAGCTGATGCGGGCCCGGCATCGGCTCTCGAAGCTGCTCTTGCGGCACGGTCAGGTGTACGACTCGAGCGCGTGGACGGGTGCCCACGATGCCTGGCTTCGCCGGCAGCGGTTCGACTCGCGACCGCTCGCGCGCGCCTTTGACGAGTCGTACTACAGCCGTGCTGCAGGCAAAGACGCGCCGCGACGCGCTCGACCAGGCGATTACCGAGCTCGCCGGCGAGCCGCCGTTCGCTGAGATCGTCGGCCGGCTGGTCTGCCTGCGCGGCGTCGCGACGCTGACCGCGCTCGCCTTGACGGTCGAGATCGGCGACTGGACACGCTTCCGGCCGCAGAGCCTCGGCCCCTTCCTCGGCCTCGTGCCGAGCGAGGACTCGACCGGAGAGCGCCGCCGCCAGGGCGGGATCACCAAGACCGGCAACACCCACGCCCGCCGGCTGCTGGTCGAAGCGGCATGGCACCAGCGTCGACCGTGAAGTTCAGCCGCGGCGGCTCGGTCGTCGCCAGGAGCTGCTGGAGCCACTCTCCGGCGATCGCGAGGTGCATCAGGTCGGCGGCGGCGGCCCGGTCGGCATCGCGGGCGAGCAGCGCGTCGTAGATCGCGCGGTGGCTCGCCCGCGTCGCCTCGAGGGCGCCCTCGGTAACGAGGGCCTGCCACATGCGGGCCCGCACCGTTCCGCTGGAGAGGTTCTGGACCAGCGAGGCGAGCGTGGCATTTCCGCAGGCGTCGAGAATGACGGCGTGGAAGGCGGTGTCCGCCTCGATGAAAGCCTGCGCGCTGTTCTCGACGTTCATCTCGCGAAGGCATTCCTCGAGACGCGCGAACTCTTCATCTCCGAGCCGCGGCGTCGCAAGCCTCGTCGCCTCCGGCTCCAGGATGCGACGCACCTGATGCATCTCGAGCAGCGAGCCGCCCGCAACGAGGTCGCTGACGAAACCCATGCCCGTGAGCAGGAACTCGGGCTCGAGCGTCGTCACGTAGGTGCCGTCACCGACGCGCGATTCGACGACGCCGACGAGCGCGAGCGCGCGGACGGCCTCGCGGAGGGAGCTGCGTGACACGCCGAATCGTTGCGTGAGCTCGCGCTCCGTCGGCAGGCGCGATCCGGCGGTGAACTCGCCGGAGCTGATCAAGTCCTTGATCTTCGCGATTGCCTGATCTGTCGCCCGGCCTGGGGTCGTCGTGCTCATCGCTGCTCCTGCGCACACGGTACAGGCGTGGTTGCCAGACGGTAGAGCTGCATCGAGTTCTGCTCCAGGATCCGCCGCGGGTCGTCGGATGCACGGTCAACGGCGACGACCGTTTCCTGCCACACGCGCTCATACGTCCCGTTGAGGAGAGCGACCGGCCAGTCGCTGCCGCACACGAGCCGAGCCGGACCGAACGCGTCGACAGCGATGTCGACCGCCGGCTGCAGGTCGTCGGCCGTCCAGTTCTCGGCGGCCGTTGCGGTGTTGAGGCCTGAGATCTTGCCGTGGACGTTCGGCCATGTGGCCGCTGCTCGGAGGAGATCCTCCCACCGCGGCAACTCGTCCGAGCCCAGGGGCGGTTTGCCGAGGTGGTCGACCACGATGGTCAGCCCGGGATACCGGGCCGCGAGGGTCGAGACGTCGTCGAGATGGTTCGGGTACACCGCAGGCAGCTCGAGTAGCAGCCCTCGCTCCTCGAGGAGCGCGAGACCCGCCGCGACCGAAGGGCGGAGGATCCAGTGCGGATCGTGCTCTTGGTGGATGAGATGGCGGATCCCGCGGAACTTCGGACGGGCCTGGAGCTCGTCCAGCCGCCGTCGCGCGGCGACCGGATCGTCGAGCCGGCACCAGCCGACGATCGCCCCCACCCAGTCGACCTCGCCGGCGACCTCGAACATGTAGTCGGTGTCCTCGTCGGTCGCGGCGCTCTGGACGAGGACGGTCCGCCCGACGCCGCAATCGGCCAGGAGGGGCTCGAGGTCGGGAGGCTCGAACGCACGGGCGATCGCCGCGTGCTCGTCGGTCATCCACGGCTGCGGGATTCGCGCCGGGTTCCAGAAGTGCTGATGGGCGTCGACGACCATCGAGGGAACGGGCCCCGCGGAAGGAGGGGGCCGCGGGGCCCGTGAGGCCGCTGCCTACTTCGCGTTGGCCTTCGTGATCAGGGACGTGCCGGTATCGACGTTCTTCGGCACCTTCTTGCCCTGAACCGCTGCGTAGAGCGTTGCGATCCCCAGTGATCCGATCTTGTCAGGGTGCTGCGCAACGCTCGCGGTCTCCGTGCCCTGCTTGATGGCCTTGACCTCGTCGGAAAGGCCGTCGAAGCCGACCAGGATGATCCCGCCCGGCTTGATGCCGGCGTTCTTGATCGACTGGATCGCGCCCAGTGCGGGCGGGCCGCACGCCGAGTAGATCGCCGTCAGGTGGGGGTTCGCCGTCAGCATCGTCTGGGCTGCGCTGGCGCCCTTGGTCTGGTCGCAGTCGGTCTCGAGCTTCGAGACGACCTTGATCTGCGACTTCTTGGCGCCGAGGCCGGCGAGCATGCCCTTCCAGCGGTCGTCGAGCGCCGGGACGCCGGGGACGCCCTCGAGGATGCCGAGCGTGGAGCCGGCCTTCAGATGCTTCGCCAGCCACTTGCCGGCCAGCGTTCCCCCCTTGTAGTTGTTCGTGGCGACGACGCTGCTCTTCTTCTTCCAGGTCGGCAGGTCGTTGTCCATCAGCACGACCTTGACGCCGCTCGACACGGCCTTGTCCAGGGCAGGGATCACCGCCGGGCTCGTCGGCGTGATCGCGATGCCCTTCACGCCCTTCGCGACCATGTCCTGGATCGCCGCGATCTCACCGGCGTCGTCCGTCGCGGACTTGCCCTGGCCGTAGGTGACGCTCGCGTTCCTGTGCGTCTTCTGCCATCCCTTCGCTCCGCCGACCAGCGTGAAGTAGAAGTCGACGGGAAACTTCGTGATGAAGCCGAGGTTGACGGACGCGGAAGCCTTCTCGGACTTCGCGGTCGCCGTGACCGATGCGACTGCAGCGGTGCTCGCCATGATCAGCACGAGGACGGTCACTGCAGCCAGCCGTTTCTTGAACATGTTCGTCCTTTCGTTCGTGGCGCGGCCTTCGCGGCCGCGGCTGGCGTTGTCCGTTCGGTGACGGCGCCTCTACCGCTCTGCAGTAGCGAGAGAGGCGCCGCGCAATTTGCCGCCCGGGGGCGGCTCGAGGTCGGGCCTACGCATCACCTCCCACGATCAACGAGACGATCTCCGAGTGCGTCTCCGCGCTCGGGCTCACCTCGCCGACCTTGCGGCCGCGGCGCATGATCACCGCCCGATCCGCAACCTCGATCACGTGATCCAGCGCGTGGGACACGATCAGAACGGCCTTCTGCTCGTCCCTGAGCCGGAGGATGAGGTCGAGCACCTTCCGCGACTCGCGGACGCCGAGCGCCGCGGTCGGCTCGTCGAGGATGACGACGCGCGACGCAAAGGCGGCCGCGCGGCTGACGGCCACCGCCTGACGCTGACCCCCTGACATCAGACCGACCACGCCGTTGCCGTCGAGCGTCACGTTCAGACGCTCGAGAGTGCTCTTGGTCGTCGATGCCATCTCGCGGCGCTTCAACACGCGGATCGAGCGGGGTAGCCAGCGAGGTGTCGCCAGCTCGCGGCCGGCGTAGAAGTTGTCGCTCGGGCGCAGGTTGTCGAAAAGCGCGAGATCCTGGTACACCGTCTCGATCCCCAGCGCGCGCGCGTCGGCAGGCGTGTGGATCGAGACGGGCACGCCGTCCATCTCGATTGTCCCCCGATCAAGCCGGAGCGCGCCGCTCAGGCACTTGATCAGCGTCGACTTGCCGGCGCCGTTGTCGCCGAGCAGCGCCACCACCTCGCCCGACGTGACCTCCACGTCGACGCCGTCCAGTCCAACGACGGAGCCGAAGCTCTTGGTGGCGTCGCGTATCGAGAGCACCGCCGCTGTCATGCGTGCCTCATCGACCGCGCGACGCGGACACGGTTCTCGACGTAGCCGCGAAGGACGTCGGCCTCGACGGCCAACAGAACGACGGCCCCGATCGCCATCAGCTGGTAGAAGGCGTTGACTCCGTGCAGGTTGAGCGCGTTCCGGATCACGCCGATCGTGAACGCGCCGACGAGGGCGTTGCCGACGTTCCCGCGACCACCCGCAAAGGCCGCCCCGCCGATGATCACGGCCGCGATCGAGTCGAGCTCGGCGAGCTCGCCGGCGGTCGGGGAGCCAGAGGCGATCAGGCCGGCGGTAATCAGCCCGCCGACACCGGCGGCGAGGCCGCTCAGGGCATAGACGCTGATCAGCACCCCCCCGACCGGGATACCGGCCCGGCGAGCCCCTTCGGGATTCCCGCCGACGGCATACAGCCAGCGACCCCACACCATGAACGTCGTTCCGACGACGGCCAGGAGCGCAAGCCCGAGGACGATGAAGAACGAGTAGGGCAGCCAGTCGATCGAGCCGCCGCCGAGCGTCTGGACGGTGCCCGGCATGCCTGCGATCAGGGTCCCGCCCGCAGCCCACAGCGCCAGGCCGCGCACGATGCTGAGGCTGGCGAGCGTGACGATGAACGGGTGCGGCACGCGGCCGACCACGAGCACGGTCCCGTTCGCAAGCCCGACCGCGAGGCCGGTGCCGAGGATCGCCAGGATGACGAGCACGGCCGAGTGGTCGTGCTGGTAGACGATCGCGCCGACGACGCCCGAGAGCGCAACGGTCGAGCCGACCGAGAGATCGATCCCCCGGCTGACGATCACGAGCAGCTGCCCCAACGCGAGGACAGCGATCACCGCCGTCTGCGAGAAGACGTTGCCGATGTTCCGGCTGGTGAAGAAGACGGGCGTAGTGAGGCTGACGACGACGACCAGGATCAGCAGAATCAGCGCCGGCCCTGCCCGGAGCACAAGCAGCGCCGCCTGCACCGGGCGCTGGCTCTGCCCGGCGGTCGTGCTACGGGCGCGGCTCTCCGGCTTCTCCATTGCTCGCATCAGCTCCACGGCTACTCCACCAGAGCCTCTCGCGGCGACCAGGCCGGGCCGTCGGGGTACGCGTACTCGGCCAGTGACTCCGGCAGCATCTCGATGCTGTAGCCCGGCTCCGTCGGCACCCGGTAGCGTCCCTCCACTACGACCGCCGGGTCGACGAAATGCTCATGGAGGTGGTCGACCCATTCCACCACCCGGCCGTCGAGGCTCCCGCTGATCGCCAAGTAGTCGAAGACCGCGAGATGCTGGACGTACTCGCAGAGGCCGACCCCGCCCGCGTGGGGGCAGACAGGGATCCCGTGCTTCGCCGCCATGAGCATGATCGCCAGCACTTCGTTCACGCCGCCGACACGGCAGGCGTCGACCTGGCAGACGTCGATTGCACCGGTCTGGAATAGCTGCTTGAAGATGACACGGTTCTGGACGACCTCCCCCGCCGCGACCCGGACGGGTGAGACTGCCTGCCGGATCCGCGCGTGACCGAGCACGTCGTCGGGGCTGGTCGGCTCCTCGATCCACGACGGGTCGAACTGCGAGAGGACACCCATCCAGGCGATCGCCTCGTCCACTCCCCAGATCTGGTTGGCGTCCATCATCAGGACGCGGTCGGCGCCGAGAGCGTCGCGGATCAACGCGGCACGGCGGGAATCCGCCTCGAGGTCCTGGCCGACCTTCATCTTGACGTGCCGGAACCCGCCGTCGATCGCCTCGGCGCACGAGGGCCGCCACCTTTTCGTCGTCGTAGCCCAGCCATCCGGCCGAGGTCGTGTAGGCGGGGTACCCCACCTCGAGCAACTCCAACTCCCGCTCCTCGCGGCCGGCAACCCTGGCACGGAGGAGATCGACCGCCTCCCCCGGACCGAGGACGTCGTCGATGTATCGGAAATCGATGGCGGCCACGAGTTCCTCCGGACCGAGATCGAGGAGGAGGCGCCAGAGCGGAACCCCGCGACTCTTCGCCCAGAGGTCCCAGACCGCGTTCACGACCGCGCCGACAGCCATGTGCATGGCGCCCTTCTCCGGCCCGATCCAGCGAAGCTGGCCGTCTGACACAAGCGAGCGCCAGAACGTGCGCATGTCGCCGGTGATCCCATCGAGGCTACGCCCGACCACGAGCGGCTCGAGGGCGCGGATCGCGGCGACGCAGACTTCGGTGCCGCGGCCGCACGTGAACGTCAGGCCGTGACCGGCGAGACCGTCGTCTGTCTCGAGGATCGCGTACGCGGCCGAGTAGTCCGGCCGCGTGTGCATCGCGTCCGAGCCGTCGAGCGTGCGGGACGTCGGGAAGCGGACGTCCAGGGCGTTCAGGCCGGTGATCTTCACACCACGCGTCCCGGAATGGTCTGATGAGTAATGGCGTTTTGGGCGGTACATCCGGCTCATGACGGGCGAGAATACGCTGATTGGTCTGATCTTTCAAGCCTAGGTGTGGTAGAAGACGCGCAGCATGCAAGCGGCCTTCTACCGTGGCGGCGGGCGGATCGCGGTCGGCGAGGCCGAGCCCGTGGCGCCGGGTCCGGGCGAGGTGCAGCTCGAGGTCGCCTACACCGGCATCTGCGGGACCGACCTCCACATCGTCCACGGCGCCATGGACGGACGGGTCACGCCGCCCGCGATCCTTGGCCACGAGATGGCCGGGAAGGTCGCCGCCACCGGCGAGGGCGTCCGTGCCTGGCGGGTCGGCGACCCGGTGACGGTGATGCCGCTCGTATGGTGCGGCGACTGCGCCGCCTGCCGCGCCGGCGCGTCCCACATCTGCCAGCGCCTGACCTTCCTCGGCATCGACGCACCCGGCTCGCTGCAGCCGCGGTGGACGGTGCCGGCGGACACGCTCGTCGCGCTCCCGGAGGAGCTTCCGCTCCGCGCTGCCGCGCTCGCGGAGCCGACGGCGGTCGCCGTCCACGACGTGCGCCGCGCCGGGGTCGACCCCGGGGGAGCGCGCCGTCGTCGTCGGCGGCGG
Organism: uncultured Actinomycetes bacterium; assembly: GCA_963764565.1. GTDB lineage: Bacteria > Actinomycetota > Thermoleophilia > Gaiellales > Gaiellaceae > DATBLE01. The sequence goes on from CAVXTD010000014.1 coordinate 11,354, forward strand.
CCCGATCGGCCTCTTGATCGCCGCGGTCGCGCGCGAGGGGGGCGCGGACGTCGTTCTCGTCGAGCCGAACGGCGGCCGGCGCGAGCTCGCGGAGAGCATCGGGCTGGCGACGCTCGATCCACGGGAGCGCCCGGTCGCGGAGCGCGTGGACGAGTGGACGGAGGGAGCGGGCGCAGGCGTCTCGTTCGAGGTCTCGGGCACGGCGCCCGGGATCGAGAGCGCGCTGCACGCCCTCGGCCCGCGGGGACGCCTCGTCGTCGTCGGCATCCACGCGACGCCACCGCCGGTCGACCTCTTCCGCGTCTTCTGGCGCGAGCTGACGATCGTCGGCGCTCGCGTCTACGAACGGCCCGACTTCGAGGAGGCCGTGCGCCTGCTCGCGCGCGGCCGGATCCCCGTCGACACGCTCGTCACGGACGTGCTGCCGCTCGCCCGGACAGCCGACGCCTTCTCGGCGCTGGAGAATGGCCGGGCGATGAAGATCCTGATCGACTGCTCGGGCGAGCGGCGCGTGAGCTTCGACCTGACGGGGACGCGGGCGCTCGTCACGGGCTGCCGGCGCGGGATCGGCCTGGCGATCGCCGAGGCGCTCGCCGCCGCGGGCGCGGACATCGTCGGCGCGAGCGTGAACCTCGAGCTCGAGGGGAGCGAGGTGCAGGGGCGCGTCGAGGCGCACGGCCGCGAGTTCGCCGCCTACCGCGCCGACCTCGGCTCCCAGACCGGCGCCGCGGAGCTCGCCGCGAGGGTCCTCGGCGACGGCCACCGGATCGACATCCTCGTCAACAACGCGGGCACGATCGCGCGGGCGCCCGCACTGGAGCACGACGACGAGACGTGGCGACGGGTCCTGCAGACGAACCTGACCTCCGGGTTCGTGCTCGCGCGCGAGCTCGCGAAGCCGATGGTCGAGCGCGGCCGCGGCAAGATCGTCTTCACCGCTTCGCTCCTCAGCTTCCAGGGCGGGATCAACGTCGTCAGCTACACGGCGGCGAAGTCGGGGGTCGCCGGCCTCGTGCGGGCGCTCGCGAACGAGTGGGCGCCGCTCGGCGTGAACGTGAACGCGATCGCGCCGGGCTACGTCGTGACCGACAACACGCGAGGCGCTGCGCGACGACCCGGTCCGGTCGCGGGCGATCGTCGACCGGATCCCCGCCGGCCGCTGGGCCGAGCCTGAGGATCTCGCCGGCGCCGCCGTCTTCCTCGCGTCACGGGCCTCCGACTACGTCCACGGCATCGTCCTCCCGGTGGACGGGGGCTGGCTCGGGCGATGACCGGTGCGATCGCCGCGCTGGCCGAGCAGCGCGTGCTGCCGGTCGTGACCGTCGAGACGGTGACGGTCGCCGAGGGCCTCGGCGGTGCGCTCGCGGCTGCGGGAGCACGCGTCGCCGAGATCACCTTCCGCAGCGAGCACGCGGCGAGCGCGATCGAGACGCTCGCGGGCGCCGGCTTCGTCGTCGGCGCGGGAACCGTCCGATCCTCCGAGCAGGTCGACGTCGCCGTCGCGGTCGGCGCCGCGTTCGTGGTCTCGCCCGGGCTCGACCGGGCGGTGCTCGAACGCTGCGCGGAGCTCGGGCGTCCCCGCGTTGCCGGGGATCGCAACTGCGTCGGAGCTGACAACGGCGCTTTGCCTCGGGGCGTCGCTCGTCAAGCTCTTCCCGGCGGAGGTCGCGGGCGGCGTCGACCTGATCCGAGCGCTGGCCGCACCGTTTCCGGAGGCGCAGTTCGTCCCAACCGGCGGGCTGAACGCCGCAAATGCCGGAAGCTACCTCGCGCTACGGCAGGTGGTGGCGATCGGCGGCAGCTGGATGGTCGCACCCACCTTGCTCCGGGAGGGCCGCTGGAAAGAGGTCGAACAGCTGACGGCCGAAGCGCTGGCGCTGGGGCGCCAGCCGTGAGCGTCGTCGCGCTCCGTTCCGCGGGCGAGTGCCGGTTCGACCTCGTCGCACTCGGCGAGGTGATGCTGCGCCTCGATCCGGGAGAGGGGCGGATCCGGAACGCGCGGTCGTTCCACGTCTGGGAGGGCGGCGGGGAGTACAACGTCGCGCGCGGCCTGTGCCGATGCTTCTCGCAGCGGACGGCGATCGTCACCGCGCTCGTCGACAACGACGTCGGCCGCCTGGTCGAGGACCTGATGCTGCAGGGTGGCGTCGACACCGAGTTTGTGTGGTGGGTGCCGTTCGACGGCGCCGGCCGCGCCGTCCGGAACGGCCTGAACTTCACCGAGCGCGGCTTCGGCATCCGCGGGGCTGTCGGCGTCTCCGACCGCGGCCACACCGCCGCCGCCGCGATGCGGCTCGGCGACGTCGATTGGAGCCGCATCTTCGGTGATCTCGGCGCCCGCTGGTTCCACACCGGCGGGATCTACGCGGCGCTCTCCTCGACGACGCCGGACGTGATCCGCGAGGCGGTCGACGCGGCGCGGGCGAACGGCACCGTCGTCTCGTACGACCTCAACTACCGGCCGAGCCTCTGGAAGGCGCTCGGAGGGATGGAGGCGGCGCGCGAGGTGAATCGCGAGCTCGTCGGCCTGGTCGACGTCCTGTTCGGCAACGAGGAGGACTTCGGCGCGTGCCTCGGCATCGAGGTCGCCGGCGTCGACGAGAGCTACAGCGGGCTCGACACCTCGGCGTTCGAGGCAATGATCGGCGAGGTCGCGGCGCGGTTCCCCAACCTGAGGGCGGTCGGGACGACCCTGCGCGAGGTTCACTCGGCGACGCGGAACGACTGGGGCGCGATTGCGTGGTCGCGGTCGGACGGGTTCGCTCACGCGACGCAGCGGCGGGACCTCGAGATCCTCGACCGCGTCGGAGGCGGCGACAGCTTCGTTGCCGGCTTCGCGTACGCGCTGCTCGCCGGGCTCCCGTTCCCGGAGGCGGTCGAGTACGGCGCCGCGCACGGCGCGCTCGCGATGACGACGCCGGGCGACACGTCGACCGCCTCGCTCGACGAGGTCCGGCGTCTGGTCGGCGGCGGCTCAGCGCGCGTCGTCCGCTAGTGGAGAGATCGCGCACCAGCACACGCAATCACTCCGCTGTCCGGCGAGGCTCAACCCGCAGCGCAGGATCTACGGCAGCGCTCCTGATGTCATCTCCTTCCGCCAGGACAGAACCCGGCATCGGAGCCTCCAAGAAACCAGGGTCCTCCACCTCGATCTTTTGCTCCATGTCAGTTCCATCGCCCTGCATCGGGGCGCTCCGGCTCTGGGAGCACGCTGGGTAGCACGCCGCCGGGCGCGGGTCAGGTTCGCCCGGTGATCGTCGCGCTCAGCTCCATCGAAGCGCCTCCGTGCGGCACGACGAAAGTCGACGTCGCCGGGTCGAACGGGACGCGCGCGGCTCCCATCGTGATCCGGCGGAGCGTGTCTCCCGCTGGGAGTCGAAGCCGCATGCGGACGTGTGCCGAGCGCGGCGCCGAGACCCGGATCATCACCTTCGTACCGTGTCTGGCGATCGAGTACGACAGAGGCCCGAACGCGGTTGGCGCCCGGTCGACGGAGATAACGCCGCCGTCGGCCAGCCAACCTCTCGGAGTGGCGAACGCCAGGTCGAGGCCGGCCGGCACCCCCTGCGCTCGAGTCTCGTGGACGAGGATCAGGCGCAGCGTCCCAAGGAAGGTGCTGTTGGCGCCGAGGTTCGGGGGCATGTACATCGTTCGGTAGTAGGCGGTGCCAATGGGCGTTGCCGAGATCGCCTCGCCTGAGACGTAGGTGTCCGGCGTCATCGCGACGGCCAGCATCCCGTAGAGGCTGAGCACCAACTGGCCGGGCTGGTCATTGTCGGCGAGAAACCGGGACACGTTGAGGCCGTACGCCTGGCCGAGGCCGGTCCCACGGGCTTCTCCGTACGAAATATGGGCGTCCGCGCGCACCACGCCGAGGAGACGTCCTCCGTGGTTGAGGAGATAGCGGAGGATGCCCTGCGCGGCCGCCTGCTTCGGCGGGAAGAATCCCGAGGCGAACGCGTAGGGCATCACCAGGTTCCAGTAGGAGCCCCTGCGGGTCGCCGGTATCCGCTGGTAGGGCGCGATGCGGTCGCTCAGTGTCGCCGGCACGAAGTACGACCCGTCCGGCATTCGCACCGCGACCTTGTCCACGGCGGTGCGCAGTGCCGCCTCGAGCGCCCCGGCGACGGCGGTTGCCTTGCGCGCCTGCGCCCGATGGCCCGTCGCCCGCCACACCCGTGCGATCGCCAGCAGACCTTGCCACGCGACGGCCTGCGCGGGGAAGGTGTCGACGGCACCGCCGAGGTCCGACGACAGGGGCTCGGGTCGGAGCCGGCCCTTCGCCGGGCCGCTCTCGATCTGGCGAGAAGCGAGCCTCTTCACGATTGCGGCGAGCTCCGCTGCGTTGCGATCGACGAAGCGCCGGTTGCGGTAGCGGTCGAAGTAGGTCGCCTCGGCGAGCAAGAGCGCGCCTGCACGCCAGGCCGTGAAGCGTGCCGGGATCGTGCTCAGGCGGTCGAGCGAGATCCGGAGGATCGCCTCGACGTCGTCGCCGAAGCCGTACTCGCCCATCACGCCGGCCGTGTCGAGCGCCTCTGCGAACGACAGCTCCTCGTACAGATTGCCCATGCTGTACCGCCAGCCGTGGATGAGCTGCTGGATGAGGATCGCACGCTGGGCGTCCATTACCCGCTCTTCGGGAACCTGGTAAGCAGCCCCGCGGGCAAGGCGACCGTTCCAGTAGTCCACCACGGAGGCGCGGGCCTGGTCGTAGAGCCCCTCCGTCAGGCTGATCGCGTGCAGCAACGGCACCTTGCTCAGCCATGCCGCGTAGACGACCGTCGTGGTGCCAGACGCCACCTGTACCGGTGTCGCCTGGTCGACGAGCAGGCGCTCCGGCCACTGCGTGTCGAAACGGACGACGCTGCCGCTGTTCGAGGCGGAGGCATCGATGCTCAGGCGGATGAGGGTGACGATCGACTCCGCGCCGGGGACACGGCCGGCGAACGCCTCCTGCTGGTAGGAGACGCCGGCGGCGTCCGTGTACGACGTCTCCACGATCGGGAGATACCCGTCCGCCAGCGTGGCTGTCCGCGTCCTCGCCAGGCAGGAGCCGTATCGCTCGTTCCCGGCCGAGCCGACGTCGATCGCGACGCTGTAGCCCGTGTTGTGACGAGAGATGATCTCGCTTCCGTCGGCGACTGCGAGTGCGACGGTGAGCGGCGGGTTGACGCCGGTCGGATAGGCGAGCGGCAGGTAGTAGACGCCGGACGTCGTCATCGGCCGGTGCCTTTCCTTGGTCGCGAAGAGGAGGGGTGCGAGCAATTGCCGCGAGCGGTCGTACGTCGGCCCACCCGGTGCGGCGAGGAGTCGGTTGCCCCAGACGTCGCGGTTGCTTCGGGTGGCGGAGGCCACGCGCTGCGCGTAACCTCGCGGGGCAGCGGGTGTGCACGTTGTGGCGGACTCCGCGGGCGCTTCCGCCGAGGCGTGGAGGCACAGAGCGACCGCGGCGACCAGGCCCAGCGCATGAGGACGCAACCGCCGACGCCTTGCCCGCATGGGCAAGAGCTACCGGAAAGACGCCGCTCGAGCCACTGTCGGACACTACGCGGAAAGTGAGCGCAACGACGCGGGTGGAAGAGCCTGGTCGCTACAATCGTTGTACTAGATACATCGAAATCCGCGAGAAGGGTAGGTTGCTTTGAGCAAGCTGTTACTCGTACCACTGGAAGACACGGTCGTCTTCCCGACCATGAACATGACGCTGGCCGTCGACGTCGGCGACGAGGAACGCGTCTTCCTCGTGCCGCGTCAGGGCGCCGACTTCGCGAAGGTCGGCGTCGTCGCCGAGGTCGTCGAGCGCGTCCGGATCCCCGGCGGCGGCCACGCGGTCTCGCTGTCCGCGCTCCACCGCGGCATCGCCGGCGCCGGCGAGAACGACGCCGATGGAAACCTTTGGGTCGAGGTCGACGAGCGGCCCGACGAGGACGTTCCGGGCGTCAAGACTCGCGAGCTCGAGCTCGAGTACAGAGCTGTCGTCGACGAGATCCTCGAACTGCGCGGCGCCGATGTCCGCATCTCCGCCTTCGTCCGTGCCATCCGCGAGCCGGGCGCCCTTGCGGACACGGCCGGCTACTCGCCGGATCTGACCTTCGACCAGAAGATCGAGCTGCTCGAGACGATCGACGTCGTCGAGCGCCTCGAGCTCGCGCTGCGCTTCCAGCGCGACCGGCTCGCGGAGCAGCAGGTTCGCCGGCGCATCCGCGAAGACGTCGAGTCAGGCGCGCAGCGTCAGCAGCGCGAGTACTTCCTCCGCCGCCAGATGGAGTCGATCCGCAAGGAGCTCGGCGAGGACGAGGGGTCGATAGTCGACGAGTACCGAAAGAAGATCGAGGAGTCGGACATGCCGGAGCCTGTCCGCGAGCAGGCCGACCGGGAGTTGAGCCGGCTGGAGCGCATGGGCGACTCGACGGGCGAGTCGAACATGATCCGCACCTACCTCGACTGGCTGATCGCGGTGCCCTGGGGGAAGCGCTCGGAGGAGCGCCTCGATCCGGTCAACGCGCGCGAGGTCCTCGACGCCGACCACGCAGGCCTGGAGGACGTGAAGGACCGGATCGTCGAGTACCTCGCGGTGCGCAAGCTGCGCCAGGAGCGCGGCGTCGCCGAGGACAAGCGCTCCGGCGCGATCCTCACCCTGATCGGCCCGCCCGGCACCGGCAAGACGTCGGTCGGCGAGTCGATCGCCCGCGCCCTGAACCGCGAGTTCGTCCGCATGTCGCTCGGCGGCATCCGCGACGAGGCGGAGATCCGCGGCCACCGGCGCACGTACATCGGTGCGCTGCCCGGACGGCTCGTGCGCGCCCTCCGCGATGCGGGGACGATGAACCCGGTGATCATGCTCGACGAGGTCGACAAGGTCGGCGCCGATTGGCGGGGAGACCCCTCGGCCGCGCTGCTCGAGGTGCTCGACCCGGCGCAGAACCACTCCTTCCGCGACCACTACCTCGATGTCGAGCTCGATCTCTCGGAGGTCGTCTTCATCGCCACCGCCAACCTCGCGGACACGATCCCGGGGCCGCTGCTCGACCGCATGGAGGTGATCCGCTTCGACGGCTACACGGTCGACGAGAAGGTCGCGATCGCCCGCGGCTACCTGTGGCCGCGCCAGCGCGAGCGCAACGGCCTGCTCGAGGACGAGGTCGAGATCTCCGACGAGCTCCTCGGCTTGATCGTCGCCGAGTACACGCGGGAGGCAGGCGTGCGCCAGCTCGAGCGCGAGCTCGGCAAGCTCCTGCGCAAGACCGCGACGCGTGTCGCCTCCGGCGGCGCAGACGGCGAGATCGTGATCGACCTCGACGCTGTCCGCGAGGCGCTCGGCCGCCGGCGCTTCTACCAGGAGGCGGCGGAGCGAACGGCGGTGCCGGGCGTCGCCACCGGTCTCGCGGTGACGGGCACCGGCGGCGACGTGCTCTTCATCGAGGCAACAGCAATGAAGGGCGGAGACCCGCTCGTTCTCACCGGACAGCTCGGCGACGTGATGAAGGAGTCCGCTCGGATCGCACTCTCGTGGATCCGGTCGCACGCGGCTGGTCTCGGCGTCGACGAGGACGCGTTCGAGAACCGCTCGTTCCACGTACACGTCCCGGCCGGGGCGGTGCCGAAGGACGGCCCGAGCGCGGGAATCGCGATGACGACGGCGCTCGGGTCGCTGCTGACGGGCCGGCCGGTCAAGCACACCGTCGGGATGACGGGTGAGATCACTCTCCAGGGTCGTGTCCTCCCGATCGGGGGGCTGAAGCAGAAGGTGCTCGCGGCGCACGCCGCAGGGCTGACGGATGTGATCATCCCCGAGCGCAACCGCGCCGACCTCGAAGACGTGCCCGCTGAGGTGAGAGAGCAGATCGCCTTCCACCCGGTCATGAGCATCGACGAGGTGCTCGACGTCGCGCTCGAACCGGCAAGGGACGATGTCGCGGTGTCGTAGCTGCCCGCCCGTGCCCGAGGAGATCCGCCGCGGGGCGGACCTCCTCGAGCGGCGCTTCGCGCTCGCCGTTCTCTACGCGTGCGGCTCGGGCGCCGAGCGCTTCAACCAGTTCCGGCAGGTGCTCGGCGGCGTGCCGCCGAGCACGCTCGCCGCTCGGCTCTCGGATCTCGCCGAAGCGGGACTACTCGAGCGTCGTCTCGTCGATGCCCGCCCGCCGCGCACGGAGTACCGTCTGACGCAGCGTGGCCGGCGCCTCGCGGCACTGCTCGAGGCGCTGCGGTAGTGCTGGTCGGCGAGGCCGGGCACTCCGTCACCGCTTGTGCTGCGATCGCTTGCCGCCGCACCCGAGGCGACGATCTTCCGCGTCTCCTCGTCAGAGCCTCACGGAGGCTGAGCACGGCAAGCTAGGTTCACCGGGTGGCGGACAACCTGGCCATCCGGCTGCGCGGCGTCGTCAAGCGCTACGGGGCGATCACCGCGGTGAACCACCTCGACCTCGACGTCCCCGAGGGGACGTGCGTCGGCCTGCTCGGGCCGAACGGCGCGGGCAAGTCGACCACCATGCGGCTGCTCACTGCGCAGGCGATCGCGGACGAGGGCGAGTTGGAGGTGCTCGGATTCCGGCTGCCGCAGCGAGTCGAAGGCGGCGCGTGCCGAGTGCGGGGTCGTGCCCCAGCTCGACAACCTCGACGTGACGCTGACCGTCGAGCAGAACCTCCGCGTCTTCACCCACCTCTACCGGGTCGGCCGCCACGACCGGCGGGCGGCGATCGACCGTGCGCTGAAGACGGCGAACCTCGTCGACCGCGCCGACACCCGGGTGGACAAGCTCTCCGGCGGGATGCGGCGCCGGCTGCTGATCGCCCGCGCGCTCGTCCACCGGCCCCGGCTCGATCCTGCTCGACGAGCCGACCGTCGGCCTCGACCCACAGGTGCGCCAGGAGCTGTGGGCGCTGATCGACGCACTGCGGGCGGAGGGGACGACGATTCTCATGTCCACGCACTACATCGAGGAGGCGCAGCGGCTCGCCGACACGGTGATGATCATGTCCCACGGCAGTGCGGTCGCGGCCGGCTCGCCCGCCGATCTCGTCACCGAGCACGCGGGTAGCGAGGCCGTCGAGGTGTACGGGCCGCCCGCGAAGCTCGCCGAGACCGAGTCCGCCGCCGCAGCCGCCGGTCTCCGGACGCGACGCACCGGCACGAGCATCACCGTGCTGGGCGTCGAGGGCGCCGACGGGTGGGCGCCGGAGGGCGTGCCCCGACCGGCGAACCTCGAGGACGTGTTCGTCCTGCTCACCGGCGAGGAGATCGACTGATGGCGGCCCGCGCCGCCCGCATCGGCCGCCTCGAGCGCCCGGCGATGACCGGGGTGCTCGTGCGCGAGGTGGTCAACTTCTCGTCGTACTGGCGCTCGACGACGTTCTCGTCGACGATCGAGCCGACCATCTACCTGCTGGCGTTCGGCTTCGGCTTCGGCTCGCTGGTCAGCCGCGTCGGCGGCTACCGCTACGTCGAGTTCGTCGGCACGGGCACCGTCGCGACCGCCGTCCTCTTCTCGAGCGCGTTTCCGGCGATGTTCGGGACGTTCATCAAGTACAAGTTCCAGCGCACCTACGACGCGATCCTCGCCGCCCCGGTCGACACCGAGGAGCTGGTCACCGCCGAGGCGCTCTGGATCGCGACGCGCGCCGCGATCTACGGCAATGTCCCGCTCCTGGTCGCGATGGCGTTCGGCCTCGATCCGGCCTGGGGGATGCTGGTCGTGCCCCTGATCTCGTTCCTTGCCGGCTTCGGGTGGGCCTGCTTCGGGATCGCGCTCGCCGGCTTCGCCTCCTCGATCGAGAACTTCAACTACGTGATCAGCGCCGTGCTCACCCCGCTGTTTCTCGTCGCAGGCACGTTCTTCCCGCTGACCCAGCACTGGGCCCGGATCGCCGGCAACTTCAACCCTTTGCACCAGTGCGTCGAGCTCGTCCGCCACGCCGCGTTCGGCTTCGACGGCTGGACCGACCTCGGCCGCGTCGGCATCTTGATCGGATTCGGCCTCGCCACGTGGCGCGTCGCGATCTACGCGATGACGCGCAAGCTGATCGATTAGATCGATGGTCTGCCGTCGGGCCGGTCACGCTCATGACCGTGATCTGCGGTCGTGGCGGCACGGCTGCGGCCCGTACTATGGGTTGCACCTAGGGAAGGAGTCGAATGAGTTCGAGCTCGAAACAGCGGCAAACCATGGCGAAGATGACGCGAGAGCGTGCCGTCAAGGAGAAGCGCGCTCTCAAGCAGGAGAAGAAAGAGGAGCGGAAGGCTGCCGCCGCACGCGCGGCGGAGGCTGCCGCCAATCCCGACGCGGTGGGCCACGACGAGGCGCCCGAAGGCGACGGGCCGCCCGACGGCGACGGGCCGCCCGAAGCTGCGGTCTGAGCCCAGAGCGGCGTCTCCCAGGCGGCGGCGCATCTTGGTTCGCATGGAACTATGCTTGCCCGACTAGACCGCGCCGGGTTGTTGTGAGTCTCGGCCCGACCAGGAGGAGACCGAGCTGGCCGCACGGGTGCTGGTGTCAACGTGGCAGGAAGCGGGACTGGTTGGCTGCGCGCGCAAGCTGCGCGCAGCGGTAGGGGCGGGTCTCCCGATGGTCGTCGCGCACCGGCGTACGGCGAGTAGCGTCGGCTCCTACTTCGACCTGATCACCGACGACGGTCGGATGTTCTACGGCGACAGCTTCCATCTTGGTTACTTCGCCGAGAGCGGAGAGACCCTGGGCGAGGCGCTCGACGCCCACACCGATCTCGTCGCCAGACTCGCGCGGGTGGAAGGAGCGGCCGAGGTGCTGGACGTCGGCTGTGGTCTCGCCGCGCCGGCCCTGCGGATCGCCGGCCGCCACGGCTGCCGGATCACCGGCGTGAACATCAGCCGCGAGCAGGTCCGCCAGGGAAACGAGTTGATTGCGGAGCAGGGCCTATCGGACCGTGTGGTCGTCCGACGTGGCGACGCGCGGACGCTTGACTTCCCCGACGCGTCGTTCGACGCGATCGTCTGCCTGGAGGCGGGCGGGGACATCTGCGTCACAGAGGCCGACAAGAGCCGCCTGATCGCAGAGTTCTTCCGCGTGCTGCGGCCCGGCGGCCACGTCGGCTTCTCCGACCTCGCGCTCCGCGCCGGAGTCTCTGCGGCCGAGGATCGGGAACTCCGCGCCGTTCTGTACCACTCGGCGGCGGAACTGGTCACCGACTGGCCCGCCACGTTCGAGCGCAACGGCTTCCGGATCGTCGAGTGCCGGGACATCATCGCGGACACCCTGCCGACCTGGGAGCGCGTCCAGGCGGTGTACCAGGGGCGAAACGGCGAGGTCGTGCGCCGCTATGGGCGACGGCTTGCGAGGCGGACGGCTGCGCATCTCGAAAGCATCGGCAGCGTGCTCGCCGCCTACGGGACCTATCCCGCGCTCGCCGCTCAAAAGCCGGTCGCTGCTTAACGCGGATGCAGCTCGCCGGCTCGGACGGCGATCTCGAGCCGGTTCTCGGGCGGCGTCAGAGGACAGGCCCAGCGCGGGTCGTATGAGCAGGACGGGTTGTAGGCGAAGTTGAAGTCGAGCACGAGAGACCCTCGCGCTCGCCGAGATCCGCGCCCTTCACCGTGTCGAGGAGGTAGCGCCCGCCTCCGTACGACTCGGTGTTGCTCGTGTGTCCGCGAAGGGCAGGAAGACGCCGCCGCCGTAGGCCTCGAGCCAATGCAGGGCAAGGCGCTGCGGCGCGCCCGCGAGCGCGAAGCTCGCGGTGCCGAAATGACGGAAGAGCACCGCCTCATCCCCGCTTGCGGCGATTCGCGGCGACCGCCGTCGGCCGGCTCGACGTCGGCGAGCACCCGCAGCGCGGGGTCGTAGTCGAAGTACGCCAGGCCGCCGAACATGTGCGGGCCTCCGCGGGCACCGGCGACTGGGGATGCGAGCGGAAGAGCTCGTCGCGCGTGTCGCGCCAGAGCTGCCAGGCGGCGCGCGGATCGGCGCTCGCCCTGACCTCCGCGTACAGCGCGAATACGCGGCGCTTCCAGTCGAGCAGATCGAGCTCGTCCACCGGCCGAGTCTCTCAGTCGCGCGCCGGTAGGTTTCGGGCATGCGCCTGGAAGGGATCCACCACGTCACGGCGATCACCGCCGACGCGCCGCGGAACGTCGAGTTCTACGCCGGGCTCCTCGGCCTGCGCCTCGTCAAGAAGACGGTCAACCAGGACGACCCGACCGTGTACCACCTCTTCTACGCGGACGAGACCGGCTCGTCCGGCTCGGACATCACGTTCTTCGAGTATCCGGGAGCCGCGCGCGGTCGCGCCGGCGCGGGAATGGTGCACCGTGTGGTCTGGCGAGTCGCATCGACCGACGCGCTCGACTTCTGGGCGCAGAGGCTCGCTGCCGCCGGCGTCACGTTCGAGCGGGGGGAGGCGAACCTGGTCTTCCGCGACCCGGAGGACCTCGAGCTCGAGCTGGCAGTCGTCGAGACCGGCGACGCCCCACTTGTCGCTTCCCACCCCGAGATCCCTGCCGAGCTTGCCCTCCAGGGCTTCGACTCGGTCCGCGCGTTCGCGTTCGACCCGGAGCAGAGCCGCGCGTTTCTCGAGGCGGCGATGGGGTTCACGTCCAACGGCGGCTCGGCATTCGAGTCGCGCGGCGACGAGCGGGGCTCCCGCTACGTCTACGACCTCAGCGACGCGACCGGCAGCGGCGGTGCCGGAACGGTTCATCACGTCGCCTGGGCCTCGACGATGGACGAGCACGAAGCCTGGCAGCGGCGCATCGCCGAGGCAGGCGCTCGCCCGACGCCGGTGATCGATCGCTTCTACTTCCGCTCGATCTACTTCCGCGAGCCGAGCGGGGTGCTCTTCGAGATCGCCACGATCGGGCCGGGGTTCGCGACCGACGAGCCGCTCGAGCACCTGGGCGAGCGGTTGTCGCTTCCGCCGGCCTTCGAGCATCTGCGCGACCGGCTCGAGCCGGTGCTGACGCCGTTGCCGAATCCGCGGCCGTAACACAACCGAACTGAGCAGTTCGCTTCTGCTACCGTAACCGGATCATTCAGTCCGTTTCGGGAAGCGAGGTCGCATCGTGAAAGAAGGAACCGCCGTCAACCGCTGGCTCGTGCTGGTGCTCGTCTGCGTCGCGCAGTTCATGGTCGTGCTCGACGCGACGATCGTGAACGTTGCGCTGCCGTCGATCCAGCACGGCCTGCATTTCACACCGACGAGCCTGCAGTGGGTCGTCAACGCCTACACGCTCGTCTTCGGCGGGTTCCTCCTGCTCGGCGGCCGCGCCGCCGACCTGCTCGGGCGCCAGCGGCTTTTCGTCGCCGGCGTCGCCCTGTTCACTCTCGCCTCGCTGCTGAACGGCGTCGCTCCGAACGCCGGCACCCTCGTCGGCGGTCGCGTGCTCCAGGGTCTCGGCGCCGCGCTCGTGTCGCCGGCCGCTCTCTCGATCGTGATGACCACGTTCGCCGAAGGCAAGGAGCGCACCCAGGCGCTCGGCATCTGGAGCGCGATCGCAGCGGGAGGCGGCGCGGTCGGTCTCGTCCTCGGCGGTCTGCTCACCGACACGCTCTCGTGGCGCTGGGTCTTCTTCATCAACCTCCCGATCGGGATCGCCGCGATCGTCGCTGCCTTCCGCTACATCCCCGAGTCGCGCGCCGAGAAGCGGCCCGACACGGCCGACGTGGGTGGTGCGGTCTCGGTCACCGGTGGGCTGCTGCTGCTGGTGTATGCGATCGTGAAGACGCAGGACTACGGCTGGCTTTCGGGCCGCACGATCGGTCTGGCAGTCGCGGCGGTTGCGCTGCTGGTCGCGTTCGTCGTCATCGAGCTGCGCTCGAAGGCGCCGCTGATCAGGCTCGGCATCTTCCGGACACGATCCCTGACGAGCTCGAACCTGTCGATGCTGTTCGTCATGTCCGGGCTCTTCGGGATGTTCTTCTTCGCCTCGATCTACGTCCAGGAGATCCTCGGCTACAGCCCGCTGAAGGCGGGTGTCGCGTTCGTCCCGATCACGGGCGGGATCGTCATCGGCGCCGGCCTCGCCCAGCAGGCGATCGTCCGGTTCGGCGTGCGGTCCGTGTCCGTGGTCGGCATGGCGATGGCCACCGGCGGGCTCGTCCTGCTCGGCGGGATCCCCACACACGGGTCGTACCTCACCGACCTCTTCCCGGGCCTGATGCTGATGTCGATCGGGATGGGGCTGACCTTCGTCCCAGTCACGCTGATCGCCACCACCAACATCGACTCGGACGACGCCGGTCTCGCCTCCGGGATCTTCAACACCGCCCAGCAGGTCGGCGGGGCGATCGGGTTGGCCGCGCTCTCGACGCTGGCGGCGAGCCGGACCAGCCACGTGCTCGGCGGCGCAGCCTCGCCTTCGGCCGATCGGCACGCGGCCGCGCTCGTGGACGGCTTCCAGGTCGCGTTCTACGCGGGTGCGGGGCTGATGGCGATCGCCGCGGTGCTCGTCGCCGTCCTGATCCGCCGCGCGGACGTCGCCCAGATCACCAGCGCGGAGCCGGCGCTGTCTTCCGCATGAGCACCGCCGACCCGGTTGCGTTGCGTGCTGACGCCCAGCGGAACCTGGGACGGATCATCGAGGCTGCGCGGGATGTGTTCGCCGAGGAGGGGACAGAGGCGAGTGTCGCCCAGGTCGCCGAGCGCGCCGGTGTCGGCACCGCGACGATCTTCCGTCGCTTCCCGACGAAGGCCGACCTGCTCGCCGCCGTGATCGAGCAGCGCATCGAGGAGATCGTCGGAATCGCGCGCGAGGCGCTCGGCGGGAGCGATCCCTGGGAGGGCCTGCGCCTGTTGATGACGAACGGGATCGAGAGCTATCTGCAAGACCGGTGCTTCTGCGAGTCCACCGGGACTGCGGTCTTCGACCGACCGAGGCTCCAAGAGCTCAAGGCAGAGATCGGGGGCGCCACCGAGGAGCTGCTCGCGCGTGCGAAGCGTGAGGGCAAGGTGAAGCGTGACGTCACCGCGACTGACATCTCGATGCTCTTCTACGCCGTCGCCCAGGCTGCGCTCAGGCTCGAGCCGTCAGAACGGGGCGCCTGGCGTCGGTATCTCGACATCGTTCTCGACGGGCTGCGTCCGGCGCCGCGCCGCTAGACGTCCAGCCGCGCGTCCTCGAGATCGAGGTCGCGCTGGATCCGGTTCATCACCTCGTCGTTGATCCGGCCGTCGCGGCGGAGCGAGACGACCGCCTGCCGCTCGGCGTCGAGCAGCTCGCGCCGTAGCCGCTGATAGGCGAGCGACCGCTCCTCGATCCCCCCGTCGTCCTCGTCGTCGAAGCGCGCGGCGAACCGGCTGCGGCGGAAGTTGTAGAGGCCGCGCATCCGCTCGGCGGTGTCGTCTCGTACCCAATCCTCTTCCGCGAGTTGCTCGAGCCGGCCGAGCGCTGCTTCCGCGGCCTTGATCCGCGCCTTCGTCTCCTCCTTCGCCGCGAGCCCGTCGTCCTCGAGGCCCAGTATGCGGATCACCACGGGCAGGGTCAGACCCTGCAACACAAGTGTGGCGAGGATCACACAGAAGGCGAGATAGACGACCAGTTGGCGGTCGGGAAACGGGTCGCCGGCGTCGGTCGTCAGCGGGATCGCCAGTGCGGCGGCCAGCGAGACAGCGCCGCGCAGGCCCGCCCATCCCATCAGCGTCGGTGCCTGCCAGGGCGGGTACGGATCCCGGGCGCGAATCCGGGGGAACAAGAAGCGCGGCACGTAGGTCGCCGGGTACATCCAGACGAAACGGGTGACGATCACAGTGCCGCTGACGACGATCGCGTAGCCGATCAGCGAGCCGGTCGAGTGGCCGGAGAGCCCGTCGAGAATCGGCCGCAACTGGAGCCCGACCAGCACAAAGAGCAGCGCGTTGAGCATGAAGACGAGGATCTCCCAGACCGCGTCGCCCTGGAGCCGCGTCTGCACGTTCGTCAGCTCAGGGGTGTGCCAGCCGACGTAGATACCGACGGTGACAGCGGCGAGTACGGCCGAGACGCCCGCAGCCTCGGCCGGCAGGTACGCGAAGTAGCCGGAGAAGAGCGCGATCGCAATCTCGGTCGGCGAGTGGTCGAGGCGGCGTCTGACCTGGCGGATGACCCAGCCGACCGCGAGCCCGATCGCAATCCCGCCGACGACGTTCAGAACGAAATGCCAGGAGGCGTTCCAGAGCGAGAAGCTGCCGGTCAGCACGGCCGCGATCGCGAAGCGGTAGGCGACGAGCGCAGTTGCGTCGTTGATCAGGCTCTCGCCCTCGATCAGGGCGACGAGGCGCCGCGGCAGGCCGAGGCGGGCTGCGATCGCCGTGGCGGCGACAGCGTCGGTCGGCGCGACGACCGCGCCGAGCACGAAGGAGACGGGCCAGGTGAGACCGACGACGGCGTGCGCGACGGCGGCGACGGAGACCGTGGTCGTCAGCACGAGGCCGACGGCAAGCAGCGTGAGCGGCCGCATGTTCACGCGCAGATCGCGCAGCGAGGTGAAGAACGCCGCCGAATAGAGGAGCGGCGGCAGGATTGCGACCAGCACGACGTCGGGGTCGAGAGTCAGGTGCGGGATCCCGGGAACGAACCCGAGCGCGAGCCCGCCGAGCACGAGCAGGATCGGATACGGGAGCCGCAGGATCGGCGCGAGCGCGAGCAGCCCTGCGCCCGCCGCCAGCAGGGCGAGGAGAACCAGCGCGTCGTGGGCTGAGAAGCTCACCTCTCCATTTGATCATTCGCGACCGGCGAAACGACATCGGCGCCTCCGCGTGGGCGAAGCGGGATGGACGTCAGTTCCGGTCTCGCCTTCGGTGGGAACAAGACGCGCAAGATCGAGCACCTCGTCGCCGATGCGCGCGCAGGGGTGCGACACGCTCGTCTCGATCGGCGGCGTGCAGTCGAACCACATGCGCCAGGTTGCCGCGGTCGTCGCTCGCACCGGGTTCCACTGCGTGCTCGCCCAGGAGAGCTGGGTGAACTGGCCCGACGCCGTCTACGACCGGGTCGGGAACCGGTAAGTCTTCGCGCCGTTTCTTTAGGGAGGTGTCAAAGCGTCTCCGGGCGCCCGTCCAGCTTGGCGATGTTCGCCAGCTCTTCCTCGTCCGGTGCTTCGACCGAGAGCCAGGCCGAGACGATCTCGCGTGCCGTCTCCGGGGTCGTTCGCTTCAGGCTCATCACGAGCACGTTCGCGTCGTTCCAACGGCGCGCACCCTCCGCGATCCACGGCTCCCAGGCGAGCGCCGCGCGGACGCCGCGCACCTTGTTCGCCGCAATCGAGGTGCCCGTGCCCGTCCAGCAGAACAGGAGCCCCTGATCCGCATCGCCGGAGGCAACCATGTCTGCGACCCGCTTGGCGATATCCGGCCAAAGATCGCGCTCGAGGACGTCGACGCGGTGGCCTCGGCGGCGTAGCTCGTCGATCGCGGCCGCCGCCGCTTCGCCCTCGTCGTCGGCTCCGGCCACGAACCGCATGGGCGGAGCCTAGAGACAACGACGGGGCTCGCGAGGAGGAGCGTGCTGGGAGAGGCGCTTCCGACCCCGCCGGCGACTCTACTCCGACGGCAGAGTGTCGGCAACCTGGGGGGCGAGCTCCTGGAGCGCGAAGAAGACGGCCTCGGAGAACGTGGGAAAGGGTTGGATCACGTCGAGCAGCACCTCGATCGGCACCTCTGCACGCACGGCGAGCGTCAGCTGCTGGCACCACTCGCCCGCCTCGGGCCCGACCGCGACTGCGCCGACAAGCACACGCCGCGTCGGGTCGGCGACGACTTTGACGAAGCCGTGACGCGCGGGGCGCTCGTAGGTCGACGCGCGCGAAGTGTCCTCGACGTTCCACCGGGCGGAGACGAGGCCCTCGCCCTCCGTCGCCCCGACGGTTGCGACCTGGGGATCGGTGAACGCAACCGCGGGGATCGCACGGTAGTCGGCCTTCGCTCTGCGGCCGGCGACGTTCTGGGCGGCGATGCGCGCCTGGTACTTGCCGACGTGAGTGAAGAGCGCGATTCCGGTTGCGTCGCCGACCGCCCAGATGTTCTCAGCCGCTTGCAGCCGCTCGTCCACCTCGATGCCACGCCGGGAGACTTCGACCCCGAGTTGCTCGAGGCCGAGGCCCTCGACGTTCGGCTTGCGCCCGGTTGCGACGAGCAGCCGCTCGGCCGATAACTCGTCCCCGGTCCCGAGCTCCACCCGAACTGCAGTGTCAGACCCTGTAACGGATCTGACACACCTGACGTCCGCGCCGAAGCGAAGGGCTATTCCCTCCTCCTCGAACGCGGCCCGCAGCACCTCGCCTGCCTCCGAGTCCACGCGCGGGACGAGCCGGTCGCCCCGCACGAGGATTGTCACCTCCGATCCGAGCCGCCGGTACAGCTGTGCGAGCTCGCTGCCTGCAACCCCGCCGCCGAGCACGATCAGGCTCGCGGGCACCTCGTGGGCGGAGGTCGCATCCGCGGTCGACCAGACATCGACTTCCTCCAGTCCCGCGACCGGGGGTGACACGGGCGACGAGCCGGTCGCGATCACGAGCCGGTCGTATTCGAGTTCCCGCCCGCCTGCCTCGACCACGCCGGGCCGCACGACGCGTCCCGAGCCTCGGACGAGCTCGACGTCTTGCTCCGCGAGCCATTTCACCTGCCCGGCGTCGTCCCAGCCGGAGGTGATCCAGTCGCGCCAGGCGAAGATCTCACCGGGGTCGAGCGCGCCCGCCTCGACACCGGGCGTGCGTGAGGCGGCGACGTGCAGCTCGGGCGCGCGCAGCAGCGTCTTCGACGGCATGCACGCGAAGTACGTGCACTCGCCGCCGACGAGGGCCGGCTCGACGAGCGTGATCGGGACGTCCGGATCGAGCCGGCGCAGGGCGCCGCAGAAATGCTCGCCCGTCGAGCCGCCCCCCAGTACCACGACGCCTGCCATCGGGCGAAGCTTACGGCGCCCGCTACGCTCAACGTCCGGTGCCCATTGCCGCCCTCGCCGACATCCACGGCAACGTGCACGCGTTCGAGGCTGTGCTCGCCGATCCGCGCATGGCGGCCGCCGAGCGGATCGTCATTCTCGGCGACACGGTCGCCGGGACGTTTCCCGTCGAGACGTTCGAACTGCTCAGCTCGCTCGGCGATCGCGCGCGGATCCTCAGCGGCAACGCCGACCGCATGGTGGTCGAAGACGACGGCGAAGAGGCCCGGTGGGTGCGCGCGCTGCTCGGGCCGGATCGTCTCGCGGCGGTGGCGTCCTGGCCCGGATCGTTCGTGGTCGAGGTCGAGTTGCTCGGCGCCGTCCGCTGCTGCCACGCCACGCCGAGCAGCGACGAAGCGCTCTTGACTCGCATCACGCCCGAGGCCGACTTCGCAACCGCGATCGAGGGCACGGACGAGCCGGTCGTGATCGGCGGCCACACGCACGTCCAGTTCGACCGCGCAATTGGGCCGCGGCGGTTCGTCAACGTCGGCAGCATCGGCCGCCCCTACGAGGGGCGCTCGGGTGCGTACTGGGCGCTGCTCGGGCCCGACGTCGCGCTGTTGCACACGGAGTACGACGTCCGGGCTGCCGCCGACGCCGTGCGCGTCTCCGGGCAGCCGGACGCCGATCGCGTGGTGGACGTACTGCTCAACCCGGTGAGTGCCGAGGAGGCGACCGCCCACTGGGAGTCGATTCGCGGTTAGACCAGTGGGCGGCCGAGCTCCCTGCGTTCTACGGAGTTGTCGTAGTTGTCGTGCCTCCTCCGAAGCCGCCGCCCGGTCCGCGGCCGAAGCCGTTCGGAAGTAGGCTCCGGCACTTTGCGAGCGCCGCCTGCACCTTCGGGTCGGTCGAATTGAAGAACCCGCCGCCGCGACCACCCGGCCCCTGCCCCTGGCCCGGCCTCCTGCCCGGGCGCCTGCCCCGGCTGGAGCCCGGGAGCGCGGGGAGTCGTTCGAGTGCCTCCGCCCTGTCCGTTTGGCGCGCCCTGCCCCTGGCCGGCAGGAGGACCACCCGGCGCCCCGCCCGGCCGTCCGAGCGTCACGCCCTCTGCGCTCATGCAGTCGGAGAACTTCTGGAAGGCGGAACGCTGGGCCGGCGTCTGCTGGCCGCCTCTGCGAAACGACCCCTGCGGGAGCGTCGCGGCGCAGGCTTCCGCCTTTGCCTGCACGCCGGGGGCGTTCAGCACAGCGGCCGGGATCTGCGGGAACGCGTAGCGGCCGTTGGCGCCTTTCACCGGGTCGGGGATATCCACGCCCTTGCCGCGCATGCAGGCGGCGTACGTGAAGAGCGCCTTCTCTGCGGCGGCCTGGCGCTGCGCGGCCGTCGGCGGCGTGGTCGTCGAGGGTGCGGTTGTCGCCCCTGAGGTCGTCGTCGCGGAGGTCGTGGCCGAACTGCTCGACGAGCCGCCGCCACAGCCTGATGCGAGCGCCGCCAGGACGCCGGCGAGGCCCACCACCGCGGCCGCGTGCGCGCTGCGGCGATAACGACTGGAGAGCCGGTGTGCGGAGTGCATTTGCATCGAGAAGTCCTTTCGTGGGAGTTACCCGCCGAGGCCGGGAAGCGTGGGTACGTTGTTGTCGGCGCCACCGCTGCTTGTCGGCGGCTGAGTACCACCGGCGCCGCTCGCGCCGGAGCCGCCCGCCCCGGATGCGCCGCCGCCGCCAAACCCGCCGCCGAACCCTCCCGCCTGCGGCGATTCGGTTCCGGTGTCGGTGATCGCACTCGCCTTGTAGCCACTCGTCGTCTGCGTGCCCTGCACCGTCACGTAGTCGCCGGGGCGTACCTTCTTCAGAGTCGCGTCGCTCGTCACTCGCACCTTGACGCCGGGCCCGCTCGTGACCTTGACCGTGTTGCCCTGAAGGTCGGTGACGTAGAGGCTCGTGCCGTCGATCGCCTTCACCTGTCCGATCGTCCCGCTGCGCGCGAAGGCGCCCCCGCCGGCGGCCCGTCCCCCTGCTGCGCCGGCCTGTCCGCCGGCCGCCCCGCCTCGGCCCGCGAACGTGCCCGCGAGGCCCGCGCCCCGGCCTCCGCCTCCGGAGGAACTGCTCCCTCCCCAGTGCTTCTGGATGACGATCCCGAAGACCACGCCGGCGCCGATCGCAGCGCAGAGTGCAAGCGCGGCCGTTGTCAGCGGAAACCGTCGTCGCCTCGGGGGCGGCGGCGGCAGCTCGGCGCTTAGGTCGAAGTCGAAGCCGTCGTCGCGTTCCGGCTGCGGAGGATTGAGCTCGGTCGGTGCCTCGCCCGCGGGTGTCATGGGGTTCTCCTCGCTCATTCGTATCTCAGGGCCTCGATCGGCCGCAGCTTGGCGGCTCTCGCTGCGGGGTAGCTGCCGAAGACCAGCCCGACGACCGCCGAGACGCAGAAGGCGAGAATGACCGAGTACGGCGCGACGACTGGCTGGATCCCGATGATCTTGAACCGGCTGCCGGCGATGCCCGCGCCGACCCCGATCAGCCCGCCGATCATCGACAGGAGCACCGCCTCGACCATGAACTGGCCGACGATGTGGATGCGCCGGGCGCCGATCGCCTTGCGGATGCCGATCTCCCGCGTCCGCTCGGTCACGGTCACGAGCATGATGTTCATCACCCCGATCCCGCCGACGAGCAGCGAGATCGCCGCGACGGCGCCGAGCAGGACGGTGAAGGTGTGCTGCGATGCGTTGGAGGCGGCGATGAAGCTCGCCTGGTTCAGAACGCGGAAGTCAGGCTGGTTGTCGGTGATCTTGTGCGTGCTGAGCAGCGTCGAGGTGATCTCCGCCTCCGCCTGCGAGGTCACCTTGCCCGACTTCGCCTCGGTGACGATCTGGTTGATCGGGCCGGTGATTCCGGTGAGCGTGTTCTGCACGGTCGAGATCGGAGCAATCGCGATGTCGTCCTGGTTGGTCAGGCCCTGGTTGCCCTTCGACTTGAGCACGCCGACAACCTGAAACTGGATCCCGTTGACGGCGATCGTCTGTCCGACGGGATTGCTCGTGCCGAAGAGGTTCTCGACGACGGTGACGCCGACGTCGACGACGGGCGCCCGGTTGTTGACGTCGGCGTCGGTCAGCAGCCGGCCCGAGGCGACCTGGTAGTTCGACGCCTCGAAATACCCTGGTGACGTGCCGATGAACTGCCCCGGCTGGTAGGTCGCGCCCTCGTAGGTTGCCGTCACCTGCGTGCTGACGACCGGGTTGACGCTCTTCAGGTCCGGCGCGTTCACGGGCTTGCGCAGCGCGTCCACGTCCTTCCACGTCATCCCCGAGGCGCGGCTCTGGGTGCCCGGTGTGGCGCGGCCGCCGCCCCCGCCAAAGCCGAATCCGCCGCGGCTCGGGAATACGGTGAGGACGTTCGTCCCGAGCGCCCGGAGCTGACCCTGAACGGCGGCGGACGATCCGGTTCCGACCGCGACCAGGATGATGACGGCGGCGACGCCGATCATCACGCCGAGCATGGTCAGCAGTGATCTCAGCCGGTTCGCCAGCATCCCCTGAACGGCGATCCGCAGGCTCTCGACCGCGATCATGCAACCGCCTCCCTCACGCCTGGCTCGGTCGCGTGGGGTGACACCCTGTTTCCCCCAAGGGCCCCCTTCCCGCTGTGCGCTCTCGAACGCGCCGCACCGGTCTGTATCACGCGACCGCCCCGATCAGCGGACGCAGGCGCACGTCCTCGACGATCTCTCCGTCGCGGAGCCTGATCACACGCCGGGCGCGCTCGGCGACATCGTCCTCGTGCGTGATCAGGACAATCGTTCTGCCCTCGGCGTTCAGGCTCGAGAAGATCTCCAGCACCTCGGCGCCGGAGTGCGTGTCGAGGTTGCCGGTCGGCTCGTCGGCGAGCACGACCGCCGGATCCGTGACGAGCGCCCGCGCGATCGCGACCCGCTGCTGCTGGCCGCCCGAGAGCTCGGAGGGCAGGTGGCGTACCCGGTCGGCGAGGCCGACATGTCTGAGGGCCGCGTAGGCGCGAGCCTGGCGCTCTTTGCGCCTGGCGCCCGAATAGACGAGCGGCAGCTCGACGTTCTGGAGGGCGCTCGTGCGGGGGACGAGGTTGTAGCTCTGGAAGACGAATCCGATCCGCTGGTTGCGGATCACGGCGAGCTCGTCGTCGTCCAGGTAGCGGACGTCGACACCGTCGAGGAGGTACCGGCCTTCCGTCGGGATGTCCAGGCAGCCGATGATGTTCATCAGCGTCGTCTTCCCGCTCCCCGAGGCGCCCATGATCGCGATGTAGTCGCCGCTGCCGACTCCGAACGTGATCCCGCGGAGCGCGTGGACGACCTGCGTCCCCATCGGGTACGACTTGGTCACCTGCTGGAACGCGATCAGCGGCGGCCGTCCGCTCATCCGCCCGGCCCCGCACCGGGGATGCGGAATCCGCCGCCGCCCGTGACACCCCCGCGACCGCCGCCGAAGCCGCCGCCGGTCGGGGTGGTGCTCGTCAGGGACGAGGTGAACGTCGCGACGACGATCTCCTGGCCTGCGGTGAGGCCGCTGATGATCTCGGTCGCATCGTCGCCGACGAGTCCGGCCTGAACGGGCTGTTGCTGCTGGGCCCCGTTCGCGTCGATGATCGTCACGTAGCTGCTGCCGCCGGTGGTGTGAACGGCGGCGTTCGGTACGTGGAGCACGCCGTCGCGCTTGGCGATTACGACCGCGGCGGAGACGGTCATCCCCGGCTTGATCTCAGGGGTCGTGCGGTCGAGCACGAAGGTGACGCCGTAGGTGACGACGTTGCTGACGACGGTCTGGGTCGTGTCGATCGAGATCACGTGCGCGGCGAGCTGTGTGTTCGGGAGGGCATCAACCTGGATCGTTGCCGGCTGACCGATGCGGATCTTGGCGGCGTCGCTTTCGCTGAAGCCTGCGAGCACCTGGGGGCGGTCGAGATCGACGAGCGTGATGAACCCGGTGGACGTCGAAGACGCAGCACTTGCGCCGCCACCCGGAGTTTCGCCGACGGCGCCGTTCACGGCAGAGACCGTTCCGGCGGCCGGAGCGACGAGTGTCTGCTGCTTCAGCGTCGTGATCGCGTTCGCGAGAGAAGCCCGCGCCGAGACGATTTGCGCCTCCGCACTCGCCAGGCTGCCGGCCGTCGCGGGCGCGGTCTTGACGCCATTCGCGGCGAGCGTACTGTCAAGCGACTGCTTCGCACTCGTCACCGATCCGCGGGCACTGCTGATCGACTGCTGGCTGCTGACCGTGCCCGCCTTCAGGCTTTCGCGGGCGTTGTTGACGGACTGCTGGTCCTTGAGGATGCCAGCGTTCAGGCTCTGGCGAGCGTTGCGGATCGTCTGCTGATCCTTGATCTTCCCCGCGTTCAGGCTCGCGATTGCGTTCTTCACGCCGTTCTGGGCGTTCTGTACCGACTGCTTGTTGTTGGTCAGTCCGGTGACGCGTGCCGTCTTGGCGTTCACATAGGAGCGGAGAGCCTGGTTGACCGACTGCGCGGTGCTCAGCTTGCCCGCCGTGAGGGAGTTCTCGGCGTTCGTGATCGCGGTCTGGTCGCTGATGATCTTCGCCTGGTCGGCGGCGACGGCTGAGGTGGCGGCGTTCGCCTTCGACTGGGCCGTGCTCTGGTCGGCCTGCGCGGCCGAAAGCTTCGCCTGGTCTGCACTCAGCTGGGCCTGATCCTGCGCTGTCCGGTACTTGTCGTTCGCGCACTTTGGCTGCGGCGGTGCCGCAAGGTCGCAGCTGTCCTTGTGCTCCCTCTCCTGGTCATCGGCGACGCGTGCCTTGTCGGCGTCGACCTGCGCCTGGAAGTCGTTGACGCCTGCGCTGTTTGCCTGGTTCGTGTACGTGACCACGTCGTTCTGGTCGGAGGCGAGTTGGGCCTGGTCACGCGCGAGTTGCGCATTGGCCTGGTCGATGGCGAGTTGGAGGGTGGCCAGGTTTTGGGCGGCTGCCGCCTGCGCCTCGAGCCACTGGCCCTTTGCCTCGCCGACCGCTAGTCGGAGGGAATTCGCACTCTTTGCCGCCGCCGTGTGAGCCTGCTTCAGTGCGCCCTGGGCCTGCGTGACGGCCCTCTGGAGCGTCTTCAGGTCCTGATTGGCCGTGGCGATCGTGTCTTTGAGGGCCTTCGTCAGTGCTTTCCGGTCCTGATCGGCCGTCGCGATCGTGTCTTGCAGAGCCTTCTTGAGCGACGTCTGGTTCTGTTTCGCCGCGGCCGTTGTGTTGTGCAGCGCCGCCTCCTGGCTCTTGATCGACGTCTGCCCCTGCTTGACGGCAATGTCGTTCTGCAGGCTCTCCGCTGGAGTCAGCGGCTGCTCGAGAGTCGCCAGATTCGCCTCGGCAGAGGCCAGGCTCGCCCGAGCGGTGCGAACGGAGGCCGCCTGGCTGGAGTCGTCGAGCTTCGCAAGCGCCTGCCCCTTGCGGACGTGCTGACCCGGCTTCGCGTAGACGGCGACGAGCGTACCGTTGCCGGAGAAGTTGAGCGAGATCGTTTTCGCCGCCTGCACGTTGCCGCTGGCGGAAACGGTCGAGAGCACGGAGCCCCGCTGGACCGTACCGGTCGTCACCTGGGCCTGTGCGGCCTTCTTGCTTCCGGTGACGAGGTAGGCGGCCACTCCTACACCGGCGAGCGTCGCGGCGAGGGCGACGTTGATCAGCCGCCATGACGTTGTCGGGCGGCGCAGTCCACTCGGCCACTGACGGACCGCCCCGCGGGCGCTCTGCAACATGGTGCGACGATAGGAGAGTTTCCTGAGAGTTCGCTGAATGGCGCTTCGGCCCGCGCCAGCGCCGCCGGCATCTGCCGCGACCACGAGCGGCGCACCGGTGTTCCTGACAGTGCCAGGCACTGTTAAGAGCCTGCAGATGGGCATGTTCTTGCGCCCGACGGCGCACGGGTGTGTCGAGCCTCTAGGCTCTGCGCATGGTGACGACCTCCGCGGCCGAGATCGTTTTCGACCGCGTGACGAAGCGCTACGCAGGCCGCGACGCGGCCGCGGTCAAGGAGCTCTCGCTGACGATCCCCGCAGGCGAGATCTGCGTCCTCGTCGGCCCGTCGGGGGCCGGTAAGACGACTGCGATGAAGATGGTCAATCGCCTGATCGAGTTCGACGAGGGCGATATCACGATCGACGGCGAGAGCGTCCGCGACCATGACGTGACGGAGCTCCGCCGTGGGATCGGCTACGTGATCCAGCAGGTCGGACTGTTCCCGCACATGACGATCGCGGAGAACATCGGCACCGTCCCGCGCCTGCTCGGCTGGCCTCGCGCCCGGATCCGCGACCGCACGGCCGAGCTGCTCGAGCTCGTCGGTCTCGATGTCGGCGATGGCCGCCGCTACCCGAGCCAGCTCTCCGGCGGCCAGCGCCAGCGCGTCGGCCTCGCCCGCGCCCTCGCCGCCGACCCCACGCTGATGTTGATGGACGAGCCGTTCGGCGCCCTCGACCCGATCACCCGAGACCGACTTCAGATCGAGTTCCTGCGCATGCACGAGGACGTGCGCAAGACGGTGATCTTCGTCACCCACGACATCGACGAGGCGATCAAGCTCGGCGACCGGATCGCGATCCTGCGCGAAGGCGGCGTGCTCGCCCAGTACGACACGCCCGACCGCATCCTCGCCCACCCCGCGGACGACTTCGTCGCCCGCTTCGTCGGCGCCGACCGTGGCCTGAAGCGGCTCGCCCTTCGCCGGCTCGAGGAGATCCCGCTCGAGGCGCTGAACGGCGTGCCTCCCGACGCTCCCCGCACGCCGGCGACGACGACACTCCGCGACGCGCTCTCGCTGATGATGAGCGAGGGCGCCGACCCACTCGTCGTCACCGACGCCGAGGGCAACGAGGTCGGGCAGATCTCTGTTGCCCGTGTCGGTCGGATTCTCGCCGAGCTTGAGCGCATTCGCGCTTCTCGCACAAGGGCCGGTGATCCCCGACTTCGGGACCGGTTCCGACTGCGTCACCGAGAACCACGCGTTCTGCTGGGGGTGGGTGCAGGACCACTGGGGCGACACGCTCCAGCCGGCGCTTCTCCAGCACCTGAAGCTGACCGGGATCGCGGTCGCGATCGGGTTCGCGATCGCCTTTGCGGCGGCGCTTCTCGCCCATCGCTACCGGCGGCTCGACCAGCCGATCGGCCTGTTCTCGGACTTCCTGTACACGATCCCGAGTCTCGCGCTCTTCCAGCTGCTCGTGCCGCTCACCGGGATCACGGTCACGACGGTCGAGGTCGCGTTGGTCTCCTACACGCTGCTGATCATCTATCGGAACAGCTTCGA
>CAVXTD010000015.1:0-70376 GCA_963764565.1 uncultured Actinomycetes bacterium
GGAATTCGATTTCAGCCTGAGCGAGGTCGATTACTGGTGAATCGACTCTCCTAGCGGCTGCCAACTCGAGCCAGCCAGCAAGGGTTGCAAGCCGCGCTTCCGCGAGCATCCCACGAAGACCGCGCTCGAACAACGTTACGAATAGTCCGTTCGAAAAGAACCTGCTCACAAGTGTAAACGCATCGTCCCATGATCCGATCTCCGCAAGATGCTGGGCAAGGCGCTCGGCGTCGATCTGATTCGCCTCCACCCTCTCGCGTGCCTTGGCATCGAAGAATGTCCTGAGGAGAGGATGGAGCTCGAGCGCACCGGACCTGGCTGTCAGAAAGCCGAGTCGCATTCCTTCGGTGACGATCTCCGTGACGTTTTCGCCCAGCACGAACTCCGCCAGCCGTCGCCCAGTGACGGAGCAAGTGCCAATCGACACAATCCTTCCCGAACCTTTGGCGAGCCGCCTGGTAAAGCTCCTCGGCGAAGTACTCGTAGAGCGCGTCGGGGAGGTTGCCCTCCGGGAGCTCGAAGTCGTCGGTCAGGGCCGCCAGGCCGATCACGGCCGGCCAGCCTTCGGCCAGAGCGACCAGACCGGCGGCGGCGCATCCTTACGGTGGGCGAGGACCTCTGCAGCCTCGTCGTGATCCATCGCCAGCTCGTTCCTCCCCAACTCGTAAATCTCGCCGTAAAGGAGCCGCCGAGCGGATGCCCAGCTCGGCCGCTTGCGGCTTGCCAGCAGGAGCCGGAGCGGCGATTTCCGAAGGAGAGGTTCATGAATCGCTCGGGAGCTTCCGCTTCCATCGCGAACTGGTAGTCGTCGAAGACGAGCCATGTTTCGTCTGGCCAGTCGGCGAGATCCTCCGCGAAGAGCTCTGCGAGAATGTCGACGTCCTGCTCCGGCGTGCCTGTCGCGCGCATTCGGTGCACCATGCGGCTGCCTGCGTCCGGGATCAGCTCCGAGACAACGTCGGCAAGCTGTGCCGCAAGAGCGGCGACATCGGCTGTTGCCGTCGTCCCCCGATACCAGAGGTGCGGTCGTTCCAGCACCCATTCGCGCGCAAGTGTCGTCTTTCCGAATCCGGCCGGCGCGTTCAGCATCAGAACGCGCGCGTTCGCGTTGTCGAGCAGGCGCGTCAGGCGAGGCCGCTTGATGATGTAGCGGCGCGCAGTCTCGACGGCCGTCTCGATCCCTGCCATGGCCCACCCCGGGGACGTGTCCCGTTTGGCGGACTCTACTTCTGTGTCAGGCGAAAGCGAAGTCCCTGTGCCTGTGGCCACGGCCGCAGGCACAGGGATATCGATCACCGTGCTCCGTCCAGGTGGGCCCGGAGAGGATCGTCGCCCGTTCTCATCCGGTAGGCGGCAGGAATCTGCCGCCGCCGCGACACGCCCAGCTTCTGGCGTAGCGCGTCGGAGTGTGCCTTGGCTGTACGCGGCGAGATCTCGAGGCGTTGGGCTACCTCCTCGTTCGAGCAGCCGGCGGCGATCAGAGTGACAACTTCGCGCTGCCGTGCGGTGATTCCCGGCGGCGCTTCGACCAGTGTTCCGACCATGCGCCGAGACTAATCGCGCTGCCGGATACGGACCATTGGCCGAAGGGCGTATTTCGAGCAACTACCCCGGCGAACGGCCTGCTGCTACTAGATCCGCTCGACCAGCTCGTCAAGCGGTTTGCGGTCGGCCTGCGCGCTCCAGTCCTCGGCCGTGTGCCACATGGGGTCGCGGTCGCGCGCCGGATAGCCGAACGTCAGTACCGTTGCGATCTCGTCGTCGGCGTCGAGGCCGAGCGCCTGCTGCGCCTGCTCCGGCTCCTTGATTCCGTTCGGGCACGAGCCGACACCCGCGTTCCAGGCGACGAGCATCATGTTCTGCGCTGCGCGGCCGATGTCGAAGCCGCTTCGGCCGGCGATCGCCACGATCAGCTTTGCGCCCCGGACGTTCCCCGGCGCGTAGACGGCATCGGCGAGCCGCTCGCGCGCTTCCGGGCTCTCGACGACCAGGAAGCGCCACGGCTGTCGATTGCGGGCGCTACCGGCGAGCCGGCCGGCGTCGAGGATCGTTCGGACGACGTCAGCCGGGAGTTCCCGGTCGGCGTACTCGCGCACTTCACGGCGGCTGGCGATGGCGAGCCAAGTGTCCATGTCCCGCCATCGTAGACTCGCGGCATGCAGGTGTTCACCTACCTCGAGCGGCCCGACCTCGCCGCGCGCACCGAAGAGGCCGAGGACTCCTTCGCCGAGTTCATCCACCACGCAGACGTCACCAACCGCTACTGGCACCGGCTGCGCGAGGACATCGCCGCGTTGCAGCTCGTGCTCTACGACGACGAACGCGATCTCGTGGTGGGCCGCGGCCAGACGATTCCAGCCTCGACCCGTAAGGGGCTCCCGGGTGGGGTCGACGACATGCTCGAGCGCTTCTTCGGCGGCGGCCTCCGCGAGGAGCACGACGTGCTCTCCGCCCTCGTCGCGATCGTCGACCGGCGGCGTCAGGGCGAGGGGCTGAGCGCACTGCTGATCGAGGGCATGCGTCACATCGCCGCCGAGGCGGGGCTCGGAGGGCTGATCGCGCCGGTCCGCCCGACCCGCAAGCAGGAATATCCGCTGATCCCGATGGAGCGCTACGTACGCTGGACGCGCGAGGACGGTCTGCCGTGGGACCCGTGGATCCGCGTGCACACCCGCCTCGGCGCCGAATTGGTCGAGGTCTGCCCAGAATCGATGCGGGTGACGGGCACGGTTGACGAGTGGGAAGGTTGGACTGGCCTCAGCTTCCCCGACGACGGCGACTACGTCGTGCCGGGCGCGCTCGTTCCAGTGCGGTTCGACGCCGGCACCGGCGTGTACCTCGAGCCGAACGTCTGGGTCCGACACGCGCTGTAGGCTCGGCTCTTCCTACAGTTTGAAAGGGGCAGGGACATGAAACGACTGGCGTGCGGAGCGCTGCTCGTCTCGCTCGCAGCAGGTCTCACGGCAGGCTGCGGCGGCGGCAGCAAGACCCTGAGCAAGGCGGACTACGGCACGCAGCTCAACCAGATCTGTGTGGATTACAACGCCAAGCAGAAGGAGATCGGTATCCCGACCAGCCTCGAAGAGGTTGGCACCAAGGGTGCAAAGATCCTCGACGAGTTCGACAAGGCGATCGCGGAAGCCGAGAAGCTGAAGGCGCCGGACGAGATCAAGGCGACCCGTGACGAGTTCTTCTCGAAGTCCAAGGAGCAACGTGACCTGATCGGCAAGGTGATCGACGCGGCCAAGGCGAACGACGCGGCGAAGGCGAACGAGATCAGCGCACAGGGCAACGCTTTGAACAAGGACATCCAGGCACTCGCCAAGGAGCTCGGAGCGCCGGCATGCGGGCAGTGATGCTCGTTGCTCTTACGTCGCTGGCCCTGCTCGCCGCAGCCTGCGGTGGCGGAGGCAGCGGCGGCAAGACGCTGACCAAGGCCGAGTACGCGGCGACGCTGAGCCAGGCCTGTAAGGACTCGAACGACAAGTTGAACGCCCTCAGCCTGACCAGCATCACCTCGTTCAAAGACAACGGCGACGCGGCGGTGAAGATCGCCGACGACAGCCTCAAGGAGTTCAAGGCACTGAAGGCTCCCGACGCGATCAAGGATGCGGCCAAGACCTTCATCGACTCCGCCGATCAGATCGTGACCGACCTCAAGAACGCGGTCGAGGCGGCCAAGAAGGACGACGAGACCGCGTTCGCAGCCGCGGTCACCGCGGTCCAGACTCACGGCAAGGAGAACGACGGCGCGGCGAGCGAGATCGGCGCGACCGAGTGCGTCAGCGGCTAGAGCAGCTCGTACGCGGGCAGCGTCAGGAACTCGACGAACTCGTCGGCGAGCGCGACCTGCTCGAAGACCTCTCGCGCCTCGTCGAGCCGCGGCTGAGCGGGAAGCGACGCGACCTCTTCGTCGGCGATCGTGCGCACGCGATCGCCCTCCACCCGTCCGTGGTGGACCCACTGCCAGAGTTGAGAGCGCGAGATCTCGGCGGTCGCGACGTCCTCCATCAGGTTGTAGATCGCGGCGGCGCCCGTCCCGTTCAGCCAAGCCGCCAGGTACTGGATCCCGACCGAGACGTTCTGCCTGATGCCGGCCTCGGTGATCTCACCCGGCGTGTCGGGAACGGCGAGGAGTTGCTCCGCCGAGACGGAAACATCCGCCCGCTGCCGCTCGAGCTGGTTGGGCCGGTCACCGAGAACCTCGTCGAACTCCTCCTTCGCGATCGGAACGAGGTCGGGATGGGCGACCCAGGTGCCGTCGAACCCGCTCGTTGCCTCGCGCTCCTTGTCCTCGTGCACCTTTGCCAGCGCATTCTCGGTCACCTCGGGATCGCGGCGGTTGGGGATGAACGCCGCCATTCCCCCGATCGCGAACGCGCCTCGGGCATGGCAGGTCTTCGCAAGCAGATCCGAGTACGCGTGCATGAACGGCACGGTCATCGT
Organism: uncultured Actinomycetes bacterium; assembly: GCA_963764565.1. GTDB lineage: Bacteria > Actinomycetota > Thermoleophilia > Gaiellales > Gaiellaceae > DATBLE01. The sequence goes on from CAVXTD010000015.1 coordinate 4,447, forward strand.
CACCGCCGAGCGGTCGGGCAGCACGAAATCGTCGCGATGGCGGAACTTCTTGATCACGCTGAAGATGTAGTCCCAGCGGCCCGCGTTCAGGCCGGCGGAGTGCTCGCGCAGCTCGTACAGGATCTCCTCCATCTCGAACGCGGCGAGGATCGTCTCGATCAGTACGGTCGCGCGGATCGTCCCCCGCGGGATACCGAGCGCGTCCTGCGCATGCAAGAAGACGTCGTTCCAGAGGCGCGCCTCGAGATGGCCCTCCAGCTTCGGCAAGTAGAAGTACGGCCCGCTGCCACGGTCGAGTGCGCGCCGGGCGCTGTGGAACATGTACAGGCCGAAGTCGAACAGACTGCCCGAGACCGGCTCTCCGTCGACCAGGACATGGCTCTCCGGCAGGTGCCAGCCCCGCGGGCGGACGAGCAGCGTCGCGGTCTCGTCCCCGAGGGTGTAGCGCTTCTCCCCGATGTCGAGCGAGATCGTCTTCTCGACGGCGTCGATCATGTTCCGCTGCCCTTCGACGACGTTCGACCACGTCGGCGAGTTCGCGTCCTCGAAGTCGGCCATGAAGACGCGCGCGCCCGAGTTGAGCGCGTTGATCACCATCTTGCGGTCGGTCGGACCGGTGATCTCGACGCGCCGGTCCTGGAGGTCGGGCGGCGCCTCGGCGACCCGCCAGGCGGCGTCCTCCCTGATCGCGACGCGTCTCCTCGAGGAAGTCCGGCACCTCGCCCGCGAGCAGCCGCTGCTGGCGCTCTGCGCGGCGGGCGAGCAGCTCCGTTCGGTGCCAGCCGAAGGTGCGCTGGAGCGAGGCGACGAAGTCGAGGGCCTCGGCCGAGAGGATGTCGTCGTCGCGCTCGCCGCGAACCTCGACCCCCGCTGGGAGTTGCGCCTGCATCGCGGTAGATTGCCAGCGATGGCGCTCGCACGCGAGCTGAGGCGGCTACTGCCCCCGGACGCCCTGATCGAGGAGCCGGAGCAGCTGAAGACCTACGAGTGCGACGGGCTCACCGGCCACCGCGTGATTCCGGCGCTCGTTGCGCTGCCGCGGACGACGGAGGAGGTGCAGGCGGTCGTCCGAGCCTGCCACGCCGCGGGCGTGCCGTTCGTCGCGCGCGGGGCCGGCACGGGGCTCTCCGGCGGCGCGCTTCCCGTCGCCGACGGTGTCGTCATCTCGCTCGCGCGGATGAACCGGATCCTCGAGATCGACCTCGACAGCGAGCGGATCGTCGTGCAGCCGGGCGTCACGAACCTCCAGGTGACGGAAGCGGTGATCGCCGACGGCTACTACTACGCGCCCGATCCCTCGAGCCAGCAGGTCTGCACGATCGGGGGGAACGTCGCCGAGAACTCGGGCGGAGCGCACTGCCTGAAGTACGGCTTCACCGTCAATCACGTCACCGGGCTCGCTGTCGTCCTGCCCGACGGGGAGGTCGTCCGTCTCGGCGGGACGGCATCCGAGTCGCCCGGCCCCGACCTGCTCGGCGCGTTCGTCGGCTCCGAGGGGACGCTCGGGATCGCGACCGAGATCACGCTCCGGCTGCTGCGCCGGCCGGAGGCGGTGCGGACCGTGCTCGCCGCGTTCCACTCGATCGACGGTGCCGGCGCGGCGGTCTCGGGCGTCGTCCGCGCCGGGATCCTGGCGTCTGCGATGGAGATCATGGACCGGCTGACGATCGAGGCCGCCGAGGCCGCCCTCCACCCCGGCTACCCGGACGCGAACGCGCTCCTGCTCGTCGAGCTCGACGGCTCGACGCCGCAGGTCGAGGAGGACCTCGCCGCGGTCGAGGCGATCTGCACCGAGTGCGGCGCGTGGGAGATCCGCACCGCGGCGGACGACCACGAGCGGGCGCTGCTGTGGAAGGGACGCAAGGCGGCTTTCGCGGCGATGGGGCGGATCGCCAACGACTACTACGTGCAGGACGGCGTCGTGCCGCGCACCAAGCTCCCGGACGTGCTGCGCCGGATCGGCGAACTCGAGGTCGAGTACGGGCTGCGGGTCGGGAACGTCTTTCACGCGGGCGACGGCAACCTCCACCCGCTCGTCCTCTACGACGGGCGCGTCGAGGGGCAGGCCGAGCAGGCGCAGCAGCTCGCCGAGGCGATCCTCGAGGCGTGCATCGACGCGGGCGGCTCGCTCACCGGCGAGCACGGCATCGGCATCGACAAGGTGTGCTCGATGCCGCTCCTCTTCGGCTCGGACGACCTGGCGACGATGCTGCGGCTGCGGCAAGCATTCGACCCTGCCGGGCTCTGCAACCCTGGGAAGGTCCTGCCGACCCCGCGGCTCTGCGGCGAGGTGCCGGGGCCCTACCGCGCTCACCCGATCGAGCAGGCCGGGCTTGCCGAGCGTTTCTGAGATCTGGAGCGTGCATGAGGCCGCCGAGGTGCTGGCGCGGGCGGCGGAGGCGGGGCAGCGGGTCTCGATCGAGCGTGCCGGCGGGGAGGTCGTCATCTCGACGAAGCGGCTCGACCAGGTGCTCGAGCACGAGGCCGGCGACCTGACCGCGATCGTCGAGGCGGGAGTTCGGGTGCGCGACCTGAATGCACAGCTCGCCGACCACGGTCAGATGTTCGCGCTCGACCCGCCGGGCAACCCGACGATCGGCGCCTGCATCGCCGCGAATCTGTCCGGCCCGCGACGCCACCGGTACGGAACGGCGCGCGACCTCGTGATCGGTATCACCGTCGTCCTTGCGGACGGGACGATCGCCAGCTCCGGCGGGAAGGTGGTCAAGAACGTCGCCGGCTACGACCTCGGCAAGGTCTTCTGCGGCTCCGAGGGACGCTTCGGGCTGATCGCGCGCGCCGCGCTGCGGCTCCACCCGCGGCCGGAGGTTGCGCGAACGCTGGCCGTGCCGGTCGAGTCGCCGGTGGATGCAGCGACGCGGGCGCGGGCGATCCTGCGCGGGCCGTTCACCCCGTCGGCGGTCGACGTCGTCTGGCCGGGCTGGCTGGCGGTGCTGTTCGAGGGGTCGCGGCGCGCGGTCGACGAGCAGCTCGTCGCCGCACAGGGGCTCGTCGGCGGCGCGGAGGATTTCGGCTCGATCTGGGAGGAAGCCGAGGCCCGGCAGGAGTGGGCGGAGGGGAGGCTGCCTGTTCGCTCCCGGGCGACTGGCCGAGACACTCGACGGGCTCGAGGAGGCGGTCGTCCGGGTCGCCGCCGGCGTCGCCTACGTGGCGGGGGAGGTCGCCGACCCGCGAGACCCGGCGGAGGTCGCCCTCGCCGAGCGGGTGCGGGCCGAGTTCGATTCAGCGGGGACCTTCCTCTAGTGGATCGCGAGCTGATCTCCGACTGCGTCCACTGCGGCTTCTGCCTGCCGACGTGCCCCACCTACGGGCCGCTGTGGCAGGAGGAGATGGACTCGCCGCGGGGGCGGATCCTCCTGATGGACTCGCTGCTGAACGGGACGGTCCCGCTCTCGGCGACGACCGTCCAGCATTTCGACCGTTGCCTCGGCTGCATGGCGTGCGTGACCTCGTGCCCCTCGGGCGTGCAGTACGACCGCCTGATCGAGGGGACTCGGGCGCACATCGAGGAGCACTACCGGCGTCCGTTCGGCGAGCGTGTCCAGCGCGCGCTCGTCTTCTCGTCGGTGCCGTACCCGCGGCGGCTGCGCATTGCGCTCGCGCTGACCCCGCCGTGGCTGCCCGGCCGGCTGAAGCCGTTCGCGGCTCTGAAGCCGCCGTGGCGCTCGTCCGAGTGCCCGCCTGAGGTGACGCCTGCCGTCGGGGAACGCCGCGCCCGGGTCGGGCTGCTGCTCGGCTGCGTCCAGCGTGTCGTCTTCGGCGACGTGAACGCGGCGTCGGCGCGCGTTCTGGCGGCGGAAGGGTGCGAGGTGGTCGCGCCGCGCGACCAGGAGTGCTGCGGGGCACTGCACCTGCATGCCGGGCGGGTCGAGGAGGGTGGCCGCCGAGCCCAGCGGATCGCCGAGGCATTCGGCGGCGTCGACGCAGTCGTCGTGAACGCGGCCGGGTGCGGCTCGCACCTGAAGGATTCGGAGCTCGGGGTCAGGGTGGTGGACATCAGCGAGTTCCTCGCCGAGCTGGGGCCGCGGGCGGAGCGTCGCGAGCTGGCGATCACGGTCGCCTACCAGGACGCCTGCCACCTCGGCCACGCGCAGGGGATCCGCGACGCTCCGCGCTCCGTGCTCGGCTCGATTCCCGGGCTCGCGCTTGCCGAGCCAGCCGAGCAGGCGATCTGCTGCGGCAGCGCCGGGATCTACAACCTCGTCCAGCCGGCTGCGGCGGCGGAGCTCGGCGAACGGAAGGCGGCGAACATTCTTGCGACCGGCGCCGATGCATACGCGAGCGCAAACCCGGGTTGCCTCGTCCAGGTCTCGACGTACCTGCGCCGGCTGGGGAAGCGGCTCCCGGCGCTTCACCCCGTCGAGCTGCTGGACGCGTCGATCAGCGGGATCGGCGCGGAGCAGCTGCTGGCGACGGCGCGGCGGTAGCGGTGCCGAAGAACCGCCTGCGCCCAGAGTGCGACGTAGACGAGCCCGACGAGCACGGGCACCTCGATCAGCGGGCCGACCACTCCGGCCAGCGCCTGCCCGGAGGTTGCGCCGAACACGCCGACCGCTACTGCGATCGCCAGCTCGAAGTCGTTGCTCGCGACCGTGAAGGCCAGCGTCGCGGTCTGCGGATAGGGGAGGCCGATCGCCTTGCCGGCCCCGAAGCCGAGGAACCACATGATCGCGAAGTAGGCAAGCAGCGGTAGCGCGATGCGCGCGACGTCGAGTGGTTTGCCTGTGATCTCGTCGCCCTGGATCGCGAACAGCAGCACGATCGTGAACAGCAGCCCGTAGAGCGTCACCGGGGCGATCCGGGGAATGAAACGCGTCTCGTACCACTCGCGCCCGCGGCGGCGGAGGCCGATCACGCGGCTGGCGACTCCGGCCGCGAGTGGGATCCCGAGGAAGATCAGGACGGTGCGCGCGACCTCCCAGATCCCGACCTCGAACCCCTGGGTGTCGAGGCCGAGCCAGCCGGGGAGGAGCGTCAAGTAGAAGTAGCCGAGCAGCGAATACGCGGCAACCTGGAAGACCGCGTTGAAGACGACGAGCACGGCCGCACGGTCGTTGTCTCCGCAGGCAAGGTCGTTCCAGATCAGCACCATCGCGATGCAACGGGCGAGGCCGACGATGATCACGCCGGTCCGGTACGCGGGCTGGTCGGGCAGCAGCAGCCAGGCGAGTGTGAACATCAGCGCCGGGCCGACCACCCACGAGAGGAAGAGCGAGACGGAGAAGAGCCGGCGGTCGCCGCGGAGCCTGCCGAGCTCCTCGTAGCGCACCTTCGCGAGCACGGGGTACATCATCAGCAGGAGGCCGAGGGCGATCGGGATGCTGACGGTGCCGATGCGCAGCCGGTCGAGCCCCTCGTTGAGCCTGGGGATGAGCTGGCCGATGCCGAGACCGGCGCCCATCGCGAGGCCGATCCAGAGCGGGAGGAACCGGTCGAGAGTCGACAGCCGGCGGAGGACGTCGCGCTCGTTCGCGGCGACCGCGGTCACGCGTCGAGCTCGGCTGTCAGGGCGGCGACGCGGCGGCCGATTTCGTTCCGGATCTCGCGCACCTCCGGAAGCGGCCTGTCCTTCGGGTCGGGCAACTCCCAGTTCTCGTAGCGCTTGCCGGGAACGACGGGACAGGCGTCGTCGCAGGTGGCGACGACCACGTCGGCCCAGGCGACATCCTCGTCGTCGAGTGAGTGCGGAATGTGGTCGGAAGCGTCGATCCCAAGCTCGGCCAGCGCCACGAGCACCTCCGGGTGCGTCGCCGCTCCGGGTCTCGATCCGGCCGACCGGGTCGCGTGACGGTTCTCCGAGGCCTGGCGGAAGAGCCGCTCGGCCATCACGCTCCTGCCCTGGTTGCCGACGCAGACGAACAGGACGTTCATCAGCAGCAGCCGGTGCGGGCGCCGACGAGCGGCAGGCTCTTCTCTGGGCCGGGGTCGATCCGGGCTTCGTCGCCTTCACGATCGCGCCGTGCATGCCCTCGGCGACCTCGTGCGTGAACTCGACCGACACGCCGGTGAAGCCCGCGCCCTCCAGCAGCTGCTCGTACTCGCCCTTCGAGAGCGCGCCGGCGATGCAGCCGCAGTACGAGCCGCGCTCTGCGCGGTCGGCGGGCGAAAGGCGGTCCTCGGCGACGATGTCGGTGATTCCGAGTCCGGCCGCCCGGCTCTGAGCACTCGCGCGAGCTCGCCGAAGACGGCCGGCTTGTCGGTGGAGAGGTTGATCACGCAGTTCGAGACCACGACGTCGACGCTGTCCGCGGGCAGAGGCACCGCTTCGATCTGGCCCTTGAGGAAGTGCGCGTTCGCGACGCCGGCCTCGGCTGCATTTGCGCGTGCGAGCGCGAGCATCTCCTCGGTCATGTCCAGGCCCCAGGCGATTCCGGTCGGGCCGACGCGCTTCGCGGAGAGGATCACGTCGATGCCGCCGCCCGAGCCGAGGTCGAGGACGACCTCGCCCTCGCGCAGGTCGGCGACGGCGGTCGGGTTGCCGCAGCCGAGGCTGGCGAGCGTGGCCGTGTCCGGGAGCGCCTCGCGCTGCTCGGCGTCGTAGAGCGCCTCGCCGAAGTGGGCCGTCTTCTCGTTTCCGCAACACGAGCTGATCTCGTTGCGGGATCGGTTCTCGGTCACGGCGCGGGCGGCTTCCGCATACCTCGCGCGGACTTCCTCGCGCAGATCCGTGTTCATGGTCTTCCTCCTTTCGGCTCGATCAGTGCGCCGAGCTTCGCGAGCGCGTCCTCGTCGAGCGAGTAGTAGGCCCAGACGCCGCGCTGCTCGCGGACGAGCAGGCCGGCGGCGGTGAGCTTCTTCAGGTGGTGACTGACGGTGGGCTGAGTGAGGCCGAGCGGTTCCGTCAGCTCGCACACGCAGACCGGCTCGTCGCTCGTCGCGAGCAGGTGGACGATGCGCACCCGCGCCGGGTCGCCAAGCGTCTTGAAGAGCTGCGCGGCCGTCTCGATCTCGTCGTCCGAGAGTGAGGGAGCGGCGAGCGGCCGGCAGCAGGCGATCATCGGCAGAGCAGACATAGACAACCATCAATATAGACAACTGTCGATATCTGTCAAGTCGAAACCAGACCTGTTACGGCTCTTAACAGTGCCTGGCACTGTTAAGAGGGCGGCCGGAGGACGCCCGTTCTCGAAACCTGCATCGCTCGCTTGCCGAAGTCCTGCTTCGACAGCGTGCGGACGAGCCCGTGCGCGGCCTCGGCGGGATCGGGGCGCGGGATGCCGTCCGGAGCCAGCGTGAGCGGGACGAGGTCTCCGGCGACCCAGCCGCCTCCGCGCGTCAGTGTCAGCTGAAGGATCCCGGTCACGCCCGTCACGCCCGAGGTCGCGAGCGTCTGGTACCCGACGAAGTTCCCGAGCGAATAGGCGATCAGCCGCCCGCGGTACCACTCCATCCCGCGGAGTACGTGTGGGCCGCTGCCGACGACCAGATCCGCGCCCGCTCGCACGACTGCATGCGAGAAGGCGATCGAGTTTCCCCGGTTCTCGCCGAGGAACCACTCGGTGCCCGGACGCACGTGCTGGTGCTCCGATCCCTCGGCTCCCGCGTGCATCGTCACGACGACGAGGTCGGCCCACCGGTCGGCCTTACGCACGAGCCTCTGCGCGGCGGGGATGTTCAGCAGGCTCTGCGCCCAGGGATAGGGCGCGAACCCGAGGACGGCGACCTTCGTCCCGCGCACCTTCATGTACGCGATCTCGCCGGGACGGCCGGTCGTCAGCAGGCCGGCCTTGCGCACTGCGCTGACCGTGTCGGCCTGCCCGGAGGCGCCGTAGTCGAGCGCGTGGTTGTTCGCCAGGTTGACGATCGTGAAGCCGGCCTGCCGCAGGAGCGACGCGTACGAGGTCGGAGCGCGAAACGAGAAGCAGCTCGAGCTGCCCGCGCCGCATTTCGAGGAGCCCCGGCTCGTCAGCGTGCCCTCGAGATTGCCGAGCACGACGTCGCCCGTCAGGTCGAGGCTGACGGAGCGGAAGTAGGAGTCCGCCGGCCCGGCGACCATCGCGATGTCGCCGGCGATCGCAAACCGCACGACGGGAGCCGGTGCGGCGCCGACCGGAGCCGCGTCCAAGGCCGCGACCACGGCCGCGAGCGCGGCGAGACCCGACCAGAGCCGTCTGCTCACAGCGGCGCAGGGTACCGGCGCTCGCGGCCGTCGATCTCCCACTTCGTCACCGCCGGGACGCCAACCCGTCACCAGGCGGTGCCTCAACCGCGACCCAGCGCCATCGTCCGCCGCGTAACGCTTGCCTCGTCGTACACCTGACAAGGACTTCTCGCCCGCCTCGATCACGAAGCTGACCACGGATGAGGAGTCTTCCGGCGTGATCGACGCCAAGGACGTCCTCGGCGACAGGTGGTTCCTGCTCGACGTGCAGGCGCACTACACGACCGGAGTCGACCCGTCCCTGATCGAGGGCGGGCAGCTGCTCGCAATGAAGGTTCCGAACAGCGTCAAGTAGTCGTCTGACTCCCGGCGGGCGAGGCCGCTCGGCCTTGCCCACCGGATCTCTACGTCAGCTCTTCGGGGTGCGAGGCGTCGGTGAACTCGCGGAACTCGCCCGTGACGAGGTAGGCGGTCTGCTCGCCGATGTCGACCGCGTGGTCTCCGATCCGCTCCAGGCAGCGCGAGACGACCAGCATCCGCAGGCCCCATTCCCGCTGTTCCGCATCGAGCTCGAGCACGTGCTCCGCCGTGCGGCGGTTCGCGCGGTCGATCAGCTCGTCGAGATCGACCAGCGCCTCCGCCCTCGCCAGATCGCGGTGGTGCAATGACCGGAGCGCGACGCGCGTCATCTCCTCGGCCCGCACGCCCATCTCGGCAAGGCTGGCGACGATCCGCGAGTCGGGCGGCGCGTCGGCGACGAGCTTGGTCAGCTTGGCGACGGTGACGCAGTAGTCGGCCATGCGCTCGAGGTGCAGGTTGATGTGCAGCATCGCGAGCACGAGACGGAGATCGGTGGCGACGGGTGTCTGCCGCGCGAGCAGCGACTGGACGCCCTCCTGGATTGCGTAGTACGCGGCGTCGACCTCGTCGTCGAAGGCGATCACCTCGTCGGCGAGCTCGAAGTCCTGCTCCGAAAGCGCGCGGGTTGCAGCCTGCACCGAGCGGACGACGAGCTCTCCTTCGTGCTGGAGGTCCTGCTCGAGAGCGACGAGCTCTTCGTGGAACGTGACCCTCAACGCTCGGCTCCGCTTCGGTGTCTCCATCGCTCGATGCTAGCTCGCGACGCATCGCCGCGCGTGCCGATCGCCTTCACGATCTCGTCACGGCCGCTTCGCCGCGGCGGTTGCCCGCGCCCGTCGGGCGCTAGACGCCGACGGCCCCGGGCCGGCCGGCATCGGTGTACTCGCGGAACTCGCCGGTGACGAGATAGACCGTCTGCTCGCCGATGTCGGTGGCGTGGTCGCCGATCCGCTCGAGGGAGCGGGAGACGATCAGCATCCTCAGTCCCCACCGCCGTAGGTCGTCGTCGCTGAATGCGAAGACGTGCTCGACGGCGCGGCGGTTCGCACGGTCGATCAGCTCGTCGAGCTCGACAAGCGTCTCGGCCCGCGCCACGTCCCGCGCCGCGAACGAGTCGACGGCGACCCGGATCATCTCCTCGGCGCGCGAGCCCATCTCCTCGAACTCTTCGATCAGCGTCGGGTCGCCCGGCAGATGGTGCGTCAGCTTGACGAGCTTTGCGACCGTGACGCAGTAGTCGGCCATACGCTCGAGATGGAGGTTCACGTGCAGGATCGCGAGCACGCGGCGCAGATCGACCGCGACCGGCGTCTGGCGCGCGAGCAGGCTCTCGATTCCCTGCTCGATCTCGATATACAGGCGGTCGACGTCGTCGTCGAAGGCGATCACCTCGTCGGCGAGCTGGGGGTCTCCCTGCCTCAGCGCCGACAGAACCGCGCGAAGCGAACGGAGAACCAGGTCGCTCTCGGACTCGAGCCGGCGCTCGAGTGCGTCGAGCTCCTCGTGGAAGCTGACCCGCATCTCAGCCGAAGCGACCGGTGACGTAGTCCTCGGTGCGCTTGTCGGACGGGTGCGTGAAGATGCTCGCCGTCTCGTCGTACTCGACCAGGATCCCGTACCGGTCGCCGTCGGTGACCTCGAGGCTGAAGAACGCGGTCATGTCCGCAACCCGCGCGGCCTGCTGCATGTTGTGGGTGACGATCACGAGCGTGTAGTCGCGCTTCAGCTCGTGCATCAGATCCTCGATCGCCGCGGTCGAGATCGGGTCGAGGGCCGAGGCCGGCTCGTCGAGCAGGATCACCTCCGGCTCGACGGCGAGCGCGCGCGCGATGCAGAGGCGCTGCTGCTGTCCGCCGGAGAGCGCGAGCGCGCTCTGCTTCAGGCGGTCCTTGACCTCGTCCCAGAGCGCCGCGCCCTTCAGCGCGCGCTCGACCCGCTCGTCCATGTTCCCGCCCATCCCGAGCACCTTCGGAGCGAAGGCGATGTTGTCGTAGATCGACTTCGGGAACGGGTTGGGCTTCTGGAACACCATCCCGATCCGCCGCCGTACCTCGACCGGATCGGCGTCCGAGCCGTAGAGGTCCTCGCCGTGGTAGAGGATCCGACCGCCGACGTTGACTCCCGGGACGAGGTCGTTCATCCGGTTGAGACAGCGGATGAAGGTGCTCTTGCCGCACCCCGACGGGCCGATCACGGCGGTGATCAGATTGCTGTAGACGTCGAGGTTGACGTCCTTGACCGCAACGTTCGAGCCGTAGGCGACGCTCAGGTCGTCGATCCCGAACACGACCTCGCGCTTGGCCACCGGCGCGTCGTTGCGCTTCAGGCTCGATCCGACGTCGATCGCTGCGAGCTCGGCCGGCACGTGAGGAGTCTCGCTCATCGCTCTTCGGCTCCGGGTCTAGGGGATGTGAACGTGTGGTGTAGAGGTGGTGAAGGGGGCTGCGCCCGCCTGCCGGGACTGTAAAGCTCCGCGCGCATGGACGCGCCGCGCTCCGAGTTGCATGCCGCACGCGCTCGCCTCGCGACGGCGGTTGACCGACCGTGTCGGCGACAGCGCCCTGCATGTCCTGACGGGGCTCGCGGCCGCTGCCTCGGTCGTGATCGTCGGCTTGATCGCGTACCGCCTCGTCGACGGGGCCTGGCCGGCGATCCGGAAGTTCGGGATCGCTTTCGTCTGGCACCAGACCTGGGACCCGGTCACGAGCGTCTTCGGCGCACTCGACTTCCTCTACGGAACGGCCGTGACCTCGTTCGCGGCAGTGCTGATCGCCGGACCGATCGCGATCGCGATCGCGCTCTTCCTCACCGAGCTCGCGCCGCCGGCCGTCCGAGGCGTGATCGGCTCGCTCGTCGAGATGCTTGCGGCCGTGCCGAGCGTCGTGCTCGGTCTCTGGGGGATCTTCGTGCTCGGCCCGTTCGTCCGGGATCACTTCGATCCCTGGCTCCACTCGTGGTTCGGCTGGATCCCGCTCTTCCAGGGAACGCCGCAACAGGCGGGAATGCTGCCGGCGATCCTGATCCTGACGATCATGATCGTCCCGATCTCGGCGAGCGTCACGCCGGGAGCTCTTCAAGGCTGTGCCGCCGGAGTTGAAGGAGGGGGCGTACGGGCTCGGTCTCACGCGCTGGGAGATGGTCCGCGGGGTCATCTTTCCGTTCACGCGCGGAGGGGTAGTGGCGGCTGTGCTGCTCGGGATGGGTCGCGCCGTCGGCGAGGCGATCGCGGTTACGCAGGTGATCGGCGGCTTCACGGGCATCCCGACCTCGCTGTTCCAGCCGGGCGATACGCTGGCCAGCCGCATCGCCGCCCAGTACCAGGGCGCCGTTTCGAACATCCACATCGCCTCGATCGTCTACCTGGCGCTGATTCTCCTGGTGTTCGCGCTTCTGACCAACCTCGGCGCGCAGCTGATCGTCAACCGCTTCGAAGCCCAGAAGGCCGGTACGCGCTGATGGCCGCCCAGCAGGGTCTCCTGTCGGCCGGCGGCCGCGTCAAGCGCCGCAAGCGGGTCAACCGCGCGGTCGAGGCGGGCTGGCTTCTCGCGTCTGGCCTGGCGGTCGCCGTTCTCGGCCTCGTCACCGCCTCCGTCTTTCTTCGGGGGATCAGGGCGCTGAACCTCGACCTGTTCACGAAGACGCCGGTCACGTTCGGGGAGACCGGCGGCGGGATCGCGCACGCGTTCGTCGGCAGTCTGATCCTGGTCGGGCTCGGAGCGGCGATGGCCGTGCCCGTGGGCGTGCTCGCGGCGATCTACGTCAGCGAGTTCGCGGAGCAGCGGATCGCCCAGGGGATCAAGCTCACGCTGGACGTCCTCAACGGGCTCCCGTCGATCGTGATCGGCATCTTCCTCTTCGCGCTGCTGGTCGTCGGCCGCGGCCAGAACGGCTTCATCGGCGCGATCGCTCTGGCGATCATCATGCTGCCGGTGATCTCCCGCGCGACGCAGGAGATCCTGGCCCTCGTACCCAACCACCTGCGCGAGGGCAGTCTGGCGCTCGGCGTCAGCAAGTGGCGCACGATCGTCGGTGTGATCCTGCCGACCACGTTCAGCGGGATCCTGACCGGCACGACCCTGGCGATCGCGCGTGCGGCGGGCGAGACGGCGCCGCTTCTCTTCACGACCTCGCTGTTCGGGAACTGCGGTCTCGTCCGACCCGAATCACGCGCTGGCCTCGATCCCGGTGATCATCTTCACCTACTCGGAGGCACCGGACCAGCACCTGAACGACCAGGCCTGGGCGGCCGCGTTCGTCCTGATCACGTTCGTGCTCGTCACCAGCCTGCTCTCCCGCGCCGCGCTCTCCCGCAGCCGCCGCAAGCTCGAGCGGGGCTAGCACGCGTCCTCGTTCACATCCTTTTCACCACAGGTTTACCGCCCCGGTGCCCACGCGTCGACAGGCGGCGGCGAGACTGGCGGTGCTGTGCTCACAACGAGAGAGGGAGACATGAAGACCAAGTTCCTGTCCGTCGGCGCGCTCGCGCTCACCGCGCTCGTCGCGGCCACCGCCGCGCTCGCGGGCGGCTCGGCAAAGAACGACACGACGCTCAACGGCGCGGGTGCGACGTTCCCGTTCCCGCTGATCTCGCAGTGGCAAAAGGACTATCCGACGAAGACCGGTGTGAAGGTCAACTACAACCCGATCGGCTCCGGCGGCGGGCATCGCCGCGATCACCGCTCGCACGGTCGACTTCGGCGCGAGCGACGCTCCGCTGACGCCCGACCAGTTCTGCGAACTGCAAGGGCTGCGTCCAGATCCCGTGGGTGCTGTCCTCGACGGCGGTCTTGTACAACCTGCCGGGCGTTCCGAACAACCTGAAGCTGACGGGCGCAGAACGTTGCCGAACATCTACCTCGGAAAGATCACGACATGGAACGATCCGGCGATCACGAAGAACAACGCCGGCGTCAGCCTGCCGAGCACCAAGATCACGCCGGTCTTTCGCTCTGACGGCTCGGGAACGACGTACAACTTCACCGACTACCTGTCGGCGGTCAGCTCGGAGTTCAAGTCGAAGGTCGGCAACTCGACTTCGGTGAGCTGGCCGGCCGGCATCGGCGGCCGCGGGAGCTCCGGCGTCGCGGGCGTCGTGAAGAACACCCCGGGCGCCATCGGCTACGCGGACATCGCCTACGCGCTGGCGAACAAGATCCAGTTCGCCCGCATCCAGAACAAGGCCGGCAAGTGGGTGACTACCGGGCCTGCGCGCGATCGCGGCTGCGGCGTCGACCGTCAAGTCGGTGCCGGCGAACAACGAGATGCACCTCGTCAACCCGGCGGCGACGAACAAGCTGGCGTACCCGATCTGCACCTTCTCGTACGTCCTGCTGCCGACGAAGAGCGACAAGGCGGCGGATCTCCGCAAGTTCGTCTTCTACGCCCTCACGCAGGGTCAGAAGATGGGGCCGAAGCTGCTCTTCGTCCCGATCCCGAAGGTCGTGCTGGTCGCGGCCGAGAAGACCCTGAAGCAGGTCCAGAGCTAGCACCTACCCGCTCCGGTGCTGGTCCAGCGGGCGCCCCACATGGGGCGCCCGCTCCCTTTCGGGCACGCGAGGAGCGCCCTTCCCAGGGCGCCCTCGCGTCCGTTGCGGAGATCAGGCCGCCGGGAGGGCGACCGGGGCAAGCGAGCCGTCGAGGCGCTCGAGCAGCGCTCGCTCGGTTTCGTCCAGCCACCAGTTGTCATCGACGACCCTGAGGATGCGCACCAGGGCCGCTCGTTCGTCGTCGCGCAGGAGGAAGACGAAGCCGGCTTCTGCGTACGGCGGTTCCACGGTGCGAGTGTGCGGCGCCCGGTCGCAGCCGTGGGCTGCGGAACGGTGAACGGTGGGGGAAGGTCCGGCTAGAAGGCGCAGGTGATCGTCAGCCCGCCGCCCGGCGTCTCCGATGCATCGACCGTGCCTCCAGCCGAGACGACGACGTGCTTGACGATCGCGAGGCCCAGGCCGGTGCCGCGTGAGGATCGGGCGCGGTCGGCGCGGTAGAAGCGCTCGAAGATCCGCGGCAGGTCCTCCGCCGATACGCCGACGCCCGTGTCCGCGGCGACCAGCAGTGCGCGACCGCCGTCGCTGCGCACGGAAAGGGTCAGCGTCGCTCCTTCGCCTGCGTAGCGGAGCGAGTTCCCGATCAGGTTCGAGACGACGACCCGGAGCATCCGCGGCCGGACCGGAAGCTCGAGCGTCTCGTCGCATTCGAGCTCGAGGTGCACCGCGGCCCGGAGCGCCCGTTCTCGCTCCTCCGCCACGACCTCGCGGAGCACGGGGCAGGCGGGGGTCGTGCCGAGCGAGACCACCTCGCGGCCCGTCTCGAGCTCGCTCAGGAAGAGCACGTCGTCGATCAGCTCGCCGATCTGGGCGACCTCGGCGCGCGCGTGCGCGATCACCTCGGACGTGTCGACCTCGGGGAAGTCCGCGGTCTCGAGCAGGACGAGCAGCCGCGCGAGCGGCGTGCGCAGCTCGTGGGAGACGGCAGCGGTGAAGCCGGCCCGGAGCTCCTCGTAGGCAGCCAGCTCGCCGGAGCGGCTGCTCAGGTAGACGAGGCGCTCGCGGCGGCCGTCGACCTGGTATGGGATCACGACCGGTATCCGCGCCGCATCCTCGCGGAGGAGATCCTCCGGGATCGGCTCGCCTTCGTGGACGCCCTCGAGCAGGTCGCGCGCGCGCCGGCTGGCGACGACGACGGTGCCGTCCTCGTCGAGGACGAGTACCATCTCCGGGCTCTCCTCGATCAGGAAGCGCCCCCTGGCGGCTTCGACGGCCACCTCGTCTCGTTCGGCGTCGTCCGGGCGGTTCCCGCGTAGGAAACGGCCGCATCACCAACTGTTCACCAAATGTTCACTGGGGTGGCACCCGCCCACGGCGTCCTCGCGACGATCATGCCAGTGGATCATGAGCAAGGTTCTGATCGTCGAGGACGACGACGTCATCGGCAGGGGAATGGCGAGTCATCTGGCGCTCGCCGGCTTCGATCCGCTGCTGGTCGGCCAGGGCGAGGTCGGCCTCGCCCGGCTGCGCTACGAGCATCCCGACGCGTGCGTGCTCGACCTGATGCTGCCCGGGCTCGACGGCTGGGAGCTGATCGAGACCGTGCGCGGCGAGGGGATCGGCACGCCGATCATCGTCGTCAGCGCACGCGGAACCGAGAGCGACAGGATCCGGGCGCTCGAGCTCGGGGCCGACGACTACCTCGTCAAGCCGTTCTCGATGGGCGAGCTCGTCGCGCGCGTGCGCGCGGCGGTGCGGCGAGGCGTCCGTTCTCAGATCGCCGACCGCGGTGAGCGGATCGAGATCGAGGAGCTCGTGATCGACCCGCGCAACGTCCAGGCGTACGTCGACGGCGTGAGCGCGGAGTTGACCCCGACCGAGTTCAGGCTGCTGCATGCACTCGCGCTCGAGGCGGGCCGCGTCGTCAGCCGGGAGGAGCTGATGCAGGCGATCTGGGGCCGGCGCCAGCGCTACCGCGACCGCACCGTCGACGTGTTCATCCGGAAGCTTCGCGACAAGATCGACCGGCGCGCGCTCACCCACACGTTCCTGCACACACGCCACGGGGTCGGCTACAAGCTCGAGGCGCTCGCCAAGTAGTGGCAGGGACCCGCCGGAGGCCGAAGTCGGCCGAGAAGCTGCTCAACCGCGAGCTGTCGGCGATCGACTGGAGCGTCCGCGTGCTCGAGCAGGCGTCCGACCCCAAGCTTCCCCTGCTCGAACGGGTCAAGTACTGCGCGTTCGTCTCCTCGCACATGGACGAGTTCTTCGCCGTACGCGTCGCCGGGCTGCTCGACCAGGCGGCCTCGGGGCTGAACGTCCGCTCCGACGACGGCCGCTCGCCGAAGGCGATGCTGGCCGAGATCCGAAAGCGGGTCGGGGAGCTGAGCGAGCGTCAGATGCGGCTGTGGACACGAGAGCTCGTTCCCGCGCTGGCCGCCGAGGGGATCGTGGTCGGCCGGGTCGCAGATTGCACGGCCGAGGAGCTCGACGAGCTGGCCGCGCGGTTCCGCCAGGACATCTATCCGGTGCTGACACCCTTGGCGGTCGGCCCGGGCCAGCCGTTCCCGTACATCTCGGCGCTGTCGCTCAGCCTGGCGGTGTTCGTCCGCGACCCGGACACGGGCGAGGAGCGGCTGGCGCGCGTGAAGGTGCCGGAAGGGCTGCCCCGGTTCTTCGAAGTCGGCGCCAGGGGGCTGTTCATACCGCTGGAGGACGTGATCGCCCACTTCCTGGCCGCGCTCTTCCCGCAGATGGAGATCAGCGAGCCGGTCGTCTTCCGGCTGACCAGAGACGCGGACTTCGAGGTCTCGGACGAGGCCGACGACCTGCTGGAGGCGGTACAGCTCGAGCTGCGCAGACGGCGCTTCGGCGACATCGTCCGGATCGAGGTCTCGTCCTCGGCCTCGGCCGCGATGCTGGATCGGCTCAAGCGTGGACTCGGGGTGGCGGACGACCAGGTCTATCTCGTCGCAGGGCCTCCTCGATCTCGCCGACGCGATGCAGCTCGCCGGGCTCGACCGCCCCGAGCTGAAGGACGAGCCGTGGGTGCCGGTCACCCACCCGCGCTTCGCGGCCGGGCCGAGCGTGATCTTCAGCGAGATCGCCAAGGCGGACGTCCTCGTCCATCATCCCTACGACTCGTTCGCGACCAGCTTCGAGGCGTTCGTCCGCACCGCGGCGAGCGATCCCGACGTGATCGGAATGAAGGCGACGGTCTACCGGACGAGCGACGAGACGCCGCTCGTGCCGGCGATGATCGAGGCGGCCGAGAACGGAAAGCAGAGCGTGTGCCTCGTCGAGCTGAAGGCGCGTTTCGACGAGCGGCGCAACATCGAGTGGTCGCAGGCGCTCGAGCGCGCAGGCGTCCACGTCGTCCACGGGTTCCCGAACCTGAAGATCCACGCCAAGGCGACGCTCGTCGTGCGTCGCGAGGGCGGCGGGCTGCGCCGGTACGTTCACATCGGTACGGGCAACTACCACTCCGCCACCGCTCGCATCTACGAGGACTTCGGGCTGTTCACCGCCGACCCGGAGATCGCCGAGGACGTCGCCAACCTGTTCAACTACGTGACGGGCTTCGGCCGTCCCGAACGCTTCCGCAAGCTGCTCGTCGCGCCGTTCAACCTGCGAGAGCGGGTGATCGAGGAGATCCGGGCCGTCGCGCAGGCCGCCGCGGCGAAGAAGCACGCGCGCATCCGTCTGAAGGTGAACAACCTGAGCGACCGCGCGATCATCGACGAGCTCTACCTCGCCTCCCAGGCCGGGGCGAAGATCGACCTGATCGTGCGCAGCATCTGCGCGGTTCGTCCCGGGATCAAGGGCCTGAGCGAGAACATCCGCGTCCGGAGCGTGCTCGGTCGCTTCCTCGAGCACAGCCGCGTCTACCACTTCGAGGCTCGCGGGAACCGCTCGTACTACGTCGGCAGCGCCGACCTGCTCCCGCGGAACCTCGACCATCGGCTGGAGGCGGTCGCGCCTGTGCAGGACGCCCGCCTCCAGCAGCGCCTCGGCGTCTGCGCTCGACACGCTGCTCGCCGACGAGTCCGCCTGGATCCTCCAGTCCGACGGGGCGTGGAAGCGGCAGGCGCCGAAGAAGGGAGAGCAGCCGAAGACAGGCCAGGCGCTGCTGATGCGCTCGGCCCGGCGTCGCCGCCGCTCGCCGCGGAGGGTCTCTTGATCGTTCACCGGATCTTCACCGGAGCGTCTCCACTTGACCGCCGGGGTGCCCGCGACAATGGTCGTGGCGTGAACGTTGCCGTCATCGACGTCGGGTCGAACACGATCCGCCTGCTGGTCGCCTCCCGCTCGCCGCGGGGCCTGACCCAGGTCGCCCGTGCCAAGCGGGCGGTCGGTCTCGGGGCCGACATCGAGCGTGACGGTGCGATCTCGGCGGCGAAGATGGCGGAGGCCGCCGAATGTCTCTCTCGCTTCATGAGCGAGGCGCGCCGTGCGGGGGCCGTTCTGTTCGACGTCGTCGTCGCCTCGCCGGGCCGTCAGGCGGAGAACGGAGATCAGCTCGTGCACTCGCTGTCCCGGGCGGCGGGCACGCTCGTGCGTGTGCTCTCGCGGGACGAGGAGGCGCGTCTGGCGTTCGAGGGCGCGCTCGCTCGGGCGAAGCCCGCCGGGGCCGTGGCCGTTTGCGACGTCGGCGGAGGCTCGACGCAGACCGCGGTGGGGACCGCCGCGGGCGGGCCGGCCTGGCTGCGGTCGGTCGACCTCGGCTCGCTTCGGCTCAGCAGGCGCATCCCGTGCTCGGACCCTCCCCGCAAGGACGAGATCGACGCGCTCCGAGCCGAAGCGCGATCCGTCCTCGGGCAGCTGACGCCGCCGCTTCCCGCCGAGGCGATCGCGGTCGGCGGTACGGCGCGGGGGGCGAGGAGGATGGTCGGACGGACACTCGGCCCGAACGAGCTCAAGAGCGCGTTGCGTCTGCTGCGCAGAGAACCGGCCCGTGCGGTGGCGGCCCACTACGACGTCGACGTCTGGCGCGCGAAGGCGCTTCCGGCAGGGTTGGCGATCCTCGCCGAGCTCCAGGCGCTTCTCGGCGTCCCGTTTCAGGTCGGTCGGGGCGGGCTACGGGAAGGCCTCGCGCTCGAGCTGCTCGACCGACTCGAGTACGGCCAGGTCGCGCGCGTAGCTGAGTAGCTCGCGCGCAGCCGCTGCCGGCAGCCAGCGGGCATCGTCGATCTCGTTCGTCGGGGACAGCGCGCCTTCCCGCGGTTGCATCAGCCAGTACCGCACGAGCTTCGGTCTCCCCTTGGAGTCGGCATAGGAGCTGCTCGCCACCTCGGGCCCCAGCTCGCAGCGCAGGCCGGTCTCCTCCTCGACCTCGCGGATCGCACACGCCTCGTCGCTCTCTCCCGGCTCGGCCTTGCCCTTCGGGAGCGTCCAGTCGTCGTACGCCGGCCGGTGGACGACGACGACTTCGAGCTCGCCGTGGTTGTCCCGGACGACGACACCGCCTGCCGCGCGCACGACCCGCTCGCTCACGTGAAGGCGGCCCGGCCCGCCTTCTCGAGGTCGCGCCAGGCGCCGGGGAAGGCACGCCGGGCTGCCTGCTTGCGGATCCGCTGCCGTTCGACGAGCCGGCCGGCCGCCAGGGCGGTCCGGCTGCCGTCCCGAACGGCCAGCTCGCGGATTCGCGCCTCGGCGACGCAGGCGTCCTGGTGCTCTCCGATCACGTCCTGAAGGTTCTTCGCCCTCCGCACGAACCGCGCCCCGGCCTTCCCGAGAACCGGCTCGCCGAGCTCGGCGGCGTAGCGGGCCCGCTTGGTCTCGATGCGGATGCGGTGGAGCTGGTCGTCGGACGGTCGATCGGGGAGGGCCTTCACGGCCCGGCGGAGGCGGTCGAACGTCGCTCGCGCGATCTCCGGGAAGCGACACCGTGCCTGCGGCGGCCGGCGCCGTGGACGCGCCCGCGAGCGTGTCGAGGAGCCGGAAGTAACGGTCGTCGACCAGGCCGTCCAGCATGGCGGCACGGGCACCGGCGCGCTCGTGTACCAGCCGCTTGCGCAGGCTCGTGAAAGCACGCGCATCGTCTCGCTCCAGCGTTGCCGCCTCCGTGTCCAGATGGTCGAGCAGGACGTCGAGGTCTCTGACCGGCCCGAGCAGGCCTCCGAGCCAGCCGAGCTCCGCGCGCAGCGGCTCGGCCCATTCGGGCGCGACCAGGCCGCGCGCGGCACGGAGCAGGGAACGCGACCGACGTGCAGCGACGCGCAGCTGGTGGAGGGCTTCCGGATCCTCGCCGAGCCTCACGCCTGGGTCGTTCGCGAGCATCGTCTCGTACTGCGTGACGAGGAGCGAGCGGAGCCGCTCGACGGGCTCGCCGTTCACCCGCGCTCGCTCTGGACGCGTGGGCGCGAGGACTCGCTGGAGCTTCGGGATGCCGTCGCCGCGCCGGGCACCAGCCTTGCGAAGCGCCTTACCGAGCCGCCCGAGAGGTGCCGTATCGCCGGCCACGACCTCGGCTTCGATCTCCGTAAAGGAGTCCGCCCGACGGTGTCCGTCGAGGACGTCGACGCTGTCGATCACGACTTCGATCCGGCTCGGGCCCTCGGCGACGGTGACGCCGCTGCGGCGGGTCCGCAGCTTCGCGACCGGTTGGAGGCCGTTGTGCGCGCGGAGCAGCGCCGGAAGGAGACGCAGCAGTGGCTCGGGTGGTCGCGACGGGCCTCCGGTCTGCTCCAGCTCGAGCCGGCCCTCCTCCGCCGGGAGCTTCAGCTGCCAGACGCCGGCCGTGTTCTCGACCCGTCGGCGAAGGGTGATTCCCGAGCGCAGCAGCCGCAGGTCCGGAGTGTCGTGATAGGTGGAGGTGAACGTGCGGGGAGGAAGCGGCGTACCCCCGAGGTCGGGCAGAGCAAAGCCCGAATCGGCGTCGAGCTTGAGCTCGCGTTCGACGGTCTTCTTCACCCGTTGAATCGTAGTCCGCTCTTCCCGCCATCACGGCTTCGGCGTCCGGCGCCGCGGTAAGCTCGGCCGGATGGCGAAGGTCCTGATCGTCGAGGACGACGAGATCATCGCGCAGGGCATGGCCACCCACCTGGCTGCGGAGGGCTTCGACCCGATCGTGGTCGGCAAGGGAGATCAGGGCCTGGCGCGGCTTCGCTACGAGCAGCCGGACGTTTGCGTGCTCGATCTGATGCTGCCCGAGCGGGATGGGTGGAGCGTGATCGAGACGGCCCGCGCGGAGGGGATCGGCACGCCGATCGTCGTGGTCAGCGCCCGTGGCACCGAGCACGACCGCGTGCACGCGCTCGAGATCGGCGCGGACGACTACCTCGTCAAGCCGTTCTCGATGAAGGAGCTCACCGCGCGCGTGCGGGCCGCCGCCAGGCGCGGCGCGCGTCCGCAGGAGACGCCGCGCGGCGAGGCGATCGAGGTCGAGGAGCTGAGGATCGACCCGCGCGAGGTGCAGGCCTATGTTGCGGGCGAGAGCGCGGATCTGACCCCGACCGAGTTCCGGCTGCTCTACGCCCTCGCTCTGGAGGGGGGCCGCGTCGTCACGCGGGACGAGCTGCTCCAGCGCCTGTGGGGCCGGCGCGAGACGCATCGCGACCGGACCGTCGACGTCTTCGTCAAGAAGCTGCGCGAGAAGCTCGACCTTCCGGGCGCGACCCACACCTTCATCCAGACCAGGTACGGCGTCGGCTACAAGTTCGAGCCGGTCGCCAAGTAGTCGCGGAGCTGGCGCTCGCCGCGCTTCATCGCCCACACGTGGTTCGCTCGGAACAGCGGGCGCAGGAGCGGGGTCAGGTACTTGAGCAGCGGCTTGTTCACCCGCGGCCGCCAATCGAGCACCGCTTCCGTTCCTTCCGGCGTCTCCGTCAGGCGCCACTCGCCGGTGCCGTCGAAGTCACCGCTCAACCGGCTCAGGATGCGCGTCGGGCGCTCCGCTTCGACCACCTCGAGCCCGAAGCGCACCTTGTAGGGGAGGAACGCCTTGACGAGGAGCCGGTTGCGCTTGCCCGCGCGCGGCTCGCCCGGGTCGCCCTCGGCACTGATCACGAACTCCGTCCACCAGCGCTCGTACCCGAGCGGGTCGCCGATCGTCTCGTAGACCCGGTCGATCTCCGCCGGGACGAGCCAGCGATCGAGGAAGCGGTAACCGGGCTGCATGGCCGTAGTATCCGCCGTTTCGGGCGATTGCGCACTCGGTCAGAAATGGAGACGGCCGGCGGCATCGGTTACGGCCCGCAGGCGCGCCGCGAGTCGTCTCGTCAGCTGGCCGCGGCGCAACTGCCACAGCCAGTTGCCCTCGCTGGTTCCGGGCAGGTTCATACGCGCCTCGCCGCCGAGTGAGAGGACGTCCTGCGCCTGAACGATCGCGAGATCGGCCGGCGAGGAGAAGGCGGCTTCGATCAGCTCCCAGCTCGGGTCGAGCCCGGGCAGACCGGTCGCCGCTCGTTCGCGCCTGGACAGCGTGTTCCACCAGCCGAGGGCGGTGTCGCAGTCGTGTGTCCCCACGTAGACGACGCTTCGTCGGCGGTGGTTCTCGGGCCGGTGCGGGCTCGAGCGCGGGCCGCTGTAGGCGAACTGCATGACGACCATGCCCGGGAACCCGAGGCGGTCGCGCAGCTCCTCGACCTTGGGCGTGATCACGCCGAGATCCTCCGCGACGAGCGGTAGCGGCCCGAGCTCCGACTCGGCAACGTCGAAGAGCTCGGCGCCCGGGCCGCGGCGCCAGTGCCCGTTCTTCGCCGTCCGGTACCGCGCCGGCACGGCCCAGTAGGAGACGAACCCGCGGAAGTGGTCGATGCGCGCGGCGTCGTAGAGCTCGAACGTGCGGCGGAAGCGCTCGACCCACCAGCGGTAGTGCTGGACTCGGAGCGCGCTCCAGTCGTACAGCGGATTGCCCCAGAGCTGGCCGACCGCACTCAGGTCGTCAGGCGGGGCGCCCGCAACCACCCCGGTCTGGAAGAGCTCGGGGTGGGCGGCCATGTCGGCGCCGGCCTGGGCGACGTAGATCGGGACGTCGCCGAGCAGGCGCACACCGCGCTCCGCCGCGTACCTGCGAAGCGCGCTCCACTCGCGGTCGAAACGAACCTGGTCGGCGATCGTCTGGCGGCTGGACGCGCTACCGGCAAAGGCGGCCCAGTCGGCGATCCAGTAGGCCTGACGGGCGACGAACTCCTCCAGTTCGTCCGCGGTGACCTGCGCCCGGGGCCGCTCGAGGTAGCCGGGGTGCGCCGCGAACGCGGACGAAGAGGAGTACGGGGAACCGGCCCAGTCCGGTGGTCCGAGCGGCAAGAGGGCCCACCACGATTGCCCGGCGTCGACCAGCCAGTCGACGAAGCGGTAGGCCTCGCGGCCCAGCCGTCCTCCCGGTAGGGAGGAGATGTGCAGCAACACACCACTCGCTCTCGAAATCTGCATACGGTTTGAACGGAGCCGTTCCAGGAACACTGACCGTACGCGATGCCCCTGCCCCAGACCATGCCACCTCGCATCCAGATCGAAGACGTCTGGCCCCAGCTCGACTGCGGCCGCTACCCCGTCAAGCGCTCCGTCGGCGACTCGGTCGAGGTGTGGGCGACGATCTTCCGCGACGGCCACGAAGCGCTCGGTGCCGCGGTGCTCCACCGCGCGCCGGGTTCGGCCGTATGGGAGGAGACGCCGATGCGCCAAGTCGAGGCCGACCGCTGGACCGGCACCTTCACCATCGACGTCTGCGGCCGCTGGGAGTTCACGGTGCAGGCATGGGTCGACCGGTTCGAGTCGTGGCGCGAAGAGCTCCGCCGCAAGGTCGAGGCCGGGCAGACGGACCTGGAGGGGGAGCTGGCGGAGGGAGCGGTGCTACTGAAGGTGCTCGAGCTGGATGTCGAGGCCGGGCTTGCCTCCACCGAGCACGACCGGTCGGAGGAAACGCAACCCGCGCGCACCTTCGCGGTGGACGTCGACCGGGAGCGCGCCCGCTTCGGCAGCTGGTACGAGCTCTTCCCACGGTCGTGGGGCGGCTTCGCCGGCGTCGAACGCATGCTGCCGCAGCTGGCCGAGCTCGGCTTCGACGTCGTGTACTTCCCGCCGATCCATCCGATCGGGGAGACGAACCGCAAGGGGCGCAACAACGCTCTGGGTGCGGCCGCGGGCGATCCGGGCAGCCCGTGGGCGATCGGCTCGGCCGCCGGCGGGCACACGGCGATCCACCCCGACCTGGGGACGGAGAAGGACTTCGACCGTCTGGTCGCCGCTGCCCGCGCAGACGGGATGGAGATCGCGCTCGACTTCGCCATCCAGTGCTCGCCGGATCATCCGTGGCTGAAGGAGCACCCGGAGTGGTTCCACCGGCGGCCGGACGGCACGCTCAAGTACGCGGAGAACCCGCCGAAGCGCTACCAGGACATCTACAACGTCAACTTCGAGAGCCGGGACCGGGAGGGGCTCTGGGCAGCGTTGCGGGACGTCGTCCTCCACTGGGTTCGCCGCGGCGTGAAGGCGTTCCGGGTGGACAACCCGCATACGAAGCCGCTGCCGTTCTGGGAATGGCTGATCGCGGAGGTGCGCCGCGTCGATCCCGATGTCGTCTTCCTCTCCGAGGCGTTCACGCGTCCCGCGATGATGGCGGCGCTCGCCAAGGCGGGCTTCAGCCAGTCGTACACCTACTTCACCTGGAAGAACACGAAGGCGGAGCTGACCGAGTACCTGACGCAGCTGACCCGCTCGGAGCTGCCCGAGTTCTTCCGGCCGAACTTCTTCGTCAACACCCCGGACATCCTCCACGAGTACCTCCAGCGGGGCGGCCGGCCGGCGTTCGAGGCGAGACTCGTGCTCGCGGCGACCCTCTCGCCGAGCTACGGGATCTACTCGGGCTACGAGAACCTCGAGAGCGTGTCGGTGCACGGCGGGAGCGAGGAGTACCTGAACTCGGAGAAGTACGAGGTGAAGGCGCGGGCTCTCGACGGGCCGCTGCTGCCCCTGATCAAGCGGCTGAACGCGATCCGGCGAGAGAATCCCGCGCTCCAGTGGCTCGTGGGGCTCGACTTCCTCGAGACGGAGAGCGAGCACCTGATCGCGTACGCTCGCCGTCGTGAGGGCAATCTGTTGATCGTGTGCGTCAACCTCGACCCGCTGGCCGAGCACGAAGGGGTCGTCGTCGCGCCCGTATCGCTCGGCCTGCCGCCTGCGTACGCAGTGTCGGAGCTCCTGAGCGGCAAGAGCTTCCAGTGGCGCGTCGGCCGCAACTACGTGAAGCTCGGCCCCGGCCAGTCCCATGTCCTGCGCGTGGAGACCCTGTGAACAAGTTCCCTGTTACCAGGCCCGAACAGACATGTCCCAGGGACAGTCCCTCAGGACTTTCGTCCACACCTTTCTGGGGATCGGCGCCCTGGACTGTCCGCAATTTGCAGATGACACCTCTCTCGAAAGGACATGTCCGAGGGACAGTCCCTGGAACGTTTTCTCCACAGCGTCGGTGCGGCGCCGGGCTGTGCCCGGTGCCGCGAGCAGCAGCCCGGTCATCGAGAACTGTTTCCGACCCGATCTCTCAGAAGATCGTCGGCGCGGAGCGCCGGATCTTCTGAGATGAGGATCTTCTGAGATGACGCAGCCCGGGCAGTGGTTCGAGTCGGACCCGCTGTGGTTCAAGCGCGCGGTCTTCTACGAGATCCACATCCGCGGCTTCTTCGACGGCAACGACGACGGCGGGGGCGACTTCCGCGGGTTGAGCGAGAAGCTCGACTACCTGCAATGGCTCGGGATCGACTGCGTCTGGCTCCTGCCGATGTACGAGTCGCCGCTGAAGGACGGCGGCTACGACATCGCCGACTTCTTCACCGATCCACCCCGACTACGGGACGGTCGACGACTTCAAGGCGTTCGTCGAGGCCGCCCACCAGCGCGGGATGCGCGTGATCGCCGACCTCGTCATGAACCACACCTCGAGCGACCACGCGTGGTTCCAGGAGTCCCGGTCGAGCCCCGACTCGCCCAAGCGCGACTGGTACGTCTGGTCGGACACCGACGAGCGCTACCCGGACGCCAGGATCATCTTCGTCGACACCGAGGTATCGAACTGGACGTGGGATCCCGGTCGCCGGTGCCTACTACTGGCACCGGTTCTTCTCGCACCAGCCGGACCTGAACTACGACAACCCCGAGGTGCAGGAGGCGATGCTGAACGTGCTCCGCTTCTGGCTCGACCTCGGCATCGACGGTTTCCGGCTCGACGCCGTCCCCTACCTGTACGAGCGTGACGGGACGAACTGCGAGAACCTCCCGGAGACCCACGCGTACCTGCGCCGCGTCCGCAGCGAGGTCGACGCGCGGTACCCGGACACCGTGCTCCTCGCCGAGGCGAACCAGTGGCCCGAGGACGTCGTCGACTACTTCGGGGCGGGGGACGAGTGCCACATGGCCTTCCATTTCCCGGTGATGCCGCGCATGTTCATGGCGCTCCGCCGCGAGGAGGCGAAGCCGATCCTCGAGATCCTCGACCGAACGCCGCCGATCCCCGACAACGCGCAGTGGGGCCTCTTCCTCCGCAACCACGACGAGCTGACGCTCGAGATGGTCACCGACGAAGAGCGCGACTACATGTACATGGAGTACGCGAAGGACCCGCGGATGAAGCTGAACGTCGGCATCCGCCGCCGTCTCGCCCCGCTCCTCGACAACGGCCGCGACGAGATCGAGTTGATGCACGCGATCCTCTTCTCGCTTCCCGGCGCGCCCGTCCTCTACTACGGCGACGAGATCGGCATGGGCGACAACGTCTACCTGGGCGACCGCGACGGCGTGCGCACGCCGATGCAGTGGACGGGCGACCGAAACGGCGGCTTCTCGCGCGCCGACTTCGCGCAGCTGTATCTCCCGCCGCTGATGGATCCGGTCTATGGTTTCCAGGCCGTGAACGTCGAGGCGCAGCTGCGCACGCCGACATCGCTTCTGCGCTGGCTGCACCGGTTCATCGCGCTGCGCAAGGAGCATCCCGTGTTCGGGCTCGGCAGCTACGAGGCGCTGCGTCCGGAGAACCCGCGGATCTTCGCCCACGTGCGCCGGTACGCCGACGAGGTGATCCTCTGCGTGCACAACCTCGCGCGCACCGCGCAGGCGGTCGAGCTCGACCTCGCCGAGTTCGAGGGCTGGTGCCCGAGGAGATGCTCGGGCGATCGCAGTTCCCGCCGATCGGGACGCTGCCGTACCTGCTCACGCTTGCTCCTCGCGGCTGGTTCTGGTTCCAGCTGAAGGAGATCGAATGACCCGCCCGAGCTCGACGAACGCGCAGCTGGTCGACTACATCACGACTCAGCGCTGGTACGGATCAAAGGGGCGCGACGTCGCCTCGGCGCGATCGTCGACGAGGTCGGGCTGCCGGGATTCCTGCTCGCCTCGTCGAGCTGGGCTTCCCCGAGGGGACGCACGAGATCTACCAGCTCGCTCTCGACGAGGAGTTCTTGCCGACTCGGCGGCCCGCGGTTCGCCCGCGAGATCGTCCGGCTGATCGGCGCGGGCAAGCCACTGGCTGCGGGCGAGGGCACGGTCGAGTTCCACCGGGTCGAGGGCGTCGACTCGACGGTCAGCTCGGCGACCTCGCGGCCGGTCGTCGCCGAGCAGTCGAACAGCTCGTTCGATCTTCGACGGCGAGTCTGGTGATGAAGGTCTTCCGGCGGCTGGAGCCGGGGATCAATCCCGAGCTCGAGATGCTCCGGTTCCTCTCCGGCCGCGGCTTCCCCAACGTCCCTGCGCTCGGTGGCTGGTACGCGTATCGGGCGTCCGATCGAGGCGACGCTCGGGATCGTGCAGACGTTCGTGCCCGGCGGCATAGACGGCTGGGAGATGGCGCTCGACGAGCTCGAGGCGGCGCCCGACCGGTTCCTGGGTCGCCTGGGGCGGCTCGGCGAGGTGACGGGTGAGATGCACACGCTGCTGGCCTCCGGGTCCGACGACCCGAGCTTCTGCCCGGAGGAGCATGGCCTCGAGTCGTTCGGTCTGCTGACCGCGAGCATCGACGAGGAGATCCAGCGGGCGTTCGTCGAGCTGCCGGACGACCTCGAGGCGCTCGAGCCGATCTCGGGCGGGCGGAGGACATCCGCGACAGAGTTGCGGATGCTCGTCTACGCCGGCACGACCGGCAAGATCATCCGCACCACGGCGACTTCCATCTCGGCCAGACGCTCTGGGCGGACGGACGACTGGATGATCCTCGACTTCGAGGGTGAGCCTGCGCGGTCGCTGCCGGAGCGCCGGCGGAAGCGCTCGCCCCTCCGTGACGTCGCCGCGATGCTCCGCTCGTTCGCGTACGCGGCGTCGGCCGTCGAGATATTGCGGGGTACCCTGCGCCTCGGGGCTGGGAGGAGCATGCCCGCGAGCCGAGTTCCTCGACGGGATACCTGGAGACGGTCGACTCAGATGATCATTCCGGCGGGCCGAAGAGGCGTTCGACCGCTCCTCTCCGTCTTCGAGCTGGAGAAGGCGGTCTACGAGCTGCTCTACGAGCTGAACATGCGCCCCGACTGGCTGCCGATTCCCGTTGCCGGGCATCCTGCGCATGCTCGAGGAGGCACCGGTCACGACGTGAGGTTGCCGGCCTCGGCTCGCCTCCGATCGATCGCCCGGACTCGGCCGGATGACCGAGATCTACGAACTCGCCGACCCGCACGCCTACCTGGGAGCGCACGAGGCGAAGGGCGGCGTCGTCGTCAGGGCGTACCGGCCGGACGCCGAGTCCGTGCGCGTTCTGCCGATGGGCGTCGAGCTCGTCCCGCAGGACGGCTCGGGGATCTTCGAAGGGGTGATCCACGGGGAGTCGCTGCCGCTCGCCTACGAGCTCGAGGTGCACTACCCGGCCGGAGACGCGTATGTGCTGCGCGACCCCTACTCGTTCTTGCCGACGATCGGCGAGCTCGACCTCCATCTCGCCGGCGAGGGCCGGCACGAAGATCTGTACGCGCGGCTCGGCGCGCACCCGCGAGAGATCGACGGCGTGGCCGGAGTCGCCTTCGCCGTCTGGGCTCCGGCCGCGCGCTCGGTCAGCGTCGTCGGCGACTTCAACGGCTGGGACGGGCGCCTGCACCCGATGCGCTCGCTCGGTTCCTCGGGGATCTGGGAGATCTTCCTGCCAGGCCTCGTGTGCGGTGCCAGGTACAAGTTCGAGATCCGGACGCGCGGAGGCGGTCTGCGAATCAAGGCCGACCCGCTCGCTCTCTCCGCCGAGGTTCCGCCGCGCAATGCCTCGATCGTCTTCGAGCCACAGCACGCCTGGCGCGACGCCGCGTGGCTCGAGCGGCGCAGCGAGTCGGACCCGCTGCGCGCGCCTTGCTCGATCTACGAAATGCACCTCGGCTCGTGGCGGCTGAACCCCGCCCAGGGCAACCGGCCGCTCACCTATCTCGAGCTGGCGGACGAGCTGGCCGAGTACGTGACCGACCTCGGCTTCACGCATGTCGAGCTGCTGCCGGTGATGGAGCATCCGTACACGCCGTCGTGGGGCTACCAGGTGACGGGGTACTTCGCGCCGACGTCGCGCTTCGGCACACCGGACGACTTCCGAGCGTTCGTCGACCGGCTGCACGAGGCCGGCATCGGGGTGATCCTCGACTGGGTGCCCGCGCACTTCCCGCGCGACGACTGGGCGCTCGCCCGCTTCGACGGCACCGCGCTGTACGAGCACGACGACCCTCGCCGCGGGGCGCACCCCGACTGGGGCACGCTCGTCTTCAACTACGGCCGCAACGAGGTTCGGAACTTCCTGCTCGCGAGCGCGCTCCTCTGGCTGCGCGAGTACCACGCCGACGGGCTGCGCGTCGATGCGGTCGCCTCGATGCTCTACCTCGACTACTCGCGCAAGCCGGGCGAGTGGGTGCCGAACGAGCGGGGCGGCAACGAGGACCTCGACGCGATCTCGTTCCTGCAAGGAGCTGAACACGGTCGCCTACGGCCGCGAGCCCGGTGTGCTGATGACCGCTGAGGAGTCGACGGCGTGGCCGGGTGTTTCACGGCCCGTCCACGCGGGCGGGCTCGGCTTCGGGCTGAAGTGGAACATGGGCTGGATGCACGACACGCTGGAGTACTTCCGGCACGACCCGATCCACCGCCGGTTCCACCACCACCAGCTCACCTTCAGCATGGTCTACGCCTACTCCGAGAACTTCCTGCTGCCGCTCTCGCACGACGAGGTCGTGCACGGCAAGGGCTC
Organism: uncultured Actinomycetes bacterium; assembly: GCA_963764565.1. Classification (GTDB taxonomy): domain Bacteria; phylum Actinomycetota; class Thermoleophilia; order Gaiellales; family Gaiellaceae; genus DATBLE01. The sequence goes on from CAVXTD010000015.1 coordinate 34,544, forward strand.
GCTGCTGTCGAAGCTGCCCGGCGATCCCTGGCAGCGCTTCGCCAACCTTCGCGCTCTCTACGCCTACATGTGGGCGCATCCCGGCAAGAAGCTGCTGTTCATGGGCGGCGAGCTTGCGCAGGAGCGCGAGTGGGACTCCGAGGGCTCGCTCGACTGGCACCTGCTCGAACGGGCAGAGCACTCGGGCGTGCAGGCGCTCGTCCGTGACCTGAACCGGCACTACCGCGACGAGCCGGCGCTGTGGGAGGTCGACTTCGAGCCGGCCGGGTTCGGGTGGCTGGAGCCGAACGATGATGCCGCGAACGTGCTTGCCTTTCTCCGCCTTTCGCGAGACGGAGAGAGGCTAGTGGTCTGCTGCTGCAACTTTTCGCCCGTTCCTCGCCCCGGTTATCGCGTGGGACTGCCAAGAGGCGGCCGCTGGGAGGAGGTCGTGAATACCGACTCGACGAAGTACGGCGGCTCCGGTGTCGGCAACCCCGGCGGGGTCGTCGCAGAGGGCAGGCCGTGGCACGGCCAGCCCTTCTCGGCCGAGGTGACCCTGCCGCCGCTCGGCGTGCTCTGGCTCGTGCCCGCCCGGTAGGAGCGCTACGGGTAGATCGTCCGGGCGTGACCGCGCACGATCCTGAAGATCGTGCCGTCCTGCGAGAGGCCGACGATGCGGTGACGCGAATCGAACGCGATCGGGCCGGGCTGGAAGACGTCGGAGACCTTCGTCACGTGCCCGTCGGCCCCGATGCGCGAGATGCGGTTGCGACCGAGCTCGCTGACGAACAAGCCGCCGCCCGGGGCCTCGAGCGTGAACCCGGAGTAGACGAGCCCGGTCGCAAGCACCTCGATCTGCCTGGTCTTTGGATCGAGCCGCAGGACCCGGCCCGCGTACGACTCGCCGAGGATCAGCCCTTTCGTCGTCACGAGGATCCCGTGCACCCCGCGCAGGTTCTCCGCCAGCACGGAGCGGACGCCGTGCCGGAGCAGGACAACGGTCGTCTCCTCGTGGCCCGGCACGTTCTCGCTGGCGTACAGCCGACCGCCCGGTGCGAGCGCGATCCCGAGGAGGTACGAGTGCGCGACGGCGTAGACGCTCGTCTTCCCCGTCCGGGTGTCCAGCGCGAGCACCCGCGCACGGGAGGTTACGAGGATGCGGCCGTCCGGTAGCCGCTCGAGCTCGCGGGCCTCGGGGATCCGGGCGAGGACACGCCCGGTGTGCCGTCCCGGGTCGAGCTCGTAGACGAGCCCCTTCGGCAGGTCGGTGACGACGAGCTTGCCGCCGGGCAGCGCAAGGATGTCGTAGGGCTGGTCGAGCGTGGGCCGGGCGCCGCTCGCTCCAGCCGGAAGCGTTGCGGTGAGTGCGACAGCGATGGCGGCAACCCGGCGCAGCGATACCGTCATCGTCCACTCAGACGGCCGTGTCCGGCCATGGTTAGCGTCGCTAGCCTGCGCCGGTGCGTCTCTTCGCGCGACTCTTCCGCCTCGTCTGGGGCGACGACGTCGACCGCGCCCTGCGGCCGGTGCTCGCCGTTTCGTTCTTCGGCGCAGTCGCGTTCTCCGCCGGCTGGTCGTTCATCGGCATCTGGGCGGTCAAGGAACTCGGGGCGACGAGGTCGCAGCTCGGCGTCGGCTTCGTGATCGCCGCGGTCGCCTCGATGGTCGCCGGCTACCTCGGCGGGCATGCCTCCGACCACTTCGGGCGGCGGCCGCTGATCCTGCTCGGCTGGAGCCTGCAGGCGCTCTTCACGCTGTCCTACATCGCCGCGGGGCACCACGTCGTCGTCGGGCTCGGGCTGATCGGGCTCGGAGCCGTCTTCGGCTCGATCGGGCAGGGCGCCGACCAGGCGATGGTCGCCGACCTCGTCGCGCCGGAGCGGCACGAGAAGGCGTACGCGTCGGTGCGGGTCGCCTCCAACCTCGGCGTGGCCTTCGGCCCGGCGATCGGAGGCCTGCTCCTGATCGGCCGCCACTGGCCCGTGTTCTTCTCCGGGGTCTCGGTCCTCGCGGCGATCGGCTTCGCGATCGCGCTCCGCTACCTGCCGCGAAGCGGTGCGTATGCGCCCGAGAGCCCGCCCGGCCGCGGCTCGTTCGGCGTCATCCGCCGCGACCGCGCGTTCCTCCTCTTCCTGCTCTCCGGTGCGCTCGCCTACCTGGTGTACGTCGCGATCGAGACCGTCCTGCCGGTCTCGGCCGTGGACACACACGGAATCGCGCCGTCGACCTGGGGTTTCATCGTGATCATCAACCCGGTGCTGGTCACCCTGTTCCAGCTCCGCGTGACGAACTGGACGACCCGCTGGCCGGCCGGCCCGAAGCTCGTCACCGCGATGCTGCTGATGGGCGGCTCGTTCCTTCTCCTCGTCACCAGCACGGCGCTCGGGATGTTCGCGCTCGTGATCCTGATCTTCGTGATCGGCGAGATGCTGTGGGTGCCGACCTCGCAGGCGATCGTCGCCGCACTCGCACCGGAGGACGTGCGGGGTGCGTACATGGGCGCGTTCGGCAGTGCGGCCTCGTTTGCATTCGCGATCGGGCCGTTCGCGGGTCTGCATCTCGCCGACACCTACGGCGACAACGCGGCGTGGTACTTCTTCGCCGCGGTCTCCGTCGTCGGCCGCGGCGACGGGCGCCGCGGCGGTGCGGGCGGCCTTCGGGCGACGCGGGGGCGAGCCGCTCCCGTCGACAGGCGCATGAGGCGGCTCGGCGCGATCCCGCGTCCGGATGGAACCGTCGAGTTCGGCGTCTGGGCGCCCGCGGCGAGACGGGTGGGTGTACGGATCGGCGGCGAGCTCCACGAGCTGGCGCCGACCGCCGGCGGCGTGTTCGAGGGCGAGGTGCGCGCCGTGCCCGGTGACGACTACACGTACGTGCTCGACGGCGGGCGCGAACTGCCCGACCCGTGCTCCCGGTTCCAGCCGGAGGGCGTGTCCGGCCCGTCGCGGATCGTCGAGATCCCGCCCGCCGCGCGGCGCGGCCTCGCGCTCGACGAGCTGGTCGTCTACGAGCTCCACGTCGGCACCTTCTCGGCCGAGGGGACGTTCGACGCGGCTGTCCCGCACCTGCGCGAGCTACGCGAGCTCGGCGTGACCGCGATCGAGCTGATGCCGGTCGCGACCTTTCCCGGCGACCGGGGGTGGGGGTACGACGGCGTCTACACCTACGCGCCGCATCCGGCCTACGGCGGGCCGGCGGGACTCAGCCGCCTCGTCGAGGCGGCCCACCGCGAGGGCCTCGGTGTGATCATGGACGTGGTCTACAACCACGTCGGCCCGGGCTCGGAGGTGCTGACCGCGTTCGGCCCGTATCTGACCGCGCGGCACGCGACCTTCTGGGGAAAGGGAGTCGACTTCTCACAGCACGGCGTCCGCGAGTGGGCGATCCAGAACGCCCTCATGTGGGTGGAGGACTACGGCATCGACGGGCTGCGCCTCGACGCCGTCCAGACGATCCGCGACGACTCGGCTCCACACGTTCTCGCCGAGCTCGCCGACCGCGTCCACGCGACCGCGCCCCGCGCGCTCGTCATCTCCGAGACCTCGATCGAGGACGACCGGCCCCTCGGTGACTGGGGTCACGACGCGCGCTGGAGCGACGGGTTGCATCACGCGCTGCACGCCCTCCTGACCGGCGAGCGGGACGGTTACTACGCCCCCTACGGGAGCGTCGAGGACGTCGCGCGCGAGCTCGCCCGCGTCCCGGCCGCGGCCCATGTCGTCTGCGCCCAGGATCACGACCAGATCGGCAACCGCGCGCTCGGCGACCGGCTGGCACCGGAGCTGCTCCGGCTCGCCTCGTCCGTCGTCCTCTTCTCCGCGCACACGCCGATCCTGTTCATGGGCGAGGAGTACGGCGAGCAGAGCCCGTTCCAGTACTTCACCGACCACCATGACCCGAGCGTCGCAGCAGCGGCTCGTGAGGGGCGCAAGCGCGAGTTCGCCGCCTACCGCGGGTTCGCCGGCGACGTGCCCGACCCGCAGGACCCGGCGACGTTCGAGCGGTCGAAGCTCTCGCGGCGCGAGCTGCCCGGTGTGCGCGAGCACTACCGCAGGCTGCTGGCGCTGCGGCGTAGGCTGCCACGCGAAGTGCAGGCGCGTGCGGAGGGATCGGTGCTGACGATGCGGCGCGGCGGGGCCGAGCTCGTCGTCGACTTCGGAGCGAGGACGGCGGAGCTGCGCGCGTGAAGGTCTGGCCCGGGGCCCCGTTCCCGCTGGGGGCGATCTGGGACGGCGAGGGGACCAACTTCTCGCTCTTCTCCGAGAACGCGGAATACGTCGAGCTGTGCCTGTTCGACGCGGACGACAACGAGACGCGCGTGCCGCTCGGCGGGCCCGCCGCCTTCAACTGGCATTGCTACCTGCCCGGCGTCGGGCCGGGACAGCGCTACGCCTACCGCGTCCACGGGCCGTGGGCGCCAGAGCGCGGCCACCTCTTCAACCCGTCACAAGCTGTTGATCGATCCGTACGCGAAGGCGATCGAAGGGCCGGTGCGCTGGGAGGCCGCGAGCACTCTCGCCTACATCCCGGGCGGAGAGGACGCCGGCCTCGAGGCCGACGACGAGGACGATGCGGCGGCGGTCCCCAAGTGCGTCGTCATCGACCCGTCGTTCGACTGGGAGGGCGATACGCATCTGCACACCCCCTGGCACGACACCGTCATCTACGAGGTGCACACCAAGGGCTTCACCGCACGCCACCCCGGCGTGCGCGAAGACCTGCGCGGCACGTACGCGGGGCTCGCGTCCGAGAGCGCGATCGCCCACCTGACCTCACTCGGCGTGACCGCGGTCGAGTTGCTCCCGATCCACCACATCGCCGACGAGCACCACCTCGTCGAGAAGGGGCTGACGAACTACTGGGGCTACAGCTCGATCGGATACCTGGCACCGCACGCGCTCTACGCGGCGACGGGCACGCGGGGCGAGCAGGTGCGCGAGTTCAAGGGGATGGTCAAGGCGCTCCACCGCGCGGGGATCGAGGTGATCCTCGACGTCGTCTACAACCACACGGCCGAGGGCAATCAGCTCGGGCCGATGCTCGGCTTCAAGGGGGTGGACAACGCCTCGTACTACCGGTTGATGCCGGACGACCCGCGCCACTACATGGACTTCACCGGGACCGGGAACAGCCTCAACCCGGTGCACCCGAGCGTCCTGCGGCTGATCATGGACTCCCTCCGCTACTGGGCGGTCGACTGCCACGTGGACGGATTCCGCTTCGACCTCGCCTCGGCGCTCGCACGCGAGTTCTACGACGTCGACCGGCTCTCCGCGTTCTTCGACGTCATCCACCAGGACCCGGTGCTCTCCCAGGTGAAGCTGATCGCCGAGCCGTGGGACGTCGGCCCCGGCGGCTACCAGGTCGGCAACTTCCCGATTCTCTGGACCGAATGGAACGGCATGTACCGCGACTGCATTCGCGACTTCTGGCGCGGTGAGTGCGAGCTGGGCGAGTTCGCCCAGCGTTTCACCGGATCGAGCGACCTCTACCAGTCCGACGGGCGGCGGCCCTTCGCCTCGATCAACTTCGTCACCGCCCACGACGGGTTCACGCTCGCCGACCTGGTTTCGTACAACGGCAAGCACAACGAGGCCAACCTCGAGGACAACCGAGACGGCACCGACGACAACCGGAGCTGGAACTGCGGCGTCGAGGGCCCGACCGACGACCCGGAGGTGAATGCGCTTCGCGAGCGCCAGCAGCGGAACTTCCTCGCCACGCTGCTGCTCTCGCAGGGCGTGCCGATGCTCCTCGGCGGTGACGAGCTCTCGCGCACCCAGCGGGGCAACAACAACGCGTACTGCCAGGACAACGAGCTGAGCTGGTTCGACTGGGACGTGGACGAGCGCCGGCAGCGGCTGCTCGACTTCACCAGACGCCTCGTTCACTTCCGGCGTGCGCATCCGGCGTTCAGGCGGCCGCATTTCCTGACCGGCCGGTCGTCGAACGGTCGGGGAGTGCCCGACAGCTGGTGGTTCCGCCCGGACGGCCGCAAGCTGACACGGCGCGACTGGGCGGACGCCGAGCTGCGGACGATCGGCCTCTTTCTGAACGGCGAGGAGATCCAGGCGCAGACTCGGGAGGGCGCGCCGGTGACCGACGAGTCGTTCGTGCTCCTCTTCAACGCGCATCACGACCCGGTCACCTTCCGGCTGCCGCCGCGCCGCTTCGGCCAGCGCTGGCAGCTCGAGCTGTCCACCGCCGAGCCGGACGCCGAGGCGGGCGCTCGCTCATGGGCTCGCGCGCGACGAGATCGAGATCGAGTCTCGCTCGATCGTGCTGCTCCGCCGCAGCTGGTAGTTCCCACTGAGCTCGGATCCGGCCGCGTACCGATGCCGGGCGTTGGGAGCCGTGCCAGCCTCTGCTCGAGACGAAAGGGGTGGAGATGACCGGACCGATCCTGATCGCATACGCCTCGCGCTACGGCTCGACGCGCGAGACGGCCGAGGCGATCGCGGCCACGCTGCGCGAGCACGAGCAGAAGGTCGAGGTGCTGCCGGCCGCCGAGGTGGAGGACCTCGGCCCGTACGGCGCCGTCGTGCTCGGTGGCGGTATCTACATAGGTCGTTGGCACCGGGACGCGCGTGGGTTCGCGCGCCACTTCGGGAACGAGCTACGCGGGCTGCCGGTGGCGGTGTTTGCCCTGGGGCCGGTGACCGACAAGCCGGAGGACAAGGCCGCTGCCCGTGCGCAGCTCGAGAAGAGTCTCGACCGGCTGCCGATCGAGCCGTTCTCGGTGCGCGTCTTCGGCGGAGCGGTGGATCCCACCAAGCTGCGGTTCCCGTTCACGCACATGGCCGCCGCGGACGTTCGCGACTGGGACGAGATCAGGCGATGGGCGGTGGAGCTGGCCGAGGAGATCGGCTCAGTGCCGGCTCTGGCCTGACCAGCCGCTCGTGGTCCGCACGCGACGCCGCTCCCAGCGCCGCTCGGCCTTGGGCCTCGCCGCGATCAACGCCAGGAGGCCGATCGCGACGAAGTTCTTGAAGGTCGGCTCCGGCCAGCTCACCTGCGCGGCGCCGTGGAACCACGACGGGTCGGCCAGGAAGACGATTCCGGCGATGATCATCTTCCCCGCCCAGCCGAGCCCGAGGAAGAGCGTCGCGAGCACGATCCCCCAGAATCCGAGCTCAGGCAGTCCGACGCTGTGCGCGAAGTCGAGCTTGTTCCAGGCGATCCAGAAGAGCAGCGGGCCGAACAGCACGGTGGCGACGAAGAGCCCCACCACGAGCGCGATGCTCCCCGCCACGAGCGCGCCGATGCTGAACGCTCTCACTCCTGGACGATCCTAACGCGACGGAGGGCGCAGCACCGCGAACTGGTCGGTGATCTCGAGGTCGGCGGCGCGGAACCGGTAGACCGCCGCCGGCCGCCCACCGGCCCGTCCAGCCGGGCGGCGCTCGCCGGTCGGGGCGATCACACCGCGCCGCTCCAGCACGCGCTGGAGGTTCGTCGCCGAGACCTCATGGCCGAGCGCGGCCGCGTACAGGTCGCGCAGCTCGGAGATGGTGAACGTCTCCGGAGCGAGCGCAAAGCCAAGGTTCGTGTACGAGAGCTTCGCCCGCAGACGCTCGCGCCCGGCGAGCGCGACCGCGCCGTGGTCGAAGGCCGTCGCCGGCAGCGCGCTCACCGGGTGCCAGCTCGTGTCCGCGGGCACCGCCGGGTCGAGGCCGGTACGGACGAGCCCGAGGTAGGCAGTCGTCACGTGCCTGCGTTTCGGGTCGGCGTGCGTCGCGAGCTGCTCGAGGTGAGAGAGCTCTCGGACGTCCACCTTGGTTGCGAGGTGCCGGCGGATGGAGCGCTCCAGCGATTCGCCGGGGTCGAGCCGTCCACCGGGGAGGGCCCAGCGCCCGGCGTGGGGCGAGACGGCGCGTCGCCAGAGGAGCGCTTGGAGCCGGTGGTCGCGCACCTGGAGCACTACCGCGACCGTCTCGTGGGGCAGGCTGCTATCGTCCCGTCCAGGTTTTCGCTCCATAGTCGTAAACTACCGAAAGGGAACGATGACGGTGAAACGGACATGGGTGCTCGCGCTGGCGGCGGCGGGGCTGGCGGCATTGGCAGCGGGCTGCGGCGGCAGCAAAAAGGCCGCGCCGACGACGACCGCAACGACCACTCCGCCCGCCTCGTCGCTGAAGATCGGCATGGTCACCGACGTCGGCGGCCTCAACGACCGCGGCTTCAACGCGCTCGCGTACAAGGGGCTGAAGGATGCGCAGCGGGAGTTCGGCGTCGCGATCCAGGTCGCCGAGTCGAAGTCGTCAGCCGACTACATCCCGAACCTCGCGTCCTTCGCACGGCGCGGCTTCGATCTCGTCGTCGGGGTCGGCTACACCGAGATCGCCGCGATGAGCGCGGCAGCCAAGCGCTTCCCCGACACGCACTTCGCGATCGTCGACGTCTCCAACGCCGACCTCGAAGGTGCGCCGCCGAACGTCCTCGGCCTGCTTTTCCGCGAGGAGCAGGTCGGGTACCTCGCGGGCTATCTCGCCGGGCTGGAGGCGAAGCGGCTGCCGGGGCCTGACGTGATCAGCTCGGTCGCCGGCGAGAAGCAGCCGCCGGTCGATCGCTTCATCGCCGGATACCAGGCGGGAGCGAGGGCGGCCGATCCGGGAATCAAGACGCTCAACGCCTACTCGCAGGACTTCAACGACCAGGCGAAGTGCAAGGCGCTCGCGCTGAACCAGATCGCGGCCGGCTCCATCGCGGTCTTCCAGGTCGCGGGTGGTTGCGGGCTGGGTGCGCTGGATGCGGCGAAGGAGGGCGGCGTTTGGGGGATCGGCGTCGACGCCGACCAGTCGTTCCTGGGCCCCCACATCCTGACCAGCGCGACGAAGCGCGTCGACCGCGCGGTCTTCCTCGCGATCGCGTCGGTCCGCAACGGGACGTTCAAGGGCGGCGACTCCAACTACGGCCTGGTGCAGGGCGGCGTCGGGCTCGGCAAGATCAGCCCGAAGGTCCCGCGGAGCGAGGTCGCCGCGGTCGAGAAGATCAGACAGCAGATCGTCGCCGGCAAGATCGACATCCCGCGCACCTTTGCCGGTTAACCGCCTGCGACAGCCTGGACGATGCGTAGCGTCTCTCCGCCTGCCAGCGGGCGGGAGACGCCGCCGTCCCAGCGCGCGTCGGTGCCGTCGACGTAGACGTTGACGAGCGGGCGCAACGCACCGTGCTCGTCGAAAAGCAGGTTCGCGACCGGAAGTGCGCGCAAGGCGTCGCCGACGGTCGCGGCGTCGAGGTCGAAGCGCTTCTGCCCGCCGGCTTCGGTGCGCGAGCAGCGACGGGCAGTACCCGACTGGGCGCCTCGGCGCTGGTCATCCCACGGTCGGACGGCTTCGACCGAGAGCACCGGCGGCAGGCCCGCAGCCGCCTCGACCCAGTCGTCGCCCTCGCTCGGCGAAGCCCACACCGACCCGCTCTGCGTGCCGAAGTAGACGCCTGCCGGGTCGAGCCGGTCGAACGACGACGCCTCGCGCAGGATCACCGCCCATGCCTGCTCGGGCAGCCCCTTCGAGGCCAGCTCCCAGCTCGCGCCGCCGTCGCGGGTGCGGTAGACGCCGAGCCGCCCGTTCGAGGTGACGCGGTTCTCGGCGCCCTCCTCGGGGATCACGTAGGCGGTGTCCGGATCGCGCGGATCGAGCATGATCGGGAAGCCGAACTCGCTCGGGAGGCCGTTGCGGTCGAGCCGTTCCCAGTTCTCGCCGCGGTCGTCGGAGCGGTAGACGCCGACGTGGTTCTGCTGCCAGAGCCGCTCGGGCCGGGCGGGATGGCAGAGAAGCTTGTGGACACACTGGCCGACGTCGCGCGGGGCCTCCTCGGGCATGAAGTCGGCGGCGACGTCCTTGTTGATCGGCGTCCACGTCTCGCCGCCGTCGTCGGTGCGGAACCCGCCGGCGGCCGAGATGGCGGCGTAGATTCGGTTCGGCTCGCTCGGGTCGAGCGAGATCGAGTGGCAGCACAGGCCGCCGGCGCCAGGGTTCCACCGGTCGCGGGTGGGGTGCAGGGTCAGGCCCCCGACCATCGAGAAGCTGGCACCCCCGTCGCTCGAGCGCAGCAGCGCGCCCGGGTCGCCGCCGAGCCAGAGCGTCTGCTCGTCGTGTCCGGGCTCGACGTGCCACGTGCGCGCGAGCTTGAGGCCGGAATCCTCGGGCAGACCGACCTCCTCTGCGCGCTCCCACGTCCTGCCGCCGTCGGTCGAGCGGTGCACGGTACCGCCGTAGACGAAGTTGTTCGTGGCCGCATACATCGTCCCGTTGCGCGGATCGAGCGTCGCGTGCATCACCTCCCAGCCGGTGAGGAGCGGCCCTTCGAGCTGCCAGTCGCGGCGGCCCTCGTCGCTCGAGAGAAGGAAGAGGCCCTTCCGGGTCCCGGCCAGAACGAGCACACCCATGCCGGGCCGGACTCTAGCCGAGTCGAATGACGCCGTCCGCGGCGAGCGCCGCGATCTCGTCCTCGGAGTAGCCGGCCTCGGCGAGCACCTCGGCCGAGTGAGCCCCGAGCGGCGGCGGGGGCGCCGGGTAAGCAGGCCGCTCGCCGTCGACCGAGAAGGCAGGCCCGAGGGTGGTGAGGTCGCCGAGTTCCTGGACGATCCCGATCGCGGCAAGCTGAGGATCGGCCGCGACCTCGCCGATGTCGTTGACGGGCGCGGCCGGCACCCGCGCGGCCTCGAGCTTCGCCAGCCACGCGGCGCGCGTATCCTCGCGCAGGCGGGCCGAGAGCGCCTCCGTCAGCGCAGTGCGATTCGCCACGCGGTCCGGGTTCGTCGCGAAGCGGGGGTCGCCGACGAGCTCGGGCAGTCCGATCGCGTCCGCGAGCCGCGCGAAGAGCCCGTCGTTCGCGGCCGTGATCATGAGGCCCCCGTCCGAGGCGGGGAACACCTGGTACGGCGCGATTGCGTGGAACGCCGTGCCCTGGGGGGTCGGCACGGCGCCCGTCTCGAGATTCCCGATCAGGTGGTACGAGACGAACGAGAGTGCGGTCTCGAACAGCGAGACGTCGAGCGTGTGCCCGCCCCCTTCATGCAACGCGGCGAGGATCGCGAACGCCGCGTACATACCGGTCGCATGGTCGATCAGCGAAACGCCGATCCGCACGCCGTCCCGGCCGGGCTCGCCGGTGACGCTGATCAGCCCCGCCGCCGCCTGGAGCAGCGGGTCGTAGCCCGGAAGCGCCTGCTTCGGCCCCGTACGTCCGTACGACGAGATCGTGCAGTGAACAAGGCTCGGATTTCGCGCGCGCAGCGGCTCCGCGCCGAGCCCGAGCTCGTCGGCGAGCCCGGGCCGCAGGCTCTGGATGAAGACGCCCGCGCCGTCGACGAGCCTCACCAGCACCTCGCCGCCGCGCCGCAGGTCGAGTGCGACCGACCGCTTGCCCGAGTTCGCCGCGACGAACAGCGTGCCGAGCCCGCCCGCGAACGGCGGTCCCCACAGCCGGGCCTCGTCGCCGGACGGCGGCTCGACCTTGACGACGTCGGCTCCGAGCGAGGCGAGGAGCTGCGTGCAGGTCGGCCCCGCATACGACGTGGTCACGTCGACCACGCGGACACCGGCGAGGGGCGCGAAGCTCATCCCCGCGATTATCGTGGCGGGATGAATCGTCTCGCCGGGGAGACCAGCCCGTACCTCTTGCAGCACAGAGACAACCCGGTCGACTGGTACCCGTGGGGCGAGGAGGCGCTGGCTCGTGCGCGCGACGAGGATCGGCCGATCCTGCTCTCGATCGGCTACGCCGCCTGCCACTGGTGCCACGTGATGGAGCACGAGTCGTTCGAGAACGCGGAGACGGCCGCGCTGATGAACGAGCACTTCGTCTGCATCAAGGTCGACCGGGAGGAGCGGCCCGATCTCGACGCCGTCTACATGGACGCCGTGGTCGCAATGACCGGGCACGGCGGCTGGCCGATGACCGTCTTCCTGCTTCCGGACGGCCGGCCGTTCTACGGGGGCACCTACTACCCGCCGGCGCCGCGCCACGGGCTGCCGAGCTTCCGTCAGCTGCTCGACGCGGTCGCCGCCGCGTACCGTGAGCGCCGTGCCGATCTCGGCCGCTCGGCGGAGCAGCTCATCGAGGCGGTGCGGGAGTCGAGCGCTCAGGCGCCGTCGAGCGATCCGCTGACCGACTCGATCCTGGGCGAGGCGGTGCGTGGCCTGCGCCGCTCGTTCGACCCGGAGTGGGGCGGCTTCGGCGGCGCGCCGAAGTTTCCGCCCGCCTCTGCGATCGAGCTCCTCCTTCGCCGTGGCGAGCTCGAGCTGGCGACGAAGACCCTCGACGCGATGGCTGCGGGCGGGATGTACGACCTCGTCGGCGGCGGCTTCCACCGCTACTCGGTCGACGAGCGGTGGCTCGTCCCGCACTTCGAGAAGATGCTCTACGACAACGCGCTGCTCGTACCCGCGTACCTGCACGCATTCGTCGTCACCGGCGAGCAGCGCTACCGGCGGGTGGTCGAAGAGACCTGCGACTACCTGCTCCGCGAGCTGGCGCTGCCTGACGGCGGCTTCGCCTCGTCGCAGGACGCCGACACGGAGGGCGTCGAGGGCCTGACCTTCACGTGGACGGAGGACGAAGGCGTTCCCGCCGGAGTTGCTCCAGCCGTTCGAACACGGCCGCTCGATCATCCGCGGCGACCTCGACCCGGAGCTCAGGGCGCGGCTCCTCGAGGATCGGGCAAAGCGGCCGCAGCCCGCGCGCGACGACAAGGCGATCGCCGCGTGGAACGGGCTCGCCCTTGCCGGGCTCGCCGAGGCGGGCCGAAGGCTTGCAAGTAACACTGTGTTACAAGCCGCTGAGCGGCTCGGAAACTTCCTGCTCACGGGGCTTTCGACCTCCGACTGGCCGTCTGTTCCGGACGTGGCGAAACGGGCGGGCGACGATCCCCGGATACCTCGAGGACTACGCCGCCGTAGCGCACGGCCTGTACGAGCTGCACGTCGCCACCGGGGAGCTGCGCTGGCTCGAGGAGGCGAACCGTCTCGCCCGGCTCGCGGTCGACCTCTTCGCCGACGACGAGCACGGCGGCTTCTTCATGACCGCCCGTGACTCCGAGCGGCTCGTCGCCCGGAAGAAAGACCTCGACGACAACCCGGTGCCGTCCGGGAACTCGATGCTGGCGTACGTGCTGCTGCGCCTCGCCAGGATCTACGGCGACGACGAGCTCGAGAGCAGGGCGGTGGGCGTCCTGCGACTCCTGCACACGAGCATGAGCCGGATCCCTTCCGCGTTCGGCTGGGCGCTGTGCGCGCTCGACCTGTACCTGTCGCCGCCGCGAGAGATCGCGATCATCGGCTCGCCGGCGGACGAGGTCGCCCGTGCCGCGCTGGCGCCGTTCGACCCGAACGCGGTCGTCGCCTTCGGCCCGAGCGAGGCGGTGCCGCTGCTGGCAGGGAAGGTCCTGGTCGACGGCAAGCCGGCGGTGTACGTGTGCGAGCGGTTTGCGTGCCAGGCGCCGGTGACCGATCCGGCGCGCTTCTAGTCCCAGGGGTTAAGGAGGGAGATTCCGGTTGGCTCGAGCCGCGGAGCCTCCCGCGTGACCAGCGTGAGACCGTGTACGAGCGCGGTCGCTGCGAGCAGCCCGTCGACGGGGGGCAACGGCTGCAGGGCCGCGAGCCGTCCCCAAGCCTCCGCGATCGCAGTTGTCACCGGCAGGATCCGATCGCCGAATTCCCGTTTCATCGTGTCCAGCCAGCGCTCCAGTCCAGCCGCCTGGCTCCGGTCGCGACGGCGAAGGCGCTCGATTCCCTGGCGGATCTCGCCGACGACAAGCACGCTCACGTGGAGCTCGCCCGAGGAGACCGAATCGCGCCATGAGACCACGGCACGACTCGGGTTGCGCCTTCGGAGTTCGGAGACCACGTTCGTGTCGACGAGGTACGTCACAGCTCGACCGGGCGAGCGGGCTCGGTCGAACGCTCGATCTCGAGTTCGTCGAAGTACGGTGGCCCCTCGGTCAGGAACTGCTTGAAATCCCGCCTGGGTTCGCGAAGTCGCCGGTACTCGTCGATCCCGACGACGACGACGACCTCGCGGCCGTGCCGGGTGACGACCTGCGGCCCCTCCGCGAGTGCACGGTCGACGAGCTCCGAGAACTTCTGCTTCGCCGTTTGCAGTTGCCAGGGCGTGGTCATCTCCATCTAGACTGTCTAGATCGATCGTATCAGCGCGGGTGGGCCGGCGTACCGGGGGCCGTTTCCTGGGACGACGGCGCCGATCAGATGACGAACGTCTCGGGCCTCTCGAGGCCGCGCGCGAAGCGCGTGACGTCGAACGCGGTGAGATCGAGCGTCGGCTCGAGCCCGGCGATCAACTCGGCGACGTGCTCGCCCACCGCCGGCGCCTGCTGGAAGCCGTGGCCGGAGAAGCCGGTGGCGTAGAAGAACCCGGCCGGCTCGGTCGCCTCGCCGACGAGCGCGTTCCAGTCGGGGCTGACCTCGTAGTAGCCCCACCACGACGTCTGCACGGGGAGATCCACGAGCACCGGCAGGCGGCGCGCGGCGTGCTCCGCCACCTCTTCGACGGTCTGCTCGCGCCCGCCGAAGACGAGCCCGGGGCCCTCGCGGTGGAAGTAGAACGAGGTCGAGAAGTCGATCGTCAACGGCAGCCGGTCGGGAAGCCCGCCGTCCTGCGGCGTGAACCACATCCACCGCTTCTCGCCCTCGACCGGCAACTGCACGCCGGCCATAGCAGCGACATCGCGCGACCACGCCCCGGCACAGCAAACGACCGTGTCGCAGGCAATCGACCCTTTCGAGGTCTCGACGCCGGCCACCCGGCCGCCCCCGACGTCGATCGCGGTCACCTCGCAGCCCTGGCGCACGTCGAGGTCGCGCGCATACCACTGCACGACCGACTCGGGCGACGCGTGGCCGTCGAGTCCGCAGTAGGTAGCAGCGAGCAACCCGTCCGGGTCGAGCTGGGGCACGAGTGCGACCGCCTCTTCGACCGTGAGCTCGCGCGACGGACGCCGAGCCGCTGCTGAAGCGCGAGCGCCTTCCGGAAGTCCGCGACGTCCTCCTCCCGGTCGAGCAGGAACAGGTAACCGTGCCGGCGGAAGTCGATCCCGTCCATCCGCTCGAACTCCTCGAGCGAGCGGAGCGCGATCCGGATGTTCAGCTCGTCCGAGAACTGCGCGCGAATCCCGCCGGCCGAGCGGCCGGTCGATCCCGCTGCGAGCGAATCGCGCTCCAGCAGAACGACGTCCTCGACCCCGAGCCCGCGCAGATGCCAGGCGACGCTCGCGCCCATCGCGCCGCCACCGATCACGACCACGCTCTTCGTTTCCATCTGCGCGGCCGCCAGCTTATGGTAGGCGGGTGGCGCTGCTCGAGGTGACGAACATCACGCGCCGCTTCGGCGGGATCGTTGCGCTCGACGACGTCTCCTTCGACGTGGGCGAGGGCGAGATCGTCGGGCTGATCGGGCCGAACGGGGCCGGCAAGACGACCACGTTCAACGTGATCACGCGTCTGTACAAGCCCGACTCAGGCGAGTTGACCTTTGAGGGCGAGAGCCTGCTCTCGACGCCGCCGCACGACGTGATCAGGCGCGGAATCACGCGAACGTTCCAGAACCTCGAGCTCTTCAAGACGATGACCGTCCGTGAAAACGTGCTCGTCGGCTGCCACGCGCGAAGCGGGGAACGCACGGCCGACGAGATGATCGACTACGTCGGTCTCGGCGACGTCGCCGCTCGAATCGCCGGCTCGCTTCCCTACGGGACGCTGAAGCGCGTCGAGACCGCCCGCGCTCTCGCCTCCGCGCCGAAGCTGCTGCTCCTCGACGAGCCTGCTGGGGGCCTATCCCACGAGGAGGTCGAGCAGCTCGGTGCCTTCATCCGGCGGATGCGTGAGGACTTCGACCTGACCATCCTTCTCGTCGAGCATCACATGAACCTGGTCATGGGTGTCTCAAACCGCGTGCACGTTCTCGACTTCGGCAGGAAGATCGCGGCGGGGACGCCCCAGGAGGTGCAGCGCGACCCCGCGGTGGTCGAGGCATATCTCGGCGCCGAAGAGACGGCGTAGACCGGCGGGCGCGCGAGCGGCCCGAAAGCCTATTGCGCTGATCCGAAGGTCTGCCGGTACGCGCGCGGCGACGTGCCCAACCGCGCGGCGAAGTGCGACCGCATCGTCGTCTCGGAGTCGTAGCCTGCCTGCCGGGCGATCGCGGTAAGCGGCTCGTCGCGTGTTTCGAGCAGCTGCTGGGCGACCCGGAGACGCTCCTGCTGGAGCCACTCGCCCGGCGGCAGACCCGTCGCCCTGCGGAACCGCCGCGTCAGCGTCCGGCGGCTCATCGCAGCCCGGCGGGCGAGGTCGTCGATCGTGACGCCCGTGGGGACGTGCTCGCGTGCCCAGTCGAGCAACGGCGCCAGGGCTCCGCCTGTTTCCATCGGCTGTTCAACGTACTGCGCCTGCCCGCCGGCCCGGTAGGGCGGCATGACAATTCGGCGGGCGACGCGGTTGGCGACATGGACGCCGTAGTCGAGCGCGACGATGTGCAGGCAGAGGTCGATTCCCGCCGCCGTGCCGGCGGAGGTCATGACCTGCTCGTCGGTGACGTACAGGACGTCCGGGTCGAGCTCGACCGTGGGGAAGCGCTCGCGCAGCCGGTCGGCGAAAAGCCAGTGCGTGGTCGCGCGCCGCCCGTCGAGGAGGCCTGCCGCAGCGAGCACGAACGCGCCCGTGCAGAGAGAGACGATGCGCGCACCTCGATCGTGCGCATCCCGCAGCGCGGTGCACAGCTCCTCCGACGGGGGTGCGTCCGGGTCGGACCAGCCGGGCACGACGATTGTGTCTGCGCGGGCCAGCTCGGGGAGTCCGTGGGGCGCCAGGATGGTGAACCCTGTTTGCGTTCGCACCCTGGCTCTCCCGGCGGCGACGAGCAGAAAGTCGTACCAGGGGTCGGCGATGTCCCGGCGGTCGACTCCGAACACTTCGCAGGGAATCGCAAGGTCGAAGGTGAGCGCACCCTGGTCGATCACCGCGCGAACGGTCGGCATGGCCGAAACCTAGCGATAGTCGTCTCAGAGCCGGCGACCGAAAGCGGCAGAGTTCCCGAGCATGCGCATCCTCGCTGCGCTCGTGACGCTCTCAGCTCTCGCAGCGTCGGTGGCCGGGGCAGCCGGGTCCGGCCGGCTGCCCGGAGCCACGGCATTCGAGACGTGCGCCGCTGCCGGCCCTTTCTGGCCGACCGAGACGCTCGCGATCTCGGGCCCGATCGGCTGGCTCGCCTGCAAGGAGGAGGCGCGGATAGTCAAGCTCGACCTCGCGCGGCGGAAGGCGGTTCGCTCCGTTCGCATCGGGGCGCCGGTGATTGCGGTCGCGCTCGGCTACGGGTCGGTCTGGGCTCTCGATTCAAGTGGGACTCTGACGCGGGTCGCGCCGCGGACCGCGCGCATCACGCAGCGGGTCGTCCTCGGGACCGGCCGCCCCTACAACATCTGGATCGGCGCCGGCTCTGTGTGGGTCGCCGACGACGGCGCGGGACAGCTCATCCGGATCTCCGCGGCGACGAACCGCGTGGTCGCGCGGATCACGGTCGGCGACGGGCCGGCCGACCTGGCCTTCGACGGGACCAGCGCATGGGTGGTCAACCATCGCGATCGCGGCCTTGTTCGGATCGACACGCGGACGAACGCGCCGACCCGACTGGCGATCCTCGACGCGGAGGTGCCCGAGCGGATCGCCCGCGCCGGCGGGAGCCTCTGGATCACGGGCCGTGGGACGGATCTCGTCCAGGTTGATCCGGCGACAGGTGCGGTAGAGACCACCGCCGAGATCGGCGCGAGCGGGATCGACGTGGTGGCAGCCGGTGGCGCCCTGTGGGTCCCGTCCCGCAGCACGGCAGTTGATCGGTCAGGCCTCCCGACGATGGAGGCGCTGCGCCGTGTGTCCACGGCCGGCGTCGTCACGACGTTCGCCCGTTCGACCGGCCGGATCGACGTCCACGGTCTCGTCGTTTCCGGGGGCGCCGTGTGGCTCGCGGACAACACCAACGGCTTCCTGTACCGCGTGCC
This sequence comes from uncultured Actinomycetes bacterium, assembly GCA_963764565.1. Classification (GTDB taxonomy): domain Bacteria; phylum Actinomycetota; class Thermoleophilia; order Gaiellales; family Gaiellaceae; genus DATBLE01. Next base: position 52,536 of record CAVXTD010000015.1, read on the forward strand.
CGCGGCATGACGGAGCGGTTACGCCTGTCAGGCCCGACGAAGCGCGCTCCTCGTCTCGGTACCGGTCGCGCCGGCGGGCGCCGCAATCTGCTGCCGCGGCCAAGCGTGGGCTGGGCTCGAAGGCGGGCGGGCCGGCGACGTCGGTCGGCCACGGAGAGCGGGGCAGACACCGACGCGGCGTGCGGTGATGACCTGGAGCGCCGGTCGGGCGGCCACTGGAACATCCTCACCGGGCCGCCGACGATCCGTCAGCCCGCTGTTACCTCGGCCGCGGGCTCGGGTGCGCCGGCGAGCTGCCCTCCGGGGCAGGACTCGGCGCGCACGGCCCTGCTCGAATTCGTGATCCCCGCCAGCCCGGCAATCCCTCCCGCTGCGACGAGTACCGCGCAGATGACGACGGCTTCGTGGAACGCGCGGACCGACTCGCCGTTCGCCCCGAACGTGTCGCCCGTCAGCCTGCTCGCGACCACGACGCCGACCACCGACACGCCGACGAGTCCGGCGACGCGTGCGACGGCGTTGTTGATCGCGGAGGCAATGCCGGCGTCGGTCTCGTCGGCGTCGGCAAGCACGGCCGCCGTCAGCGGGGCGACAGTCGCCGACAGGCCGAGTGCGAAGAGGAGCAGCGCGGGCAGCAGGTCGCGCGGGTACGAGGTGTGCATCCCCGTCCTCAGCAGCAGAAGGATCCCGCCGGCCGCGACGAGCGGGCCGACCCCCATGAAGAGGCGCGGGCCGAACCGGTCGGCGAGCGCGCCGAATCGGCGGGAGAGCACGAACATCACCACTGTGACCGGCAGCGTCGTCAGGCCGCTGCGCAGCGCGGTATACCCCGCCACCTGCTGGAGGTAGATGACGAGGAAGAAGAAGAGGATCGCGAGGCCCGCGTACATGGTCAGGGTCTCGAGGTTCCCGACGGCGAAGTTCCGCCGCGCGAAGAGCTCGATCTTCAGCATCGGCTCCTCCGCCATTCGCTCGTAAGCGAGGAAGGCGGCGAAGAGGGCGACACCGCCCGCCAGCGGGACGAGGATCGCCGGGCTCGTCCAGCCGAAGCGCGGCTGCTCGATCAACCCGAAGACGAAGCCGCCGAGACCGAGCACGCAGAGGAGCGCGCCTGTGAGATCGACTCGGCGTGCGGCGGCTCGCGCCGAGGGCGGCACCGCGGCGAGGACGAGTCCGAGGGTGACGAGGACGAGCGGGACGTTGAGCGCGAAGATCCAGCGCCAAGAGACCTGGTCGACGATCTCGCCGCCGACGAGCGGGCCGACGATCGCGGCGATCCCGCCCCAGGCAGTCCACGCACCGATCGCGGCCGCCCGCTCCCGCGCCGGGAACGCCATGACGATGATCGCGAGCGAGCTCGGCGTCAGCAGTGCTCCGGCAGCTCCCTGGAGCGCGCGAGCGGCGATCAGCACCTCGATCGTCGGCGCGAGCGCGCACGCGACCGAGAGAACGCCGAAGGCGGCGACGCCGATCGCGAAGACGCGGCGCTCGCCGTAGATGTCCCCGAGCGAGCCGCCGATCAGGATCAGCGAGCCGAGGACGAGCAGGTACGCGTTCGACACCCACTGCTGCGCGGGCAGACCGCCTCCGAGGTCGCGCTCGATCGCCGGCAGGGCGACGTTGACGATCGTCCCGTCGATGGTTGCCACCCCGGAGCCGAGAATCGCCGCGACCAGGGTCAACCGCTGGCCGCTGCTCATAGCGAGCCGGACCGGGCTTGCAGCGGAGGGAGCGGCGCTGTCATCCGGTGAACGGAACGAGGGATCGAGTTGGCCATGCGAGCCTGGCCCGAGGTAGGCGGGTCAGTAGCGGCGTAAACGCTCGCGCGCCCGTTCGTAGTCCTCGTCGGTGATCGCGCCTCGGTCGCGCTCGGCCCGAAGCCTCTCGAGCTCCTCGGCGACGTCCTGAGGATCGGGCTGCGCGCGAGAAGCGCCTCGCCGATGCCCGAGCCGGTCGGGGTCGATCCCGAACTGGCGCAGTCGCGCGCGCATGCGGGCCACTCCGACGCCCCGCGTCGGAAAGTGGTGTGCCCCGGGCCCCCAGAGCGGCCGTTTCTGCACGAACCGGCGATAGGCTGCGAGCAGCCCGGTCGCCACGCCCACTTCGAGCAGCAGCGTCACGAACGCGCGGCTCGACGTGTCGAACGTGTGGCTCGAGCCGTAGATCGCGGTCGCGAGACCGACGCCCGCTGCGGAGCCGGCGAGGCCGATCAGGACGGTGAAGGAGAACGGCATCGGATCGGGCCCCGGTAGCGCCAGCCGTGCCGCGCCGCCGATCAGGAAGCCGGAGACGACCGCGGAGAGAATCACGCCGAGCACCCAGCGGAGGTTAGCGAGGACGCGCGAGGCCGAACGCGCGGCGAGAGCCCGACCGTTTGTGCTATACAACCATACAACTGTTTATGATTGAATAAGAAACCCGCAACGATGCCGCTTCCCAACCCCATCCCAGATGAGCTCGTCGAGTTGATCGCCCGCCGCTTCCGGGCGATCGGCGAGCCGATGCGAATCAGGCTGCTCGACCGGCTCCGCGACGGCGAGGCAACCGTCAACGAGCTGACGCGCGCGACAGGCGCCTCACAGCAGAACGTCTCGAAACACCTTGCCGTGCTCGCCGACTCGGGGATCGTCGGGCGCCGCAAGGACGGAACGCACGCCTACTACCGGATCGCGGACGAGGGAGTCTTCAGGCTCTGCGACGAGGTCTGCGGTGCGATCCAGCAGCAGCTCGCGGCTCTGAACGAGCTCGTCGAGGGAGTGCGTTGATGTCCCGGCGCCCGCTCTGCCCGCCGTCGCTCGAGCTCCGGCGATTCTCCGGGCGGCGGTGCAGCCGGTGACCGCCGTCGCGTCCACCCGCCGCGTTGCGCCTGTGACCGCCGAGCACGCTGCTGCAGTCGGGCCGGTCGGCCGGCTGGGCCGGTGGACCGTCGACCACGGTCGTGCCGTCGCGGTGGCGTGGCTGATCATCGGGATCGGCTTCGGCTTCTTTGCACCGAAGGTCGAATCGGCTCTCTCGGGTGCCGGTTGGCAGGCGAACGGCTCCCAGTCGGTCCAGGCGAGGAACCTGATCCAGGCGAACTTTGCCGGCCTCTCCAGCTCGGCGCTGACGGTGGTGGCGCACTCGGAGAGGGAGACCGTGAGCGACGTGGGCTTTCGATCGACGATCACGGCTGCCGAACGGCTGCTCCGGGCGAATCGCAACGTTGCCTCCGTTGTGGGACCCCGGCCCGGCTCGACGATCTCGGCCGACCGGCACACGGCGATCGTCACTGCCGGTGCCGGCGGCGACCCCACCGCAATGGTCGCCGCCGCCGACTCGCTCAAGGGCAAGCTGCATGCGCTCGGGAACGGCGACGTCAGCGTCGCTCTGACGGGCGCCTCCGGGATGTGGAGTGACTTCAACACCGCAAACCGGACGGCGATGATGAAGTCCGAGCTCTTCTCGTGGCCGGTGACGATGGTCATCCTCGTGCTGGCGTTCGGCTCGCTCGTCGCCGCCGGGCTCCCGCTGCTGCTGACGATCCTCGGCCTCATCTCCTCGGCCGGCCTGCTCGCGCTGCTCACGCACGGCTTCGAGATCTCGATCTGGGCGATGAACTTCGCACTCATGTTCGCGCTTGCGCTCGGGATCGACTACGCGCTCTTCATCGTCCACCGCTTTCGCGGCGCCTTCTTCGGCTCCCGGCTCGAGGCGCGCGACGCGGTCGCGGTGACGATGGACACGGCCGGGAAGGCGGTCCTGTTCTCCGGGGCCACGGTCCTGATCTCGCTCTCCGCCGTGATGCTCGTCCCGAGCCCCGCGTTTCGGTCGATGGCGCTCGGGATCATGATCAGCGTCTTCTTCGTGCTCGGAGCGACCCTGACGCTGCTGCCGACGGTGCTTGCGAAGCTCGGGCCGAAGGTGGACTCGCTGGCGCTCCGCTGGGTTCACTCCGGGGAGCACCGATCGACGCGCTTCGCACGCTGGGGTGAGCTGCTCTGGCGGCACCCGCACGTGTTCGGCCCCGCCGCCACGATCGTGCTCGTTCTGCTCGCGCTGCCGATCTTCGGACTGAAGACCGGCATGCCCTCGATCAAGGTCGTCCCCGCGCACGACTCCTCGCGCGTCGGCTACGACCAAGTGCAGCAGGCGTTCGGCGCCGGCGCTCCGGGGGCGCTCCAGATCGTCGCTCCGCGGGCGGAGGCGGCAACCGTGTCGAGGATCGTCCGGAGCGATCCCGGCATCTCCTCCGCCTCACCTGCCCAGCAGGGTGGCGGCGGCCTGGCGCTCGTTCAGGCCGTTCCGAACACGGATCCGTCGAGTGCTCCGGTCGGGCGCACGATCGACCGCGTGCGCTCGCAGCTTCCCCCGCACGCGCTCGTGGGCGGCGCGGTCGCGGAGAACCACGACCTCGAGCGGGCGCTTTCGGCGAAGACACCGCTCGTGATCGGGGTCGTGCTCACGCTCGGCTTCCTGCTCCTGCTCGTCGCCCTCCAGGCGCCGCTGATCGCCGCCCTCGGAGTGCTGACGAACCTGCTTGCGACCGGCGCTGCCTTCGGGATCGCCAGGCTGATCTTCCAGAACGGCCACGGCTCCGGCCTGCTCGGCTTCGAGTCGCAGGGATTTCTCGACGCCTGGGGGCCGGTGTTCTTCTTCGCGATGATCTTCGCGATCTCGATGGACTACACCGTCTTCCTGCTCTCGTCGGCCAAGGAGCACTTCGACCGCACCGGCGACCCGCGGGAAGCCTCGATCGCCGGGCTCGCACACTCCGGCCGGGTGATCTTCGCCGCCGCCGCCGTCATGGTCGCCGTCTTCTTCACCTTCGCGCTCTCCGGGCCGCTGCCGCCGAAGGAGATGGGCGTCATCCTCGGCATCGCGGTGCTGCTGGACGCGATGCTCGTCAGGCTCGTACTGATTCCGACGCTGCTGCGCGTGTTCGGCCGCTACGCCTGGGCTCGACCACGCTGGCTCGACCGCATCCTCCCCGACGTCCGCTTCGGCCACTCCTGATCAGGCGGCGATGGTCAGGCTCTCGAGGTCGCGCGGGTAGTCGGTGAGGATCTCGATTCCGTCCTCGGTGACGACGACGGTGTCGGAGTGGCGGAAGCCGCCGAGCCCTTCCCGGTAGACGCCGGGCTCGATCGTGAACACCATCCCGGGCTCGAGCGGCGTGTGGTCGCCGACGTCGAGGAACGGCGCCTCGTGGTTGCGCAGACCGATCGCGTGGCCCGTGTGCTGGCGCCAGAGCGGGAGGAGGTCGTTGGCCTCGAAATAGCCCAGCACCGCGCGGTCGACGTCGGCGCACGTGGCGCCGGGCTGGAACGCGGCGAACGCGACGTCCTGTGCGGCGACGGTGTGATCGAACAGGCGCCGCATCTCGTCGGTCGGCGCGCCGACGACCATGCCGCGCTCCAGCTCGGCGTTGTAGCCCCAGACCGGCGCGGCCGTCTCGGTGACGAGCATGTCGCCGGGCTCGAACCGGATGTTGTGGGCGACCGCGTGCGCCCAGGCGCTGCGCTTGCCGATCTGGCCGCGATAGCCGGCGGTGGCGCCGTCCTGGGAGCCGAGCTGGCCTGCGTACTCGTGGCCGAGCGCCTCGAGCATCGCGAGCGTCGCCTCGTAACCGGCGCGCAGGGAAGCCTCGGCCTCGGTCGCGCCGGGCACCGAGTACTGCTGGAGCAGCCGGTGGGCGTGGGCGCACCAGCGGCCGCTTTCGCGGATCAGCTCGACCTCGGCCGGGCTCTTGCGGGCGATCGCGTGCTCCAGGACGGGCGCGAGCGGCGCGACCTTCGCGCCGGTCACCTCGGAGAGCGGCGGCCCCTGGTAGCCGAGGATGCCGGGATAGCCGTCGCTGTCCGCGCCGATCTTGCCGTCGATGCCCAGGTCCGCGAGCACGCGCGCGAAGATCGGCATCGGGTGCTCGACTCCCGGGTACTCCGGATACGACTCGATGCGCTCGAAGGACGACTCGGCGCGGGTGCGCTCGACCTCGAACTCGGGGACGAAGACCACCATCTCGCCGGCCGCGTTCTGTGCGAAGGCGATCGGGCGCTCGTTCGACAGAAAATTGAAGCCCGTCAGATACTGGATGTAGCTCTGATCGAACAGGACGTAGCCGGTCAGCCCACCGCCGCGGGCGTGCTCGAGCACCCGTTCGCGCCGGGCCTCGAGCTCTGCTGCCGCGATGCCTGTTGCCTGCGTCAACTCGACTGCACCCTAAGGGTCGATGCGTAGGCTGCGGGAGAGCGTGACCCCACCGATCACGATCGCTGCGAAGCAGCCGAGCTCGACGACCTCCGCGTCGCTGTACACCGACCGCAGCTCTGCGTAGACGGCGTCGAAGGCGGCTGGATCGGCCTCGAGCACGAGGGCGCGAGCGTAGCTCAGAGCGGCACGCACCCGGGGATCGGGGTGCTCGAACCGGGGCAGGGCACACGCGGCGGCGTCGGCCTCATCCAGGCCTTCGTCGAGGGCCTTGACGGATCGTTGCTCGGCGCAGAAGTCGCAGCCGAGGAGTTGCGAGATCGCGATCCGCATCAGCTCCTTCGTCGTGTGCTCGACCCGTCCGCCGCGATGGGTCAGATCCCAGTACGCGGCGTATGCCTTGGCCATCTCCGGGCTGTGGGCGAGCGTCAGATACCAGGCCGGCTTCGGGGTCGAGAGGTGCTCGGCGCGCTCGAGCACGGCCTGGAGCCCGGGATCGGTCACCTCCTCGCGCGCGACCTGCGGCAGGCGCCCCCGGTCACAGGGCCAGCGCCTCCTCGACTTCGGCCACGGTCGCCGGCTCGCGCTCGAGCGCGCGCGCGACCCCGGCAAGCCGCTCGACCAGCTCGGCGTTCGACTCGGCCGGCACGCCGCGGCGCAGCATGAGCGTGTCTTCCATGCCGGTGCGGGCGTTGCCGCCCATCGCCAGCCCGATCGCGGTCATCGGCAGGTTCGCGCGGCCGATCGCGATCGCCTGCCAGACCGCGCCCGGCGGGAGGCGGTCGACCAGTTGGACGAGGCTGTCCGGCGTGGCCGGCATGCCGCCGCGGATGCCCATGACGATCGAGAACTGGAGCGGCTCGGCGAGCAGGCCCTCCGCGAGCAGCGAGAGCGCGACGTCGAGGTGGCCAGTGTCGTAGATCTCGAGCTCGGGCTTGACGCCCAGCTCCCGCATCCGTGCCGCCAGCCGGCGGACGCCCTCGGGCGGGTTGCGGAACTCGCCGTTCGCGAAGCTCATCGAGCACGGGTTCAGCGACGCCATCCGCGGCCGCGCCTCGACCAGCCGCTCGCGCTCCTCGAACGGCACGTCGAGCCCGACGCCGGTCGAGAGCTGGACGAGAGCCGGGCACGCCTCTTCGATCAGCCCGACCGTCCGCGCTGCGCGGTGTCGAGGTCGGCCGTCGGCCGGCCCTGCTCGTCGCGGACGTGGACGTGGACGACCGCCGCGCCCGCGTCGTGGGCGCCGCGCGCCGCCGCGGCGATCTCCTCCGGGCGTCGTCGGCAGGTTCGGGTTGTCGGCCTTCGTCGCGATCGGCCCGGTCAGGGCACAGGTGAGAACTGCAGCTACCACAGCGACGGCGCGGGCTCACGCTCCAGGTTCTCGGCGACGTACAGCGCGGGCAGGAAGCTCGCCAGGTACATCCATTCCGTGTTCGAGTGCTTCATCAGCCCGAAGCCGACAGCGTCCGGGACCTCCCGCTCGAGCTCGGCGGGCGACATCACGCCGGCGAGGTCCTGGCCGAGGTAGAAGTGGCTGCGGAGCACCATCCCCTGCGGCGTGTCACGCCCGACGTGCAGAAGTCGTCCGCCGAGCACGCGTCCCTCGTCGTCGCGCGGTGGCTCGAGCTCGACCCCAATCCTGGCGTTCACGAGCGAGGTCGCCGCACCGGAGGCGCGGGCCAGGCCGAGCGCCTCCGCCGAGTAGAACTCGGCCGGGTCGCGAAACTGGATCCGGAGGCCGAGCACCTCGTCGCTGCCGAGCCGCTCCTCGACGACGTGTTCCGAGCCCACGTTCCGGCCGGGCTCCCAGTTGTCCCAGCGCGACGAGACGTGGTCGCCCGGGTGCCACCAGACGTACTTCTGCGTGTCGCAGCCCCAGCCGAACCACCAGGAGAACATCGCCCCGGTGCAGCCGGGCATCAGCGTCCGTACGGCGACGTGCAGCACGCCGGACGGCAGCCGCTCCATGCCCATCTCGAGGGCCATCGGCGCCGGATCGAGTAGCCGATCAGCTTCGCTGAACTCCATCGTTTCCTCCTTTCACATGTCCCCCTTTGCCTCTCCGACGTACAGCGCCCGCAGGCGTGGGTCGTTGCGCAGCTCGTCCGGGCGGCCGCCGAGGGCGACCCGGCCCTTCTCGAGCACGTAGGCGCGTCCGGCGAGCGCCAGGCCGCGCTCGACGTTCTGCTCGATCAGCGATCATCGCGACGCCCCTGGCGGTTGAGCTCCGCGATCGTCTCGTAGATCGGTCGACGGTGACGGCGCGAGGCCGAGCGAGATCTCGTCGAAAATGATCAGGCTCGGCGCGGCCATCAGCGCCCGGCCGATCGCGAGCATCTGCTGCTGGCCCCCGGAGAGCGCCCCGCCCGAGTCGCGCGCGCTTCTCCCGCAGCACCTCGAACAGGTCGTACGACCCGCGCGAGCCGCTCGCGCGCGCTCGGCCGCTCGGCGCCGTGCGGCCGCCGAGCTCGAGGTTCTCCTCGACGCTCAGGTCGGCGAAGATCCGCCGTCCCTCCATGCAGTGCGCGATGCCCAGCCGTACCATCTCGTGCGGCTGGCGGCCGTCGATCCGCTTGCCGCGGAAGCTGACCTCGCCCGCCGGTCGCCGGAGCATGCCGCTGAGGCCGCGCGCGGTCGTGGTCTTTCCGGCGCCGTTGGCGCCGAGCAGCGCCACCACCTCGCCCGGGCCGCACTCGAGGTGACGTCGTGCAGCGCCCGGAAGGCCCGTAGCGGCAGCGATCGCCGCGCACCTCGAGCAGCGGGCGCTCGCCGGCGGCGCGCCGGCGCTCGGCCGCGCGGCGGACGCCGCGCCGACGCCGCCGGTGCCGAGGTACACGGCCGCGACCTTGTCGGGTCGGCGAGCACCTCGTCCGGCGCGCCCTCGATCAGCTTCTTGCCCCAGTCGAGCACGACCAGCCGGTCGGAGCACTCGCGGATCACGTCGATCACGTGCTCGACCACGAGGATCGCCTCGACCTCGGCCCGCAGCGGCTGGATCAGCTCGATCAGCTCGATGCAGCTCCGACTCGACCAGCCCGGCGCCGATCTCGTCCAGAAGGAGCAGCCGCGGGCGCAGCGCCAGCGCCCGCGCCAGCTCGAGCCGCTTCAGCCGCAGCAGGCCAGGTCGCCGGCCGGCACGTCCGCGAACCCCCCGAGGCCGCTCGGCTCGAGAATCGCGAGGCAGTCTCGAGCGCCGTCGCGCCTCCGAGCCCGGGCCGTAGCACCTGCCCAGCAGCAGGTTCTCGAGCACCTGAGGCCGGGCGAACGGCCTCGGGATCTGGTGGGTGCGCCCGATGCCGAGCCGGGCGCGCGGGCCGGGGCGCCAGGCCGGTCACGCGCTCGCCGTAGAGGTAGACCGCCGCTGCTCGCCGGGATCGCGCCGGAGAGCAGGCCGATCAGGGTGCTCTTGCCCGCGCCGTTCGGGCCGATGACGCCGAGCGTCTCGCCGGAGCGCAGCTCGAGGTCGAGCGAGTCCACCGCGAGCACGCCGCCGTAGCGCTTCGACGACGACCGCGCGCCTCGAGCAGCCGCTCGCCGACGAGACCGTGGCGGCGGCGGTGCTCATGTCCTGCCCCTCCGGCGGTCGGGCGAGCCGGTGCGCAGCCAGCCTGGCGAGCGTCCCCCAGATCCCGTCCGGCGCGAAGCGGATGACCAGGATCAGGATCGCGCCGGTGATGGCGATGTGCAGTCTCGGGGTGGCCGGCGAGCTGCTCTCCGAGCCAGATCACGAAGAGGGCGCCGGCGAGCGGGCCGATTACGGTGCCGGTGCCGCCGATGATCGCGATCGTGACGATGTCGACCGTCCAGTTGAGCGCGAACGCCCCGCCGGGCTCGATCTTCCCGAGGTAGTCGGCCTGCAGGCCGCCGACGAGCGCCCATCACGAAGCCGGAGATCACGAAGGCCCACGAGCTTGACCTGGAACGGCCAGAGGCCCATCTGCTGCGCGGCGTCCTCGTCGTCCCGGATCGAGCGCAGCCCGAGGCCGAGCCGGGTGCGCAGCAGGACGGCGAGCAGGGCCGTGGCGGCCGCAGCGACGACGAGCGCCATGTAGTAGAGCTGCCGCGGGGTGGGGGCGGTGTTGGTGAGGAACAGGCCGGCCGACCCGTTGAGGCCGAAGTGGTTCCAGTTGAACACCCAGATCTGAGCGCCTGCGCCAGGACCAGCGTCCGATCACGAAGTAGAGGCCGCGGAGCCGGAAGAGCGCCGGGCTGACGAGCGCCGCGAAGACGGCAGCGACAGGCCGCCGCCGAGCAGGATCGCCGGGAGTCACCGCCAAACCCGCCCCGATCGACCAGCTTCGCCATGCCGTACATGCCGAGCCCGATGAACGCCGCGGAGCCGAGCGAGACGAGCCCGCCGTAGCCGGCCAGCAGGTTCCACGCCTGCGCGAGCGCCGCGTACTCGAGGATCCGGAACGTAACCAGGACGACGTAGTCGCTCGAGAACACGGCGAGCACGGCGGCGAGCACCGCGACTCCCGCCAGCAGGGCTCCACCGAGCACGGCGGACGGAGCCACCGGCGAGCCGCTCCAGCGACCGCGGGATCGCGACCGGCTGCCCCGGCCCGATCAACCGACACGACCGAAGAGCCCCCGAGGACGGACGGCGAGGACGGCGAGGAAGACGGCGAAGCCGATGAAGTCGCGGTAGCCGTCGCCGACCTGCGGGAACGACGCGCCGACGCTCTCGGCGACACCGATCAGCAGGCCGCCGATCAGCGTCCCTTTCAGGCTGCCAAGGCCTCCGAGCACGACGACGGCGAAGCCGGTCAGCAGGTAGGTCGCGCCGGTCGTCGGGCCGAACGAGAAGGCGAGCCCGACCAGCACGCCGCCGATCGCCGCGAACGCCGAGCCGATCCCGTAGGTCAGCCCGTAGGCTCGGGCAACGTTGACGCCGAGCACTTCGGCCGCCTCGGGATCCTCGGACGCGGCGCGGATCTCGCGGCCGTAGCCCGTCCGCTGCATGAACATATGTGTGCCCGAGGTCAGCACGACGGCAAAGCCGAAGCTGATCGCGTAGATCACCGGCACGTCGATGCCGGCGAGCCGAGAACGAGTCGGTCGAGTACGAGGCGTTCAGCGATCGCTCGTCCGCGCTGAAGACGAGCCTGAAGATGTTCACGGGCGATGATCGACAGGCCGAAGGTCGTCATCAGCGGCGCCTCGGCCCCCTTGCTCATCAGCGGGGCCGAGCAAGATCCGCTGGAGCGGGTAGCCGAGCAGGAACATGCCGGCACGATCACGACGAGGGCGAGCAGGCGGGTCGAGGCCGCCATGCTTCCCGAGCTCGAACGCGAGGAACGCGCCGAGCACGAGAAGCTCCCCGTGCACGAGGTTGATCAGCCGCATCACGCCAAAGACGAGCGAGAGGCCGAGCGCCGTTACCGTAAACAGCCCTCCGAGGAGCAGCCCCGTCACCAGGGCGGTGGCGAAGGCGTGTCCGGTCGGCCAGTCCACGGCGCTCAGCCTCTCACCGGCGACCTACGGCCGGGGGAAGAGGAACTTTCCGGTCGCCCCCTTCCTCGGCCAGACCACGGAGGTCTTGCCTCCCTGCCACTGGTCTTCGACGATCGGCAGCTTCGACGTGTGGTCGGCGGCGAAGTGGACCGGCCGACGACGTAGGTCTTGTTCGTCTTGGCGATCGCGGCGTTCACCTTGGCCTTGTCCGTCGTGGCGGCACGCGCCATCGCGTCCATCAGCACCTGGGCGGCGGCCGTGGAGTCGGCGATGTGCTGGCTCCAGGTCTGGCCGGTCTCCTTCTCGAACTGCTGACGGATCGCCTTCGCACCCGGATACGGGAAGGACGGGTCCCAGTAACCGCCGACGATGACGCCGTCCGCGAGCTTGCCGACGGCCTGCGCGTACTGCACGGGCTCGGCGCCCTTCTCGATCACGATGACCTTCGGGTGGTAGTTCGCCGCCGCCAGCTGCTTCGTCAGGGCGATTGCCGGAGGTGTGACCGCGTCGACGAGCAGGATGTCGGCGCCCTTCGACTTGGCGCTCTCGATCAGGCTCCCGAACTGGGTGGACAGCACCGGGAAGGACGCCCTGTAGACGACGGTGTATCCGAACTGCTTGGCGAACGCCGGCCAGATCTTGCCGCCGACGACGATGCCGTCAGGGCCGTTGTCGGCGATGATCGCCACCTTCTTGTTCGTCTTCACGCCCCAGGCCGCCATCGTCCTGAACGGGGCCGATGCCAGCTCGGGCTCGAGGAAGAAGATGTCCCATGCCCAGGTCCACTTCTTGACGCTCGTGAACGCGATCAACGGGTCGCAGCCGGTCACGAGCGGGACGCCCGCACGGTCGGCGATGACCGCACCCGCGTTCACGAGGGCAGGGGTGCACGACCCGAGCAGCGCGTCCACGTGGTTCTTCGTGATCAGGGTGCTCGTGTTGGCCGCGGTCTGGTTGGGATCGGTCTTGTCGTCGAGGAGGATCAACTTGACCTTCTTCTTTGTCCCGTCGACGGTGATCCCGCCTCTCGCGTTCTGGAGGTTCACCGCGTGCGTGTAGCCCCATTTCAGAAAGCTGCCGAAGCCGGCCAGCGGTCCACTGAGGGGCACCGAGGCGCCGATCGTGATCGTGTCGGAAGTTGAGGCGTTCGACCTGAAGCTCCAGCCGACGAGCCCGAGGGGCACCGTCAGCGCGAGCGCGAGGACGGCGACCATTGCTGTCCGTCTGTGATGCGTCATCGCAGTTGCCGCTCCTTTCCGTTGTGGTGTTCCGTCGCGCGCGTCGCTTGCACGAGGTGGTCGAGCAGGCGTTCGCGCACCACCTGCGCCTCGTCCGCGGTCCAGGCTCGGAACCCGCGGCCGGTCTTCATCCCCAGCTCGCCCCGCTCGACGTGGTCGCGCAGAACCTGCGCCGGCTCGGGTGTCCGGTCGAGGTGCGGCAGGACGTAGTCGTGGATGGCGAGCGTGAGATCGAGCCCGACCAGATCGGCGTTCGCCGCCGGCCCGAGCACGGGCAGGCGAAGGCCGAAGCTCTGCGTGACCACGCGGTCGACCGTCTCCGCATCGCAAACGCCCGCGTCGACGAGTGCGAATGCTTCCCGCCAGAGCGCGTGCTGGAGGCGGTTGCCGACGAAGCCGGGGACGTCGCGCCGGACGTGCACCGGCGTCTTGCCCGCCCGCTCGAGCAGGTCGACCGTCTGCCGGACGGTCTCGGGACTGGTCCGCTCCGCCTGGACGACCTCGACCAGTGGGATCAGGTAGGGCGGGTTCCACCAGTGCGTGCCGACGACCCGCTCTGGTTTGAGCGCGCCGGCGGCGATCTCGCCAACCGAGATCACGGACGTGTTGGTGGCGAGAATCGTTTCCGGCCGGGCGGAACGGCTCATGCGCTCGAAGAGATCGCGCTTTAGGGAGAGCTCTTCGGTCGCCGCTTCGAAGACGACATCCGCGCTCTCGACGGCCGTCTCGAGCTCGTCGTGGAGCCCGATCGTCTCGGCTGCCCGCGGGTCGAGCTCAAGGCGCTCGAGGTTCGCGCGCACGCGATCCGGGACGCTCTCGAGGGCCGCCGGGTGCGGATCGGTGATCGCGACCTCGTGGCCGGCGCAGGCGAAGACCTGGGCGATCCCGTGGCCCATGAGGCCGGCCCCGACAACGGCGATGCGCTCCCTGCCGTGCATCAGCCGGCCGTGTAGCCCCCGTCGACATACAGCACCTGGCCGGTACAGAAGTCCGAGGCGGGGGAGGCGAAGTAGAGGAGTGCGCCGACGAAGTCGTCCGGCTCGCCCAGGCGCCCGAGCGGGATCCGGGCGAGCATCGCCTCACGCGCTTGCTTGCCCTTGCCCTCGTCCTCGTACATCCAGGCGGTCAGGTCGGAGCGGAAGACGGTCGGGGCGATCGCGTTGACGTTGATGCGGTGCGGCCCCCACTCCCAGGCGAGCGTGCGGGCGAGCAGGTCGACCGCCGCCTTCGAAGGGCAGTACGCCGAGTAGCCGGCTGGGTGGCCGAGCCTGCCACGGGTGGAGGAGACGAGCACGACTTTGCCGCCGCGCCCCTGCTCGAGCAGGCGCCGCCCTGCAGCCCGGCAGACGAGCCAGGTGCCCTTCACATTTGCGTCCATCACCGCCTGCCAGTCCTCGACCGGCTGCTCCGTGATCGGCCCCACCCTGTTCATGCCCGAGGCGGTGACGACGATGTCGAGCATGCCGTGCCGCTCGACCGCCGCCGCGACGATCACATCGGCGTCTTCCTCGGTCTCCGGGCGGCGTGCGACGGTCGCGACGTCCCCGTCGAGCTCGGAGGCCAGCGCGGCGAGCTTCTCGGCGTTTCCGCCCGCGATCGTCACCTTCGCGCCGGCGGCCGACAGCGCTCGGCTCGCCGCCTGCCCGAACGCGCCCGTCGCGCCGGTCACGAGCGCGGAGCGGCCGTCGAAGATCGAAGCGCGTGCGTGGGTCGTTCACGGCTGCCCGGGCGGGTAGGGCATCACGACGAGCATCGATGCCGGCCGGTTCGTCCGGTTCTCGATCGACCGCGACTCGTTCGGCGCGAGGTAGCAGGAGTCGTACGGCTCGAGCGTCGCCTCACCCTCGTCCGTCACGACCGTGACCTCACCGTCGACGACGACGTAGACCTTCTCGAGCGGCGTCGCGTCGGGCTCGCAGCCGCCGCCCGGAAGGAAGTGCGACAGCCCGACCCAGAATCCCTGCGTGGCGCTCGCCTCCCAGCCCTGGAGGCGCAGCGCCGTGCAGTCGAAGTGCTTCGGCGCCTGGTAGGGCTTGGCCTCCCCGAGCCGCGTGACCTGCATCAATCGCCGTTTCCGCTCTCGAGCCGGTACTCGCCGGTCGGGTCGAGGATGGCGACGAGCGTACGATGCAGCCGTCCCGCCTGTCCAGCGCCAGGGGAAGGCGGCGAACGTGAGCGGTTGCCCGTCACCTCGTCGATCTGTCCGCCGACGTTCTCGAAGCCGACGATGCCGTTGCCGAGCAGCTGCCGGTGGCACGGCTCCCACTCGGGGAAGTCGTCGAGCGCCGCTCGGCCGGTGAACTCCGCGTACTCGTCGACGAGGTTCGGGAAGATCGGCCCGTTCGGCTGTGGCCCGAGCGCCGTGCCCATCGGGTGGTCGAGCGCCTGGCAGTCGATCCCGAAGGCCTTGACGCCTCGCTCCAACCAGATGCCCGCCTCCTTGTAGGTGCCGGGCGAGTAGCGAAGTACTGCCGCGTGTCCCCGTAGTAGCGGTGCCAGCCCGTGTTGACGATCACGAAGTCGCCGGGCCGGATCTCGGGCCGCGCGTTCTCGAGGTCGTCGGCGGTGATCACCTCCCACTTCTCCTTCGGGATCGAGACGACGACACCGGTGCCGAAGCACAGGAGAGCGGCACCTCGTCGATGAAGCGCAGCCCCTCGATCACATGCGCCGGGGCATCCGAGTGGGTCGTGCAGTGCATCAACGTCGTGATCTGCTGCGAGAGGACGCCCGACTTGGCGTGGTAGTGGAAGCGCTCGATCTTGACGTCGGGGAAGTACGGCCACAACGGTGCGTTGTGGCCCCAGGGATGGCTCAGGTCGAAGAATTGGAGAGCCGACTCCCTGCCGGCACGCTCCTCGTGAGTCGTGGCAACTGCGGTTGAGCCCATCGCCTCACCTCCGTTCTGTCCGTATAATGGGATAGGTTGTCCTGCGATGCGGGACACCATAAGATAGTGGCGAACGAAATGTCAAGCCCCGAGAGCAAGTCGAGCGTCCAGGTGATCGAGCGGGCCGCGCGCATCCTGCGCGCGCTCGCCGACCACCCCGAGGACGGGCTCAGCCTGTCGGAGATCGCCGCGGAGGCCGGCCTCGCTCGCTCGACGGTGCACCGGCTCGTCAGCGCGCTCGAGACCGAGGCCTTCGTGGTCGCCGTGTCGCCGAACGGCCGCGTCAAGCTCGGTCCGGGGCTCGCAAGCCTCGCCGTCCTGGCTGCGCCGGACCTCGTGCGCGAGATCCATCCCTTCCTGGCGCGGCTGTCGCGCGAGATCGACGAGACGGTCGATCTCGGCGTGCTCCAGCACGATCACGTCCTCTTCGTCGATCAGGTCGCCGCTCCACGGCGGCTCCGTGCGGTCTCGGCCGTCGGCGCGGTCTTTCCGGCCCACTGCCCGGCGACCGGCAAGGCGCTTCTCTCGACACTCTCAGACGGGCAGCTGACGCAGCTCCTGCCCGTCCGGCTCGAGGCGCTGACGCCGAACTCGATCACCGACCGCGGGGAGCTGCTCGAGGATCTCGCCCGCGTTCGCAGCGGCGGGATCGCCTACGACCGCGAAGAGCACACGATCGGAATCTGCGGTCTCGGCTGCGTGGTTCGCGACGGAAACGGGCGGGTGGCGTCGATCTCGGTGCCGCTACCCGCGCAGCGCTTCTACGGGCACGAGGAGCGGCTGGCCGCCGTACTCTTGCGAACCTGCGAAGAGATCACGGAAACACTGACGCGATCACCGTGATCGGCGTCCCCGGACGAACGCTACGACGAGCAGGAGTGCGCGACGTCTACTGCGGCTGCGGCACGATCCGGATGTACGGCCTCGGCGCCTTCCAGCCGTCCGGGTAGGTCTCCTTCGCCTCGTCGTCGGAGACCGAGCCGGCGATGATCACGTCGTCGCCCTGCTTCCAGTTCACCGGCGTCGCGACCTTGTGCTTGGCGGTCAGCTGCAGCGAGTCGATCACGCGCAGCACCTCGTCGAAGTTGCGGCCGGTCGTCATCGGGTAGACGAGGATCAGCTTGACCTTCTTGTCCGGGCCGATCACGAAGACGTTGCGCACGGTCTGGTTGTCGGCCGGCGTGCGCTCGGCGGGTCGCCCGCGACGTCGGCCGGCAGCATCCCGTAGAGCTTCGAGACGTTGAAGTCGGCGTCGCCGATGATCGGGTAGTTGGGCGCGTCGCCCTGCGTCTCCTCGATGTCCTTCGCCCACTCCTCGTGGTTGTCGATCGGGTCGACCGAGAGGCCGATGATCTTGACGCTGCGCCTGTCGAACTCCGGCTTGATCTTCGCCATGTAGCCGAGCTCGGTCGTGCAGACGGGCGTGAAGTCCTTCGGGTGCGAGAACAGCACGGCCCACGAGTCGCCGATCCAGTCGTGGAAGTTGATCGGGCCCTCGGTCGTCTCGGCCTGGAAGTCGGGTGCGGTGTCGCCAAGTGTAGAGCCATTTCGTCTCCTCCGGTCGGTGTGCTGTGGAGCTTACTATCAAATATGAAGTGACTCGGTTCGAGGGCAGGCTGAACATCGAACTCGAGCGGGAACGCCCTGTCAACTCGCGAAGCCGGGGCCAAGAGAAATGAGCTGCTCGCGTCCGAGCCGGCGCATGCTCGCGTGGCAGGCCGTGTGGATCTCCTCACGCCTCCGAGAACTACCTGGCGACGCAGAACGAGTCGGTGATGGGGCGGCGCTCGGCCGGGTCGGCGTCGACTTTCCCGTCGCGACGAAGGTCGCCCCCGGTGAAGCGCGCTAGCAACGGCGAAACCCGCCTCGCGACGGGTTTCGCATGGTGAAGCGGACTCGCGCCCGCGCGTGGCTGACACCCAGCCGGAGTGTAGCGCCGGATGGGCGGAGGGCGCCTGACTCGAACCGGAACCGATTGCTCGGTCGCGTGGGTGTCAGCCACGCATCCCACCTCGGGATTTCGACCCTCCGCCTGCTGCCTACGGTAGGTCAGGCGTCGGCTCAGGGAGC
>CAVXTD010000016.1:0-22482 GCA_963764565.1 uncultured Actinomycetes bacterium
GCGATCATCGGTGCGTCGGGCTACGCCGGACAGGAGACCCTCGATCGCGTGCTCGCCCACCCCGAGCTCGAGCTGTTCGCCGTCGGCTCGGACTCGCTCGCGGGCGAGGGGCGACCGCGCTCGACCCGCGCCTCGAAGCGGAACGGCGAACGGCGCCTGCCCGCGCTTCATCACGAACGAGGCGGCGCTCGCCGCCGGAGCCGAGCTCTTCTTCCTCTGCCTCGACCACGAGGAGGCCGCGGCGCTCGAGCCGCCTCGCGACGCGGTCGTGGTCGATCTCTCCGGGGCGCACCGGCTCGCCGACGCGGAGGCGTACGCGGAGTGGTACGGCTTCGAGCATCCGCGGCGGCGACGGAGCGGCTGGAGCTACGGGCTGCCCGAGCTCTCGCCGCCCGACGGGCGGCTGATCGCCAACCCCGGCTGCTACGCGACCGCGGTGCTGCTCGCGCTCGGGCCGCTCGGTGACGCGGTCGATCCGGAGGCGTCTTCGTGGACGCAAAGTCGGGCGTCTCGGGCGCCGGGCGGGCGCTGAAGCCGAGCTCGCATGCGGGCTTCGTGCTCGAGAACGTGTCTCCGTACCGCGGTCGGCGCGCATCGACACGCGCCCGAGATCGCGCAGGCGCTCGGCTTCCCGGTCTCCTTCGTCCCGCACCTGCTGCCGTCCGCCGCGGGCTGATCGCGACCTGTTACGTGCGCGCCACGAGAGGACTTGCGCGAGCGGCTCGAGGCCGCGTACGACGGCCGCACGGTGCGCGTCCTGCCCGAGGGCGTCGCGCCGGAGCTGGCGCGGGTCCAGGGAACCGACGCGGCCGAGATCGGCGCTGTTCGAGGATCGCTCCACCGGCGGGTCGATCGTCATCTGCGCGATCGACAACCTCGGCAAGGGCGCAGCCGGCCAGGCGGTGCAGAACGCGAACCTCGCGTTCGGCCTCGACGAGACCGCCGGCCTGCGGCTCTCCGGGGTGCTCGTCTGATGGCCGACACGCGGGAAGCTCGGAGCCGCCACCGGAGCGTCACTGCCGCCAGGGGCTTCCTCGCCGGCGGCGTGCAGGCGGGCATCCGCCGTGAGGCCTCGACCTGGCGCTCGTCCGCTCGGCCGTGCCCGCCGTCGGTGCGGCGATGTTCACCGCCAACCGCGTCCAGGCTGCGCCCGTGATGGTCTCGAAGGCCACCTCGCGCCGGCCGAGCCGCAGGCGGTCGTCGTCAACTCGGGCGTCGCGAACGCGGCCACCGGCGAGCAGGGAGAGCGGACGCGCGCGCGACCGCGCCGCGCGGCCGCGCTACTCGGGCTCGAGCCGGACCAGGTGCTCGTCCTCTCGACCGGGGTGATCGGCGTCACGCTGCCGATGGACCGGCTGCTCGCCGGGCTCGAGAGCGTCGAGCTGTCGCCTTAGGGCGGCGCCGAAGCGGCGGAGGCGATCATGACCACCGACACGGCGAAGCAGGCCGCCGTCTCGCGCGGCGGCTTCACCGTCGGCGGCATGGCGAAGGGCGCCGGGATGATCCATCCCTGCCTGGCGACGATGCTCGCCGTCGTCACGACCGACTACCCGCTCGCGCGGGACGAGGCGAGCGGCTTCCTGCGGGCCGTCGACGAGAGCTTCAACCGCATCTCGGTCGACGGCGAGTGCTCGACGAACGACGCGGTGTCCTGCTCGCCAACGGCGCGAGCGGCGTCGAGCGCGACGACGGCGACCGACCGAGCTTCGCCGCCGCGCTCCGCGAGGTCTGCGCCGACCTCTCGCGGCAGATCGTCGCGGACGGCGAGGGCGCGACCGTGCTGCTCGAGATCGAGGTCGCCGGCGCGGCCAGCCAGGGCGAGGCGAACGCGATCGCGCAGCGCATCGCGACCTCGCCGCTCGTCAAGACGGCCGCGTTCGGACACGACGCGAACTGGGGCCGCATCCTCGCGGCCGCCGGCTCGGCGTCTGCACCGGCGGCTTCGCGCAGGTCGACGTCGACCGGCTGACGCTGCGGATCAACGGCGTGCCCGTCTTCGCCGGCGGCGAGCCGACCGGCGAGGAGGTGCCGCTCGAGGGCGCCGTCTGCAGCGATCGAGCTCGACCTCGGGCTCGGCGACGGCGCGCGCCTGCTACCTCGCCTCGGACCTCTCCTACGACTACGTGCGCATCAACGCGGAGTACACGACGTGAGCGTCGTGCTCAAGGTGCGGCGGCGCAGTCGCCGGGTCGGCGGTCGAGCGAGATCTCGCCGCGGCTGCGCACGACGACGTCTGGTCGTGCACGGCGCCGGGCCGCAGATCTCGGCGGAGATGGAGCGGCGAGGACTCGACGTCGCCTTCGTCCGCGGCCGCCGCGATCACCGGCGAGGCCGCGATCGGCGTCGTGCGGGAGACGCTGCCGCGGTCAACGCGCAGCTCTGCGCGGCGATCGGAGCCGCGACGCGATCGGGCTGGCCGGCGACGAGATCGGGCTCCGGGCCGTGCGCGTGCCCGAGCTCGGACTCGTCGGCGACCCGCTGCCGAGCCGTCCGCCAGGCGATCGTCGACGCGCTCGCAGCCGGGCTCGATCCCGGTCGTCTCGCCGCTCGCCGACGGGCCGCTGAACGTGAACGCCGACGAGGCGGCGGCGGCGCTCGCCGTCGGCCTCGGCGCCGATCGGATCACTGTTCCTGACCGACGTCCCCGGCGTGCTGCACGACGGCGTGCTCGCGTCGCATCCGGGCCGACGAGGCCGACCGGCTGCTCGACGACGGGACGTTCGAGGGCGGCATCGTCCCGAAGCTGCGGGCGGCGGTCCAGGCGGCGCGCGGCGGCGTGCACGCTGAGATCGGCGAGACGGTGGTGACCGCGTGAGCGTGCAGACCCGCATGCCCGTGCTCCCGACGTACGCGTCGCGCCGACGTCACCTTCGTCGAGGGCGAGGGCGCATGGCTGACCGCCGCGGACGGCCGCCGCTTCCTCGACTTCGCCGCCGGGATCGCGGTCGTCGGCGCTCGGACACTGCCATCCGGCGCCGCTCGCCGCCGCGCAGGCGCAGCTCGAGCGCCTCTGGCACGTCTCGAACCTGTACTGGACGGAGCCGATGGCGGCGCTCGCGGGGCTGCTCTCCGAGCGGTTCGGCGGCGCCGAGGCGTTCTTCTGCAACTCCGGCGCGGAGGCGATCGAGGCGGCGATCAAGTATGCGCGCAAAGCGACCGGAAAGCCCGGGATCGTGGCGCTCGAAGGCTCGTTCCACGGCCGCACGTTCGGCGCCCTGTCGGTCACCGGGCAGCCGGCGAAGCGCGCGGGCGTTCGAGCCGCTCGTCCCCGGCGTCACGTTTGCGCAGCTGAACGACATTGCCTCGCTCGAGGCCGCCGTCGGGCTCTGACACCGGGCCTGATCCTGCTCGAGCCCGTCCAGGGCGAGGGCGGCGTGAATCCCGCCGAGTCCGGACTTTCTCGCCGCCGCCGCGAAGCTCGCGGCCGAGAACGGAGCGCTTCTCTGCTTCGACGAGGTGCAGACCGGCGTCGGTCGCACTGGCACGTTCTTCGCCTTCGAGCAGCTCGGCGTGCGGCCACACCTCGTCACGCTGGCCAAGGGCCTCGCGAACGGGCTGCCGATCGGCGCCCTGCTCGCCGCCGACGATGCGCCCCGCGGATTCGTTCCCGGCGACCATGCATCGACCTTCGGCGGCAATCCCGTCGTGTGCGCAGCCGCCTGCGCCGTGGTCGAGGCCGTCGACGAGGAGCTGCTCGCGAACGTCCGGGAGCGCAGCGCGCAGCTGGCGGACGCCCTGCCTGTGCGTGGCGCCGGCCTGCTGCTCGGGCTCGACCTCGACCGCTCCGCGGCATCGGTCGTCGAGGCGTGCCTCGACGCGGGCTTGCTCGTCACTTCTGCCGGAGACAAGACCGTGCGTCTCTCGCCCCCGCTGGTCGTCACCGCCGACGAGGTCGCGCAGGCGATCTCCATTCTCCAGGAGGTTCTTGCATGACCGCGCATCGCCGTGAGCGCCAGGGCGCGATCCTGCGCCTGATCCGCGAGCGTCAGATCTCGACCCAGTCGGAGCTCGCCGACGCGCTGCGCGAAGCCGGCCACGAGGTCGTCCAGACCACCGTCTCCCGCGACATCTCGGAGCTTGGGCTGGTCAAGGTGCGCGCGGCGAACGGACGCCTGGCCTACGCGCACGCCGGCGCGGCCGACCTCGACCGCCTGCGAGAGCTCGAGTCCGCGTTCCGTCGCTGGGCGATGTCGATCGAATCGAACGACCAGCTCGTCGTCGTCTTCACGCCGCGCGGCTTCGCCGCTGCGCTCGCGGAGGCGATCGACGAGTCCCACCATCCCCACGTCCTCGCCACGGTGGCGGGCGACAACACAATCCTCGTCGTGCCGGCCGCGGGCGTCAGCGCCACGAGCCTGCGCGAGGAGCTGAGCAGACACCTCTTGGAAGGAGCAGCATGAGCCGTAGGCTTGACGGAGGCGACCAAAGAGCGGAGGTGCCGGCTTTGCCGGCGCTGGAGCGGGAATCCCGCACAGCGGTTCTCGCCTATTCGGGCGGGCTCGACACGACCTGCATCATCGCCTGGCTGAAGGAGGACTACGGCTACGACGAGGTGGTCGCAGTGCTCTGCGACGTCGGGCAGGAGTTCGACCTCGAGCAGGCCCAGACGCGCGGGTACGCCGCGGGTGCCGACGACGTCGCGCTCATCGACCGTCGCGAGGCGTTCGCGGCCGAGCAGGTCGCCAAGGCGCTGAAGGCGAACGCGCTCTACGAGGGCAAGTACCCGCTCGTCTCCGCGCTCTCACGGCCCGTGATCGCCCAGGCCGTCGCCGAGCTCGCGCTTGAGCTGGGCGCCGAAGCCGCCGTGCACGGCTGCACCGGCAAGGGCAACGACCAGCTCCGGTTCGAGCTCGCGTTCCGCGCGAACTACCCGGGCGTGCGGGTGATCGCGCCGCTGCGCGACAAGGTGTGGACACGCGACGAGGAGATCGCCTACGCGCTCGAGCGCGGGATCCCGATCACGGTCACCGCCGGCTCGCCGTTCTCTGTCGACGAGAACCTGTTCGGTCGCTCGATCGAGGCCGGGCATCCTCGAGGATCCCTGGGAGGCGCCGCCCGAGGAGGCGTTCCGGCTGACTGCCGACCCGGACAGTGCACCGATTCCGCAGGAGGTCGTGATCGGCTTCGAAGCCGGGCTGCCGATCTCGCTCGACGGCGAGGAGCTGCCGCTGCACGACCTGATCTCCGTGCTCAACCAGCAGGCGGGCGCGTTCGGGATCGGCCGGATCGACATGATCGAGAACCGCGCGATCGGGATCAAGAGCCGCGAGCTGTACGAGGCGCCGGCGGCGATGACGCTGATCGCCGCCCATCGCGCGCTCGAGGACCTGGTGCTGACGAAGGCCGAGCTCGAGACCAAGCGCTGGGTCGAGGACCGCTGGGCCCGCACCGTCTACGACGGCCTCTGGTTCTCGCCCGTGCGCGAGGCGCTGGACGCGTTCGTCGACGCGACCCAAGGGCTCGTCACCGGTGAGGTGCGGGTCGAGCTGCGGTCGGCTACGGCGGTCGTCAACGGGCGGCGCTCCGAGCATGCGTTGTACGCCGAGACGCTTGCGTCGTACGCGACCGGGGAGACATTCCCGCACGAGGCTGCGGAAGGGTTCATCCGGCTCGCATCGCTCGAGGCGGAGCTGGCGGCGGCTCGGGCTCGGAAGGTCGCGGTCGGATGACCCTCTGGGCCGGCCGGGTCGAGGTTCGCCTCGCCCCGGAGGTCTGGGCCTTCCTTCGCGCTCACGACGCGGAGCTGCTGCCGTACGACTGCGAGGGCACGCGTCTGCACGCCGCAAGCGCTCCACGTGTCGGGGCTCCTCACCGATCAGGAGCACGCCGAGGTCGTCACCGCGCTGACAGCTATCGCTCAGGACGGCTATGCCGATCTGAGCGACTCGGAGGACGTGCATTCGGCGATCGAGCGCTCGCTCGGCGAAGTGGGGCGGAAGATCCACGCAGGTCGCTCGCGCAACGACCAGGTTGTGGCGGCGATGCGCCTGTACGTCGAGGACGCGTGCGCCGAGGCACTGGAGGCGATCGGCGCGTTCGCGCTGGGCCTGCTCGACGTCGCCGAAGCCGAGGCGGAGACGGTCATGCCCGGGTACACGCACCTCCAGCGCGCCCAGCCGGTCACGCTCGGCCATCACCTACTGGCGTGGGTGGAGATGCTCGGCCGTGACCGTGCACGGTTTCGCTTCGCCGCGGCGCAGGCGGCGGAGAGTCCGCTGGGCGCGGGAGCCCTCGCCGGATCGACGCTGCCACTGCCGAGCCCTCCGGGTGCGATGCGCAACTCCCTCGACGCGGTCGCCGACCGCGACTTCGCGCTCGACTACCTCTACGCGGCGGCGGTGCTGTTCGTCCACCTGTCGCGGATCGGCGAGGAGATCGTCCTCTGGTCGTCGTCCGAGTTCGGCTTCGCTCGGCTGCCGGAGTCGGCGGCGACGGGCTCGTCGATGATGCCGCAGAAGCTGAACCCCGACGTCGCGGAGCTGTCGCGCGGCAAGGCGGGCACGGCAATCGGCCGGCTGACCGGCCTGCTCGCGACGGTCAAGGGCCTGCCGCTCGCGTACAACCGCGACCTCCAGGAGGACAAGCGCCCGGTCTTCGACGCACGCCGCGACGTGCGGGAGGCGCTGGCCGCGCTGGCGGCGCTGGTCGGCGGGCTCGACTTCGACCGGGACCGCCTCGCCGCCGCCGCGTCCGATCCACTACTCCTGGCGACGGACGCCGCGGAAGCGCTGGTCGCCGAGGGTGTTCCGTTCCGCGACGCCCACGAGCGAGTGGCGGAGTCGGTGCGGGAAGGAACGTTCGACCCCGACACGACCGCGGCGGAGAGCGTCGCGGTGCGGCTCGGGGACGTGCGGGCCGCGATCGCCGAGGCACGGTCGCGCTTCGTGCCAACTCTGTGACGTCGCCCTCGAGGACGGGTAGCTGGCGGTCAGCGTCGTGACGCGACGAGCTCGCGCGCCTACGGGTCGCACTGAAGGCAGCCGGCAGGGTGATGAAGGGCGTGGACGCCTGGATCGCGGCGACCGCGATGCGGCACAAGGTGGCCGTGTGCACGCAGGACGCCGACTTCGACGCGGCGCAGGATGCCGGCTGAAGTCTGATCGAGGTCGTTCGCGTCTAGCCTAGGCGCAGTACGCAAGAGCCTCGGCGAGGCTGAAGCGGCCCGACCAGAGCGCGCTGCCGACGACCGCGCCCTCGCAGCCGAGATCCCGGAGGTGGCCAAGATCGTCGAGTGATGCGATGCCACCCGCGGCGAGCACCGGCAAATCCGCCTCGAGCACCGATGCGAGGAGTGGAAGATCGGGCCCGGCCAGCGAACCGTCACGGCGGGTGCTCGTCGCGAGGAGACGCGTCACCCCGGCCGTGGCGCATCGCCGGGCGAACTCGGCCGCTGTCACCTCGCTCTCGGTCGTCCAGCCGTCGGCGACGACGCGGCTGTCCCGGGCATCGATCGCGACCACGAGCTTGTCACCGAACTCGGCTGCCAGCGTCTCGACCTCGTTCAGTGCTGCCGTGCCGACCATGACTCGCGCAGCGCCGGCTGCCAGCGCCGACTCGACCGCGTCGGCATCGCGGAGGCCGCCGCCGATCTGCAGCGGGACCCCGGCACCGGCGAGCCGCTCGACGAGACCGGGGGTCCGGCGGCCCGAGAACGCGCCGTCCAGGTCGACCACGTGCAGCCACCTGGCACCCTCGGCGGCGAAACGCGCTGCGGCCGCCACCGGGTCGCCGCCCTCGATCGTGACGTGCTCGCGCCGCCCCTCCGAGAGCCGGACGCAGCGTCCTTCGAGGACGTCGATTGCCGGGATGACTGCAAACGTTGACATGCTGGCGTAGTAGCATGCTAACATGCCAGCATGAGTGCGACCGCGACGGAACCGCGACATGTCGTCGAAGAGATCCCGGGCCTTGACGAGCTTGCCGACGCCGTGCTCACGATGCGCACGCGTGACGAGGCGAGGCGCTTCCTCCGCGATCTCTGCACGCTCGGCGAGCTCGAAGCACTCGCGCACCGCTGGCAGATCGTCCGCCTGCTCGAGCAGCGCATCCCGTATCTCGAGATCGCCGGCCGAGTGCACACGAGCACGGCGACGGTCACGCGCGTTGCCCAGTGGCTGCGTCACGGCGCTGGTGGATACGCGCTGGCCCTCTCGCGCGCCAAGCGCTAGGACCTCGTGAGCGCCGGGGCCGCCGAAGGACGCCTGCTGGTTGCCGTCCCCTCGAAGGGCCGGATGGCGCCGCCTGCGCTCGAGCTGCTCTCGGCCGCCGGCCTCCGGTTCGAGGCGGGCGAGCGCGCACTGCACGTCCCCTGCCAGAACGCGCCCGTCGACCTTCTGCTCGTCCGCCCGCACGACATTCCCGAATACGTGCAGGACGGCGTCGTCCACGTCGGGATCACGGGCGCGAACCTCGTCGTCGAGGCGGCCGCCGACGTCACCCGGTTGGCCGCCCTCGGCTTCGCGCGTTGCACGCTGGAGGCCGCTGTCCCGAACGACTCTCCGCAGCAGGCGCTCGCCGACCTCGCGGGGCTGCGCGTCGCGACTGCCTACCCGGTCTCGACCCGCGCCGCGCTCGCCGAGCTTGGGGTCGAGGCAGAGCTCGTCACCGTGTCCGGGTCGGTCGAGGCCGCGCCGCGTCTGGGGCTGTCGGACGCGGTCGTCGACCTCGTCTCGACCGGCTCGACCGCAAGCGTCAACGGCCTCCGGCGGATCGGCCGGTTGCTCTCGTCCGAAGCCGTGCTGATCGCGAGCCGGCAAGCGCTCGAGGAGCGTCGCGAGCTCGTCGATCGGCTCGAGTTGATGATCTGCGGCGTGGTTGCGGCGCGCGGGCAGCGCTACGTGATGCTGAACGCGTCCGAGGACGACCTGCCTGCGATCCGGGACCTGCTGCCGGGGATGGGGGCGCCGTCGGTGCTTCCGCTCGCCGAGCCCGGTCAGATCGCCGTTCACGCGGCGGTCGGCGTCGACGAGATCTGGGATCTGCTGCCCCCGCTGAAGGCGGCGGGTGCGTCCTCGATCCTCGTCGTTCCCGTCGAACGGCTCGTTCCGTGAGGTCGCTCGCGCTCGAGGAGGTCTTCCCCCGGGTCGCGGAGATCGTCGCCGACGTTCGAAAACGAGGTGACGAGGCACTGCTCGACTGGACCGAGCAGCTGGACGGTGAAATGCCCGCGGCGATCCGAGTGCCCGCCGGCGAGCTGGCGGCGGCTGAGATCGACGACCGATCTCTGCGTGCGATCCGCGCGCTCGCTGCCGCGGTCGAGGCGTTCCACACGCCGCAGCGCCCGCCCGACACGACCGTCGAGCCTTTGCCCGGCGTTGCGGTCGAACGGCGCTTCTTGCCCCTCGACTCGGTCGGGATCTACGTGCCCGGCGGCGGCGCGCCGCTCGCCTCGTCCCTCGTGATGACCGCGGTGCCGGCTCAGGTGGCGGGCGTCCGGCGGATCGCCGTCGCCACCCCCCGTCCCCAGCAGGCCGTGCTTGCGACCGCGCGCGAGCTGGGGATCGACGAGGTCTACGCCGTCGGCGGCGCCCAAGCGATCGCGGCGCTGGCGTACGGCACCGAGAGCGTGCCGCCGGTGGACAAGATCGTCGGCCCGGGCAACCGTTGGGTGACCGCCGCGAAGCTGCTCGTCTCGAGCCGTGTCGCGATCGACCTACCGGCCGGTCCGAGCGAGGTGCTGGTGGTTGCCGACGAGACCGCCGACGCGCACGTCTGCGCAGCCGACCTGCTCGCCCAGGCAGAGCACGGATCCGACAGCGAGGCGATCCTGGTCACGACGAGCGCGGCGCTCGCCGACGAGGTGAGCGCGCTCTGCAACGGCCGGGCCTCGGTCGAGGTGGTCGATTCGCTCGCGCAGGCGATCGCCCGCGCGAACGAGTACGCCCCCGAGCACCTGGAGCTGCTCGTCGCCGATCCGGAGGCGGCGGCGACCGGCGTCGTCAACGCGGGTTCGGTGTTCCTCGGGACGACGGCGGTGCTCGGCGACTACGCGGCGGGAGCAAACCACGTCCTCCCGACCGGCGGTCTGGCGAGGGGCGCCGGCGGGCTCGGGCTGGAGGCGTTCCTGAAGCCGGTTCAGTACGTTCGGGCGACGTCGGAAGGTCTCGCCCGCGCCGCCGAAACGGTCGAGGCGCTTGCCGCGCTCGAGGGTCTTCCGCTCCATGCCGCCTCGGTCGCGGCCCGGCGATGAGCGCCCGCCCGCTCCCCGAGGGCTTCGAGCCGTACGTCTGGGCCTCGACCGTGGAGGAGGTCGCCGCGCGGCGAGGGCTCCGACCGGCCGAGGTGATCCGCTTCGACGCCAACGTCCCCCCGCTGCCGGGAGTGCCGCAGGTGCCGCTCGGCGAGAGCTTCGCGCGGCTGAACGAGTATCCGGAGGGCACGTACCGGGAGCTGCGCGAGGCGGCGGCCGCGTACACGGGCGTCGCTCCCGACCAGGTCGTCGTCGGTGCCGGCGCGGACGGGCTGATCGGGCTGGCCGCGCGGACGTTCCTCGGCCCCGGCCGGCGGGCGTACGTCAAGCGGCCAACCTATCCCCTGTACGCGATCGCCGGCGGCGTCGAGGGGGCGACCCTCGCAGACGATCCCGCAGCAGCAGATCTCGTCTGGGTCTGCAACCCGAACAACCCCACCGGCGAGCTCGTCGAGCCGGACGAGATCGCCGCCCTTGCCCGCTCCGTTCCGAACGCGGCCGTCGTCGTCGACGAGGCGTACTTCGAGTACGGCGGCAAGAGCGTCGTGCCGCTGATCGCGGAGGCGCCGAACCTGATTGCGCTGCGGACGCTGTCGAAGGCCTTCGGGCTCGCCGCTCTCCGGATTGGGTACGCGATTGCGTCGCCCGAGCTTGCGCGCGAGCTGAACCGCCGCCGCGACCCCGCCCCGGTCGCCGCCCCGGCTGCGCGGATCGGCGCCGCGGCGTTGCGCGATCCGCGGCTCGACGTGGAGCAAACGGTCGCCGAGCGAGAGCGCATGCGCGAGTCGCTCGCAGCGGCCGGCTACGACTGCCCGCCGTCGTTCACAAACTTCGCTCTCGTTCGTGTGGACGACGCCGCCGGGCTCGCCGACCGGCTGGAAGCAGAGGGCCTGGTCGTGCGGCTCTTTTCCGACGCGATCCGGATCACCGTCCGGCTGCCTGCGGAGAACGACCGGATTCTGGCCGCGCTCGGCGCGCCGCTCCCGGTCTCGGCGGCACGTTCGGCGCTCGTCGTCCGAACGACGGCTGAGACGGCGCTGCGGATCTCGCTCGACCTCGACGGTAGCGGTCGTGTGCGTGCCGCAAGCGGCATCGGCTTCCTCGACCACCTCCTCGCCCAGCTTGCGTTCCACAGCGGCTTCGACCTCGAGGTAGTTGCCGGTGGCGACCTCGGCGTCGACGAGCACCACACGGTCGAAGACGTGCTCGCGGCACTCGGAGACGCGCTTGGGCAGGCGCTCGACGGGCGCGAGGGCGTGACGCGCTACGGCTCCGCGACGGTGCCGATGGACGAAGCGCGCGCCACTGCCGCCGTTGATCTCGTTCGCCGCCCCCATGCCGAGATCGAGCTCGCCTTCGGCGGCGACCGCGTCGGCGGGCTGGCGGTGACGCTGCTCCCGCACGCGCTCGAGCGCTTCGCGATGCAGGCGGGGCTGACGCTGCACGTCGAGGCGAGCGGCACGGACGACCATCACGTCGCCGAGGCCGCCTTCAAGGCCCTCGGCCGGGCCCTCCGCGAAGCCTGCGCGCGGAACGGTGGCGGCGGCTCGACCAAGGGATCGCTGTGAAGGTCGTACTCGTCGACTACGGAGCCGGAAATCTGCGCAGTGTCTGCTCGGGCTTCGAGCGCGCCGGCGCCGAGCCAGCGGTCACGGCCGACCCCGATGTCGTCCGCGAGGCGCCGCTGGCCGTGATCGCGGGCGTCGGAAACGCCGAGGCGGCCGCCCGTGCGCTCGAGACACGAGGGCTCGCCGGCCCGCTGCGCGAACGCATCGAGGCCGGCCGGCCCGTGCTCGGGATCTGCCTGGGCATGCAGCTGCTCTTCGAGGAGAGCGAGGAGGGCGGCCGCGGTCTCGGCGTCCTGCCCGGTCGTGTCGAGCGGCTTCGGGCGGCACTCGTTCCGCACATGGGTTGGAACACGCTCCGGCTGACGAGACCGACCGCGCTGCTGGACGGGCTCGATGCCGAAGACGTCTACTTCGCCCACTCGTATGCGTGTCTGCCGGAGAACGGCGTCGACGTCGCCGAGGTCGACCACGACGGCCGGGTCGTGGCGGCGGTCGAGAGCGGCGCGGTAGCGGGCGTCCAGTTTCACCCCGAACGGAGCGGCCCAGCCGGGGCGCGTGTCCTCAGGAACGCGGTTGCGTGGTCAAGAAGCGCGTGATCCCGTGCCTGGACGTTGCCGGTGGGCGCGTCGTCAAGGGCATTCGCTTCGAGGGGCTGCGCGAGGTAGGCGACCCCGTCGAGCTCGCGGCGCGATACTCCGAGCTCGGAGCGGACGAGCTCGTGTTCCTCGACGTGACCGCCACCATCGAGGGTCGCCGCCCGTTGCTCGAGCTGGTCGAGCGGGCGGCCGCCGAGCTCGAGATCCCGTTCACGGTCGGCGGCGGGGTCGCCGGGCCCGAGGACGCGCGCCGGCTGCTCCGCGCCGGCGCCGACAAGGTGGCGGTCAACAAGGCCGCCGTCGACGATCCGGCGCTCCTGACCGAGTTGGCCGCCGAGTTCGGCGCCCAGGCGGTCGTGTGTGCGATCGACGCGCGCGCCGGCGAGGTGGTCACCCACGGCGGGCGTACCCCGCGCGGGCGTGAAGCGGCCGGCTGGGCGGAGGAGGCGGTCGAACGCGGAGCAGGCGAGATTCTGCTCACCTCGATCGATGCGGACGGGACGCGCGCGGGCTACGACCTCGAGCTGACCGCGGCCGTCGCGAGCCGCGTCACGGTGCCGGTGATCGCCTCCGGCGGGGCGGGTGGCGCAGAGCACCTCGCGGCCGCGTTCGAGGCCGGCGCGGAGGCGGCTCTGATCGCGTCGATCGTCCACGAGCGGCCCGAGCGGCTGCCGGAGCTGAAACGGGAGCTGAAGGAGGCCGGGTGGCCGATGCGGACGTGACCGGGGTCAGACCCCTGACATGGCCGGAACTGACACCGGCGATCGTCCAGGACGCCGACGACGGCCGCGTGCTGATGCTCGCCTGGATGGACGATGAGGCGCTGCGCCGAACACGCGAGACGGGCGAGGCCTGGTTCTGGAGCCGCTCGCGCCGGTCCCTGTGGCGGAAGGGCGAGACGTCCGGCAACACGCTGGCGGTCGTCGAGCTGCACGACGACTGCGACGGCGACGCGATCCTGCTGCGCGTCCGTCCGGCCGGCCCGGTCTGCCACACCGGATCGCTCTCCTGCTTCGCGCCCTGGCTCTGGCGGCGCGTGGCCCAGCGGGCGAAGGAGCGGCCCGAAGGCTCATACGTCGCGCGCCTGCTCGGCGACGGCGTCGCCGCCTGCGCGCGGAAGGTCGGTGAGGAAGGGGTCGAGGCAGCGCTCGCCGGCGCCGGCGAGAGCGACGACCGCCTGGTCGAAGAGCTCGCCGACCTCTGGTTCCACACCTACGTGCTGCTCGCCGCACGTGGTCTCGATCCCGCAGCGGTCGAGGACGAGCTCCGGCGCCGCGTTCGGTAAGCGAGGGTGCGGGGCGGACGCCGCACGTTCCGCCCGCACCCTCGCCAAACCTACTACCCTGACGCGTCCGGCATCGGTCGAGGAACGGCCACTGCCGGCTCTCGGTGCGTGTGCGCGCCGAGGTGGGCGTGGGTCTCCGTCCCATAGCCTCCCGGAACCGGGATGTAGAACTCGGGGTATCCCCACATCCCGTGCTCGTGTACGTCGAGCCCGCCGGTCTCGACTTCCTCGTCGACGCGAATGCCCCAGGTCTTCTTCAGGACGTAGAGGATCAGGAACGATGCGCCGAACGTGAAGCCGCCGACGGCGACCAGGCCGAGGGCCTGGACGCCCAACTGGTGGGCTCCTCCGCCGTAGAACAGCCCCGCCGACCCCGTGGCGAGGCTCTTCGCCTGTGACGGGAGCGTGAGGAAGCCGAGCGAGAGGGTCCCCCAGACTCCGGCCATGCCGTGAGCCGCAATCGCGCCGATCGGATCGTCGATCCCGATCCGCTCGACGGCGAGCACGCCGAAGACGACAATCACGCCGGCGACGAACCCGACCACCATCGCTGCCCAGGGTGCGACGAACGCGCACGCGGCCGTGATCGCAACCAGGGCGGCGATCGCGCCGTTCAGCATCATCGAGATGTCCGGCTTCTTGATCACGAGCCAGGACGTCACGATCGCCCCGAGGACGCCGGCCGCCGCGGCGATGTTCGTGTTCAGCGCCACGTACGCGAAGAAGCCCAGCCCGCCGAAGTCGACCCCCAGCGTCGATCCGGGGTTGAACCCGAACCAGCCGAACCAGAGGATGATCACGCCGAGCGTCGTGTAGGCCATGTTGTGGCCCGGAATCGCGTTCGGCTTGCCGTCAGGCCCGTACTTGCCGATGCGCGGCCCGAGGAGCAGCGCCCCCGCGAGCCCTGCCAGGGCGCCCTGGTAATGGACGACGGTCGAACCGGCGAAGTCCTGCATTCCCTTCGCGAACAGCCATCCGTCCGGAGACCAGATCCAGTGCGACACGATCGAATACACGAGCGTGAACAGGACTCCGAAGACGATGTAGACGTAGAGCTTCGTCCGCTCGGCCATCGCTCCCCAGACGATCGCGAGCGAGACCCCGCAGAACACGACCTCGAACAGGTAACCGGCCGCGCCCGGAATCTCCCCGAACCACGAGAACGGCGCCTTCCCGATCGTCATCAGCTCGTCGACGCTCGGGATGAACCCCGAACCCCCGACGAAGCCGCCGCCTCCGTCCCCGAAGGCGATGCCGAAGCCGACGAGGTAGTAGACGACGGAGGCGATCGCGAAGATGAGGACGTTCTTGGCTGCGATGTGGCCGACGTTCTTCATCCGCGTCAGTCCTGCTTCGAGGAACGCGAAGCCGGCCTGCATGAACATCACGAGCACTGCGGCGACGACGACCCAGATCGTGCTCGCCGCGAACAGCAAGTCCTTGTTGGTCATTGGGCCACCTCCGCTTCCTCCAGCGCTTTGCCGGTTCGGTTGTGCGTGACGTCCGCGATCGGGCTCGTCCACACGATCCCGTCACCCGACTCGTTGCCGCTGTGCGCCGCGTCGGCGATCGCGCTCACGATCGCCTGCGCCTTCGACGCGTCGGCCACGAACACCAGCAGCGCCTTCGGCAGGAAACGCGACTCGAAGACACGCCCCCGGTACTCGTGGGTGATCCCGCGCTGGCGGCCGTGACCGACTGCCTCGATCACGGTCACGCCCACATGGCCGGTTGCGTCCTCGACCGCGTCGATGACGGTCTCGATCCGCTCCCGGATCACGACCGCTTCGACCTTCACGAAGCTCATGGGCTTCTCCTTTCCAGTAGAACGGTGTCTCGCCACGCCCCGTCGAGGCGGGCGATGCGCTCGCGCCTGCCGACGACCCGAAATCCGCAGCGACGGTGCAGTGCGATGCTCGCCGCGTTCTCGGGGAAGATCGACGTCTGGATCGTCCAGATGTCCGCCGCGCCGGCCCGCTCGACGAGCTCCGCCAGCAGCGCTGTGCCGATGCCCTGGCCGCGAGCCTGCTCGGAGACGTACACGCTCTCCTCGGCGACGCCCGCGTAGCACGCGCGCCTGGAAGTCGGCGAGAGCGCAGTCCAGCCGACGATCTCGCCGTCGTGTTCGGCGACGAGCCGGAGCCCCTCGAGGTGAGCGGCGTCCCACTGCTTCCACGAGGGAGCTTCGGTGTCGAAAGTCGCCTGCTTCGTGGCGATCCCCTGTTCGAAGATCGCCCTCACCGCGGGCCAGTCGCTCGGTTCCATTGCTCTCATCTCCATCCCGTCTGGACCACAAAAAAAGCCCCAGGACTCCACGTGAGTCCTGAGGCGACATTGCCTCTTCGCCACCTTCGGCGGCGGCGCGTCTCCACCATAGAGAAGCGCGCGCGCGAGGTCAAATTGACGTCATGTTTGCGCGCTCGGTCCGGAAGATGATTGCCCCGGCGGAGAGGCGTGTTGGGGCAGGAAGGAGAAGACATGCCCAAGCTGATGAAGGACGTCACGGTGAAGAGGCCGGTCCACGAGGTCTTCGAATACCTCGACGAGCCGACGCACCTGCCGGAGATCTGGCCGAGCCTCTTCGAGGTCAAGGCCGTGGAGATCAAGCCGGATGTCCGCCGTTTCGAGTGGCTCTACAACTTTGCCGGCAAGCGGTTCGCCGGCAGGACCGAGACCGTCGAGCACGTTCTCGACAAGAAGATCGTCGAGAAGGCGCACGGCGAGATCGAGAGCACGTTCACCTGGAAGTTCCAGGGCGAGAACGGCTTCACGAAGATCGACTTCGAGGCCGACTACACGCTGCCGGCCGGGCTCGACGCGAAGTTCGAGCGCTTCATGATCAAGCGGAACGACATGGAGGCCGGCCTCGTGCTCGAGAACCTGAAGGCGAGGCTCGAAGTCTGACCTCTACGACCCGGCGGCGGGAGCGTGGGCTCCCGCCGCTTCGGTCGATTCCATTGCTCTTCTGGCGTTTGGCCGGGACGCCTGGTAGGGTTCCGCGCCAGCATGCTCGCCAAGGGTTGACATAGCGGCACGAGTTCGCGGCCCGCGCCGCGTCGTGCCACTTGTTCGTCTTCGTCGCCCCACGATTCAGGAGCATGTATGTCTGCCGTAGAAGTAACCAACCTGCGCAAGGAGTTCGTCCGCAAGGACGGGCGCAAGCGCACCAAGGTCGCCGCGCTCCGCGGTGTGACGTTCGCGATGGCGCGCGGCGAGTGCATCGCGATCCTCGGCCAGAACGGCTCGGGGAAGTCCACCCTGGTCCGGCTGCTCTCGACGCTGCTCCTGCCGGACGGCGGCACCGCGCGCATCTTCGGCCACGACATCTCCGAGACCCGCGCCGTCCGGCAGCTGGTCAACCGCGTGTCGGTCGAGGCGTCGTTCTTCAAGAAGATGTCCGCGACCGAGAACCTCGCCTACGCTGCCCGGTTCTACGGGCTGACCCCGCGGGAGACGAAGGCGCGGATCCCGGAGATCCTCGACCGGGTCGGCTTCCCGGTCTCCCGCCGGTCGCACGCCATGGAGAACCTCTCGCGTGGCACGCAGCAGAAGGTCGCCCTTGCCCGCGCCCTGCTCACCTCGCCGGTCCTGCTCCTGCTCGACGAGCCGACCACGGGCCTCGACCCGCGCTCGAAGCTCGAGGTGCAGGAGTTCATCCGCGAGGTGCGCCAGATCCACGACACGACGATCCTGCTCTGCACGCACGACCTCGCCGAGGCGGAGATCCTCGCCGAGCGGATCGGGATCCTCGACGACGGGGATCTGATCTGCCTCGAGCCGGCGGCTGCGATCAAGGAGCGCTACGGCGTCGAGACGCTCGAGGAGGCATTCTTCGCCGCCACCGGCAAGACCTTCGAGGACGAGCGGGCCGAGCTCGAGGAGGAGGTGCCGGCCTGATGTCCGCCACAGCCGCACGGGCCCGGCACGAGCTGATCGGCCTCCTCGGGGTGGTCGAGCGGAACTGGTACCTGGTCAAGCGCTACGCGATGTGGGAGCTCGCGTTCTTCGTCTGGACGATCGCGAACACGCTGTCGATCGTCTTCATCTCGAAGGCGACTGGCCTGGCGCCGGCGGCCGAGAACCGGCTGACGACCGTCCTCCTGATCGGCGCCGTGATCTGGGCCTACCTCGGGATCATCTTCGAGATCCTCACCGAGACGGTCGCGTGGGAGCGGTGGGAGGGAACGATCGAGTACACGTTCATGGCGCCGCTCTCGCGCCCGGTGCACCTGATCGGAATGGGCCTGTTCGCGATCGCCTACGGGGTCGTGCGCGCGTCGCTGATCTTCGGCGTCGTCGCCGCGTTCTTCTCGTTGCACATGCCGCACGCGAACTTCGGAACCGCGCTGCTCCTGCTCGGCGTCGCCTCCGTCTCGTTCATCGGTATCGGGATGATGACCGCCGTCCTGCCGCTGATCTCGCCGGAGAAGGGGACGCAGCTCGGCTTCATGGCGCAGGGGATCATGCTCGTCGTCTCGGGCGTCTACTACCCGGTCTCGGTGCTGCCGAGCTGGATGGAGGCGATCTCGACGATTTCGCCGGCGACCTACGCGTTGCGCGGGATCCGTCACGCGATCATCGATGGGGCC
This sequence comes from uncultured Actinomycetes bacterium, assembly GCA_963764565.1. Lineage (GTDB taxonomy): Bacteria > Actinomycetota > Thermoleophilia > Gaiellales > Gaiellaceae > DATBLE01. The sequence goes on from CAVXTD010000016.1 coordinate 18,228, forward strand.
GGGCCGGCGGCGGTCTGGGGCGACATCTGGCCGCTGATCGTGATCGGCGCCGTCGCGATCCCGCTCGGCCTGTGGGTCTTCCGCCGTGGTGAGCTGTACGCGAAGAAGCACGGGAAGCTGAAGCGGTCGGGATGACCTCTGGGATGCACGTGGACGAGCTCGAGATCGACGAGTCGCTCGTGCGTCGGTTGCTCGCCGAGCAGTTCCCCGAGTGGGCGGAGCTACCACTCCGGCGAGTCGAGCCGAGTGGCACGGTCAACGCGATCTTCCGGCTCGGCGACGAGCTGTCAGTGCGGCTCGCGCGCTGATCAAACCGTCCTGGGGGCGCGATAGTTCGCACGAACGCCGAGCTCGCGAAAGCCAGCACGGGCGATATTGCGGTACGAGTCGGACGGCCGCCCGTCCTCGAGCTCGCCGGTCTCGGTCTCGACGGCCGAGCAGCCCTGCGTGCGCGCGGCCTCGATTCGAGTGGCGAGGATCGCGCTCTGCGCACCGCGGCCCCGGAACCGCGGAAGCGTCGCCGCGAAGCCCAGCCAGCCCGTTCCACCGTGGACGAAGAGCGCTCCAGCCCCGGCGGGCTCGGAGTCGTCATAGGCGACGTAGCACGACCAGCCCGGCCGGCCGACGATGTTGGCCGCGATCGGGAGCAGCCACTCCGGCATCTCGAAGCCTCCTGCGACAACCTGGGCGAAATCGGCGGCGCGGTCGGCTCGATCCGGACGATGCGGAGGTCGCTCCGGGCCTCGCGGGGCCGGACGCTGCGCCTGAACTTCATCCACCCGTAGTCGGGGGCGAACCCGCGCTCTTCGAGCTCGGGCCCGATACCGTGCGAGTCCGAGACCCACCACGGCGTGTCGCCGTAGAAGGACGCGATCTCGTCGAGCCCTGCCGTCGAGCGGAGACCGAGCACGCGGTTGAAGGTTCGATCGGGTGCGCGCCGCACCGCCAGGCAGGTCGCGCCGCCGATCTCGGCCACTTCGCACAGCTCAGGCGATCCGCGGAACGCGTCGGTGTAGGCGGCGTACTCCGCACACTCGAAGGTCTCCCGATCAGGAGTCACGGGCGCAAGCGTACTGCGCTATGCTTCGAGCGTCCGAAGGCGATGTTGCCTCGTGCGCGGTACGGTCCGTGCGCGGGGCTTTTTCATTTTCCGGGAGGAGAGAGATATGGCGCAGCAGGTTCAGTCGAAGAACCGGGCGACATCGAGCGAGGAGACGCGCAAGGAGGTGCTCGACCGCTGCAAGGCCGAGGGCATCGAGTCGATGCTGCTCTGGTTCAACGATCTCGAAGGTCACCTGAAGAGCTTCGCGATCACGCCCGGCGAGCTCGAGGGTGCGCTCGACGACGGGATGGGCTTCGACGGCTCGTCGATCACGGGTTTCAACGCGATCGAAGAGTCGGACATGATCGCAATCCCGGACCCCGACACGTTCGTCGTGATGCCGTGGCGCTCGGGCGAGTCGAAGGTCGGCCGGATGATCTGCGACGTCGTCACGCCCGACGGGAACCCGTACGAGGGCGACCCGCGCAACGTCCTGCGCAATGCGCTCGAGCGGATGCGCGGCATGGGCTTCGACACGTTCAACATCGGCCCCGAGCTCGAGTACTTCCTCTTCAAGGACGCGAACGGCACCGAGACGCTCGACGAAGGCGGCTACTTCGCGATGACGACCCAGGACGCCGCGACCGAGCTGCGCAACGAGACGATCAACGCTCTCGAAGCGGTCGGGATCCCGATCGAGTACCACCACCACGAAGTCGGCCCGTCGCAGCACGAGATCGACATGCGGTACGCGCCGGCACTCGAGATGGCCGACCACACGCTCACCTACCGGCTCGTCGTGAAGGAGATCGCGGCCAAGAACGGTGTCTACGCGACGTTCATGCCGAAGCCGATCTTCGGCGAGAACGGCTCCGGGATGCACACCCACATGTCGCTCTTCACAGGCGGGCGGAACGCGTTCTTCGACGAAGCCGACAAGTGGCACCTGTCGGACGCCGCAAAGGCCTTCATCGCAGGACAGCTTCACCACGCTCGCGAGATCTCGGCTGTCTTCGCGCAGTGGGTGAACTCGTACAAGCGGCTCGTTCCCGGGTACGAGGCGCCCGTGTACGTCGCGTGGTCGCAGCGGAATCGCTCGGCGCTGATCCGGATCCCGCTCTACAAGCCGGGAAACGAGCAGGCGACACGCGCGGAGATCCGCTGCCCGGACCCGGCCTGCAACCCGTACCTCACGTTTGCCGCGCTGCTGCACGCCGGCCTTGAGGGGATCGAGAAGGGCTACGAGCTGCCGGATCCGATGGAGACGAACCTCTACCACCTGACCGCCGAGCAGCGGCGTGAGCGTGGCATCGTCGCGTTGCCGGAGACGCTCGGCGAGGCGATCGACGAGCTCTCGCAGTCCGAGCTGGCCCGGAAAGCGCTCGGCCCGCACATCTTCGACCGCTACATCGAGATCAAGCGCAAGGAGTGGGACGAGTACCGCGTCCAGCTGACCGAGTGGGAGATGGAGCGGTACCTCAAGGCTCTGTAGACGCTCGCCGCGGCCCCTTCGGTGCCGCGTGGGCTCGCTCGCACGGGGGAACCCCTGGGTTCTCCCGTGGGCCCTGCCGGCGGTATCTCCGTCAGCCTGTGCGGGCCGCGCCCGCGCAGGTCGGTCGCGGCGGCGGATGGCCCGTTCGCTGGTCGGAAACGGACAGGTGCGCCTGCATCCGGACTGTTCTAGAATTGGTCTACGCCTCGCCACCCTGCGGCGGCGGGGCTGACTGACGGCCGACTGCGAGCTGCGCTCATCCGCAGCTCGTGGTCGTTAGAGACTCGATGCAGTGTCTGACACCGCAGGTGTCAGACACTGCTGGTCCAGCCGAGGAGGCGGCGTGCCCCTCCACGCGCACCTCCTGGACAGGCGGGTAGTCGAACTACCCGAAGCTTCGGATCGACTCGCGTACGAGCCGGAGACCGATCACGCCGCTGCGCCCGTCGATGGCGGTGATCGCCTCGGCGGGAACGATCCGGCGGCGGCGCATGAAGCCGCGGCGGACGGCGAGCGCGTCGGGGACGTCGGGGGAGGTGCCGTACATCGGCGCCTCGACCGTACCCACCACGCGTCCGCGCGCATCCGCGACGAGATACCCGGTGGTCGACGTCAGATCGGAGGCTGCCACTGCAGAACTCATCGGTACGAACCTATCCATCCGCTGCAAGGGAAAAACACGCGATTCGTAAAGGTTCCGTTAACCGACGGGTTTTCCTGCCATCAGCACGATCACTGCTGTGAGGGCCGCGAGCACGATCACGGGCAGGTACGACGCGACTCGCGCGGGCCAACCTCCGAGTTGCCCGGCTCGTACCCGGCGGAGCACCCAGAATTGGAGCAGGGTCAACAGAACCCCGCCGACAATCAGACTCCCGTCCGTGAGGCTGAAGGCGATCGAGAGCCAGTCGGGGTCGTGGCCGTCGTATTCGCGGTTCGCCAGCAGGTCGCCGAAGACGTGGACGCCGATGAACCCCGGCAGCACGACGACGAGATTCGTGCGGAACGCGATCGCGCGCAGGAGCGGAACCTGTTCGGGCCTCCGCCCCGGTCTGCGGCGAGCGACGCGAGCACGACGGCGATCACGCCGCCGACGAGCGCAAACGCGAAGACGAGGTGGGCCAGGAGCAGCCAGTTCCAGTCGGTCGGTCGGATCGTCGCGATCATCCAGCCCCCGGCTTGAACACCATCAGGACGAGGATCGCGATCAGCGCCGCGAAGCTCAGATAGTTGAACAAGAGGGCGCGCCGATCGCCGACCGCGAGATGGAGCTCGCCGCTCGGCTTGTCGCCGTCGGCGGCGAGCCGCTCGGCCAACTCGCGGGCGTGGCGGAGTGCCCTGCCCGCAGGGGCGGCGAGGCCGCCGGATACCACCCAGAGCACGATTGCCGCCACCACCCACCCGTCGCCGATCCCGTAGCCGGCGTCGTCGGCCAGCCAGATCCCGAAGCCGAGCACAACCACCGAGCCGACCGCGACGGCGACCACCGCGGGTCGAACAAGCCCAAGGAGAAGCGCAACCTCGCTCGGGCGCTCGCGCCGCATGGCCGCGACGTGGAGGATCCCCGCCACCACCGACCCGGAGAGAAAGAGGAAGGCGCCGAGGATGTGGATGAGCAGCAGCCAGTCGTACTTCGTCACGCGCCGGAAGCGTACGACAAGCCACGGCCTACAATCGATCGGGTGGACGCCTCCGAGCGGCATTTGCGACTCCTGACCGAG
>CAVXTD010000017.1:0-94700 GCA_963764565.1 uncultured Actinomycetes bacterium
CGGCGAAGTCGATCGCCGGCCTGACCGCGTACAAGAACTTCTACCTCGCCGCCTCGCGGGCGAGCAAGACGACGGACGAAGGTCGCCCGACCCCGTACAGCGTGTACGCGGACGGCAACGCCGCCTCGATGGTCGGCCCGGGCTGGTTCTCGTGCTGCGTCGGCGACAAGTACAAGGGCTCGACCGCGCAGTTCGTGATGCCGAGCCACGAGGCCGGCAAGCCGATGCCGGGCTTCCTCGGCGGCTCCGACCTCGCCGTGCCGGTCGGCGCGAACAAGCAGCTCGGCGCCGACTGGATCGCGGCGTTCACGAGCACGTCTGCCGAGAAGGCGCTTCAGGCAGTCGGCAACATCCCGAACACGACCGCGCTCCTCGACACCTCCAAGGTCGGTGAGCGCGCCGCCCTCCGCAGCTGGTTCGTTCCCGCTGCGAAGAACTGGGTCAACGTGGAGAACGGCAATATTCTCCGCACGATGCTGGCCCAGATCCTGACCGGCAAGCTCTCCGTCAAGCAGGCGGCTGCGACGGCGAGCGACAACATCACCTACACCCTGAACGCGTCGTAAGGGTGCATGAGCCGGGACGCTGAGATTCGTGTCCCGTACGAACCGGCGGTGGCCGCCGAGACGAGGTCTCTCCCGTCCCGGCGCCGCCGCCGTTTCCCGTGGGCCCCGTACGGGCTGATCTCGCCGGTCGTCGCCGCGATCGGGATCATCCTCGGCTACCCGATCTACAAGCTCGTCCGCCTCTCGTTCGAGAAGTACGGCCTCTTCGAGCTCGTCGCGCACAAGGGCCACTGGATCGGTCTCCACAACTACCGCTCGGTCCTGGGCGACTCGGTCTTCTGGGACACGGTCGTCCGGACGGTCGTGTTCACGATCGCGAACGTCGGCCTGACGATCGTGCTCGGCACGCTGATCGCGCTCCTGCTCGTCCGCATCAGCGCGATCGTGCGGATCATGCTCACCACCGGCCTCGTCCTCGTCTGGTCGATGCCCGTCGTCGTCGCCGTGCAGGTCTTCTACTGGATGACGAACTTCGAGAACGGCGTCCTCACCTACATGCTCGCGAAGGTTCACCTCAGCGACGCCAACCACGACTGGTACGCGACCCCCTTCTCGAGCCTGGGCATGGTCACGCTGCTGATCGTCTGGGGCGCGCTGCCGTTCGTGGTCGTCACCGTCTACGCCGGTCTCGCGCAGGTCCCGCACGAGCTCGTCGAGGCCGCGGAGATCGACGGCGCCGGCCCGCTGCGAGTGTTCCGCGACGTCACCTTTCCGGTGCTGAAGCCGATCCTCCTGATCCTGACCAGCCTCTCGATCATCTGGGACTTCGGCGTCTTCGCTCAGCCGTACCTGCTGATCGGGGCCTCGCACGTGGACAAGACGAACTACCTGATGGGCGTCTACGTCTTCATCAAGGGCTACGGCGAGCACGACTTCGGCCGCGGCGCGGCGATCTCGCTGCTGATGCTGGCGATGGTCGCGGTGCTGAGCGTCGTCTACGTCCGGCAGATGGTGAAGGCAGGCGACGTAGAGTGAAGCACGGGGGAAACAGCCGGTTTCCCCCGTGGGCCCCCTTCCCCGGGCCGCGGGATTCGCACCCCAGAAGCGGCAGGTTGCCGCGCCCGCCATGTCGGTCGCGGCGGCGGGCGCGGTTCGAGCGGTCGCGTCCAGAGCGACATGGCCTCCGCTCGCAGGCGGCGGCGGTTCGGTCGCACCGGCTGGAACATCGTCGCGCTCGTCCTGCTCGTCGTGCTGGTCTTCCCGGTCTACTGGATGTTCTCGACCGCCTTCAAGCCGGCCGACGACATCAACCGCCTGACGCCGACGTGGTTCCCGACCCACCCGACGCTCCAGCACTTCCGCGACGCGATCGACCGGCCCTACTTCTGGAACTCGGTCGAGAACAGCCTGATCATCGTCGGGATCACCGTCGCGGTCTCGATCGTGCTCGCCTTCCTGGCCGCGGTCGCGCTGGCCAAGTTCCGCTTCGGCGGCCGCAAGCTCTTCATCGTCCTCCTGATCGGGATCCAGATGCTCCCGCAGGCCGGCCTGATCATCCCGCTCTACGTGGTGCTCGCCCGCTACCACCTGACGCAGACCCATCTCGTCCTCTTCGGCGTGATCATCACCTACATGACCTTCGCGCTCCCGTTCGCGGTCTGGACGCTGCGCGGCTTCCTGCTCAACATCCCGAAGGAGCTCGAGGAGGCGGCGATGGTCGACGGGTCGAGCCGCCTGGGCGCCTTCGTCCGGATCCTGCTTCCGCTCGTCGCGCCCGGCCTGGTGGCAACGTCGGTCTTCGTCTTCATCACCAGCTGGAACGAGTTCATCTTCGCGTACGTCCTGCTGAACGACCAGTCGAAGCAAACCGTGACCGTCTGGCTGTCGTACTTCTACGGGACGAGCCGGCAGGTCGACTGGGGCGGATTGATGGCCGGCTCGGTGCTCGCGGCGATCCCAGTGCTCGTCTTCTTCGGCTTCGTCCAGCGCAAGATCGCGTTCGGGCTGACCGCCGGCGCGGTGAAGGCATGATGGGGGCGTGATGGGCGAGATCGTCCTCGACCGGGTGACGAAGGACTTCCCGAACGGCTTCCGCGCGATCGACGGCGTCTCGCTCACCGTCCGCGACGGCGAGTTCATGGTGCTCGTCGGCCCGTCCGGCTGCGGCAAGTCGACGCTGCTGCGGATGATCGCCGGGCTCGAGGAGGTGACCGCGGGCTCGATCGCGATCGGCGGCCGCGAGGTGACGGAGCTCGCGCCCCGGCACCGCGACATCGCGATGGTCTTCCAGAACTACGCGCTCTACCCGCACATGGACGTGCGCCGGAACCTCGGCTACGGCCTGCGCGTGCGGAAGACGCCGTCGGCCGAGATCGAGCGCCGCGTGACCGAGGTGGCGACGCTGCTCGGGCTCGAGAAGCTGCTCGACCGCAAGCCGGCCGCGCTCTCCGGCGGGCAGCGGCAGCGGGTGGCGATGGGCCGCGCGATCGTCCGCGAGCCGGCCGCGTTCCTGATGGACGAGCCGCTCTCGAACCTCGACGCGAAGCTGCGCGTCGGCATGCGCGCCGAGCTCGCCCGCCTGCACGAGCGCCTCGGGGTGACGACGATCTACGTCACCCACGACCAGGTCGAGGCGATGACGCTCGGGCAGCGCGTCGCCGTCCTCCGCGACGGCGCGATCCAGCAGGTGGACTCGCCGCAGGCGCTGTACGGCCGCCCCGGCAACCTCTTCGTCGCCGCCTTCATCGGCTCGCCGGCGATGAACCTCGTCGAGGCGACCGTCTCCGGCAACCGGGTCCGGTTCGCGGGGCTCGAGCTGCCGCTGCACCCCGGCTGCCGCCCGCCGAACGACGGATCGGTGATCCTCGGGATCCGCCCGGAGGCATTCGAGGACGCGACGCTCGCCGACCCGGGTCTGCCCGCCGTCGAGGTGGACGCGCTCGTGCTCGAGGAGCTCGGCTCCGACTCGCACGTGATCTTCCCGATCGACGCCCCGCCGGTCGAGGCGGAAGACCTGCGGGCGGCGGCGGACCAGGAGGAGGAGTCGCTCCTCGGCGACGACCGCGCGATCTGGAACGCCCGGGTCGCGGCGAAGACGGCGGCCCGCCCGGGCGCACGCATCCGCCTCGCGGTCGATCCGGCGCAGCTCTACTTCTTCGACCCGGACACGGGCACCAGCCTGACCGCCGGCGCGCGGGCGGCCGCCGCGGTCGCGTAGCGCCATGGGCCCGGCCGTGATCCCGAAGCCGGTGTCGACGGCGCCCGGCTCGGGCGCGTTCGTCGTCCGCGCCGCGCAGACCGTGTCCGTCAGCCCGTCGACTCCGGAGGCGAGGCGGATCGTGGCCACGCTGGCGGCGCTGCTCGGAGCGAAGGTCGGCCCGGCGCCCGCGCCGGTGTCGCTCGAGCTCGGCGGTTCCGCGTCGGCTGGGCGCCGAAGGCTACGAGCTGACGGTGTCGCGCTCGGCCGTGCGGCTGGTCGCGCACGCCCCGGCGGGCCTCTTCTACGGAGTCCAGACGATCCGGCAGCTCCTGCGGCTCAAACCGCCTGCCCGCGATTCGCATCCGCGACCGACCGCGGTTCCCCTGGCGCGGCGCGATGCTCGACGTCGCCCGGCACTTCCGCACCGTCTCCGACGTGAAGCGGTTCGTCGACCTGATGGCGCTGTACAAGCTCAACCGCCTGCACCTGCACCTCTCCGACGACCAGGGCTGGCGCATCGCGATCGACAAGTGGCCGCGGCTCGCGACGCACGGCGGCTCGACGGCGGTCGGAGGCGGCAAGGGCGGCTTCTACACGCAGCGGCAGTACCGGCGACATCGTCCGCTACGCGGCGCAGCGCTACGTCACGGTCGTGCCCGAGATCGACATGCCCGGCCACGTCCACGCGGCGCTCTCCTCGTACCCGGCGCTCTCCTGCGACGGGAAGCCTTCGCCGCCTGTACACGGGGATCGACGTCGGCTTCAGCTCGCTCTGCATCGGGAAGGCGGTCACGTACGACTTCGTCTCGGACGTCATCGGCGAGATCGCGCGGCTCACGCCGGGGCCGTACATCCACATCGGCGGCGACGAGGCGATGGCGACGAAGCCGGCCGACTACGTCCGCTTCGTCCAGCGCGTCCAGGACATCGTCGGCTCCTACGGCAAGCGCATGCTCGGCTGGGAGGAGGTCGCGCGGGCGAAGCTCGCCGCGTCGACCGTCGTCCAGCACTGGAACGTCGATCCGGCGAAGTCGGCGCTGTCCGCTCGGGCGGTCGCGCAGGGGGCGAAGGTGGTCATGTCTCCGGCCGACCGGGCCTACCTGGACATGAAGTACGACGCGTCCACGCCGATCGGCCTGCACTGGGCCGGCTACACGAGCGTCCGGCGGGCGTACGCGTGGGACCCCGCCCGCCAGGTGCCGGGCGTCGGCGCCGGCGACGTGCTCGGCGTCGAGGCGCCGCTCTGGGGCGAGACGATCGGCTCGCTGCGCGACGCCGAGTACCTGGCGTTTCCGCGTTTGCTCGGGATCGCCGAGATCGGCTGGTCGCCCGCGCGCGGCCGGAGCTGGGCCGAGTACCGGCTGCGTCTGGCCGCGCAGGCGCCGCTCCTCGACGCCCTCGGCGTCAATTACTACCGCTCGCCCGAGGTGCCCTGGCGCTGACGCCCGCTGCCCGGCGGTCCGGGCCTGTCCACTGCAACGGGAGTGTGCCGGGAGCGCGCCGACACGTGGACGGACACTTTCGCCGGCGGCGGCGGGCCGCTACCACGGAGGGGAACACACTTCCCCTACCGATTGGAGCCGCCGATGCAACGCACGCGCATCTTCGTCATGTCCTTCCTCGCCGCCCTGCTGCTGGCCGCGCCGGCTGCCCACGGCGCCGTCTCCGGCGTCGTCGTCAGCCAGGTCTACGCCGGCGGCGGCAACACCGGCGCGAGCTTCACCAACGACTTCGTCGAGCTCTTCAACCGCGGGTCGGCGGCCGTCGACCTGACCGGCTGGACCGTCCAGTACGCGCCGGCCACGAGCACCAGCTGGCAGACGACGACCCTCGCCGGCACGATCCAGCCGGGCCACTACTACCTCGTCCAGCTCGCCTCGGCCGCCGCGATCGGCGCCGCTCTGCCCAGCGCCGGATGCAACCGGCACGAGCAACCTCGCCGCCTCAGGCGGAAAGATCGCGCTCGTGCACGGGGCGTCGGCCCTCACGTGTGGGGCGACCGCGGGCAGCTGTGCCGCGACCGGCCAGGTCGAAGACCTCGTCGGCTACGGCTCTGCGACCGACTACGAGGGAGCCGGGGCCGCGGCGGCGCTCAGCAGCACGACCGCGGCGACACGCGCAGGTGCGGGCTGCACCGACACCGACGCCAACACCGCCGACTTCTCGGCCGCGACGCCTGCGCCACGGAACTCCTCCTCGCCGGCCGCGTCGTGCGGCGGCGCTCCTCCGCCGGAGTCGAGCGTCTCCCAGCACTGCGGCGGTGGACATCGACATCCAGCCGGTGCTCTCGATCGCGCTCGAGCGGCCGACGCTCAGCTTCGGCAACGCCGTCTCCGGCGACACGCCGCCGGCGATCTCCGAGCGGGTGACGGTGACGAGCAACAACGCCACCGGCTACGCGGTGACCGTGCACCGCTCGGCGTTCGCCCCGGCCGACCTGCCGCTCGGCATCGCCGGCTCGGCGCCGGCCGGCGCGCAGATCGGCCCTCCGCTCTCGGGCGGCGGAATCGTCGCAATTCCCATCGCGCCGGCACCCGATCTGATCGTCGGAACCTCCTCGACGCGCAGCGCCGCGGGAGGCGACGTCTGGCCGACGAGCATCGGGTTCGCCTCGGCCCTGCCCGTGGTCGCGCCCGGCCGGTATACGGCGACCGTCACCTTCACGGTGATCGGCCGGTGATCGTCCGCGCCGCACTGGCGGCCTGCCTGCTCGCGTCCGCTTCGGCGGGCGCGAGCGCGGCGCGGCCCTCCGTCTCGCTGATCGCGTCGCCGTCGCACGTGGCGCTGGCCGGCGCGGCCCGGCAGGTCATCCGGGTCACGAACTCGGGGCGCGAGGCCGTTGTCGTCGACGTATCGCGGGCCGGCTTCGCGCTCGACCTGCGCGGGCGTCCGAAGATCGTCTCCGGCGGCGGCAGAGCGTGGCTCAGGGTCAAGCCGTCTCGGCTGGCGATCAGACCCGGTGGCACGGCGGCGCTCGTCGTCTCCTCGAAGCCGCCGGCCCGGGCGGAGCCGGGCGACCACGGCGCACTCGTGCTGCTCACGACTCGCCCACGCCGCAGCGGCGGCCTGGCGGTCCGGATGCGGCTCGGGGTCGTCGTCGCCGTGCGCGTTCCCGGCAAGATCGTCCGGCGGCTCGAGGTTCGGCGTCTTCGGGTTCGGCGCAGCGGGCGTGCGCGGATGCTCGAGCTGCTGGTCGCGAACCGCGGCAACGTCACCGAGACGCTGAGCCGCGGCTGCCTCACCGTTGCCCTTCGCCGCGGCGGTCGTGTGCTCGCCCGGCTGCACCCCACGCCGCGCCAGCTGCTGCCCCGCACCACGGGTCTCGCGGAGGTGCGCTACGGCGGCCGGGCACGCGGGTGGGTGACTGCGCAAGTCGCGCTCTCGGCGCGCGCGCCCTGCGTGAAGGGCGTGCGGGAGAGCGTTTCGCGCGCGCCTGTGACTCGGAGGATCTGGAGGGGTGAAGCGGGAGAGCGCGGAAGCGGGTGCGCCGCCTCTCTTGCTCTCCCGCTGAGCGTGGCGATACTCAGCGCGAGGGATCGCTAGAGCCCGATGACGTCGACCGGGGTCGAGCTGTCGCGTCGTCGTCCCGTCCCCGAGCTGGCCGTACGAAGTTCTAGCCCCAGCATTTGGCTGCGCCCGCGCCGGTCAGCGCGCAGGTGTGATCGCCGCCGGCGCTGATCGCGACCACGCCGCTTCCCAGGCCGCTGACCGCGACCGGGGTCGAGCTGTCCGTCGTCGTCCCGTCCCCGAGCTGGCCGTAGTGGTTGTCGCCCCAGCACTTGACCGCGCCCGCGCCCGTCAGCGCGCAGCTGTGGATGCGCCGGCGCTGACCGCGACCACGCCGCTCCCCAGGCCGCTGACCGCGACCGGGGTCGAGCTGTCCGTCGTCGTCCCGTCCCCGAGCTGGCCGTAGTCGTTGAAGCCCCAGCACTTGACCGCGCCCGCGCTGGTCAGCGCGCAGCTGTGATCTGCCGCCGGCGCTGATCGCGACCACGCCGCTCCCCAGGCCGCTGACCGCGACCGGGGTCGAGCTGTCTCGTCGTCGTCCCGTCCCCGAGCTGGCCGTAGCTCGTTGCCGCCCCAGCATTTGGCCGCGCCCGCGCTCGGTCAGCGCGCAGGTGTGGTATCTGCCCGGCGCTGATCGCGGTACGACGCCGCTTCCCAGGCCGCTGACCGCGACCGGGGTCGGAGCTGTCCGTCGTCGTCCCGTCCCCGAGCTGGCCGTAGTAGGTTGTCGCCCCAGCACTTGACCGCGCCCGCGCTCGGTCAGCGCGCAGGTGTGGATGCAGCCGGCGCTGATCGCGGTCGACGCCGCTCCCCAGGCCGCTGACCGCGACCGGGGTCGAGCTGTTCGTCGTCGTCCCGTCCCCGAGCTGGCCGTGAGTAGTTGTCGCCCCAGCATTTGACCGCGCCCGCGCTCGGTCAGCGCGCAGGTGTGCTGCCGTAGCCGGCGCTGATCGCGACCGACGCCGCTTCCGCAGGCCGCTGACCGCGACCGGGGTCGCGCTGTCCGTCGTCGTCCCGTCCCCGAGCTGGCCGTACGTAGTTCTGCCCCCAGCACTTGACCGCGCCCGCGCTGGTCAGCGCGCAGGTGTGCGTCGCCGGCCTGGCGAGCTGACGCCGGCGCTGCCGAGCGTGGCGTAGAGCGAGTAGGCGAGCGTGTCGCCGCTGCCGCCGCCGGGCAAGCTGGCGGGCGGGTTCGCGGTCGCGGAGTAGCCGGCGGGGGCGTAGCGGCCGCCGCCGGAGACGGTGTCGTAGAAGCCCTGCGCGCTCGTGTTCTGCGCTCCAGAAGCCGAGCCAGTACATGCCGGCCGCAAGCGTCGGCGAGCCCGCGAACGGGAAGTCGACCCAGCCGGCCGCCTGCCCGGCTGCGATCGTCACCGGCTGCGAGACGGCGACGAACGCGCCCGGCTTGCTGCGCGTTGTCGGCGTAGATCACCGCCCGCATCGCCGTCGCCAGCCCGCCGCCGCGCAGATACGCCGGTCAGCTTGCTCACCGACGCCGGCTGCGCCAGCGTGCACACTCGCGAGACCTCCAGATACCCGCCGCCGAGCGCATGCGTCAAAGCCGCCGACCGACGTCTTCCCGCAGGTCGGCGGTGCCGGCTGCACCCCATAGGTGGGGTCACCGCGAGCGCTGCTCGAGCCGCCGGCGTTGGTCGCGGTCACCATGAGCTGGAGGATGTGGCCGACATCGGCCGCCTGCGGCACGTAGCTGATCGCGTTCGCACCCGCGATCGGGCTGCACTCGAGCGTTCGGCGGAGAGTTCGGCGACGCCGTCGCAGCGCTGCCACTGAAACGTGAAGCTGAACGGCTGCGCCCCAAACCAGCCGTCCGGATCGACGAGTCCGCCGGTCGTAGGTGTAGGTCTGCCCCTCGACCGGATAGCCGACGAAGCCGTGATAGAACTGATCGCCCTTGTAGCCGCGGCGCGACGTATTTCACCGCTGTGGTCGCACTCGACGAGCCGGCGCGTTGGTCGCGGTCACGACCACCCGCAACGAGCGTACGGCCTCCCAGACGGAGAAGGTCGGGTCGCTCTGAGCGGCTCCGTAGTCGGCGCAGTTCTGGCCGTTGTCGTCGCAGAGCTGCTCCTGGTAGCTGAAGCCGGTCGGGTTGTTCGTCCAGCTGCCGGGGTCGACGGTCACGTGCCCGAAGGGGCTCGCAGTCCCAGGGATCGTCGGCGGACTGGTGTTGACCGGCGCGCCGGCTGCGCCACCCGCGAGGGTGGCGTAGAGCGAGTAGGCGATCGAGTCGCCGGTGCCGGTGCGGGAAGCTGGCGGGCGGGTTCGCGGTCGCGGAGTAGCCGGCGGGGGCGTAGCGGCCGCCGCCGGCGACGGTGTCGTAGTAGCCCTGCGCGCTGGTGTTCTGGCTCCAGTAGCCGAGCCAGTACACGCCGGCCGGAAGCGTCGGCGAGCCCGAGACCGGGAAGTCGACCCAGCCGAGGCGGCTGCGCCCGCTCCGATCGTGACCGGCTGTGAGACGAGCGACGAAGCACCCGGCTTGCCCGCTGTTGTCGGCGTAGATCACCGCCCGCATCGCGTCGCCAGCCGCCGCCGCGCAGATACCCGGTCAGCTTGCTCACCGACGCCGGCTGCGACAGCGTGCACACTCGCGAGACCTCCAGATAGTCGCCCCCGAGGGCATGCGTCGAAGCGCCGACCGACATCTTCCCGCAGGTCGGCAAAGCCGCCTGCACCCCATGGGTCGGTATGACGTTCCGGCTGCCCGAGCCGCCGGCATTGGTCGCGGTCACCAGGAGCTTGAGGCTGTGGCCGACATCGGCTGCCTGCGGCACGTAGCTGATCGCGGTTGCGCCGGCGATCGGAGTGCACTGCAGCTGCCGGGCACGTCGCCGTCGCAGCGCTGCCATTGGAAGGTGAAGCTGAACGGCTGCGCCCCAAACCAGGCATCCGGACTGACGAGGCCACCCTCATAGGTGTAGGTCTGCCCCTCAACCGGATAGCCGGCGAAGCTGATAAAGAACTCATCCCCCTTCTGCCGCGGCGCGACGTACTTCACCGCCGTGGTCGCACTCGACGAGCCAGCACCGTTGGTCGCGGTCACGACCACCCGCAACGAACGTACGGCCTCCCAGACGTAGAAGGTCGGGTCGCTCTGGGCGGCCCCGTAGTCGGCGCAGCTCTGGCCGCTGTCGTCGCAGAGCTGCTCCTGATAGCTGAAACCGGTCGGGCTGTTCGTCCAACTACCCGGGTCGACCGTCACGTGCTCGTAGGGGCATCGCCGTCCCAGGGATCGTCGGCAGACTCGTGTTCACCGGCGCGCCGCTGCGCCACCCGCAAGCGTCGCGTAGAGCGAGTAGGCGAGCGAGTCGCCGGTGCCGGTCGGGAAGCCGGCGGGCGGGTTCGCGGTCGGGGAGTAGCCGGCGGGCGCGTAGCGGCCGCCGCCGGCGACGGTGTCGTAGTAGCCCTGCGCGCTCGTGTTCTGGCTCCAGTAGCCCAGCCAGTACGATGCCGGCCGGAAGCGTCGGCGAGCCGGAGACCGGGAAGTCGACCCGGAGGCGGCCGCGCCCGCTGCGATCGTGACCGGCTGCGAGACGGCGACGAAGCTGCCCGGCGGTTCCCGCCGCTGTCGGCGTAGATCACCGCCCGCATCGGCGTCGCCAGGCCGCCGCCGCGCAGATAGCCGGTCAGCTTGCTCACCGCCGCCGGCTGACCGAGCGGGTACGCACCGGACACCTCCAGGAAGTTGCCTCCGAGCGCATGCGTCAACGCCCCAACCGATTGCTTCCCCAACGTCACCGACGGCGCGCCCGCGACAAGGGTCGCGTAGAGGGAGTAGGCGATCGAGTCGCCGCTGCCGCCACCGGGCCAGCTCGCGGGCGGGTTCGCGGTCGGCGAGTAGCCGGCGGGTGCGTAGCGGCCGCCGCCGGCGACGGTGTCGTAGTAGCCCTGCGCGCTCGTGTTCTGGCTCCAGTAGCCGAGCCAGTACGTGCCCGGCCGGAAGCGTCGAGCGACCTCGCGAGCGGGAAGTCGACCCAGCCGGCCGCCTGCCCGGCCGCGACCGTCACCGGCTGCGAGACGGCGACGAAGCGCCCGGCCGGTCGCTGCCGTTGTCGGCGTAGATCACCGCCCGCATCGGCGTCGCCAGACCGCCGCCGCGCAGATAGCCGGTCAGCTTGCTCACCGACGCTGCCGTACCAAGGGCGTACGGCCCGGACGCCTCCAGGTATCCGCCGCCGAGCGTATGCGTCAACGCGCCGACCGTCGTCCGGCCGAGCGTGTCCGCCACGGTCGCCCGCGTACTCTTCGCCGGCGCGGCTGCCGCGACGGCGAGGACGGCGACGAGCAGCACGGCCACGGCCGCCGGCAGGCGGAGCCCGGAGCGCGCGGTACGCGCGATCCGGGCACGACCAGATGACCCGCTAGAGGTTGTGATTGCGTAAGGGCCCATCTCGATCGCCTCCCGCGACGGAAATCGACGACTCAACCCCACTCGCGAAGCAAAGATTCTGCTCCGAAGGTGCTGCCTTTCCCTCCTGTAACCGATGAATGATCCAAGGTCGGGCACGGCCGATCATCCGCGGCGACCCCGATTTGCGCTTCGGGTTCCTACGTAGTCAGCACGGCCGGGGAAGGAGCTTCGGCGTGCCCTGCGGCATCCGGGGCGGCGGCTCAGCCGCGATGGCGGCCCCGCCCGCCACGGCCGGTACCGCTGCCACCGACTTGACTCGGCGTTGCTCTCCTGGCGATGCGCTGATCCTCAGCCGAGGGTGGCGTAGAGCGAGTAGCCGATCGTGTCGCCGCTGCCGCCTGCGGGCCAGTTCGCGGGTGGGTTCGCGGTCGGCGAGTAGCTGGCGGGGGCATAGGAGCCGCCGGCGGGGACGGTGTCGTAGTAGCCCTGCGCGCTTGTGTTCTGGCTCCACAGGCCGAGCCAGTACACCCCGGCGGGAAGCGTCGGTGAGCCCGTGACCGGGAAGTCGACCCAGCCCGCCGCCCGTCCGGCCGCGATCGTCACCGGGCTCGAGACCGCTACCAGCGCACCCGGCTTGTTGCCGGAATCGGCGTAGATCACCGCTCGCATCGGCGTCGCCAACCCACCACCACGCAGATACCCGGTCAGCTTGGTCACCGACGCCGCAGCCGCCAGCGTGCAGACGCGCGACGCCTCCACATAGTCGCCGCCAAGCGCATGCGTCAACGCGCCCGGGAAGATCTTCCCGCAGGTTGGCGAGGCTCCCTGCACGACCGACGTCTGCAGCGAGTATTCCACGCGCGACCCGTTCGCGTTCGAGGCTGTGACCAGCACCCGGATTTGCCAGCCGCGATCCGCGCTCTGCAGCAGGTACGTCTGCGCAGTCGCGCCGATAGACGAACAGTGATATTGCCCCGCATCGTTTGGCGGGAGGGAAGGGTCGCAGCGCTGCCAGTCGTACGCGTACCCGCTCGGGCTGTCCGTCCACGTCCCGTTGCCGGCGGTTAGCGTCTGCCCGACCGCCGCTGTCCCGGTGATCACCGGCCGGCTGAGATTGCTCGGCGCATACAGGTTGACCACGACCGGGATCAAGTCTGCGCAATTGAGTACGGGACTGCACAGGTAGGAATACCATCCCCAGCATTCGACCGCGCCCGTACTGGTCAGCGCGCAGCTGTGGAGGCCGCCGGCGCTCACCGCGACCACGCCGCTCCCCAGGCCGCTGACCGCAACCGGAGTCGAGCTGTCCATCCTCGTCCCGTCTCCGAGCTCGCCCCAGGTGTTCGACCCCCAGCACGTGACGGCGCCCGAGCCGGTCACCGCACAGGTGTGACTGCGGCCCGCGCTAACCGCGGCAACGCCGGTTCCCAGGCCGCTGACCGCAACCGGGGTCGAGCTGTCCGCGGTCGTCCCGTCGCCGAGCTGGCCGTACTGGTTCTGGCCCCAGCACTTGACCGCACCGGCGCTGGTCACCGCGCAGGTGTGACTGTCGCCGGCGCTGACCGCGGCAACGCCGGTTCCCAGGCCGCTGACCGCAACCGGGATCGAGCTGCTTGTCGTTGTCCCGTCCCCGAGCTGGCCGTAGGTATTCGAGCCCCAGCACAGGAGCTCGCCCGTATTAGTCAGTGCACACGAATGCCCTCCGCCCGCACTGATCGCAACCACGCCGGTCCCCAGGCCGCTGACCAAAACCGGGGCCGAGCGGTCCATCGTTGTCCCGTCCCCAAGCTGGCCGCCGTCGTTCGACCCCCAGCACTTGACTGCTCCCACACCGGTGAGTGCGCATGTGTGCTGCCCGCCGGCACTGACCGCAGCCACGCCGCTCTGCAGGCCGACGACGTCGACTGGGACAGTGCTACAAGGGGAATAGCCGTCATACGGTCGAAGGTCGCAGGTTTCCGGCCCGCTGGTTGTGCCGGTGCCGAGCTGGCCGGAGGTGTTCCGGCCCCAGCATTTTGCCGCGCCGTCACTGGTCAGCGCACATGTGTGGTACCCGCCGGCGCTGACCGCGGTCACACCGCTCTGTAGGCCGCTGACCGCGTCGAAGCCATAGCCGTAGGCATACGCGATCCCGTGCCCGGTCTGGCCGAAGGCAAGCGAGCCCCAGCACTTGGCCGCGCCCGCGCTGGTTGCCGCACACGTGTGCTCTCCTCCGGCGCTGAGGCGGAACCCGGCCGGAGACGGCGGAGGCGAGGGGTTCAGAGTCGCGTAGATCGAGTAGGCGAGCGAGTCGCCCGCACCGCCCGCGGGCCAGCCCGCCGGCGGGTTACCGCCGGCCGAGTAGCCGGCGGGCGCGTAGGCGCCGCCGCCGGAGACGGTGTCGTAGAAGCCGAGCGTGCTCGTGTTCGCACTCCACAAGCCGAGCCAGTACACCCCGGCCGGAAGCGGCGTCGGCGGGCCCGAGAGCCGGGAAGTCGACCCAGCCCGCCGCCTGTCCGGCCCCGATCGTCACCTGGCCCGAGACCAGCAACCAGCGCGCCCGGCTTACTCGCCGCTGTCGGAGTAGATCACCGCCCGCATCGGCAGTCGCCAACCCACCACCGCGCAGATACGCGGACAGCTTGCTCACCGACGCCGGCTGCGTCAGCGTGCACACACGCGAGGCCTCCAGATACCCGCCGCCGAGCGCATGCGTCAAAGCGCCGACCGACATCTTCCCGCAGGTCGGCTGTGCCGGCGTCAACCCCATAGGTGGGGTTCCCGATCTGGCTGCCGGAGCCGCCCGCGTTCGTCGCGGTCACCGTCAGCTGCAAAATGTGGCCGACATCGGCAGCCTGCGGCACGTAGCTGATCGCGTTCGCGCCCGTGATCGGGGCGCACTCGAGAACGTTCGGCCCAGAGTTCGGCGAGCGCTCGTCGCAACGCTGCCATTGAAACGTGAAGCTGAACGGCTGCGCCCCGAACCAGGCGTCCTGGCTCGCGAGCCCGCCCTCATCGGTATAGGCCTGCCCCTCGACCGGATGGCCGCCGAAGCCGTTGAAGATCCCATCCCCCTTCTGCTGCGGCGCGACGTACTTCACCGCCGTGGTCGCATTCGACGAGCCACTACCGTTGGTCGCGGTCACGACCACCCGCAACGAACGCGCGGCCTCCCAGACGTAGAAGGTCGGGTCGCTCTGGGCGGCCCCGTGGTCGGCGCAGTTCTGGCCGCTGTCGTCGCAGAGCTGCTCCTGATAGCTGAAACCGGTCGGGTTGTTCGTCCAGCTCCCCGGGTCGACCGTCACGTGCCCGATAGGGGCTCGCCGTCCCAGGAATCGTCGGCAAACTCGTGTTCACCGGCGCGCCGCTGGGCGCAGCAGAGCGTCGCGTAGATCGAGTAGGCGAGCGAGTCGCCGGCGCCGCCGCCGGGCCAGCCGGCGGGCGGACTCGCGGTCGCGGAGTAGCCGGCGGGCGCGTAGGCGCCGCCGCCGGCGACGGTGTCGTAGTAGCCCTGCGCGCTCGTGTTCGCACTCCACAAGCCGAGCCAGTACACCCCGGCCGGAAGCGTCGGCGAGCCCGAGACCGGGAAGTCGACCCAGCCGGCCGCCTGCCCGGCGGCGACCGTCACCGGCTGCGAGACCGCGACGAAGCTGCCCGGCTTCCCGCCGCTGTCGGAGTAGATGACCGCCCGCATCGGCGTCGCCAACCCGCCGCCGCGCAGATACCCGGTCAGCTTGCTCACCGACGCCGGCTGCGCCAGCGTGCACACACGCGACACCTCCAGGTACCCGCCGCCGAGCGCATGCGTCAAAGCGCCGACCGACATCTTCCCGCAGGTCGGCAGCGCCGCCTGCACCCCGTAGGTGGGGACACCATAGGCAGAGCTCGAGCCGCCGGCGTTGGTCGCGGTCACCATCAGCCGAAGGAGGTGGCCGACATCGGCTGCCACAGGCACGTAGCTGATCGCGTCCGCACCCGCGATCGGGCTGCAGGTCAGCTGCAGGGGCCTATCGCCGTCGCAGCGCTGCCACTGCAGCGCGAAGCTGAACGGCCGCGCCCCAAACCAGCTGTCGGGACCGTCGATTCCACTGGGATAGGTGTAGGTCTGCCCCTCGACCGGGTAGCCGAAGAAGTCGAGGGGGAACGGATCGGCAAGTGACCACGGCGCGACGTACTTCACCGCCGTGGTCGCATTCGACGAGCCACTACCGTTGGTCGCGGTCACGACCACCCGCAACGAACGCGCGGCCTCCCAGACGTAGAAGGTCGGGTCGCTCTGGGCGGCCCCGTGGTCGGCGCAGTTCTGGCCGCTGTCGTCGCAGAGCTGCTCCTGATAGCTGAAACCGGTCGGGTTGTTCGTCCAGCTCCCCGGGTCGACCGTCACGTGCCCGAAGGGGCTCGCCGTCCCAGGAATCGTCGGCAAACTCGTGTTCACCGGCGCGCCGCTCGCAGCAAGCGTCGCGTACAGCGAGTAGGCGAGCGAGTCGCCGGCGCCGCCGCCGGGCCAGCTCGCGGGCGGGTTCGCGGTCGCGGAGTAGCCGGCGGGTGCGTAGCGGCCGCCGCCGGCGACGGTGTCGTAGAAGCCCTGCGCGCTCGTGTTCTGGCTCCAGTAGCCCAGCCAATACGTGCCCGCCGGAAGCGTCGGCGACCCCGTGACCGGGAAGTCGACCCAGCCGGCCGCCTGCCCGCCCGCGACCGTCACCGGCAGCGAGACAGCGACGAAGCTGCCCGGCTTCCCGCCGCTGTCGGAGTAGATGACCGCCCGCATCGGCGTCGCCAAGCCGCCGCCGCGCAGATACCGGTCAGCTTGCTCACCGACGCTGCCGTGCCAAGCGGCATACGGGCCCGACACCTCCAGGTATCCGCCGCCGAGCGTATGCGTCAATGCGCCGACCGTCGTCCGGCCGAGCGTGTCCGCCACGGTCGCCCGCGTACTCTTCGCCGGCGCGGCAGCCGCAACGGCGAAGACCGCGACGAGCAGCACGGCCACGGCCGCGAGGAGGCGGAGCCCGGAGCGCGCGGAACGCGCGATCCGAGCACGACCAGATGACCCGCTAGAGGTTGTGATTGCGTAAGGACCCATCTCGATCGCCTCCCGCGACGGAAATCGACGACTCAACCCCACTCGCAAAGCAAAGATCCCGCTCCGAAGGTGCTGCTCTTTCCCTCCTGTAACCGATGAATGATCCAGGGTCGGGCACGGCCGGTCATTCGCGGCGACCCCGATTTGTGCTTCGGGTTCCTACGTAGCCAAGGCTCGCCGGCCCTGTGACTCAGAGGTCGCCGAGCGGGGTGCGTCGAACCAGTACTCGCGCGGGAAGGGGTCGATCGTCGCCTCGAGGTCGACTTCCGTGAGCACGTCGAGGTCGTACTTGATCGAGCGTGTGCCGTAGGCGAGGTCGAGCACCATCGCACGAGCGGGACGAGTCGCATCAGCGCCGGCGATCGTAGCGGCGGGGCCCGGCCACCTCGGTTGATACCGTGACGGCGAGGGTCGGGAAAGCGCTGACGGAGGAGGACGATGACGGGTCGCAGAATCGGGGTGCTGGCACTCGCGGCGCTCGGGGCCGCGACGGTCGCCTTCGTAGTCGTCCCTGCGGCGGCGAGCACGTCCAACAAGGCGGGCTGTTCCCGGCCAGCGATCACGGCGCTGGAGGCTTCCGACGTCAGTGACACGTCGGTCGTGCTGTCATTCTCCATCGTCTCGGAGAGCTCCGGTGGCTCCTACACGGTCGACATCTGGTCGCCCGAGACCACGAAGTTCGACGGTGCTTTTTCCGAACCAGGCGGAACGTTCAGCCACGGCCTAGGAGGTCTGATTTCGGGTACCCACTACCGCGGAACGCTCAGCGTCCGCAACGACTGCGGGGGAGACTCTGCCCTTATCGACTTCAGGACGCCGAAGGCGCCGCCGCCGCCGGCCTGCGCGGCTCCTCCGTCGATCGACGATCTCCAGGTCGGGTCGATTGCGGAGGTTTCGGCGGTGGTCACCTATGGCGCCCGCTCGGGCGATCCCGCGACGGTGCACGTCCTGGTCAGTCCGGGCGGAGCCGACATCGCCGGTGCCTTGTCGCCCCCGGGTGGCGGCGGCCAGGTTCCGTTGAGCGCCCTGACGCCGAGCACGGCCTACACCGTCACCCTGGTCGTTCGGAACGGGTGTGGGGACGCCTCGCGCCAGACGCAGTTCACCACGCTGCGCCATCTCGACTGCACCGGTCTGCCCGCGGTCGGCGATCTCAGGGTCGCGTCGATCACGGAGGCCTCGGCGCTCGTCACCTACAACGCCCGTTCGGACGGGAAGGCGACGGCCGAGGTGATCGTCGAGCCGACCGGGTTCGACGTTTCCGCGGCCGTCGCGGCCCCCGGAGGCAGCGGACGGGTTCCGTTATCCAGACTCGCTCCGGCGACGAAGTACACGGTCACGCTCATCGTCCGCAACGAATGCGGCCAGGCGTTCGCGAACAGGACCTTTACCTCGCTCGGCAGAATCTCGGTGGTCGTGGTCGGCCGGGGCCGAGTGACGAGCGCGCCGGCCGGGATCTCATGTGCTCGGAAGTGCACGGGGCGCTTCAGTCCGGGCAGGACGGTGCGGCTGACGGCGCGGCCCGCGCCCGGCTGGCGGTTCGCCTCGTGGAGGGGCGGCTGCGGCGGGTCGGCGCGGGCGTGCACGCTGGGCGCGAAGGATCGCACCGTGACGGCCCGGTTCAGCCACGTGCCGAAGTGCCGCAACGGGCGGGTCTCGACGCCCGCCAGGCCCTGCCGGCGCTAGCTGCGCCGCCCGCTTCGGCATGATCCAGGGGTCTTGAGCGAGGTCGCACGTTGAACGACCAGTCGCCGATTGCCTGCGACCCGTGAGCGAGCACCCTTCGATGGAGGAGTTGCATCGTCGGCGCGCCGAGACGAGGCGGCGACGGCGGAGCCGGCGGCTGCTGCTTGCCGGTCTCGCTGTTCTGACGGTGGCGGGAGCAGCCCTGGCCGTGCTGTTTACCTCGCTTGGCTCGAGCCACCCTGGGGCGTCGAAGACGGCCGCCACGACTACGGACGCGCGGGCGGCGGCCGCGGTTCGCGAGGCACTCCGCGGGAAGGTGATCGTGATCGACCCCGGTCACAACGGCGGCAACCCCCTGCACACGCGCGAGATCAAGCGCCTGGTCAACGCCGGCAAGGTCAAGAAACCCTGCGACACCATCGGCACAGCCACCGCCTCCGGCTACACCGAAGCCGCCTACAACCTCGACGTCAGCCTGCGCCTGGTCGCTCACCTCCACGACGACGGTGCAAGCACCGTGATGCTCACCCGAAAGACCAACGACGGCTGGGGGCCGTGCATCACCAAGCGCGCGGCGATCGCCAACCAAGCCCGCGCCGACGTGGCGATCTCGATCCACGCCGACAGTCGACCGGCCGGCGGCCGAGGCTTCTACGTCATCTACCCGTCGAGTACCAAAGGCCTGACCGACGACATCGCCGCCGCCTCGCGCGCCCTCGCCCTGGACGTGCGCGACGCTTTCCGCTCCGGAACCACGATGCCCTATGCCACCTCTGTCGGCAGCAAGGGGCTCGACAGGCGATCCGACCTCGGCGACCTGAACCTGTCCGATGTCCCCAAGGTTGTGGTCGAGACCGGCAACATGCGAAACACAGCCGATGCCGCGCTGCTCGAGGAGTCGGCATTTCGCGACCGCGAGGCTCAGGCCATCGCTCGCGGCATCGCCACCTTTCTTGCTCGACGGAAGTGAGACGCGACCGTCGGCTGGAAGAATCTGCGCGCGGCTCGCCGGGCCGGGACCAACCAGTTTCCAGAGGCCGCCGGCCTGGTCACGTGCCAGCCGATCTCGACGCCATCTGGTTCATGACGCCGAGTACGTGCCTGCTCGCGGTCTTGGCGAGCCGGACTTGGCTCGGTTCGAGGCGGCCGAGCGCGTCGATCGGTAAGCCCTCCTCGAGCAGCGCACCCGCGACCAGATCGACAACGCGGCGCTCGAACGGACGCAGATCGCTGAGGCGGATGTCGGTGATGAAGAGCGAGAAGAGCGTGCCAGGATGCAGCCCGACGAGGAGGGCGTCTGTCCGCGGTTCCTCGTCCGTGATCGCGACAGCAATTTACCCGCGAGTTCGACGAGGTCTTCCGCTCCGAAGGCATCCGGGTGATCAAGGCGCCGGTGCGGGCGCCGAAGGCGCGGGCGCACGCCGAGCGCTGGGTCGGAAGCGTCCGCCGCGAGTGCCTCGACCGGCTCCTGATCATCGGCAGGCGTCATCTCGAGCGCGTCTTCTCCGCCTACACGACCCACTACAACGAGCACCGGCCGCACCGCGCGCTCGGCCAGCGGCCGCCGCTCAGCAAGCTTCCGAGCGACGAGGAAGCGACCGCCGACCTGATCGACCTCGATCGCCTCCGACGCCGCGGGCTGCTTGGCGGGATCATTCACGAGTACCGGCTCGCTGCCTAACCGCGCGTCAGAACAGCGCCGAAACTCGTACAGGCTCGAGGATCGCGGGCTCGGATTGGCGCAATCGTCCGCTTGGCACGGTGTGCCACGTGGGACACGCACGTCAAAGCGAGCGCGAGGTGTCCGCCTTCGTCGCCCGAGCCCAGTCTGAGCTCCGGCGCCGCGAGACCGACCTGCGGGCCTCCGGCTGATAACGCGCGCTAGAGCACGGTCCGAATGTTCAGGAACGCGGGCCCGAGGGTGACGAGGAACATCGCCGGGAAGATGAACGCGACGGTCGGGAAGAGCATCTTGACCGGCGCCTTCATCGCCCGCTCCTCGGCGGCGGCCTGACGACGTAGGCGTGTGTCCGCCGCCTGGACGCGGAGAATACGGCCGAGCGAAATCCCAAACTGGTCGGCCTGCACGATCGCGCGCACGAATGCGTTGATCTCCTGCGAATCGACCCGGTCGGCAAGCTTCTTCAACGCTTCCTGGCGGCTCTGGCCGACACGCATCTCCGACAGCGTGAGCGCGAACTCCTCGGCGAGCGGGCCCTCCGTCTTCTCGGTCAGCTTCGCGATCGCTCCGTCGAGCCCGAGTCCGGCCTCGACGGAGACAGCGAGCAGATCGAGCGCGTCCGGCAGGGCCGCACGGATCCGTTCCCGGCGGGCGCGGGTTCGCGATGAGACGACGAGGTCGGGCAGAACGAAGCCGACTCCGCCCCCGAGCAGGGCGAGGAAGAGCGACAGTGCCGACCCCGCCCCGAGCAGGATGCCGATCACGACGCCTCCGATCGCAAGCGTGCCCTTCGCAGCGAGGAAGCCGAGCGGCGAGACACGGCGCCCGAGACCTGCCGTGAGCAGCCGGAAAGCGACTGCCTCGACGGTCAGTTTCGGATTCAGGCGAAGCACAGCGCGTGCGATCTTTTCCTTCAGCGGCAAGAGCGCGCGATCGCGAAGCGGCTCGAGCTCTCTCACCGCCGCGGTGCGGCGATCGCCGTAGGTCGAGGCTCGGCGCACCGACCCGCTGCGCTCGCGCTTCGGGAGCGTGATCACCTCGCCGGCGACGGCGGCCGCGGCGGCGAGCAGGATAACGGCGAGGATCAGAAGCATCGAGTCATCCCCTGAACGAGACGATCTTGCGGAGGATGGCGCCGCCGAACACCATCATCACCGCTGCCACGAAAATCAGCTCCCGGCCGGTCGAACTATGGAAGAGCGGCGCCATGTACTGCGGGTTGAGGAGGGTCAGGGCCATCCCGACGAAGAGCGGAAGACCGAGCAGCACGTAGGCCGACATCCGCCCCATCGCCGTCAGTGCGCGGATCTTGCGTGTGAACTGCTGCCGCTGGCGGACCGTGTCCGCGACGTTGTCGAAGAGCCCGGCGAGAGAGCCACCGACCTGGTTCTGGATGTTGACGGCCGTGACGATGAAGCCGAAGTTCTTCGAGTTGAGCCGCTCCGCCATCTGCGTGAGCGACTCCTCCACAGGCCGGCCGAGCTGCGACTCGGCCAGCACCCGCTTCAACTCCTGGCCCGTGGGCTCGATCCCCTCGTCGACGACCGACTGGAGCCCCTGCTTGAAGCTATGACCCGCCTTCAGCGTCGAGGCCAGCGACATGAGGAGATCCGGCAACTGGGCCTCGAACGCCGCAGCCCGACGGGATGCCTTGCGCGACACGAAGGCGAAAGGTGCCGCTCCCCCGATCGCAAACGCGACGAGACTCACGATCGGCGACGCACCCAGAGCCGCAAACACGAGGCCGAGGCCAATGCTGAGGCCGAGTGCGACGTAGACCAGCTCGACCGCGCGTAGCGGGAGGTCTGCGCGATCGAGCGTTCGCTGGACGGCTCGCCACTGGCGGGTGTGCGCGAACGTACGCTCCGTCAGGCGGAAGAGAGTCCGGAGGGCGGCCGGCCGGCGACCCTTGGCCTGGGAGCGCTTCTTTCGCTCCGGCAGGCCGAGATATGGCGCAAGCCGCTCTTGGAGCCGCCCCGACCGCCCCGACGCGAACACGAAGCCGCTCGCAACCAGTACGAGCAGAGCGACCGCTGCCGCCAGTGCGACGGCCCCACTCAGCCCGAAGGCGGCGGATGGCAGCAGCGAGCCGCGCCGCTTCTCCGGGAGGCCGGGCAGGACGAACCCGACTTTGGCCTTGCCGTCGCCGGTGACGACCAGCTTCAGCCGGTCGCCCGGCCGGCCGGCGGTCACGTAGTCGAGGCTCCACGTGCGCCGGAGCTCGCGGGCGATCGCCGAGTAGATCGAGGGGAGCGCCTGACTCGATGCAGCGCCTCGCTCGACCCCACCCGTCCGGGCCGCGATGCCGGCGAGCGCATCGGGCGAGAACTGGGGACCCTCGATCCCGACGGCGTAGACGGCCGCACGAGCCGCCCGCGCTGCCGCGACCGCCCGCTCGAACGTCGCGCGGCTGGAAACATCCCGCCCGTCGGTGACGAGAAGGATCACACGAGCAGCATTCGGCTCCCGGGCGAGCATCGACGAGGCGAGCGTGACCGCGTCATAGAGCGCCGTTCCCTGTCGCGGGTCGATGGCGAGCGACTTCAGCGCCGTCTCGGCTTCGTCGGGCGAGGACGAGAACCCGGTCAGTTGAATCGCACTCGACCCGAACGAGACGACGGCGATCCGGTCTGCCCGTGTCTTGCCGCCGATGAACGTCCGCGCGGCGGCGACCGCGTCCGCGAGCGAGCGGCCGACCATCGATCTCGAGCGGTCAACCAGGAGGGCAATGCTCTTCTCCCGGCCGAGGTTGTCGACCCGGAGCGCCGCTGCCGGACGGCCGTTCTCGAGCAACGCGGGCTCGCCAGTCGGCGAAGAGGTTACGACCGTCAACCGCACGTGGGGATACCCGCTGGTGTCCAACGACCGCACGTCGATGCCCGCGCCGGCGGCTGCCGGAACTGCCAGCACGAGGGCGAGCAGGCAGAGCGCTCTCTTAGTCATGTGCGCAGCCCTCCCGCGAAGCGGGCCGCGCTGAAGCTCCGGCGCACGTCCGCATCGCCCTCTTGGAAGAACGAGGGCGGTAGCACCACAGGCTTCAGCCCCTGCCTCCCTGACCTCCTCGCTCGTCCCGACGAGCTCGACCCCGAATAGCCGGCGAGTGCGCGGAGCAGCTCGCTGAGCCCGTCGCACGAACCGGTCGCGTACAGGCGGAGGCGATCGCTCATTGCGTCGCGTTCTCCGCGGCCAGAAGGCTCCTTGCGTCGGACGCGCCGATCCCGGCACGCAGCACAGTGCCCGCATCGGAGAGCGCGCTCGGACTGTCGGAGTCATCGAGTCCGGGCCGCAGCGCGAGCGACCAGTCTTCGTTCGTGTAGACGAAGAACAGCTTGTGCAGCTGACCGTCGGTGAGGCGGAGCATCGCCCAGGTGCTGGAGTTCGTCGGGCTGCCGATCTTTGCCGTCTGCGACGAGCCGTCCGAGGTGCGGAGGACGAGCAGGTTCCGGAGGACGATGCGCGAGAAGTGCTTCTGGCTCCCCTCCGCAGGGAACTTCACGTTCGCGACGACGTCCACGTGGTCGCCGGCCCTGAGGACGCTGGCGAGCAGTTGGTTCGGAGTGCCCGCGACCTCCACCGCCCGGAAGGTTCCCGCGAGCTGGCTCCGCACCCCTTGGGTGACGAGCGGGCCAAAGCGCCGTGCGCTCACCTGCTCACCCGCGTACGTGGGCTGCGTCGCGACCAGCGTCGCGATCTGTCTCGGGTTGGAGATCGCACCGGGAACGACGCTCGTCCGCGCGACCTTCTCCAGGGCGACCAGGTGCGTCGCGATCGCCTTCTGGCCCGTCATCCCAGCGGAGATGTCGCGTTTGGCGACCGCCACGGCGACGAGCTGCTGCTCCGACCGCGCGTGTTGCTTCACCCCGTGGACGTAGACGAGCGTGAGCACGCCGGCAAGTGCGGCGAGCATGCCCGCTATCAGGAAGGTCCGGATCCGGTAGGTCATTTGCGTGGCTCAGAGCTCCTTATCGAGTACGTCGCGTCACTGGACACTGTCATCGACCAGCCTCACGTCGAGCAAGTCGGACGCGACCTGGTGGAAGATCGCTGTGAGGTCTCCTGCCGAGGGTTGGTTGTAGAAGCGCGCCGAGTCGCTCGCGATCTGTTCGAGGGCGCTCCTCGCGGTGATCGAGGGCGACTCGTCTGCGCCCGTGTCGGACTTGCAGATGTTGACCGTGGTGCCGCCCGAATCTTCGGCCAGCAGGTCGTAGCCGATCGTGTAGATCCAGGTCCCCTTCGCCTTGATCGCACCGGCGGAGGTCACGCCCTGATGGCAGGGCTTCTTGCGGTACGGCGAGCTCGTGCTGTAATAGGTCGGGCCGTAGTTGGCGGCCCCGTCGGAGAGCATCACGATCACGTCCTGGATGTCCGAGCGGCCGTGTGCGTCGAGCTCGGCCTGCGCCTTCTCGAGCGCCGTCGCGTACGAGGTGCTGCCGCCCCCGCGCACGCACTCGACCGTGCTGATGAGGTCCGAGCTCGTGTTCAGGCTCGCGCCGGTCAGATAGTCGCTCGAGAGCGGGACGACTACGTACGGGCTCGAGGTCGAGTTGTAGTCCGAACTCGACGGGCTGCTACACCTCTTGGACTGGCTCCTCGCAGGCGGCAGAACGGCGAGGCCGACGTGATCGTACGCCGGGTTCATGGTTCTGAGTAGCGTCTCGATTCCGTTCCGGGCGTTCTCGAGGTCGGTGCAGGAGGGGTCCGCATGGCCGTAGTGGTCTTGGCACATCGAGCCGGTGCGGTCGAGCAGAATCATCACGTCACGCGGAACGGGCGTCGCGCCCGCGCCGGTCGCAGTGCTTCGAGCCTGGACATGGATCGAAGAGATCCCGAACACGCGGGCGAAGGAGGTCGGAACATCGGCCGTCTCCGTGACGACGACGGTGTTTGCCGGGTTGCAAACCCCGCCCGAGATGCACTTCGTCACAACCTCCGTCGCAACAGGCCCGACGTTGGAGTGAACGTTCTTGCCCCCGGGGCTTGCGGAGTAGGCGCGCGCCGTCGCGACGGCATTCGACACGTTCGGCAGCTCGCGCGCCCCGGCAAGGGCTGCGGCGTCGGCAGAGCCCTGCAGGGCGTGCTTCGCGTAGTAGGCATGCCCGACGTCGATTGCGAACCCGACCATCCCGATCAGCGGGACGAGGGCGACGGCGACCAGCGCGATCACTTGGCCACTCTGATCTGATGATCTCTTGAAAGGACGCGTCATCACGGCACCTAGTCGACGCGCTCTGTCGTTGAACTACTGAGGTTCCCGGACTGGACGACGAGCCCGAACAGTGAGATCGAGTAGGGGTAGGTGGCACTGACCGTTACGTCGCTGCCCGGGGCCCAGTTCGAGTTGACCGAGATTCCCAGCTTCGACGGACTCAAGTCGGCGGCGGATGCGCGCGCACGCGAAATCGAGGTTCCCACTGGATCCGGCAGCCCGCGCGAGACCGCGGCCTGGCGGGCACCGGCGCGTGTCGCGTTTGCCAGCGAGATGTAGTTGTTGAACACGATCCCCAGCTGGAGCACCGCGAAGACGAGCAGGGCGAGCACGGGCAGGACGATCGCGAACTCCGTCATCGCCTGGCCCTGCTCTCCTCGGATCAAAATTCGGTTGCTCACGATCCCTTCTGGGTTGGGG
Source organism: uncultured Actinomycetes bacterium (assembly GCA_963764565.1). Lineage (GTDB taxonomy): Bacteria > Actinomycetota > Thermoleophilia > Gaiellales > Gaiellaceae > DATBLE01. Next base: position 25,637 of record CAVXTD010000017.1, read on the forward strand.
GTAAGGGAGCCGGGGGTCAGCAAGCCGGGGTGGGTAGCGGCTCCGGCACCCACCCCGGCGTTGTTTCGATCCCTACTTCGGGAGAATTGCGGTCACCTTGCTGATCGCACCCTGGATCCCGCCGGAGAGCGCCGTGAACACGCCGACCGCAGCAATCGTGATCACGGCGAGGACGATCCCGTACTCCGCCATCGTCTGCCCTTCCTGCCGCTTGGCGAACGCCGAGATGAGCTCCTTCAACTCGGAAAACGTCATCAGATAACCTCCTTTCGTCCTGCTCGGTGGCCCCTCCACCGGGTAAACAGGCTCACAGAGATCTGTCGTCAGCACAGGAGTCCGGGGAATCCCCCTTTGTAGGTACTCCGCCGAAGATCCCTCGGTGGAGGGACGCCACGGCTGCGGCCGGGGTGGCATAGTGGGGGGTCCGGCCGAAGGGCCGGTGATTCAACCGTGGCCCGATCCCACCGACTCGTGACCGAGCTAACCTGTGGCGGCGAGCGGGTCTGCGCCCGCTGCACGGTGGCGCGGACGCCGCTCCGGCGCACGAAGGGTCTCCTCGGACAAGCGGGCCTGGAACCGGACGAGGGGCTTTTGCTCGAGCCGGCCTCGGCCGTCCACACCTGGTTCATGCGCTTCCCGATCGACGTCGTCTTCCTCGACCGCGACCTTCGCGTGCTTCGCGTGGTCGAGGGCATGCGCCCGTGGCGCTTCGCGTCTGCGAGGGGCGCGCGCTCGGTGCTCGAGCTCCCGGCCGGCGCCGCCCGCCGGAGCGGCCTACGGGCCGGGCAGCACCTCGCCGCCACGCCTTCCTGAGTGCTTCAGGTTACGGCAACCAAGGCGGCGGGTACGCTCCTTCGTTGCCGTACCACGCGTCGATCGAAGGGAGACATGCGCTGCCGTGCGTGACCCCACTGGCGCGAGAGGATCTACCGGAGCTGGAAGACGTTGAGATGCTCAAACGGACAGCCTGCAGTCGTCCGACAGCGTGGGCGAGCACAAATCGCTGATCGATTGCGGAGTCTTGGCTTCGACGTGGCCACTGGTGCAGTCGAGTTGGCGACGAACGCGGACGAACCCACCCTCGAAGTCGATGTCGTGCCACCCGAGCCCAGGCACCTCTGACTGCAGCAGGTCCGTGTACACGGTCGTTGCCAGCAGCGTCCATACGTCGGAAGTGCCGCGTCCAGGAGCGCACCGATGGCCGGAGTTGAGAATCCGCTTCTCCCGCCTGCAGTTCGGTCGCTCTGCCCGTTCGATTCGGTTGACCGGTTCGACGGCATGTAAAACCCCGGCGACGTGTTCGCGGATCACGTCACGCCGCTCGGGGTGCACATCTACATCGCAGCTCCTGCGGGCAGTTGATCCCGCGCGCGCCGCGGGCGCCGAGCGGAACATCGCCCCTTTTAGGACATCAGCGAGACGACTCGCTGAATCGCGTCCGCGACGGCACCGCCGAAGCCCGTGAAGATCGCCAGGAGGGCGATCGTGATGACCATCAGTGTCACCCCGTACTCCACAAGCGTCTGTCCGTCTTCGCGTCTGAGGTCCATTCGGCTCTCCTCTGAGTTTCGGATGCTCTTCGGGATTCTCGGTGCGGCGGCCGCGAAGGCCTATACCTCGTCAGGGCGATTGCCGCTCCCATGGGGGGACGCCGGACGGCATTCTTTGGAGTAACCGGCTCGCTGTCAGGGGACCTAAAGGAAGGTGCCCGTCCGGTCGATGTTGAGGCGATGCGCCTGATCGTCGTCTCTGACCTGCTCGCGCTGCAACCCGCCGTCGGGCCGGGTACGCCGGCGGGCTCGCCGGCCAGTCCGAGCCTGCCAGAGACGCCTCTGGTCGCGCCCGGAGCCGCTGAAAGACGCACGGCCCCAACCCCAAACCGTCCCCATAGCAAAGGCCAACCGTGACGCATTCTGCATCTGAAACGCCCGCCCCGATCCGGGTGATTTGCAGCGGGAACTGCCAAGGCTTCGATGTCGTTCTCCGTGACCTGGCGGAGCAGCCGGTCGCACTCCAGGGCTGGGTGGACGAACTCGCCAACCTCCCGGTGGTCGCCTCAGGGGCGGATGTCGTCCTCCACGCGATCGATCACGGGAGCTCCGTTGCGGATGAGCTCGCCGAGCTCCGCGCGCTGACGTCGTTGCCGATCGTCGTCGTCACTCCCGAGGAGGCAGGGGGGGAGATGGAGAAGGCACTGGCGGCCGGCGCGGGGGAGGTCATTCTCCTTCCGGAGCAGGCGCGCCGCATCGTCTTCGCCCTCCGGTCGGTCCGGCTTCGTCCACCGCTGCAGCCGACGCTTCCGCACGGGCCGTCCGGCGCGGCCGCGCCGTGCAAAGATCGTGAGCGTTGTCTCGCCCAAGGGCGGCACCGGGAAGACAGCGTTCATCACGAACCTCGCGGCGGCGTTCGCCGACCGGCTCGGCCTGAAGACGCTGCTGCTCGACCTCGACCTCCAGTTCGGAGACGCCGCGATCATGCTCGGGCTCAGGCCTGATCGGACGATCTACGACCTAGCGATAGCCCCGGGCGATCTCGACTCCGAGAAGCTTGCCGGGTACGTGACCCGGTACTCCGAGCGGCTGGAGATCCTCGCCGCCCCCCTCCGACCCGAGCACGCGGACCTCGTCAGCGACGCCCGTCTCGCGCGGCTACTCGACATCGCGCGCGACCGTTACGACTTCGTTGTCGTGGACACCTCCCCGTATTTCCACGGCACGCTGCTGACGACGCTTGACCTGAGCGACGAGATTCTCGTTCTCTGCGCCGCGTTCGACGTTCCGACACTGAAGAACGTCAAGTTGAGCCTCGACACGCTCTCGCAACTCTCGATCCCGCCCGAGCGCCTCAGTCTGGTTCTGAACCGGTTCAGCAGGCTCGACCTCAAACGTCGAGACGTCGAGGCGACTCTTGGCATGAAAGCGCGGTTTGTCCTGCCGAACGATCCGATCGTGCGGGCGACGGTCAACGCCGGAACACCGGCGACGCTCTTCGAGCCTCAGAGCTCTTTCGCGCGTGCGATCCTCACCGTTGCGCAGGAACTCGCCCCCCATGCGCGTGAAGAGGAGCTCAGAACGGCAGCCGCAACCGCTCAGCCAGGGGCGCCGAGAAAGGGCTCGAGGGGCTGGCGGGACGTCCTGCGACTCCTGTCTCCCGCGCGCCGAGAGGGCTCAGGCGGCCGGTCCGGTGCCGGGGCGGATCAGGTGATTGCCCGGGCAAACGCGTTGGCGGCGACCCAGTTGCCGGTTGCCGGAGAAGACGTCCAGGACGTTGTCAGCCGCCTTGTCCGGCTCCAAGACGCGATATCCGTCGAACTTGATCGCTTTGCCCCGCGCGTGTCGGAAGACGTTGCGAAAGAGCGACCCCGCGACTCGCAGGCCGCCTAGCCAGTGCGTCTCGTCGACAGGATCTCTACCGCCGGTGGGCCTCCCCATCCGGAGCGTCCTGACCCCCAGCAGGTCCCACCCGCTCCGGCTCCTATCGCTTCGGTCGAGTCGGCTGGACTCCGCCGGGACTCGCAGCCCGTCGCCCCGTCGCCCCCTGAGATAAAGGACGACTACGCGGAGCTGAGGGCCAAGATCCACGCTGCGTGCATCTCGAGGCTCGGCCCAGACCTCTTCGTCATCGAGACGACCGAGAAGCTCTCGAAGCGCGTGGCCGAGGTCGTGGCCGAGGAGCTCGCACTCGATCCGACGCCGCTCACCCGCGATGAGCGGCAGAGGTTGATCGTCGAGATCGTCGACGAGGCCCTCGGCTACGGTCCGCTCGAGCCGCTCCTGGCTGACGAAAGCGTCGACGAAATCATGGTCAACAGTTTCGACGAGATTTTCGTCGAGCGCCGCGGGCTCATCGAGCAAGCAGGTATCCGCTTCAGTGACAACGCGCACGTGTTGCGGATCATCGACAAGATCGTCTCCAGGGTCGGCAGGCGGATCGACGAATCTTCACCGATGGTCGACGCCCGGCTTCCGGACGGAAGCCGCGTGAATGCGATCATTCCACCGCTCGCGCTGAGTGGGCCGGCCCTCACCATCCGCAAGTTCGCAAAGGACCGGTTCGTCGTCGACGACCTCGTCACGATGGGAACCCTCTCGCAGAAAGCTGCCAGTTTCCTGTCCGCCTGCGTGCGCGGCAAACTGAACGTTCTCGTCGCCGGCGGAACCGGTGCAGGCAAGACGACCCTCTTGAACGCGCTGTCGAGCTTCGTCCCCAGCGACGAACGGATCGTCACGATCGAGGACGCGGCCGAGCTGCAGCTCCAGCAGTTCCACGTACTCCGCCTCGAGTCGAGACCCGCAAACATCGAGGGACAGGGTCAGGTAACGATCCGCGATCTCGTCACCAACGCCCTACGCATGCGTCCCGACCGGATCATCGTGGGCGAGGTCCGCGGGCCCGAGACTCTCGACATGCTCCAGGCAATGAACACCGGCCACGAGGGTTCGCTCACCACGATCCATGCGAACTCTCCGCGTGACGCGCTCTCCCGGATGGAGACGCTTGTGCTCACCGCCGGCATCGACCTGCCTCTCCGCGCGATTCGCGAACAGGTCTCGAGCGCATTCGACCTCCTTGTCTACATCGGTCGACTCGTCGACGGCTCGCGCCGTGTCACCCACATCACCGAGGTACTCAAACTCGAGGGAGACGTGATTCTTCTCCAGGATTTGTTCACCGCGCCGTTGCCCGAGGAGGGCACCGCGGCGCCGCCGCGGCAGATGGGTGACCTCGTCTGCACGGGCCTCCGGCCCCATTTCCTCCCGAAGATGGCCGCCCGCGGAGTCACGCTTCCGGCCGGCTTCTTCGAGGCGGACGGTCGCACTCCGGGGGAGTAGCGCGGCCCGCGCGGGGAAGCGGGCGGGAGGCGTTGCGGCTGCTGCTGCTCGCGCGGCGTCGTCGATTCGTCTATGCCCCCGGCATGAATCGAACATGCGCACGCGGTTTAGGAAACCGCTGCTCTATCCACTGAGCTACGGGGGCGCTTTCGGTTCAGCGTAGCGCCGCGCCTCGTGCGCCACGGGCGCGCCGTGCGCAGAATGCGTGGCATCCCCCTCCCTGCCCACTCACAGGTCCGCCGCCGGCGGTTGCTCGCCGCAGCCGCGCTTCTCGCTCTCGCCGCCGGAGCGGTCGGCGCGCTCGTCGCGGCCAAGTCGGGCGGCGGCCGCGACGCGCCGCTCGTCCCGCGCGCGGTTGCCTCCGGCGCGGATCCGCTCGCGTTCCGGGCCGACGCGGTGGCGGAGCTCGAGAGCGCCGCTGCGGCCGGGTACTCCCACGTCCTCTACGCGAAGAGCCCCGGCGGGATCGTCGCCTCCGCCAAGCGAACGGCGGCGTTCCGGCCGCTGATCGACGCGGCCGCGAGAACCGGCCACATCGACGCCGATCTGCTCGAGGCGATCGTGCTGCTCGAAAGCGCCGGCCGGCGGAGCGCGCTCGAAGAGCTCTCGACTCTTACCGGGGTTGCGTTGCCGAGTGGTTGATACGGCGATCGGCGAGGGCCGGAAGCGCGCTGACGGGGGATGAACTCGACGCTCCCGAGCCTAGGGCGAGAGATCTTTCGGGCTCCTTACGAATCCGCGACGGGCTGTGCGCCCTCGAGCTCCAGGTGACGGAGCCGGCTCACGGCCACCGCCCGTGTCCACCTCGCCGCGCTAGGTCGAGCGGCCGATGTCATCGAGGGCAGCACGACCTGATCAGCGTGGAGCGAACTGGGGTGCAGAGGAGGACGGCGGCGTTCATCCTCGGAACCGGGGCAGCACCTCGCTGCCGAAGCGACGCAGCGACTCGACCACACTCGCATGGGTCAGTCCGCCCAGGTTGACGAAGAAGATCACGTTGCCAATGCCCATCTCCTCGAGCGCGCGGAGGGACACCTCGCAGGTATCGGGCGATCCCGTGATGATGCTCTCGCGCAGCGACGCCTCGTCCGCGACCTGGAACGGGTTGCGCGGCGCTGACTCGCCCCCGCCGGACGGCGCCACCGAGACTTCTGACGCGAGGTCGAGGAATGCCCGGTAGGGCCCGACGTAGTCGGCGAGTGCCTCCTCGTCGGTCGCGCCGCAGTACATGCCGCGCGCGATCATCACCCTCTCCGGCAAGTACGGGCGGCCGACCCGGTCGAGCTGCTCGCGGTAACGGTTCAGTACCTGGCCGACCGACGCGAGCGTTGTTCCCTGCGCGAGGATGATCCCCCAGTCCTTCTCGGCACAGCGGCGCAGGCCGTCCTCGCCGGTGGTGGCGTGCCAGAGCGGCGGGTGCGGTTGCTGGTACGGCTTCGGCTGCGGCCAGGCGGCGTCGTACCGGTTGAACCTACCCTGAAACGCGAACGGCTCTTCTGCCGCCCACGAGCGTAGGAGCAGCTCGAGCGCTTCCTCGAAGCGCTCCGTGCCCTCGTCCAGCGGGATCCCAAACCCGTGGTACTCCTTGTACTGGTAGCCGCGACCGATCCCGACTTCGAGGCGCCCATCGGAGAGGTGATCGAGCAGCGCGGTCGATTCGGCGAGTCGGACGGGATCATGGAACGGCAGTACGGCCACGGCCGTCCCAAGCCGGATGCGTCGCGTCTTTGCGGCGATGTGCGCGAGGAGAGCGATCGAGTCCGACGTGATCGCGTGGCGCGTGAAATGGTGCTCGGTGAGCCACGCGAGGTCGAACCCGAGCTCCTCGGTCAGAACGACCTGCTCGATCGCGTCGAGGTACAGCTGATGCTGCTGCGAGCCTTCCGGCCACTGGACGGTCTGGAAGAGGCCGAACCTCATTGCCGGCGCTGCCGAGCAGGTCGTTGTGACCGGATCAGAATGCGGCGATCCTAGAGCAACGGGCCGGCGAAAACCTCCCCGCCTACAGGGCGATCAAGAGTCCACGATACGCTGCCGCGCGGTCAGTTCTCGCGCTCGAGGAGCTCCTGCACCCGGGCCTTGTACGGCTCGCGGTCGTAGCTCGCGACGAGTGCTCCCGCCATCCGTACCGGGTCGCCGAAGAAGAAGTACTCGTACAGCGTCTGGCGGCCGGCGAACGCCGAGAGGCACGTGTCCCAGGCGAGCCGGAAGAGACGAACCCGGTCGATGCCGTCGATTGCGGCGCCCTGGAGGAAGCGCTCGACGTCCTCGCGGCCCGGGCCGAACGCGTCGGCCTCGGTCGGGATCGCCATCAGGCCGCTGGCGCCGAGCGAGCGCAGGATCTCCGGGAACCGCTGCGAGAGGCGCGGGTACCAGTTGCGGCAGGCGTTGAGTGGCGGCCAGGAGGGCGTCCACAGGCCGAAGCGGTTCGGCGCGGCGTCGGCCTCGGCGGTTCGGAGGAGCGCCCGGATGATCTCGAGCGAGATGATCACCTCGGCGACCTTCTCCTGGACGTGCTGGAATCCCTCGATTCCGATCGACTCGGTCAGCAGGGAGACCAGCCCGAGCATGAACTCGGTCTTCGCGGTCGTCCGCGTCACGACCTGGTGAGTCATGTGCGCCGCGGCCGTCGTCTCCGTGTAGATGCCGTTGCAGAGCTCGGGGTTGCGCAGGACGAAGCAGCGCTCGAACGGCACCCTGACGTCGTCGAAGATGACGATCGCGTCGGTCTCTTCGAAGCGCGACCCGAGCGGGTGGTCGAAGTGGCTGCGTCCGAGGTCGAAGCTCTCGCGGCAGAGGAAGCGGAGGCCGGGCGCGTCGGTCGGGACCGCGACCGCGTACATGTACGGGGCGTCGTCGGCGCCGCCCCGGACGACCGTCGACGGGAAGACGACGAGCTCGTCGGCGATCGGGCCGATCGTCGACAGGATTCGCGCGCCGCGCAGGACAATGCCGCTGTCGTTCTCCTCGACGATCCGCGCGGCCAGGAAGGGGTCGGCCTGCTCCGAGACCGCCTTTGCCCGGTTCGCCTGCGGCATGACCAGGGTGTGCGTCATCAGCAGGTCGTTGTCGCGGACGTACTCGTAGTAGCTGCGGATGTTCTCGCCGAAGCGCGGATCGGCCTGCGCGAACCAGTCGGCGGCCCCGGCCATCGCCAGGATCGACGAGTTCATGTAGTCGCCGGTGCGCCCGAGCATGCCGCTCGACCACTCCGCCCAGACCTGCATCGCCATCCGGCGGCGGACGATGTCCTCGGCCGACGCGGGCTGCATGAACGACGCACCTACGCGCTCGCCTGTGGTGGGCGACTCGTAGGTGAGCACGTCGCGCAGCTCGGGGTCGTGCTGCATCTCGTACAGCGCCGCGTACGAGCGGATCACGTTCTGGAACTGCGGGATCTTCGTCACGTCCCCGGTCGTCCGCTCGCCGTGGATCTCGACCGTGATTCCCTTCGCGGCGAGCTGCTCGACGTACTCCTGACCCGTGCGTGCCGACACGCAGACCTCCTCAGAAGAGCGATTCGATTCCCTGGACCGGTGCCGGCTGCGCGACGAACCGGCCGAGGTAGTAGCCGAGCGCGTCTCCGTCGCGGTACCCGAAGCCCGTCACCTCGCCGACGACGAGTGTGTGGTCGCCGCCGTCGTAGGTCGCCCACGGCGCACACTCGATCACGGCGAGCGCGCCCGGCAGCCGGGGGAGGCCGGTCGACTCCTCCCAGATCACCTCGTTGGGCTGTGGCTTGCCGGCGAAATGGAGCGCGACCCGCTCCTGCTCGGCGCCGAGCATGTTCACCGTGAACGGCCGGCCGGGGAATGTGTCGTGGCTGCGGGCCTGCTTGGCGATCGAGACCAGCACCAGCGGAGGTTCGAGCGAGACGCCCGTGAACGAGTTCACGGTGAGCCCGAACCGGCCGTCTGGGCCGTCGAGCGCAACGACGGCGACGCCGGTCGCGAACCGTGCCAGACAGGAGCGAAGCGCGAAGGTGTCGATCGCGCCGCCGCGCTCGACGACGGGGTCGCTCATAGGCCAACCATTGGCCTATGAGCGGGGAGGGGCCGGGGGGAACCGGGAAGTTCTCCCACCGACATCGGCCTCTGGAAGAAGGGGGCCCGCGGGGGAAACATGGTTTCCCCCGCGGGAGCGCGCCGGCGGCGAGCGACGCTCATGCCTTCACTCGGAACATCAACGGAATCGTATATGATCGCTGACGCCGTGCCTACGGAAACGCTCGCCACGCGCCCCGAGGCTTCACCGCGGTTCGAGCTCCAGCGACACTACGTGGACGGTGATTTCCGCCCGAGCGCCGACGGCGGCACCTTCGAGACGCTGAACCCTGCGACGAACGAGGTGCTTGCCAAGGCGGCCGCCGGCAGCGCCGCCGACGTCGACGCCGCCGTCCTGGCCGCGCGGCGCGCCTTCGACGACGGCCCGTGGCCGAGACTGAGCGTGGCGGCTCGCGCCGACGCGCTTCGGCGCATCGCGGCGCTCATCCGCTCGCACGCCGAGGAGCTGATCGAGGTCGAGGTGCTCGACATCGGCATGCCGATCGCGCAGATGCGCCACCTCGCCGCCCGCGCCGCGCAGAACTTCGACTACTACGCCGGTGTCGTCCCCGAGCTGTACGGCCGGGCGTTCCAGGTCGGCGGCGAGTTCCTCAACTACACGATCCGCAAACCGGTCGGCGTCGCCGGACTGATCATGCCCTGGAACGCGCCGCTGATGCTCTCGACGTGGCGGATCGCGCCCGCCCTGGCCGCGGGGAACACGATCGTGCTCAAGCCGGCCGAGTGGTCGCCGCTCTCGTCGACGCTGCTCGCCAAGGTGCTGGAGGAGGCGGAGCTCCCGCCGGGCGTGTTCAACGTCGTTCATGGCCTCGGCGAGACGGCCGGCGCGCCGCTCTCGGCCCATCCCGGCGTCGACCTGATCAGCTTCACCGGTGAGACGACGACGGGCGGGCTGGTGATCGCCGCGGGCGCACCGACGCTGAAACGCTCGTCGGTCGAGCTGGGCGGCAAGTCGCCGGTGGTCGTCTTCGAGGATGCCGATCTCGACCTCGCCGTCGACGCCGCGCTCGCGCAGATCTTCACCATGAACGGTCAGCGCTGCACGGCCGGCTCGCGGCTGCTCGTCCAGCGGCCCATGTATGAGCGGATGATCGACGCCGTCGCCGAGCGCGCACGGAAGATCAGGGTCGGCGACCCGTTCGACCCGCGTACGGAGCTCGGTCCACTGATCACGCGCGAGCATCTCGACCGCGTCCTCGGCTACATCGAGTCCGCGCGAAAGGACGGAGCGCGCGTCCTCGCCGGGGGCGAGCGGCCCGCCGGCCTGGAGGCCGGGAACTTCCTCGAGGCGACGGTCGTCGCCGACGTCGACGAGACGATGCAGGTGTTCCGGGAAGAGATCTTCGGCCCGGTGCTGGTTGCGATGCCGTTCGACGACGAGGCCGACGCCGATGCGGCTTGCGAACGCGACGCAGTACGGTCTCGCCGCGTACGTGTGGACGAACGACCTCGGCCGGGCTCACCGTGTCGCGCAGGCGATCGACACCGGCATGTGCTGGATCAATTCGCACAACGTCCGTGACCTGCGGACGCCCTTCGGCGGCGTCAAGCGGTCGGGCATCGGCCGCGAAGGCGGCGACTACGCCTTCGACTTCTACTGCGAGACCGAGCTGATCCACGTGGCGCTCGGGACGCACCACATTCCCACGGCTCGGGCTGGGTGACCAGGGATGAGCACCGTCGGCGACCTTCTCGCCGCGGGGCCCGCGAGCCCGCCGTTCGACATCGTGCGGGCCGGCTACGCGGAGCTTCACGTCACCGACCTCGGCGCCGCGCGGGAGTTCTACGCCGGCCTGCTCGGGATGGTGATCGCGGTTGACGAGGGTGACACGATCTATCTCCGCGGCTGGGAGGAGCGCGCCCACCACTCGCTGGTCATTCGCCGCGCGCCCATTGCCGCGTGCGCACGACTGTCGTTCCGGGTGCGGTCGGACGCAGACCTCGAGCCGATCGCAGCGGAGTTCGAGCGGCGCGGCTGCGAGACCCGCTGGGTGAACGGCGAGCTGGCCGGAATGGGGCGGGCGCTCCGCGTGTCTGATCCGTTCGGCTACCCGCTCGAGTTCTTCCACGAGATGGAGCAGTTCGAGACGCAGCTCCAGCGGTTCGATCTCCAGCACGGGGCGCCGGTGCTGCGCATGGACCACTTCAACCTGCACTCCCCGCGCGTCGAGGACGCGTTCACGTTCTGGCTCGAGCTCGGCTTCCGCTGCTCCGAGTACATCGTCACCGACGACGAGCGACTGACCGGTGCGTGGCTGCTGCGCAAGCCGACCGTGCACGACGTCGCCCTCACCGCCGGCCGCGGGCCGCGCCTGCACCATCTCGGCTGGACGGTTCCCGACACGTCGGGCGTCCTCCGCGCCTGCGACCAGCTGGCCGCCGCCGGCCATGCCGGCGTGATCGAGCGCGGCCCCGGCCGTCACGGCGTCTCGAACGCGTTCTTCGTCTACCTGCGCGACCCCGACGGGCACCGGATCGAGCTGTACGCCTGCGACTACTACACGGGTGACCCCGACCTGAAGCCGATCCGCTGGTCGGTGAAGGATCCGCGCTGCCGGACGTTCTGGGGTGCGCGCGCGCCGGACAGCTGGTACGAGGAGTCGTCGCTCGTGCTCGGGCCGGACGGCGCCCCCGTCGCGATCGACGACGCCGGTGTCGACGAGCGCGCCGCCCGCAGCGACGTGATGGCCTGATCGTGGCCCAGACGAAACAGGAGCGCGTCTATGCGTCGTTGCGCGAGCGGATCCTGAGCGGCGCGTACGGTCCCGGGTACCGGATCGTGATCGACACGCTCGCCGAGGAATTCTCGGTCTCGGCTCTGCCGGTGCGGGAGGCGATCCGCCGGTTGGAGGCAGAGGGGCTGGTCATCTACCGGCCGAACGCCGGCGCGCACGTCGCGCCGGCCGACCCGGCGCTGTTCGACGAGGAGCTGACCGTCCTCGGCGTCCTCGAGGGGTATGCGACCGCGCTTGCGGCGCCCGCGCTCGGAAAGAAGGGGATCCGGCGCCTGACCGAGATCACCGACCTGATGGTCGAGGCGATGGAACAACTCGACGTGCTCGAGTTCGGGCGACTGAACCAGGAGTTCCACGCGGTGATCTACGAGCACTGCCCGAACTCGGTGCTGGTCGGCACGCTCCGCGACGTCGCCCGCCGGCTCGACGCGATCCGCCGAACCGTCTTCGTCCAGATCCCCTACCGCGGCGCGGCGTCGGTCGCGGAGCACCGAGCGCTGATCGAGCTGATCGCCCAGGGCGCGCCCGCGTCGCGGATCGAGGCAGCGGCCCGCAGGCACAAGCTCGCGACGGTCGAGACCTTCCGTGGCTGGCAGCGCGAGCACTAGCGGCCGTCTAGGCTCTCCGGGATACCTGACATCCGACGGAAGGAGCCTGAAATGGCATTTGCGCGCATGTTCGACAACCCGAACGTGACGAAAGACCAGTACGACGCGATCCGCGAGAAGATCGGCGTCAGCGACTCCAATCTGCCCGACGGCGGTCTTCTCCACTTCGCCGGCGAGGGGCCGGACGGGAACTGGCGGGTGGTCGAGGTCTGGGAGTCCGAGGATCACGCCCGCGCGTGGGACGAGAAGCTCCAGCCGGTGCTCTCGGCGCAGGGAGTGACACGGCCCGCGCCGCAGACCTGGCAGGTGCACAACCTGATGCAGCGGTAGGCCGGGCTCCGGCTCAGAGCGAGACGTGCGGACTGCGCGCGAGCAGCCGGGTGACCGTGCGCTGCCCGCCCTCGCTCAGCGGCGCGAGCGGCTCTCGCACCGTCGCCGAGGGGAGGATGCCGAGCCGCTCCATGATCCACTTCGCCGGGCACCGGGTTGACCTCGACGAAAGCGGCGTCGCAGAGTGGGTGCAGGTCGTAGTGGAGGGCGCGCGCCCGCTCGTAGTCACCGGCGGCGAACGCGTCGAAGAGCTCGGCGACGGGACGCGGGGCGAAGTTGCCGACGCACGAGAGGTGGCCGCGGCCGCCGAGCGCGAGCATCGGATAGCAGAGCAGCTCGATCCCCGAGAGGGCGATGAAGTCGGTGCCGCACTCGTCGAGGACGTACGAGACATGCTCGAAGTCGCGGGTCGTCTCCTTGATCCCGACGATGTTCGCGTGCGCGCGGCGTAGCCGGCCGACCGTGGCCGGGGCGATGTCGACCGCGGCCCGGACGGGGACGTTGTAGACGATGATCGGCAGGTCGGGGAACTCGTTCGCCACGCGCGCGTACCAGTCGTAGAGGCCCTGCTGCTGCGGCCGCACGTAGGGGGGCGTGACGACGAGGGCGGCAGCCGCGCCGAGCCGCTCTGCGGCGGCGGTCATCTCCAGCGTTTCGTCCATTAGCGCGCTGCCGGTGCCGGGCAAGAAGGGCACACGCCCGTCGATCGCCTTCGCGGCCGCCTCGATCACGGCGATCCGCTCGGCGACGGTCTGTGAGGTCGGCTCGCCGGTCGAGCCGCCGACCGAGATGCCGTGGGAGCCGTGTTCGAGCTGCCAGTCGACCAGCCGCGCGAGCGTCTCGAGGTCGAGCGCACCGTCCGGATGGAACGGTGTCACGAGTGGCGCGATCGCGCCGCGGATCGACGAGGGGTCGGCGGCGAAGCGGCTCACCCGCGCTCCTTCCGCCAGGCGTCGTACTCGGCGCGCCGCTCCTCGGCGAGTGGGTAGAGGCCGCGGATCGACTCGCCCGCCTGCACGCGCTCCAGCGCGAACGCCTCCCGCTGCTCCTGCTCGAGTGCCTCGGCGGCCACCTCCTCGGCGAGCGCGGCGGGTACGACGAGGACGCCCTCCGCGTCGCCGACGATCACGTCGCCCGGGAACACGAGCACTCCGGCGCACGCGACCGGGACGTTCGTCTCCAGCGGGTGGTGGACGACCCCGAGGACGGCGGCATGCACGGCCTGATGGTAGGTGGGGATGCCCAGCCCGGCGAACGACGGGCTGTCGCGCAGGCAGCCGTCGGTGACGATCCCGGTGGCGCCGCGCCCCTGGACGCGCGCGGCCATGATGTCGCCGATCGTGCCGGCCCGCGTCTCCTGCCGGGCGTCGATCACGAGCACCTCCTCGGGGCCGATCGATTCGATCGCCTGTTTCTGTGCGTTCCAGCCGGCCGAGCTCTGGTCTTCGCGCGCCGGCACGTAGCGGAGCGTGAACGCGTACCCGAGCAGCCGCAGGTCGGGCCGCGCCGGACGCAGCCCGGCCATGAACGTGTTGCGGATCCCGTGTCTGCGCAGCAGGATCGAGCTGAGCGTCGCGGTCGAGACGTTGCGCAGCGCGTGCTTCGCCTCGTCCGACAGCACGACCGGCCGGGGCGCGCTTACGCCGAGCGCGTCGGCTCGCGTGGCGCCCGTGACCTTCGGTTGCGCGCCCAGCTTCGGAATCGGGCGCCTCGCCTCGACGACGGGATTCCTCACCCGGCTCAGTCCCTCCAGCTCGATCTCGACGACGTCGCCCGGCTGCACGGGCCGTGAGCCGGCAGGCGTGCCGGTGAGGATCACGTCGCCCGGCTCGAGCGTGATGAACCGCGAGAGGTCGGCGACGAGCAGGTCGAACGGGAAGATCAGGTTCGCGGTCGAGTCGTCCTGGGCGATCTCGCCGTTGACCCGGGCGCGCAGAATCAGCGCTGCGGGGTCGATGCCGTCGGCGGGCACGGGCTCGCCGATCGGCGTGAAGGAGTCCTGCCCCTTCGAGAGCAGGTTCGAGCCGTGGTCGGCCCAGCGGAGGTCGTAGAGGCCGACATCGTTGGCCGCCGCGTACCACCCGATGTGGCCCGCCGCGCGTGCCAGTGTGACGTTCCGCGCGCGCCTGCCGATGATCACCGCCACCTCGGCCTCGAACGTGAGGAGCTCGGTGCCGCGCGGGCGCACGATCGGCTCGCCGTCGCCGGACAGCGAGGACACCGGCTTCAGGAAGTAGGAGGGCTCGTCTGGAACCCGGCCGCGCTGCTCCGCCCGGCTCAGGTAGTTCAGGTGGACGGCGATGATCTTGGTCGGCGGTGGCGGCGTCACGGCTGCCCCCAGACGTCGGCTGCGACCTGGACGACGAGCTCGAGCTTGGCCCGTTGCGCGTCCCAGGTGATGTCGTTGCCGACCGCGTTCGATGCGAAGCCGCACTGCGTCGAGAGCGCCAACCGCTCGAGCGGTACGTACCGGCTCGCCTCGCCGATTCGCTGCCTGAGCTCGTCGAACGACTCCAGGTCGGACCGCTTGGTCGTGATCAGACCGAGGACGACGACCTGGTCGTCCCGCGCGTGGCGGAGCGGCTCGAAGCCGCCGGAGCGCTCGTCGTCGTACTCGAGCAGCAGCCGCTGGGCGGCGGTGTGCGGGAAGATCGCCGCGGCGAACTCGTCGTACGGCTCGGTGCCGGTGAAGCGGCTGCGGTCGTTGCCGCGGCAGATGTGGAGCGCGGTGCTCACGCCCGTCAGGCCGTCGAAGACGCGGTTGTCCTGTTCGACGAGCCGGCGGAGGGTGGCGTTGCGATCCGCGACGTCCGGCATGACCTTCTGGATGTACGCGTACTGCGGGGCGTCGAGCTGAATGACGTCGGCGCCGGCCGCCGCGAGCAGCTTCGCGTCCTCGTTCATCAGCTCGATCAGGTGCTCGTAGTACTCCTCGCGGTCGGCGTAGGCCGCGTCGGAGGCGCCCTCCTTCCAGTACAGGTAGAGCACGGATGGGGCGGGCATCGTCACCTTCACCAGGCGATCGGTCAGCGAGCGCGTGTAGCGAAGCTCGTACTCGGCGAGGGTCGAGGTGCGCGTCAGGCGCGCGACCGGGCACGGGGTGCGCAGTTCGTGCTCGACGCCCTCCCGATCCCGGTGGTGGCGGACGAAGCCGTACGGGTCGATCCCGTCGAAGAGCTCTTCGACGGTGGAGAAGAAGAAGCGCCGCCGGTACTCGCCGTCCGTGACGACCGGCAGGCCGACCTCCGCCTGGAGCTCGATCACCTCTGCGATCGCGCGGTCCTCGACGGCGCGCAACTCGCCCGCGGGGAGGTTCTGGCCGCGGGCGTCGAGAAGGTACTGCGGCCTCAGCAGGCTGCCGAGGTTGTCTGCGCGAACGACCATCTCGCTCGGCCCCATGCTATACGAGATCGTACATGATCGGTTAGGATCGGCCCGTGCCGGAAAGGTACGACGTGATCGTGATCGGCTCGGGCAGCGGCGGAGCGGTCGTCGCCCGCCGGCTCGTCGACGCCGGGGCGAGCGTCTGCGTGCTCGAGGCGGGAGGACTTGACGAGAACCCGGCAATCCATGACCCGGGCCGGCTCTGGGAGCTCTGGGGCGGCCCCGAGGACTGGGCGTACCGCACGGTTTCCCAGCCCGGCTGCAACGGTCGCGAGCTCGACATTCCCCGCGGGAAGGTGCTCGGCGGATCGAGCTGCCTGAACGGGGTGATCTACATCCGCGGCCACCGCTCCGACTTCGACGCCTGGGCGGACGCGGGCTGCACCGGCTGGAACTATGAGGACGTCCTGCCCCTGTTCAGGCGCTCCGAGGATTTCAGCCGCGGAGAATCCGAGTACCACGGGGCGGGAGGCCCGTTGCGGGTGACCGCCGACTACGAGCCCCACCCGCTTCACGCCGCGGTGGTCGAGGCGGCGCAGGAGATCGGCATCCCCTTCAACGACGATCACAACGGCGCCGTTCAGGACGGCGTCGGCTACTGCCAGCTGATGGTCAAGGACGACATCCGCCAGAGCCAGACCGTCGCGTTCCTGCGGCCCGTGATGGACGACCCCAACCTGACCGTGCTGACCCGCACCCGCGCGCTCAGACTCGTCCTCGAGGGCAGCCGCTGCGTGGGCGTGGAGACGACCGCCGGCGAGCTGCGCGCCGAGCACGAGGTCGTCGTCTCCGCGGGCGCGATCGAGTCTCCCAAGCTGCTGATGCTCTCCGGGATCGGCCCGGCGGCGGGGCTGGCGCGCGCCGGGGTCGAGGTCGCCGTCGACCTCCCCGGTGTCGGCGAGAACCTGCACGACCACCTGCTCTCCCCCGTCATCTGCTCGTCGTCGCGGCCGATGCCGGCGGTCGTGCCCGGGACCACACCGCTGCACGCCCACCTGTTCGCACGGAGCAGGGGCGACCTGCCCGCGCCCGATACACAGCCACTGATCTTCCACGTGCCTGCGTACCTGCCGGGGATGGAGGGGCCACCCGACGGGTTCACGCTGATGGCCGGGATGATCCGGCCGCAGAGCCGCGGGCGGATCACGCTTGCGTCGGCCGACCCGGAGGCGCCGCCGGTGGTCGACCCGGCGTACCTGGCGGAGGCGGCTGACGTCGATGCGCTGCAGTGGTCGTTCGACCAGGTGCGCGAGATCGGCCGGGCGAGCGCGCTGGCCGACTGGCTCGGCGAAGAGCTCTACCCCGGCCCCGGCGTGACCTCGCCCGAGGCCGTCCGGAAGTACGTCCGGGACACGGCCGTCACGTACCACCACGTCGTCGGCACCTGCAAGATGGGCGTCGACGAGCTCGCCGTCGTCGACCCGCAACTGCGCGTGCGCGGTGTGGACGCGCTTCGCGTGGCCGACGCCTCGGTGATGCCGGTGATCACGTCCGGCAACACGCACGCGGCGGTGACCATGATCGGCGAGCGCGCGGCCGACCTCGTCCAGAGCGCGCGTTGATCGTCGTCACGGGCGCGACCGGACACGTCGGCAGCCTCGTGGCGGAGGAGCTCGCGCGGCGCGGCGAGCCGATGCGGCTGCTCGTGCGCGACCCGGCGCGAGCGCCCGAACTGCCCGGCGCGCGAGGTCGTCGCCGCCGACTACGGCGACCCCGGCTCGGTTGCCGCGGCGCTGGACGAGGGCGACCGCGTGTTCATGGTCTCGCTGCACGAGGGGCCGGAGCGGCGGGTACCGCTGCACCGCTCGTTCGTCGAGGCGGCGGCCGCACGGCGGCGTGGCGCAGATCGTCTACCTCTCGTTCGTGAACGCCGGCCCGGACGCGATCTTCCTCCACGCCCGCTCGCACGGGGCGACCGAGGCGATCCTCGCCGGCTCCGGCGTGCCCTTCACGTCGATCCGGAACGGCATGTACGCCGACGACATCGCGGGCTGGTTCGACGCCGACGGGGTTGCGCGTGAGCCGGTGGGGGACGGCCGGATCGCCTTCTCCTACCGTCCCGAGCTCGCCGAGGTGATCGCGGTCACGCTCACCGAGCCGGGGCACGAAGGAAAGGTCTACGACATCGTCGGCGAGCCGGTGGGTCTGGCCGAGCTCGCCGGGATTGCGTCCGAGGTCACCGGCGCCGAGTACCGCTACGAGCCTGCTCCGCTGGAGGACTGGGAGGCGCGCTGGCGCGCTCGGGGGGCAGAGGAGTGGGGCCTGGAGGCGGGCCGTTCGACGTTCGTGGCCCAGGCCGCGGGCGAGTTCGACGTCGTCTCCGGTGATTTCCGCGCGCTGACGGGCCGCGCGCCCCTCTCGATCGCGGACGTTATCTTCCGCCACCTGGACGAGATGCCCCTGAAGAAGGAGGTCACCCATGCCTGAGGTCGGAATCGTCGGTGCCGGCACCGCCGGCCTTCACCTCGCGCTCTTCCTCCAGCAGCACGGCGTCGAGCCGACGCTGTACGCGGAGCGGAGCGCGGACGAGATGCGGGCGGGCCGTCTGCCGAACACGGTTGCCCATCACCACCACACGCGCGCCCGCGAGCGCGCGCTCGGCGTCAACCACTGGGACGACACCGGCCCGTCGTACGGCCGTCATTGCCACTACTTCGGCGGCGAGCATCCGCTTCGGTTCCCGGGCGGCTTCAGCGCGCCGAGCATGGCCGTGGACTACCGCATCTACCAGCCCCGGCTGCTCGAGGACTTCGAGGAGCGCGGCGGCACGGTCGAGACCGGCGCGATCGCGCGCCGACGACCTCTCGCGCCTGGCTTCCCGCCACGACCTGCTCGCCGTCGGCACCGGCCGAGGCGGCCTTACCGAGCTCTTTCCGCCGATTCCCGGGCGGTCGCCCTTCGACGGCCCGCAGCGACTGCTCTCGGCCGGCCTCTACACCGGGATCGCGTACGCCGACCCGATCTGCGTCACCTTCGGCGTCTCGCCGGGCCACGGCGAGCTGATCGAGATCCCGCTCGAGACCTTCGAGGGAAACGCGACGACGCTCCTGTTCGAGAACGTCCCCGGCGGCGATCTCGAGGTGCTCGCGTCGACGCCCTACGACGACGACCCGAAGGCTCACGAGGCGCTCGTGCTGGAGAAGCTGCGCGACCACTACCCGCCGATCTTCGAGCGGACCGACGCCTCCTCGTTCGGCCTCACCCGGCCGAGCAGCATCCTCCAGGGCTCGGTCACGCCGACGGTGCGCGAGTCCTACGCGGTCGTGGACGGCACCTTCGCGATCGCCGTGGGCGACGGCCACGTGACCGTCGACCCGGTCGTCGGCCAGGGCGCGAACGCCGCCTCGTTCTCGGCCTGGACGCTGGGCGAGGCGATCCTCGAGGGCGGCCCGTTCGACGAGGCGTTCTGCCGGAAGGTCGACGAGCGCCGCTTGCCCTTCGTGCTCGGCGTCTTCGACTGGACGAACTTCATGCTCGCTCCGCAGCCGCACCTGTTCGACCTGGTCGGGGCGATGTCGCAGAACAGGTCGCTCTGCGACGACTTCACCGAGAACTTCAACCATCCCGACCGCCAGTGGGAGCACCTGCAGACCCCGGAGGCGACGGCCGCGTACATCGCTTCGTTCGCGTGAGCGAGCCGATGACCGGGGGCGAGGCGATCGTCCGCTCCCTGCTCGGGCAGGGGGTGGACACGGTCTTCGGAATCCCGGGCGTCCAGACGTACGGTCTGTACGACGCGCTCGCCGGAGCCGGCGACGCGGTCAGGGTGGTCGGTGCGCGCCACGAGCAGGCCTGCGGCTACATGGCCTTCGGCTACGCCAGGTCGACGGGACGGCCGGGCGTGTTCACCGTCGTGCCCGGGCCGGGCGTGCTCAACGCGGGCGCCGCCCTCTGCACCGCCTACGGGGCGAGCGCGCCGGTGGTGTGCGTCACCGGGCCAGGTGCCGACCGCGTTCATCGGCTCGGGGAAGGGGCATCTGCACGAGCTGCCCGACCAGTTGCTGACGCTGCGCACGCTGACCAAGTGGGCGGAGCGGATCGCCCGGCCGGAGGACGCGCCGGCGCTCGTCTCCGAGGCGTTCCGGCAGGCGACCGGCGGCCGCCCGCGGCCGGTCGCGCTCGAGATGCCGTGGGAGGTCTTCGACCAGGAGGCGCCGGTCGACCTCGTCTCCGCGATCGAGCCCGAACGCCCGCCCGCCCCCGACCCGGCGGCGGTCGAGCAGGCGGCCGCACTGCTGGCGAACGCGAAGCGCCCGATGATCATGATCGGCGGCGGCGCGGTCGCGGCGGGCGCCGAGATCCTCCAGCTGGCGGAGCATCTGCAGGCGCCCGTTGTCGCCTTCCGCAGCGGCCGGGGCATCGTCGGCGACGACCATCACCTCGGGCTCACCTGTGCGGAGGGTTTCGAGTGCTGGCCGGAGACGGACGTCGTGCTCGGCGTCGGCACCAGGCTCGAGCTCCAGTGGTTCCGCTGGCCGGATCAGCCGGCCGGCCTGAAGCTCGTCACGATCGACATCGACCCGACGCATGCGGAGCGTTTCGGCCCGGACGTCGCGATCGTCGGCGATGCGAAGGCGTCCGTGAGCGTTCTCTCCGCGGCCGTCTGCGATGCGACCGGCGAGCGTCCGTCGCGCGCCGCCGAGCTCGGGGAGGTCAAGCGCGCCATCCACCAGGAGATCCAGAAGGTGCGTCCGCACGTCCAGTACCTCGCCGCGATCCGCGACGTGCTTCCGCGCGACGGCTTCTTCGTCGAGGAGATCTGCCAGGCGGGCTTCGCCTCGTACTACGCGTTCCCGGTCTACGAGCCGCGGACGTTCGTCAGCTGCGGACACCAGGGGACGCTCGGGTTCGGCTACCCGACCGCGCTGGGGGTGAAGGCGGCGCATCCGTCGAAGCCGGTCGTCTCGATCGCAGGCGACGGCGGATTCATGTTCGGCGTCCAGGAGCTGGCGACCGCCGTCGCAGTACGGCCTGGACGTGACCGTGGTCGTCTTCGACAACGGTGCGTTCGGGAACGTCCTCCGCGACCAGAAGCGGCTGTTCGGGCGAACGCTCGGCTCCGAGCTGCGCAACCCCGACTTCGTCGCCGCTCGCCGAGAGCTTCGGCGTCGCCGGCAGGCGCGCCACGACACCCGACGAGCTGCGCAGCGCGCTCGACGCCGCCCTGTCGAGCGACGCCCCGGCGCTGATCCACGTGCCCGTCGACCGCGACGAGGAGGTCTCCCCCTGGGGCTTCCTCATGCCGGGACGCTACGCCCGGCCGTAGCGTCCAGGAGCCGGTCGAGCAGCCCGGCGACGCCGCCGATCGCCACGCCTGGGCGTCGGCATTCTGTGATTGGGAGTACGGCATTGACGAGCAACGCCTTCGACCCCAGAACTGCCCTCGATCTCAGTCTTGGCAACGCTCGGAGGACGCCTGGACGGGGCCGCTAGAAGCTCAACCTTAAGTCCCACGCCTCCGTGCGCTCGGCCCGTGTCGCGAGTCCATTGAGGATCATCGGCAGGGCGCGCACGTTCGTCGTAAGGTGACGGTGTGGAGACTTGGGAAGCGCTGAAGTCGCGTCGCAACGTGCGGGAGTTCTCGCCGACGCCGGTGAGCGAGGAGGATTTGGCGAAGATTCTCGAGGCGGGTCGGCTCGCGCCCTCGGCGAAGAACTGGCAGCCGTGGGACTTCGTGCTGGTGACCGACCGCGATCAGCTCGGCGACCTGACCCGGGTTTGGCAGGGCGCGTGGCACGTCGGTGGCGCCGCGGCTGCGATCGCGATCGTCGCGGCGAATCCTCCGGACGATCGCTGGGCCAGACTGCTGCAGTACGACCTTGGTCACGCGACGATGCTGATGATGCTCGTCGCGGCCGATCTCGGGATCGGGACGTGCCACTCGTCCGTTCACGATGAGGAGCTCGCCCGGCAGATCCTCGGCTTCCCGGATGATCACTTCCTTGCATATCTCGTCTCGCTCGGCTACCCGGCCGATGGGCCGCTGCGGCCGCTCAAGCGGCTCAACCGGCGACCGTTCGACCAGGTCGTCCACCGCGGCCGCTGGTAGCGCGCCCGCCAGGCACGGTGGCGACTCGTCGCCTTCGTCGAGCGACAATGGAAAGGACGTGAAGTGCAACGCTCCAGCTGAGCGGCCGAAGGGTTGGTCGGAGGCGCAGTGACGCGCGTGCTCGCGTTGCCGTTCCTGCTGTTGGCGCTCCACCCGTTTCAGTCGTCGATCCGGCCGCTGCCGAAGCCGCTGCGGGCGGAGCTGACCGGCCGCTTCTGGCGCGCGGGCTGCCCGATTCCGCTCTCGCGACTGCGGCTGCTCACCGTCGTGCACTGGGGCTTCGACGGTCGCCTGCACACCGGCCAGCTCGTCGTCAACGAGGACGCTGCCGCCCCGCTCGCGCGCGTCTTCCGGCGGCTGTACAAGCTGCGCTTCCCGATCCGCCACCTGCGCCTCGCCGACGCCTACGGGCCAGCGCGCGGCCAGCCAGCCGACGGCGACATCAGCGGCGCCTTCGAGTGCCGGCAGGCCGTGCCCTCCCCCTGCACCGGGGGGACGGGCACGGGCAACTGGTCGGAGCACGCGTACGGCGAGGCGGTCGACCTGAACCCTGTCGAGAACCCGTACGTCGGCTGCGGCCGCACCCGCGACCGCTCCGCCTCGCCCTACCTCGACCGCTCCCGGCTGCGCCGCGGGATGGTCACCCCGGCGGTCGTACAGGCGTTCCGCTCGATCGGCTGGGGCTGGGGCGGCGACTGGGCCGGCTCCACCAAGGACTACATGCACTTCTCCGCCTCCGGACACTGATAGGAGGGCTCTGAAACTCCCTCCACCAAGCCAAGATCGGCTATTTCGTGTGATGCCCCCGGGCCTGATCGAACGGCCGCACGCGGTTTAGGAAACCGCTGCTCTATCCACTGAGCTACGGGGGCGCTTCCGCCTCAGCCTAGCGCCGCGCTTCGCGCACTACCTGCGCCGCGCACGCAGAATGCGTGGCATCCCGCTTCCCTGCCCGCTCACAGGTCCGCCGCCGGCGGTTGCTCGCCGCCGCCGCGCTGGTCGCGCTCGCCGCCGGAGTGGTCGGCGCGCTCGTCGCGGCCAAGTCGGGCGGCGGCCGCGACGCGCCGCTCGTCCCGCGCGCGGTTGCCTCCGGCGCGGACCCGCTCGCGTTCCGGGCCGACGCGGTGGCGGAGCTCGAAAGCGCCGCTGCGGCCGGGTACTCCCACGTCCTGTACGCGAAGAGCCCCGGCGGGATCGTCGCCTCCGCCAGGCGAACGGCGGCGTTCCGGCCGCTGATCGACGCGGCCGCGAGAACCGGCCACATCGACGCCGACCTGCTCGAGGCGATCGTGCTGCTCGAAAGCGCCGGCCGGCCCGACGTGATCGCCGGCGCGGACCCCGCCCGTGCGGCGGGCTTGACCCAGATCGTCGCCGAGACCGCCCAGAACTTCCTCCGGATGAGGGTCGACCTGGCCACGAGCCGCAAGCTCACAGCGGGGATCGTCGCGGCGAACGCCCGCGGCGACGCGCGGGCGGCGGAGCGGTTCCGCGCCCAGCGCCGTGTGGTCGACGAGCGCTTCGATCCCGCCCGCGCGCTCGCCGGTACGGTGCGCTACCTCGAGACCGCGCGCGAGCGCTTCGGCCGTGACGACCTCGCGCTCGTCTCCTACCACATGGGGATCGGCAACTTGACCTCGGTGATCCGCGACTACTCGGGCGAGCGGTCGGCGCCGATCCGCGACGTCGTCGAGCGCGACGGGCTCTCGTACGCGCAGCTGTACTTCGACTCCACGCCGCGCCGGCACGCGGCAGCGTGGCGCCGGCTCGCCCGTCTGGGCGACGACTCCGAGACCTACTACTGGCGGCTGCTCGCGGCGCGCGAGGTGATGCACCTCTACCGCACCGACCGCAGCCGGCTCGAGGAGCTCGCCCGGCTCCAGCTGAACAAGGCCAGCGCCGAGGAGGTACTGCACCCGGCCGACGCAACCGAGCGCTTCGCCGGGCCCGCCGACGTCGCCCAAGCACGGGATCGGGGGGTGCTCCAGCCGCTCCCGACCGACCCCGCCTCGCTCCACTTCCGCATCGACCCGCACATGGGCGAGCTCGCGCCGGGCCTCGGCGAGAAGAGCGTGCTCTACCGCGGCCTGCGCAAAGAGGCGCTGGCACTGCTCGTCTACCTGGCCGGACGCGTCCACGCCCTCAGCGGTGCCGAGCAGCCGCTCGTGGTCACGAGCACGGTGCGCGACGAGCGCTACCAGGCGCTCCTGCGCCGGACGAACCCCGAGGCGACCCAGAAGTACTCGCTGCACACGACCGGCTACGCGTTCGACATCCTCCGCCGCTACGGGTCCGACGCCCAGGCCGCCGCCTTCCAGTACGAGCTGGAGCGCCTCCAGGCGCGCGACCTGATCGCCTGGGTGCGCGAACCGGCCGCGATCCACGTCACGGTCTCATCGGACGCTGCTGTGCTCGTGCCGGCGCTGCTCCAGCAGGCGCCGACCCCGTGATCGCAAGCGCGATCACCCACTTCTTCACCAACCACGGGCTGCCGCTGCTCTTCCTCGCGGTCGCGATCGAGTCGTTCGGGATCCCGGTACCCGGCGAGACGGCGCTGATCGCCTTCGGGATCCTCGCCGCCGCAGGGCCACTACTCGATCGTCTGGGTGATCGTGCTGGCGGCGGCCGGAGCGATCATCGGCGACAACCTCGGCTACTGGCTGCTGGGCCGGCTCGGCGGGCGGGCGCTCTTCCGGAAGTGGGCCTGGCTGGAGCGCTACTCCGAACGCGTGCTGCCGAGGGCCGAGCGGCTGATGGAGGCGCACGGCGGCAAGACGGTCTTCTTCGGCCGCTTCATCACCGTGCTGCGGTACACGGCCGCCTGGATCGCCGGCCTCGCCCACATGAACTGGTGGCGGTTCCTGTTCTGGAACGCGCTCGGCGGGATCTGCTGGGCGGTCGCGGTCGGGCTCGTCGCCTACTACGCCGGCGGCGTCGCGGCCGACGCGATCCGCCGCTACGGGCTCTACGCGGCGATCGGGATCGCCGGTGCGCTGGTACTCGGCTGGGTGCTGCTCCGCTTCGGCCGGCGGCGCTTCGAGGTTTGACCGCGGGCGGGCGGTAAGCTCAGGCCCGTGGGCGAGCTGCACGACCTGTTGCAGCAGCGGGCGGGCGAGACGCTCGACCTGCACGCGCAGTACGTCAACCCGCAGATGATCCGGGTGCTGCGGACGATCGGCTTCGACCGCGACTGGGCGCGCACCGAGGGCGCCTACCTCTACGACGCCGCGGGCGAGCGCTACCTCGACTGGCTCGGCGGCTTCGGGATGTTCAACGTCGGCCGCTCGAACCCGCGCGTGCGCGACTGGCTCGTCGAGGCGATGGAGCGGCAGACGCCGAACGCTCCGCAGATGGGGATCTCGCCGGTGACGCCGCTGCTCGCCGAGGAGCTCGTCCGGCGCGCGCCGCCGTCGATCGGCAAGGCGCTGTTCACGTCGAGCGGGGCCGAGTCCGTCGAGGCCGCGCTCAAGCTCGGCCGAGCTGCCACGAAGCGCGAACGCGTCGTCTGCGTCGAGCACGCGTTCCACGGCCTCACGCTCGGCGCGCTGTCGGTGAACGGCGAGGCCGCCTTCACCGATCGCTTCGGTCCGTACCTGCCGGGGATTGCGCGCGTTCCGTTCAACGACCTCGAAGCCCTGGAGACCGAGCTGCGCCGGGAGGACGTCGCCGTCTTCATCGTCGAGCCCGTGCTCGGCAAGGGCGTCGTCCTGCCGGCCGACGGCTACCTCGAAGGTGCGCAGAAGCTGTGCCGCCGGTACGGCACGCTCTTCTGTCTGGACGAGGTGCAGACCGGCTTCGGGCGCACCGGCCGCCTGTTCGCCGCCGAGCACTGGGGGCTCGAGCCCGACCTGATCCCGGTCGCGAAGTCGCTCTCCGGCGGCTACGTGCCCGTCGGCGCGCTGCTGATGAGCGACTCGGTCTACGACTCGGTCTTCGACTCGCTCGAGCACGCGTTCAGCCACGGCTCGACGTTCGCGCCGAACGACCTCGGCATGGTCGCCGGGCTGGCGACGCTGCGGGAGCTCGACGACCGCAGCCTCGTCGAGGCGTCGGCGCGGATGGGCGACCTGCTGCTCGAGCGGACGCGGCCGCTGGTCGAGCGCTACGAGGTGGTGAAGGAGGTGCGCGGCCTCGGGCTGATGTGGGCGATCGAGTTCGGCGAGCCGACCACCGGCCGGACGACGTGGAGGATGCTCGAGCGGATGCAGCCCGGGATCTTCGCCCAGCTCGTCGTCGTCCCGCTCTTCACCGAGCACCGCATCCTCAGCCAGGTCGCGGGCCACAAGGTGAACGTCGTCAAGGGCCTGCCGCCGCTCGTCCTCTCCGAGGACGACGTCGACTGGTTCGCCGGCTCGCTCGACCGGGTGATCGGCGAGGCGCAGAAGATGGGCAAGGCGATGACGAGCTTCGCGCTTCGCGCCGCCCGCGCCGGCCGGGGCCGCAAGAAGCCTGCGGCCTCCAGGGCCTAGCTCCCCGACGGCTCCCAGCGGAAGGAGCGGAACGCGAGCACCAGCCCCGCGGCACCCCAGGCGGCGACGACGGCGGCCGACTCCCAGTTCGCCCAGATCGTCTCGTTGTGGAGCACGACGTCGCGCATCAGCCTGATGAAGTAGGTGAGCGGCAGGATCTCGGCGATCACCTCGAGGAACCGCGGGTACGAGTGCGGCGACCAGAACGAGCCCGAGAGGAAGGCCATCGGCAGGTAGATCGCGTTCACGGCGGCGGACGACCCTTCGCTCGAGCGGAGGTAGCCGGTCAGCGCCAGCCCGAGAGCGGCGAACGAGAGCGTGCCGAGGAGCAGCGCGAGCACCAGCGACAGCCACTCGTGGGGGAAATGGACGCCGAACATCACCCTGGCCAGCACGATCAGCGTGGCCGCCTCGACCGCGAAGACGATCGTCGTCGAGGCGATCGCGCCCGCGATGTACGTCGCCGGCGGCAGCGGCGTCGCGCGCAGGCGCTTGAGAATCCCGCCCTCGCGGCGGATGACGAGCATGATCGCCAGTCCGGCGAAGGCGGTTGACGCGATCCCGTAGCCGAGGATTCCCGCGAGCAGGTACGCCGAGCCCTTGACGTGCTCGGCCTTGATCTGGTCGTTCCCGTAGACCGAGCCGAGCAGGATGAAGATGATCACCGGGAAGAGGAACGTGAAGAACGCGAGCTCGCGGCTGCGCCAGTAGAGCCTCTGCTCGCCCCGCAGCTGGTGCAGGAAGAGCCTCATTCCGCTCCCTCTGCGGTCAGGGCGAGGTAGATCTCCTCCAGCGTCGGGCGGCGCACGCTCAGCCCCTCGAGCTCG
The DNA here is from genome assembly GCA_963764565.1 of uncultured Actinomycetes bacterium. Taxonomy (GTDB): domain Bacteria; phylum Actinomycetota; class Thermoleophilia; order Gaiellales; family Gaiellaceae; genus DATBLE01. Next base: position 52,932 of record CAVXTD010000017.1, read on the forward strand.
CGCCCCTCGGCGAGCGCCTGCGCGGTCAGCTCGTGGAGCACCCTGGTCGGTTCGTCGGTCGAGACGATCACCTCCTCGCCGTCGCGGCGATAGCGGATCTCGGTCTTCGGCGCGGCGCCGGTCAGATCCGCCGGCCGGCCGATCGCGGCGATCGTCCCGTCGCGAAGAACCGCGACGCGGTCGGAGAGCTGCTCGGCCTCGTCGAGGTAGTGCGTGGTCAGCAGGATCGTCTTGCCGAGCGAGCGCAGCGAGCGGATCACCTCCCACGCGGCGCGGCGCGCGGCGGGGTCGAACCCCGTCGTCGGCTCGTCGAGGAAGAGGATCTCGGGGTCGCCGATCAGCCCGAGCCCGAGGTCGAGCCGCCGCTGCTGGCCGCCGGAGAGCGTGCGGACGCGCGCGTCGCGCTTCTCGGCGAGGCCGATCAGCTCGACCACCCGATCGACCTCGAGCGGGCGCTCGTAGTAGCCGGCGAAGAGCGCGAGGCTCTCCGTCACCGTCAGGTTCGGGTACATCGCCGACGACTGGAGGACGACGCCGATGTTCTCCCTCCAGCCGAGCCCGGCCCGCTCGGGGTCCTCGCCGAGCACGGACACCGCGCCCGCATCGCGCGAGCGGTAGCCCTCCAGGATCTCGACGGTGGTCGTCTTGCCGGCGCCGTTCGGGCCGAGGAGGCCGAACACCTCGCCCGTCTCGATCTCGAAGTCGATGCCGCGTAGCGCCTCGAACGAGCCGTATGACTTGCGCAGGTCGGCGACGGCGACGGCGGGCACCGCGGCGAGCTTACAGCTCGAGGACGGCCAGACCGGCCGGCGGGAACGCCGGTTCGGGGCCGCCGCCCAGCCCGGCGGCGATGTGGCCGCAGTCCGGCTGGTGGCCGACGACGACGACCTCGTCGCCCCGGCCGGCCACGGCGGCGACGCACGGCCTCCGCCGTCGCTCCAGGTGCCAGGCGGTCGTCCGCCTCCGGTTCGCAGTCGAAGGCGCGGCAGATCTCCGCGGCGGTCTCGCGGGCGCCGGAGCAGCGGGCTCGAGATCACCGCGCGCCGGCCGAGCGCCTTCGCCGGCAAGCCGCTCGCCGAGCCGCCTGGCGGCGGCGCGGCCCGCCGGGGTCAACGGCCGAAGGTGGTCGGGCTCGCCGCTCGCGGCCTCGGCGTGCCGAACGAGGTAGACGCCGGCTCGGGGCCGCCGGCGACCTCGGCGGTGATCCGGCCGCAGTCCGGCTGGTGGCCGACGACGACGACCTCGTCGCCCCGGCCGGCCACGGCGGCACGCACGGCGTCCGCCGACGCTCCAGGTGCCAGGCGGTCGTCCGCCTCCGGTTCGCAGTCGAAGGCGCGGCAGATCTCCTCGGCGGTCTCGCGGGCCCGGAGCAAGCGGGCTCGAGATCACCGCGCCCGGCCGAGCGCCTTCGCCGGCAAGCCGCTCGCCGAGCCGCCTGGCGGCGGCGCGGCCCGCCGGGGTCAACGGCCGAAGGTGGTCGGGCTTGCCGCCCGTGGCCTCGGCGTGCCGGACGAGGTAAACCCGCACGCTGGCAGGATAGGTCGATCCGTACCCGGACCACGGCGCCAGTCACTCGCCGGAGTGTCTCGCGCATCCCCCTTCGTGGGGAGGAGCAGCCGGCCTCGCGCGCCTACGGTGAGCGCGTCACCAACCCTCAGAGAAGAGAGCATCGATGTCCAGTGGCAGCCCCGCCCAGAACTCAACAAGCCCCCGGCCGCCGCGTGCGCGCGGTTCCTGGCGGACGGGGCTGGTCGCGCTGGTCGTGGTTGCGCTCGCGCTCGTTTCCGCGGGGCCGGGCTGGAGTAAGAAGAAGCCGGTCAATCCTCCTGCCCCGCCGCCCGCAGCGCCGCCCGCGGCTCCTCCCGCCCCGTCGGGGTACAACCCGGCCACCGACGTGAACTCGATGTTCGCGACGACGCTGTACACGGGCGCTCAGGCGTGGTGGCTGGCGGGCTACACCGGAAAGGGCGTCGATGTCGCGGTGATCGACAGCGGCGTCAGCCCGGTCGAAGGGCTCGCCACGGCGGGCAAGATCGTCTATGGCCCGGATCTCTCGCTCGAGTCGCAGGCGCCCGGACCTGCGCAACCTCGACACCTTCGGCCACGGCACCTTCATGGCCGGCCTGATCGCGGGCAAGGGCTCGACCCTGACCGCGCCCTATATGCTTGCGCCCCCGTCTGCCTATCGGGGCATGGCCCCGGACGCGCGGATCGTGTCGACGTCAAGGTCGGCGCGCCGACCGCTGATGGTCGACGGATCTCTCTCAGGTGATCGCGGCGATCGACTGGGTTGTCCAGCACGCGAACGACAACGGCCTGAACATCCGTGTGCTCAACCTCTCCTACGGCACCAACTCGACGCAGGCCTATGAGCTCGACCCGCTCGCCTACGCGGTCGAGCAGGCGTGGAAGGCGGGGATTTTCGTCGTCGCCGCTGCCGGCAACAACGGCTATCAGCGCGGCGCGCGGCGACCCGGGCCTTGCCGATCCCGGCTAGGACCCGTACGTGCATCGCGGTCGGCGGCCAGCGACTCGGACGGGCGACCGCACGCCGGTCACCGACGACCACGAGCTCGCGGGCTACTCTCCGCGAACACCGGCCAGCCGGAAGCAGCGAAGGCGCAGTGCTCGGATCTCGTTCGCGCCGTGGGCGCGCACATCGCAGGGCCTGCGCGTTCCGGGCTCGCTACATCGACCAGAACCACCGGATCGGCCGGCTACGGACGAGCCGCTACTTCCGCGGCAGCGGCACCTCGCGAGGCTGTCGGCGCTTGCCTCCGGGGCGGCCGCCCTGCATCCTGCAGAAGTACCCGCAGCATCACGCCGGGCCAGGTGAAGGCGTTCCTCGCTGATCGACGCGCACAAGTTCGCGGGGCATCGACGACATAGGCGCAGGGCCGCGGTGAGCTCGACCTCTGCCGACACTGCTCGAACGCCGCCGAGCCCGGAACCGATTCCGCAGAGCTACGCGGCCACGACCGGCACCGGCTCGCTCGAGCTCTCCCGTGGCTCGGATCACCTGACCCGTCGACGGCAGTCGTCCTCACGGGCGAGCAGGACATCTTCGGCCAGGCCGTTCAACGCCGGCGCTCGATCGCGGCGCTGGAGGCGGCCGGGCAACTCGCTGGTCGGGCGGCGTCTGGAACGGCAGCAACTGGAGCGGCAACAGCTGGAGCGGCAACAGCTGGCCGGGAACAGCTGGTCCGGGAACAGCTGGAGCGGCAACAGCTGGTGCGGGCAACACCTGGTCCGGGCAACAGCTGGTGCGGGAACAGCTGGAGCGGCAGCAGCTGGAGCGGCAACAGCTGGTCCGGCAACGAGCTGGAGCGGCGGCGCCTGGTCCGGCGACAGCTGGCAAGGCGCCACCTGGGGCTAGACCCCGTGGCAGTGCCGACCCCTATCGACTCGCTTTGCGGAACGGGCGATAAATGCCGATGAGTCGATTCGGTGGCTACAACATCTGTCAAGCACGTCCGCCGGAGCTGGATCCTCCGGCTCGGGCGCCGGGCCGCGTTTGGCTCTTTGTCGGAGTCGTCGCTACTCGCGTCCGCCGGCATCTGGACGATACAACCTGCCGACGGCTCCGGAGCTGTTTGCGGCGCGTGCCGGCGGCATCACGCTGCCTTGGTGGGCAGCTCGCCGATCGTCTTCTACCTCGCCGAGACGTGCGTGGTGCACCTGCAGTTCCGCAAGCAGGCGCACACGCTCTCGCTGATCGAGATCGGGCTCGTGTCTCGGCCTGTTCTTCTCCTCGCCGGCGAGCCCTGCTGGTGGCGCAGCTCGCCGGTGCCGCGGCTCGCACTGACCGTGCACCGGCGCCAGCAGTGCCGGTCAAGCTCGCGTTCAACCTCGCGGAGTTGTCACTCTGCACCGGCATTGCGCTGTGCGATCTTCCGTGGCGCTCGCGTCACGGCCGGCGCGGACGAGCGTGCACGTCTTGGCTGGCCGCGCTCGTCGCTGCGGCAGGTGCCCATGCGATCGGTAGTCCTGCTGGTCTTCCTCGGTCATCGCGGTGGCCGAGGGAACGGCTGGCGGCGCCGCAGCTGCCGCGGACGTTCGTCGATCTCGCTCGTCGGGGCTGTCGCGACGGCGTGCATCGGGCTGGTCGCGAGTCGAACTGATCGGTGAACGGGCCCGATCGCGCTGCCTGCTGCTCGTGCTGCCCGTCGATCGCGTGCGGGCTCGCCTTCCGGGCCTACGTACCAGCAGCGCGAGCAGCGCGAGCATGTCGAGTTCCTGTACGAGTCGATGCGCGAGACGCAGGGCGCGGCGGAGTTCGGCCTCGCCGTCGGCCAGCTCCTCGTTGCCGCGCGGCGGCTGTTGCGCGCCGAGTACGCCGAGATCCTGCTGCTCTCGCAGACGCCGGGCGAGCCGGCTCTGCGCAGCGTGAGCGGCCCGGCGGGCGAGCTGCTCATGCATCGCCGAGTGTCGCTCTCCCCGGCCGACGACCTCGCACGTCGAGTACACGGAGCGCGGCCGACCGCGGTCCCGCTGCACGGGCGGCAGACGTGAGTCCGCATCCGCCTGCGACGACGTTCCTCGCAACCCGTGGAGCTCGACGACGCGGTGATCGGCTGCCCTCCGAGGCGAGGAGCGCGTCTTTTGGGCCTTCTACTCGTCGGCGACAGGATCGGCGACGTCAGCACGTTCTCTCGAGGACGACCTAGTCCTCTCCTCGCGACGTTCTCGGGTCACGCAAGCGTCCTGCTCGAGAACGGAAGGCTCGAGCGCTCCCTGGCGCAGGTGACGGAGCTGAAGGAGGAGCTGCAGCAGCCAGGCCTACCACGACGCGCTCACCGGGCTGCCGAACCGTGCGTTCTTCACCGAGCGTCTGGTGGAGACACTCGCGCGCAGACCGACGACGAGACAACGCACGCCGTCCTCTATCTCGATCTCGACCGTTTCAAGATCGATCAACGACAGCTGGGGGCACGCAGCCGGCGACGAGCTGCTCGTCCGGGTTGCGGAGCGCATCGACCAGAACCGTCCGCCCCGCGGACATTCCGGCCCGGCTCGGCGGCGACGAGTTCGCCGTGCTGCTCGAGAACACCGACGCGCCGCGGTGCCGAGCGTGTGGCGCATGCGGATCGTCGAGGCTCTCAGCCGGCACGTTCTCGCTGTCGGGCCGCGAGGTGAAGCGTGCACGCGAGCATCGGCATCGCTCTCACCGGGCCGCATGCACGACAGCGCCGAGGAGCTGCTTCGCAACGCCGACACCGCCATGTACACGCGCCAAGAGCGACGAGCGCATGCGCGCGCGCGGTATACGAGCCGAGGCTGCACACCCGCTTGCGCCGCCGGCAGCGAGCTCGCGATCGACGCTCGAGCGCGCAGTCGAGCGGGACGAGATCGTCGTCCACTACCAACCCGTCGTCTCGCTCGCCGACGGCACGCATCCAAGCGTTCGAAGCGCTCGCGCGCTGGCAGCACCCCGAGCGTGGGCTGCTCGTTGCCCGCCGACTTCCTCGGCGTCGCAGAGGAGAGCGGGCTGATCGTGGAGATCGGCGACGAACGTGCCTCGAACAGGCGTTGAGCTGCGCCGCCGACCTGGGAGAAGTGTGCTGCACCGGCAGCCGGCGACCTCGGACTCTGGGTGAACCTCGCGCCCGGCCGAGCTCACCAACGAGCGCCTCGATCGAAGACCTGGCGCTCAGCTGCTCGCAACGGTCGGGCTCGACCCGGAGCGACTGACCGATCGAGATCACCGAATCGAGCGTGATCCGCTAACGAGACGCGGCGCTCTGCACGCCATGCACCGGCTGCGCGAGCTCGGCATCCGCCTCTCGATCGACGACTTCGGCACCGGCTACTCGTCGCTCAGCCGGCTCGCGGAGTTCCCGATCGAGATGATCAAGATCCCCAAGGCGTTCGTCGACGCGGCTCATCGGCGGGGAACGCGAAAGCGAGCTTCGTCGACGCGATCCTCCGCCTCGTCGACTCGCTCGGACTCGTCGCTGTCGGCGAGGGCATCGAACATGCGTCGCAGGCGCAGCAACTCCACGGCCTCGGTTGCGGCCTCGGCCAGGGTTACTTCTTCGGCCGCCCGGTGGGGAGAGACGAGGTGTTTCGGCCTGCTGCGCGCGGCCGCCGGCGGAGACGCCCTCGTCGCTTCCCCGCCGACCCCCGGCCCTCGAAGCGGCGTAGCTCGTCGGCGACCAGCCGCGCCCGGCGCGGGGCGGGTACCGGCCGAGACGTGCGCTGCCGCGTCGCGGCTAGAGTCGCCGGATGCGCCGCTTCCGCTACGTCGTCTGCGACGTCTTCACCGACACCCCGCTGGCCGGCAACCAGCTCGCGGTCTTCACGGACGCGCGAGAGGTGCCGGAGGAGCGGCTCCAGGATCTCGCCCGGGAGGTGAACTTCTCGCGAGACGGTGTTCGTCTACCCGGCGGTCGGCCGAGGGGGCGCACGCGCGGATCCGGATCTTCACGCCGGCGGTCGAGGTGCCGTTCGCCGGCCACCCGACGCTCGGCTCCGCCTTCGTGCTCGCCGGGCCGCTTCAGCTCGGCGAGATCCGGCTCGAGACCGGGATGGGCGTCGTACCGGTGCGGCTCGAGCGCGAGGGCGCGCGGATCGTCTTCGGCCGGATGGAGCAGCCGATCCCGAGCGTCGCGCCGCTACGAGGACGAGGCCGGGCTGCTGGCGGCGCTCGGCGTCGAGCGCTCCGAGCTGCCGGTCGAGGTCTACGACAACGGGCTCCAGCACGTGTTCGTCGTGCTCGGCTCGCGAGGCGGAGGTGGCGGCGCTGAAGCCCGACCTCGCGCCGGCTCGCAGACGTGCCGGAGGTGCTCGGCGTCAACGCGGTGGCCGGGCGCGGGGACTGCACTGGAAGACGCGGATGTTCATCCCCAGCGGCGGGTCGCCGAGGACCCCGCGACCGGGTCGGCCGCCGGGCCGCTCGCCGTCCACCTCGCCCGGCACGGCCGGATCGCCTTCGGCGACGAGATCGAGATCACGCAGGGGGTCGAGATCTCGCGGCCCTCGAAGCTGTACGCGCGGGTGGACGGCAGCGCCGACCGGATCGAGCGCGTCGAGGTCGGCGGCTCGGCGGTGGTCGTCGCCCGCGGCGAGTTCCAGCTCTAGAGCGCAGACCGCCTCGATCTCGGGCAGCTCGAGCGCGAGGCCCCGCCAGAAGCGGCCGCCGTCCACGGACAGATAGAGGCGGTTTCGGGCGGCGTAGAGGACGACGTCGGGATCGTCGGGCGAGATCGCGACCGCGCGCCCGGCCGGAAGGCCGCGGCCCGACTCGCGCCACGTGCGGCCGCCGTCGTGCGAGACGACGAGCGGCGGCTTCGTATCGACGACGGCGACGACCGTCGAGCCTTCGGCGGCGGCCGCGACACGCGCGGCAGCGACAGCGCCGGCGCCGGCGGCGGCTCGAGCGGTTCCGGTCGGCGTCGAGCGCGATCACCGATCTCCTCGTCGAGGTCGACGACGGCGAGCCCGGCGGCGGTCTGAACGTGCGCGATCATGCCGCCCGGCCCGAGAGCAGGCCGGCGACGAGCGCCGAGGCGATTCGCGCCGCGGCCGTGGGAGCGGCGCCGCGGCTGCGGGCGACGAGGTAGGCGGCGGCGAACGCGTCGCCTGCGCCGGTCGGATCGGCGCTCGCGACCGGCCGCGCTCGCACGAGCTCGGCGATGCCGTCGGCGAAGACAACGCACCCGCGGGAGCCGAGCGTGACGACCACCTCCGGAACGCCGAGCCGGCGCGAGCGTGCGCTCGTCGTAGCCGTCGACGAGCAGCTCGGCCTCCTCTTCGGCGAGCTTGAGGATCGACACCGAGCGGAGCAGTCCGGGTCGTAGTCGCGCGTCGAGCATCGAGCGGCCCGGCTCGGGCGGGCCGGACGAGCCCCTGGCCGTCGAATGAGACCGGCGCCGGCCGCGGCGAGTGCGCGCGAGCGTCTCGGTGGGGAAGTCGCCGCGGGCGAGCGGCGCGACGTGCACCCAGCGCGCGGCGCCGAGCGCCACTCGTCGCCTCCTCGGGCGTCCACGGATCGGCGATCGCCTCGACGACCATGCGTCGCTGCTCGCCGTCGTAGGAGAAGAGAAGGCGGTCGTCGCCGCCGAGCTCCGCCAGCACGCGGGATGCCGAGCTCGACCAGGCGGGAGCAGAAGCCGGCGGTCGGCCGCGCGCGCACTTGGCCACGAGATCGCCGGCGCCGCGAGCGCTCGCAGCGCGCGGGCCGCGTAGTAGGGGCACCCACCGATACGCGGGGCGCCGCCCGGCGACGAGTCGAGCGACAGGGAGCCGACGACGGCGAGCTGTCACGGCGCGCGCAGGGCCGCTAGCCCGATGCAGCAGGACGGCGGCGATCGCCGCGGCGACGCCGACGGCGTGCAGCGCGACGCCGCCGCCGGCGGGACAGCGCGCCGACTGCGAGCACGAGCGCCCCGAGCGCGACCGCGACGGCGGCGACGACGGCGAGCACGGCGACGCGCCGGAGCACGAGCTCGGGCGTCGCGCCGGTCCAGCGCTCCAGCGCGGCGAAGGCGAGCTCGGCCGACGAGGAGGAAGGCGGCGCCGTACAGCGGCGCCCGCCGGTCGACCGCGCCGTCGCGGACGAGGAAGAGGCCGGCGTACTCGCCGCCGAGGAGGACGAGCCCGCCGGTGACGAGCGGCCGGCGCTGCGCAGCGCGAGGGCGACGGCGAGCGCGAGCGCTGCCGCGGCGCCGACCGACGCGAGCAGCCAGCCGAGGCGGCCGGCGACCAGGGCCGCGTGCGCGGCCAGACCCGGCGACGGCGAGTACGCGCCGCCGGCGCCGAGGGTCAGACGCGCGCGAGCCTGGCGTGCCGCCTGAATGCCGTCACCTCCCCGAGCGCGCGGCGAGCGGCTCTCCGTCCCGCCACTCCGCGACCGCCGACGCCGGCCGCGAGGTACTCGTCGCGCAGCGCCTCGCGGCGCAGCTTCCAGAGCCTGAACGCCAGCCGCGCGGCCCGGCTGCGGCCCGGCTGGACGTACGGCAGCGGCGAGATCTCGACGACCGCGACGTCGAAGCCGCGCGCGCGCAGATCGAGCAGAGCGCCGGCGGAGCGCTCGTCGAGCAGCGCGGTCAGCCCGATCACGAGCGCCTGGGGCGGCAGCGTGCGGCTCGGGACGACGTCGATCGAGCGCCACGCGTAGCTGAGCGAGATCTGGGTGTCGAGCAGCGCGTCGACGATCCGGTAGAGCTGGTGGACGCCCGGTCCCGGGCGCGAGCCAGCGGAGCATGCCGCCGAAGGAGACGAGGCCGACGCGGTCGCGCCGGCGGGCGTACTGCGCGGCGATCGAGGCGGCCGCGCGGACGGCGAGGTCGAGCGTCCCCGACGCCGCGTCGCGCGCCTCGGCGAAGCTGTCCAGGAAGAGCGACGACGTCCGCGTTGCGCTCCGGGTGCTGCTCGTTGACCCACAGCTCCCCGCGGCGGGCGCTCGCCCGCCAGTTGATCCGCCGGACGCGGTCGCCGAAGGCGAACGGGCGCAGGTCGGCGAACTCGGTTCCCTCGCCCTTGTGCCGCGAGCGCTCGTCGCCTGCGAAGAGCTGCGTCTCCGCCGGGCGAACGAGCTCGCGGAGGGTCTCCTCGCGCGGGAAAGACGCTCACCGGGACCGCGCTCCGCGACCTGCCCGGCGTGGACGAAGAGGCCGAGCAGGTCGCGGGCGCGGACGTGGACGTCGCCGAGGCGCGTAGGCGCCCCAGCGCTCGGCGCGCAGGCGCAGGCGGCAGCGTGCCGGGCCGCCGGCCGCGATCCGGACGGCGACCGGGTTGTCGCCGTCGGCGACGGCGAGCGCCGGCGGGAGCTCGAGCCAGAGCTCGGCCCGCTCGAGCGGCGCGCGGCCGCGAGCTCGCAGCTCGACGTTCGAGCTCCTCGCCCTCGATAACACGGTCGCGGTCGAGTCGACCTCGACCTCGCAGCTCGGGTCGCCCGCGAGCGCGAGCCCGGCGGCGAGGACGGCAGGAACGGCGCTGCGAGCGCCGCCAGCTCGGGCCGGCCGGGTGACGAGCGCGGCGATCAGGCCGAGGCCGGCGAGCGCGGCGTAGGCGGCGACCTTCGGCGAGGCCGCGCGGCTCACGGGCCGGCGAACGTCCTCGGCCGGCGGCGTCGGCACCGTCTCGAGCGGCTCGCGCGACGACGTCCTCGGCGCCGGACGCGCTGCACCCAGAGCTCGGGCCGGAGCGACGAGCCGGTGGGCGAGCGCCGGCACGGCGACCGCCTTGACGTCGTCGGGGATGACGAAGTCGCGGCCGTCGAGCACCGCGCGCGCGCGCGCGAGCTTGAGCATCGCGAGGCTGCCGCGCGGGCTGGCCCCGACCTGGACGCTCGCGGCTCTCGCGCGTCGCGCGGACGAGGTCGACGATGTAGTAGCCGATGCTCTCGGCGACGTGGACCTCCTCGAGCGCCTGCTGCATCGCGCGCAGCGTCCCGCCGTCGACGACGGGCGCAGCTCGACCTCGTCGTGCGCCGCTCGCGCCGGCGCTCGAGCACGCCGAGCTCGTCCGTCGCGCGACGGATAGCCGAGCCGATGCGCAGGAGGAAGCGGTCGAGCTGCGCCTCGGGCAGCGGGTAGGTGCCCTCGTACTCGATCGGGTTCTGGGTCGCGAGCACGAGAAACGGCCGCTCGAGCGGGCGCGTCCGCCCCTCGATCGTCACCTGGCGCTCCTGCATCGCCTCGAGCAGCGCCGCCTGCGTCTTCGGCGGAGCGCGGTTGATCTCGTCGGCGAGCAGCAGGTTGGTGAAGATCGGGCCGGGGCGGAACTCGAACTCGGCGGTGCGCTGGTCGAACACCGACGAGCCGGTCACGTCGGAGGGCATCAGGTCGGGCGTGAACTGGATGCGCGCGAAGCCGAGCGCCGGCGACCTGGGCGAACGAGCGCGCGATCAGCGTCTTCGCGAGGCCGGGGTAGTCCTCGATCAGCACGTGCCCGTCCGCGAGCACGCCGAGCAGGACGAGCTCGAGCGCGCTCGCGCTTGCCGACGACCGCGCGCTCGACCTCGTCGAGCATGCCGGTTCGAGAGCTCCGCCACCTCGCCGGGTTCACAGGCGCTCCAGCGCCTCGACCGCGGCCTCGATCGCGCCGAGCGGCGCCGCCGGGAGCGCTGGTCGTCGGGGCGCGGGCGGTCGGGCCGGACGAGCTCCCAGGCCGCCGGGCCGAGGAGCTGCGGCGGCGCGGCCGTCCGGCGCGTCGAGGTCGATCCCGCGCGCGCGAAGCGTCCCCGCCGCGATGCGGCGCAGGGTCGGGCGGAGCCGGAAGTAGGGGTCGAACGCCGACTCGGCGGCGAGCTGCCACAACCGCTCCAGCTCGGCGAGGTCGGCAGGGCGCCGGATCGGCGGCGGGCGGCTGGCGCGATCGAGCGGCGAGGGCGGCTCCGGGGGCAGCCGTGCGACGGTCGTGCGGAGGACCGCGAGGAGCGCGAGCGCGCCGAGCGAACAGGAAGTAGACGTCGAGCGCGAGCGAGCGCTCGCCGGGGCGGCAGCGAGCGCCGCCGCCGAGGGCGGCCGTCGCCGTCAGCGAGCGCGACGAGCGGGCGGAGGCGGGTCAGGCCGATCCCGCAGCTCGTCGCGGAGCGGCACGAGGGCCGCGATCGCCTCTTCCTTCATCTCGGCGTCGACGCATGCGGGCTGAACTTCGCCCGCTCGAAGAGCGCGGTCAGCCGCGCCACCGAGGCGGCGCCCGCGCCGACGCCCGGCAGCGTGCGGCGCAGGTACTCCCGCGGCGCCTCCGCAGGGCTGCGCGGCAGGCCGGACCGCGCGAGCGCGCGCTCCATCCGCGCGTAGGCGGCGATCACGGCGCGCCGGGGGTCGGGGTCGGCGCGCAGGTCGTCGAGCGTCGCGTCGAGAGCGAGCGCGAGCGCCGCTGCGACCGGCGGCCGAGCGGCCCTGCGGGCGCGGCCCGAGCAGAAGCCTGGCGGCGACCGAGGCCGGCAGGCGTGAGCCGACGAGACGACGACCGGCGCCCAGTCGAACGGGACCGCTCTGCGCGCGGCGGTCGACGCTCCTTCTGGGCGGGCCGACCAGCGGATCGAGCGGGTTGTCGCGGCTCCTCGAGTGTCCGAAGCCGGTGAGAGCAGGACGATCAACGCCGCGACGGTCGTCCGAAGGAGATCAGGGCCACGAGCGTGCGCCAGTTGCCCCGCATGCGGGGGCGCGATCCTTCCTGCCTGGCCGATGACGAACAGGTAGACCGCCGCCGCAGACGACGCGATCGAGCCGGCGGCGGCGATCAGCAGGAGGGCGTACTCGAGGAGGATGCCGGTCGAGCGCGCGGGAGTGCCCGCCGCCGGAAGTGGGTGTGGGCCCGGCTGGCGAGGCCGACAGCGGCCACGAGGCCGAACAGCGCGACCGCCGCGATGATCGTGCGCCGCCGGCCGCTCCCGCCATGGGGCGAATCGTACGGAGGCCCGGCTCCGGCGAAAGCGCCGCTTCGACCCCAGTGTCAGACACTGGTCGGCGGAGTGACGGAAATGGAGACGGAAGCGCGGCGGCGGGCTGTGTTTGTGCTTGTTCATGGCGTTGAGCCGCGGGCCGGACGGGACCTGGCCCGGTGTCAGACACCGCGCACTCGAATGTGCCGCGGCGTTACGTCTCTGCGACGGCGGCTCGGGTCAGGCGCGCGGCGAGGCCGGCCAGCCCCGAGAGCGCGAACGCCGCCGCGAAGCTCGGCACCGAGGCGGTGAAGTCGAACGGCGCGGATCTGGTGGTGGATCAGCGACAGCCACCAGCTCGGCCCGTTCGGAGAGAGCCACTGGTAGAGGCCGAACCCGACCAGCCAGGCGGCGATCTGCGCCGGGCGGACGGCCGGGGCGGCGAAGAAGCGGTCGCTCGAATACCGGCAGCCCGACAGGAGCCAGTCCGCGATCAGCACCCCGAGCAGCGGGACGAAGAACGATCCGAGCAGGAAGAGGAAGGTCTGGTAGCTGCGCAGATCGATCAGCAGCGCTCCGCCGGTCGCGATCACGGCCGAGGCGCCGATCAGCAGTCGCTGCGGCACCTGCGGCACCAGGTTCTGAAGCGAGACCGCGGCCGAGTACACGTTGGCGAAAGCCTCGTCCGTCTCGTCAACGGTCAGGGCGAGCAGTGCCAGCGCAGCCGCGATGCCGCCGCCGGCGATCGCGACCAGGATCAGCTCGGGATGATCCGGATCGACGCCGCGCGAGAGGACGAGCACCGACCCGAAGCCGAACTGGAAGAACGTCGGCAGGAGGTAGCCGAGCCCGACGCCGAAGAAGGCGCTGCGGCGGTCGCGCGAGAAGCGGGTGTAGTCGGCGACGAGCGGCGCCCAGGAGACGGTGACCGCGATGACGATGTCGACGGCGACCCAGAACGACCCGTGGTGGCCCTCGCCCCGACCAGACATGATGGCCGCCCGAGCCGTCGAGGATCCACCAGGTCAGGTAGACGAGCGACGCGACCACGGCCCAGATCGCGACCTTGCGGACGTAGCGGCGCACGAAGCCGACCGGCCCGAGGAGGGCGAGCGCAGCGGTCAGGCCGCCGAAAAGCACCGTCCACATCCACGTCGCCTTGAAGCCGACCAGCTTGTCGCAGAGGAGGCCGGCGGCGGTGGCGATCACGATCAGCTCGAAGATCGCCCAGCCGAAGCACTGGAGCACGTTCAGGACCGTCGCCAGGTACGAGCCGCGGTGCCCGAGCGGGGCGCGCTGGAGCACCATCGCCGGCACGCGCCCGTCCGCGCCGATCATCCCGGCGACGGCGAGCATGCTGTTTCCGATCACGCCGCCGACGAGCGTTGCCAGCAGTGCCTTGCCGAGCGACAGGTCGAAGAAGCCCGGCAGGACGAGCACGAGCAGCGAGATGCCCAGGTTCGTCCAGAGCAGGAACGTGTCGGTCAGGCCGAGCACGCGCATGCGCTCGGGGACGGGCTCGATCCCCCAGGACGGTGCCTCCTTGCTCATTGAACGCCTCCCTTCGCCGGTACGAGCCGGATCAGGTTCGACGGGTGTGTTCTCAGCCCGACCTTGGCGGGCACCCCGGTGAGGCGAGTCTATCGCCTGGCCGGGAAGGAGTACAGGTAGGATTCCGACTAGGCAATGCCTAGGCAAGAGACCTATTCGGCGGCTGAGGCGGCGCGGGCGCTCGGGATCAGCCTCGACACCCTGCGGCGCTGGGACCGCGCCGGCCGGATCCGAACCGAGCGCGACGCGGCGAACCGCCGGCTCGTTCCGGCAGTCGAGATCGAGCGGCTGCGGGGAGCCGATCCCGACCGGATGAGCGCGCGCAACCACTTCCGGGGCGTTGTCCGCGAGGTGCGGATCGAGGGGCTGCTCGCGCAGATCGAGCTCGACGTGACCGAACCTGCCCGGGTGGTCGCGATCATCACCCGCGACGCGGCGGAGGAGCTCGGCCTGAAGCCCGGGATGGGCGCCGCCGCGGTCGTCAAGGCGACGTCGGTGATGGTCGAGCTGTGAGAGCGGCGATCGCCGCGCCGCTCGTCGCGGCCGCACTAGGCGTGCCGGCGACGGCGGGCACGCCGAGACTGACGGTCTACGCCGCAGCGTCGCTGACCGAGGTCTTCCCGCGGATCGACGCGCGTGCCCGCTACAGCTTCGCCGGCTCCACCGATCTCGCGCTCCAGATCCGCCAGGGCGCGCCGGCCGACGTCTTCGCCTCGGCGAGTCCGCAGTACACGCAGGATCTCTTCAGGCGGGGCCTCGTCGAGAAGCCGAGGAAGTTTGCGAAGAACCGGCTGGTCGTGATCGTGCCCCGGTCGAACCCCGCGCGCATCCGCTCGGTCGCCGATCTGAAGCGTCCCGGGATCAGGCTCGTCCTCGCCGCCCCCGCGGTTCCGATCGGTGGCTACGCGAGGCAGGCGCTCGCCCGGCTCGGCCTCGAGCGCCGCGCTGCGCAACGTCGTCAGCGAGGAGCACGACGTGAAGGGCGTGGTCGGGAAGGTCGCACTCGGCGAGGCCGACGCCGGCCTGGTCTACGTGACCGACGTGAAGCCGGTCGCCGGCAAGGTGCGCACGATCGCGGTGCCGGCGCGGGGCCAGCCCACGGTGTCCTACGAGATCGCCGTCGTCACGTCGAGCCGGCACAAGGCCGCGGCCAGAGCGTTCGTCGCCCGCGTGCTCGGCGAGGTCGGCCGAGGCCATCTCGCGGCCGCAGGGTTCCTGTTGCCGTGAGACGTACTGCCTTTACGACGGCGGCGGCCGCGGCTGTTCTGCTCGCTCTCGGCTTCCTGCTGCTGCCGGTGGTCGCGATCTTCCTGCGCGTCTCGCCCGGCGAGCTGGTCGGCCGGCTCGACGACCGCGTCGTTCTCGACGCACTGGCGGTGACGGCGAAGACGAACGGGATCGCGTTCGCGCTGACGCTCCTCGTCGGCACGCCGGCGGCGTACCTGATCGCGACCAGGCGCTTCGCCGGTCGTGCCCTGGTCGTCACGCTGTGCGAGTTGCCGCTGGTGCTGCCGCCCGCCGTCGCGGGGATCGGGCTGCTCGCCGCGTTCGGCCGGCTCGGGCTCCTCGGGGGCACGCTCGACGCGGCCGGGATTCGCGTCGGCTTCACACAGGCTGCGGTCGTGCTCGCCGTTCTCTTCGTCGCCGGGCCCTTCTACCTGCGCCAGGCGATCGCGGCGTTCGAGGCGGTCGACCCCACCCTGCTGGCGGCCGCGCGAACGCTCGGAGCGGGTCCGGGTCGGACGTTCCTGCGCGTTGCACTCCCGCTCGCGGGCAACGGGCTCGGCGCCGGGGCCGCGCTCTCGCTGGCCCGCGGGATCGGCGAGTTCGGCGCGACGATCATGTTCGCCGGCAGCCTCCAGGGCGTCACCCAGACCCTGTCGCTCGCGGTCTACGCCCAGTTCGACGTCGACTTCACCCGCGCACTCGCGCTCGGCGCGCTGCTGGTCGTCTTCAGCGCGACGGTTCTGCTCACGATCAAGGCGGTCGGCTCATGGCGGCGCTCTCCTTCGAGCTCGCCGTTCCTCTTCGCTCCTTCGAGCTCGCGCTAGCGCTCGACGTCGGGCGCGAGACCTTCGCGCTCGTCGGGCCGTCCGGCGCGGGCAAGACGACCGTGCTGCGGTCGATTGCGGGTCTCATCCGGCCGGCACGCGGCCGTGTCGAGCTCGGCGGCGAGACGCTGTTCGACTCGGCGGCGCGGCATCAACCTGCCGCCGGAGGAGCGTCGCGTCGGTGTCGTCTTTCAGGAGTACGCCCTCTTCCCGCATCTCACCGTCGAGGGGAACGTCGGCTTCGGCGGCCGTGAGCGGGCCCACGAGCTGCTCGAGCGATTCCGCATCGCGCACTTGGCGAAAGCGCGGCCGGCTGGAGCTCTCGGGCGGCGAGCGGCAGCGAGTCGCGCTCGCCCGCGCGCTGGCCCGCGACCCGGCCGTGCTGCTGCTCGACGAGCCGATGGCCGCGCTCGACGCCCACACGCGGGCGGAGGTGCGCGCCGAGCTCCAGGAGCTGCTGCGGGAGCTCGCGCTGCCGACCGTCCTCGTCACGCACGACTTCGAGGACGCTGCCGCGCTCGCCGACCGTGTCGGGGTGATCGCGGGCGGCAAGCTGCTCCAGCTCGGCACTCCGGACGAGCTCGTTGCCGCACCGAGCGATGCATTCGTCGCCGGCTTCACGGGCGGCAATCTCCTGCACGGGTTCGCCCGCCCGACGCGCGAAGGGCTGACCGAGGTCGTGCTCGACGGGGGCGCCGTCGTCTTCTCGACCGATCGCGGCGAGGGGCGTGTCGGGGTGGTCGTCCACCCGTGGGAGGTGTCGATCGCGCAAACGGCGGCCGCCGACTCGGCGCTCAACCACGTCAGCGCGCCGATCGCGTCGCTGGTCACGATCGGAAATCGCGTCCGGGTGCGGGTCGGCCCGCTCGTGGGCGAAGTGACCGCGGCCTCGGCCGAGCGGCTCGGGCTCGAGCGTGGCCAGGTCGTCGTCGCCTCGTTCAAGGCGACCGGCGCGCGCCTCGTGCCGCTGCGGGACTGAGCCGGTCGCTAGATGAACTGCCAGCGGCGCGCTTTGGCGAGCGCTTCCAGCTGGGAGTGGCAGCCGAGCTCGAGCAGAATCGAGCGGATGTGGTTGCGGACGGTCGGCTCTGCGATCCCGAGCCGCTCGGAGATCGATCTGGCCGAGAGGCCCTCAGCCATCAGCGCGAGCACCTCCAGCTGACGGTCGGTCAGTCTCGGCTCCCGTCCGGAGGGCTTCGCCCGCTCCTCGCCGGCCGCGATCTCCTCGCCGTTTCGGAGCAGGTGGATGAAGAGCGGCTCGCTTCCGTCGCGGACGGAGATCGTCGAGACGGTGAGCTCCTTCCTCATGCCGTCGCGCGTCTTCATCAGCAGCACCTGGCAGCCGACCGGCCACCCTTCGGCAGCCAGCCTTGCGCCGGAGCAGCCTGGATGGCAGACGAGGGAGCCGTTGACGTCGGTCCCTCCCAGCACCTCCCAGCAGCGTTTGCCGAGAGCCTCCGAGGCGGGAATCCCGGTCAGCTTCTCGGCTGCCTCGTTCCAGCCGACGACCGTGCGATCGGCGTCGAACACGAGCAGGGCGTCGCCCGAGCGAAACTTCGTTGCCATGGTGGAGAGCATGATCTGCCGCTCAGCCTCGGTCGTCGGCGCCGGCCCTGATTACCGCTTCGGGGAAACCCCGACGATCACAGCATCGGGATCTGGCGCAGGATCGTCGGCTCGATCCTGTCGAGAATCGCCATCAGGCCCGGCCCGGTGACGGTGATGCCGTGGTTACGCAGGCCGATCACGGCCTCGTTCGGGTTCGGCTCGGCCGCCAGCAGCTCTGCGACGCTGACCGCCAGCTCCTCCGTTCCGCACGGGTAGTTGACGTCGGTCGCCGGGATGTCCTTCATCCAGGCGTGGACGTGGAGGATCGCGCCGACGCCGGGGTGCGCCTGGTAGATCATCCAGTGCTCGATCGCGTCGACCGACACGCGCCGCGGCTCGACCGCCGGCGGGACGCTGAGCACGATCCGACCGTTCTTCTGGTCGTAGTTCGAGACGAGCAGGATGTCGCGGCCCGGCGTCTCGAGGGCCGACTTGTCGACGCCGCTCGCGCTCATCCAGAAACGCTGCGCGTCCTTCCGTTGCGAGAGGTTGCCGTACGAGAGCCCGCCGATTCCGTAGAGCCGCTTGACGTGGCGCAACTCCCGCTCGTTCAGCAGGTCCTCGATCGGGAACGGCGAGGGCAGGAGGTCGAGGTCGCCGAGGCGTGCCCCGGCGGCGATGATCTCCTCGGTCACCTCGTCGCCGCCCCACAGATCGGGCTCGAGGTCGGTGACGAACTCGTTGTCGATCACGAGCCGTGAGCGCGCGAGCGGCAGCAGCCGCTGGACGACGGCGGCGACGAGTGCCTCCTCGCCCCCTTCGGCGGTGTCGCCGTAGTGGCCGCGCTCCATCGTCGTGAACCACGCACCCTTGCCGGGCACATAGCAGAGCGCGATGTTCGCGAGCGCGCGGACGAGCATCGGGTAGTCCTCGGGCAGAGAGTGGCTCTCGCGCTCGTACAGGCCGACGACGAAGGTGCCACGCGCCTTGCGCCGGAACGGCTTCGCATCGTCGGCGTCGACGACGTTGATCACGAGGTCGGCGGTGTCGGCGTCCTCGGTCTCGGAAAGACCGGCTCGCCCGAGCGCGTTCCGAAGGAGGCTGACGAAACGCTCGAGCGAGCCGGGAGCGAAGCGACCAACGACAGCGAAGGAGGCCGTCGTCGGTGCGGTTGTACCCGACTCGGCGTCGCCGCCGCGTGGTGAGATTTGACTAGGTGCGCTCATCAGACGATCTCGTGCAAGGACTGCTCCTAGGACGGGCATTGCAACCGTAAGCGTAATCGACGCCCAACCCACCAGGACGAGCCGGGGGCGACTTCGTTGCGGTAGGCCATCGCGGATCTCCTTCGCGACCCGCGGGCCGAGCACGAAATCATGGGTGTAGGCGAGGCAGACGAGCGCGACGAACGCTCCCATCTTGACGGCGAAGACCGCCTTCGGGCCGGCGCCGCTGCCCGGAAGCACGTGGGCGGCAAGCGGGACTCCCGTCGCGACCATGGTCAGCAGCGCGCCCCAGCCGATCGGGCGCCAGCGCTCGCCCAGCCCGCGCATCGCCGCCGCCCGCGGCTCGCCGGTGAGCCGCCTGATCGCGGGGACGGCGATGAAGGTGAGCGCGACGCTGCCGCCGACCCATACGGCCGCACCGAGCACGTGCAGGACGACGAAGGTGATCTCCAGCCAGCGCGCCATCTACGCAGCTTGCCTCACAATGGGTCCGTGGAGCGCGAGGACTGGAACCGCAAGCACGGCGAGTCGGGGCCGCTGTTCGGCGTCGAGCCGAACCGGTTCCTCGTCGCCGAGGTGGAGGGCCTTGTTCCCGGCCGCGCGCTCGACCTCGCCTGCGGAGCCGGCCGCAACGCCGTGTGGCTCGCCGAGCGGGGCTGGTCGGTGACCGGAGCGGACTTCTCGGATGTGGCGCTCGCGAACGCGCGCCGCCTCGCCGCCGAGCGAAACGTGGAGGTCGAGTGGATCCAGGCCGACCTGCGCGAGTGGGAGCCGCCTGCGCGCGCGTTCGACCTCGTCGCCGTCCTCTACCTCCAGGTACCCGCCGCCGAGCGCCGGCTCGCGCTGAGCCGCGCCGCCGACGCGGTCTCGCCGGGCGGGACGCTGCTCGTGGTCGGCCACGACGTCGAGAACCTGAACGGCGGCTACGGCGGGCCGAAGGATCCGCGCGTTCTCTTCACGCCCGACGAGGTCGCAGACGAGCTACCGGGCCTCGAGATCGAGAAGGCCGAGCGGGTGCTGCGACCGGTCGAGACCGAGGACGGCGAGGCGCAGGCGATCGACGCACTGGTGCGCGCCCGGCGCCCCTCATCTAGCCTGCGCAGGCCTCGCCGTCGGCTTCGCCCGCGCCGGGTAGCCGGCCCAGGAGCGAGACGAGCGTCTCGAGCTCCGCTTTCGTGTAGCGCTCCTCGAACAACGCGCGAACCTGCGCGACGTGCGTGCGCGATGCGTGCTCGAGCTTGTCCCGACCCTCGGCCGTGAGCACCGCGTAGGTCACGCGGGCGTCGCCCGGGCAGTTCCCCTTCGTCACCCAGCCGGCGCGCTCGAGACCGTCGAGGAGGCGGGTGACCCCTGAGGGTGTGAGCACCAGGCGCTCGGCGAGGTCGACGCGGCGCATCGCGCCCTCGTCGGCGCGCGACAGGTGGAGCAGCGCCTCGTAGTCGTTGATCGTCAAGCCGTGATCCGAAACCAGGTCGGCGCTCATCGCGCGCGTGACCGCGGCATGCGAGCGAAGCAGCCGGATCCAAGCCCCGACGGCGGCAGAAGATTGCTCTGTCAATATTTGACTGGTCACGTTTCTGTGCTACAGTTGTTTGCGTCCGCAAGTAATTGTATCAGGAAGGAGAGACGAAATGGGCACCATCACCGAGACTCAGACGGCAGCACCGGCAGGTATCTGGACGCTCGACCCGGTGCACTCGCAGGTCGGCTTCGCCGTCAAGCACCAGGGCGTCTCGCTCTTCAAGGGCGGGTTCGACCAGATCGACGCGAAGCTCGCCGACGGCCAGCTCAGCGGCGCCGCCAAGGTGGCGAGCATCCGTGTCCAGGACGAGAGCCTGACCGGGCATCTGCTCTCGCCCGACTTCTTCGACGCCGAGCGTTTCCCGACGATCTCGTTCGACTCGAGCGAGCTTCGCATCGAGGGCGGCGATTTCGTCGCCGAGGGCGAGCTGGAGTTGAAGGGTGTCCGCAAGCCGATCCGGCTGACGGGCACGATCACGGGGCCGGTCGCCGACCGCATCGGGATCGCGCTGGAAACGACGATCGACCGCACCGACTTCGGCGTCGACTGGAACATGGATCTGCCCACGGGCGAGCCGGCCGTCGAGAACGAGGTCAAGCTCACCGCCGATCTCGAGTTGGTCAAGGCGTAGGCGATGCGCATCCTCGGCATCTCCGGAAGCCTGCGCCGCGAGTCGCACAACCGCCGCCTCCTCGAGGAGGCGGCGGAGCTTCTCCCGCGCGGAGTCACGCTCGAGCTCTTCGACGGCCTGAAGGCCGTCCCGCCCTTCGACGAGGACGACGAGGCCGAGCAGGTGGACGAGGCGGTTGCGGCTCTGCGCGAGGCGATCGCAGGCGCCGACGCCGTCCTCTTCGCGACGCCCGAGTACAACTCGTCGGTCCCGGGCCAGCTGAAGAACGCAGTCGACTGGGCCTCGCGTCCTCGTGGCGCCGCCGCGCTGGCGGGCAAGCCCGTCGCGGTCGTCGGTGCAAGCGCGAGCAGCTTCGGCGGCGTCTGGGCGCAGGCCGAGCTGCGGAAGGTGCTGGGCATGGCAGGCGCCCGGGTGGTCGCCGGCGAGGTTGCCGTACCCCTTGCGCACCGGCGCGTGGAGCAGGACGGGCGGCTACTCGACGACGATCTCCGCGCGCGCCTGCGTGAGCTGGTCGAGGCGATGCAGGTCGAGGCAATACCGCCGGCCGCGGTCGCCGCGTAGAGGCCCTACGCTCCAGAGAGATCGGGCGGGGCGAGCTCGGCGAGCTGCTGCCGGGCGCGATCGGCCTCCTCGGCGCTCCGTTCGCCATCGAGCGCACGCCGAAGGTCGAGCAGGTGACGCGCGAGCTCGCGGTTGGCGAGATCGAGCCCGAGCCGCTCGATCGCGCACCCCGGCTCGACCACCGCACCGCCGCGCTCCCAGAAGGCACACCACGCCCGCGGGCACTCCTCGTCGTTTCCGACCGCCTCGCTCAGGGCGCAATACTTGATCATGGAGGGGAGCCTGAGCCACGGCGCGCCGGGCGCCATCCGCAGCCTCGCTGATCGCGCTACGGCATTGCCGCAGCGCGGCGGAGGCGCTCCGCGGTAGCGACCGCAAGCAGCGCGAGAATTCCGTCGCTGGTCAGGCACCACTGGCAGATTGCGTCGATCACGGCGACCTGGATCACGATCAGGTAGATGCCGAAGGCGAAGCCGCCGAGCACGACCGCGGCTCCGAGTGCGGCCGCCTCGATTCGGCTCGAGAGCGTCGTCACGAAGACGGTGAGATAGGCGGCCAGGCCGAGCACCGCCACGGGGATTCCCGCCGCCTTTGCGTACTTCGAGTGCTGCACCGTCTCGCAGCCGCCCGTCGTGCACGCCAGGCGCGTGCCGCTGTAGCGGGCGTAGACGAGGTAGGCGGCGACGGCGGCGCCGGCGAGCGCGAGCACGGCGATCGCGGCGCGCAGCCGGCGGTCGGTCACTTCAGCAGCGCGTCGAGCGCCTGCCGGAAGGGCTCGGGCGTGAGCGTGTTCAACGCCACCTGTTGCAGCGTGCCCCCGGTCGGCCCGGCGAAGAAGGTCGGCGTCGAGGAGACGTGGGCCTGCTGGGCCTGAGCCGCCGCCGTCGTCATCGCCTGGTCGACCTGGGTCGAGTTCTGAGCGTCGAGCATCGCGTTGACGTCGATGCCGGGGATCGCGCGCGCGACCGACTCCAGCGAGCGCGTCGGTCACCCACCCCGAGTTCTCGGCTCCCTGGTTTCGGTAGAGGAGATCGAGCACGTTCCACAGCCGGTTCTGGAGAGCCGCAGCGTAGGCAGCGCGGAGCGCCTTCTCCGAGTCGGGGCCGAGGAAGCTCATTCCGGTGAACGCCAGCTTCACTTTCCCCGGGCGCACGTAGTCGCGGACGATCGTCGGCAGCGCGTCGACGCGCGTACTGGGCGCAGAACGGGCACTGGAGGTCGGCGAACTCGACCATCGTCACCGGCGCGTCCGGCTTGCCGAGCTCGTTGCCGTGCTGCGGGATCCCGGCCAGGAGCTTGCTTCGTCTCGGCGACGCCGGTCAGCGCGACGCCCGAATCCGCCGTCTCGGTCGGGGACGTGGCGGTGACCGCAGCGGTTGTCGTGGCGGTCTTCTTGTCGCTCGAGCCGGTGACGCTGACGACGATCAGCCCGACGGCAATGCCCGACGGCGGCGATGCCGACGGCGGCGAACACCGCGTTACGACCGTGGAGAAGTTGCCTCATGTCCGGGAATCCTCGTTCCCGTCGCAGACTAGTCGTCGAGCGTCTCGAGTGGCTGGATCGCGTGCAGCCGGACGAACCCGCAGTTCGTGCAGACGAACGGCAGCGCCGCAATCGCGGGCTCGCCGGTGCCGGTGATCTCGGTCAGCCGATCGCCGCCGGCCCAGCCGTAGTTGCCGCACATCGGGCAGGCGCCGCGCGCCTTCACGTTGACCGCGCCTCGGAGGGCCTCGAAGCTCCGTGCCATGGCCTGCAGCGTGTCGCGGGTGCGTCACGGCGACATCCGTGAGAACCCGCAGCCCTGGTCAGGGATCGGCATGATTGCGGCCGTGCGCCGGCAGACGATGCTGGCGCTGAGGAAGGTGGCCGCCGCGCCGGGCCTTCGCCTCGACGAGGTGCCGGTCCCCTCCCCGGCGCCGGACGAGGTGCTCGTCGAGGTCGAGACGGCGAGCGTCTGCGGCACCGACCTGCACATCTACGGGTGGGACGAGTGGTCGCAGGGCCGGATCGTCCCGCCGCTCACGCTCGGGCACGAGTTCGCCGGGACGGTCGTCGAGGCGGGCTCGCTCGTCCGTAACGTCTCCGTCGGTGACTACGTCTCGGCCGAGAGTCACATCACCTGCGGCGTCTGCTTCCAGTGCCGCACCGGTCACGCGCACATGTGCGAGCGCACGCGGATTCTCGGCGTCGACCGCGACGGCGCGTTCGCCCGCTACGTCGCCGTGCCCGGGTCGGTGATCTGGCGCAACGACCGCGCGAAGCTCCCGCCCGAGATCGCCACGATCCAGGAGCCCTTCGGCAACGCGGTCTTCGCGACCAGCGAGCAGGATCTGGCCGGCCGCGGGGTGGCCGTGCTCGGCTGTGGGCCGATCGGCCTGTTCACGATCGGCATCGCCCGCGCCTCGGGCGCAGCCGTCGTGCTGGCGGCCGACCGCACGCCGTTCCGGCTCGATCTCGCCGAGCGGATGGGCGCGAGCGCCGTCGTCAACGTCGACGAGACGCCGGACACGGCGGCCTGGTTCCTCGACCACCACGAGGGTTACGGGTTCGACGTCGTCTTCGAGATGTCGGGCTCGCCGCGCGCGATCGCCGACTCGTTCCGGATCGCGCGGAACGGCGGCCGGGTGATCCTGTTCGGGATTCCCTCACGGCCGGTCGAGATCGACGTCGCCGAGGCGCTGATCTTCAAGAACCTGAACGTGCTCGCGGTGAACGGCCGGAAGATCTTCGAGACCTGGTACCGGACGCGCTGGCTGCTCGAGAGCGGCGTCGTCGACGTGCGGCCGCTGATCACGAAGGAGCTGCCGCTCGAGGAGTTCGAGACCGCGTTCGCGCTGCTCTCGGCAGGCGAGGCCTGCAAGATCGTGCTCTACCCCGGCGGGCGGCCGCCGGCCGCGGGCGCCGGCGAGGAGCCCGCGCGGGAGCAGGTCGCAGTCGAAGGCCGCTGGCAGCACCGATGACCTCGCTCGCCGAGCAGCTCCGCGGAGAGCTCGACAGCCTGCGCGAGGCCGGCACCTACAAGCGCTTCAACACCCTGACCTCGCCGCAGGGCCCCGTCGTCGAGATGGAGGGCCGCGGCGAGGTGCTCGTCCTCTCCTCCAACAACTACCTCGGCCTGGCCAACCGGCCCGAGGTGGTCGAGGCGGGGATCGAGGGGTTGCGCCGCTACGGGGCCGGTACCGCGTCGGTGCGCTTCATCTGCGGGACGTTCGAGCCGCACCTCGAGCTCGAGCACGAGCTGGCCGAGCTGGTCGGCACCGAGGCGTCGCTCACGTACGTCTCCTGCTGGAACGCGAACGAGGCGGCGATTCCGAGCCTGACCGACGAGACGACGGTGATCCTCTCCGACGAGCTGAATCACGCGAGCATCATCGACGCGGTCCGGCTGGCGAAGCCGGCGCGCAAGGCGGTCTACAAGCACTCCGACATGGCCGACCTGCGCGCCCAGCTCGACGCATGCGAGCCGGGCCAGCGCGCGCTCGTGATCACGGACGGGGTCTTCAGCATGGAGGGAGACCTCGCGAAGCTGCCCGACATCGTCGAGCTCGCACGTGCGCACGACGCGGTCGTGGTCGTCGACGACTCGCACGGGACGGGCGTGATGGGCGAGACGGGGCGGGGCGTGGCCGAGCACTACGGGCTGCTCGGCGAGATCGACGTGATCACGAGCACGCTCGGCAAGGCGCTCGGCGGCGCGGCCGGCGGGTTCGTCGCCGCGAGCGACGAGGTGTGCGACATCCTCGCGCAGCGCTCGCGCCCGCAGCTCTTCTCGAACGCGCTGCCCCCGACGGTCGCGTGCAGCGCGCTCGAGGCGGTGCGCGTCCTTCGCCGCGAGCCGGAGCTGGTCGCGAAGCTGCGCGAGTCGACCACGGTCTTCCGCGAGCGGCTGCGCGCGCTCGGGTTCGCCCCGCTCGACGGCGAGGCGGCGATCGTGCCGATCATCCTCGGCGAGACCGCGTTCGCGATCGAGTTCAGCCGCCGCCTGCTCGACGCGGGCGTGTTCGTGACCGGCTTCGGCTTCCCGGTCGTCCCGGAGGGAACCGCCAGGGTGCGAGTCCAGATGTCGGCCGCGATCGAGCCGGAGCACATCGAGCGTGCGCTCGCCGCGTTCGAGCAGGTCGGGAAAGAGCTCGAGCTGATCTAGATCAAAGGGGGTTTTTCGATGAGCTATGCCGTGGCGCGCCTCGAAGAGATCGAGGAGATCGACGACGGCCGCGTCCCGATGCGGCCCATCCGGCACCACCTCGGGATCTCCGCGTTCGGGGCCAACGCCTTCACGGCGAAGAACGCGGGCGACCGGCTGATCAACGAGCACGACGAGGCCGATGCAGGCGACCGCAACGAGGAGCTCTACGTCGTCGTCAGCGGCCACGCGCGGTTCGAGATCGGCGGGGAGACGGTCGACGCACCCGAAGGCACGCTCGTCTTCGTCCAACCGGAGGCGACCCGGACTGCGTTCGCCGAGGAGGCCGGGACGACCGTGCTCGCGGTCGGGGCCACCGCCGGCAAGGCGTACGAGCCGGTCGGCTGGGAGATTTGGGCGCCGCTCAACCGCCTCTATCGGGCCGGCGACTACGAGGAGGCCGTACGGCAAGGCCGGGAGCTGGTCGAGGCGAACTCGCAGTACGCGGTCCCGCTCTACAACCTCGCCTGCTGCGAGAGCCTTGCCGGGCTGCGGCAGGATGCGATCGAGCACCTGCGGGTCGCGTTCGAGCGGTCGCCCAGCCTGCGCGAGCTTGCGCGAGAGGACTCCGACCTCGACCCGATCCGGGAAGAGCCCGGTTTCAGAGAGCTGGTCGCCTGAACAGCAACTGTGCGCGTCTGATTCAGGAGAGCAGCGCGCGCACCGCGCGCGCGATCACCAGCTCCTCCCGCGCGCGGATCACGTGCACGCGCACGGCGGAGGTCGGAGCGGCCACGTCCGCATCCGCGGAGACGGCGGCGTTGGCCGTGCGGATCGAGCTCGACGCCGAGGAAGCCGAGCCGCTCGCAGACACGTTCCCGCACGGCCGCCGAGTGCTCGCCGACGCCGGCGGTGAAGACGAGCGCGTCGAGCCCGCCGAGAACGGCCGCCGACGCCGCCACCGCCTGCGCGATGCGCCGAACGTAGACCGCCAGGGCGAGGCGAGCGCGATCGTCGCCGGCGGCTTCCGCCGCTTCCAGCTCGCGAACGTCTCCCGAACGACCGGACAGCCCTTTCAGCCCCGACTCGTGCTCGAGCGCCCGGTCGAGCTCGGCGACGGACAGGCCGCGCTCCCGGAGGAGGTAGAGGAGAGCGCCGGGGTCGACGGAGCCCGAGCGCGTCGTCATCGGCACGCCGTCCAGCGGGCTGAAGCCCATCGTCGTGTCGACCGACCGGCCGTCGCGGACGGCCGTAACCGAGCAGCCGCCGCCGAGGTGGCAGACGACCAGCCGCGGCACCGGCACGCGCTCGGCCGACCATTGCACCGAGATGCCGTGGAAGCCGTAGCGGCGAACGCCCCAGTCCACCCAGCGGGGCGGCACGGCGTACACGGCGGCTTCGTCGGGGAGGGTCGCGTGGAAGGCGGTGTCGAAGACGGCGACGTGGGGGACACCGGGAAGCGCCTGCTGCGCCGCCTCGATCGCCTCCAGCGCCGCATCGTTGTGCAGGGGCGCGAGCGGCGACAGCTCCCGGATCGCCCGCTTCACCTCGTCGTCGATGACGACGGGCGCCTGGAACCGGGTCCCGCCGTGCACGACCCGGTGGCCGACCGCCTCGCACTGCTCGACCTCGAACGAGTCGACCGGCGTCGCCTCGTCGCCTTCGACCAGGTGCAGCTTGAGGCTCGTCGAGCCGGCGTTGACGACTAGGACGGCCAGGTCCAGCCGCTGACGTCGGGATCGTCCTCGCCGTGCTCGCGGGTCCAGGCGCGGCAGCGGATTCGCTCGTCCTCCATCGCTTGGCGAACGTGCCCGGCCCGCGACACGAGCCCGGGAACGCGGTCGATCACGTCCATGACCAGGTGGAAGCGGTCGAGGTCGTTGAGCATGACCATGTCGAACGGCGTCGTCGTCGTCCCCTCCTCCTTGTATCCGCGGACGTGCAGGTTGCCGTGGTTCGTCCGGCGGTAGGTGAGCCGGTGGATCAGCCAGGGGTAGCCGTGGTAGGCGAAGACGATCGGCCGATCGCGGGTGAACAGCGAGTCGAACTCGCCGTCGGCGAGCCCGTGCGGATGCTCGCTCTCGGGCTGGAGGCGCATGAGGTCGACCACGTTGACGACGCGGACCCTCAGCTCGGGCAGTCGCTCGCGCAGAATCGAGACGGCGGCGAGCGTCTCGAGGGTCGGGACGTCGCCGCAGCAGGCCATGACCACGTCCGGCTCGCCGCCCTCGTCGTTCGAGGCCCAGTCCCAGATGCCGAGCCCGCGGGTGCAGTGAACGATCGCGTCGTCCATCGAGAGGTAGTCGAGCGTCGGCTGCTTCCCGGCGACGATCACGTTCACGTAGTGGCGGCTGCGCAGGCAGTGGTCGGCGACGGAGAGGAGGGTGTTCGCGTCCGGCGGCAGGTAGACGCGGATCACCTCGGCCTTCTTGTTCGCCACGTGGTCGATGAAGCCCGGGTCCTGGTGCGAGAAGCCGTTGTGGTCCTGCCGCCAGACGTGGGAGCTGAGCAGGTAGTTCAGCGAGGCGAGCGGCGGGCGCCACGGGATCCCGCGCGTCACCTTCAGCCATTTGGCGTGCTGGTTGAACATCGAGTCGACGATGTGGATGAAGGCCTCGTAGCAGTTGAAGAGGCCGTGCCGGCCGGTGAGCAGGTACCCCTCGAGCCAGCCCTGGCAGAGGTGCTCCGAGAGCACCTCCACCACGCGTCCGCTCCTGGCGAGGCCTTCGTCGGTGGGCAGCGTCTCGGCGTTCCAGGCCCGCGCGGTCGCCTCGAAGACGGCCGAAAGGCGGTTGGAGGCGGTCTCGTCGGGGCCGAACAGCCGGAAGTTGTCGCCGTTGCGCACGATCACGTCCCGCAGGAACGTGCCGAGCACCCTGGTCGCCTCGCTCGAGGTGGTTCCCGGCGCGGCGACGTCGACCGCGTACTCGCGGAAGTCCGGGAGGACGAGGTCGCGGCGGACTCCGCCGTTCGCGTGGGGGTTCGCGCTCATCCGGCGCTGCCCCCGCGGGGCGAGTGCTGCGAGCTCGGACGACGAAGTGCGCCGTTCTCGTCGAACAGCTCCTCGGGCCGGTAGCTGCGGAGCCACTCCTCGAGCAGGGCCAGATGGCCGGGGTTGTTGCGCACGTCGGCGATCGGGACCTGGTGCGAGCGCCAGGTGCCCTCGACCGGGACGCCGTCCACCTCCTTCGGGCCCGTCCAGCCCTTGGGCGTGCGCAGCACGATCATCGGCCAGCGCGGGCGCCCGTCCGCGCCGCCGTTCCGTGCTGCTCGCTGGATGCCGGCGATCTCGTCGAGAGCTCCGTCGAGCGCGGTGGCCAGCTGCTCGTGCACGTCGGCCGGGTCGTCGCCCGTGACGAGCAGCGGCCGGTACCCGTAGCCCTCGAGCAGCGACACCAGCTCGGGCTCCGGGATCCGCGCGAGGACGGTCGGATTGGCGATCTTGTACCCGTTCAGGTGGAGGACCGGGAGCACGGCGCCGTCGGTGCGCGGGTCGAGGAACTTGTTCGAGTGCCAGCTCGCCGCCAGCGGCCCGGTCTCGGCCTCGCCGTCACCGATCACGCAGCAGACCAGCAGGTCGGGGTTGTCGAACGCGGCTCCGTACGCGTGGGCGAGCGCGTACCCGAGCTCGCCCCCCTCGTGGATCGAACCCGGGGTTTCCGGCGCAGCATGGCTCGGGATTCCGCCGGGGAACGAGAACTGGCGGAAGAGCGTTCGCAGCCCCTCCTCGCCGGGGCCGACGTGGGGGTACAGCTCGGAGTAGGTGCCCTCCAGGTACGCGTTCGCGACGATGCCGGGGCCCCCGTGACCCGGCCCGGTGACGTAGATCGCGTCGAGGTCGCGGGCGCGGATCGCCCGGTTGAGGTGCACCCAGATCAGGTTCAGCCCCGGGGTGGTCCCGAAGTGGCCGAGCAGGCGCGGCTTGACGTGCTCGGGCTGGAGGGGCTCGCGCAGAAGCGGATTGTCGAGCAGGTAGATCTGCCCGACGGAGAGGTAGTTGGCCGCTCGCCAGTACGCGTCGAGCAGACGGAGCTCGTCCGGGGCGAGCGTGGCGCCGGTCGCGGCCATGCGGCGAACCGTAGCGAGTGGCGGCGCTCCGTCCGCCGGGTGCCGGCGTGCAGGGTCTGCGGCCTTCCCGCAGCGGAGCCCGCAGGTCCTCGGATGCCCCGCGCAGAGCGACGACGGAAGCTGCACGGCGAAAGGAGGTACGACAATGACGCTCGGTCGCAAGGATGCCGTGGCGACCGCCTTGACCGCACTGGCCGTCCTCGCATTTGTCGCGGCGCACCAGGGCTGGGGCGTGCCGTTGATCGGCGACAGTCACCGCTGGGCCGCCGGCGCGATTTCGCTGCTGGGAATCGCGAGCTGCGCGATGGGTTCGCCGGGCAAGGGAGTCGGAGCGAGGCTGCTCGCGACGCTCGGGACGGCTGCGCTCGTGCTCGCCGTGCTCGCGCTGGCGACGGGCTCGCTGACGCCGCTGTCCCTGCTCGTGGCGGACATGGTCCTGCTGTGGGCGCTCGCGACGCTTCGGCACGTCCACGAAACACCGGGTGAGCCGCGGGCTGCCTAGCGGCTTGGCACATCGACCTCGCGCCGGGGTGAGATCATCGCTCTACGAGTGACGAGGAACGCGGATGGCAGTCCCGCCGTCGCCGTGCAGGACCTGCGGGTCCGGCGCGGCGGCACGCTCGTCCTCGACGGGCTGTCGCTGAACGTGCAGACCGGCTCGGTCACGGGGCTGCTCGGGCCGAGCGGCTCCGGCAAGTCGACGCTGATCCGGTCGCTCGTCGGCGTGCAGATCGTCGAAGCCGGAGAGGTCACGGTGCTCGGGCAGCCGGCCGGTTCGCCGGGGCTGCGGAGTCGAGTGGGCTACGTGACCCAGGCGCCGTCGGTGTACGGCGACCTGACCGTCCGGGAGAACCTCGGCTACTTCGCCCGGATCCTGGGCGTGCCCTCCCACCGGATCGAGGAGACGATCGACGAGGTCGACCTTCGGCCCCAGGCCGCGCAGCGGGTCGATCGGCTCTCCGGCGGCCAGCGCGCACGCGTTTCGCTGGCGACCGCGTTGTTGAACCGGCCCGAGTTGCTGGTGCTCGACGAGCCGACGGTCGGTCTCGACCCGGTGCTGCGCCGCGACCTCTGGCGGCTCTTCCACACTCTGGCCGCGGCGGGCTCGACGCTGATCGTCTCGAGCCACGTGATGGACGAGGCCGAGCGCTGCGACTCGCTGTTGCTCTTGCGGGAGGGCGGGCTGCTCGGCTCGCTGACGCCGGACGAGCTGCGCGCGCGGACCGGGCGAGCAGGACCTCGAGGCCGCGTTCCTGCGCGCTCGCGGAGGCGCGGCCGGTGAGCATCCGCGGATTGCGCGGCGCAACGGCGGCGCGGGTGCTGCGCCAGCTCCGCCACGATCCGCGGACGGTCGCGCTCGTCCTCGTCGTCCCGGTCGTGCTGGTCACGCTGATCAAGTACGTCTTCCGGGGGTCGCCGGTGTTCGACCGGATCGGCGGCCCGCTGCTCGGCGTCTTTCCGCTGATCTCGATGTTCCTGGTCACCTCGATCACGATGCTGCGCGAGCGGACGTCCGGGACGCTCGAGCGGCTGATGACGATGCCGCTCGCCAAGCTCGACCTGCTCGCCGGCTACGCCGCCGCGTTCGCGCTCGTCGCCGCCGCGCAGGCGCTGCTCGTCTCCACCGTCGCCTTCTGGCTGCTCGACCTGCACGTCGCCGGCGCGAAGTGGGGGGTGATCCTGCTGGCGATCGCGAACGCCGTTCTCGGCACGTCGCTCGGCCTCTTCGTCAGCGCGTTCGCGCGCACCGAGTTCCAGGCGGTGCAGTTCCTGCCGGCGTTCGTCTTTCCGCAGCTGCTCGTCTGCGGCCTGCTCACCCCGCGGATCACATGGCGCGGTTCCTCGAGATCGTCTCCTGGGGCGCGCCCTTCACGTACGCCTACGACGCGCTCGACCGGACGACGCGCGGCGTGTACGGCGCCAGGGTCGCGGTCGACGTGGCGGTCGTGCTCGGGCTGACGGCGGTCGCGCTCCTCGCCGGGGCGCTGACCCTGCGCCGCCGGACGCCCTAGCCGTACGCGAGCCCGCGCAGCGGTGGAAAACCCGTACTCAGGATCGACCAAAGCCCCGATGGCGCGCACGGATCACGAACCGCGACAGTGGGCGGGTCAAACCGGAAAGCGAGGAGACTTCCAATGCGTCGCTTCACACTCGACGGTCTTGGTCGTCGTTGGGCGTCGGTCTGATCGTTGCGCCGTTCTCGTTGTCCATGTTCTCGCGCGCGCGACAAGGGCGCGCAGATGGTCACCGACTTCCGGCCGATCATGCAGCCGGCCAACGTCCAGACGACCGCCGACTACTACTACAACACCTTTTCCAAGCTGCGCCCGGTCGCGCTGGCGATGAATGCAACAACGATCAACACGTTCAGCGGCTACGTCCAGGGGATCAAGGCGATGGAGCAGGATCTCGCCAAGATGCCGCCCGCGCAGATGCAGGCGCTCGCCGCGCAGTACCCGGCGATGGGCGCGATGCTGAAGGGCCTGCCGCAGATGGAGCAGTCGATGAGCGGATTCGTGTCGTTGATGGCCGGGAACCTCGACACGTTCAAGAACGTTCCGCCGGGGCTCGACCACTACAAGCCGCCTCGTGGACACGATGCAGGCGAACGTCGGCAACTACTCCGCGATCGACGCGCTGCCGTCGATGAAGTTCTTCCCGTGGTTCTTCATCGTCCCCGGGCTGATCGCCCTGGCCGCCGCCGCGTACCTCCTGGTCGGGGACGTCAAGCCGACCTGGGTCTGGCCGAGGCTCGACCGCAAGACGGGGACCCCCGTTGCTCACTGAGGAGAGGAACCGACGTCCGGCCGCCACCGCCCCCGCGCGGCGGGGCGGCCGGCCGCGGATCGTCGATCCTGGGCGGCGGGACCGGCGGGACGCTGATCGCGAACCGGCTGCGCCGGCAGCTGAGCGAGGACGAGTTGGAGATCCACGTCGTCGACCGCGATGACCGGCACGTCTACCAGCCGGGCCTGCTCTTCGTGCCGTTCGGGCTCGCGAAGCCCGAGCGACATCGTCCGGCCGCGCCGGCGGCAGCTGCGACGCGGGATCGACTTCCACCAGACCGCGATCGAGTCGCGTCTCCCTCGACGACGACAGGGTTGCACCTCGAGGACGGCACCGCCCTCCGACTACGACGTGCTCGTCGTCGCGACGGGCGCGGTGCTCCAGCCGGAGGAGACCGAGGGCATGACCGGCCCCGGCTGGGGCGAGCGGGTCGTTCGACCGTTCTACGACCTCGAGGGTGCCGCTGGCGCTCGCCGCCGCGCTCGACCGGTTCGACGGCGGCCGGCTCGTGGTCAACTTCGTCGACCTGCCGATCAAGTGCCCGGTCGCGCCGATCGAGTTCACCTTCCTGGCCGACTGGTTCCTGCACAAGCGAGGAATCCGCGATCGCGTCGAGCTGACGCTCGTCACCCCGCTCGACGGCGCGTTCACGAAGCCGGTGTGCTCGCAGCAGCTCGGCTACCTGCTCGAGCGGAAGGACATCCACCTGGAGACGGAGTTCGCGGTCGGAGAGGTGGACGGGCCGCGGGCATGCTGCGTTCGTACGACGGCCGCGAGCTTCCGTTCGACCTGCTCGCGACCGTCCCGCTGCACGGCGGCGCACCCTACGTGGCGCGCTCGCCCGGGCTCGGCGACGCGCTCGGCTTCGTCCCGACCGATCCCGCGACGCTCCAGGCGAAGGCGCGGCCGAACGTCTTCGTCCTCGGGGATGCGACCGACGTGCCCGACCTCGAAGGCCGGGATCGGTGACCCACTTCGAGGGCGAGGTGCTGGCCGGGAACATCGAGCGGTTCCTCGCCGGCGAGGAACTCGTGCCGATGTTCGACGGGCACGCGAACTGCTTCATCGAGACCGGGTTCAAGAAGGCGCTGCTGATCGACTTCAACTACGAGACCGAGCCGCTGCCGGGCGCTTCCCGACCCGGTTCGGGCCGCTGCCGCTGATGCGCGAGTCCCGCGTGAACCACCTCGGTAAGCTCGCGTTCCAGTGGCTCTACTGGCACACGCTTCTGCCCGGGCGCGCCGCTACCCGGGTATCGGGCCGACGATGCCGACCGCGGGCAAGCACCTGCCCGCGGCGGCCTGAAGAAGGGATAATGATGACGACAGATGATGATTGCCGACACCCCCGTCGAGGTCGACGCGGAGGGATTCCTGCTCCACCCCGAGCAGTGGACCGACGAGATCGCCGAGGAGATCGCGCACCTGAGCGGCATCCCGCAGCTGACCGAGCGTCACTGGCTCGTCGTCAGGTTCATGCGCGACCGCTTCCTGACCACCGGGCACGGCGCCGTCGATCCGCTCGCTCGGCAAGGAGTCGGGCGTGCCGGTCAAGGAGCTGTACGAGCTCTTCCCGAAAGGGCCGGCGAAGCTGGCCGCCAAGATCGGCGGCATCCCCAAGCCTCGCGGCTGCATCTAGGCAAAGGAGCGCACGATGGCCACAACGATGCAAGAGCCTCTGGCCGCGCCGGCCGTCCCGAAGACGATCGAGAAGGTGTCGATCGTGATCTCGAAGGGATCGCTCGAAGGCATCTACCCCGGGCTGATCATGGCCAACGGGGCGCGGATGGAGGGGATCGAGGCGAACCTGTTCTTCACCTTCTTCGGCCTGGACGCGATCCGCAAGGACCGCATCGGCCGGATCAAGGTGGCCACGGTCGGGAACCCCGGTATGCACATGCCGACGCTGCTCGGCGCGCTGCCGGGGATGTCCGCGATGGCGACCTGGATGATGAAGCGCCAGATGGAGAAGCTGGACATCCCGCCGATCCCCGAGTTCATCGAGCTCGTCGCCGACTCCGGCGCCGGCCTGTACGGCTGCAAGGCATCGGTGGACATGTTCGGGCTGGGCGAGGACGCGTTCGTCCCCCAGGTCACCCGGGTGATCACCGTCGGCGAGTTCTACGAGCTGGCCGCCGGCGGCGAGATCGTCTTCACGTAAGCGTCGTCCGGAGAGGGTGTCCGTGAGGGCACCCTCTCCGCGCCGCTGTACAGGCTGCTCTCCTACGAGCCGGACAATGCGCGCGCGACGTCGAGCGTCGAGAGCACGCCGAACGGCCTGCTCGAGTGGCGTTCGACCACGATCAGGTGCGAGACGCCGTGCTCGACCATCAGCTCCGCCGCCAGTGACAACGGATCGCTGGTCATCACCCGCAGCGCCGGTGCGGCTGCGATCGCCTCGACGGTCAGCCGGTCGATGTTCGCGGTACGCGCGGCACGGACCAGATCGGTGTCGGTGACGATCCCCCAGAGGCCTCCGTCCGGGAGCGGGTCGTCCTCGTGTGCGGTGACGAGGATCGCGTGCACGCGATAGCTCGCCATCATCCGGGCGACAGTCCGCAGGGAGGTGCCGACCGGGCACGAGATCACGCCCGGGTGCAGCGCGTCGACGACGAGCAGGGACTGAAGAGCAGGATAGGACTGGGGCGTTTCGACCTTCGTACTCATCTCCGTACCTCCCGGTGCCTCGTTCACGGTTCGTGGAGCAGGACGGGCTCGTCCTCGGGGCGCTCCACGTGGCGCACGACGGCGTCGTTGCTCGGGTAGAAGAGCGTCTCCGCGTCGTCCTCCCAGCGCACGCGGTAGTGCTCGTGGCCTGCCTCGCCCAGGACCTCGAGGATCTCGCCGGTGCGGCGGCCCTCGCCGACCCGGTGCCCCTCGATCACGATCAGGTCGCCGATCTCTGCGCGTTTCATCGCGCCCTCCCTTCGTTTCGAGGTAACGAAAGGATCTCCCGAGCGACAGGCGGCTGCCATCGGGGTGGCCACTGAGCCGCAGTACGCCCTTTTCCCGCAGGCCGCCCCGGCAGAGCGGGAGTGGTCACGCCCGTGGCCCGCGTGCGATCGGCGCCTCGTTCGGCCGTGTCGCGTAGGGCCATGTCCGGTGCCAGGCACCGGACATGGCCGTTTCGGCAAGAGAAGCGCTGCAAACAGGCGAGTTCGGTTCGGATCGACCACGTCCGGTCGGGCGCATCGGTGCCTGGCACCGGACGTGGCGACATGGGACACGGCCGGCTTGGGCGAAGCGTCGGGTCCGCTCGAACGGGGTCGGGCAGGACCGAGCCGCCCGGCTGGCCGCACCGTCTCCCTGCAGACTCCTAGCCGGCGAGCAGCCGCTCGATCGCCGGCCGGAAGGCGGCCGCGGTCAGCGTGGGCGGGTTGAGGCGTTGGAATCTCTTCGAGCCGGTCTTGCCGAGGTCGAAGGTGGGCGTGCGGGTGACGTGCGCGGCGTCGCCCGCGCGCGCGACCTGGTCGATCGCGGTCTGCACCTGCGTCGAGCCCGACTCGTCGATCGTTCGCGCGGGGTCGAGACCGTCCACCGAGGCGGCGACCGACCGAAGGAGCTCGTCGGTTGCCCAGCCGGAGTTCTCCGGCCCTTGGTTTCGGTAGAGGAGGTCGACCACGTTCCAGAGGCGGTTGTGGAGCCCCGCGGCGAGCGCCGTCCTGAGCGCCCGGCCGGAGTCCGGCCCGAGGAAGGCGAGCCCACGGAAGACGATCTGGAGCTTGCCGGCGCGCACGTAGTCGCGGACGAGCTCGGGGAACGCGTTGGTCGACCATTCGCGGCAGAAGGGGCACTGGAGGTCTGCCCATTCGACGAGCGTCACCGGCGCGCCGGGATCGCCGAGCACGACTCCGGCCTGCGGTATGCCGTCGAGCAGCGCAGCCGTCTCGGACGTGCCCGGCACGGTCGCCCGCGCGGTTTCTGCGCCGCCGCCCGTCCGGCTGACGACGATCAGGGCGACCCCGGCCGCCAGTGCCGCGAGGCCGATCGCCAGCACGACGAAGGCGCGGCGCTCGGTCAGGTGGAGACGCGGGGGATGTCGGCCGGTGGGCTCCATCAGCGGCTCACGGCCGTGCCCGGACCGGGAGCCGGACGGCCTCCAACTCCGAGGGCTCGAGCTTCCAGAGCCCGCTGCCGTAGAGCCGCGAGTTCCCGGCCAGGCGTCGCATCACCGCTTCGCTCGCCAACAGCTCGAACAACTCCTCCGGATCGACCCCGTCGTGCGGCTCGACGGCGAGCCAGTTGTTGAGCGGCACGGCCGCGGCTCTGTTGCGCACGAAACGGGGGCGGGCACGATTGAAGTACGTGAACAGGATCGGAGAGTCGCCCCGTTGCTCCAGGGCGTACCACGGATCGCGGCGCGAGGCGAGGTACCCCTCGTGGACCCCGAGGCGATCCCGGCCTTGCCGGAGGTAACGTCCGATCGGACCGCTGCGGGCTTCAGCCGCCGGATCTCGGGCGTTCAGGATCCAGCGTGGCGTATCCGGGGAGAAACCTCCGAAATCCTCGAGCTGAAGCTGGTTTCCGGGGAAGTGACGCGGTGAGGCGATGCAGGGTAGGAGGTCGCGGCGCGGCAGGCCGAACTCCCGCCGCCTGTGCTCGCTGACCACGAAGAAGCTGTTGCAGCCGGTCGCAACTCCTCGCCGAACGCGAGCCAGATCGCCCAGTGGCGTGCCTCGGCGCGCGGGCTTGCGTGGACGCGCCCACTTCGCCTTCGGCTCGAGAGTGACCTGGTCGCCGCCACCGCCGCGGACTGTGTCGAGGACAGCATCCGGTTGGGGCAGGCTCGCGCCAAGTCGAAGAACTCTGGTTGGGCTGCTCGTCGCTGCGCCCTTGCGAATCAGGGTGATTGCGGCAGTCGTGAGCACGCCGTCGAAGAACAGCCCGCTTCCGTCCAAGATGATCAGCGCCTCGACCTGCGCCTGCTCGAGCAGGAACGACTTCACGGCTCGGCCGTAGCCGACGTCGAGCCAATCCGAGGGCGTGATGAAGGCGAGCCTTGCTCCGGGCGCGGTCACTTCGAGAGCCCGGACGAGGAACAGCACATGGAGACCGGACAGGCCGCTGAAGGATCGGCCGAGGCGCCGCTCGAAACCTGCATGAATGGCCGCCTTCTCGCCTGCCTCGATCGCATGATGCCGCGAGTAAGGGGGATTGCAGATCACTGCATCCGGCTGCTCTGGAAGCTCGTCGAGGAGGAAGTTCCCGAGTCTGAGGTCGAGACGTTCGAGGCCGCGGAGCCGCCGGTTGGCTTCGCTCATACGGATCGCGAGCGGATCGACGTCGACGCCGAGGAGGCGTGCATGCCTTCGTCCGCGGCGTCGAGCAACGGGGACGAGGAGCGAGCCGGAGCCGCAGCCGGGGTCGAGGAGGAGCTTGGTCGGCTCGGCCAGCAGCCACCCGGCCATGACCTCGCCGGCCCAGAACGGTGTGAAGAATTGGCCGCGCGGCCGTCGGTCGGCGCCGGAAATGAGCCGCTCGTACGCTCGGCCGACGATGTCGGCCCGTCTCGCCAGACCGCCGGATCAGCGCCTACAGCAAGGTCGTCGATGACCTGCTCGAAGGCGGCGCGAAGCGCGAGGGGTTCCTGCGCGGCCGCCAGGCAACGGGCCCGGTCGGCAAGCTCGACGATCGCGTTCTCGACGTCCATCCGGTCAAGGGTAGGCGCCGCGGCGGAGAGCACAGACTCAGCGCAGGAAGTCGGTCAGGTCGTCGAGGCGGTGCTGCCAGAACAGGAAGACGCCCGCCTCCTGCGCTTCCTCGAGACGTCGCACGTCGAACACGCCGGCGAGGACCGCTCCGGTGCGGAAGCGGTAGAGGGCGCCGCTCGCGTCCCAGCGCTCGCGCTTGCGGGTCACTTCCAGCAGGCGCTTGCGGCTGTTCAGGCTCGAGTTCGAGACCTTCGCCTCGAGCGCGAGAAAAAGGAGCCCGGTGGGGTGCTCGGCTCTGAGCCTGCACGGGCACATCCATGTTCGTATTGGCAAGCCGGCGCGAGGCGATCGCGAACGAGCCGGCCGGCATCTGGTCGATCGGGTCCGTCAACGTGCCCGATAGCTCGCTCAGCGGTGTGTACCTGCCCGCTCGGCCGCGGCTCTTGCGGCATTTTCCTGCCGGCGGCTCCCTCCATGCGTCTCGCGGTGCTGACTGCGCCCATCGCCCTCAGCGACGCGCGTACTGCGGATGAACGCTCGCGCTCGGCGGGCGTTGGCCGTCGGTCGGCATCGAGCCAGACGCGCGAGTGCGGTCGATGTTCGCTGTGAAGAAGCTTGCCGGCGCCGGCGAAGGCTTCGTCGGACGGACGCGTCCACGCTCCGTCCGCTGACCGGCCCAGAGCCCGAAGCAGCTGTCGGTGAGGGTGTCCAGATCGTCGAGCGAGGTGACCGGCGACGTCGCGTACCGCAGGGTATCGAGCACGCCGCGGCTGCGAATCGAGCCGGCATCGAGCCGAAGCAGGCCGTCGGTGGCCTCGAGCAGCGCGGCAACTGCTCGGGAGTACTCGTCGATCCATCCTGCATAGACCCGGCGCTCGTGGGAGAGCGACGCCAGTCGCTCCTCAACGAAGGCGCGGCGAGCGGCGGCAGCGTCCGCGCGATTCCTCCAAGGTCCAGGCTTGCGGGGGCCGCGGATGACGAGCCCCACTATCCCACCGAGACGTGGCTCGACAACGAAGGGTTCGCGAGACGATCGAGGCTCGCGATCAGCAGATCCTAGGGAGCGGATCACCCACCATCAGGTCGACGATCCGGCTCCCGCCGAACGCGGTGTCGAGGAGGACGAGCCCGGGCGGGTCAACCTCGAGCGTGCCGATCAGCGCCGCGTCGGCTCCGAGCGGGTGCGCGCGGAGGGCAGCAAGGGCCTCGCCCGCCGCCTCCGGCGCGACGACCGCGACGAGCTTCCCTTCGTTCGCGACGTAGAGCGGGTCGATGCCGAGGATCTCGGCAGCGCCTTTGACCTCGGGGCGGATCGGCAGCGCCGCCTCGTCGAGCCGGACGGCGAGCTTCGACGAGCCGGCCAGCTCGTTCAGCGTGGTCGCGAGCCCGCCGCGCGTCGGGTCTCGCAGCCAGCGCAGCGCAGGCCCGAGCTCGAGCAGGCCGGCGGCGAGCTCGTGCACGGGGGCGGTGTCGCTGGCGAGCGCGCTCTCCAGATGCAGGTCGCCGCGGGCGACGAGGACGGCGAACCCGTGGTCGCCGATCGTCCCGGAGACGATCACCCGGTCGCCGGGTTGCGCGCGCGCGGGAGCGAGGTCGGTTCCCGGATCGACGAGGCCGACGCCCGCGGTCGTGACGAACAGGCCGTCGGCGCTCCCGCGCTCGACCACCTTCGTGTCCCCGGCGACGACGGCGACGCCGGCGCTCTGGGCCGCTCGCGCCATCGAGCCGGCGATGCGCCGCAGGTCGGCGATCGGGAAGCCCTCCTCGATCACGAAGCCGGCCGAGAGCCAGAGGGGCCGGGCGCCGGCAACGGCGAGGTCGTTGACCGTGCCGTTGACGGCGAGCTCGCCGATGTCGCCGCCCGGGAAGAAGAGCGGCTTGACGACGTACGAGTCGGTCGTAAAGGCAAGCCGGGCGCCGCCGACCTCGCCGACCGCGGCGTCGCCGAGCTCGTCGAGCAGCGGATTGGCGAGCTGCTCGAGGAAGACGCCTTCGACGAGCGCGCGCGTCGCCTTCCCGCCCGAGCCGTGGGCGAGCGTGATCAGGTCGTCGTTAGAGAGGTGAGATGGCGCGCGAGGGGTGTGAGGAGGAGAGCGGGGGGTGGCGTGAGCGTGCGATGGCGCGCGTGGCTGAGGGGGTGCGCGCGGAGGGCGGCAAGGGCCTCTCCGCCGCTCGGCGCGACGACCGCGACGAGCTTCCCTTCGTTGGCGACGTAGAGCGGGTCGATGCCGAGGATCTCGGCAGCGCCTTGACCTCGGAGCGGATCGGCAGCGCCGCCTCGTCGAGCCGGACGGCGAGCTTCGACGAGCCGGCCAGCTCGTTCAGCGTGGTCGCGAGCCCGCCGCGTGTCGGGTCCCGCAGCCAGCGCAGCGCAGGCCCGAGCTCGAGCAGGCCCGCGG
Source organism: uncultured Actinomycetes bacterium (assembly GCA_963764565.1). Lineage (GTDB taxonomy): Bacteria > Actinomycetota > Thermoleophilia > Gaiellales > Gaiellaceae > DATBLE01. Next base: position 93,384 of record CAVXTD010000017.1, read on the forward strand.
CGAGCTCGTGCACGGGCGCCGTGTCGCTGGCGAGCGCGCTCTCCAGGTGCAGGTCGCCGCGGGCGACGAGCACGGCGAACCCGTGGTCGCCGATCGTCCCGGAGACGATCACTCGGTCGCCGGGTTGCGCGCGCCCGGGAGCGAGGTCGGTTCCCGGATCGACGAGGCCGACGCCCGCGGTCGTGACGAACAGGCCGTCGGCGCTCCCGCGCTCGACCACCTTTGTGTCCCCGGCGACGACGGCGACGCCGGCGCTCTGGGCTGCTCGCGCCATCGAGCCGGCGATGCGCCGCAGGTCGGCGATCGGGAAGCCCTCCTCGATCACGAAGCCGGCCGAGAGCCAGAGGGGCCGGGCGCCGGCGACTGCGAGGTCGTTGACCGTGCCGTTGACCGCGAGCTCGCCGATGTCTCCGCCCGGGAAGAAGAGCGGCTTGACGACGTACGAGTCGGTCGTGAAGGCGAGCCGGGCGCCGCCGACCTCGCCGACGGCGGCGTCGCCGAGCTCGTCGAGGAGCGGGTTGGCGAACTGCTCGAGGAAGACGCCTTCAACGAGCGCGCGCGTCGCCTTCCCGCCCGAGCCGTGGGCGAGCGTGATCAGGTCGTCGTTACGCAGCGTGAGGGCCATACTTGCAGCAGAGGTGACCGGCGCGAAATCGTGGTGTGGGAATGGCCGAACGATCTGAAGCGAGTGTCGACCTCTATTGGCTCCCGCTCGGCGCCGGCGGCCATTCGGTACGTCTGAACGGAAAGATCTTCGAGGCCGTCGTCGCCGGCCTCGAACGGCGCTCGCGCTGTGACCTCTACCACTCGGCGCTCATCGTCGGCGTACCGGAGGGACGGTTCGTCATCGAGCAGGCACCCGTCTGGCGGAGCGATGCCGAGCGTGGCGTCATCTCCGAGGGCGCTGTGGGAAGCCGTTGGGCGGGTCGTTTCCGCATCTTCCGCTACGAGTTGCGCTGCTGGCACGACGGCGTCATCCCAGATGCCGACGAGGCTGTCGACAGCCCACAACGGCTGACGGGCGATCCAGTAGTCGCGCGGCGCGTCCTCGACCTCATGCCGTCGGTGCCGACACCCGTGTGGGGCCGCGACGAGCTGCGTGCGGGGGAGATGTGGAACTCCAACTCGCTGATCTCGTGGCTGATCGTCCGCTGCGGGCTCGATGTCGAGTCGATCAGCCCGCCGGTCGGAGGCCGGGCGCCGGGATGGCGTGCCGGCATCGTCGTCGCACGCCGGCACCAAGCGGGCGCGGGCGGGTAATCGGGAGGCCGCTTACGCGGCGTGACGGCCGTAGCTGTAGTACGCGGCGCAAGCTCC
>CAVXTD010000018.1:0-80612 GCA_963764565.1 uncultured Actinomycetes bacterium
GCGGCGGCCAGGCTCGGCGAGCGCGGCTTCGCCGCCTGGCACGGCAACTACTACGCCCTCGAAGTCATGAAGCGCCTCGGCCTGGAGGAAGGAGGCGGCGCGGTCCGCGTCGGCTTCGTCCACTACAACACGGCCGGGGAGGTCGACCGGCTCCTCGCCGAGCTCGCCCGCCTGGAGTGACGCGCCGGCAGGAATGGGGCGCGCTGGTCGCGCTCGTGCTCGTCTCGGCCGGGTTGCGCGCGTGGGCGGCCTCGGAGGTTCCGGTTCCGTGGATCGCTCCGGACGAGATGGTCTACGGGCTGCTCGGCCGCGGGCTCTACGACCACGGTTCGCTCGCCATCCTCGGCGGCCCGACGCCCTTCTACAGCCTCCTCACACCGCTGTTCGCCGGGCTGCCGCTGAAGCGTGCTCGATCTCGGCACCGGCTACGACCTGCTCCAGGGCCTCCAGGCACTCGTGATGTCGCTGGCCGCGGTCCCCGTCTACCTGTGGGGACGCTCGCTGGTCTCGCGCCGCTCGGCGCTCGTCGCGGCGGCGTTGACCGTGGCCGCGCCCGGCCTCACGTACGCGGGGTTCGTGATGACCGAGGTGCTCTTCTACCCGCTGCTCGTGCTCGCCGCCTGGGCGTGCGCGGAGGCGATCGCACGCCCGAGTCGCCGTACCCATGCGCTGCTCGTCGTCGCGGTGGCTGCAGCGTCGGCGACACGGCTCCAGGCGATCGTGCTGCTGCCGGTGTTCGCGACGGCCGCGCTCATGGACGCTGCCGTCGTGCGATCGTGGCGTGGCCTGCGGCGACTGATTCCGGCGGCGGCCGGACTCGCCGCACTCCTGGTCGCGTGGCTCGTGTGGCGACTTGCTTCGGGCTCGGGGGCGCTCGGGGGCTACGACGTCGTCGCGAACACGTCCTACAGCTTCGGCAGCGCGGTCAAGTTCGTCGTCTACCACCTCGCCTCGGTACTGATTCTGAGCGGCCTCTTTCCGGCCTGCGCGGTCGTATTGATGGTCGTCCGCGCGCTGCGCCGGGGAGAGACCGACCCCCGCGTGCGTGCGTATCTCGTCGTGGCCGTCTCGCTGACCGCCTGGTTCGTGGTCGAGGTCGGCGTCTTCGCATCCCGCTACTCCGACCGGATCGTCGAGCGAAACCTGATCGCGCTCGGCCCCGTGCTCTTCATCGGACTCGTGCTCTGGCTCGAGCGCGGTCCCACCGGCAGCTACGTCGAGCGGGCGGCGGTGGCGCTGGCGGCAGCCGCGGTGCTGCTCGTCTTTCCGGTGAAGCGCTTCGTGAACGTGTTCGGCACTCACGACGCGATGACCCTGATCCCGTTCTACAACCTGCTTCAGGCGAGCTCGCCCGGCACTCTCGTCGCCGTCTACTCGGCGGTCGCGGGCGTAGCGGCGGTGGCCTTCGCGCTGCTCCCTCGGCGGGCGCTACGGATCGTGCCCGTCTTGCTCCTCGCCGCCCTCGCCGCGGCGTCAGTTGCCTCGAGCCGCTACGTAGCCGATCAGGCGCGTGCGCAACAAGCGATGTTCCTCGGCGCCGATCCGAGCTGGGTCGACCACGCAAGCCAGGGCTCGGTCGCCTATGTCTACGACGGAGACCCGGACTGGAACGGCGTCTGGGAGACGCTCTTCTGGAATCGGCGGATCGATCGCGTCTACGTCCTGGGTGACACCGAGGTGCCCGGGCCCCTACCCCAGAAAGGGGTGATCATCGCCCCCAGGGGGACGCTGACGCTGCCGCTCGGCCGCCTGCGTACACCCGAGTACGCCGTCATCTCGACAAGGTTCACGCTCGTCGGGCAGCCCGTCGCGCAGATCGCCCAGCAGGGCCTGAGGCAGGGGGGGCTCGCGCTCTGGCAAGTCTCGCCTCCGCTTCGCGTCTCGACCTGGACGACCGGAACGGAGGGGAACGGCGACATCTTCGCGACCGGGCGGGCGCAGGTCGCCGCCTTCGACTGCACCAGGGGCCGGTTTCTCCTGACCTTCCTGATCAAGGAGCCGGAGACGGTCGACCTGCTGCTCGACGGCCGACTCGTCAAGCGCCTTTCCTTTCCGTCGCCGAGGGGGTACGAGGTCTGGCGAGGGACGGTGGCGGTTTCCGCGCACACCGCCGATCGGCCCTGCTTCCTCCAGATCGCCCCGTCCGGCCTGCTCGGGACGACGGTGCTCGCCTTCGAGCGCCGGTAGACCAGAGGCCCGCAGCTAGGATCAGCCCATGGCCGCCTTCGAGCGTCAAACGCTCTCCAACGGGTTGCGCGTGCTCACCGCGCCGATGCCGCAGGCGCAATCCGTCTCGTGCTTCGTGATGCTCGCAGCCGGCTCGCGCTACGAGAGTTGGGAGTCGAGCGGGATCGCCCACTTCGCCGAGCACCTCTTCTTCAAGGGAACGGAGCGACGCCCGACCGCGCGCGACATCGCCGGCGAGGTGGACGCGATCGGCGGCGAGTTCAACGCCTTCACGGGCAAGGAGTACACCGGGTACTACGTCAAGTGCGCGGCCGAGCACCGCGACGTCGCTCTGGACGTGATCGTGGACATGCTCCGGAACTCGAAGTTCGACGCCGAGGAGATCGACCGCGAGAAAGGCGTGATCGTCGAGGAGATGAACATGTACTTCGACACGCCGCGGGACTTCATCGACGGCGTGTACGAAGGGCTCGTCTACGGTGACCACCCGCTCGGCTGGGACATCATCGGGCGGAAAGAGACGATTCAGAGGGCGACCCGCGACACGTTTCTCGACTACGTCGGGCACTGGTACAAGCCGTCGCGCATGGTCGTCGGCGTCGGCGGGCGGATCGGAGACGGCCTCGGCGAGCGGATCGAGGAGCTGCTGGGGGATCTCGAGGATGCGCCGACCGGATCGCCCCTTCCGGCGCCGGAGTCGTTGAACGGCTCGCGGGTGAAGGTGCACACGAAGCAGTCCGACCAGGCGCACATCTGTCTCGGCGTTCGCAGCCGGCCGCTCGTCGACCCCGACCGGTACGTGCTGATGGTGCTCTCCACGGTGCTCGGTGGTGGGATGTCGTCGCGCCTCTTCACCGAGGTGCGTGAGCGGCGGGGCCTGGCGTACTACGTCTTCGCGACCAATCACTCCTACACCGATGCGGGCTCGCTCTACGCGCAGGCGGGGGTCGACATCGAGCGGATCGACGATGCGGTCGGCACGATCGCGGCGGAGCTGAAGAAGATCGCCGCGGACTCGGTTCCGGAGGAGGAGCTGCGCAAGGCGAAGAACTTCGCGAAGGGCCGATTCGTCCTTCAGATCGAAAGCCCGCACGGGCTGATCATGTTCGGGCTGCGGCGCGAGGTGCTCGAGGGCCGCGCACCGGAGCCTGCGGACGTGCTCGCGGGCGTCGAGGCGGTGACGGCGGCGGACGTTCAGCGCGTGGCGCAGGAACTGATCGACGACAGTGCGCTGCGCCTTGCCGTGATCGGCCCGTTCGACGACGCCGAGCGGTTCGAGAAGCTGCTCGGCTATCGTAGGCGCGGGTTCCTCTGCGCCGCCCGAGGCGGCGCACGTTTCTTAACCGTGCCTGGCACCCTCACCGCGCCCTTTACAGTGCCTGGCACTGATAACCAGGCGTCTTAACCGTGCCTGGCACCGCGAAGGTGTGGCGACATTGTGAAAACGGCGTCCGCTCGACGGGACTCACCGACCACCGCTCGCTACCGTGGAAATCCATGCCCCGCGTCCCCCGCAGCGCACTTCCCGACGGGCTCTTCCACGTCTTCGTCCGAGGCATCGCCGGATCGACGCCCTTCCCCGAAGACGTCGACAAGACGACGATGATGGAGTTGATTCCGAGCCTCGAGTGGCGCCAGCGCTTGACGCTCCATGTCGCGTGCGTCATGTCGACGCACTACCACGCCGTGGTCGAGGGCGCCTGCGAAGCGCTCTCGACCGCGATGCACTGGCTGAACTGGTCCTACGCTCGCACCCACAACGAGAAGTACGACCTCTACGGGCACGTCTTCGCTGAGCGTTTCAAGACGCGCGTGATCGAAGACGAAGACGGCTTTGCCGGAACCTGCAACTACGTCCTGCTCAATCCCGTGAAGGCCGGCCTCTGCGACCGCGCCGAGGACTGGCCCTGGTCGTATAGCCGCTACGGCTTCGATGTGACGTGACCGCCGCGCGACCGGCCTGCTACAGCGTCGCGTAATCCTCGTCGAAGTGCTCGCGGTCTTCGGGATCGGCGATCGCGTCGCCAGCCGCCCGCGCCTTCGCCTTCCACTCCGCCGCCTCAGTCGATCGTCGCCCGCTACGGCGCACGCACGCGCCAGCGCCTCGTAGGCGTACGCGAGATCCCAGTCGCCGAGCCCCGCCTCCTCGCACCACGCGAGACACCGGCGCGCGTGCCACACCGCCGGCTCGGCCCGGCCGAGCACGGTGTACACCCGCGAGATCTGCCACTCGCCGCGGGCGAGGTTCTCGGGCAGGCACTCCGGCGCCTCGCCCCAGTGGAACCGAGACGCGTGCGCCGCGTGCAGCATGCGGTCGTCGTCCTCGCGGGTCTCCAGCAACCGCCAGACCTCGTTGAAGAGGTCGACGCCGCGACGCCTCTCCTCCAGCTCACTCGTCGCCGGCGTCGGCGTCCGCGCGCGTCTTGATCTCCTCCACGACCGCCGGGTCGGCGAGCGTCGTCGTATCGCCGAGCGGCCGGTTCTCGGCGACGTCACGGAGCAACCGCCGCATGATCTTCCCGCTGCGCGTCTTCGGCAGCTCGGGGGTGAAGACGAGGTTCGCCGGCTTCGCGATCGGGCCGATCACCTTCGCCACGTGATCGCGCAGCTCCTCGAGCATCTCGACCGAGCCCTCGGCGCCCCCGCGCAGCGTGACGTAGGCGACGATCGCCTGGCCGGTCAGCGCGTCGTTCCGCCCGCAGACCGCGGCCTCCGCCACCGCCGGATGATCGACCAGCGCGCTCTCGACCTCGATCGTCGAGATCCGGTGACCCGCCACGTTCATCACGTCGTCGACGCGGCCGAGCAGCCAGAAGTCGCCCTCGCGGTCGATCCTCGCGCCGTCGCCCGCGAAGTAGACGCCGGGGAAGCGCGACCAGTACGTCTCGACGTAGCGCTCGTGATCGTTGTGGATCCCGCGCAGCATCGCCGGCCACGGCCGGCGCAGGACGAGGTAGCCGCCGCCGCCCGGCCCGACCTCGTTGCCCTGCTCGTCGTACACGGCCGCGTCGATCCCGGGAAACGGCTTCGTCGCCGATCCGGGCTTCACCGTCGTCACCCCCGGCAGCGGCGTGATCATCGCCATCCCCGTCTCGGTCTGCCACCACGTGTCGACGACGGGCGTCCGGTCGCCGCCGACGTGCTCCCGGTACCACATCCACGCCTCCGGGTTGATCGGCTCGCCGACCGTGCCGATCAGCCGCAGCGAGGAGAGATCGTGTTGCGCCGCATGCTCGTCTCCCCACTTCATGTGCGCCCGGATCGCGGTCGGCGCCGTGTAGAGGATCGTCACCCCGTACCGCTCGACGATCGACCACCAGCGGTCCTTGCCGGGAAAGTCGGGCACGCCCTCGTACATCACGCCGGTCGCGCCGTTGCAGAGCGGCCCGTAGACGATGTACGTGTGACCGGTCACCCAACCGACGTCGGCCGCGCACCAGTAGACGTCGGTCTCCGGCTTGATGTCGAAGATGTAGCGGTGCGTGGAGGCGGCGCCGACGAGATAGCCGCCGGTGGTGTGGACGATCCCCTTCGGCTTCGCGGTCGTGCCGCTCGTGTAGAGCAGGTAGAGGAGATCCTCGGAGTCCATCGGCTCGCAGGGGCACGTCGGACTCGTCGGTTGCGATGTCGTGCCACCAGAGGTCGCGCCCCTCCTGCATCGGAACCTCGCCGCCCGTCCGGCGGAGCACGACCGTCGTCTTCACCGAAGGCGCGTCGCCGAGCGCCTCGTCGGCGGTGCGCTTGAGCGGGACGCGCTGGCCGCGGCGCCAGGCCTCGTCCTGCGTGATCAGCAGCTCGCATTCCATGTCGTGCAGCCGGTCGCTGAGCGAGTCGGCGGAGAAGCCGCCGAAGACGACCGTGTGCGGCGCGCCGATCCGCGCACAGGCCAGCATCGCGATCGCGGTCTCGGGGACCATGCCCATGTAGATGCCCACCGGGGTGCCCTTGCGGACACCGAGCGCCTTGAGCGCGTTCGCGAGCTTCGTCGTCTCGCGTAGCAGGTCGGCGTAGGTGAGCTCGAGCCGTTCGCCCTCGGGCTCGCCCTCCCAGTAGTAGGCGACCTTCTCGCCGCGCCCGGCCTCGACGTGGCGGTCGAGGCAGTTGTAGGCGACGTTCAGCTTCCCGCCCAGGTACCACTTCGCGTACGGCAGCTCCCATTCGTAGAGCGTCGTGAACGGCTCGAACCAGGTGACGCGCTCGCGCCCCTCCCGTTCCCAGAGCTCCTCGAACGACAGGTCGTAGATGTCCGGTTGCGCGTTTGCCTGCGCGGCGAACTCGGGGGAAGGCGGGTAGCGCCGCTCCTCGTCGAGCAGCGTCTCGATCGCGTGGTCGCTCAAGCCCCGCTCCGGCACCGGCAAAGCCGGCACCTCCGCTCCTGGGTGACCTCCGTCGAGCCTACGGTCACGGTGCGAGGTCGTACGGGTACTCGGTCAGGTTCTCGGCGCCGCTCTCGGTCACGAGCACCAGATCCTCGAGCCGCACTCCGCCGGAGCCGTGCCGGTACAGGCCGGGCTCGACCGTGACCACGTCGCCGGCGACCATCTCGCCCGGCGCGCGGCCGAGCGTCGGCGCCTCGTGCACCTCGAGGCCGACGCCGTGTCCGAGGCCGTGGTAGAAGCCGTCCTCGAGCACCTCCCCGTCCTGCTTGGAGAGCGACGTCGGCTGACCGGCCTCGTGGAAGAGCTCGCAGACGACCTGGTAGACGTCGGCGCCGGCCACGCCCGCACGGATCGCCGCAAGCGAGCGGTCGAGCGCCTCCTTGCAGAGCCGGTGGTACTCGGCGATCTCGGCGGAGGGCTCGCCGACCACGTAGGTGCGGGTCATGTCGGCGTAGCACGCCGTCTCGATGTCCTTCGGCCAGAGGTCGATCACGACCGGCTCGCCGGCGGCGATCTGGCCGGAGCCCATGTCGTGGCCGACCGCGCTCTGCGAGCCGTGCGAGACGATGAACTCGTCGGCGACCATCCCGTGCGCCGTGAACACCTCGTGGATCGCCTGCTTGATCCGCTCCGACGTGAGCGGTGCGCCGTCCACCGAGAGGCCGGCACCGTTTGCCTCGGCGCGGCGAAGGAGGTCGCGCGCCGCGTCCATCCCCGCCTCGGCCGCACGCTGCGCGCGCCTGATCCCGGCGAGCTCGACCTCGCTCTTCACCCGGCGGCGCTGCTCGAACGCGTCGTGGTCCACTGCCAGCCGGATCCCCTCGGCGCGCAGCCGGTCGGCGAAGGCGAGCGGGAAGCTCGACGGAACGACCGCGTCTTCGACTCCGAGCGCCTTGCACGCGTTGACGACGAGTTCGAGGTAGACCTCGTGGCGCGGGAGCCCCTTCGCGAGCAGGGCGTCGAACCCGAACTCCTCGTAGGCGTGCGGCTCGGGCCCGCCCGGGATCGCGTTGATCCGGTCGATCTCGAACGAGGTGAGGACGACGTGCCGCGAACCGTTGCGCTCGACGTACAGGAACGCGTCGGGGATCCCGATCGGCACCTCGTGCCGCATCTCGGGCGAGCGCGCGGTGTCGGCGTAGATCAGGACGTCGGGCACGGCCCGAGCATCGTAACGGTGCACCGCCGCCCGTATCCTTTGAGCAGTGAACGAATTGCCGGGACAGGACCTGGTTCAGACCGGGATCGCCGACCTCGCACAAGGCCGCGACTCGATCGAGGCGCTGCTCGTGTCGATCGGCGCGCCGCGTCTGAGGGCCGTCGGGCTCGACGTCTCCGCGCCGCTGGCCGACGCGGAGGACCGGCTGTACGAGCGGTTGGCCGCCGAAGCCCCAGACGCCGCGCACTCACGCTACAACGCGCTCCTGCGACAGCTGGTCAGCTACGAGCGGGCCGCCGAGTGCGCGAACGCGTAGACGCGGAGCGCATTCGGCTCTTCATGCGGGCGCTCGGGACGGCCGCCAAACGCCGGGGAGACTGCTACCTCGCGGGCGGGACAACGGCGGTTCTGCTCGGGTGGCGCAGCACGACGATCGACGTCGACATCGCGCTGGTGCCGGTGCAAGACGAGCTTCTGCGGGCGATCCCCGCGATCAAGGAACAGCTCCAGGTGAACGTCGAGCTGGCGTCGCCGGGGGACTTCATCCCGCTGCCGGAGGGCTGGCAGGAGCGGAGTCCCAGTGTCGGTCGCGAGGGCAAGCTCGGGTTTCACCATTTCGACCCGTACTCTCAGGCGCTGTCCAAGCTCGAGCGCGGACACGAACGCGACCTCCGGGACGTGCGCGCGATGCTCGACCGCGGCCTGATCGAGCAGCAGCGCCTCGAAGTGCTGTTCGACGAGATCGAGCCGCAGCTCTACCGCTTCCCTGCGATCGACCCGCCGTCATTCCGACTCAGGGTCGAGACCGTGTCGCGCCGATAGATTCCTGATATGGACGAAGCGCTACAGCGAGGCACGGGAGCTCGTCGCCGAGTGGGACGGGGAGCTGCGCCGCGAGCTGCCGGCCGACGCCGCCATCTTCGACGCTCACCTCCATCTCGGCCACGACATCGACGGGATGGTCGGCGACTTCGACGAGCTGGGGCGGGTGATGGACGCCTACTCGATCTCGCGCGCGTTCATGTTCTGCATGGACGAGCCCGACCGTCACCCCGGCTTCCGCGTGCCGAACGACCGCACGCTGGCGCACGCCGAGCGCTCGGAAGGGCGCCTGATCCCGTTCGTCCGGCTCGACCTCGGCGAGGAGCCGATCGCCGAGGCCGAGCGCTGCCTCGACCTCGGCGCCCGCGGGATCAAGCTCCACCCGCGCGCCCAGCGGTTCCTGCTCGACGACGAGCGCCTGGCGCCCGTGTTCGCACTCGCGGCCGAGCGCCGCGTGCCGATCCTGATCCACGGCGGCCGCGGGCTGCCGCCGATCGCGGACGACCTCGCGCGGCTCGTCGACGCCTACCCGGACGCCCAGCTGATCATCGCGCACGCCGGGATCGCCGACCTCGGCGCGTTGATGCGAGTGTTCGCCGGCAAGCCGGGCGTCTTCTTCGACACGTCGGCCTGGAGCCCGATCGACCTGCTCGACTTCTACCGCCAGGTCTCGCCGGAGCAGGTTCTGTACGCGTCCGACTACCCGTACGGTCAGCAGCCCGCCTCGCTTCTGATCGCGCTGCGAACCGCCCGCGTGGCGGGGCTCGACGACGAGCAGCTGCGCGGGATGCTCACCGGCAACGCCGACCGGATCGCCGACGGCGAGCCGCCGCTCGAGACGACGCCGGCGAAGGGCAGCGACACGTTCACGCAGCCGATGGTGCTGGCCCGCATCCACCAGTACCTGTCGATGGCGACGCCGCTCCTCTGGACGCGGCAACCGGACACGGTCGGCGTGCTCGGCCTCGCCCTGAACGCGTGCGAGGAGCGAGACGGCTACGAGGGCGACGAGCTCGCGCGGATCAAGGAGCTCCTGCTCTGTGCCCGGGAACTGTGGCGGTCGTTCCCGGAGATCGAGGACGAGGCCGACCGGTTGCGCGCCGTCCGGCAGACCTTCCGCCTGATCCACCTGGCCGCCATCGTCGCGGTCACGCCCACCGCCTGATCGCCGCCCGCCCAGCGGGCGCCCTCTGAAAACAGGGGGCACAATGGACGCGTTCGTCCGATCGGCCCGCAGAAACCCACAGGTCCAACCGCGGCCGTTCCGGAACGGGATCCTGGACCTGATGCCCGGTCGTGCTCCGGCCCGGCCTCGCCTTCCTGCGCGAGGCGCTCGAAACGAAGGCGCCCGCATGCCGTTTCTATCCCTCGTTCGAGTGAGGGTGCGCGTCCCTCGAGCATCCTGCAGGCTCTACGGCCGGGCGGTGACCACGACCTGCGTTGTGTGGCGCTGACGTGGCGGGGGCTGGGGGAGATGGGTGGCCGAGGCGTCGAAGGAGTCCGGCGCCCGGCGGACGACGCGATAGCCGGGATCCTGGAGCACGGTGACGTCCCGGGCTGCGTGCCACGACCCGCCGGGAGCTCCGGCAATGGAGACGTTCTCGAAGCGGTACTTGTACCGGTTGCACGCAGGACGGCCGCCGCCCCAGCTCTCCCCCATCGCCATCGGCGAGAGCCGGCCGTGGCTGCCGGGCAGCGAGATCGCAGGGGTGACCGCGCGGCCGTTCACCCACACGCGCCACGCCCCGGCAGAGGACGACGTCTCGAGAACGGCGACTCGCAGAACACGGCCGTTGGCGACGTCGGTCGCCACCTCGGCATAGCTCGAGCGGCCGCCGGGGCGCATCACCTCGTAATAGAGCTTGTTGCCCGTACCGGGCAGGCTGTTCAGCCCGACCTGAATCCACTCGTCCGTACCGCCGGGCCCCTCGCCGGGGCCGCCGACGCCGACCCAGCCGGCCACATGACCGCTCTCGACCGACGGCGTCGCCAGAGAGGTGAGCCCGGCAGCGATCCCATGGCCCGCACTCGCCGGCTGGAGACCGGCATACGCGTAGCCGGCCGAGCCGCACCGAGCGCTCGCCCGCGCGGGCGAGACGGTCACGCCGGCTGCAGCTGACACGAGTAGGGCCGCGAGCGCGGCCGTGAAGCGGGAAGGCAGGACGAACCTCCTCGGATTGGACGAGCCGGTGCTCGAGTCGAGCATCGGCGAGCCGATGCTCGACTCGTCGCCGGTGCATCGGCCCCCGGGGCCGGAGCCTCCATCCCTCGAACGCCGTCACTCGAGCCGGTGCAGCTGTCTGGAAGACGGCCGCGGTACACGGTAGAGTCGGCGCGGATGCGGCCCAGGATCGTTGCCCTGCTCTCGGTCGCGATCGCATCGGGCGTGGTTGCCGGCTTCGTCGGCAAGGCAACCGCAGGCAAGGCGCGGGTGGCCGTGCCGCGCACCATGAAGATCGTCTACGGGCGTTGCCCGATCCCGGTCCACTATCGCGCTGCGTTCGAGGAAGCCGACAGGCAGACGCACCTGGGCCTCCCGCTGCTCTCCGCGGTCGCGGGGGTCGAGTCCGAGTTCCGGCCGGGGGCGCGCTCGGCCGCCGGCGCGCACGGGATCTTCCAGATTCTCCCCTCGACCGCGAAGGAGTTGAAGCTCGACGTCTCGACCCCCGAGCGGAACATCATCGCGGGCGCGCAGTACCTCAAGCTGCTGCTCGACCGGTTCCAATCCACCGAGCTGATGCTCGCCGCCTACAACGCCGGGCCGACCGCAGTGATCAGGGCCGGGGGCGCGCCCAACGAGGAGTCGCTCAGCTACGTGCTCAAGGTGATGCAGCTCTGGCGCTCGCTGAACGGCTGCCGGTAGTGCCCCTCAGCGGGTGCCGTCCTCGCTCCGCCGAGGGGTGATCGCCGTACCGAGCGCTGGGGGAGTCGTCGGCGCGGTCGTTCTCGCCGCGGGCGCGGCCACCCGGTTCGGCGCGCCCAAGCAGCGGCTCCTCCTCTCCCGCGTGCTTGACCGCCTGGACGAGAGCACGGGCATCGGCGAAACGGTCGTCGTCGCGGGCGCGTACCCCCTCGAGACGCCGGCCCGCGTCGTCGAATGCCCCGAGTGGCGGCAGGGGCCGGGAGCGTCGCTCCGCTGTGGACTTCGTGCCCTCGGCGACGACGCGGTCGCAGCCGTCGTCGTCCTCGCCGACGGGCCGGATCTCTCCGCCGCCGCAGTCGACCGCGTGATCGCGGCCTGGCGGGACGGCGCGGGCGACGTCGTGGCCGCCTCGTACTCGGGCGTGCGCGGCCACCCGGTCGTGCTCGGGCGCTCCGCCTGGGACCGCGTTCCCGACGAGGGCGCGCGGGCGCTCGAGCCTGTGCTCGTGGCCTGCGACGACCTCGGTGCGCCGGGCGACGTCGACCGGCCGGAGGACCTGCCCGAGCAGTTCGGTCTAGAGAGGCGTGCGCAGCGAGGCGAGCTTCAGCTTGAGCTCGGGCGGCATCTGCTCGGAGCACGCCCGCCGGACGAAGATGCGCAGGCTCTCCTCGAACCGATAGCGCTTGCGGCAGTAGCCGCAGGCGTCGAGATGGACTTCGGCCTTGGCCCGCTCGACCTCGTCGAGAACCCGGTCGAGGAAGGGCTGCATCATCTCCTCGCAGCGCTCGCAGAGATCGTGCTCGTCCCCCATCAGCCGCTCCCGACCGCCTGCTCGGCCAGCGCGCTCTTCAGGACGCGGCGACCACGATGGAGCCGCGACATCACGGTCCCGATCGGGATGTCGAGGATCTGGGCGGCGTCCTGATAGGTGAAGTCGCCGATGTCCACGAGCACGACCACGTCGCGGAAATCGTGCGGCACCGTCGAGAGCGCGGTGACGACGTCGTCTTGGGAGAGCCGCTCGACGACCGCGTCCTGGTCGGAGGCAGGCTCGCGCGACGACTCCTCGAGCTTGTTGTAGAGGAAGTAGTCGCCCTCTTCCAGCGGCTGCATCTCCGGGGAGCGCTGCTTGCGCCGGCCGCGGTCGATGTTCAGGTTGGTGAGGATGCGCAGCAGCCAGGCGCGCAGGTTCGTCCCCGGCGTGTACGACCGCCAGCTGCGGAAGGCACGCGCGTACGTCTCCTGTACGAGGTCCTCCGCTTCCTCGCGGTTGGAAACGAGTCTCCTCGCCACCCGGTAGACCTGATCCGCGAGCTCCAGCGCTTCCTCCTCGAACCGCACGCGGTCGCGTGCCTCTGCCGCCAGGCGCTTCGGCTCGGTGGGCGTCACCTCACTCATCGGGCCACCCTAGCAGCGTCTCTCCGGAAGGCTCCAACGACTCCACGAGCAGGGATATTCCCGCAAATTGACTAGACGGACTCAAGCTCGCGGAAGCCGGACTTGGCGAGCTTGGCGAGAATCGCATCGCGGTCGGTCCGCTCCTCGTCCCACGAAAGCGTCACCTGCCCGACCAGGTTCGCGCTGGCGGACTCGAGGCCCTCGTGGCCGTCGAGTGCAGCCGCGAGCCGATGGACGCAGCGCTCGCAGCGCACCCCGCTGACCTGGATCGTCTCGGTCTGGATGGGCATCAACCGAAATCTAGCGTCCGCGCGACCACGTCCCCGGGCACTGCGGCGATTCCGCCGGCGGCGGCCACCTCGAGCTGACGCTCGGCTTCGGGGCGCCCGTGCAGGACCAGCTCGGCCAGCCTGCGTGCGTCCCCTTCGAGCCCCGGCTCGACGAGTGCCGCAAGCGCCTCGACCTCGGCGGGGTCAGGCGGAGCGAGGCCGGCCTCGGCGCGGCGGCGCTCGTAGAGCGAGCGATCGTACGGCTCCGCGGCACGGGGTGGGGGCGAGGCGGCAAGCGCCTGCACGATCGCTGCGAAGCCGGCCGAGCGGCGGACGTCGGTCTGCATGTCCAGCACGCGCACCTCCAGCGTTCCGTACTCCGGTCTCGGCCAGGCGTCCCAGTGCCGGCGGGTGCTGTCTCCGCGGCTCGCCGCAGCCCAGTCGTCCCAGCTCGAGAGCACCGGCGGTGTGCCCCCCGTCGGCATCTCGAGCAGCCGACCGGCACGCTCCGAGCGGCGGCCGGTGCTCTTCCCTTCGATGAAGGGGGAGTTCGCGGACAGGGCGAGCAGCACCGGCAGCCACGGCACGACCGCTTCGAAGGCCGCCAGGCACGTCTCCGGGTCGGGGACCGAGACGTGGACGTGCAGGCCGCAGACGAGCTGGCGGTAGATCCGCGGGCCGAGCTCGGCAGCCATCCGCTCGTAGCGCTCGACCGGGACGATCGGTTGACCCGTCCCCGGTGCGAGCGCATGCGAGCCCGCAGCGTGGAGACGGACTCCGTGCGGCTCGGCGAGGGCAGCCGCCTCGAGGCGCAGGCGACGGAGCTCGGCGAGCGCCTCCCCGGCGCCGGCGACGACCGGGGTGACGAGCTCGACGAGGCACTCGAAGAGCTCCGGCTTCAGCCCCTCGTGCGACTCGCCCACGACCCGCGAGAACGCGGGCGCCGTGCGGAACGTCGTCGCGTCGACGAGCATCACCTCTTCCTCGATCCCAAGCGTGCCGGCGGGGGCGTCGCCGAACCGGTGCGCAATCGTCGCTCGCTTCACGACTTGCCGCGGACGCCGTGCACCGGCCGCCCGGCGGCTTCCCAGGCGTAGTACGACGCGCTCGGGCCGAACGAGCGCTGGTACGGGATCACCTTGGGGTTCCGCCCGAACTCCTTGGCGCGCCCGGCGTGGCGCAGGAGGTTCGGGTCGTCCCGCTCCTGCCAGACGAGGATCAGGTGCGCGGCCGTCATGAACTCGGCGACGAAGAGGCAGCCCGCGGCCGGACACGGGAACGGATCGGTGGCCACACAGAACCAGCCCGTGTGGTCGGCGTCGTCGTCCTCGCGCCAGAGCGCCTCGTCCTCGACGAGCTCCGCCTCCTCGAGCAGCAGACGGCCGACCCCTGGCTCCTCGGTTGCCACCTGCACAGGCTAGAAAATGCGAAGGCCCCCGGGCAGGCGATCGGGGGCCTTCGGCTTGTCCGCCGCGTCGCGCCGGCGAAGGGCGACTGCGGCGGCTCCTACCCCCCGGGGTTGAGGGGGTACGGGGGGCGGCTAACCGGATGGAGACGCCGGCTGCCGCCCGAGCTTGACATCGAGAGTCGTCTTCTTGTCGCCGCGGTAGATGCCGAGCGTGAGCTTCTCGCCCGGCTTCTTGGCGGCGACCACGTCGCGCAGCTTGTCGAGGCTCACGATCGAAGTTCCAGCAGCCTCGACGATGATGTCGCCGCCGAGGTTGTAGCTCTCGCCGGCGAGCACGACCGGCGTCGTCCCCGCCTTCAGGCCCGCCTTGGCGGCGCCGCTACCCGGCTGCACGCTCTGGACGAGCAGACCCTTCGCGACCGGCAGCCGGAAGACGCGGGCGAGGTCGCGGGTGATCGGCACGGCGCTGATCCCGATGAAGGCCCGGTCGATGTGACCCTCGCGAATCAGCTGCGCGATCACCGTCTTGACCGTGTTCGACGGGACGGCGAACCCGATTCCGACGTTCCCGCTCGCGCTCGAGCCGCCGGTCTCGATCTGCGAGTTGACCCCGATGACCTCGCCGCGGCCGTTGAGCAGCGGCCCACCCGAGTTGCCGTGGTTGATCGAGGCGTCGGTCTGGATGACGTGGTCGATCGTGTAGCCGTTCGGCGCCGTGATCGCGCGCTGGATCGCGCTGACGATCCCGGAGGTGACCGTGCGATCGAGACCGAACGGGTTGCCGATCGCGACGACCGGGTCGCCGACCTTGACCGAGTCGGAGTTGCCGAGCTGGAGGGGGGTCAGCGCACGTGCGCTCGCGTCGATCTTCAGCACCGCGAGGTCGCTCGATGGGTCGGTGCCGACGACGGTCGCCTTCAGGCTGGTGCCGTTCGAGAAGCTGACGCTGATCTGCTTCGCACCGTCGACGACGTGGAAGTTCGTGACGATGTGGCCCGCCGTATCGACGACGAAGCCCGAGCCGAGCGACTGCTGGCGCTCTTGCTGAGGCTGGAGTGGGTTGCCGAAGAACGGGTCGGACGGAACTTGGACAACGGTCGTCGAGGTGACCTGCACGACGCCCGGCGCCGACCGGCGGTAGATGTCGTTGATCGACAGCCCGGTCCCAGCGCTCGTCGCCGTGCTCGATGCCGGTTGCGCAGAGGCCTGAACCTCGCGCACGATCGTCGTCTTCTTGCCGAGATCGCCGAGAAGGGCAGCGCCGCCGAGCGCGAGCCCCGCGCCGAGGACGGCTGCGGACACGAGCCCGGCGGCGGCGAGGATGCGTCTCCCCTTCATCGCTCTGTCCTTATATCCAGGCCGTGTTGAGCCGGGTTAGCGGCTGTGTTAAGGCTGTGTTGCGCCCGCGGTGGCTCGCCTCAGCCGGGAATCTGGGGGAGCACGAGCTCGAAGAGATCGGAACCGGTCGAGACGAAGCCGCGACGGTGGTAGAACGCGGCGGCCCGGTCGTTTCCAGCCTCGACCACGACCTCGAGACGCGCGGCGCCTGCTGAGATCGCGTAGCCCTCCGCCCAGTCGAGCAGCTGGCCGCCGATCCCCTCGGCCTCGTGGGCCGGGTGCACGCAGAGTTGCTCGATCCGGAGAGCGCGTTCGGATCGGTCGACCGCGACGTAGCCGGCCGGCTCGCCGCCGAGCTCGGCGACGAACACGGTGTCGCGCTCGAGTGTCGACAGCGTGCGACCCTCGTCCTGGTCGGCGAACGCGAGCTTCGCGACTCCGAACAGAAGCCCCTCGTCCGCGGCGCGGAAAGGCCGCATCATCACCTTGCGGTACGGCACTTCGACCATGATGCTAGCCGGAAAGGGAGGTACGGGAAAATGAGCTACGCAATCAGCTCGCTGGACGAACTCGGTGAAGGCTACGGGTTCAGGAAGATACGGAAGGCCCTGGGCGTGACCGCCTTCGGCGTGAACGCACTCGTGATGCCGCCCGGCTACGAGGGGTTCCTCCACTACCACGACACGCAGGACGAGCTGTACTTCGTCCACACGGGGACGGCCCTGTTCGAGGTCGGAGGCGAGACCCGCGAGCTCGGGCCCGGCAGCCTCGTACACGTCGAGTCGACGACGCCGCGCAAGTTCTCGAACGCGGGCGACGACGACCTCGTCGTGCTCGTGATCGGGGCCAAGGACGGCTATGTCGAGCGCGACGGGCATCTCGTCGACCCCGAGCGGGACTTGGAGCGGCGACAGGCGTTCGGGAGCTAGGGCCGCCGTCCCGGCGGAGGCGGCCCTAGCTCCCCCAGAGTCCCGAAGCTGTCCGCCGAGAGGAGCACGGGCGAGGGGCTCTCGCTCCCCAACAGCCGCTCGAGCGCCACGGCGACGCGGTCGAGCAGGAGGATCTCGGGTGGCGAGAATGCCGATCGGGCTGCTAGCCTCCGGCCAGCCCAGATGAAGCTCTGGCAGGAGGCTTCGGCCTCCGAACTGCCGTCCCGACGGCTGATGGCTTCTACCCACGCCGGTTCAAACGACGAGGGAGAACGTCGGGGCGATGCCACAGCTGAGCGATGGACTGATCCAGGTACTGCAAGTCGGGACGATCCTGCTCGTCTCGCCGCTCGTCACGGGCGTGATCGCCCGGCGTCGAGGCGATCGTGCAGATGCGGCGCGGACCTCGCGCTGCTTCAGCCGTACTACGACATCGCCAAGCTGTTCCGTAAGGAGACGGTGCTCCCCGACGGCGCCGGGCCGGTCTTCCGCGTGGCGCCGTACGTCGCGTTCGCCTGCTACTGCGTCGTGCCGCTGCTGATTCCGGTGCTGACCAGCTTCCCGCCGCAGGCCTCGTACATGGCCGACATCCTCGGCGGCGGCTTCATTCTCGGGCTGGCGAGCTACGCGGTCTCGCTGGCCGCGATCGACAGCGGCAGCCCCTACGCCCAGCTCGGCTCGAGCCGGCTCAGGACGTTCGGCGCTCTCGGCGAGCCGACCATCCTCTTCGTCGTATTCACGGTTGCGCTGATCACCCAGACCGATCTGCCCTACGTCTTCGCGGCCACCCTGAAGTCCTCGGCAGCCGAGATCGTCCGCCCCGCGCACCTGCTCGCCGCGGCCGCCTTCTTCATGGTGGTGCTCTCGGAGACGGGCCGGATCCCGCTCGAGAGCCACGGCGGGACGCTCGAGTTCGGGATGATCGACGAGGCGCCGCACGCATCGAGCATTCGGGCCCGGGCTTCGCGCTGCTGCGCTGGGGCTCGTCGATGAAGCAGCTGATCCTCTACGTGATCCTCGCGAACGTCCTGCTCGCGCCCTGGGGCCTGGCCGGGACGCACCGGCTCGGCGACGTCCTGATCGCGATCGCGCTGCTCGTCGCGAAGGCTTTCGGGATCGGCGATCGCGGTCGTCGGTGATCGAGTCGTCGTTCGCGAAGCTGCGCCTCTACAAGATTCCCGAGTTCACGGTCGGCAGCTTCCTGCTCGCCGTGCTCGCGGTGATCACGTTCATCCTTCAGCGCGACTACGGCGAGACGCGGCTAACCGTCTTCGGCGGCATCGCCACGGTCGTCGCCGTGATCGTGCTGCTGCTCGAGCTCATGCTGCTGCGCTCCCAGGACGTCTGGGAGCAGCTGCGCCTCTACGGCCTCGGCTCGGCGGCGATCGCGGTGGTCGCGTTCGCGGCCGCGCCGAGGGTCGGCGGCGGCGACCTCTACGCGATCGGCGCGATCACGATCGCCTTCAAGGCGCTCATCGTCCCGCTCGCGGTCGGCGCGATCATCCGCAACCTCGACGTGCCGACCGCGCGTGCCGTCGGCGGTGCGCGCGCCCGAGCGCGATCCTGCTCGGCATCGTCCTCTCGAGCTTCGCGTTCATCGCCGTCTCGCGGCTGCGGATCGGCGGCGACGGCGTCGCTGCCGCTGCCGGCGCTCGGCGATCGCGGTCGCCGTGATCGCTGGTCGCCTTCCTGCTGATGATCCTCCGCCCGTACGCGCCCTCTCAGCTGATCGGCTTCCTGACGCTCGAGAACGGCGTCACGCTCGCGGCACTCGTGATCGCTCCCGGGCTGCCGCTGATCCTGGCGCTGCTGCTCCTCTTCGACGTCGCCGTCGGGCTGCTCGTGTTCGTCCTGCTCGTCCAGTACTTCGGCGATGCAGCGCACGACGGTCACGACCGACGTCCTCGACAGGCTGCGAGGCTGACGATGGGCGCCCTGCTCGTCGTCCTGCTCGCGCTGCCGCTCGCCGCGCGCCGTCGCTCTCGCTCGGACGGTCGGCGCGGCTCGGCCGAGACGGTCGACGCTCGCCTGCGGCCTCGCCTCGCTCGGCGATCGCGGTCGCGCTCGCAGCGTCGGTCCGGCACGGCGCGGCCCGCTCGGCGCTCGGGCGGCTGGCTGCACCTCGACTCCCTCGGCGCGGTCTTCCTGCTCGCGACCGGCCTCCTGTACGCCGCCGGCTCGGCGTTCTCGATCGGCTACCTGCGCGGCGGCACGCACCGCGACCGGGTTCGCCGGCTACGCGCGCCGCTACTACGCGCTCCTCAACCTGTTCGGCTGGACGATGCTCCTCGTCCCGCTGATGAACGACTTCGCGACCCTCTGGGTCGCGGTCGAGCTGACCACGATCGTCTCCGTCCTGCTCGTCGCCGTCGATCGCACGGACGGCGCCCTCGAGGCCGCCTGGAAGTACGTGCTGATCGCCTCGGTCGGGCTCGGCATCGCCCTGCTCGCCGTGATCGTCCTCTACGCGGCCGGCACCGGACACGCTCGGCGACGCGCTACCTGCCCGCGCTTCGACCGCTACCTCGGCGTCGCCGGGCAGCTGCCGCGGCTGCAGGTGCAGTTCGCGTTCCTGCTCGCCGTCGTCGGGTTCGGCACGAAGGTCGGCTTCGCGCCGCTCCACACCTGGCTTCCGGACGCACACAGCGAGGCGCCGACCCCGATCTCGGCGCTCCTCTCCGGGGCGCTGCTCGCCAACGCCTTCTACGCAATCCTCCGCTTCTACCAGGTCGCCGCCGCTGGCGGGCGGCGACCGCTTCCCGCGCCACGTGCTGCTCGTCTTCGGCACGGCCTCGCTGGTCGTCGCCGCGCTGTTCGTCCTCCGGCAGGAGAGCTACAAGCGGCTGCTCGCCTACTCGTCGATCGAGCACATGGGCGTGATCGCGCTCGGCGTCGGCTTCGGCGTCCGGCTGGCCGTCGCGGGCGCGCTCTTCCATGTCCTCAACCACGCGGCGGCGAAGGGGCTCGCGTTCTTCGGCAGCGGCTCGCTGCTTCGCCGCTACGACACCAAGGAGATCGACGGAATCCGGGGCGCGGCGACGTGCGCTGCCGTTCAGCGCGCCGATGTTCCTCGCCGCGGCGCTCGCCCTCTCCGGCCTGCCCGTCTCCGGCGTCTTCCGCAGCGAGGTGCAGATCGTAAGCGGCGGGTTCGCGCAGGCCGGCGTACGTCTGGGTCGCGCTGCTGCTCGTGCTCGTCAACGTCGCCTTCCTCGGCGTCATCTGGCACGCCGGCCGGATGGTGCTCTCGCCCGCCCCGGCGGGCACCGTCCGCGGGCGAGACGAGCTGGTGGATGGTCGGTGCCATGGCCGCCTGCCTGGTCGTCGTCGTCGGCCTCGGCTTGCACCTGCCGGCGCCGCTCGCCTCGCTCCTCGGTCACGCGGCCGACGCCGCTGGGAGCAGCGCCGATGAGCTCGAGACGCGCTGCGCGCCTGTCGAGGATCCGCGCGAGCGTGCTGCGAGCCGCCGGCTCGCGCGCGCTCGTCGAGCCGGCTCCGCCGGCGAGAGCGGCGCTTCCGGCGTGCCGCTCTCCCAGCTCGCCGACCGCGCGCCGAGGCGCTGCTCGAGCGGCGCGGCCGCTTCGTCGCGCTGTCTCCCGCGTCGAGCAGCCCGGAGCCGTCGCTGCGTCGCCGCGGTCTCCTTCCAGGGCGAGCTGCGTCGCCCTGCGGGCGCCGCTCGAGGGCGCCGCGCGAGTATCCCGTCGCTCAGCCGCGTCAGCCCGGCGGCGCTGCTGCCGGAGCGCGAGCTGCACGACGTCCACGGGCTCGTTCCGCTCGGGCAGGTCCGACCTGCCAGCCGCTCGTGTCGCCCGACCCGGACCGCTTCGAGCGCCGGATCGTCGACCCGCAGACCGTTCGTCATCCCGTACGGGCCGATCCGCTCCGGGCGTCTTCGAGTCGGTCCAGTACGTGATCGAGACCGGCGGCGAGGACGTGCTCGCGCTCGCACGTTCGGCCGTTCTTCAAGCACCGGCGGCTCGAGCAACGCTTCGCCGGGCTGGGGCTCGAGCACGCCGTCCAGCTCGCCGAGCGGGTCGCCGGAATCGCCACCGTCGCGCACGCGACCGCCTTCTGCCAGGCGGTCGAGCGCGCGGTCGGGGTCGAGCCGACCCGGCGGGCGCAGCGCTGGCGCGTCGTCCACGCCGAGCTCGAGCGCATCGCCAACCATCTCGACGTCGCGACGAAGCTCGCCGAGGATGCGGCCCTCGCCGTCGCCGTCGCCCGCTTCGGGATCCTCAAGGAGCAGGTCCAGCGGCTGCGCGCGCGTCTCTGCGGGAGCCGCTTCGGCCGCGGCGTCGTCGTCCCGGGCGGCCTCGGCGCGCCGCCGCTGCTCGAGCCGGCGTGCCGTGCTGCGCGAGCTGGAGCGGTTCGAGCGCGACCTGCGGCGGGACCGGCGGCTGCTGCTCGCGCACGACCTCGTTCACCGACCGGCTGATCGGCAGCGGCTGCCTCGACCGGGACACGATCGAGGCGCTACTCCGGCGTCGGGCCGGTCGCCCGGGCCTGCGGCGAGGCCGTGGACGCGCGCTTCGAGCGACCGTACGGCGCCTACGTCCGGGTCGGCGGGCGGATCGCGACCGCGCGACGATGGCGACGCGATGGCGCGTCTCGAGCGTACGCTTCGCCGAGATCGCCGAGAGCCTCCACGTGATCAGGCAGGCGTTCGAGCGGCTCGACAAGTACGGGCCCGGAGCTGCGCGGCCGAGCTTCCGCGCCGAGCACGGGCGCCGCGTTCGGCTGGGCGGAGGCGCCGATGGGCGAGCTCGTCTACTGGGTCGAGGTCGCCGGAGGGCGCGTCGCAGACGGCTCGGATCAGCTCGCCGTCGCTCCGCAACTGGCCGCTCTTCGCGGAGAGCTTCCGCGGCGACGTGCTGACCGATTTCTCGTTCATCGAGCACAGCTTCGGCTTGACCCCGGCGGGAGCGGACCGGTAGCCGATGCTGGAGTGGATCGTACGCGGACTGCGGAGGAGGATCGTCACGACCCGCTACCCGCGCGCGGCCGAGCCGGCGCCCGACGGCTTCCGCGGGCGCGTCGAGGTGCTGCGACGCCGATGGCGGCTCGAGCCGGGCTCGAGGCGCGTCTGCCCGACCGGCGCGATCGCGCGTCGCGCGGCGGCCGCGTCTCGCTCGACCGAGGACGCTGCATCCTCTGCGGGCTGTGCGTCGCAGCCGAGCCGGAACGGTTCGCATTCGAGGCGCAGTACGAGACCGCCGCCGGCGCCGCCGCGGCGCTCGTCGTCGGCGAGCCGGCTGCGGCCGCCGAGCTCGCGCGGCGCTCGGGGAGCGGGCGCGGCGCTGAAGCGGTCGATCCACATCCGCCACGTCGACGCGGGCTCGGACGGCAGCGAGGAGTGGGAGATCCAGGCGCTCACCAACCCCTACTACGACATGCAGCGGCTCGGGCTCTTCTTCACGCTCTCGCCCCGCCACGCCGACATCCTGCTCGTCACCGGCGGCGTCACCGAGCCGATGCGTCAGCCGCTCCTGCGGGCCTGGGAGGCGATGCCGGAGCCGAAGGCGGTCGTGGCCGCAGGCACAGACGCCTGCTCCGGCGGGTTCGCCGCGGCCGCTGAGGAGCGTCGCCGGCGGCGTCGACCGGTTGCTGCCCGTCGACGTCTACGTTCCCGGCTCGCCGCCGAGCCCGATCGCGCTCCTCCACGGCCTGCTGCTGGCGGCCGGGATCCTGACCGGGGAGGTCGGCCGCGTGAACGCCCTCTACGCGGCCGGCATGCTGGCCCTCGCAGCCGCGGTCGGGCTGCCGCTGCTCAGCGTCCGGCTCGGCACGGCCGCCGCCGCGGCCGGCTCGCTCGCCGCTCGCCGCCGTTGGGTTCGGCAGCGCCGCGCACTGGACGCGTGCGAGCCTGGGGCTCGGCACCTGGCTCGGCTTCGGGCCGGCGGCACTCGTCTCCGACCGGCTCGGCGGGCTGTTCCTCACGGTCGTCGGGGTGACCGGCGCGGCGGTCTCGCTGGCGCTCCTCGAGCGTCCCCCCGGACGGACGGCGGCGAGCCTGCATGCGGTGATCCTGCTCGCGGTCGCAACCGTGATCGGGACCGACCAGGCGTTCGTCCTCCTGCTCGCCTGGGAGACGTTGACCGTCGCGATCTACCTGCTCGCCGCCGCCGGGCGCGACCGGCCGGGATCGCTCGCCGACGCGTACTTCGGCGGTGCGCTGTCGAAGCTCGGCGGCGCCTGCCTCCTCGCCGCCTTCGCGCTCCTGTACGGCCGGACGGGCAGCTTCGAGCTCTCCGTCTGGGCGCACGGCGGCCGGCACGCTCGGCGGCGCCCGCAGCGTCGCGTTCGTCCTGCTACTCGTCGGCTTCGGCTCGAAGATCGGACTCCTGCCGCTGCAGGCCGGCCTGCCACCCCTGTACAGCGCGGCCCCGGGAGCCTCGGCGGCGACGATCTCGATCGCCTTCAACGCCGGCTTCTACGGGCTCTGGCGGCTCGTCTTCCAGACCCTCGGGCCGGGGCCGGCGTGGTGGGGAGAGACCGTCATCGTGCTCGGCGGCCTCGGAGCGCTCGTCGGCATCCTCTACGCCGTCACCCAGGACGAGATTGCCCGGTTCCTCGGGTTCTCCAGCGTCGAGCACGGGGGGATCATCCTGCTCGGGTTCGGCGTCGCCCTGCTCGGCCAATCCGCGGGCGAGCCGAACCTCGCCGCGGCCGGGCTACTCGCCGCGACGCTGCACCTCGTCATGCACGGGGGGGCCAAGACCCTGGCCTTCATCGGCGCCGACCGCGTCGCGGACGCGACGGGTAGCCGCGATCTGCGCCCGCTTGGTGGTCTTGCGCCGCGCATGCCGCGAACCGCGGTCGGGTTCGGTCTCGCCGTACTCACGCTGGCCGCGATGCCGCCGTTCGGCGGCTTCGTCAGCGAGTGGTTCACGCTCGAGGCGCTCTTACAGAGCTTCCGCCTCCACTCGACGGTCGCCAGGTTGATCATGGCGCTCGGCGCCGCGATGCTCGCCCTGACCGCCGGAGTCGGACTGCTCGCGTTCGCGAAGCTCTACGGAGGCATGTTCCTCGGTCGCGCCCGCAGCTCGATCGCGAACGTCCGCGAACTACCCGGAACTGGCGTCGGGTTCCTCGGGCTGGCGGTGGTCGCGCTCGGTCTCGGCGCCGTCGCGCCCTGGGAGATTCGCTGGCTCGGCCGCGCCCTCGAAGGTCTGCTCGGGTTCGATCTCTCCGCGAAGGACGATCAGCACCCCGCTCGTGCTCGGGCCCGTCTACGAGCACTTCTCCGTCCTCGCACCCACCTGGGTCGCGTTGGGCATCGCTGTCTTTGCGAGCGTGTCGGCGGCGATCGTCCGACTCGTCCTCCGGCCGCCCGTGCGCCGCGCACCGGTGTGGGTCTCCGGGAGCGCCGCCGAGGTCGGGAACGTTCAGTACACCCCCGACAGCTATGCCAACCCGATCCGGGTCGTGCTCGCCGGCGCGTACGGCTTCAAGCGCGAGCTCGGGCCGGCAAACGCGGGCGGGACGCGGTCGCTGCGGACACGCGTCGTGCCGGCGTTCGAGGAGTATCTCTACCGCCCGCTCACGCGCGTCGGGCTCGGCTGCTCGGGCTGGGTGCGCCGACTACAGTCGGGGCGACTGAGCTTCTACCTCCTCTACATCCTGGCCGTCTTGCTCGCCGCCCTCGCCCTGATCCCCGCCCTCAACGCTCGATGATCCAGCAGATCCTGATCGCCTGGGACGGCTCGCGGCCCGCACGTCACGCCCTCGACATCGCCGTCGATCTGGCCCGCCGCTACGAAGCCGAGCTCGTCGCCGCGTCGGTCGCACACTCGCCGGCTCACGCCGAGACCGGATCCGATCGCACCGAGTCGGTCGACGCTGCTCGCCGCTACCTGGAGGAGACCTTCCACGCGGTCGCGGACCGCGCCCAGCGGGTCGGCATACCGCTCGACCAGGTGATCATCGAAGGCGACTCTCCCCCAGACGACATCCTGCGCTACGCGCATGAGCACGGCTTCGACCTCCTCGTGGTAGGTCACCACCGCAGCCGCCGGCCGGGGCGTTTCCTTCTCCACGGCCTCGCCGAGCGGCTGATCGCACAGACCGACATGCCCGGTCCTCGTCGTCACCGACGACCGCGACGAGTAGACCCTGCGAACCCTTTCGAGTCAGCGCGAGCGGAGGCGCCGAGACAGCCGCGCCGTGTAGCGCCGCGAGAGCGCTCCCGGCAGCGCTCCGAGCAGCTTCATCGCGAGCGCCATCCGCCGCGGGAAGGAGATCTCCGGCCTACCCTCCTCGAGCCCGTCCGCGATCGCCCGCGCCATCTCCTCCGGCTCGATCAGGAACGGCATCTCGAACTCGTTCTGCGCGGTCAGCGGCGTGCGGACGTACCCGGGGTTGACCGTCGTGACCTCCACCCCGGTGCCCGTGAGGTCGGCCCGCAGCGAGTCGCACATCGAGATCAGAAACGCCTTCGTCGCCCCGTAGGCGGCCGCCCGCGGCAGCGCCGCAAAGCCCGTCACGCTCGCGACCACCGCGATCCGCCCGGAGCGGAGCTCGAGCATCGCCGGCAACACAGCCTCGATGCAATTGACCGTGCCCATCACGTTCACGTCGAGGTGCTGCCTGAACACGTCGGCATCGAACGACCGCGGATCGACCGGAACGTACGTGCCGGCGTTGAGTAGCGCGATGTCGACCGGGGCGATCTCGTCGGCGATCCGGTGCATTGCCTCGCGGTCGGTCACATCGCCGGGATGGGCCTCGCCGGGCAGCTCGGCGAGCTTGCCGGCGGAGCGGGCGGTGAGGAAGAGCGTGTGGCCGCGCCGGGCGAGCTCGCGCGCGGTCGCAGCCCCGATCCCGGTCGAAGCGCCCGTGATCCAGATCCTCATTCGGCCCCGCCTCGCCGAACGTCTTGTAACACAGTGTTACTTGCTCGGGAACGCGCACGGGGCCGGCAATTCCGGGCTTGTAACACTGTGTTACTTGCCTCCGATGGGTCGCGCCAGTACGAGCTGGACGTCGCGCAGCGCCCGCGTGCGGAACGCCGACTCGCAGTACGCCAGATAGAAGTCCCAGGTCCGCACGAAGCGCTCGTCGTAGCCGAGCCGCCGCACGTCGTCGAGCCGCGCGAGGAAACGTTCGCGCCAGGCCTCGGAGCGTCGGCGCGTAGTGGGACCCGATGTCCTCGATGCCGGCCGGCCGGAGCGAGGACGCCTTCGTCATCGCGCTTTCGAGCGCTGCCGACCGACGGCAAGAGCGAGCCCGGAAAGATGTAGCGGCGCATCCAATCGTCGTGGCGGCGGTAGTGCTCGTAGCGCTCGTCCGGGATCGCGATCGTCTGGACGAACGCATGCCCACCCGGAGCCAGCAGCCGGTCACAGGCATTGAAGAACACCGGGTACTGCGCGTGACCGATCGCCTCGAGCATCTCGATCGAAGCGATCTTCGTGAACTCGCCGCCGAGCGTCCGGTAGTCACGGAGGAGGATCTCGATCCTGTCGCCGAGCCCAGCCGCCGCCGCCCGCTCACGAGCGAGCGCAGCCTGCTGGGCCGAGATCGTCAGCCCCGTCACGCGGGCGCCGAACTCGCCGGCGGCCACGAGCGCAAGGCTTCCCCAGCCGCAGCCGATCTCGAGCACGTGGTCGCCCGAGCCGAGCTCGAGCCGCTCGCAGACCCGCCGCAGCTTCCGCTCCTGCGCCTGCTCGAGCGAGTCGCCGTCCTCCCAGATCCCGCAGGAGTAGGTGAGCGACTCGTCGAGGAAGAGCCGGTAGAGGTCGTTGCCCAGGTCGTAGTGGTAGCCGATGTTGCGGCGTGCACGGTGGAGACCCTGGCGCGGCGGGACATGCGGCCGGAAGCGCTCGAGCCGCGTCAGCAGCGACTCCGCCCGCCAGTGCTCGATGCTCTTGATCAGGATCTCGAACAGAAGCGGCAGGTCGTCGGCCCGCCAGTCGCCCGCCACGTACGACTCACCCAGCCCGAGGCGCGGCCGCCAGAGCAGGCGCCGGAAGAGGTCACGGCTCGCCACCTCGACTCGCACCGGCCGCCCGGCGCCGAAGCGGTGTTCTGTGCCGTCCGGCATGCGCAGCTCGATCGTCCCGCCGACGACCCGCTCAGCGAGACGGAGAACGAGCCGCTCCGCCACGCGGGCGCCGGCTCCCGGCGCGGCGGGAACGCTCCGCAGCGTCTCGCTCATCAGCCGCGCACCGAACCCTCGCCGGGGACGAACGGCGGCTTGTGGAAGAAAGGCACGCGCTTCAGCCAGAGTCGGACCGCCTGAAGGTGGATGAGCGAGATCACCCGCTGCGGCATCAGCGGATAGCGGATGAGCGCCCGCGCCAGGGACGCGTTCGTCAGCTCCTGCCTGGAGCCGTGCAGCGTCGCGTGGAACGGCCGTCCGCCGTCCTCGGAGAGATCGATCCTCACGTGCACCTCGTCGCCCGGCTCCGTGAACCACCAGCGGTACCCCTGGTCGAGCGAAAAGAACGGCGACACGTGCAGTTGCTTGTCATGTGAATACGAAAACCGAACGGCAGTGTCTGACACTCTCCGGGTGTCAGACACTGCCACTGCGTTGTCCGGCGAGAGCAGGTAGGGCAGCCGCTCGCCGAACGTGTTGCTGACCTCGGCGACGATGCAGGCAAGCTCGCCGCCCCGGTAGCAGTAGTAGAAGCTGACCGGGTTGAACACGTAGCCGAGCACGCGCAGGTTCGTCAGCAGCAGGATCCGGTCGGCCTCGACGCCGTGCTCGCCGAGGTAGCCGCGAATGTCGAGGTGGTCGCGGTCTCGCAGCGTGACCACGTTCGGGCGGTTCCAGCCGAAGAGGCGCAAGCCGCGGTCGAGCGCAGGGAGCTCGTCGAGGTCGAGCACGAAGAAGCACACGCTTGTAGGTGAAGACGTTCTCGGCGGGGGTCGTCCGTGCGTGCATCACCGTTCCGGTGTAGAGGCCGCTCCTCACCAGCTCACTCCGAACGCGGCCGCCGCCCGCAGGCCGGAGGCGAAGCCGTCCTCGTGGAACCCGAAGCCCTGCCAGGCGCCCGCGAACGCGGTTCGGCGCGGACCGTTCAGCGCCGGCAGCTCGGCCTGCGCCCGCAGAGACTCGAAGGTGTAGAGCGGATGCTCGTACGGGATTCGCCGGATCACGCTCGCCTCGGCGATCTCGGCGCTGCGGTTCAGCGTCACGCAGTAGTGCAGGTCGGTGTCGAGGCGCTGGAGCCGGTTGAGGTAGTACGTGATCGTCGGCCGCCCGTTCGTCGAGCCGCAGTCGCCGAGCCGGTAGTTCCAGGAGGCGCGCGCACCGGGCGCAGGCAGCAGCGTCTCGTCGGTGTGCAGGACGGTCTCGCTGGCGGTCGAGCGGAAGGCGGAGAGCACTCGCCCCTCGTCGTCGCTCGGATCGGCGAGCAGAGGGAGAGCCTGGTCACCGTGCACGGCGACCACGACCCCGTCGAAGCGGCGGAGCTCGTCGTCGGCGGTGCGCACGTCCACCCCGGCCCCGTCCCGCGCGACCGACCGGACCGGCAGGCCGAGGTGCACCGTTGCGCGCGAGCGCTCGAGCAGCGCGGTCACGTACGCGCGGCTGCCGCCGACAACGGTGCGCCAGCGCTTGCGCCTGAAGCCGAGCATCCCGTGGTTGTCGAAGAAGTCGAGGGCATAGCCGGCCGGGAAATCGAGCGCGCTCCCCGTGCCGCTCGACCAGATCGCCGCCGTCAGCGGGACGAGGAAGTGGTCGCGGAACTGGTCCGAATAGCCGTGCTCGGCGACATACCCGCCGACGGTCTGCTCGCGCGCTCCGTCGATCGTCCCTCTGGCGTCGCGCAGGAAGCGCACGATCTCGCGGACGAGCCGGAGCGGCGCGCGGCCGAGCGGCCGCCGCCCCGCGTATTCGAGCCGGTGGCGTGCGCAGCTGACCGAGAACGACATCTCCGAGGGCTGCGTGCGAACGCCGAGCTCCTCGAAGAGGCGCACCAGCCCGGGGTAGTTCGTCCGGTTGTGGACGATGAAGCCGGTGTCGAGCGCGAGACCGTCGTGCAGAACCGTGTTCGTGTGACCGCCCGGCTGCTCCTCCCGCTCGAACAGCTCGACGTCGTGGGCGCGGGAGAGCGCGTAGGCGGCGCCCAGCCCGGCGATCCCGCTTCCGATCACTGCGATCCGCATCTAGACCGGTATTCGTACGGGGTCGGGTGCCGGTTGTCTACGTACACTTGCCCGTGATGGAACAGGCCGCCGACTCGATCCGTATCCGCACCGTCCGCGAGCGGACGACCTTTCTGAGCCGCCTGGCCGGACTCGTCGCGGTGATCGTTCCACCTGTGGGGCTTGTGACCGGCACCGTTCTGCTCTGGAACCGGGGGGTGAACTGGGTCGACCTGGTCGTGCTCGCCGTCTTCTACGTCCCGTGCGGGCTCGGGATCACCGTCGGCTGGCACCGGTACTTCTCCCACAAGAGCTTCGAGACGAACGCGCCGGTCAAGGCGGCGCTCGCGATCCTCGGCTCGATGGCGATGCAGGGACCGCTGACCCAGTGGGTGACCGACCACCGCAAGCATCACGCGCTCTCCGACCTGCCCGGCGACCCGCACTCGCCACATGCGAACCGCGGCAAGGGCATCTGGGAGCGCGCACGGGGCCTCTGGCACTCGCACGTGGGCTGGCTCTTCTCGACGAAGGGGCTCGAGCGCGGGCCGGAGTACGGAAAGGACCTGTACGACGACACGATGGTGCGCTGGATCGACCGCCTGTACCTCCTCTGGGTCGCGCTGACGGTCGGGCTGCCCTTCCTGGCCGGTTACCTCGTCTTCGGAACGTGGCAGGCAGGGCTCCAGGCGATGGTCTGGGGCGGCCTGATCCGGATCTTCCTCTTCCAGCACGTGACGTTCTCGATCAACTCGATCTGCCACACGTTCGGCAAGCGGCCCTTCCGCACCCGCGACGAGAGCCGCAACGTCTGGCTGCTGGCGCTGCCGTCGTTCGGCGAGTCGTGGCACAACGGCCATCACGCGTTCCCGGCCTCGGCCGTGCACGGACTCGAGCGCGGGCAGCTCGATCTCTCCGCCGCTGTGATCCGCGGACTCGAGCGGCTGCGACTGGCGTGGGACGTGAAGCGCCCCGATCCGAACCAGGTCGAGCGGCGCCGGATCGCGACCGCCTAGCCGGGCTACAGCTCGGCGAGCAGGGTGTTGAGCGTGGCGACGGTCTTCGCGCCGACGACCCCGTCCGGATCGAGGCCGTTGGACTTCTGGAACTCGACGACGGCCGCTTGGGTGTTGCTGCCGAAATCGCCGTCCGGAGTCCCGGGATCGAGGCCGAGGGCGGCGAGCGCCTTCTGGAGCTGTTTGACCGCAGCGCCGCTATCCCCGAGTCGAAGAGCCTTGCCGCCGGGGAGCGCGACGGTCAGCGGGGTTGCAGCCGTGGCCGGTGAACTCGGAGCGGTGCTCTCGGTCGACGTGGTCGAAGTCGCCGGCTGGGACGGGAGGGTCGTCGTGGGAGCAGCGCCTGCGCTTCCCTGCTGCCCGCCGCCGCCCGAGAGGAGAACGAGCGGAACGGTGATCCCGGCGATGAGGATCGCGGCGAGCGCGGCGAGCGCGATCACGCGCCGCCGGTAGATCCCGTCCCGGTGCAGCTGCCGGGAAGAGGCGGCTCGCTCGGCCGGGGCGATCCAGGTGTCCCGCCCGAGGGCGTCGGCGTCGGGCACCGGCACGTCGCGCAAGGGGTCGCGGGGCTCGGGCACGCGGTCGGCCGGCGCGACGTCCGGCTCCTCCTCGCGGAACATGACGTCGTCCTCGATCGCGGCGAACCAATCGTCCTCCGGCGCGACCTGCTCGACATCGGTTTCGAGCCAACCGTCGGCGCGGCGCCGTCCAGAAGTACCGCGAGTACGCACTTGCAGGACATTGTTGCAGGAGACGGCGAGCCGGCCGCCCGATCGGACGAGATCGTCGTTCGCGTCCTTTCAGCGTTCGCTCACACAGCGCGCTCGCCCGCTGCCGGCTACAGCTGCTCGAGCGCCCGCCGGACGAGCACCTGGGCGAGGTGCGAACGGTACTCCGCGCTTCCGCTCACGTCTCGGGGCTCCCGCGCAAGCACCGCCACGCGCGCGCGGTAGCCACGCGTAGGATCGAGACGTGGCGCCCGCCGATCCAGGAGCAGTCACCTCGGCCACGGCTCAGGGTGAGCGGCCGATTCGCGCTGCCGAGGTGGTCGGTGCCCTCTCGATCGCGACCGACCTCGGTACCGGTCAGCCGCTCGAGCACGCGTTGCGCACCGCCGTGCTCGCGGTCCGTCTCGGCGAGCTCGCCGGGGCAACGGCGCAGGAGCTCGCAGACACCTACTACGTAGCGCTCCTCCACGCCTCCGGGTGCACGTCGAACGGCCACGAGGCGACGCAGCTGTACGGCGACGACATCGCGCACAGAGCAGCGTTCTTCCTGATCGACACCACCAATCCCGCGGAGGTCCTGGCGTTCTACCAGGCCCATGTCGGGGCGGGACGCGCACCGGAGGTCCGCGCCGCGATGATCGAGGACGCGATCGCCAACGCAGGCCCGCGGGCCCGTGACGCGTTCGCGACGATGTGCGAGGTGGCGCAGCGGTTCGCCGGGTGGCTCGACCTCGGTTCGGGTATCCAGGTAGCGCTCGAGTTCGTCTTCGCCCGCTGGGACGGACGGGGATTCCCGGACGCTCGCGGCGACGCGATCCCGCTGCCGATGCGTCTCCTGCACGTGGCGAGGGACATCTCCCTCTTCCTCTCCGCCGCCGGCCCCGACGAGGCACGCGCCGTCGTCGAGCGCCGAACGGGCGCCGCGTACGAGCCTCGGCTCGCGGGGCTCGCCGTCGCGCATTTCGACGACCTCCTCGCCGAGCTGGACGAGACGCGGATCTGGGAGCAGGCGCTGGAGATCGAGCCGTTCCCGCAGATCCGGATCGAGGGCGAACGGGTCGATGCCGCCTTTACGGCCATCGCCGCGCTGACCGGGCTCAAGTCACCGTGGCTGCGTGAGCACTCGACAGGCGTGGCCGAGCTCGCCGAGGCCGCCGCCTGGCGCATGGGTCTGCCGGCGGCCTCCGTGACGCTCGTGCGGCGAGCCGCGCTCGCGCATGACCTCGGCCGCATCGGCGTGTCGAACGCGATCTGGGAGAAGCCCGGGCCGCTCGGGTTCGGAGAATGGGAGCGGGTGCGGCTCCATCCGCACTTCTCGGAGCGCGCCTTCGCCCAGTCGCCGGCGCTCGCCCCGATCGGGCTGCTGGCCGGCTCGCACCACGAGCGTCTCGACGGCTCCGGCTACCACCGTGGCACGAGCGGGCCGGCGCTCGATCAGCCGGCCCGCATCCTCGCCGCCGCCGACTGCTACGGGGCGATGCGCGAGGCGCGGCCGTACAGGCCGGCTCTCGATGCGGCGGGGGCAGAGGCAGACTTGCTGCGCGAGGCCGACGAGGGGCGGCTCGATCCGGAAGCTGTCGACGCGGTGCTCGCAGCCGCCGGACACCGCGTGCAGCAGCGATCTCGCGAGCTGCCCTCCGGGCTGACGGAGCGCGAGCTGGAGGTCCTCCGGGTGCTCGTGCGCGGCGAGTCCAACCAGGCGATCGCCGAGGCTCTCGGCATCTCCGCCAAGACCGTCGGGCACCACGTCCAGCACGTCTACCAGAAGGCCGGCGTCCGCAGCCGCGCCGCGGCGACGCTCTGGGCCTTCGAGCAAGACCTCGTTCGCGCCGGATAGGGCGTTCGCCCGATGCCGCCGGGACGCCTCGGTCGTACATTCGCCTCTCCATCGGCGCCGAGCCTCGGCGCCGAGAACAGCGAAGGAGGAGAAATGATCCTGGCAACAACGCAGGTCGAGGACGTCGACCGCTTCGCGAAGATCTTCTCGACCAAGGGCGCCGAGAAGCGAAAGCAGCACGGGTGCAAAGGTTCGACCGTGTTCCGCGATCCCAACGAGGCCGACCGGGTCTGGGCGCTCTTCGACTGGGATGCGGCGGGCTGGCAGAACTTCGTCTCAGATCCGGAGGTTCCGGCGATCCTTCAAGAAGCAGGGCACAAGGGCAAGCCCCAGGCGGCGGAGCTCGTCGGCACCTACGACGCCTAGAGCGTTCGCCCTATCCAGCCGGGCCAGGCACTGAGCCCGCGAGAGACCCCCGCCGAGGCGGGGGTCTCTCATGTCGGCCAGGCCGGCATTCAACAAATCGCACGCTGTCGAGAGGAGAGAATGCAATGACAGAATCGTCCATCAAGGTCGGCGTGATCACGGATCAGACCGGCCCGCTCTCGTTCATGGGCATCGCCAACGCAAACGTGGCGAGGATGGTGATTGACGACATCAATGCAAAGGGCGGCCTGTTGGGGCGCCGGGTAGATCTGTACCTCGAGGACAGTGCGACGACAGACAGTGTCGCGGAAGCCAAAGCCGCGAAGCTCGTCCAGGAAGATCACGTCGACGTGATCTTCGGCGGCATCTACAGCTCGACGCGGCAGGCGATCAAGGCTGCTGCCGTGGAGAAGGGCAAGACGCTCTACATCTACCCGGAGCAATACGAAGGGCAGGAATGTGACCCGCTCATCTTCTGCACCGGCCCGGTGCCGGCGCAGCAGGTCGAACCCCTGATTCCCTGGCTGATGCAACGGACCGGCGCGAAGAAGTTCTACTTGCCCTCGGCCGACTACATCTGGCCGCACATCATGAACGAGAAGGTCCGTGAGCTTGCCACGGCCAACGGCGGCGCGATTGTCGGAGAGGAGTACTTTCCCCTCGATCACACCGAGTACGGCGAGACCGTTGACAAGATCACCGCCAGCGGTGCGGAGGTGGTATTCAACACGATCGTTCCCCCGGGGCTCACGCCGTTCCTCGAGCAGCTTTACGACTCCGGCTTCACGAAGCGGGGCGGATCTCTCGTCTGCACGTACTTCGACGAGAACTTCCTCAACCTGGTGCCGGCCGAACACGTGGAGGGTCTGTACAGCTGCCTCGACTACTACCAGAACGTCAGCGATCCATTCAGCAAGGAATTGGTCGATCAGTACGACAAGCTGTTTCCAGGCGATGCCAAGTTCACCGCCGGCAGTGCGTGCTCAGGCATGTACCGCGGTCTGAAGCTCTGGGAGGCCGCTGTAACAGAGGCAGGCTCGCTGAAGCAGGAGGACGTCATCAAGGCGCTCGACCATGCAAAGATCGCCGAGGGGCCGGGCGGTCCGGCCGAAATGGTGCCCGGTCAGCATCACGTTCGAATGAACATGTACATCGCCCAGGCAAACAACGGCAATTTCGAGGTTGTCAAGAGCCTAGGGATCATCGATCCAAAGGAGTGCATGCAAGGCATCAAGTAGGCGCACAACATTCTCACGGGCTGAATTACGCCGCGCCGGCTTCGGCGGTCGCTCGCCAAACCGAATGACGGAGCTGGAGCTAGCCGGACTCGAACCGGCGTAGCTCGGCGGCTACGAGCTCGCGCCCAGTGCTCCGCGCGCGGCAGGCGGATCGTGCCTCCTCCCGGCAATCTGACGGCCAGGCCGTGCAGGCCGCCCGAGACGATCGTGTGCGTCGCCTCGATCCCGAGGAGCCGGATCCGCTCGAAGCCGCGCAGCGAGCTCTCCGGGCTGACCCCGGGAATGCCCGGCAGCCAGCGGTCGAGCGAGCCGTGCACGATCGCGAGCCTGCGGCCGTCGAGTGTCGAGACGTCGAGGCGGTCGGGAATCCACGGGGCGAGGCCGATCACGGTCGAGACGCGCGGGTGGTCGGCGGCGGCGATCGAGACGGCGCCGCCCATCGAGAAGCCGAGCAGGGCGATCTCCTCCGCGCCGCCGTCGGCCGCGAGCGCGATCGCGGCGCGGCAGTCCTCGATGCACGAGGTCAGCTGCCGCCAGGACTTGATCCGGTAGCGCACCTCGACGAACGAGATCCCGGGGAACTCCGGCGCGAGCCGCCCGACCAGCCATTCCAGCGTCGCGCTCCACGTCCCATGCGCCTCGCGGCCCGTTCCGCCGTTCACGCAGACGACACCCCGGGGGCCTCCCGGGTTCGTCACGCGCGCCTCGGCGCCGGTTGCCAGCGACGTGGCTATCGCGACCTGCAGC
The DNA here is from genome assembly GCA_963764565.1 of uncultured Actinomycetes bacterium. GTDB lineage: Bacteria > Actinomycetota > Thermoleophilia > Gaiellales > Gaiellaceae > DATBLE01. Next base: position 34,775 of record CAVXTD010000018.1, read on the forward strand.
CTGGCGACGCCGTGCTCATCCGGTCGCCTCGGCGCGGCGCAGCCCGCCGAGCGCCCACAGGGAGAAGAGGCCGATCAGGCCGAAGGCGACCCCGAAGGCGATTCCCGACCTCGACGGGCTGGCCGGCGAGCAGGCTGCGGCACGCCTCGAGCAGGCGGGTGACCGGGTTGCCGACCGCGAGCGCGTGGATCCAGCCGCGCAGCAGCGCGAGCGGCACGTAGACGGGCGCGAGGAAGAGCACCAGGAAGACCGGCGTCTGCATGATCGGGCCGGCCTGGACCGACTGGAACCGCATCGCCACCCCGCAGGCCCAGAGGAGGAAGGCGATGTTGACGAGCACGGCCAGGGTATAGAGGCCGACGAGGTCGATGCCGTCGCCCTTGATCTTCATCCCGGCGAGCAACGCGACGCCCGTCACCACCGCCGCCGTGATCAGCCAGCGGCTGACCGCGCCGAGCGCGTAGCCGGCGACGATCCCGCTCCGGCGCGAGGCCGCGAGCATCAGGCGGCGCGAGAAGCCGTACTCGAAGTCGCGTGCGATCCCGAAGCCCGTGAACACCCCGCCGAACGCGGCCGACTGGAGCAGGACGAACACGAACTGGAAGCCGGAGTAGCCCGGCGCGTAGTCGAAGCCCGGCACGTGGCGCAGCCGCGAGAGGCCGCCTGCGAAGGCGGCGAAGTTGAGCAGCGGGAACATCAGGCCCGGGAAGAGCAGCGACGGGTTGTGCAGCACGTTGTGGATCGTCCGCCAGCCGACCGCGAGCGCCACCGAGCGGAAGCCGCCCTTCATGTCCGGGTCATCCTCTCCCTGAGCGCGACGGCCGAGGCCCCGACCGCGACGACGAGCAGCCCCGCCGAGATCGCAAACGCGAGGCCGAGCGCCTCGCCGTTCCAGCCCTCGATGATCAGGCTGCGCACGCCCTCGATCAGGTACGAGACCGGGTTGACCGTCGCCGCCCAGCGGAACCAGTCGACCTCGATCAGGTTCCGCGGGAAGTTCATCGAGGAGATGATCAGGAACACGAAGAGCACCGGGAACAGCCCCTGGACCGACTCGCTCGAGCCGGTGCGGAGCGCCATGAACAGGCCGACGGCGCCGAAGCCGATCGCGATCAGCGACCGAGAGCACGAGCAGGACGGCGACCCCGCCGGCGCCCGAGGCCGGCCGCACGTCCACCGCATAGCCGACGCCGACGTAGACGACCGCCTGGAGGAGCGCGACGGCGGAAACGCCCGCGAGCTGCCCGGCGACCAGGCCGACGCCGCGCAGCGGTGTGAGCGCGAGACGGTTGAGGAAGCCGGTCTGGATGTCGCGCGCCAGGTCGGTGCCGGCGTTCATCGTCGCGAACAGCGCACCCTGGAGGAACGGGAATCGCGAGCGCGAAGGCGACGAAACGATCGGTCGGGAATCCGCGGATCAGTGTGGCCGGCTGGAGGCCGCCCGAGGTCACGGCGAGCAGGCTGAGCGGGAAGATCACCGGCGCGACGACGTTCGCCGGCTGGCGCGCCTGCCGGACGACCGAGCGGCGGGCGAGCTGGTAGACCTGCGCGCCGACAGCAGCTCACGTCGCGGCCGGCTCGGTCTCGGCTTCCGCCTCCGCGGCCGCGCCCTCGAGCGTGCGGCCGGTCTTCTCGAGGAAGACGTCGTCGAGCGAGGGAGCGTGCAGCTGGAGGTTGGCCGGGTGGAGGTTCTCGGCGTCGAGCGCCCGGACGATCTCGACCAGCGCCAGCTCGCCCCGCTCGCACCGGACTGCAACGCTGTCCGGAGAGATCTCGACGAGCTCGCCGAAGCGGCGCAGGATCTCTGCGAGCCGCCCGCGCTGCTCAGGGTCGGCGGGCACGACCTCGACCGTCGGCCGTCCGATCTCTGCCTTGAGAGCCTCCGGCGTGCCCTCGGCAACGATGTGCCCGTGGTCGATGATCCCGACCCGGTCGGCGAGAACGTCTGCCTCCTCGAGGTACTGCGTCGTGAGAAAGACGGTCACGCCCTCGTCCTTCGCGAGACGGCCGACCTCGCGCCAGAGCGCCGTGCGGCTCTGCGGGTCGAGGCCGGTCGTCGGCTCGTCGAGGAAGAGCAGGCGCGGGCGGTGGACGAGCGCGAGAGCGAGGTCGAGGCGGCGTTTCATCCCACCCGAGTACGTCCGCACCCGGCGGTCGGCGGCGAGCGACAGGCCGACGCGGTCGAGCAGCTCGTCGCCGCGCCTCGCCCGCTCGTGGCGGGGAATGCCGTGCAGGGCGGACTGAAGGCGGAGATGGTCGCGGCCCGAGAGCAGCGGGTCGAGCGCCGCCTCCTGGAGGGCCGCGCCGATCGCAGAGCGGACCTTCGGCCCTTCCTTGACGATGTCGAATCCGGCGACGCGCGCGGTGCCCGAGGTTGGCGGCAAGAGCGTCGTCAGCATGTGCACGGTCGTCGACTTGCCGGCGCCGTTCGGGCCGAGAAAGCCGTAGATCTCGCCGGGTGCGACGGTCAGATCGATTCCGTCAACGGCGCGCACGTCCTTGAACTCCCGCACGAGCGCTTCGGCTTCGATGCCGTTCTGGTCCATCGCCCGACTCTAGCGATGGGCCGCCGCTACCCTCCCGGAGGCGGCCCGGCAACGCTCGCCGGCTACGAGCCGTCGGCCGCGGACGGATCCCGCACAAACGTGGTCGAGGTTCCGATCACGCTCAAGGGCTAGCGCTCGTACAGGACCTCGCCGCTCTCGACCGTGCGCACCTCGCCGTGCCCGACGTCGATCTCCAGCCTGCCCTCGCGGTCGATCTTCACGGCGACGCCGCTCTTCCCGTTCACGCTGACACGGCGTCCGCGCAGGAAGTCCCGCGAGCCGAGATACGGATAGAGCGCATCGAGACCGCCCGCGAGCCATTCGGAGTAGCAGCGCTCGAGGTCGGCCAGCAGCATCGCGAGCAGCGGGGCACGCGGCCACTCGCTCCCGGTGGCGACGAGCAGCGAGCCCGGCTGCGAGCCGGTCGCCGGCGGCAGCTCTTCACGGCGTCTGATTGACGTTGATCCCGATCCCGAGGACGACGGCGCCGTTCCGCGCCTCGGCGAGGCAACCGGCGACCTTCGACCGTCGAAGCATCACGTCGTTCGGCCACTTGATCTGCGCGGCTAGATCGGTCGTCCGCTCGACGGTGTCGGCGACCGCAACGCCGGCGACCAGTGAGAGCTCCGGCGCGCGCCGCTCGGGCGGCGGCTCGAGCAGCACCGAACAGTGGATCGCCTTCCCCGCCGGCGTCTCCCACCTCCGACCCATGCGGCCGCGGCCGGCGGTCTGCTCGTCCGTGACCGCCACCGTCCCCTCGCGCATCGAGGAGTCGAGCAGGTCCTGCGTCGACGCGCACCGGTGCTCGTAGAGGTACGGCCTGCCGAGCCGGCTCCGCAGAAGCGGCTCGACCACGGTCGGCTCGAGCGAGTCGGCGTTCACAGTGCCGGACGCGGTAAAAACGTCCCATTTGCAGGACTGTTAACAGTGCCTGGCACTGTTACAGCGCCTCTACCCGAACCGCCGAGACCTTGTACTCCGGGGTCCCGATCAGCGGGTCGCCGACGTCGTGGAGCAGCCAGTTCACCTTCGCCTGCGCGAAGTGGAGCGACATCCAGACGAGGCCGGGATAGACACGCTCGGAGTAGTGCGCCTCCGCCTCCAGCTCGCCGCGCCGGGAGACGAGCCGGGCGACGTCACCGTCCGCGATCCCCAGCGCCCGCGCGTCGTCGGCATGGATCTCGAAGAACGGCGCCTCCTGCTTGTCGAGGATCCCGCCCTCGCGCATCGTCATCGTCGCCGAGTTGTAGTGGTAGAGCGTCCGCCCGGTGGTGAGGACGAACGGGTACTCCGAGTCGGGCTGCTCGATCGGCGGCTGGTACTCGACCGGGAAGAACCTCCCCCGCCCGCCGGGCAGGGCCGGCGCCGGCGCGTGCAGGTACGGCGTGCCCGGATGCTCGCGGTCGGGGCACGGCCATTGCAGGCCGTGCTCCTCGATGCGGTCGTAGCGGATCCCGTACCAGTTCGGCGCTAGGTCGGCGTACTCGTCCCAGACCTCCTCGGCGGAGGCGTAGTCGGGCCAGCGCGCGCCGAGAGCCCGCGCCAGGTCACAGACGATCCGCCAGTCCTCGCGCGCCTCGCCGGGGCAGTCGAGCGCCTTCCGCACCCGGTTCACCCGCCGCTCCGTGTTCGTGAACGTCCCGTCCTTCTCGGCGAAGCTGGACGCCGGCAGCACGACGTCGGCGTAGCGCCGGGTGGAGTCGTTGAGGAAGATGTCCTGCGAGACGATGAACTCGCAGCCGTCGAGCCCCTCCTCGACGTGGTGCGCGTTCGGCTCGGTCTGCGCCGGGTTCTCGCCGACCAGGTACAGCGCTTTCACCCGCCCGTCGTGCAGGCCGGAGACGATCTGGTCGAGCCGGTACCCCGGCGTCTCCGGCACCTCGACGCCCCAGGCCTCGGAGAACTTCCGCCGGATCTCTGGATCGTCGACCGCCTGGTAGCCGGGCAGGTACGCCGGGTTCGCGCCGGAGTCGTTCAGGCCCTGGACGTTGTTCTGCCCGCGCAGCGCGTTCAGCCCGGTCGACTCGTAGCCGAGGTGGCCGGTCATCAGCACGAGATTCGCGAGCGACCAGATGTTGTCGACGCCGCACGCGTGCTCGGTGATCCCGAGCGTGTAGAAGATCGCCGCGTGCCGCTCGGCCGCGTACTCGCGTGCCGTCGTGCGGATCGACTCGGCCGGGACGCCCGTGACCTCCGCCGCCTCCTCGGGCGTGTAGCGCGAGACGACCTCGCGCACCTGGTCGAAGCCTTCGGTGTGCGCGCGGATGTAGTCCTCGTCCTGGAGCCCCTCCTCGAGGATCACGTTCATCATCGCGTTCAGCAGCCAGACGTCCGTGCCGGGGCGCAGCTGGAGGTGGCGCTTGGCGAGCTTCGTCAGCCAGATCTTGCGCGGATCGGCGACGACGAGCGTCGCCCCGTTGCGCACCGCCTTCTTGATCCGCAGCGCCAGCACCGGGTGCGCTTCGGTCGTGTTCGACCCGATCACGAGCAGGAACCGGTCGTTCTCGATCTCCGGGATCGAGTTGGTGCTTGCTCCTCTGCCGAACGACCTGACCAGGCCGTAAAGGGTCGGAGCGTGTCAGGTCGCTTCGCAGGAGTGGACGGAGTTCGTCCCGATCACCCCCCGCGCCAGCTTTTGAATCAGGTAGTTCTCCTCGTTCGTCAGCCGCGCGGAGGCGAGCACGCCGACCGCCTGTGGGCCATAACGGTCACGTACCAGGGACAGTCCCTCGGACGCGGCCGAAAGGGCCTCGTCCCACGTCGCTTCGCGCAGCTCGCCGTCCTCGCCGCGGACGAGCGGCTTCGTCAGCCGGTCGGGGTGGTGGACGAAGTTGAACGAGAAGCGACCCTTGACGCAGAGGTTGCCGTCGTTCGAGACGTAGCCCGGGTCCGAGGTGACCTTGACGATCCGCTTCGTCTCCGGGTCGACATTCAGGTCGAGCTGGCAGCCGACGCCGCAGAACGTGCAGGTCGTCTTCGTCTTGGTCAAGTGCGCTTCGTGCTGCGCCGGCGCTCCCTCGACGAACTTCTCGTACAGCGCACCCGTCGGGCAGACCGAGAGGCAGCCGCCGCAGAGCTCGCACTCGGTGTCGAGCCACGACCGCCCCCACGTCGGGACGACGCGTGCTTCCGGGCCGCGCCCCTCGAGCGAAAGCGCCGAGCACTGCATCACCTCCTGCGTGTAGCGGACGCAGCGAGCGCAGAGAATGCAGGCCTCAGGGTCGTAGCCCATCAGGCGGTCGCCGTCCTCGTAGGGCTCGCGCGCTGCGTCGGGCAGCACGAGCGGCGCCGAGACACCGAGGTCGTCGGCGAGCTGCATCAGCTCGTTCGGGCGGCCTGCCGGGTTCGCGTTCAGGTGCTCGGCGAGCAGCATCTCGGTCAGCGTGCGCTGGAGCTGCGGCACGATCGAGTTGGTCGAGACGACCATCCCCTCGGCGACCCGGGTGGCGCAGGCGGGCAGCGGCCGCGGGGAGCCCTCGACGCCGACGACGCACATCCGGCAGCCGCCGTACGGGTCGAGCCTGTCGTCGTGGCAGAGCGTCGGCACGAAGACGTCGTTGCGGGCGAGCGCGTGCACAAGAAGCTCACCTTCGGGCGCGGAGACCTCACGGCCGTCGAGGGTGAAGGAGACTACGGAGCCAGGCATCGCGTCCTCAAGCTTTTCGCCTCGGCTGCCACTTTCGCCCTGCGCGCGGACGGCACGCTGCGCAGGGTCGCGCCGTCCACCCAGACCGGCTTCCACTTCCGGCCGGGATGCTCGAGTGCGACGTACGACTCGCGCCCACGGACGCGGAGGCGGACCAGGGCTGTGCGCCCGACGATGCAGACCCGCGTGACGTCGATCGGGCTGCGTGGATACACGGTCTTGACGGCGTGCACGATCGGTGCCACGGGCTGGGCGACGATCATCCCAGCGCCTCGGTCAGCTCGGGCCAATGGCGGAGGACCGACTGCACCGGAAGCGGCGACGCCTGGCCGAGGCCGCAGATCGAGGTCTGCGCCATCGCCTCGAGCCATTCGTCGACCTTAGCGCGCGTCATCGCCGCCCGGCCGTGCTGCAACTCCTCGGCGACGTGATGGAGCGCACGGTTCCCGATCCGGCACGGCGTGCACTTCTGGCACGACTCCTCGGCGAAGAACCGCATCGTCTCCGAGAGCAGCCGCAGCACCGGGTACGAGGAGGGAAAGACCTGCACCGCCGCCGAGCCCGGGCCGGCGCCCCACTCGCGCAGCGCGTCGCGGGTGAGCGGCACGTCGAGCGCGCCAGGCGGCAGGATCCCGCTCGCCGCACCGCCGGGAACGACCGAGCCGACCTCGGCGGTCGCGCCGCCGGCGTAGTCGTCGATCAGCTGCCGCGCCGTCACGTCGAGCGGCGCCTCGTAGCAGCCGGGCTCGCGGACTGCGCCCGAGACCGACCAGAGCCGGGCCGGCGTCCACTCGCCGCGGACGACCCGAGCCACGTTCGCCAGCGTCTCGACGTTGTTGATCAGCGTCGGGCGGCCGAGGTAGCCGGACTGCGCAGGAAACGGCGGGCGCAGCCGCGGCATCCCACGACGGCCCTCCATCGACTCGAGCATCGCCGTCTCCTCGCCGCAGACGTACGAGCCGGCGCCGACGACGATCTCGACTCGGAGGCCGCGCGCGGCGATCGCCTCCCGGAGGCGCGCCCGGGAGGTCGCGTACTCCTCGCGCAGGTAGATGTACGCCTCGTCGGTCTCGCAGAAGCGCATCGCGACGGCGAGCCCCTCGAGCAGAAGCTGAGGCCGGAGCTCCATCACATACCGGTCCTTGATCGTCCCGGGCTCGCCCTCGTCGGCGTTGACGATCACGACGCGCGGGCCCGGCTCGCGGCGGACGGCGTCCCACTTCCGCCAGGTCGGGAAGCCGGCGCCGCCCATCCCGGTGAGGCCGGAGGCCTCGAGCGCGGCGAGGACATCGTCCTGTGCCAGCTCCGGCGGCTCGCGCAGCTCGTCCGGCTCGAGCAGGAACCCGTTCGCCCGGTGGGTGACTCCGCCGACGATCTCGTCTCCTTCCATCCGGACGGGGGCGAGGTCGCAGTGGCCGACGCAGGCGACCGCGAGCGCGCCGTCCGCGTCGGCGCCCAGGCAGTCGCACACCGGCCCGGTGCAGACGCGCGCGACGTCGAGCGGCTCGCGCAGGAAGGAGTAGAAGGAGACGACCTCGTGCACCTCTCCGCGGCGGATGTTCATGTGGTCGGCGAGCGCGTCCGCGAGCTCGGGCGTCAGCGGACCGACCTCGCGGCGGATGCGACCGAGGTTGTCGAGGAGCCGTGTCCGCGCTGGTGGCAGCTCCGGCAGGAGCGAGGTGAGGGCGAGCACGTCCGTGATCCGATTATCGCTGGCGTCGGTACTGTCAGCCGATGGCGCCGATCGAGAGCAGCCGTCTGCTGCCCCATCCGCCCGAGCGGGTGTTCGAGTTCCTGGCCGACCTGAACAACCACTGGCAGCTCGAGGACGCCTTCATCGCGCTGAACGGAGTGGGCAACGGCGGAGGGCGCATCCGGATCCGCGGGCCGCTCGGGATCGCACGGGAGGCGCGGACCGAGCTCGTCTCCGTGGCCGCGCCGGCGTGCCTGGAAGGCCGGGCCTCGATCGGCCGGCGAACGGCCGGGCTCGTCACCTGGGAGATCGTGGCAGCCGAAGCCGGGTCGCGAGTGTCGCTCTCGGCGGAGGTCGAGCGGGCATCGGTCGCCGACCGGCTGCTGCTGGCACTCGGCGGGCGCCGCTGGCTCAGGCGGCGCTTCGAGCGCGTGCTCGAGACACTCGGCCGCCGCCTCGCGTGACCAGCAGCCAGGCGCCGAGCGCGATCGCCGAGCCGAGCAAGGCTCCGGCGAGAACGTCTGTCGGGTAGTGGACGCCGAGCCAGACCCGCGAGAACGCGATCAGCGCGGCAAGGCCGAGCAGGGGCCAGCGCAGCCGGCGGTGGACGAGGCCGACCGCGACCGCCGCGGCAAACGCACCCGCCGCGTGCCCCGACGGCATGGCACCCGAATGCGGCACGGCAACCAGCGGGTGGACAGCCGGGTCGACGAGCGACGGCCGCGGCCGGTCGAACACGGACTTCAGCCTGATTGCAAGCCCGTCGGCGGCCAGGTAGCAGACCGCGCCGAGCAACGCCGCGACGGGAAGTCGCCGGCGCGAAACCACGTCGGCGACGAGCCCGATCCCGACGATCAGCACGCTCTTCACCCACCAGTCGGAGAGGTGCTCGAAGCACCAGTTCGCGGGGCCCCAGTGCAGATGCTGGACGGCCTCGACGACCGCGCGGTCCCAGCGGGCGATCACCCGCCCAGCGTAGTCCGATTGCCTGAGTTGCCCGGCTCGACCGCGTGGCCGGCGGCGCTTCGATCAGCTACCTGGCTCCGTTCTCCCACGAGGATGCCCGCCGCGAGTTCGAGACGTTCGCCGCCGAGGCCAAGTGTGGACGGCGAGCGCCTCTACGACCGACTTGGCTGGACGCGTCTCGGCGTCGTCCCGGGGCACGCTCTATTCCCGGACGGGCGGCTCTCCGACACGACCTTCTTCTGGAAGAGGATCGACGATAGCCTCGCGGATCAGAGATGAAGATCCGCGCGGCAGTCCTCGAGGAGTTCGGCCGGCCCTTGTCGGTTCAGCAGGTCGACCTGGCCGAGCCGAGGAGCGGTGAGGTACTCGTCAGGCTCTCGGCCTGCGGGGTCTGCCACACGGATCTGTACACGGCGTCCGGCGCGGATCCGAGCGGGTACACGCCGTGCGTTCTCGGCCACGAGGGAGCCGGCATCGTCGAAGCCGTCGGCGACGGAGTCGAGCTCGTCGAGGCGGGAGACCACGTGATCACACTCTTCGCGCCGGAATGCGGCACGTGCGTCCATTGCCTCAGTCCACGCACGAACCGCTGCGTGGCGATCCGCGACCAGCAGAACGCCGGGTATCTCCCCGACGGCACGACCCGGCTCTCCCGCGGCGGCGAGCCGCTCCGGCACTTCATGGGCACCTCCACCTTCGCCGAGTGCACGGTGATGCCGGAGATCGCGCTCGCGAAGGTCGACCCCGCGGCGCCGGCGGACGGCTGCGCGCTGTTCGCGTGCGGCCTCTCGACCGGGATCGGCGCCGCCCTCTACACGGCCGGGGTCGAGGCCGGCTCGACGTGTGTGGTCTTCGGTTGCGGGCTCGTCGGGCTGGGCGCGGTGATCGGCTGCCGCCTCGCGGGAGCCGGCCGGATCATCGCGATCGACGTCGCCGAGCCGCGGCTGGCCGAGGGGCTCCGCCACGGGGCGACCGAGACGCGCATTGCCGGGGAGGACACCGTCGAGTGGATCCGCTCCGAGACGGGCGGCTTCGGGGCGGACTTCACCTTCGAGGCGACCGGCAACGTCACGGTGATGCGCCAGGCGGCGGAGGCGGCCCGCGAAGGCTGGGGCCTGGCGACGATGTGCGGGGTCGCCGGGAAGGGCGAGGTGCTCGAGATCGTCCCGCGCTTCCTGATCACCGGGCGGCGCGTGACCGGTACGTCGTTCGGCGGCGTCAAGGGCCGCACGCAAGTGCCGGGCCTGGTCGACCTGTGGCTCGAAGGCCAGATCGACGTCGACGCGCTGATCAGCCACCGCATCGCCCTGGACGAGGTCAACGACGGCTTCGAATTGATGGAAGCACAGAACGGGATCAGAACCGTGATCTCGTTCTCGTAGCGGGCCGCCCCGTCGGCCGGCTAGAGCGAGCGGTAGGCGAGCTGCTCGCGCGTGCCGCCGGCCCCTGAGCGGACGATCGCGTCGCAGACCTCGGCGGCGCGGTAGCCGTCCTCGAACGTCGCGCCGTGCGGGGCGACATCGGCGTCGTCGGCGATCGCGCGCAGCAGGTGGTGGATCTCGTTCACGAACGTGTCGCCCCAGCCGATGATGTGGCCCGGCGGCCACCAGAACTCCCAGAACGGGTGGTCGGCCTCCGAGACGAGCACGGTCTTGAAGCCGCGGGCGCGGTCGCCGTCGGCGCGGAACACCTGCAGCTCGTTCAGCCGCTCCATGTCGAACGCGAGCGAGCCCTTGGAGCCGTTGATCTCCCACTGGAATGCGTTGCGCCGCCCGAGCGCAAGGCGCGTGGATTCGATCGTCCCGATCGCACCGTTCTCGAACTCGACGGCGGCCTCGATCGCGTCGTCGACCTCGCGGCCGGGGAGGAACGTCTTGACGAGCGCCGACACGGTGGCGATGTCGCCGACGAGGTAGCGCGAGAGGTCGACCACGTGCGCGCCGAGATCGCCGAGCGCGCCCGAACCGGCCTGGCCGATGTCGAAGCGCCAAGTGTCGAGCGTCGGGTCGTCGCCCCAGTCCTGGAGGTAGCGGCCGCGGAAGTGCCGGATCTCGCCGAGCTCGCCGGCGTCGATGATCTCCCGCGCGAGCCGCACCGCCGGGACGAAGCGGTAGTTGAAGGCACACATGTGCTTCACGCCGGTCGCGGCGACCTGCTGCCAGATCTCGAAGCTCTCGCCGGCGTCGCGGCCGAGCGGCTTCTCGCAGAGCACGTGCTTGCCGGCCTGCGCCGCGAGGATCGTCGGCTCGGCGTGCAGCGAGTTCGGGCCGCCGTTGTCGAAGAGGCCGATCGCCGGGTCGGCCACGATGTCCCGCCAGTCCGTCGTCGAGCGCTCGTAGCCGTAACGGGTCGCGGCGTTCCGGACAGCCTCCTCGTTGCGACCGGCGATCGCGACCAGCCGCGGCCGCAGCGGCGGCGGCCAGGTCATGTAGGCGATCTTCTTGAGCGCGTTCGAGTGCGCCTTGCCCATGAATGCGTACCCGAGCATGCCGACGCCGATCTCCGGGATCTCGCCCGCGGCGGCTGCTCCGGGTGTCGCGCCGATCCCCACTACGACCGCTGCATCGCCGCGTCGAAGGCCACGTCGGAGGGGGTGAAGTCGGTGCGCCGCACGAATGCGAGCGCGTCCTGCGCGCCCCACTCGCGCTCCATCCCGGAGTCCTCCCACTCGATCGAGAGCGGCCCGATGTAGCCGATCCGGTTCAGCGCGCGGAAGAAGTCCTCGAAGTCGACGTCGCCGTGGCCCGGCGAGACGAAGTCCCAGCCGCGGGCCTCCTCGCCGAAGTTGAGATGCGAGCCGAGGATCGAGCGGCGCCCGTCGAGCCGCTTGCGTGAGTCCTTGACGTGGACGTGGTAGATCCGGTCGGCGAACTCGAGCGCGAACTGCGCCGTGTCGAGCGACTGGTGGGCGAAATGGCTCGGGTCGAGGTTGATCCCGAAGCCGTCGCGGTTGCCGATCGCGTCCAGGGTCTTCCGCGTGGTGACGAAGTCGTAGGCGATCTCGGTCGGGTGCACCTCGAGCCCGAAGCGCACGCCCTCCGCGTCGAAGACGTCGACGATCGGCCCCCAGCGCTCGGCGAAGTCCTGGTAGCCGCGCTCGATCTCGGCGAAGTCGTTCGGCGGGAACGAGTAGAGCAGGTGCCAGACCGCGGAGCCGGTGAACCCGTTCACCTGCGTGACCCCGAGCTTGGCCGCCGCCCGCGCCGTGTCCTTCATCCGCTCGGCGGCGCGCTGCTTGACGCCCTCCGGCTCGCCGTCGCCCCAGACCTCCGGCGGGAGGATCGCCCGGTGCCGCGCGTCGATCGGGTCGCAGACGGCCTGGCCGACGAGGTGCGCGCCGAGCGCGAAGCAGTTCAGGTGGTTGCGCTCGAGCACCTCCTGCACCGAGCCGGCGTACGCAGGGTCGGCGAGCGCCTTGTCGACCTCGAAGTGGTCGCCCCAGCAGGCGAGCTCGAGCCCGTCGAAGCCCCAGCGGCCCGCCTTCTCGGCGAGCTCCTCGAGCGGGAGATCGGCCCACTGGCCGGTGAAGAGCGTCACGGGTCTCGCCACAGCCGCGATACTACGACCCGTCGTGACGACGTGGGGAATCATCTCGACCGCCGACATCAACCGGAAGGTGATCCCGGGCGCGAAGGCATCGCCGAAGGTGGATCTCGTCGCGGTCGCCAGCCGAACGCAGGAGCGCGCCGACGAGTACGCGCGCGAGTGGGAGATCGAGCGGGCGTACGGCTCGTACGAGGCGCTGCTCGCCGACCCCGACATCGAGGCGGTCTACATCTCGCTGCCGAACACGATGCACTGCGAATGGTCGATCCGCTCGCTGGAGGCGGGCAAGCACGTCCTCTGCGAGAAGCCGCTGACACGCCATCCCGAGGAGGCGGAGGCGGCCTTCGACGCCGCCGACCGTGCGGGCCGGTTCCTGATGGAGGCGTTCATGTACCGGCACAACCCGCAGACGAAGCACCTGCGTTCGTTGATCGACGAGGGCGCGATCGGCGAGGTGCGGCTGATCCGCTCGGTGTTCTCGTACTCGCTGTACGACGCCGACAACATCCGGCTGCGAACCGACGTCGAGGGCGGCGCGCTGATGGACGTCGGCTGTTACAACGTCAGCGGCTCGCGGCTCGTCGGCGGTGAGCCGGAGTCGGTCTACGGCTCGGCCTGGTACGGGCCCTCGGGGACGGACTGGGTGTTCACCGGATCGATGCGTTTTCCAGGCGACGTGCTCGCGACCTTCGACTGCGGCGACGGCGCTGCCCGAGCGCGACGAGCTCGAGGTGATCGGCAGTGAGGGCTCGCTCTTCCTCGACGACCCCTGGCACTGCAACGTGCCGGCGATCGAGGTGCGGCGCGACGGCGGCGTCGAGCAGGTCGAGGTCGAGCGCGCCGACTCGTACCGCCTCCAGCTGGAGAACCTGAGCGACGCGATCTCGGGCGCCGGCGAGCCGCTGCTCGGCCGCGCCGACGCGATGGGTCAGGCGCTCGCGCTCGAGGCGCTGCACGAGTCGGCCCAGACCGGCGCCCCCGTCACGCTCTAGCTCAGTGTCTGACACCTCGGTGTCAGACACTGCTGATCACGTATCGATTCAGCCGAGCGGGTGACGCCAGCGCAGCCCGGGGAAACGGCTGTAGTCGCGGTCAGTCGTGATCCACTCACTGCCCGATTCGATCGCGAGCGCGGCGAAGTACGCGTCGGGCACGAGCTTGCCACGAGCGCCGCTCTCGCCACAGAGACGCTCGAAGATCTCCCAGTGGCGGGCGCCCGGCGCGACCTGCACGGCATTTGGCTGGGTGCGAAGCAGGCGGGCGAACTCGAACGCTGTCTCGGCCGGTTGGGGCGGAGAGAACACAGCAGGGTGGGTGACGACCCGGAGGAAGCCACTCAGGACGAGGTCTGAGACTCCGTATGCCTCGTCGGAGTCGATGACGCCGTGGACCCAATCGCGGTAAGCGCGGTGGTCTGTCGTCGCCGGCATGAATGCATAGACGAGGACGTTGACGTCAGCGAGAAGCGTCGGCCTGCTCCATCAGATCGAGGAGCGCAGCGCTGTCGTCGAGATCGACGCCGGGCTGGAGAACGGCATCAGGACGGCCGACCGGAAGCTTTGTCCGCCGGGGACGGCTGTCGGGCCGTGGCGCGAGGGCCTGCCGGAGCGCGTCCTCGATCACAGCGGTCAGCGTCCGCCCGGTATCGGTGGCGTGACGCTTGGCCGCAGCGAAGAGATCATCGCTGAGCCGGATCGTCGTCCGCATGCATCAAAACATATCAGTCGTGCATCAATATGTCTGGTACGGACGTGGCTGTTTCAGCAGGTGAGACCGGCCGCCGTGATCGCGCCTCTCGCCAGCTCCTCGTCCACCTCGCCCGGCAGCCCGCTGACCCCGACCGCGCCCACGCGCGTCTCGCCGTCGAACGCGGCGACGCCGCCGCGGAAGAACGTGAAGAACGGGTCGAAGCTCGCGCGCTCGACCGGGTCGTCCTTCACCTTCTCGATCAGCTCCGAGGTCGAGCGCGCGTCGCTGCGGGCCGCGGTGTAGGCCTTGCGCTGCGCGTTCAGGCGCGTGTCGGGCGCGGCGCCATCCATCGTCGCCGCGGCGACGATCTCGCCGTGGGTGTCCGCGACGAACACCGAGACAGGGCCGGGCGCATCCGCCACGACCGCTTGAACGATCGCCATCGCCTGCTCGAGCTTCATTCCACGATTCTGAGCTGTCTGACACTCCGGGCGGAGGTGTCAGACACTGCGGTGCGAGCCGCACGACCGAAGTACCATTGGGCGCCTATGAGCGCCCCCGCGCTAGCTGCGCCCGGCGGGCGGTCTCTGACCATCCGCGGCACCGCCTACCCGGTTCTGCTGCCGACGTTGCGGGATCCCCGGCTGCACCTGGCCGCGGTGATCGTCTCGCTGCAGATCCTCGGCCAGGCCGCGTTCGAGTTCCGGCTCTCGATCGCCCAGATCCTGATCTCGCTCTCGACCTGCGCAGTGCTCGAGGTCGGCATCGCCTTCCGGCGCCGCCGCGTGCTGATGTGGCCGGCGAGCGCGCTGCTGACGGGTAACGGCGTCGCGTTCATCCTCCGGGTCCCCGGCACCCAGCACGGCGACTGGTGGAGCCTGCGCGGCTGGTGGATCTTCGCCGCCACGGCCGCCGTCTCACTGCTCTCGAAGCACCTGATCAAGCTCCGTGGCGGACACATCTTCAACCCGTCGAACATCGGCCTCGTCGTCTGCTTCCTGATCCTCGGCTCCGGCCGGGCCGAGCCGCTCGACTTCTGGTGGGGGCCGATGACTGCGTGGATGGCGCTCGCGCTGATCATCATCGTCGCCGGCGGGCTCGCGATCCTCTCCCGCCTCCACCTCCTCGTGATCGCGGTCGGCTTCTGGCTCGCGTTCGCCGCGGGGATCGGCCTGCTCGCCGCGACCGGGCACGCGATGACCGCGCGCTGGCATCTCGGCCCGATCACCGGCGCGTACTTCTGGTGGGTGCTCGTCACCTCGCCCGAGATCCTCGTCTTCCTCTTCTTCATGATCACCGACCCGAAGACGATCCCCGCCAGTACACGCGGGCGCGCTCTCTACGCCGTCTCGGTCGGCCTCCTGGCCGCCCTGCTGATCGCCCCCGCAAGGACCGAGTTCTGGAGCAAGGTCGCCGTCCTCGGCGCGCTCGCGATCGTCACCGCAGCACGGCCGCTGCTCGAGCACCTGTCGCTCCCGCGGCTCAGCCGGACGAAGCTCGTCGCCGCCGGCGCGGCCACGCTGATGGTCTACACCGGGGCGATCGCAGCGGCGGGAATCCGCGCCCGGCCGGACACGACGCGCCGCCCCGCTCGCCCAGACCGGCCGTCTGCCGAACATCGCGATTCTTCCGTCGAAGGGAGTCCAGACCGTGCTCGACCGATAGACGGCCCGCCGGATCGCCGGCGACCTCGTCGCCTCACCTGCGCCTCCAGACCAGGGCGCTGTCGGAGCGCCGACCGGCGGCGCTGGCCCTGGCGGCGATCGGCGACGAGTTGACCGCGCTGAGCCGACAGATCCGCTCGACGGCAGGCGGCACGATCACCGTCCCCGCATATCGCCTCGACTCGATGCGCGTCTGGCTCGAGGCCGGCCACGGCCAGGGCGCGGCAATCGCGGTCGCCGCCCTCCGGGGGACTCGGCAGCTGACCGCCTACAAGGACGTGCCGCCGAGCGTCGTCCGGCGCGACCCGGCGGTGAGCTTCCGCGAGACGCTCGAGCTCCAGCAAGACCGGGGCCGCTGGCTCGTTGCGCACGTCCGCAGCGGCCGGCCTGTTGCACTGGCGGCCGCGCCCAAGGCCAGCGCCGCGACGCAACGTGCGGCGGCGGCAGGCTTCGCCGGCGTTCGCCTGACGGACGTCGCGAAGCAGGTCGGCCTCGACTTCCGGCAGGGCGCCTTCCGCTTCGGCGTCTCGCCCGACACGCCGGCGATGATGGGCGGCGGGCTCTGCTGGCTCGACTACAACAACGACGGCTGGCTCGACCTGTTCGTCGTGAACAACTACGCCGAGTCCGACATCGGCGCATGGGAGAAGCACGGTGGCCTGCCGCGCAGCGCTCTCTTCCGCAACGACCACGGAAGGTTCGTGAACGTCACCGCCGCGTCGGGGGCCGGCCTCCCGGTGCGCGGACAGGGCTGCGTCGCCGCCGACCTGAACGGCGACGGCTTCACCGACCTCTACGTCTCGACCGCCTCGGACGACAAGCTGCTCTGGAACAACGGGGACGGCACCTTCACGGAGGGCGCCCGCTCCTCGGGCGTCGTCTCGTTCGGCTGGCACTCCGGCGCGGCGGTCGGCGACGTGAACGGCGACGGGCGGCCCGACCTGTTCGTCGCCGGCTACACCGAGGTGAACGGGCCGATCCCCGGCTCGTCCGCGGGCTACCCGACGAACCACCTCGGCGTGCGCGACCTCCTGTTCGTGAACGCAGGGCAACGGTCCCGACGGCCGTGCGCACTTCCGGGAGGTCGGCGCGCAGGCGGGACTCGACCGGCCGCCGTACGACCACTCGCTCGGCGCCGTGTTCACCGACCTGAACGGCGACGGGCGCCTCGACCTCTACGTCGCCAACGACGAGGACCCCAACCGCTACTACGTCAACCTGCTGGCACCGAACCTGGGCTTCCGCTTCGTCGACCGCGCGCGCACCGAAGGGCTGGCGGACCGGAACGCCGGCATGGGCATCGCCGAGGGCGACTACTCGCGCGACGGCCGGCCGGACCTGTTCGTCTCCAACTCACGAGGACAGACGCATGCCGTCTTCCGCAGCCGCGGCGCGACGTTTGCCGACGGTCGCTCGGTGTTCGCCACGGCGTTCGGGACGAACTTCACCGGCTGGGGCGACTCGTGGGTCGACCTGAACAACGACGGGCAGCCTCGACCTCGTGCTCGCGAACGGCGCGATCCCGGTCACCAACCTGGCCAAGGACGCTGGGCCGGTACAGGTGCTGGAGAACCTTCCGGGCGACGTTCGCCGACGCGACCGCTCTCGTCGGCGTGGACAAGCTCCCACGGTTCAACGGCCGAGGGGTCGCCGCCGCCGACTTCGACAACGACGGCCACATGGACGTGGCGATCAACTCCGTCGGCGGCAGGCTCGTCCTGCTCCGCGGCACCGGCGGCTCGGGCCACTGGCTCGAGGTGAAGCTGCCACGGTTCGCGCCGGGCGCGGTCGTCACCGCCGTCCTCCCCGACGGGCGCAGGCTCGTCCAGGAGGTGCACGCCGGGTCGAGCTACCTGTCCTCGGAGGATCCCGCGCGTCCACTTCGGGCTCGGCAGCGCGACGAAGGTGACGCGAGTTGACCGTGCGCTACCCGGGCGGCGCGGACGAGTCCGGACTGGCGCAACGTCCGCCGCCGACCGGATCGTGACCGCGCCCTAGCGGCCTGACCTGATCTGGAGCCGCCGCACGACCGTGTCGAACGTGACCGCGAGGAGCAGGATCGACGCCGGTGACCATGAAGATCGATCGCGGTCGCGTAGCCGAGGATGTACATGCCGTTCGTGATCGTCGAGATCAGCGCCGCGCCGATCAGCGCGTTGCGGACCTCGCCGCGGCCGCCGAACAGGCTGGTGCCGCCGATCACCGCCGCCGCGATCGCGTCGATCAGCAGCGTGCCGCCGCCGGCGTTCAGGTCGACGCTGTTCAGGCGCGGCGGCAAGCACGATGCCGCCGAGCCCCGACATGACCCCGGAGATCATGAAGACGAGGATCCGGATCCGCGGCGACGTTGATGCCGGCCCGGCGCGCCGCCTCGGCGTTGCCGCCGACCGCGTAGACGTGCCGGCCGAAGTCGTCCGCTTGGCGACGAACGTCCAGGACGAGCAGCTCGCCGACGACGAGCAGCAGCGCGAACGGCACGCCGCGGTCCTTGTTGCAGGATCAGACGGTGAGGAGCGCGATCGCCGGGACGACGACGAGCCTTCAGCGACGAGCAGGGCCGGGTCGCGGATCGCGATGCCGTGCCGCCGGCCGGAGAGCGCGGCGCCGAGCGTCCCGCCGACGTACGCGGCGCTGACGACGACCGCCGATGATCCAGCCGGCCCGTGTCGCTGAAGAAGTAGTTCGAGATGTTGTTGATCGTGTTGTCCTGGATCACGACCACGCCCTGGGTGAGCTCGAGCTGGATCACGCCCTGCCAGATCTCGAAGCCGGCGAGCGTGACGACGAACGACGGCACGCCGATCAGCGCGACGATCGAGCCCTGGAAGGCGCCGATCAGCGTCGTGCGCGAGGATCGCGATCAGGATGCAGAGCGAGCCCGGGCAGGTGGGCGCCGGTCGGGAGCTGGGTGCTGGAGCAGCGCGACGACCACGCCCGCGACGCCGCTGACGAAGCCGACCGAGAGGTCGATCTCGCCGATCAGCAGGACGAAGACGACGCCGTAGGCGAGCAGGCACGTGCCCGCCATCTGCGTGATGATGTTCGTGAAGTTGCCGGGCGTGGCGAAGTTCTGCGCCGTGCAGCCAGAAGACGAGCGACGACGATCGCCGAGCGCGATGATGACGGGCGCAGCTGCCGAGGTTGCCGGTGCGGATGTTGTCGCGCGAGCGCGCTCGGCGTAGCTCTGCGAGCTCGGGGCGCCTCGACGTCGGGAGCCGGCGGTGGCTGCCGTCATGCAGGCGCCCCGTTCCCGGTGCCGGGAATCCCGGAGACCTTGGTCGGGACGCCGGCCGTGATCGCGTGCACGACCTCCTCCTGCGTCGTGTGCGGCACGCTCGTAGACGCCGACGTTCGCGGCCGAGGCGCAGGACGGTGATCCGGTGCGCGGTCTCGAAGACGTCGTGGAGGTTGTGCGAGATGAGGACGACCGCGAGCCCCTGCTCGGCGAGCCGCTTGACGAGCTGCGAGCACCTGCTCGGTCTGGGCGACGCCGAGCGCGGCGGTCGGCTCGTCGAGGATGACGAGCCGCGAGTTCCACATCACCGCCCGGGCGACCGCGACCGACTGCCGCTGGCCGCCGGAGAGCGTCGCGACCGGCTGGCGGATCGAGCTGATCGTCGTCACCGCGCAGGCTCTTGAGCGTCTCGCTCGTCTTCGCCTCCATCGGCGGCTCCTGGAGCCGCTGGAACCAGTCGTGCGCCTCGCGGCCGAGGTACATGTTCTGGACGACGTCGAGGTTGTCGCAGAGCGCGAGGTCCTGGTAGACGACCTCGATCCCGAGCTTCGCCGCGTCCTTCGGGCCGTGGATCGTCGACCGGCTTGCCGTCGAAGATGATCTCGCCGCCGTCCATCGGGTGGATGCCGGCGACGCACTTGATCAGCGTGGACTTGCCGGCGCCGTTGTCGCCGACGAGCGCCATCACCTCGCCGCTGCGCACCTCGAAGTCGACGTCGGTCAGCGCCTGCACGGAGCCGAACGACTTGGTCACTCCGCGGAGCTCGAGGAGGGGCGCGTCGCTCACGAGGGCGTGTCTCATACCACAGAACGGACGGAGGCGCCCGGGTGGGCGCCTCCGTTCCGATCGTTCATCGTGCGTACTAGCAGAACTTCTTGAACTCGCCGTTGCAGATGTCGCCCTTCTTCAGGAAGCCGCCCGTGACGAGCAGCTTCCAGTTCGCCTTCGTGATCGACTGCGGCGCGATCAGGTAGGCCGGCTCCTTCGCTGCGGCCCTTGGTGTTGACGGATCCCGTCGTCGGGGGCTTCTGGCCCTTGACGATCTTGATCGCCGCACCGCGCGGTTGCGGTCGCCAGCTTGCGGACGTCCTTGAACACCGTCATCGTCTGCCAGCCCGAGATGATGTTCTGCACGCCCTGGGTGGTGGCGTCCTGCCCGCTCAGCGGGATCGGATGCAGCTTGTGGGCCTTCAGCGCGACGACGACCGCGTTGGCGAGACCGTCGTTGGCCGCCGCGACCGCGTCGATCTTGTTGCTCGTCTTGACGAGCATCTGCTCGAAGATCGTCCCGGCCTTCTGGTTGTCCCAGCCGGGCACGAACTGCTGCGGGCCCTTCTTGAGGGTGCCGTTCTTGTACAGCGGGTTGAGGACCTGGTCGACGCCGCCCTTGAACAGGAACGAGTTCGCGTCCTCCTGGCCGCCCCAGAGCGAGGCGACGACCGGCTTCTTCGAGTACATGCCGTTCTTCTTCAGGCCGGCGACGACGCCCTTGCCCTGGAGCACGCCGACGGTGTGGCCGTCGAAGGACGCGTACAGGACGGCCGAGCCGCCCTCGACCTGGCGGTCGTAGTCGATCGACTTGACGCCCTTCGCAGCGGCCGCCTTCTCGATCGCGGCCGCGGAGCCGGAGTCGATCGGGGCGATGATCAGGACCTTCGCGCCGTCGGAGACGCACTGGTCGGCCTGCGTCTTCTGCTTCTGCGGGTCACCCTGGGCGTTGACGACGCGCGCCGAGATGCCGGCGGCCTTGAAGGCCTTCTCCAGGTACGGCTTGTCGAACTGCTCCCAGCGGACCGAGGTCTTCGTGTCCGGCATCAGCCCGCAGGCCTGAATGCCTGCGTCGCTTCCCCGCCGTGGCGGTCGTGACCGCGACGGCGAGCCCGGCGACCGCGACGAGCAACCCGGCCGCGATCACCTTTCGAGAAACGTGCTTCACGTGCTCCTCCCTCCTAGCTGGTCTTACTGACAAGATCGTGCCTGCGCACTGCGCGTCGGGTTACGCGCGCAACAAGAGCGCCCGGCGCGGTGAAAGACTCGTCTATGTTCGAGCGTTAGTCAACCCGAACCCGCACGCGCTCCCGCTGTAGGCTCCGCCGCGTGAAGACCAGCCTCGGCATCTGGGCCCTCGGCTCGATGGTCACGCGGTTCGTTCCGGGCGGCTACCAGCCGCAGCACGCGGCGGAGACCGACCGCACAGCGAGTCCGCCGCGCGGTCGAGGGTCTCGGCGACCTGATCGACGGCTACGAGTTCCACTACCCGGCGGAGCTGAACGAGCAGAACGTGGACGAGATCCGCGAGGCGCTCGGGCCCGACCACGACATCTACTGCCTGGCGGGCGGCCTGCACCTCGATCCGCGCTTCGGCAAGGGCGGCCTCGTCAACCCCGATCCGGACGTCCGCGCCGAGGCGGTGCGGATCGCCGTATGCCGGCGCCGAGCTCGCCGGGCAGCTCGGCGTGCCGATGATCGTCTGGCCCGGGATCGAGGGCTACAACTACCCGTTCCAGACGCCGTACGCCGACAGCTGGGCGTGGTTCGTCGACGGCCTCGCCGCGATCGCCGGGAAGCTCGCCGAGCACGGCCAGCCGCTGTGGCTCGAGCACAAGAACTCGGAGCCGGCGATGAAGATCCTGATGCGCAACATCGGGATGACCCTGCACGTGATCCACAAGCTCCGCGAGCGCGGGCTGGACAACGTCAAGGTGAACATGGACTGGCAGCACCTGATCATGAACGGCGAGAACCTGGCCGAGTACGCGGCGCTGCTCGCCGCCGAGGGGCTGCTCGGCCACCAGCACGCGAACTCGGGCTGGGGCACCTTCGACGACGACAACATGGTCGGCGCGACCGCGTTCATGGAGACGCTCGAGCTCGCGGTCGAGTTCCGCCGCTGCGGGTACGGCTCGGACGGCGAGCGGCTCGGCTTCGACCTCTACCCGTACACCGAGGACGCGGTCGAGGCCGTCCGGCGCAGCGTCCTCCACTGGCGCTTCATCGACGGCGTCGCCGCGCGGATCGACGACGCGGCGCTCCGCGAGGCGCAGTCGCGCAAGGACGCGGTGCGCGCCTACGAGCTCGTGTACGCGGCCCTCGGCGCGTGTGACGCTCGTGCGGCCTCGACGTCGGCACGACCGGCGTCAAGGCGGTCGCGATCTCGCGAGACGGCGAGGTGCTCGCGCGGGCGGAGGAGGAGTACCCGCTCTCGATCCCGCAGCCCGGCTGGGCCGAGCAGGACCCGGAGGACTGGTGGCGCGCGAGCGAGCGGGCGCTGGCGGCGGTCGGCGCGGACGACGCCGCCTCGGTCGGGCTGACCGGGCCAGATGCACGGGCTCGTCCTGCTCGACGCCGCCGACCGCGTGCTGCGCCCGGCGATCCTCTGGAACGACCAGCGCACGGCGGCCGAGTGCGCCGAGATCGAGGAGCGGATCGGCCTCGACGCGGCTGATCGAGCTGACCGGCAACCGCGCGCTGACCGGGTTCACGGCGCCGAAGCTCCTCTGGGTGCGCGCGCCACGAGCCCGAGGTCTGGGCGCAGGCCGCGCACATCCTGCTGCCGAAGGACTACGTGCGGCTGCGGCTGACCGGCGAGCGTGCGATCGACGCCGCCGAGGCCTCGGGGACGCTGCTCTTCGACGTCGCCGGCCGGCGCTGGAGCGACGAGGTCTGCGACGCGCTGGAGATCCCGGTCGAGTGGCTGCCGCCCGTGCACGAGTCGACGGAGATCGGCGGCGCCGGCGATCAGCAGGCGGGCGCGCTCGGTGTCGGCGTCGATCGGCCCGGCCCGCTCTCGGTCGTGCTCGGCACCTCGGGGGTCGTCTTCGCCGCGCTGCCCGGCTACCGAGCCGATCCGGAGGCCCGCGTGCACGTCTTCTGCCACGCCGTGCCCGGACACGTGGGAGGCGATGGGCGTGATGCTCTCCGCCGCCGGCTCGCTGCGCTGGCTGCGGGACGTCGTCGGCGAGGAGTACGAGGAGCTGACGCGCGAGGCCGCGCGCTGGCCCGCCGGGACCGAGGGGCTCACGTTCCTGCCGTACCTCCAGGGCGAGCGCACGCCGCACGCCGACCCGTCCGCTCGGGCCGTGTTCGAGGGACTGTCCCTCAGACATGACCGCGGCGCACTGGTCCGATCCGTCCTCGAGGGCGTCGCCTACGGGCTGCGCGACTCGCTCGAGCTGCTGCGCGAGCTCGGCGTGGAGCCCGAGGCCGGCCGCGCGTCGGGCGGCGGCGCGCGCAGCGAGCTCTGGCTGAAGATCGTCGCCTCCGTGCTCGGCATCCCGATCGAGCGCACTGCGGTCGAGGAAGGGGCCGCCTACGGCGCGGCGCTGCTCGGCGGAGTCGCCGGCGGCATCTTCGCCGACGCGCACGAGGCGGTCGACGCCTGCGTGCGCGTCCGCGACACGGTCGATCCCGACCCCGCGTGGCAGCAGGTCTACGAGGACGGCTACCGGCGGTTCCGAGCCCTGTACCCGGCCCTACGACATCTGGAGGAGCAATGACTCTCGAAGGCAAAGCGGCGTTCATCACCGGCGCGAGCCGCGGCATCGGCGCCGCGGTCGCCCGTTCACTCTCGGCGGCCGGCGTCTCGGTCGGACTCGCCTCGCGAAGCGGCGACGACCTCGGCCTCGAGCGCTCGTATCGGGCTCGCCTGCGACGTCGCGCGACCCGGAGGAGGTGGACGCCGCCGTCGCGGCGACCGTCGAGCGATTCGGCCGGCTCGACATCCTCGTCGCGAACGCGGGCGTCGGCGCCTACGGCCCGTTCCTCGACCTCTCGCGCGAGCACCTCGAGGAGATGATCGACGTCAACCTGAAGGGGACGCTGTACGCGGTGCGCGCAGCGCTGCCGCACCTGCTGAAGAGCGACGCCGCCGGACATCGTCACGCTCGCCTCCGAGGCCGGCCGTCGCGGCCTGCCGTACGAGGCCGTCTACTGCGCGTCGAAGTTCGGCCAGGTCGGCTTCACGCGTGCGCTCGACCACGAGCTGCGCGAGAAGGGCGTCCGCTGCACGAACGTCTGCCCCGGCGGCGTGGCGACCGACTTCGCGCTCGACGAGCGGCCGCGGCCGGACGCCGGACGCCCTCCCGGGGATGATGACCGCCGAGGACGTGGCCGAGGTGGTCATGTTCGTGATCACGCGGCCGCGCAACCACCGCATCCTCGAGACCGCGCTCCGGCCGATGACGGAGACGAGCTGGGGATGAGTGTCTGACAGCTCGGTTCCACTGAACTCGCCGGCGCTGCGAGCACGCATCGGCGCGTGCCATGAACTGTCTGACCCGCTCAGTGCAAACGGTCGCGAGCGGCGGATGCTGGCCGTTTGATGAAATAGGGGCGTGGACGCGCGCGGGACGCTGACGGTCGGGGAGCAGAGCTTCGAGATCTTCCGGCTCGACGCGCTCCAGCAGCAATGGGACGTCGCACGGCTCCCGTACACGCTGCGCGTCCTGCTCGAGAACGTGCTGCGCGCCGGCAGCGACGCCGACGCCGAGGCGGTCGCCGGCTGGGTGGCGACGGACGAGCCGAGCCGCGAGATCTCGTTCCGGCCCAGCCGCGTCCTCCACCAGGACTTCACCGGCGTTCCCGCGATCGTCGACCTCGCCGCGATGCGAAACGCGATGCGAGGATCTCGGCGGCAGCGCGGCCGAGATCAACCCGGTGATCCCGGCCGAGCTCGTGATCGACCACTCCGTGCAGGTGGACGAGTTCGCCACGCGGCTCGCCTTCGGCCACAACGTCGAGCGCGAGTTCGAGCGGAACCGCGAGCGCTACGCCTTCCTGCGCTGGGGCCAGGGCGCGTTCGCCGACTTCAAGGTCGTCCCGCCCGGCACCGGGATCGTCCACCAGGTCAACCTCGAGTACCTCGCGCGGGTGGTCGAGTCGCGCGACGGCCAGGCGTTCCCCGACACGCTCGTCGGCACCGACTCGCACACGACGATGGTCAACGGGCTCGGCGTGCTCGGCTGGGGCGTCGGCGGGATCGAGGCGGAGGCGGCAATGCTCGGCGAGGCGCTCTCGATGCTGGTCCCGCAGGTCGTCGGCTTCCGGCTCACCGGCGAGCTGCCCGAGGGCGCGACCGCGACCGACCTCGTCCTGACCGTGACCGAGATCGCTGCGCAACACCGGCGTGGTCGGGAAGTTCGTCGAGTACTTCGGCCCCGGCCTCGCCGCGCTCTCGCTCGCCGACCGGGCGACGATCGGGAACATGTCGCCGGAGTACGGCGCGACCTGCGGCTTCTTCCCCGTGGACGACGCGACGCTCACCTACCTGCGGCTCACCGGCCGCCCGGCCGAGCGGGTCGCGCTCGTCGAGGCCTACTGCAAGGAGAACATGCTCTGGCACGACTCCGGCGACCACCCGACCTACTCGCAGGTCGTCGAGCTCGACCTCGGCACGATCGAGCCGAGCCTCGCCGGGCCGCGCCGCCCGCAGGACCGCGTCCCGCTGCGCGAGGCGAAGAGCGCGTTCCTCCACGCACTGCCGAGCTTCGGCGTGGACTACGGCAACGCCAAGGACGAGGCCGTCGCCGAGAGCTTCCCCGCCTCCGACCCGCCGGCGCATGTCGAGCCCGGGCCACGAGGAGCCGGCCGCGGTCGCCGACGCGGTGGTCGCGGTCGCCGAGCCGGAGGCGGCCGGCGTCCGGGTCGCGCTCGGTGACGGCGAGTTCGAGCTCCACCACGGCTGCGTCGTGATCGCGGCGATCACGAGCTGCACGAACACGTCGAACCCGCAGGTGATGGTCGCCGCCGGGCTGCTCGCGAAGAAGGCGGTCGAGCGCGGGCTCGAGCGCAAGCCGTGGGTGAAGTCGAGCCTCGCCCCCGGCTCGCGCGTCGTCACCGACTACTTCGAGCGGGCCGGCCTGACCCCGTACCTCGAAGCGCTCGGCTTCCACACGGTCGGCTACGGCTGCACGACCTGCATCGGCAACTCGGGGCCGCTCCCCGAGCAGATCTCGGCCGCGATCGCGGCCAACGACCTCGTCGCCTGCGCCGTCCTCTCCGGGAACCGCAACTTCGAGGCGCGCATCCACCCCGAGGTGAAGGCGAACTACCTCGCCTCGCCGCCGCTCGTGGTCGCCTATGCGCTCGCCGGCCGGATGGATCTCGACCTGACCACCGAGCCGATCGGGCAGGATCCGGACGGCGACGACGTCTTCCTCCGCGACCTGTGGCCGTCGTCGGAGGAGATCGACCGGACGATCGCCGGCTCGGTCACGGACGAGCTCTTCCGCGGCCGCTACGCCGACGTCTTCACGGGCGACGAGACCTGGCGGGCACTGGAGATTCCCTCCGGGAATCTCTATGAGTGGGACCCGGAGTCGACGTATGTCCGGCGACCGCCCTACTTCGACGACATGCCGCTCCTGGCGCGCAGCGTGGATGACATCCACGCTGCGCGCTGCCTCGTGATGCTCGGCGACTCGGTCACGACCGACCACATCTCGCCCGCCGGGCGCGATCAAGCCGGGCAGCCCCGCCGGCGAATACCTCGTCGAGCACGGTGTCGACCGGCGCGAGTTCAACTCGTACGGCTCCCGCCGCGGAAACCACGAGGTGATGGTGCGCGGCACGTTCGCGAACGTCCGGCTGCGGAATCTGCTCGTGCCCGGGCACGAAGGGACGTGGACGGCGCACCTCCCGAGCGGCGAGGAGATGACGATCTTCGAGGCGTCGCGAGCGCTACCTCGCCGAGGGGACGCCGCTGATCGTGCTCGCCGGCAAGGAGTACGGCTCCGGCTCGTCGCGCGACTGGGCGGCGAAGGGGCCGAAGCTGCTCGGCGTGCGCGCGGTGATCGCGGAGAGCTACGAGCGGATCCACCGCTCCAACCTGCTGATGATGGGCCTGCTCCCGCTCCAGTACGCCGACGGCGAGAGCGCCGAGTCGCTCGGGCTGACCGGACGCGAGACCTTCTCGATCGAGGGGGTCGAGAACGGAGAGGCGCGCGAGGTGACCGTTCGAGCCGACGACAGGGAGTTCACCGCCCGGCTGCGGCTCGACACGCCCCGCGAGCGCGAGTACGTCCGGCACGGCGGCATCCTCCCGTTCGTGCTGCGCCGGCTGCTCGCCGCCTGAAAGGCCCATACTCACGCCGTGGAGAGCCGCTGGCGCACCCTTGTCGACGCCGGGATCGCCGTCACCTCCGAGCTCTCGCTCGACGCCGTCCTCCAGAAGATCGTCGAGGCGGCCGCGCAGCTGACGGGTGCCCGCTACGCGGCGCTCGGCGTGATCGATCCCGCCGGCCGCGCGCTCGAGCAGTTCCTGACCACCGGCATCGATCCCGAGACCCGCGAGCGGATCGGCGAACTTCCCCACGGCCGGGGGATCCTCGGCCTGCTGATCGAGGATGCGAAGACACTGCGCCTCCACGACCTGACCGCCCACCCGCGCTCGGTCGGCTTCCCGCCGCACCATCCTCAGATGAAGGGGTTCCTCGGCGTGCCGATCGTGCTCCGAGGCGTCGCGTACGGCAACCTCTATCTGACGGAGAAGGAGGGCGGGGGGGACTTCACGAGCGAGGACGAGGAGCTGACGACCCTCCTCGCGGCGCAGGCCGCGGTCGCGATCGAGAACGCCAGGCTGTACGAGTCGGCGACCCGGTGGCTGAGCC
Organism: uncultured Actinomycetes bacterium; assembly: GCA_963764565.1. Lineage (GTDB taxonomy): Bacteria > Actinomycetota > Thermoleophilia > Gaiellales > Gaiellaceae > DATBLE01. The sequence continues at coordinate 62,367 of CAVXTD010000018.1, forward strand.
AGCTCGAGTCGCTGACCGAGATCGGAAACGCGATGGCGGGCGAGACCGAGCTCGAGCCGTTGCTCGAGCTGATCGCAACGCGGCTGCAGACGCTGATCGGCGCCGAGCTCGTCGTGATCTCGCTGCCTGGCACCGGCGGCGACCTCCGCATCGCCGCCGCCGCCGGCTCCAAGGCGGATGGGCTTCTCGGCACGATCGCTCGTCTCGCAGCGGCTCGAAGAGCGGGCGCGTCCTCGACCGCCGCCGCAGCGAGCGCGTCGACTCGACGCTCGAGGATCTCGAGGTCGACCAGGAGATCGCCCGGCAGCTGGGCCTGCGCTCCGGCCTGTTCGTCCCGCTGATCGTCGCCGACCGGGCGATCGGCGTGATCGCCGCGCACAACCGGCTGGGCGTCGATCCGCGGTTCACCGACGAGGAGCTCCGCCTGACCGAGACGTTCGCCGCCCGCGCCGCGGTCGCGGTCGATCTGACCGACCGGGTCGCCCGCAACTCGCTGCGCCGGGTGATGGAAGGCCAGGAGTTCGAGCGCCGGCGACTCGCCCGCGAGCTGCACGACGAGACGGGCCAGGCGCTGACCTCGATCCTGCTCGGTCTCAAGCGGGTCGAGGAGGCACCGTCGAAGGAGGGGGCGCGCAGGCCGCCGCGGCCTCCGCGAGCAGATCGTCCAGACGCTCCAGAGCGTGCGCCGCCTCGCGGTCGAGCTGCGCCCGAAGGCGCTCGACGACTTCGGGCTCGTCCCGGCCCTCGAGCGGCTCAGCGAGGCGTTCACCGAGGCGACCGGGATCGCCGTCGACGTCCAGGCGAATCTCGACTCGGTCACGGCTCCCCGCCGAGGTCGAGACCGCCCTCTACCGCATCGTCCAGGAGGCGCTGACGAACATCGCGAAGCACGCCGAGCGCTTCGCGGGTGAGCGTCGTCGTGACCAGGCGAGAGGATGTCGTGATGGCCGTCGTCGAGGACGACGGCAAGGGCTTCGGCGCCGACGGGGGCGACGGGCGAAGGGCTCGGCCTCGTCGGCATGAAGGAACGGGTCGGGCTCCTCGACGGTAGGCTCGCGATCGAGTCGACCGAGGGGGCGGGAACGGCGGTCGTGGCCGAGGTGCCGTTGCGATGACGAAGACGAAGGGACGATCCGGGTTCTGATCGTCGACGACCATGCGGTCGTCCGCTCGGGCCTGCACCTGCTGCTCGACGCCGAGGACGACATCGAGGTGGTCGGCGAGGCCGGCGACGTCAAGGAGGCCGTCTTCGAGGCGCGCGAGAAGAAGCCCGACGTCGTGCTGATGGACGTGGTCATGCCCGGCCAGAGCGGGATCGAGGGCGTTCCGCAGGTGCTGAAGGAGGCGCCCGAACTCGCGGGTGCTCGTGCTGTCGATGCAGGACGATCCCCGCTACGTCCGCGAGGCGTTCGCGGCCGGCGCATCCGGCTACGTGCTCAAGGAGGCGGCCGACGCGGAGGTCGTCGCCGCCGTGCGCGAGGTCGCGGCCGGCGGCCGCTACGTGCACCCCGCGCTCGGCGCACGGCTCGTCGCCGCCGACGCCGAGGCGAAGGCCCGCGAGGACGCCGACCCGCTCTCCGAGCGCGAGCGCGAAGTGATGCGGCTGCTCGCCCTCGGGCACACGAACCAGGAGATCGCGAAGATGCTCTACATCTCGGTGCGCACGGCCGAGACGCACCGCGCGCACATCATGCAGAAGCTCCGGCTGTCGACGAGAGCCGAGCTCGTGCGCTACGCGATCGAGCAGGGCCTGCTCGAGCCGCCGGCCGAGTAGGCCGCGCTACCCGAGCCGGTCCGTGCTGCTACGGCTGCTTGTGCCAGGCGAGCAGCCGGCCGCTGCCTGGTCGCCGTCCTCCTCGCGCCAGCGAGCTTCGACGAACCGAGACGACGCCGGGAACCCGCTGGACGAAAGCGGGGATCAGCTCGGCGTCGGCCTTCGTCTCGACCTCGCCGGCCAGGCGCACCTCGCCGCCGTCGACCTTGACGTCGATCGACTCGGGCGCAAGCCAGAGCGTCGCCGGATCACGTCCTCGCGGATCTCCCGCCCGATCTCCTCGTCGGAGCGGACGAACGCCCGCACCAGATCGGCGCGTGTGACGATCCCGATCAGCTTCCCGTCGTCGTCGACGACCGGCAGGCGGTTGACCGCCTCGTCGATCATCCGGTTCGCCGCCTCGCTGACGTGCGCTTGGGCCGATCGTGGCCGCCGGCGCCGACATCGCCTCACCGACGGTCCGCGCGTCGAGCTTCAGATCGAAGTCGGTCTCGGGCATCGAGAGCAGCCGCTCGAGACAGCCCTTTCGCTGGTACGCCGCGCTCCTTGAAGAGAATGTCCCCCTCGGAGAGCACACCGACCACGTGGATCGTCGGCGTCGACGACCGGGATACCCGAGATCCGGTGCCGGGCGAGGAGCTCGGCCGCCTCTTTCAAAGGCGTGTCGGACCGCACGGTCCGGAGCTCTTTTGTCATCACATCTGGACTCTCATCTCAGCCTCCTTGGGCGAGCGGGGACGGCGCATGGTCAGTGCACCAAGCTCCGGGCAAGCACGTGGACACGAGGAGGGCCGGCCCCGACGTCGCGAAGGAAGATCGCCTGCGAGCCGGCGAGCTCGAGCACCACGCACCGCTCGCCGGCGAGGAGCTCGTCGTCGGACTGACGACGCGAACGCCTGCGACCTCGTCCGGGGGGATCGACAACGCGACCTGGACACCGTTGGCCGGGTCGCGCCCGACGAGCCGGATGCCCTCGTCGCCGGCTCGAAGCCGGCCGACGAAGTGGCCGCGAACACCCTTCCGCCGCCAGGCAACCTTCTCCACGAGGGTCTCCCTCATGCGTGCACTCTGGCCGCGCGACAGCCGAATGCCATCGGGGCGGCCGCGGAACATCGTGCGGAAACCCCGCAACCGCTTCCGTGCGGGCACCGATGGTCGCAGGCCGGCCTCCGCGGATCCTGAGAGCCGCAGGGCGCCGCGTCCGGGCGGGCCTCCCGCCCCGCACAGCTCATGCACCCGCAGCGCGCGCAGGGCGTTCAGGATCACGGCGACGTCGATCGCCTCCTGGAGCAGGGCGCCCGCGATCGGGACGAGCAGCCCGACGGCGGCGAAGCCCATCGCCACGACGCTCAGGCCGATGCCGACGAGCACGCTCTGCTTCGCGATGCCCAGCGAGCGGCGGCCGACGCGAACCGCGTCGGCGACCCGGTCGATCCGGTCGACGACGATGACGGCGTCGGCGGTCTCGGAGGAGACGGTCGCGCCGGCGGTGCCCATCGCGATCCCGACGTCGGCGAGCGCGAGCGCAGGCGCGTCGTTGATTCCGTCGCCGACCATGATCACCGGGCGCAGCTCGGGGCGCGCCTGCATCGCGCGGACGACCTCGAGCTTCTCCTCGGGCGAGAGGTCGGAGTAGACGGCGGTCGAGTGCCGAGTCTGCCGGCCGACCTCGTCCCCGACCGAGGCCTGGTCGCCGGTGACCATCGCCACGTGAGCGATTCCCGCCCGTCTGAGCTGCGGCGATCAAGTCGCCGGCGCTCCTCGCGCAGGCGGTCGGCCATCACGATCGCCCCGGCGGCCCGGCCGTCGACCGCGACCGCGACCGTCGCCCGGCCCGGATACGCGCCGGTGTCCCAGCGACGGACCGTCCGGCTGGTGCCCGCGCGGGCGGAGCCACGTCTCGCTGCCCACGGCGACGCGACGGCCGGCGACGATTCCGGCGATTCCGCGGCCCGGCTCCTCGACGACATCGGCCGGGAAGTCGAGCGCGAGCCCGCGCTCGACGCGCCTCGTGGACGAGCGCCTCCGCCAGGGGATGTGCGGAGAGCTGGTCGAGCGAGGCGGCGAGACGGACGATCTCGTCCGAGCCGATGCCGTCGGGGGACGAGGACGTGCTCGATCGCAGGCGTGCCGAGCGTCAGCGTGCCGGTCTTGTCGAGCAGCACGGTCCGTGCCTCGCCGAGCTGCTCGATCACGCCGCCGCCCTTGACGATCACTCCCGCGCGAGCTGCTCGCGAGATGCCGGAGATCAGCGCGATCGGCGCCGCGAGGATCAGCGGGCACGGAGTGGCGACGACGAAGACCGCGAGCGCGCGGACCGGATCGCCGGACAGGCTCCAGGCGAGTGCGGCGACCGCAGCGGTCAGCGGCAGGAAGAAGATGGCGTATCGGTCGGCGAGACGGACGAACGGCGCCTGCTGGGACTCCGCCTCCCGGACGAGCCGGACGAGGGCGGCGTAGGCGCTCTCGGCGGCCGCCCTGGTCGCGCGCAGCTCGAACGCCTCGCCGGCGTTGGCGGTGCCGCTGCGGACGGGGCTGCCGCGCGGGTGGACGACCGGCAGCGGCTCGCCGGTCAGGCTCGACTCGTCGAGCACCGCCTCGCCGCTGCTCGACCACGCCGTCCGCGGGCAGCGACCTCGCCCGCCCGGACGACGACGACATCGCCGACCGCGACGTCCTCGACGGGCACCTCGTCGACCGTGCCGTCGGCGACGGCGCAGTGGGCGATGCGCGGTGCCCGCGCGACGAGCGCGGTCAGCTCGCGCCGGGCGCGGCCGCGACGCGACCTCCTCCAGCGCGTTCCCCCCGGCGAGCATCAGCGCGACCACGGCGCCGGCCGCCCACTCCCGCAGGCCGAGCGCACCGGCGATCGCGACCAGCGCGATCGCGTCGACGCCGACGTCACGCCGGAGCAGCGACCGCAGGACCGACCAGACCAGCGGGACGAGGACCAGCACGGTGCCTCCCCCGAGGACGGCATCGCCGGCGCGGGGCAGACCGGCGAGGTGAAGTCCGCCGCCGGCGCCGATGGCGGCCAGGCAGGCCAGTGCGAGTAGAGCCCGCTCGCCGCGCATCGCGCCGAGCTTCATGCCCCTACCAGGTCTTCGCGCGCAGCAGCCGCTCGGCGGGGCGGAGCCTGACCCGCGCGTCCACGGCGACGCAGCCGTCCGGAAGCCCGAGCACCGGGTTCAGGTCGAGCTCGGCGACCTCAGGGATGTCATCGACGAGCTGAGCGAGCCGGAGCAGAAGGTCGACGAGCGCCGCGGCGTCCGCGGCGGGCTTCCCGCGGAAACCCTCGACGAGCCTCCCCGCCTTCCCCGGTCAGGACGAGCTCCTCGGCATCGGCCTGCGTCAAGCGGCGCCATCCGGAACTGCGCTTCGCCGATCAGCTCCGCGAAGACACCGCCGGGGCCGAAAGCGACGAGCGGGCCGAAGACGGGATCCTGGACGGCACCGGCGAGCAGCTCGGCACCACCCTTGACCATCTTCTGAACGAGCAGCGGCGGCCCGATGCGCTCGGCCGCGTCGCGCACCTCGTCCTCGCCGTCGAGGTCGAGCGCGATGCCGCCGCTCTCGGTCTTGTGCGCTCCCGCCGCCGCCGTCTTGACGACGACCGGCAGCCCCAGCTCGGCAGCGGCGGCGACCGCCTCGTCGACGGTTGCGGCGACACATTCGGCGACGAGCGGGATGCCGTAGGCCTCGAGCAGCTGCCGCACCTGCGGGGCGGTCAGCCAGGCATCGTTCGAGGCTGCGAGCACGGCCGCGACGAGCGCCTCGGCGGCCGGCCGGTCGATGCCCTGAAGGTCGGGTGGAGCGGCCGCGGGCCGGCGCAGCCACTCGGCGCGGTCGACCGCGTGGCCGAGAGCGCGGGCGGCCGACTCCGGGTACTCGAAGGTCGCGATCGGCGGGTCGGCGTCGAGCAGGCTCTGCGGAATCCCGCCGGCGCTGACGAATGCGGCCAGAACGGGCTTGTCCGTCTCCGGCGCCGCCTGAACCCCGCGCACGACCGCTGCCGCGACCTCCTCCGCGTCGGCCACCACCGGCGGAACGAAGAGAACGATCAGAGCGTCGATCCCCGGATCGGCGAGGACGCGAGGAATCACCGTCTGGTAGGTGGTGCCCACCGCGGAGCCGAGCATGTCGATCGGATTGGCGAGGCTCGCCTCTCGCGGGAGAAGCGTGGCGAGCGCAACGCGCGTCTCCTCGGACGAGAGACGGCAGCTCGAGGCCGGCTGCGCTACAGGCGTCGGCACAGAGGATGCCGAGCCCGCCTGCGTTCGTCAGCACAGCGATGCGCCGGCCGCGCGGCGGCGGCTGCCGGGAGAGGAGCACCGCGGCGTCCGCGAGCTCCTCGAGCGAGTCCGCCTGGACCACGCCCGCCTGCCGGAAGAGCGCCTCGACCGCGGCCGTCGATCCGGCGAGCGCGGCGGTATGGGATCCGGCCGCGCGCTGCCCGATCGTCGTCCGCCCGCCCTTCATCGCCAGAATCGGCTTCTTCCGCGCGACGCGGCGGGCGAGGCGCGCAAACTTGCGCGGGTTCCCGAACGACTCCAGGTAGAGCAGGATCAGGTCGGTCTCCGGATCGTCCTCCCAGTACTCGAGCAGGTCGTTCGAAGAGACGTCAGCCTTGTTGCCGACCGAGACGAAGGTCGACAGCCCCAGGCCGCGCGACGCTCCCTGCTCCAGCACGGCGAGCCCGAGCGCGCCGCTCTGGGACGAGAAGCCGATGTTGCCGGCCGGGAAGTTGTGGGGCGCGAAGGTTGCGTTCAGCCCCGGCTTGGCGGCGAAGATGCCGAGGCAGTTCGGTCCGACCAGCCGCGCTCCGTGCGCTCGAACTCGCGCGAGGAGCTGCTCCTGCAACCGGGCTCCGTCGGCGCCGGTCTCGGCGAAACCGGCGGAGATCACGCAGAGCGCGCGCGTGCCCTTGCGCATCGCAGCCTCGGCCTCGCCGAGCACGGCGTCACCGGGCACGCAGAAGACGGCGAGGTCGACGCGTCTCGGGAATGTCCGCGATCGACGCATACGCCTTCACGCCGGCCACCGACGGCGCGTTCGGGTTGACGGGGTAGGCAATGCCCGTGAAGTTCGAGTCGAGGATGTTCCGGAACAGCTCGCCGCCGATCGAGCCCCGGCGCGTGGACGCGCCGACGACGGCGACCGTGCGCGGATTGAAGAACGGCGCGAGCGACGCCGCGACCGCTACGTGGTCGCGCTCGTCCACCGCGGCCCGGTAGGTCTCGGTCGGCCCGATCGCCAGGCGCACCTCCGTCGTCCCGCCGTCGAGGCGCCGGGAGACGTCGAAGCCCGCGTCCTCGAAGACGCGGAGCATCGGGCGGTTCTCCGGCATGACCTCGGCGACGAACGTCGCGATCCCCACGTTTCCGGCCGACTCGGCCAGCTGCTCGAGCAGACGCGTCCCGACGCCGTAGCCCTGAAGCTCGTCCGCGACCGCAAACGCGACTTCGGCGCAGGAGGGGTCGCGCAACCGAACGTAGTTCGCCAGCGCGACGACCCGCTCGGACTCGCCGTCGGGAACGAGAGTGCCGATCAGCGAGCCGCGGTCGCGCCAGTCCGGATCGACGAACGGCTCGACCTTGGCCGGCACCAGCGCGGGGAAGCCGTGGAAGCGCCGGTAGACGCTCTGCTCGGACAGCCGGCCGAAGAAGTCGAGCAGTGGCTGAACGTCGGCTGCGAGGGGAGCGCGCAGTCGCAACGTGCCGCCGTCACGGAGGATGACATCGCGGACCTCGGAGGGCGCATCGACCACCACGGCAGTGTCGGCCGTCGCCCCCCCAGTGACATCCGGCGCCGCGCTGAGCCGCCTGCGGCAAATTCCTGATCGTGGTCGAGCCGATCTCGCTGCCGACGCCGCGGCCGGCGGCGTGCAGCGCTGGAGGAGGCCGGGTACAACCCGTTTCTGCTCCGATCCGAGGACGTGCCCGGTTCGAGCCGTTCGCGCCGGCCCTCGCGCCCGTCGGTCAGTAGGCGACGACCGGCCGTTCCGTAGTAGGCCGCAGCGGCCCTGTGGCGGGCGCGGATGTCGTCTTGACCATGGGATCCTTGAATGCGTCGAAACACCGATTCCGCAAGGAGGCAGGAAATGACCACAAGGAAGATGTTCGAGTTCGGCGGGTACGGCAGCCGCCGTGATCCTGTTCGCATTCGGCATCGCGGCGCTCGTCCTGGGCATCAACGGCCGCAGCGAGGTTCGCACGAACGTCAAGCGCGAGCACATCGTCGGCTCGGCTCGACATGACGCCGGCCGGAATCCTCGCCGAGGCCAAGGAGGCGAAGCTCTCCGCCGAGATCCTCGTCACGCTGCCGACGTGCAACGTCGCCGGCAAGCCGATCACCACCGGCGACCGCGCGAAGTGCTTCGCGAGCTACATGCGCATCCACGCGCTCGAGTCGACCGGCGGGAAGACGTACTCCCAGATGGGCCGCTTCCTGACCCGGACGGCAAGGACACGAACGACGCGGCCGCAGCCGCGAAGGATCCGAAGACGGGCCAGCCGGTCGAGAACGCGACGCGCAACTCTGGGTGACCGAGACCGCGCTGTCCACCGCGCTGAACACGGCGTTCTTCGCCGAGCAGGTCGTCGAACTTCGGCATCGTCGTCGCGATCGCGCTGATCCTGTCCGGCATCGGCTTCGGCATCCTCTGCCTTCAGCGCCTTCCGCTGGCTGCCCGCTTACGAGGCCCGCGGCGGGGCCGGCAGCCGCGCGGCGGCCACGCCGCAGGCGACCTGAGTCCGGCGACCACGCATCGACGAGCGGAGCGGGCCGGCGCGAGCCGGCCCGCTCCCGTCAGGTCCGTGTTTTCCCGCGCTCCGAGTCAGGCGCCCCCGGATGGCGCCACGCGGCCCGTTTGCAGACTGAGCCTGTGATCGACACCGCTCGACGGGACCGCGCCGAGCAGGTCGACGGACGCCGAGTCGGAGGGGCGGCGGAGGACAGCCTCCAGCTCCTGCTCTCGGAGATCTCCACCCACAGGCTGCTCACCGCCGCCGAGGAGGTGTTCCTCGCCAAGCGGATCGAGCGCGGCGACCTCGAGGCCAAGCACCGCATGGTCGAGTGCAACCTCCGTCTCGTCGTCTCGATCGCCAAGCGCTACCGCGGGCTCGGACTGCCGCTCCTCGACCTGATCCAGGAGGGGGCGATCGGACTCAACCGCGCCGTCGAGAAGTTCGACTGGCGGCGCGGCCACAAGTTCTCGACGTACGCGACCTGGTGGATCCGGCAGGCGATCCAGCGGGCGATCTCCAACCACGCGCGCACGATCCGGATGCCGGTGCACGTCCTCGAGCGGCGGCGAAAGGTCGAGCTCGCGGCGAGACGGCTCGAGGCCGAGCTCGGACGCAACCCGACGCGCGAGGAGCTGGCGCGGGCCGCGGGCGTCTCCGTCGCGCGCGTCGACGAGGCCTACGGACTCGCCCGGACGACGGTCTCGCTGAACCAGACCGTTCGGCACCGACGGCGAGCCGACCGAGCTCGGCGACCTGCTACCCGACCCGCAGCCGAGAGCCCCGAGGACGAGCTCGAGCAGGTCCAGCGCCGCCGAGTCGTCCACCAGGCGCTCGAGACCCTGCCCGACCGCGAGCGCGTGATCCTCGAGCGCCACTTCGGCCTGTCGCGGGGAGCCGCAGACGCTTCAGGAGATCGGCGGCCAGCTCGGGCTGACCCGAGAGCGTGTCCGCCAGCTCGAGGCGCACGCGCTCGCGACCCTCTCCTGCGAGCCGGAGCTCTGCGACGCCGCGCCGCCGCGGCTAGCGCGGCGTCCGTCAGCCGCCGGAGGCCGCGGCTCCGGCGCGGCGACCCCGGCCTCCTCGGCCGCGCGGGCGACCGCCTCCGCGACCGCCGGCGCGACCTCGCGGTTGAACACGCTCGGGATCACGTAGTCGGGCTCGAGCTCCTCCGGCTTCACGACCGAGGCGATCGCCTGCGCGGCGGCGAGCTTCATCTCCTCGGTGATCGCGCTGGCCCGCACGTCGAGCGCGCCGCGGAAGATCCCGGGAAACGCCAGCACGTTGTTGATCTGGTTCGGGTAGTCGGAGCGGCCGGTGCCGATCACGGCGACGAGGCCGTCGATCTCCTCGGGCAGCACCTCCGGCGTCGGGTTCGCCATCGCGAAGACGATCGCGCCGTCGGCCATCGAGCGAACGCGCGTCGACGGAGACGGCGCCCGGCTGCGAGAGGCCGATGAAGACGTCGGCGCCCGCGAGCGCGTCGTCGGCGCTCGCCCTGCAGTCCGCGCGGGTTCGTCAGCGCGGCGTACGCGGCCTTGACGGCGGTCAGGCCGGGCCGGCCGCTGGTAGACGACGCCCTCGCGGTCGCAGCCGACGACGTCGGCGACGCCCGCGGCGAGCAGCATCTTGGTCACCGCGACGCCGGCGGCCCCGACGCCGGTGACGACGACCCGCATGTCCTCCAGGCGCTTGCCGACGACCTCGGCCGCGTTGTGCAGCGCGGCGAGCACGACCACGGCGGTGCCGTGCTGGTCGTCGTGGAAGACCGGGATGTCGAGCTCGTCGCGCAGCCGGTCCTCGATCTCGAAGCAGCGGGGCGCCGAGATGTCCTCGAGGTTGATCCCGCCGAAGACCGGGGCGATCGCCTTCACGGTCGCGACGATCTCGTCCGGCGTCCTTCGTCGCCAGGCAGATCGGGAAGGCGTCCACGCCGCCGAACTCCTTGAACAGCATCGCCTTGCCCTCCATCACGGGCAGCGGCGCCCTCGGGGCCGATGTCGCCGAGCCCGAGCACCGCCGTCCCGTCGCTGACGACCGCGACCGTGTTCTGCTTGATCGTCAGGTTCCAGACCTTGGCGGGATCGTCGGCGATCGCCGACGAGACGCGCGCGACCCCCGGCGTGTACGCCATCGAGAGGTCGTCCCGCGTCTTCAGCGGCGACTTCAGGGCGATCTCGATCTTCCCGCCGAGATGCAGCAGGAACGTCCGGTCGGAGACGTTGACGACCTCGACGCCGTCGGACCTCGTGCACGGCGTCCGCGATCCGGTCCATGTGCTCGGCGTCGTTCGCGAGCACGGTCACGTCGCGGATCTTCGTGCCGCGCTCGGCCCGGACGAGGTCGATCGCGCCGAGGAGCCGCCGGCCTCGCCGATCGCCTCGGCGAGCCGCGGCGAAGGTGCCCGGGCCGGTCGTCCAGGCGGACGCGGAGCGTCGCGCTGAACGACGCCGATGGATGGACGGCGGTCATCGGGTCACCTCCACAGTGTCGATCGCGTGCACCGTGAGCTCCAGGCGTACGGGGAAGTCGACGGAGACGGCGACGAGGCAGCCTCGTTCGGCGGCGTCGCGCCGCGGCCGACGCTTCCTCCTCGCAGCCGGGCTCGGTCGAGAGCGACACCTCGAGCACGACCTCGGTGAAGCCGAACCGGCCGTCTGGGCGCTGGGTGACGACGCCTCTGGCGGCGACGTCGAGCCCGCGCAGCGGAACGCCCCGCCGCTCCGCGACCGCGACGAGCGTGACCGCGAAGCAGGATGCGACCGAGCCGACGAGCAGGTCCTCCGGGCTCCACACGCCCTCGACACCGCCCTTGAACTCCGGCGGAGTCGCCACCTCCAGGTCGTCCTTGCCGGGGACCGAGGCGACCGTGCGCCGCCCCTCGACCCAGCGGACCGAGAGCGGGAACTCGTAGGTCTTGCCTGGCAGTCATCGAATCTCCCTTCAGTCGAGCTCCAGCTCGACGGTCTCGAGCAGTACGTCCTGCGCGCCCGGCGCGGCGGATCGGCGGTCAGCTCCGCCTCCACCTCGGCCCCTTCGGCGAGCGTGCCGGCGGCCGCCGCCTCGAAGTGCTCCCGGAAATGGTCGGGCGTGAAATGGGAGAGCGCGCCGAGCCGGACGCGGATCCTGAGTCACGCGCGCTCCGCCCTCGGCCTCGGCGAGCGCCTCGAGCTTGTGGACGAGGTCTTCGGTCAGGTGCTTCTCGTGCACGACGGCCACCTCCTCGACGACCCGTGCGACCGCGCGCTCGACCTCGGGGCTCAGGCCCTTGCCGTAGCCGAAGCCGGCTCCCTCGATCCCGTAGACGAGAACGCGCCGCGGGAGCCGCCCGAGCGAGCGGGCGAGCTCGACCGCCTCCGCGAGGCCGAGCGCGTGCGTCGAGGGGGCGCCGAAGAGCCGGACCGGCAGCGGCTCGCGCCCGCCTCGAACGCGTGCACGGTTCCGGCGGGAGCGCCCGGACGAGAGCGCGTCGACGAGCACGACCTCGTCGGCGCCGTCGAGCGCCTCGACGAGCCCGACCGGCTCGCCGCTCAGCACCTGCCCGCCCAGCCGCCGCGCCGCCTCGGGCCCGGCGCCGTCGTCGCCGCGCCAGTCGTTGCCGAGCCCGATCACCTTCATCAGCCCGATCGACCTCGAGCTTCAGGAAGTGGGTCGCGCAGGAGATGCAGGGGTCGTAGTTGCGGATCGCCTGCTCGCAGCGCAGCGAGAGCTCGGCGTCGGGCAGGTCGGCGTACCGCTCGACGACGCCGCGCAGGTCGGCTTCGATCGTCATCTGGTTCTGCGAGGTCGGCGGGACGATCTTCGCGTCGAGGATCGTCCCCTCGTCGTCGAGCTCGTAGCGGTGCCAGCAGATCCCCCGCGGCGCCTCGGTGCAGCCGTAGCCGACGCCGGCACGCGGGACGACCTCGAGCGCGGGCGCGTCCGGCTCCTCGTACTCGGCGATCAGGCGGAGCGCCTCGTCGGCGGCGTAGACGAGCTCGACCGAGCGAACCACGATCGAGCGGAACGGGTTGCGCTCGCCGGGGTCGAGCCCGGCGTCGGCGGCGGACTCCTGCGCGAGCGGCGAGAGCCGGTCGGCGTTGAGCGCGTAGCGGGCGAGCGGCCCGACGAGGTAGTTGCCGCGCTCGATCACGCGCGAGTGGAGCGCGTTCGACCACTCGACGTGCTCCTCGACGAAATGCTGCTCGTACTCGGAGACGGGGATGTCGAGCCCGCGGTTCGAGACGAGGCGGCCGAGGTCGATCGGGTACAGGCCGGGCTCGGCGAGCGAGACGAGCTCGTAGTCCTGCTCGAACTCGGGGAAGTCGAAGCCCGCCGTGCAGCCGCACGGTCTCGAGCGCGAACTCGCGTGCCCGCTCGAGGTCGTCGACGAGCGCGGCGAGCTCGCGCTTCGCCGGCGCCCGGTAGAACCCGCCGACCTTGACGTTGATCGGGTGCACCTCGCGGCCGCCGATCACCCGCATGATCTCGTTGCCGGTCTTCTTCAGGTGCAGCGCGCGCTCGACCAGCTCGCGGTGATCTTTGGCCAGCTCGACCGCGCTCGCGTAGCCGAGGAAGTCGGGCGCGTGGAGCATGAAGACGTGCAGCGCGTGGCTCTCGATCCACTCGCCGCAGTAGAGGAGGCGGCGCAGGGCGCGGAGCTGGCCGCCGACCTCGACGCCGCAGGCCTGCTCCATCGCCAGCACCGAGCTCGATCTGGTAGGCGACCGGGCAGATCCCGCAGATGCGCGCGGTGATGTCGGGCGCCTCCGTGAACGCGCGCCCGCGCAGGAACGCCTCGAAGAAGCGCGGCGGCTCGTAGATCCGCAGCTTGACGTCGTCGACGCGGCCGTCGCGGAGCTTGACGAGCATCGCGCCCTCGCCCTCGACCCGGGCGAGGTAGTCGGTGCGGATCGTCTTCGTCCTCGGCATCGTCCTCGCTCAGACATGCGCGTCGCTCTCCTCCTTGAAGGCCGGGCGTTGGCGTTGAAGGTGCGGAACGCGCGGACGAGGCCTGGGTCGCTCATCCCGAGCTCGCGCAGCCGTCGGCCGAGCGAGGCCGTGTTCGGGCTCTCCATCGGCCCGAAGCAGCCGTAGCAGCCGCGCGCGTACGCGGGGCAGAGCGCGCCGCAGCCGGCGTGCGTGACCGGGCCCGAGGCACGGCGTCCCGTGCGCGACGGTGACGCAGGTCGTCCCGCGCCGCTTGCACTCCATGCAGACCGAGTACGCGGGGATGTTCGGGCGGCGCCCGTTCAGGAAGGCGGCCAGCACCTCGACGCAGCTGGCCCTTGTCGATCGGGCAGCCGCGCAGCTCGAAGTCGACGGCGACGTGGTCGGAGATCGGCGTCGAGGTGGCGAGCGTCGAGATGTAGTCCGGCGTCGCGTAGACGACCGAGAGGTACTCCTCGACGTCCGCGAAGTTCTTCAGCGCCTGGATCCCGCCCGCGGTCGCGCAGGCGCCGATCGTGACCAGGAACTTCGACTGCCGGCGGACCTGCTGGATGCGCTCCGCGTCGTGCGCGGTGGTGATCGAGCCCTCGACCAGCGAGACGTCGTACGGGCCGCGAACGGTCTTGCTCGACGCTTCGAGGAAGTGGGCGATCTCGACCGCGCCGGCGATCGCGAGCAGGTCGTCCTCGCAGTCGAGGAGCGACAGCTGGCAGCCGTCGCAGGAGGCGAACTTCCAGACGGCGAGCTTCGGTGCCTGCTTCATAGCTCGCGCACCCCCAGGTAGGGCTCGATCGCCGGGTACGGGTAGACGGCGCCGTCGCGGCAGACGAGCGACGGGCCGTACTGGCAGTGGCCGCACAGGCCGACCCCGCACTTCATCGCTCGCTCCATCGAGATCCAGATCCGCTCCGGCTCGATCCCCTGGTCGGCGAGCGCACGCGCGGTGAAGCGCATCATGATCTCGGGGCCGACGACGAACGCGACGGTCGCATCCGGGTCGAGGCCGGCCCGCGGAATCAGCCTGGGGACGACGCCGACCCTGCCGCGCCAGCCGCCGGTCGCCGAGTCGACGGTGACGTCGACCTCGACGTCCATCCGCGAGCGCCAGCGCTCGAGCTCGGTGCGGAAGACGATGTCCTCCGGGGTGCGCGCGCCGTAGAGGAGGATCACGCGCCCGTAGTCGGCCCGATGCTCGAGCACGTGGTAGAGCGCCGGGCGCACCGGAGGCAGTCCGACGCCTCCGGCGACGATCACCACGTCGTGGCCCTTCGCCTCCTCGACCGGCCAGGAGGTGCCGAAGGGCCCGCGCACGCCGACCACCGTTCCCGGCCGGGAAGCGCAGAGCGCCCGCGTCACCGGCCCGACCGCGCGGATCGTCTGGACGAGCGGCGGGCCGCTGACGGAGATCGGCACCTCGCCGACCCCGAACGCGTAGAGCATCGTGAACTGTCCCGGCGCCACCTCGAAGCGATCGCCGCTCACCGGCTCGAGCGCGAGCGTCCACGTGTCGTGGGTCTCGCGGCTTCGCCGCACGACGCGGAACGGCCGCGGCGCCATCACGCTCTGCCCGATCATGCTGGGCTCAGGCAGCGCTGCCATACACATCCAGAGCCTGGAGCCGAGCCGCCTGCAGGCGCTCGAGCATCACCGGCGCGAAGCGGCTGAGGAGCTCGAAGCCGAGCGTGTGGTCGTCGTCGCACTTCCCGCGCAGGCAGGCGCCGTCGAAGGCGACCACGCGCACCAGGTCGAGGGCACGCGCGTCGAAGTGCCACCGGTAGGGCGGGAAGAGCCACGACCAGCCGATCACCTCGCCCTCGTCGAGCGTCTCGATCGTCATCGCGCCGCGGCCCGGCACGAAAGTCTCGAGCAGGACGCGGCCGTGGCGGATGAGGTAGAAGGTGTCGGCCGGCTCGCCCTCGCGGAAGAGGTACTCGCCGGCCTCGAAGCCGGTGTTCTGGCCGCAGCCGGCGATCAGCCGGAGGTACTCGCTGTCGAGCCCGGCGAACATCGGGCTCTCGGCGACAAGCTCGTCAAGCGTCTTCATCGTCCCTCCTTCGCGGTCGCGCGGATCGCGGCGACCTCCTCGGTGATGTCGATCCCGACCGGGCACCAGGTGATGCAGCGTCCGCAGCCGACGCAGCCGGAGCTGCCGAACTGGTCGTGCCACGTGCCGAGCTTGTGGGTCAGCCACTGGCGGTAGCGCGCCCTCGGCGACTGCCTGATCGCGCCGCCGTGGATGTACGAGTAGTCGACGGAGAAGCAGGAGTCCCACACGCGGGAGCGCTCGGCGCGGTCGCCGGCGAGGTCGTTCGCGTCCTCGATCGCCGTGCAGAAGCAGGTCGGGCAGACCAGCGTGCAGTTTCCGCAGGTGAGGCAGCGCTCGGCGACCTCGTCCCAGCGCGGGTGCTCGAGGTTGGCCCGCAGGAGGTCTGCGATCCCGCCGGTGTCGAGCTCGCGGCCCATGCGGCCGGCGGCGTCTTCGGCCTGACCGGCGGCAGCGCCGAGGTCGGCCTCGGTCGGCTCCGTGCCGCCCAGCCCGGCCAGGATCTCCTCGCCGCGCTCGCTGCCGGCGTCGGCCAGGAAGCGGTGGGGCTCGAGCAGCTCGGTGAGCACGAGGTCGTAGCCGTCGGTCGCCGACGGCCCGGTGCCCATCGAGGCGCAGAAGCAGGTCCCGCCCGGCTCGTGGCAGTTGACGGCGACCAGGAACAGATCCTTCCGACGCGCCGCGTAGTCGCGGTCGGCATACCGGCCGCCGAGGAAGACCCGGTCCTGGACGGCGATCGCCGCCAGCTCGCATGCCCGCACGCCCAGAAACGCCAGCGGTCGCGTGTCGAGCGGCTCCTCCTCGACCTCGAGCCCGTCGCCGTTCCGGGTCGCCTGCCAGAGGCGGATCCGCGGCGGGAAGAGAAAGCGCTTCCAGGACGTCGGGCCGCTCGCGTAGCCGAAGCGGGCCTCGTCCGGCCGGCGCTCGAGCCGGTAGCTGCCGCCGTCCTGGACGTCGGTCCAGCCGGCCGGGAGCGCTGCTGCGGACTCGATCTCCTCGTACACGATCGCGCCGTCGCGGACAGTCGGGCCGATCACCGTGTACCCGCGCTCCGCGAGAGCGGAGACGAGCAGGTCGAGCGCGTCGACGTCGAGCAGGCGTGCCATCGAGGGAAGCGTCGCGAGCCGCCGGCGCCACGCCATCAGCACGGGGCCTGAATCCCGCTGCGGCTTTCCCGCGACGGCTTCCGTAGCGGCACCGATGTAGGGCCGTTCTCTACCCGCGACGCTGCCGGGGTGGGATGGCCAAATTCGACCATTCGGGAGCAGGTGCACGGTCGCGTGCTCGGTGATCGCTGATGTGCCTGGGGATCCCCGCACAGCTCGTCGAGCTCGTCGAGCCGGGCATCGCCAAGGCCGAGGTCTCGGGCGTGCGCCGCGACGTCTCGACCGCGCTCGTGCCCGAGGCGGAGATCGGCGACTGGGTGCTCGTCCACGTGGGCTTCGCACTGCACACGATCGACGAAGAGGAGGCGGCGCGAACGCTCGCGCTGCTGGAGGAGATCGAGTGGTAGACCGCTCGACCTGTCTCACCTGCGGCGACGTCGCGGTCGAAGGACGCGTCGTCTCGGTGCGCGGCGACACGGCGACGGTCGAGGTGGACGGACGCCTCGAAGAGGTGGCGGTCGAGCTGGTCGCGCCGGTCGGGCCGGGCGACGTGCTGCTCTGCCACGCGGGGATCGCGATCAGGAAGGTCGGCCGGTGAGGTTCGTCGACGAGTACCGCGACGGTGCGCTGGCGCGCCGCCTCGCCGGCGAGATCGCCTCGCTCGTCGAGCCGGGAGAGCCGGTGCGGATCATGGAGGTGTGCGGCGGCCACACGCACGCGATCGCGAAGCACGGGCTCGAGGACCTGCTCCCGCCCGAGGTCGAGTACCTGCACGGGCCCGGCTGCCCGGTCTGCGTGATCCCGATGGGCCGCGTCGACGACGCGATCGCCCTCGCCGAGCGGCCCGAGGTCACGCTCGCCACCTTCGGCGACATGCTCAGGGTTCCCGGCGGCCGCGGCACGCTGCTGGAGGCGAAGGCGCGCGGCGCCGACGTGCGCATGGTCTACTCGCCGCTCGACGCGCTCGCGATCGCCCGGGCCGAGCCGGAGCGCGAGGTCGTCTTCCTCGCGATCGGCTTCGAGACGACCGCGCCGGCGACCGCCGTCACGCTGCTGCGCGCCCGCGCCGCCGGCGTCCGGAACTTCGCCGCCTTCTGC
Organism: uncultured Actinomycetes bacterium; assembly: GCA_963764565.1. GTDB lineage: Bacteria > Actinomycetota > Thermoleophilia > Gaiellales > Gaiellaceae > DATBLE01. Next base: position 80,061 of record CAVXTD010000018.1, read on the forward strand.
AACCACGTCACGATCGTGCCCCCGCTGCGCGCGATCCTCGACACCCCGGGCACGCGCATCGACGCCTTCATCGCCCCGGGACACGTCTCGACGGTGATCGGCACCGAGCCCTACCGGTTCATCGCCGAGGCGTACGGCAAGCAGGTGGTCGTCACCGCCTTCGAGCCGCTCGACATCCTCCAGGCGACGGCGATGATCCTCCGCCAGCGCGCGGCCGGCCGCTGCGAGGTCGAGAACCAGTACACGCGCGTCGTCCGCGCGGAGGGCAACCCGCGTGCCCTGGCCGCGATCGAGGAGACGATGGAGGTGCGGGAGACCTTCGAGTGGCGCGGGCTCGGCTCGATCCCGCGCAGCGCGCTGCGGCTGCGCCCCGCGTTCGCGAGCTGGGACGCCGAGGCCCGCTTCGAGCTGCCGGAGGTGCGGGTCGCCGATCCGAAGGCCTGCCAGTGCGGCGAGGTGCTCGTCGGCGCGATCAAGCCGAGCGAGTGCAAGGTCTTCGGCACCGCGTGCACGCCCGAGCGGCCGCTGGGGACGTGCATGGTCTCGAGCGAA
>CAVXTD010000019.1:0-39935 GCA_963764565.1 uncultured Actinomycetes bacterium
GCGCCCCGATACAAAAGGCCCTGTTTCCAGGGCCTTTTGTTTTGCAGACTGTCGCGTAGGCTAGCCGCGCGTACGCCGGTAGTACGTCCGACGAGATTCTCGGCCGGCGTCACGCATTACCTTTGGTGCTGCGGTGGTCGCCGACGATTCTCCTTTCGTTCGCCTTTCCCGAGGCGCTTTGGTATCGCATGAGGTCTGCGGGAAGCATTTAGCCGATGACGACCTCCTCGAGCGGCATGCGGCCGGGGCAAGGCCGGGTTTGCTCGGGCGGCACAATCGCGAGCGCCCGCAGCAGCGGGCCTGCTGGTGTCTAGTGAACGCCGCTCGCTTCGGCCTGGAGACGCATTGCTTCGCTGAACACGTCGAGGGCTTCGTCCTTGCGATCCTGGGCCTTGAGCAGTTCCCCCAGCTTCGAGTAGGCCTCAATCTTGTAGCGGTGCGGGCCCGGGAAGGAGTTGGTGGCGCGCCGGTAGGCGTCGATCGCGGCGTCGGCGTCACCTAGTTCCTGATGGATCTCCGCCAGGACCATCAGTGCCCGCGCGGCGTCTTCCGGGCTGACTGTGTCCATCTCGACGCTCGCGAGATCGGCCGTCTCGCGTGCCTCGTCGAGCCGGCCGAGCTTGGCCAGGGCTCTCGCCCGCTCGATCCGAAACAGGGCGCGCTCGTAAGCGTTTCCACCTTCGAGGATCAGCGGCCAGCCCTCATCGAGCAACTCGAGGGCGTCCTCGACCTCGCCATTGTTCAGCTTGATGTGCGCGAGGACCTGATGGGCAAGGGCGGCGTAGCGAACGTGCTCCGTCAGGAGGAGAGTGTCCAAAGCGAGGCGGGCATACCGCTCGGCACGGGCTGCGTCGTCCTGGAGAGCGTGAACACGGGACTGTGTCCACCAGAGTCGGGCTCTGACCACTGGGTCGGTGAGGTCACCGCTGATTGCGAGGGCATGGCCGAGGAGCTCTTCGGCACGGGCGAACAGACCGCGGTCAGCGAGCGTGTTGGCGAGTAGAACGGAGAAGCGGATCCTCTCGATCAGATCCTGACGGTCCTCGGCTGCAACCAGGCGTCGTTCGAAGAGCGCGATTGCCGACTCGTACTCCGAGTGCATGGCATAGGCCCGCCCGAGACTGTCGGCAAGGCCGGCGTCATCATCTTCCAGGGCCGGCCACTGTTGCAGGGCGGCCTCGAAGTGCTGGATTGCGCGGGTGTGGTCGCCGCCGTCGAAGGCGACCTGGCCAAGCCCGGCCAGCGCTCGAGCCCGCGTTCGGGCATCCTCGGCGTGCTTGACGATCTCTTCCAATTGCTCACGGGCGGCCGGCTGATCACCGAAACGCAGGGTCAACTCTGCCTCGGTCACCGGGTCGACCGAAGCATCAGCCGCAGCCTGTCCCCAGGCGAGGTAACTCTCGGAGACCCCTATCTTCCGCGCGAGGTTGCGGAGTACCTGGAGCGAGGGCACGCGTGCTCCGGTCTCGATCCGAGAGATGTAGGCCGCGGAACAGCCCGGGAAGGCGATATCGCGTTGGCTGAGCTTGGCTCGTTTCCGCGCGTCACGCAGCCGCTTGCCAACGGCCTCGGCACCGTCGACGTGCGTTTGCGACTGGCGTGGCACCGGGAAAACCTAACCGAACCGCTGCTTTGCCTGTTGGCATGAGTAGCGGGTTGAGCGGATCTGGCGGCGAGCAACAGTTCCCCGCCGCCAGATCGCGAGACGCCTGGGCTACGGCCAGGCCGGACCGACGCCGCCGAACGCTGCCACGAGGGCAAGGCCAGCGACGACCGCAAACGCGAGCAAGTAACGCATCGGGTCGCCTCTCTGTTGGCTGGACAAGGTCAGCCAAGGCCTTGACAATCATCACGCTACTCAAGGCGTCGGACATTGCCCAAAGACAGATAAGAAGTTCTGTTCGTTTGTCTAACCGCTTGTTGAGGTACGGCCGGTGTTAAGCTTGACCTTCGACGATGACCGCCTAATAGTTGTCTGATGGCAGGAATAGAGCCGACAGCGTGGGCCGGGCAGGCATGTACGCAGCAGAAAAGCGACGTCACTCGACTGTTTGCGCCCGTCGCTCTCGCCCCCGCAACGATGGCCGCCCCGTTCGTCTCGCACGCCGGAAGATGCGGTTAGTAGCGGCGGGCCTCGACGTTCGCTCTTGAGGCCCGTGGAAGCCGCGCCAGTCCAGCTGCCACGTCGGGGAGTTGCCGTGACGATCTCGACGCGCCGCACACGTACCCCGCTGGGAAGCCATGTCACCCGAGAACGTCCAGGACGGCTCTGGCTCGAACTGACGGCGGAGGCGCCGGTGAGGCTGCGACGTAGGCAGCGAGCCTTGCTTGAATGGATCGAACCCCTCGGGCTAGCGCAAGCCGAAGGCCGGATCGAGGCCGTCTTCACCCAGCCGGCCCCAACGATCGAGGTAGAGCTCACCGCAGCCGCCCGAGCTGATCCAGCGGCGGGAACATGTCCGTGTGCAGACAACGCTCAGCGTGGCCGCCTGGACGCCACGTCAGCAAACACGTCTGATCCTCGGCACAACTATCGACCTCAGCGGCGGCGGCGCCCGTCTCGAGCTACCCGAGCTGCCCGAAACCGCAAGCCAGCTCACGCTCCGCATCGATCTCCCCGGCGGATCGCTGATGGCGGAAGCAACGATCGTCCGTCGCTATGCCCCCACGACCATCGCAGTCGCCTTCACGAAGATCCACCCCGACGACCAGGAACGCCTAATCGCCTTCACTCTCGGCAGCGACAAGCGACGAGGGAGGGAAGGCGGAAGATGAACCCCGAGCGGATCGCATCTGCGACGGCGGCGACGCTGACGAGGACCCCTGCGATGTGCTCTCAGCTCGCGCCGCGGCGATGGTCGTCGTATCCCTGCGTGCCTACGGGCAGGAACATCAGGTCGGCCCCGAGTCCTGCTAGCGAGCGAAAAAGGCGGCGATACCGCGAGCGAGGGCTTCGGCCTCGCGCTGGCGAAATGCCGGGTCTTCGAGTCAGTGCGGCGTCGGCCTTGTTTCGCATATTGCCGGTCTCGACCACCACCTTCGGGACATCGGACAAGTTCAGGTCGCCAAGGTCGGAGCGCCTGTCGAGTCCCTTGCTGCCGACGAAGGTGGCATAGGGCATCTTGGTTCCCGAGCGGAAAGCGTCGCGCACGTCCAGGGCGAGTGCGCGGGAGGCCGTGGCGATGTCGTCGGTCAGGCCTTTGGTGCTCGGCGGGTAGATGACGTAGAAGCCACGGCCGCCGGCCGGTCCACCGTCGGCGTGAATCGAGATCGCCACGTCGGCATGGGCTTGGTTGGCGATCGCCGCGCGCTTGGTGATGCACGGTCCCCAGCCCTTGTTCGCAGTTCGCGTCATGATCACTGTCGCCCCCGCCCAGGGAAGCAGGCTGGCGAGGCGCGCGCTGACGTCCAGGTTGTAGGCGGCCTCGGTGTAGCCGGAGGCGGTCGCTGTGCCGGTCGTGTCGCACGGGATCGTGACCTTGCCGGCGCTGACCAGGCGTTTGATCTCGGCCCTGTGCAGGGGGTTGCCGCCGTTGTGACCGGGGTCGATCACGATCACCTTCCCGCGAACTGCCTGGAGCCCGGCGGTCGGTGGTCGTGCATTTGCTTCCGTCGTGGTCGGCTTCGGCTTGGCGGTCGTCGTCGTGCTCGGCTTCGACTTGGTCGTCGTCGTCGTGCTCGGCTTCGACTTGGTCGTCGTCGTCGTGCTCGGCTTCGACTTGGTCGCCGTCGTCGTACTCGGCTTCGACTTGGTCGTCGTTGCGGTCCTTGTCCGGGTCGAGATCGAGCGAGGTTCATTCGTGCGTGAGCCGCGAGTGGCTGGAGAAGTCCGTACTCCCGGGCCGGCGATGTTCGACCTCGGCTTCGACTCGCGCGGGTTCGCCGAGTGGCTCGAGCCGAGCGACGGGACGAGCACTGCCAGGGCCGCTCCGGCTGCCGCGAGCACCGGGAGGCCGGCAAGCAGCAGCCTCCGACGACGACGGCGCCGCTTGGCCTCCGCGCGCCGCCGATAACGGTCATCCGAGGAAAGGCGGTCGCTCACTGTTCGCAGCCAACCGGTGGTTGATCGTTCAGCGGGAGATCGACCTGCTGCTCCCGGCAACTATCGGCAGACGCGACGGTCGCGACCGACACGACCAGGGTCGCCTTCATCACCTACACCTTGTAGCCGACCTTTGTTCCTCCAACAAGGCGTGGCGGCAACGTTCTCTTCGAAACCGGGGAAACGGACGTCGAAGAATCCCTCGAACGAGCGCTGGCGTCAGCCCCTCCCGTGCCTACGGTGAGATACGGGTATGAGAGGGGAGAAGGATGCTGTGGGTTCTGGCTGACCGGTTCGTCGACGAGGTGATCGAGACCTACCGCTCGCGCGAGCAGGCCGAGCGTGCGCTCAGAGCGGTGCTCAGCGACGAGCCGGAGTGGGAGGGGATGATCGAGGTCATCCCTATCCCGCTGCCGGCTCACCGCGATTGGCAACCAAAGGGCCGCCGGGTCCGCAAGGCCCCGCTGCCGGTGCTTCTAAGCGACGGTAACGACCGTTGGGATCGGATTCGGGATTCCGAGCATCTGCGCGAGCAGGGCCCGGAACCTGGGCGGGGCCATCGCGGCCGATTCGTCCTTCTTCGAGGTCGGCTGGAGCGAGTTCGCCCTGGATGGCCAGTACGACCACGCCAGGGTCGAGGCAAAGCGCTCGGCGCCGAGCGAGGCGTGGTCGGGGCCGTGCAGGGCGGCCGTGCTCGCGTCATGCGACCAGACCTTCCCGTGCAGGAGGGCGTTGAGCTCGGCCCGCTGCTCGTCGGTCAAGAGGTAGAAGTCCACTTGGTGCGCGTACTCGTGCTGGATCGGCCCCCAGGAGAACGTGCCTGAGTTGAGGAGCGCGGAGTCGATCCAGATCTCGCCCTTCGAGGCGTAGGTGTCGCGTCCCCCTCTGCACGTGGATCGTGATCGTGGCGGGGACGACGTTCCAGTCGAAGGCGCTCACCTCGAGCGCGGCCCGTACCTGAGCCTGCTGCCTCGGCGTGCCCCCGTCGAAGACGTACCTTCCGCCCCGCGCGGCCGCCGTGCCCGTCAGGGCCAGTGCGGCCAGACCGAGCGAGGCGGCGATCCCGATTCTTCTGAGCATCTACGCACTTCCCCCGTTCGATAGGCCGAACGCTTCGACGACTCCGCGGCTTACCAGAGTCATCGGCGCAGCCGGCGGCCCGCTCATCCCTCGGACGTGCCAACTTCGGCCGATTTCACTCGGATGGGTACCTCGTTCGAGGGACGGGGGAGACGCTTCTTTCTTTCCGGGCGGGGTGCGATGATCCCCGGCATGAAGGCGCTCGGCCTGATCGCGGTGGTGATGGCACTGCTCGCCGCCGCGCCCGCCGCTGCGACACCACCTCCGCCGGTCTCGATCTTCTACTACCCGTGGTATGGAAACCCGGCTTTTGACGGCGGCTGGACGCACTGGATGACACCGGCCGGCGAGAGCCTCGACATCGCCTCGAACTACTATCCGGCCCGGGGCCTCTATTCGAGCTCGAGCGACCGCGTGGTTACCGCGCAGATGCGTGAGATCGCCGCTGCGGGTGTCCGCGAGGTGGTGGTTTCCTGGTGGGGCTGGGGATCGCCCGAGGACCTGCGGCTGCCGCTCGTGATCAAGGATGCACACGCCGCCGGCCTCGCCGTCGCGATCCATCTCGAGCCCTATCCCGGCCGCACGATCGAGACCGTCGAGGCGGACGTCAACCACCTGTTCACGCTTGGGATCACGCGCTTCTTCGTCTACCGGCCGTTCGAGATTCCGGAGGCCGACTGGGCGTCGCTGCGCGACCGCCTCACCGGTGTCGAGCTCTTCGGCGAGACCGCATTGGCCGGACGTGCTGCGGCCGCCCGTTTCGACGGCCTGTACACCTACGACATCCTCCTCTGGGGCGGGGCGGCCTTCCTGAGGATCTGTAGTCAGGCACACCACGTCGGGCTTCTTTGTCTGCCGTCCGTCGGGCCGGGATACGACGCGTCAGAGGCGACCGGCGACCTGCGGGTGAAGCCACGCCGCGACGGGGCGACCTACGACTCGATGTGGAAGGGCGCGATTCGCGCCGGCGCCGATGCGGTGACGATCACGAGTTACAACGAGTGGCAGGAGGGCACCCAGATCGAGCCGGCGCGCCGCCGAGTCACACGCAACGCGGCCAGTGCGCCCGTTCGAGAGCTATGACGGTGCGTACGGCCTCAGCGGACGGGCGGCCGAGGGCGCATACCTCGGCAGGACGGCGTACTGGGCGAGCGCATTCGAGCGCATTCGAGCGCCTACTCGGGCGCGCGAACCGGCAACCGTGGCGACCCAGCGCTAGACGAAGACGTCGGCGGCGCACCCGAAGACGAGCGCGTCGAGAACATCGCCGAGCGTCGACGCCGTCCAGCGACGGATGCTCCAGGTTCACGGCCGCGAGCGGCCACGACTCCAGGCCGAGCGCTGCCGCGCCCACGTCCGTGCCGAAGCGTAGGAGCGCGTCGACGGGGACGACGTTCCGGCGTCCGGACGAACGGCGCGCGATCCCCTCGAGCTCTCGAAGCTCCTCAAGGGGGTCGATCCGGATGTTCGAGTCGGAGCCGATGCAGATCGCGAGGCCGCGGTCGGAGAGCGCGGCGACGGGCGCGTAGCCGTCGCCGAGGTTGGCCTCGGTGGTGGGGCAGATGCAGACCCGGGCGCCGGCGTCGGCGAGCAGGTCGAGCTCGGCATCGCTCGCGTGGGTCGCGTGCACGACGGTCGTCTGCGGCCCCAGGCAGCCGGTGCGGGCGAGGACCTCGATCGGGCGCGCCCCGTGCTCGGCCAGGCACTCCTCGATCTCGCGCGGCTGCTCGTCGGCATGGACGTGCAGCGGGCAGTCCTTCGGCGGCGGCGTAGCGGCCGACCTCCTCGAGCCAGTCAGCCGGGCAGGCACGCACGGAGTGGGGGGCGACGCCGACCCGCGCTCCCCGGTCTCGTAGCCTCTCCACCTGGTCGAGGTACTCGCCGACGGAGTCCTGGCGAAACCGCGGCAGCCCGCCGCGCGCATACGCGACCAGGAGCAGGACGATCTCGATTCCGGCCTCGCCGCCCGCGTCGAGCGCCGCGAGCGCCTCCTCGTAGCCGAGGTAGTGGAACTCGCCGACCGCCGTGTAACCGGCGGCGCGCATCTCGCGGTACGTGCTCGGCGTACTCGGCACGGACGGTCTCGGGTGTCTGGCCGATCCGCCTCGAGCAGCATCGCCTCTCGCCAGGCCCAGAAGTCGCCTCCGCCGCCGCGACCGCGCAGCCGGCGCTGGAACGCGTGCGAGTGCGCATTGACGAAGCCGGGAAGGGTGTGCAGAGCAGCCACGCCGACGATTGTCGCTGTCCGGACGACCCGCCGTCCGGAAGGGCGACGCAACGGGGACTATCCTTGACGAGACGTGTCCGCTGCCTCATCGCCCGCTCCCGTGCTCGCCCGGCTCCCGAACGCGCTGACGATTGCGCGGTTCGGTCTGGTTCCCGTGTTCGTCGCGCTCCTTGCCCGTGCCGACGGGGGCCACGACTGGGCGGCCGGAATCGTCTTCGGTGTCGCGGGGATCACCGATCAGGTCGACGGCTGGCTCGCCCGCCGGTGGCGCGTCGAGTCCGAGTTCGGCAAGTTCGCCGATCCGCTCGCCGACCGGCTGATGATCGACGCGGCGGTGATCATGCTCTTCATCGCCGACCGGCTGCCGTGGCCTGCGCTCGCGGTGATCGTCGCCCGCGACACGCTGCTCGTCGTCGGCGCGCGGGTCGTGCTCCCTCGCGGGTACGAGTTCTCGGTCAGCTCCCTCGGCAAGGCGGCGACGTGGGTGCTGTACGCGGCCGTCGGCTTCGTGCTCGTCACCCACGACGGCACGAGCTGGCCCCTGTGGGTCTTCTGGATCGGCTTGGCGATGGCGGTGGCGGCCGGGCTCCTGTACGTCGCCTCGGCCTGGCGGGAGATCGCATCCCCGGAGAACGGCTTGAAAGCGGTCGTGATGGCGGGGGGCGAGGGAACGCGGCTGCGGCCGCTGACCTCGAACCAGCCCAAGCCGATGGTTCCGATCGTCGGCAAGCCGTGCATGGAGCACATCCTCGAGCTGCTCTCCAAGCACGGCTTCGACGACGTGATCGTCACGGTCGCATTCCTGCCGCAGGCGATCCGCAGCTACTTCGGCGACGGCGAGTCGCTCGGCCTGAACATCGAATACTCGGTGGAGGAATCCCCGCTCGGCACCGCAGGGTCGGTCCGGCTCGCCTCCGGGAAGCTCGACGGACACGGTCCTGGTGATCTCGGGCGATGCGCTCTGCGACATCGACCTCGGCAAGCTCGTCGAGTTTCACCGCGAACGCGGGGCGGCGGTGACGATCGGGTTGAAGTCGGTCGAGAACCCGCTCGAGTTCGGGATCGTGGTCACCGACGAGGACGGCCGCATCGAACGCTTCCTCGAGAAGCCCTCCTGGGGCCAGGTCTTCTCGGACACGATCAACACCGGCATCTACGTGCTCGAGCCCGAGGTGCTGACGCATGTGCCCACCGACCGGCCCTACGACTTCTCGAAGGAGCTCTTCCCCCACCTTCTGGAGATGGGGCGACCCCTGTACGGGATGGTCTGCGAGGGCTACTGGCAGGACATCGGCAACCTCGACCAGTACCGGCAGGCGAACTTCGACGCACTCGACGGCCACGTCGCGCTTCACGTGCCGGGCATGCGGCTGCGCGGGAACATCTGGATCGGCGAGGGCGTCGAGATCGACGACCTCGAGGACGTCGAAGGGCCGGCGTTCATCGGCAACTACTGCCGCATCTCGCCGCAGGCCTCGATCGGTCCGTACTCGGTGCTCTCGGCCAGCGTCACCCTGCGCGAGCGCGCACGCACGGTTCGATCGGTGATCGACGCGAACACGCATCTCGGACGCAGCGCGCTGGTCGAGGGCGCGGTGCTCGGCCGCAGGTGCGACGTCCGCTCGCACGTCCGCATCCAGGAGGGCGCGGCGATCGGCGACGAGGTCGTGCTCGGCGCTCAGAGCGTCGTGCTTCCAGGCGTTCGCATCTACCCGTACAAGGAGGTCGAGTCCGGCGCGCACATCCACGAGAGCGTGATCTGGGAGTCCCGTGCGACCGCCGCGCTCTTCGGCAAGGACGGCGTCTCCGGGCTGATCAACGTCGACCTGACGCCGGAGACGGCCGTGCGGCTCGCAGCGGCGTTCGGGACCGCTCTCAAGCGCGGAGCGCGGGTCGTCGCCAGCCGGGAGTCGCCGCGCGCCTGCCGGACGATCAAGCGCGCAATGATCACCGGCTTGAACGGCGCCGGCGTCGACGTGGCCGATCTCCGGGTCCTTCCGTCCGCGGTCAGCCGGCACTTGATGAAGACGCACGGCTACGAGGCCGGCTACCACGTCGGCGTCAGCCAGACAGACCCGGAGGTGATCCAGATCCGCTTCTTCGAGCAGCCGGGTATCCAGATGACCACCCGGACCGAGAAGGAGGTCGAGAAGCACTTCAGCCGCCAGGAGCTCCGGCGCGTCCCCTTCGGCGACATCGGCAACGTCACCTACCCCGCGCGCGTCCGCGAGAGCTACACCCAGGATCTGCTCACGACCCTCGACGTGGATGCGATCGGCGCACGCGGCTTCCGTGTGGTCGTCGACTACGGCTACTCCGCCTCGTCGTTCGTGCTGCCCCTCGTTCTCGGCCCGCTCGGCGTCGAGGCGATCTCGGCGCACGGCTTCACCACCGACGCGGCCGCGACCACGGCTTCGCTCCGCGAGTCGATGGGCGAGGCGAAACGGCTCGTCGGCGCGATCGGGGCCGACCTCGGCGCCGTCTTCGACCGGGCAGGCGACCGCCTGTTTCTGCTGGACGAAACGGGTCGCGAGATCGACGACGAGCAGACGATGCTTCTCTTCCTGCGCCTGCTCGCCGAGAGCGGCCGGGCCGGCAAGGTTGCGTTCCCGATCACCGTCACGAGCCGGGTCGAGGAGCTGGCGGCCACATCGGGCCTCGAGGTCGTGCGCACCCCGGCCGCGCCGGCCGAGCTGACGAAGACCGCCGCGGAGAACGACGTCCTCTTCGCGGCGGCGATCGGCGGCGTCTACGTCTTCCCGGACTTCCTGCCCGCCTACGACGCGGTCGCCAGCCTGTGCAAGCTCCTCGAGCTGCTCGCTCCGGCCGACCGCCCGCTGTCAGAGCTCGTCGGCGACCTGCCCAGGACGAACGTCGTCCATCGCCAGCTCGCCTGTCCCTGGGCGCTGAAGGGGCTCGTCATGCGCGTCCTGACCGAGCGCCTGAAAGGAAGGGAGCTGGACTTCACCGACGGGATCAAGGTGCTCGACGACCGCGGCTGGGTGGAAGTGCTGCCGGATCCCGATGAGCCGCTGATCCACGTGTACGCCGAAGGCGCGACCGAGCGAGTCGTCGTCCGAGCTCGAGGCGGAGCTGCATGGCCTCGTCGACGAGGCCATGCGGATGCAGGAAACTGCGGTCGGGGCGCCAATCTCAAGTTGAGGTTGAACCTTTGCCCGGTGCCTGCTTCAATGGGTAGCGGGGCCCGTGTCGACAGAAAGGGATGTGGATGGAAGCGCTGCCGGACCTAGCTGAGCTCTCGGACGCCGAGCTGAAGGAGCTGATCAAGGAGCTCGAGGCCGAGGAGGACGAGATCTCGTACCGTCGCAGGCTTCTGCACGGGAAGCTCGACATCCTCCGCGCCGAGCTCGTCGCGAGACTTCAGAACACCGACCAGAGCGAGCTGGGCCAGGTTGACCTCGACCGGCTGAGCGAGATCCTCGCGGGGAAGGCGACCCCGGCTGCCGAGGAGTAGTGACTCACGTCTACTGCCCCGAGTGCGGCTTCCAGAACATGGAGGCCGCCCATTACTGCTCGCGCTGCGGCGCCCTGCTCGTCACAGAGGGCGACCCGGACAATCCCGACGCTGTCCCTGTCTGCGGAGGAGGTCCAGGAGGAGGGGGGAGTCGGGCTCGAAGATCTCGGCGTCGAAGGCCCTGCGCTGGTCGTTCGCTCGGGGGGCGGTCGCACCGGTGAGCAGTTTCCGATCGAGCGGGACCGGACGACGATCGGTCGCACTCCCGAGTGCGACATCTTCCTCGACGACGTCACCGTCTCGCGGAGTCATGCGAGCATCACGCGGGGCAAAGAGCGGGTTCCTGCTCGAGGACCTCGGCAGCCTCAACGGGACGTTCCTCAACCGTCTGCGCATCGAGAAAGGCGAGCTCGAGTCGGGCGACGAGGTTCAGATCGGCAAGTACAGGCTGATCTTTCTGGAGCGATGACGGCGACCACCCCCCAAAACGTGCGCCTGCACACGATCGGATCGGTCTGCCGGCGCCTCCAGGAGGAGTTCCCCGACATCTCGATCTCGAAGATTCGCTACCTCGAGGACCAGGGGCTGCTGGCACCGAAGCGCACCCGTGGCGGGTACCGCCTGTTCAGCGAGGAGGATGTCGAGCGGCTCGAGACGATCCTGCGGCTCCAGCGCGACGAGTTCCTGCCTCTGCGCGTCATCCGCCAGGAGCTGGCCACGCCGTCGGCCAACGACCGCCGGCGCCGACGCCTCGAGCTGTCCGCTCCGGAGCAGGAGATCGGGGTCGAGGAGCTCTGCGAACGTGCCGGCATCACACGGCAGCAGGCGCGGGAGTTCACCGACTACGGCCTGCTCGAGCCGCCCTACAGGGAGGCCGACGCCGACACTGCGGCCGTGTGCGCGCGGTTGACCGCGGCGGGTGTGGACGTTCGGCACCTGCGCAAGTTCGCAACAGCGGCGAGCAATCAGGCCGATCTGCTCGAGGCGGTCGTGCCCAAGCTGCGTTCGCGCAACCCGGAGGCGAGACAGGGCGCGCTGGAGGACATCCACGGGCTCGCAGAGCTCGCGCAGGAGCTGAGCCATCTACTCTTCTGGCACGCACTGCGCTACCGCATCAGCCCATGACCCTCGACCTGGCAGCCAAGATCCGCGATGTCCCCGACTTCCCGAAGCCGGGGATCGTCTTCAAAGACATCATGCCGCTCCTGGCCGACCCGGCAGCTCTACACGAGGCGGTCGAACAGGTCGCCGTCTGGGCCGAGCCCCGGAAGCCCGATCTCGTCGTCGGTGCCGAGGCACGCGGCTACATCACGGGCGGGGCGCTCGCGTGCCGGCTCGGCTGCGGCTTCGTCGCCGCCCGTAAGCCCGGGAAGCTTCCGTGGCGCACCGTCGCGGCGAAGTACGCGCTCGAATACGGCTTCGACTCGCTGGAGGTCCACGCCGACGCGATCGTCAAGGGCCAGCGGGTGCTGATCCACGACGACGTGCTGGCGACGGGGGGGACCGCAAAGGCGACGGTCGAGCTCGTCGAGCAGCTCGGCGGCGTGGTCGTCGGCCTGCCGTTCATCATCGAGCTGGCGTTCCTGAACGGGCGCGAACGGCTCGTCGGCTACGACGTCCACTCGCTGATCACGTACTAGCGCGCGGCTACGCCGCGCGCTAGAACGCAACCCTTATCTCTAACGTCCGTCTTACCGATCAGGTAAGACGGAGCCCATGTACGACGTGCTGACCACCCGGTACACATTCTCCTGCCCCTCGCGGGGAGAGACCTCGGTGCGGCTGTCGTCGTTCAGACGGCTCGAGCGCCTTGCCGGTGCGTCACATCCCGTCGTATACAAGGTCAGCTTCGAATGCACCTGCGGGGAGGAGCATCCGGGCCTCGTGTCCCACGACGAGCTCGACTGGGCGCCGCTGGGCCTCGATGCGGGCAGCTTCCTCAATCTGATGACCGCGAGGCTCGAGCCCGTCGAGATCGAGCTCAGCGACCTCGCCGCCCGGCGGATCCAATCGGGCGACTGGCCGTGGAGCTTCTACTGCTATCCGGAGGAGCGACCGCGGCCTGTTTCTCCTTCGTCATTCTTCCTACTCGTGCCCGGTGGCCGGGAGAAGCGTCTCGGGCTAGCCGTCCGCTGTCCCGCCTGCGAGCGCGTGTCGCTCAATCTCGTCTCGCCTGGGCACATCGACGTCCCGTTCCACAACGACGACGTGATCGGGGTCGTCGAGCACGTCTTCGCCCACGACGCGCTCCAGACGATCGAAGACTTCCGGGCCGAGCTGTACTCGGTGAGCTTCGACGCTCGCCGCCTCCACCTGTAGCGGCTTCGCCCGCGGCCGGCGGGCTATTCTCAGGCGATGGCGGGAACCGTACGCGGCATCTTCACCCTGGTCGGCGCGGGCGCCGCCGGACTGCTGATCTGGATCTCGACCCAGATCGGGCAGGGGACGACCGGAGGCTACTGGGCCGTCCACGGGATCCTGGCGGGCGCCGGGCTCTCGATGGCCCTGTCGCAGCTCTTCGGGGGATGGACGAAATGGGGGTGGCCCAGGATCTCCGGTCGTGTCTTCATGATCGGCTTCCTGCCGGTGCTCGTCACGACCGGCTGGGTGCTGCTCGCCGGCCAGCCCGAGGCGAACTGGTTCCAGCGGCACATCACCTCGTGGTCGGGCAGCCTCGCGATCGACGGGTTCGTCGACGACCTGCGCACCTACCTCGGCGTGCTCGCCTTCGGACTCGGTCTCGTCTTCGGGTTCACCTTCGACACCGCCGGTCCACTGCCGCCACCGGATCTCCGTCTCAGCGACCGTGAGCCGGCCGACGAAGCGACAACGATGGCGGAAGCGGAGCCCCAGCGCACAGCCGAAGTCGCGCCGGCAGAGGCGCAGGGGATCGAGCAGCCGCCCGCATAACCGCCCCCCTCGGCTCAGGGATGCGGAAGGCCCGCCGCGCGGACGATCACGATTTGATATGAGCGCGTTCGCGGCTAGATCGTCACATCGCCGGGGCACCGAGCTCTTGCTGGTGCACTGCGACGTTTGCTCGCGACCCTCGGCCGCCGCGAGGCTGAGCGCCGAGCTCGGTTTCGAGGCCTCCCGGCGACTGGTCGCGGCGCTGACGCGACCTCAGCGGCTGGAGCGGTGGCGAGGACCGTCCTCGCCGTAGAGACGCACATAGATGAAGATCCCGCCGGCCGCGAGCGCCGCCAGGATCACCGATGTCGCCTGGGAGACGCCGACGGCGAGCATGAACGCCCACAGCAGGATCCCGAGCACGAACGCCCAGACGAACGAGATCACGCCGTGGTCGATGCTGGGGGGCCGGAGGTGCACGGTTTTCGATCCTATCGCAGGCAAACGAGTGCGCCGCCACCGGGTCTCGGCCGGCCTCGACTCCGTCTCGGACCAAAAAAATTCGCCGAGCCGGTGACGCTTTCGTCCGCCGAATCGACTGACCTTCCGCTTGCGCGTACTGCCGCCCGATTCGGCTTCGACCTACTTGCGCTCCGTGCTCGGCGCAACGGGGAATCTAGACGGCACGCGCTTCGGCTTCAAGAGGGGGGACGAACGAATTGACCGCAATTTGCGGCCCGCTCGAAAACGGACTCAAGAGCCAACCTGAAGGCGGTTCCGGCTATCCACCTGCCGACTTGACATAACACCGACTCTCGTGCGCTGGCGCCGCACTCGACTTTCATCGCGCGACCTGTTTGAATCGATGGTCTGGGCCGGCCCCGCACCCGGCTCCCCGAACCGATGGAAGCGCCACTTGCCGCGATCGAGACCGTCGTCCAGACGGAAGAGCTTCGGCAGCTGATCGAGGTCGGCGAGCTGACGGGCGCGATCCGATCGTCCGACCTCGCCGAAGTGCTGGATCCACACGCACTCGATCCGCTCGAGCTCGAAGCGGTCTACCGCGTGCTCGAGGAGCGCGGGATCGAAGTGGTGGAGGTCGGCGACGAGCGCGAGAGCCCGACCCCTCCCCCGCTTCCGCCGGCGTCTTCGCTCGAGTCGACGACGGACGCACTCCAGCTCTTCCTGCGTGAGACCGGCCGCCATTCCCTGCTCACCGCCGCGCAGGAGGTCGAGCTGGCGAAGAGGATCGAGCGGGGCGACGACCTGGCCAAGCAGCAGATGATCCAGTCGAACCTGCGGCTCGTCGTCTCGATCGCGAAGAACTACCGCAACCAGGGCCTGCCGTTCCTCGACCTGATCCAGGAGGGCACGCTCGGTCTGATCCGCGCCGTCGAGAAGTTCGACTGGCGTCGGGGCTTCAAGTTCTCGACCTACGCGACCTGGTGGATCCGCCAGGCGGTGGCGCGCGCCCTCGCCGACAAGGCGCGGACGATCCGCATGCCCGTTCATATCGTCGAGCGGCTCCAGAAGATGAATCGGGCCGAGCGCCACCTGTGGACACAGCTCGGGCGCGAGCCGTCGCTCGAGGAGATCGCCGAAGAGGCGAGCCTGCCGCTCCAGCAGGCACGCGACGTGAAGGCGGCGGCGCGGGCGGCGGCGAGCCTCGATCAGCCGGTCGGAGACCAGGATGACGCGGTTCTCGGGGACTTCGTCGCCGGCGACGGCCTGCTACCGGAGGAGGAGGTCGAGCTCTCCCTCCGCAGCGAAGCGCTTGCCGCTGCGCTCCGAACCCTGGGAGAGCGCGAGCGCGAGGTACTCGTGCTCCGCTACGGGCTTGCCGGTCACGAGCCGAAGACGCTGGAGGAGATCGGCCGGCAACTCGGCCTCACCCGCGAGCGGGTGCGGCAGATCGAAGTCGACGCGCTGAGAAGGTTGGCAAACCTGCGCGAGATGGAGTCGGTCTCGTACTGACCGATTGGGGGCCACAGCCCGGTCGACCTCCGGATTGAGATCGAGCTTCCGTCTGCTGCGGTAGCGCGCCCGCGGGACTTACCCGGTGCGCAGATACAGGTAGAGCTCGGGAGCCTGGCTGCGCAGCTCGCGAAGCGCACGCGACTCGAGCTGGCGGACGCGCTCACGGGTGATGCCAAGCTCGACCCCGACCTGCTCGAGCGTCTGCGGGGCCTGGCCGTCCAGCCCGAAGCGCCGCGCGATCACGAGCCGCATGCGGGGGTTGAGACTCGAGAGGGCGTTGGCCAGCTCGCGCGAGCGCATCGCCTCTGCGGTCGTCTCCTCCGGGAGATCGGCGTTGTCGTCTTGGATCAAGTCGCTGTAGACGCTCTCGCCGTCGCCGACGGGAGCCTCCAGGCTGATCGGATCCTCGATCAACTCCAGCAGGTCGCGCACCTTGCTCTCGGGGAACCCGCTCTCCTTGGCGATCTCCCTCAGAACCGGCTCGCGGTTCAGCTTCTGCGAGAGGATGCGGCGGGCGCGCATGACGCGGCGCACCTGCTCGGCGACGTGAACGGGCAACCTGATCGTCCGGCCCTGGTCGGCGAGTGCGCGGGTGACCGCCTGCCTGATCCACCAGGTCGCGTAGGTCGAGAGCTTGTACCCCATCCGCCAATCGAACTTCTCGACGGCGCGAATCAGGCCGAGGTTCCCCTCCTGGATCAGGTCCAGCAGCGGGACGCCGGCCTTCGTGTAGTGACGGGTGATCGACATCACCAGACGGAGGTTGCCCTCGATCAGGCGCTTCTTCGCCTCCTCGTCGCCCTCGTCCTTGCGCTGGGCGAGGGCGCGTTCCTCGGCCGCGGTCAGGAGGCGGCCGTCGCCGATCTGCCGGACGTAGAGCTTCAGCGGATCCTGCGTCGGCGCCGGCTTGTCGAGAGCGTCGGGCTCCGCCTCTGCGTCCGGCTCGTCGAGCGCGGGCACCAGCTCGAGCTTCGGCTGGTCTTCGTCGTGCGCAGGGTCGTGCGTCGAGTGCTCCTCCATCACGAACGAGGTATCGGCAGTAACCCGCGCGAGCGGTCACCCCTCGTTCGAGGGAGGCGGACGCTCAACTTCGAGCCGATCTGAGCGTCGTAGTGTCCGAGTCCGTCACCGGGGTCGTCCCGGTCGCGGGCTACGATCGTTTGTATGTGCGGTATTGCGGGATACAGCCTCAGCAGGTCGAGCGGAATCGACCGGACGCGGGCCGCCCAGGCACTTCTGGCCGGGATCGCCGAGCGGGGCGCCGACGCCGTCGGGTACGCCCACCGCGCGCCGGGAGGTCCGGTGTCCGTTCACAAGCAACGCTCCGGCGCCAGCGGGGTGCTCGACCGGATCGCGATACCCGCCGACGCGCGACAGGTTCTGCTCCACGTCCGCGACTACACGAAGGGCCACCCGCGGATCTCCGCGAACAACCACCCCGTGCGCCACGGCTCGGTCGTCGGAGTCCACAACGGCACGATCCTCAACGACGACGAGTTGATGGCCCGCCACGGCTTCGAGCGGGCCGAGCGCGACATGACCGTCGACTCCGAGGTGATCTTCGCGATCGCCGAGGCGACCGGCAGCCGCGCGCGCGACTTCGAAGATTTCCGCGGATCGATGGCCGCCGCGTGGCTCGACGAGCGGCATGCCAAGCTTCTGTACCTTGCCCGCGGCGTCGGCAGGCCGCTCTGGGTCGGCACCACCCGGCGCGAGCTTTTCTTCGCCTCCACGGAGCGGGCGCTCGAGATCGCCGAGCAGTACACCGGGCTGAGGCTCCGAAAGCGCGAGCTGGCCGAGGGCACGCTCGTCGCGCTCGCCGGCCCGCGCGCCGCACGTGTGGAACGCTTCCTCCCGGACCCGACGTACGAAGCCGACCCGCTGCCCGCCGTCCGCGCCCCCGGCGAGGGCGCTGTCTGCCTCGAGCGCCTCGCCGCGCTCGCGGCCGCCTTAGACCCTCCTCGTCACGCCGGCGCGATCGTTCCGTCGCGCCCGACCGCGACGCCGTCCTCGCGGAGGCGCTGCCGCACGAGGTACTGGAACGTCGACCAGGCGCCCCGGCGCGCGTCGAACATCCGGTAGACCTGCCACTCGGTCAGGAGCGACGGGTCGCTGCGCCGTGCTTCGGCCCACTCCGTGAACTTCGGCAGGCGGCCCAACCGGATCGCGAGCTTCGCGCCCTGCGCGATCGCCCGTTCCAGGCGCTCCTCCCCCACCGGCACGTCGAAGCCCGCCTCCCTGAGCGCGTTCGTGAGCGATCCGAACGTGTGCCAGTACAGGGACTTCGAGGGCATCCATGCCCGGTTCGCATCCACATCCTTCGCAGTCGGAACCCGGCCGATCCTCCTCCCCAGCTCCTCGAGCAACCCGAGCAGCTCCTCGCGAGTGGCGAAGCGGCGCGGTACGAGCCCGGCCGACCGCTTGGCCTTGTTCCAGCTACCGAAATGATCGATCACCGTTTGCGGGTGCACCCTGGTCTCCGGGTCCTCGCCGAACTCCTTCATCGTCGGCGAGCGCCCGAGCCGCTCGGCGCACGCGCGTAGCTGTTCCAGGATCTCCTCGTCCGAGTAGCGGCGCCGGATCTCAGCCTGGAAGGCGGCAAGCTCTGCCGGGTCGATGCTGGTAATCGCGCGGTAGGGGCGCCGGCGCGGCATGCGTGCAAATACAATAGAGCATCCTGACCCACCTGCAAAGTCGGTCAACAAACCGCATCAGAGCGTCTTGGACACTTTGCAGGTAGACGACGTACGAGTTGAATCAGGAAACTTCGAGCAACATGCCCACATCACCTGGCGCAGCTGCACCCACCACGGACTCCAGCGCCCGGACACAACGTGGACAGAATTGTGTGCCGGCGCCGTGCCGGAGCTCGTCGAGAGCCTCCTCCTCGGTCAGTGCCTGGCGGTAGATCCTTGAGGTCAGCATCGAGTCGAGGGCGTCCGCAACATGGATGATCCGGGCGCCGAGCGGGATCTCCTCCCCGCGCAAGCCGTCCGGATAGCCCGAGCCGTCGAAGCGTTCGTGGTGATGCCGGATCGCGGGAACGGCGTCGGAGAGGAATCCGAGCCGGTCGATGATGCGCGCGCCCTCATCGGCGTGCCGGCGCATCAGCCGCCACTCCTCGGTGTCGAGGTGCGCGGGCTTCATCAGGATCGAGTCGGGGATCCCGAGCTTGCCGATGTCGTGAAAGAGGGAGGCATAGCCGAGGACGTCCAGCTCGCTCTGGGAGAGATCGAGCTCGCGGCCGATCCTCAGGGTCAGATCCTGCACGCGCTTGGAATGGTTCGCCGTGTAGGCATCACGGGCATCCACGGTCGCCGAGAGGCTCTCCATCGCCGCGGTCGAACGCTCGCGTAGAAGCCGGTTCGCCTGCTGCAGGGAGACGTTCTGTGTGTGGATCGTCTCCGCCGCCTCGCGGAGCTGCTTGGAGCAGCGCTCGGCGTGATTGAGGTACGCCGCCTGGGTCTTCCGGATCAGAAGCAGCGGCAGGACGGCGACGCCGAGCGCGAGAAGCCCGACGGCACCGTAGGCGAGCGCGAGCACGCCCGCCACGAACCCGAACGCGCCGTAGTGCAGCAGGAGCCACGCGAAGCGGTCCCGCCAGACACGCAGCGGGGACTGGTGGCCCTCGAAGCCGAGCGCGATGCTGAGCAGGGCTATGTTGACGACGTAGTAGACGAGGGCTGCAGGGAGCGCCGCCAGGGCGAGGAAGGATGTCCCGAGGCCCACTGCTCGCTCGACCTCGAAAACGCCCGCTGCGGCGAGCCCAGCCAGCGAGAGAGTGCCGACGTTGAACAGCACCCTGTGCCAGGGTGTCCGGCGAGCGCTCCAGTCGACGAGCGCGGTGACAACTGCGATCGCCAACGCTGTCCGGAAGTCGAACAACGCGGCTCCGGCGATAGCGCCGACCACAGCCACCGAGATCGAGCCGTCTTCGAATTCGAGCGCGAGGGTCTGTCCCGCCCCCACCAGCGCCGTTGCGACCAGCATCCCGAGGATGTCGGTCGATCGGCCGAACATTGCACCGGTTACTCCGCCGGCAATCCCCAGCGCGCCGACGCCGGCGACAAGCGCCGACATCCGGTACGAGAGGGTGAGGAGTCTGGGCCCGTGCACGGCAGGGGGTGCGCGGTGCCGCCGATCGGCGGCGACGGGTTCCTGCCTCTGCCGGCGTTCCGCGACTCGCGGCGCCGGCGCTTCCGCTGGAAGTGAGACGAGACGGGGCACGCGATCCGCGCGCACGAGCGTCAGGTCGGTCCCGGCGCTGAGCACGCGGTTCCGCCCCTGGATCTTCGCCCGATACACGGCAAGGTCGGCGTGATGGATGAGCTCGGTCGAATCGCGCCCGTCCCTCGGGTAGGTGGCCACGCCGAGCGAAAGCGTGACGTGGACCGGCTCCGTCGCGGTTTGGGCCTCGAAGCTCTGAGCCGCAACCGACCGGCGGATCCGCTCGGCGATCTCGAGCGCCTGCTCGTGATCGGTCTCAGGCAGGAGGATGGCGAACTCCTCGCCGCCGAAGCGAGCCGGGACGTCGTAGTGGCGGAGCTCCTCGCGAAAGACCGCGGCCACCCCCGCCAGCACCTCGTCGCCGACAAGGTGCCCGTGCGTGTTGTTGACCTCGCGCAGCAGGTCGAGGTCGGCCATGATCAGCGACGCCGGCCGTTCGAAGCGGTGCGCACGCGCCAGTTCCTCGCTGAGGACACCTGCAAAGTGGCGGGGGTTGAAAAGGCCGGTCTTCGCGTCGATGCGAGCCTGCTCCTCCAATTGCGGCACGTGAAGCGAGCGGTGGATGAGGAAGAGGGGAGCGAGCGCGAATGGGATCAGCGCGAGGTTGACCTGCCAGATCGCGGCCAGCCCGACGCCGAGCGCGGCAAGAACGAACTCCGTCGAGAGCATCGCCGGCGAGAAGAGCCCCGTCTCCGCCGGCCGGTGCCCTCGGGCGAGAAAGAGCATTCCGGCCATCAGGACGTGGTTGAGGGCGACGAACGCGACCGCCGCGAAGAGTCCGGCCACGGCCGCGCGTGGGCCGCCGCTCACCCAGTTCGGGGCGTGCCCGATCACGAGTCGCGCCACGCCCCAGGCGGCGAGCCCGTCGAGCGTGTAGTTGCAGATGTTGAACGTCTGGATGTACCAGGCGTACCGATGCTTGAGCCACTCCGGGACGTGCTGGACGACCCCCATCAGCACGACGAGCTCCGGCGGAAGCAGCAGTGCACCGGCGATCAGGAAGACCGTCGAGGTGTGGTACGACTGATCGCGAGTCGTGCGAACGACGAACAGCTGTGCCGTGGCCGCACACGCGGAGAGGACGAGGAACGTCGACCAGTTGCTCGTACCGACGTGGATCCGCGGAATCAGCGGCGCCGCGGTGGCGAACGTCGCAGAGGCGACGAGTGCGAAGTAGATCAGCGCAGGGCGCGGGAGCGGCGACCGTCGCGGTGTCGCCGCCTCGCCCAGCCGCAGCTCACCGGGGACGGTGCTCATCTATCCGCTGCCTGGCCCGTCGAGTGCTGCGTTGTCGGTGAGCTGCGCGGTCGTCGTTGCCGACGTCCAGGAGGCGCTCGTCCACGACGCTGAGGTCCAGGACGCCGACGTCCATGCGGCGGAGGTCCACGAGGCGCTCGTCCACGCGGCGGAGGTCCACGAGGCGCTCGTCCACGCGGCGGAGGTCCACGAAGCGCTCGACCAGGACGCATTCGTCTGGGCCGCATTCGTCCAAGCCGCGGTGTCGATGGCCCGGCCGGTGCCCGTGTTGACGATGAACGCATCGAGCGCCGCGTTGGGGTTCGGTGGATCGTCAACGGAGGTCGCGTCCCTCAGGTTGACCTCGCCGACCCCGGCCGAGCCCACGAGTGCCGAGGGAAGCGGGCTCGCGGACTCCATCAGCGCGCCCTTGACTTGGTCGGGCGTCCAATCGGGGTGCAGCCCGAGCAGGGTGGCGGCTGCCCCGGAGACGATCGGCGCGGCAAACGAGGTGCCCGAGAGCTCGAGGTAGCCCAGCCTGACCAGGAACGGATCAAGGCCACCCTCGCCCGCAAGGGTCGATCTGAACGGCACGGCTCCGATCATGTACCGCCCCGGCGCCGAGATCTCCGGCTTGAGGAATCCGTCCCGCGTGTAGCCCCACGCTGACCAGGGAGCAGCGACGTCGTCCTTGACGGCACTGCTGGAGTTGGTGTCCAGAGCGCCGACGGTGATCACCAACGGATCGCTGGCCGGCGCGTGGAGGACACCACTGGCCGCGCCTGCGCTCGCGTAGTTCCCTGCTGCCGCGACGACGACGACGCCGTTCAGCCAGAGGCGCTCGACTGCGATCGAGAGCGGGTCGAACATGAACGAGGACTCCGTCGCGGACTGGAGCGAGAAGTTGGCGACGCGGATGTTGTAGGCGTTTCGATTCTGGAGGATCCAGTCGATCGCCGCGATCACGTCCGACGTCCGGCCCGTCCCCGTGTCGTCGATCACGTCGAGCGACACCAGCCGCGCGTCCGGGTTCATTCCCGTATGCCTCTCCGCACTGCCGACTGCGAGCGACGCGACCATCGTGCCATGACCCCGGCCGTCACCGCGCGAGTTCGGGCCGGTCCCGGACGTGAAATCGACCTGCTTGATGAGGCGGCGGCCGAAGTTATCCCAGCGGGTCGGGATCGATCGCCGGAGTCGACGATCGCGATCGTCGGCTGGCTGCGCGACGCTCGCCGGCGCGCACTGCTGGCCCAGTACCAGCGGGCACCGACCGCGTTGACCCAGTTCTGCGAGTTCGACGCGGTCAGCCGCACCTGCGTGTCCGGCGCGATCGAGAGGTCGTCGCCGCTGTCCTGAAGCCCGACGATGTCGGCACCCGTCAGCCTCGCGCTAACGGCCGGGATGACCCGGAACTGGCGGGTGATCTCGTGCCGTGCCCGATCGGCCGCGGTGACGTGCTTGTGCCTCGGCGGCCACGACGCCGACCTGGGCGACCGCGATCTCGCCCTGGGCGCCGTCCGCAGCAGCCTGTGCGGCCTTGGCGTCGGCACGTGCCTTGTCGGCGTCGCCCTGGGCCGTTGCGGCCGAGTCCTGATCTCCCGGCTTGCCCGTTCGGGCAGCTTTGGCGGCTGCGTCAGTTGGCCTTCTGCTGGGCCTTTGTGGCCTCGCCGGCGGCCTGGGCTGCCTGGTTGACCAGATCGCTCGCCTTCTTCCGGGTGTCGTTTGCGCGACTGACCGCGTTGTCGTAGACCTTCCGCGAGCCGCTCGCGACCGCGCCCACGGTCGCGTCCACCGGGTTCGTTCCGTCATTGGCCTGGACGATGACGTCGAACGTCGCGCTTGGACTTGCCTTCGCCTGGCCGAGAAGCCATGCCGGAACATCGCCCTTACCGCCCCCGCCGCCCGCGGCGCGCGCAACAGCGGGTGCTCCGAGGGCGACCACCGCGGCAAGCGCCACAGCCACGGCACGAGGCCGGGCGCCGCGATCCTTCTTCCCCCAGAGGGCACTATGAACAGTTTCCGGCACTCGCTCTTTCCTCTCCCAGAGTCAATTTCGTCTCGAGCAACTAGGCGGAAGCTATTCGGGAGGTCGGGGGTGATCGTCCCCCCAAAGGGGTACAACCCCTGGCGGAATCCCTCGTTCGAGGGAGCCGGGGAGCAGCCGACTACACTGGCCGCGATGCGCCTCGCACTCGAGCTCGCAGCGGCGAGGGCGGCCGGCCGTCTCTCCCGCCTGGCCGGCAGGGGTGGCGGAACGACACTTCCGGGGAAGCTGCTGGCGACGATCGACCCGCGGGCGGTTGCGGCTCTTGCCGACCGCCTGCCGCTCGGAACGGCGATCGTCTCGGCGACGAACGGCAAGACGACAACGGCCTCGCTCGTCGCCGGAATCCTCTCGCCCACCGCCCGGCTCGCGCACAACAGCTCGGGCGCGAACCTCGTGTCGGGAGTCGCCTCCACCCTGCTCGACGCGCGCGGAGCCGAGCTCGGCCTGTTCGAGGTCGACGAGGGGGCCTTCCCCGACGTCGCGCGGCGCATCCGCCCGCGTGCCGTGTGCCTCGGCAATCTCTTTCGGGATCAGCTCGACCGCTACGGCGAGCTCGAGCAGATCGCCGAGCGCTGGCGGGCGGCGGTCGATGAGCTGCCGATCGACTCGACGCTCGTCGTCAACGCGGACGACCCGCAGCTCGGCGATCTCGCATCCGAGCGGCCCGGAAGCGTGACGTTCGGCCTCGACGACCCGGCCCAAGCGCGGCCGTCGCTCCAGCACGCCGCCGACTCGAAGTACTGCCTGCGCTGCGGCACCCCGTACGACTACGCCGCAGCGTACGTCGGACATCTCGGCGACTACCGCTGTCCGGCGTGCGGCCATCGCCGGCCTCCCCTCGTGGTTGCCGCGCGGGCGGTCGAGCTCGAAGGGCTCGACGCAGCCTCGTTCGACCTCGTCACTCCCGAAGGCGCCCGACGCGTCCGGATCGGCCTTCCCGGCCTCTACAACGTTTACAACGCACTCGCGGCGGCGGCGCTGGCCCGAGCTCTCGGCGCGAGCCTGGACGACATCGTCGCGGGCCTGGCCGGAGCCCGGCCCGCGTTCGGCCGGTTCGAGCGGATCGCGATCGGCGACCGGCGACTGCTCCTGCTGCTGATCAAGAATCCCGCCGGCGCCAACGAGATCGTGCGGACGCTCGTAGCAGGCGGCCCCCCCACGCTGGCCGTGATCGCGCTCAACGACGCGATCGCCGACGGGCGCGACGTCTCCTGGATCTGGGACGTCGACTTCGAGCCGCTGCTCGAGCGGTTGACGCACATCGTCGCTGCGGGCGGGCGGGCCGCCGAGCTCGCCCTGCGCTGCAAGTACGCCGGCGTCCCCGAGTCGTCGATCGACGTCGTGCCCGATCTCGAGGAGGCGCTCGACCGCGGCCTCGCCCTCACTCCTCCGGACGCGGACCTGGCAGTCCTGCCGACCTACACGGCGATGCTCGCACTTCGCAAGATCGTCGCGCGACGCGGGCATGTCGGCCAGTACTGGGAATCCGCTGCGTGAGGATCCGCGTCGGCCATCTGTACCCGGACTACCTGAACATCTATGCCGATCGGGGCAACATCGCCGTGCTCGAGCGCCGCGCGGCCTGGCGGGGCCTCGAACTGACAGTCGATTCGATCGGAATCGGACAGCGGCCGCGTCCCGGCGATCACGACCTGCTCTACATCGGCGGCGGTCAGGACCGCGAGCAGGCGCTGATCGCGCCGGATCTGGCCGCGAAGGGGCCGGCGCTGGCGGAGGCGGTCGCCGGCGGCGCCGCCGTCCTCGCCGTTTGCGGCGGATACCAGCTCCTCGGCCGCTTCTACCGCGACCGCTACGGCGCCGAGCTTCCCGGCGCGGGGGTGCTTCCCCTCCACACTGTCGCGGGTGAGCGCCGGATGATCGGCAACGTCCTCCTCGAATGCGAGCTCGAGCCGGGCGCCCCGCGGACGCTCGCCGGATTCGAGAACCACGCGGGCCGCACAGTCCTCGACGACGGCGCGGAGCCGCTCGGCCGCGTTCTCGCCGGCTTCGGCAACGACGGCGCGAGCGGCTACGAGGGATGCCGCCTGAGCCGGGCGATCGGCACGTACCTGCACGGTCCGCTGCTGCCGCGCAATCCATGGCTGGCCGACTGGCTCCTGGCCCAGGCTCTCGCTCATGCCACCGGCGGCGAACCCCCGGAGCTCGCACCTCTCGACGACGAGCTCGAGGCGAAAGCTCATTCCGTCGCCGCGGCGCGCGCCCGTTCACGCGGCGGCGGACGTTGACCACAGATCAGGCGAGCGACCGAACCGCCGCACGGATCACCGCGGGGCGAGGCAAAGCCGGCCTGAACGCGATGTACCGCGACCTCCACGAACTCGGCGCGAACCGCGCCTCGTAGCGGGCGATCGCACGGAAGCCGTAGCGCCGGTCGAGACCGTGAATCGCCGCGGAGAGCACCCAGCCGAGCCATTTCGCCCGAGGATCGAGCTGCCCCCGGATGTTTCGCATCGGCGCGAGCGCGAATGCCGCGGCCGGGACGCCGTCAGCCCGCAGACGCTCGAGGGCTTCGACGACCAGCGCCTCGGTCGCTCCGTTCACGGCGTCCGGCGCACGCACAAGGTCCTCGAAGTACCAGGCGCCGCTCGCGGGCAGGAACGCGCAGGCAAGGACGGCTTCCGCAACGCCGCCGCGGCGGGCGACGAACAGGCGCTTCAGGTGAGGGAGCGCAAGCGGGACAGTACGCATGAACGAGTTCGACTCGGGCCGGCCGAGCGCGTTGCGCCAGCGTTCGACGACCGACGCTACGTCCACCTCGACCTCCCCGTCCCTGACGTACTCGGGCCCGTACTCTGCCACCTCCACCCCAGCCCTCCGGGCGTGGTTTATCAGCCACCGGAGCTTCTTTCCCCGATCGCCGCGGGGTCGGCGCCACGCTGCGAGGTCGAACCAAGGCTCCTCGCCCACCTTCAGCGCAGAGAAGCCCACGGCCATCGCCGCACGCGCGGTTGCCTCTGTGACCGCGACGAGGCACACACCACGGCGCTCGGCGCGCATCGCCTGGTCGAAGGACGCAACCGTCTCGGACAGGGCCTCCTCGGCGCAGAGCGGGTCCGACCACGCCACGGCTGCCTTTGGCGCCTCCAGGTAGCAGACGGCGCCGTCGCCGACGAAGTGCGCTTGCCACGCGGCGTCGTAGCGCAGCAGGAACGACAGGGGGCTGGTTCCGCGCCGCTCGACGAGGTCGAGCATCCGAGCACGGGCTGCCGCCGCGTCTACGGCGCCCACAGAGGCCCGAGGTACACGGTGGGATCGCCCGGCTGCCATCGAGCGAGAAGCCGCTGAATCGGCGGGTGGAGCACGATCTCGTCGAGCTCACCGAGTGCGAACAGCCGGTGTCCGCGTACCGCCGCATCGGCGGAGGTGACCTTCTCGAGCGACCGGTCTCCCAGGTCGCCCGAGAAGATGATGTGCACCACGTGCTTGGCCGCAAGGCTCCGTGGCGGCGCGATCGAGTCGACGATCGCGATCGGGCCCTCGAACGGGATCACATCGTCGATCCCGAGCTCCTCCGACAGCTCGCGCCGCAGCGCATCGACGAGCGTCTCGCCCGAGTTGACGCCGCCACCGGGCAGAAGCCAGTACTCCTTACCGGGCTTCTCGTGCCGGCAGAGCAGAATGCGCTCCTGCCAGTGCAGCAGCGCGGAGACGCGGATCCGCGGCTCGGCCCTCATCGCGACGAGCTCACGAGTGCCCCGAGGAGCCGAATCCGCCAGAGCCTCGGGCGCTCCCCGGCAGCGCAGCCACCTCCCGGAGCTCGACATCGGGCACTGCTACGACGACGAGCTGGGCGATGCGCATCCCCGGCTCGACGACGAACGCCTCTCGCAGGTCGGTGTTGTGGAGGATGACCCGCAGCTCTCCGCGGTAGCCGGAGTCGACCAGCCCGGGCGTGTTCACGATCGTGACGCCGTGCTCGACCGCGAGCCCCGAGCGCGGCGTGACGAGGCCGGCGTGCCCGTCCGGAATCGCAACCGCGATGCCGGTGCCGACGAGCGCGCGCTCGCCGGGGCCGAGCTCGTGCCGCTCGCATGCTGCCAGGTCGAGCCCCGCATCACCGGGGTAGGCCCGGGTCGGCACGACGGCGTCGTCGCGCAGGCGGGTGACCGGAATCTCGATCACGCCGCGGGGGTCGCTCTCCGTCCAGGTCGTTCCGAAACGAGGAACCGCGCGAAGCGGCGGATGTCGCGACTCGGGAGCCGGGCGCGGATCAGCACGCCGTCCTCGCGGTCGGTGCGCGACTCGATCGGAGGGCCGAGCGCGTAGAGCTCTGCGAGCTTTCCTCCCTCCGAATAGGGCACGAGCAACTCGACCAGCTCGAAACGATCGGCGAAACGCTCGGCGATCCTCGCCCGCAGCTCGTCCAGTCCCTCGCCGGTCCGTGCGGACACGAGCAGCGAGTCGGGGAAGCGATTCTCCAGACGCCTCCGCCCGAGCGCGTCCAGCGCATCGACCTTGTTGAGGACGAGCTCGATCGGCAAGCCGGAGGCGCCGATCTCGTCGAGCACGGCATCGACCGCGGCCAGCTGCTCCACGAGCGTGCCCTCGGCGGCGGACGCGTCGGCCACGTGGAGCACGAGATCGGCGACGAGGGTCTCCTCCAGCGTCGCCGCGAAGCCCTCGACCAGCTGGTGCGGCAGCCTGCGGATGAAACCAACCGTGTCGGTGACGAGATAGCGCCGGCCGTCGTGCTCGAACCAGCGCGTCGTCGGGTCGAGTGTCTCGAACAGGCGGTCGTCGACGGAGGCGGCGGCGCCGGTGAGCGCGTTCAGCAGCGTCGACTTGCCGACGTTCGTATAGCCGGCCAGCGCGATCGTCGGCGTCTCCGACCGCCTCCGCGCCTTCCGGCGGGTCTGACGCTGCTTCTCGAGCTGCTCGAGGCGGGCCTTCAGCTGCGAGACGCGCCGGCGTGCGATCCGCCGGTCGGTCTCCAGCTGCGACTCGCCGGGGCCGCGCGTGCCAACGCCGCCGCCGAGCCGCTCGAGGTGCTGCCACATGCCCCGCATGCGCGGCAGGTTGTACTCGAGTTGCGCCAGCTCGACCTGGAGCTTCCCCTCGGCGCTGCGCGCGTGCTGGGCGAAGATGTCGAGGATCAGCTGCGTCCGGTCGACGACGCGCGCCTGAAGGAGGTTCTCGAGCCGCCGCTGCTGGGGTGGGTCGAGCTCGTCGTCGACGAGCAGGGAATCGGCGCCCGACTCGGCGAAGGCGCGTTTCAGCTCCTCGAGCTTCCCCTTGCCGACGTAGGTGCGAACATCCGGGCGCGCACGGATCTGCACGAGCTCTCCGACGGGCTCGGCGCCGGCGGTGCGTGCGAGCTCGCGGATCTCCGAGAGCTCCTCGACGGGGTCTTTGCCCCGCGGCAGCACGGCAACGACGAACCCCCGCTCCGGATCCGCCCCGGGGGCGGGATCGGGCTGGCGCTGGGTCACGCTCAGAGTATGACGCCTCGGTGCCTGACTTCAGTCTGGCACCGAGTCCGTTTCCTGGTGCGAGACTTCCGCAATGCTCGCCCAGCGAACGCTCGAGCTCGTGAACATCCCGTCCGAGAGCCGTGACGAGGCGAGGCGCTGGCGTACGTTCGAGACGTCGTGCCGCTCTCGCCCGCGTACGGCACGGACGAGGCGCTCCTCTACGTCACAGAGCGCACCGAGCGGCCGCTCGTCCTGCTCGCAGGCCATCTCGACACCGTCCCGGCTCAGGACAATCTGCCCGGCCGGATCGAGGACGGCTGGGTGGTCGGGCTCGGCGCAAGCGACATGAAGGGCGGCTGCGCGGTGATGATCGAGCTGGCGAGGTGGGCCGCCGAGGACGGCCCTCCGCTCGCCTGCGACCTCGCGTTCCTCTTCTTCGTGCGCGAGGAGCTCTCGGCCGAGGAGAGCGCCCTGCCGCGGGTGTTCGCCGAGGCGCCCCTCGTGCTCGAGTCGGACCTGGTGGTGATGCTCGAGCCGACCGACAACGCGATCCACGCCGGCTGCCTCGGGAACCTGAACGCGACCCTCGTCTTCCGCGGCGAGAGCGCGCACTCGGCCCGGCCGTGGCAGGGCGTGAACGCGATCGACCTCGCCGTCGAAGGTCTCGCGCCGATCGTCGCCTGCGCGCCGCTCGAGGTCGAGGTCGGCGGGCTGACCTTCGTCGAGGTCCTGAGCGCGACGCGGATCGCAGGGGGAATCGCCGACAACGTGATCCCGGACCGCGTCGAGGTGCATCTCAACTACCGCTACGCGCCGAGCCGTACGCGCGAGGAGGCCGAGGAGCGCCTGCGCGAGCTGGTCGGCGCCGAAGTCGAGGTCACGTCCAACTCTCCCCCCGCGCGCGTCGCGACCGACTCGCCGCTCGTTCGCCGGCTCCAGCAGGCCGGCGGCCTCGCCGTCGAGCCCAAGCAGGCGTGGACGCCCGTGGCCGAGTTCGCCGAGCAGGGCCTCGACGCGATCAACTTCGGCCCCGGCGCGACCCGCTACGCGCATCGCCGCGACGAGCGCGTGGCGATCGTCGAGCTGGAGCGATGCTTCGAGGCCCTTCGACGGTTCGCGACGAACTAACGTTGTCGGTCGTGCAGGTCTCCCCCGTTCTCGCCGCCCAGGGCACGTACCCGTTCGTGCGGATCGAGCGGGCAAAGCGCGAGGCCGCCGCGGCCGGGATCGAGATCCTCGACTTCGGCCAGGGCGATCCCCGCGAGCCGACCGACCCGGCGATCCGGCAGGCGCTCGTGGACGCGCTCGAGGAGCGGATGGGCTACCCGAAGGCGGAGGGTCTGCCCGAGCTGCGCGCGGCGATCGCCGGCTGGTGCGCGCGCCGGTTCGGCGTCGAGCTCGATCCCGACGCCGAGGTGATCCCGACCTACGGGAGCAAGGAGGCGATCTTCAGCTTCGCCCAGATGGCCGTCGACCCGGCCGGGCCGAAGGACACGGTCGTCGTCACCGAGCCCGGCTACCCCGTTCCCGGCCGCGGCGCCGCGTTCGCCGGCGCCCGGGTTCAGGCGCTGCCGCTGCTCGAGCAGAACGGCTTCCTCCCCGACCTGGACGCGGTCGAGGACTGGGACCGGATCGCGCTCTTCTGGGTCAACTACCCGAACAACCCGACCGGCGCGGTGGCGACGCCGGCGTTCTTCGAGCGGCTGGCCGGGCTTGCCCGCGAGCACGACTTTCTGCTCTGCTCGGACGAGGCGTACAGCGAGCTCTGGTTCACCGAGCCGCCCTGCTCCGCGCTGCAGGTCGACGACCGGGAAAACGTCGTCGTCTTCCAGACGCTCTCCAAGCGCTCCTCGATGACCGGGTACCGGTCCGGGTTCATCGCCGCCCCGCCGCCTGTGATCGCCGCGCTGCGAACCTACCGGCCGTCCACGGGGGCGGCGCCGCAGGAGTTCGTCCAGCGCGCCTC
This sequence comes from uncultured Actinomycetes bacterium, assembly GCA_963764565.1. Taxonomy (GTDB): domain Bacteria; phylum Actinomycetota; class Thermoleophilia; order Gaiellales; family Gaiellaceae; genus DATBLE01. Next base: position 30,563 of record CAVXTD010000019.1, read on the forward strand.
CGTCGTCGCCTGGGGAGACGAGGAGCACGTCGAGCGCACGCGCGACGCGTACCGGCGGAAGCGCGAGGTGCTCCTCGACGTCCTCGCCCGGAAGGGCTGGCGGGTCGCCGCGAGCGAGGCGACGATGTACCTCTGGGTCGAGGTTCCGGGCGGCGAGTCGTCGGAGGCGTGCGCCGAGCGGCTACTCCGCCACGGCGTCGTCGTCGCGCCCGGCTCGTATCTCGGCGAGGCCGGCGAGGGGTACGTCCGGATCGCTCTCGTGCCGACGCTGGCCGAGTGCGAGCGCGCTGCAGCGATCCTCGAGGAGATTCTGTGAACACGGAGCAGACGATCGCCGCCCTCGACCGCGGGGAGATCCGCGTCGCCGAGCGCTCGGGCGACGAGTGGGTGGTCAACGAGGAGGCGAAGGCGGCGATCCTCGACTACTTCCGGACGCGGAAGATGGAGCCGGTCGAGCTGGGACCGTTCGAGTACCACGACAAGATCCCGCTCAAGCACGACTACGCCTCGCTCGGCGTCCGGGTCGTGCCGCCGGCGGTGGCGCGCTACGGCTCGTTCCTGTCGGAGGGGGTCGTGATGATGCCGAGCTACGTCAACATCGGCGCCTGGGTCGGCCCGCGGACGATGATCGACACGTGGGCGACCGTCGGCTCGTGCGCCCAGATCGGCGCCGACGTCCATCTCGCCGGCGGAGTCGGGATCGGCGGCGTGCTCGAGCCGGTCAACGCGAGGCCGGTGATCGTCGAGGACGGCGCCTTCATCGGCTCGCGCTGCATCCTCACCGAGGGCGTCCGCATCGGCGAGGGTGCGGTGCTCGGCCCGAACGTCTCGCTCACGGCCAGCGTCCCGATCATCGACGTCACGGGCGCCGAGCCCGTCGAGCACCGCGGCTACGTGCCTCCCCGGTCGGTCGTCGTCCCCGGAACGCGTCCGAAGGAGTTTCCGGCCGGGACATACCAGCTGGCCTGCGCGCTGATCATCGGGCGGCGAAGCGAGGCAACCGACCTGAAGGTCAGCCTGAACGACGCGCTGCGCGAGTACGGGATCGAGGGGGGCTGACTACGCCGTCTTTGTCGCCGTCCAGGTCTGGTCTCCGGACGAGCAGACGTAGTTCGTACCCTTCTCCGTCCAGCTCGTCCCGACCTTGATCGACCCGGAGGCCGTCCCGCCGGCGACGGTGCCGCTGATGTCGACGTCTCCATCGCCGGCTGGTCACCGACCATGCTCGTTTCCGCTGAAGGACATCGTGAATGTGCCGTCGAGGGCGACGGGCCCGGACCAATCGCTCAGATTCCCGCCGCTCAGGTAGTAGTCCGGCGGCTCGCACGACTCGTTGATCTGGCCGGTCCGGAGCCCGGTGATCCCCCTCCCGTCGGCAGACACGTCGAATGCGAAGATCTCGTTCTGCGAGGTGCGCCCGTCGTAGTGGCCGGGAACGGCCGCAGGGGGCGGCGGCGGAGGTGTGAGTGCTGGAGGTGCTGAGGTGCTGGAGGTGCTGGCAGCTATGGCCGGTTCGGCCCAGGTGACTCTGATCGTCTTCGACCGTCCGAGAGTTGACACCTTCTTGCCGGCCCGCTTGACCGCGAAGGCCCGAAAGGTGATCAGGTCCCCTTCGGTGTCCTTCCAGCGGCCGACGCAAGGCGACCGCGGGCACTCCTTCACCTTGATCTTGGTCTTGTCCAGCCGCACGCCCTGGATCAGGAGATGGTCGCCCCGCGGCAGCTTCGACTTCGCCGTCAGCGTCACCGCCTGTCCCAGGTCGGGCGACGCCGAGCCCTGGAGCGTCAGCGACACGGGCAGCGCCGATCCCCCGGCGACCGCCGTGGCCGCAGCGCCGAGTGCGGCGACCGCCGCGATCAGCAGTGCTCGCCTGCCACGCTCCATCGCTACGCCACCTATCGGGCAAGGCGGCGGACGCTGCATTTCGGGCCGGGATTTCCAGGTTAGCGCGAGCGACTGCAACCCGACTGTGCCGTTTCGGGGACTATTCGACGCGCTCGGCCGGGCCCGTCAGCCATGCCCGGCCGTGGTCGAGACGCACGCGTAGGTCGCCGCCCGGGAACGACACGACGACCTCGCCGTCGGCGTGCGTTGCCGCCGCGACCGCGATTGCGCTCGTGCCCGACGAGCGGGTCTCCCCCACACCGCGTTCCCAGACGCGCGCCGTCACGAGGCCGGGCGCGTCGACGCGGGCGACCTGAACGTTCGTCCGCTCGGGAAAGCGCGGATGCGTCTCCAGCAGCGGCCCGATCAGGGGAAGGTCGTCCGGATCGCCGATCACGACCGCATGCGGGTTCCCGACCGACACGCAGATGACGTCGAGGCCCGCGATGCGCTCGCGGGCGACGACCTCGACCTCGCCGAGCTCCTGCTCGACCTCGCCGCCGGGCAGCATGCGAGCGGTGACCTCGCGGGGGCCGACCACGATCCGCACCTCCTCGCCGCCGGAGCGCTCGGCGAGCCACTTCGCGGCGATCCGCGTCCCGTTCCCCGACATCTCCGCGACCGAGCCGTCGGGGTTCCAGATCACGATCTCCGCGCGGGCCCCCTCGGCGCTCAGCACCTCGAGGATCCCATCCGACTCTCCGACCTCGGCCCGGACTCGCTCGGGCGTCAACGGCTCCCCGAGCTCAGCCCGCTCGACCAGCAGGTATTCGTTGCCCGCCGCTTGCCAGCGCGAGAATGTCATCCGCCACCTCTTCGGGGGATCGGTCGGCCCGCACGGTAACGAGACCGGGGATTCTCCGCATCCATTTCCGCTGGTATGCAGCCAAGCGCCGCGTGCGAGCGGCGATCGCGACCTCGGCTTCGTCGGGTGCCAGCTCGGCGATCTCGCGCAGCCCGATGATCTTCCTCGCCGTGCCCGAGAGCGGCCGCTCGAGCGCCCGCCGAACCTCGGACGTCACTCCCGCAACGAACATCGCATGCGCCCGTTCCTCGATCCGCCGATCGAGCTGGGAGGCGGGGACGTCGAGGCCGACGATCAGGGTCTCGTGCCTGGTTTCGTCAGCCCAGAGCCGCTCGCCGCGCAGAGAGTGCCCGGCCTCCGCGAGCTCGAGCGCACGCACGACGCGCCGCCGGTCGTTTGCGTGCACCGCCGATGCCGACTTTGCGTCACGCTCCGCCAGCAGCCGGTGTGCAGCCTCCGCCCCCTCTTGGTCGTAGAACCGTGCCCAACGCTCGCGCGCGCCCGGCGCCGGCGCCGGGGGTATGTCCAGATCGGCGAGCGCCGCGCGAAAGTAGAGGCCGGTCCCACCGACGACGACCGGTGTCCGTCCGGCGGCGACTGCGGCGTCGATCGCCTGGTGAGCGAGCAGCTGGTAGTCGACGACCGACGCCTCTTTATCGAGGTCCCAGACGCCGACCAGCGCTGGCCGGAGACTGGTTCGTCAGGATGGGCAGCCCGCGGTACAGCTGTGCGGAGTCCGCGGCGACAATCTCCACCGGAATCCGCTCGGCAAGCACCTCGGCGACGGCGCTCTTGCCCGACGCGGTCGGACCAAAGACTCCGATCACGGCTGTCATTAGGCGGCGGCGAAGACGACTTGCTCGCCGCGCAGCGTGGTCGACGTCGCGGCGCTGATCTCCACCGGCACCAACTCACCCGGAACCGCACCACCGGTGAAGTTGACCGTCGTGTTCCGCCGCGTGCGGCCCCGAAGAAAAGCCGGGTCGCTCCGGCTCGGCCCCTCGACCAGCACCTCTTCGACCCGACCGACACGTTCGGCGTTCCTCGCCGCCGCCGCGGCCTGCACCGCCGCGATCAGCCGCTCGATGCGGTCTCGCTTGACCGGCTCGGGAATCTGATCGGCCATCGACGCCGCCTCCGTGCCGTTCCGCGGAGAGAAGACGAACGTAAACGCGCCGTCGAAGCCGATTCCCTCGACGAGGTCGAGGGTCTGGCGGAAGTCGTCCTCGGTCTCGCCGGGAAAGCCGACGATCAGGTCGGTGGTCAGTGCAAGGTCGGGGATCGCGGCACGGAGCACGGCGACGAGCTTCAGATACCGCTCGCGCGAATACGTGCGCCGCATCGCTTTCAGGACGCGGGTGGAGCCGGACTGGAGCGGCAGGTGCGCGTGCTCGCAGACCGCGGCGCACTCTGCCATCGCCGCGATCACGTCGGGGCGGAAGTCCTTCGGGTGCGGGCTGGTGAACCGGATTCGCTCGACACCCTCCACCGCGTCGCACGCCCGCAGCAGCTCGGCGAACCCGGTGCGGATCTCCGGCACCAGATCGCGTCCGTACGAGTTGACGTTCTGGCCGAGCAGCGTGATCTCGCGCACGCCGTCGGCGGCGAGCGCGTGACACTTCGGCGAGGATGTCACCGGGCCTGCGCGACTGCTCGCGGCCGCGGACGGCCGGAACGATGCAGTACGCGCACTTGGAGTTGCAGCCCATCGACACCTGCACCCAGGCCTGGAAGGGCCGCTCGCGCCGTGCCGGGAGGTCGCCGGCGAACTGCGTCCACTCGGCGAAGCGCCCGCGCGGCGCTTGCCCGCCGGCGCCGAGCCAGTCGACGAGGTGCGGGATCGAGCCCGGCCCGAATGCGACGTCCACGAACGGGTACAGCTCGAAGATGCGCTCGCGCTGGGCCTCGGCGTAGCAGCCGCCGACAGCAATCACGCGTTCAGGATCACGCTCCTTCAGCGCCTTCGCCTGCGCCAGGTGCGCGGCGAGCTTCTGGTCGGGCTTCTCGCGGATCGTGCAGGTGTTGAAGACGACCACGTCCGCCTCCTCGCGGGAGACCGCCTCGCCGAGGCCCGGCAGACTCGAGCATGCCCTTGATCCGCTCGGAATCGTGCGCGTTCATCTGGCAGCCGAACGTTGTGACGAAGTAGCGGCGCACCGACCGATTGTACGGGCCGGGCCGACGCTGCCCCGAAAAGGGGAGTACTCTGACTCGACGTTCGATTATTCCGACCACGAAGGGGAGACGCGAGCATGAGCATCTTCGACAAGCTGAAGAAACGCACGGAGAAGGTCATCGACGAGCGCGGCGGCATCGCAGGGCCTGAAGGAAGACGCGGTCGAGCTGAAAGACATCGCAACGGGCGAAGGCAGCCTCGGCGACAAAGCCAAAGAGGCCGTCGAGGCGATCAAGGATCCGGGTGCCAAGGACGCCCCGCGCCACGGACGCACCCGCCGGGCCAAGCTAGAGCGGGGCCGGATCGCGCCGGAGAGTCCAGGGGCCGCCGGCGTCTCCGTCCACCTATTTCGCAAATTCGATCGCGCGGGACTCGCGGATCACGGTCACCTTGATCTGGCCGGGGTACTCGAGGTGCTCCTCGATCTCGCGTGCGATCTCGTGTGAGAGCAGCACGGCAGCGTCGTCGTCGATCTCCTCCGGCTTGACGATCACGCGGATCTCACGCCCGGCCTGGAGCGCGTACACCTTCTCCACGCCCTTCTTCTGCGACGCCAGCTCCTCGAGCGACTCGAGACGCTTGATGTAGCTCTCCAGGCTCTCGCCACGGGCGCCCGGCCTCGACGCGGAGATCGCATCCGCCGCGATCAGCAGCACCGCCTCGACCGTCTGGGGCTGCACCTCGTAGTGGTGCGCCTCGATCGCGTGGACGACGCCTTGCGTCTCTCCGTAGCGCCGCGCGTACTGGGTCGAGATCACCGCGTGCGAGCCCTCCACCTCGTGGGTGAGCGCCTTGCCGAGGTCGTGCAGGAGCGCGGCACGCTTGGCCGTCTTCACGCTCGCGTCCAGCTCGCTGGCCATGATCCCGGCCAGGTGGACGACCTCGAGCGTGTGCTTGAGCACGTTCTGCCCGTAGCTCGTGCGGTACCGGAGTCGGCCGAGAATCTTGACGATCTCCTCGTGAAAGTCGCCGCAGTTCGCCTCGAAGACGGCCTGCTCGCCGGCCTGCTGGACGTGCTCCTCCAGCTCCGCCTTCGACTGGTAGTACATCTCCTCGATCCGGGCGGGATGAATCCGCCCGTCCTCGATCAGCTTGGCGAGCGTCATCTTCGCGATCTCGCGGCGGATACCGTCGAAGGACGAGAGAACGACCGCGCCGGGCGTATCGTCGATGATGATGTCCACGCCCGTCAGGTGCTCGAGCGCGCGGATGTTGCGACCCTCGCGGCCGATGATCCGCCCCTTCATATCGTCGGAGGGCAGCTCGACGAGCGAGACCGTCGTCTCGGCCGCGTGGCTCGCGGCAACGCGTTGGAGCGCGTCGGCGACGAGATTCCGGGCGCGGCGCCGCGCCTCGGTCTGCGCCTCCTCCTCCAGCTGGCGGACACGGCGGGCGAGCTCGTGCCGGACGAGCTCTTCGGAGCGCGCAAGCACCTCCGCCTTGGCTTCGTTGACCGTCAGCCCCGAGATCCGCTCGAGCTCGGTCAACTCCCTCTCCTTCGCCGCCTTCAGCTCGTCCTGGAGTTGACGCGCGTGCGTCTCGCGGTCGGCGACGCCCTGCTCACGGCGCTCGAACTCGGCCAGCCGGCGCTCGAGCTCGGCGTCTCTCGCCGCGATCCGCTCCTGTGCGCGCACCCCATCCGCCAGGCGAGCCTTGACATCGCGATCGAGGTCCTCGCGGAGGCGGGCGGACTCCTCCTTCGCGGCGAGCTGAGTCTCCCGGCGGAGCGCATCGGCCTCGCGCCGCGCCTCCTCGATCATGACCTGGCGCGCTCTCCGAGCGGCGGCGAGCCGGGACCCGCCCGTGAGGGCGAGCGCGGCCACCGCGAGCGCGCCGCCGGCGAGGAGGCCGATCAACGTGCCGATAACGATCGCCAATGCCGCTCCTCGGTCGGTTGGCCTGCGGCGCGTGCCGCAAGGCTCCATCCGCCGCCAAGCCGGCACGGACGCATCCCGCGAATCGATGCAGCGACGACAGCGGCCCGCCTGGCCGCACAGACGTGGCTAGGTCGTGTGCCTCCGGAGAGCCGTCGCGTGCGTGACCATGATCGTGATGTCGAGCGACATGTCGGGTTCAGTCGATTCGGAAAACGTCGTATGCAGGCAAAACGTCAAATGGTGCTTTTCTATCCTACTCCCGAGGGGGGCTCCTCCGCAACGACTCCTGAAACGAGGCTCTCGAGCGAGTCGTCGGAGAACCCGCGCCGAGCGAGCGTGCGGACCGCCTTCACCCCACCGCCGAGGCGCTCGGCCCCATGCGCGGCCCGCTCGGCCTCGGGCTCCAACGCGGCCAGAGCAGCCTCGGCCGCCTCGCCTTCGACTCCCTGCGCCTCGAGGTCGGCCCTGATCCACAGGTCCCCGTATCCGCGCTCCGCCAGCTGCGCTGCGCGGTCGCGGGCGAACCGGCCGTCGTCGAGGTAGCCCGCCCTGACGAGCCTTTCGACCGCATTCTCCCGGTGACGCTCTGAGATACCGGCGCGTTCGAGCTTGGTGCGTAGCGATTCGATCGAATGGTCGCGGCGGGCAAGCGCCCGCACCGCCCGGTCGAGCGCGCGGCTGCCCTCGTCGCCCTCCCCCACGCCTACGCCTTGATCGCGACCTCGTCTTCGACTGATGTCTTTCCGGAGATCGCCTCGACTCCGGCAGCAGCCGCGGCCTTCTTCTGCGCGGCGACCTGCTGGTCGTCGGCCTCGGCGATGGGCAGCAGCCTCGCGGAGACGACCTGGTCGGCGCCGAGCTCCGTCTGGATCCGCGAGAGGATTCCCTGCGTCACGTCGGGATGCTCGCGCAGGAACGCGGCCGCATTTTGACGGCCCTGGCCGAGGCGCTCGTCGTCGAAGCTGAAGTAGGAACCCGACTTCTGGACGATCTTCCGCTCGACCCCGGTGTCGAGGACCGTGCCTTCCCACGAGATTCCGGAGCCGTAGATGATGTCGAACTCGGCCAGCTTGAACGGCGGTGCGACCTTGTTCTTCGCCACCTTGACCCGGACGCGGTTGCCGATCGCCTCGACGCCCTCCTTCAGCGTCTCGATCCGTCGAATGTCCAGGCGAACCGAGGCGTAGAACTTGAGCGCACGGCCGCCGGGTGTTGTTTCAGGGGAGCCAAACATGACGCCGATCTTCTCGCGCAGCTGGTTCGTGAAGATGCAGATCGTGTCCGTGCGGTTGAGCGTGCCGGCGAGCTTGCGCATCGCCTGGCTCATCATCCGCGCCTGAAGGCCGACGTGGCTGTCGCCCATTTCGCCCTCGAGCTCCGCCTTCGGAGTGAGGGCGGCGACCGAGTCGATCGCGACGACGTCGAGCGCGCCGCTGCGGATGAGCAGCTCGGTGATCTCGAGCGCCTGCTCGCCGGTATCGGGCTGGGAGACCAGCAGGTCGTCGATGTTCACGCCGATCCTGCGCGCGTACTGCGGATCCATCGCGTGCTCCGCGTCGATGAAGGCACAGATCCCGCCCCGGCGCTGCGCCTCGGCGATCACGTGGTAGACGAGCGTCGTCTTGCCGGAGGACTCCGGGCCGTAGATCTCGACGATGCGCCCGCGCGGCAGGCCGCCGATGCCGAGTGCGAGGTCGAGCGCGAGCGAGCCGGTGGAGACGGCGCCCACCGAAACCTGTGGCCGGTCGCTCATGCGCATGACCGCGCCCTTGCCATGCGCCCGCTCGATCTGTCCGAGCGCCGCTTCCAATGCTTGCTCGCGATCCAACCCGATCACCCTCCTAACGCATACGCGTGGACAACGACGTACCGAGCCCCGCTCGGTCGCAGTACGGAATGGTAGACAGCGGCGTCGGACGGACTGACCGCGCCGAGGTCGGGAATGTCCGGCCTGAGCCGCGGGCGCTCCCGGAAGCGCGCGACGGTGACGTGCGGCAACCACGGCCGCCGCTCGGGCTCGTAGACGCCGAGCCGGCGGAGCCTGCGGTGCAGATCGGCGGCCAAGCTCGCCGCGCCGCCGCGCTCGTCGTCGAAGACGACCATGCCGACGTTTCGTGTCTCGCGGTAGCGCCCGGCGCGTAGTTCGATCGGGCCCGCCGCGCGAGCGGCCGCCTCGAGCTCGGCCCCGACCGGATCGACGTCGCCGGCGGGCCGGGAACCGAGAAACGCCAGCGTGATGTGCAGGTTCTCTCGCGGCACCAGGCGAAGGCCGGTCGGCGGGAGCCCCGACTGCCACTCGGCCAGCCGGTCGACGGTGCCTTCGGGGAGCGTGAGTGCGCAAAAGAGACGCAGCCGGGCATCGCCTCCGACGCTAGCAGGGGAGCTCACACGTCTTCGTCGCGGCTCTGTGACAGAAGACGCCGGACGAGGTGCAGCGCAGCGACCGTCGCCCGTGTCCTGATCGTTGCCCGGTCGGCCGGGAAGCTGAACTCGATCCCGTGACTTCGCTCGGGTGTCTCGGCGTGCAAGTGGACGAGCCCGACCGGCTTCTCAGGCGTGCCGCCGTCGGGGCCTGCGATCCCGGTCACGGCGATGCCGACGTCGACCCCGAGCCGGCTCCGCACCCCTTTT
>CAVXTD010000020.1:0-55998 GCA_963764565.1 uncultured Actinomycetes bacterium
CGCTCACGATGACAATTCGAGGAGGAACGATGACCGAGACGATCGCGCCGCCGCAGACAAAGCCAATTCACCACTGGATCGGGGGAAAAAGCGTCCCCGGCACGTCGGGCCGAAGTGGTCCCGTGTGGAACCCGGCGACCGGCGAGCAGACCGGCGCGGTCGACTTCGCGACCGTCGAGGAGATCGACGCCGCCGTTCGGACGGCGAAGGAGGCCTTCGACAGCTGGCGCTCGGTCTCGCTCGCGCGCCGCGCCGAGCTCTTCTTCCGCATTCGCGAGCTCGTCAACGAGCACCGCGCCGACATCGCCCGCTTCTTGACCCTGGAGCACGGCAAAGTCACCTCCGACGCCCTTGGCGAGGTCGCCCGCGGCCTCGAGGTGATCGAGTTTGCGTGCGGGATCCCGACGCTGCTCAAGGGCGAGTACTCGGAGCAGGCCTCGACGGGGATCGACGTCTACTCGATCCGCCAGCCGCTCGGCGTCGTCGCCGGGATCACGCCGTTCAACTTCCCCGCGATGGTGCCCATGTGGATGTGGGCGCCCGCGATCGCGTGTGGCAACACCTTCGTGCTGAAGCCGTCGGAGAAGGATCCCTCGGCGTCGGTCTACACGGGCGAGCTGCTCAAGGAGGCCGGCCTGCCGGACGGCGTCTTCAACGTCGTCCACGGCGACAAGGTCGCGGTCGACGCGATCCTCGAGCACCCGGGCGTCTCAGCAGTCAGCTTCGTCGGCTCCACCCCGATCGCCCGCTACGTCTACGAGACGGGGACGAAGAACGGCAAGCGGATGCAGGCGCTCGGCGGGGCAAAGAACCACATGATCGTCCTGCCCGACGCCGACATCGACATGGCCGCGGATGCGGCGGTCTCGGCCGCCTACGGCTCCGCCGGCGAGCGCTGCATGGCCGTGTCGGTAGTGGTCGCCGTCGGCGATGTCGCCGATTCGCTGATCGAGGCGATCCAGGAGCGGCTCCCGAAAGTGAAGGTCGGCCCTGGGCTCGAGCCCGGAAACGAGATGGGCCCGCTGATCACACGGGAGCACCGCGACAAGGTCGCCGGGTACCTCGACACTGCCGCCGCCCAGGGCGCGACGGTAGTCGCGGACGGCCGCGATCTGGAGGTCGAGGGCGACGGCTTCTTCCTCGGCGTCTCGCTGATCGACGAGGTGACGCCCGAGATGGACTGCTACCGCGACGAGATCTTCGGCCCGGTGCTCTCCGTCGTCCGCGCGGGCACCTACGACGAGGCGGTCGGCCTGATCAACGACAACCCGTACGGGAACGGAACCGCGATCTTCACGCGCGACGGCGGCGTCGCCCGCCAGTTCCAGTTCGACGCGCAGGCCGGCATGGTCGGGGTCAACGTGCCGATCCCGGTGCCGGTGGCGTACTACTCGTTCGGCGGCTGGAAGGCGAGCCTGTTCGGCGACCGGCACATCTACGGGCCGGAAGGGATCGACTTCTACACGCGCGGCAAGGTGGTCACGTCGCGCTGGCCCGATCCGGCGACAAGCAAGGTCGACCTCGGGTTCCCGCAGACGCGCTGAGACTCGCCGAAACTGCAGTGTCTGACACTCGGCAGTGTCAGACACTGGTTGGCTTCGACCCCGGCGCCTTGATCCGAGTGGCCCGCTGGTGAAGATGTCCTCGGCAGGAGTGCCCGGCCGCGTCTACCGGACCTGAACGAAAGGAACCCAATGCGCACGGTCACGATCGTCCACCATCGAGTCGCCGACTACGACGCCTGGAAGCGGGTCTACGACGGAGTTCGCGACGTCCAGCGCGCCGGCGGCGTACGCCAGCACGCGTGCTCCGTCCGGCCGACGATCCGCTGGTCGTCGTCGTCCACGTTCGACTCCTCCGACGCCGCGAAGGCGTTTTTCGACAAGCCGAGCTGAAGGACGCGATGGCGAGCGCCGGCGTCGATATGGCTTCTCCGCATCGAGTTCCTCCAGGAGGAGGAGCCGGGGATAGGGCTCGACCGAGATCGGGTCGCCGACGGCGACCGAGCCGGCCTCGAGCACGCGGCAGTTCAACCCGCGCAGCCGCTGCGGCCGATTGGCGTTCACCCACTTCAGGGCGTCGAGCCCGAAGCGCTCCCTGAATTTCTTGCAGCCCGTGTGCGGTAGCGCCGACACCTCGAGCAGCGCGCTACCGAGACGGAGCCGGGTGCCGGCAGGCAACGCGCTCTCGGCGAGGTCGAGGTCGACGAGGAAGTTGTCGCCGGGAGCGTCGAGCGGCTGCCGGTCGCCGGCGATGAGCCTGGCGACCCGGACGTTCATCAGCGTGACCTGAGCGTCGACCTCGGGCTCCTCGCCGTCGGCCCAGCGGTCGCCCTCGACACCGCGTCCAGGCGCGACCTCGACTCGATCCGGGCAGTCGTGCACACCGTCGCCGAGCCGGAGGCAGATCAGCTCGACCGTGCCGCTGCCTCGCGGAGCAGTCTCGATCTCGCGCCAGGCTGCCTCAAAATCGGAGATGCGTTGAGAGGTCGGGCCGAGCGCCTCGATGTAACGCTCGAGCGCCTCACGGCGGCGGCGACTGACCGCGATCTCCGCCTGGAGACGCGAGATCTCCTCCTCCACCTCGTCGCCGTTGTCGTCAACTGCGTCGTCCGGCGTCTCGGCCGGCTCGCCCCCCACCGCCAGCCAATCGTCGTCCGGCCCCAGCGCGCTTTCGGGCTGGAGGAGGGCACGCACGGTCTCGACGTCCTCGGGCGACATCTTCGCGAACGCCGCCTCGTCGACGCCGGGGCCCGCGAGCTCGGCGACGATCTCCTCGACCTGCGCTTGGAGAGCGGTCGTGCGCTCACGTTCGAACTCGATCGCCTCGCGTGCCTGCTGGGAGCGCTGCGCACGCGCGATTGCATCGCGGTCCATGCCTGAAACGATAGTGCAGCGCCTCGAGCCTAGACCGACCCGGCGGCAGCGACGGCGAAGACCAGGTTTCTGGGGAGCGCGATGCTGAACTGGTCGACGATCGGCCGCGCGCTGTCAGCGTCGAAGAACGCGAACTCGGCGAAGCTGCGGGCGGCCTCCTCGGCAGAGGCACTTACCTTCCCGGCCAGCTCGGCGCCGGCGGGACTCGCCAGGAACGGCCCGATCGCCTGCCATGGGTCCTCGAGCACGCCCAGCGCGGCCAGCGAGCGGTACATGCTCGGGACGTACGCCGTCCCGTAGGTGGCTCTGATCTGCCCGAAGAGGGGGTGCTCCTCCCGGGACTCCGGCACCACGGGCTCAGGGGAGGACGACGCGGGCGGAATCGGTGCCGCCGGCCTCTGCCTGCGCGGCAACTCCAGGTCGAGAGCGAGCCGAAGCGAGGTGACGATGAGAAGCATGGCCGGCAGTTCGCCGACGAACGGCGCCACAGCCATCCTCACGGGCTCGGGCGCACGGTAGGAGAGGCGCGCCTCGCCGGCGACCTCCAGCAGCGCGGCCGCGACGTGCTCGGTGCGCGGGTCGTCGTAGAGCTCGCGGGCCTGGAGCCAGGCGATCTCCAAGACAGACGGATCGACGGCGAGCGCCTTGAACAGCGCCGGCACGAACGGCATCCGGCGGCGGACGTCGGCGAAGATCGCGGCGACCAGACCGGTCGCTTCCTCCTCGTGGCGCAGCTCCATGCCGGGCGTTGGCCGCACGGATTGCATACTGTATGTTGTCCCGTCGTGGCTGGAATCCTCCAGGAAGGCGACGCGCTCGTCCGGAACGCGAGTGTCGCGGCCACGGAGCTGATTCGCGAGGCGATCGTCGACGGCAGGCTCGATCCGGGCCAGCGGCTGAAGGAGGAGGAGCTCGCCCGCGAGCTGGGCATCAGCAGAACACCCGTCCGCGAGGCGCTCCTCATGCTCCAGGCCGAGGGGCTGGTCGTTGCGATCCCAAACCGTGGCGCGATGGTGCGCGTCCACTCGCCGGATGACCTCGACGATCTCTACCAGCTGCGCGCGCTGCTCGAGGGCTACGCGGCGCGGCGCGCGGCGACACGGATCTCCCCCGACCAGGTCGAGGAGCTGCGCGGGAGCTGCGACCGGTTCGACGCGCTGAGCCCCGAGAACGAGCTGCGCGAGCTCGTGCGCGAGAACCTCTCCTTCCACAGCTCGATCATCGACGCCGCTGGGAGCGCCAGGCTGACCAGCATGGTCAGGCGGGTGATCGAGCTGCCGCTCGTCTACAAGTCGTACATCTGGTACTCGCCCGACCAGAAGCAGATCTCCGTCCACTACCACCGGCAGATCGTCACCGCGCTCGCGGCGCGAGACTCCGAGCGGGCCGAGCTGATCATGAAGGAGCACGTCTTCGAAGCACGCGACCTCCTGGTCTCGAACCTGCGCGAGCATCCGTATACCGCACCGGTCGGGGACCTCGCGTGACCGACCCCGCGGCCGACGCTGCCGCCGTGCCGACCGGCGGCCCGGGACCGCTCGCAGGCGTCCGCGTCGTCGAGCTGGGGATGCTGCTCGCAGGCCCGTTCACCGGCCGTCTGCTCGGCGACATGGGCGCCGAGATCATCAAGATCGAGCCGCCGGGCCAGCCGGACCCGCTTCGCGACTGGGGCCACGCGCGCTACGAGGGGCGGTCGCTCTGGTGGCCCGTCCAGTCCCGCAACAAGAAGTGCGTCACGCTGAACCTGCGCGAGGCGCGCGGACAGGAGCTGCTGCTCGAGCTCGTGAAGCGCAGCGACGTGCTGGCCGAGAACTTTCGCCCTGGGACGCTGGAGAAGTGGAACCTTTCGCCGGCGCGGTTGTGGGAGGCGAATCCCAAGCTCGTGATCGCGCGCATCTCCGGCTACGGGCAGACGGGCCCGTACGGACCGCGCGCCGGCTTTGCGTCGGTCGCGGAGGCGATGGGCGGAATCCGGTACATCAACGGCTTCCCGGGCGAGCCGCCGCCTCGCATCCACCTCTCGCTCGGCGACTCGCTGGCGGGCATGTTCGCCGTGCAGGGAATCCTCGCAGCGCTCTACTGGCGCGACGTGCTCGGCGGGGGCCGCGGTCAGGTCGTCGACGTCTCGCTGATGGAAGGCTGCTTCGCGCTGCTCGAGAGCATGGTCCCCGAGTACGACCGGCTCGGCATCGTCCGCGGGCCGGGCGGCACCGGGCTGAAGGGTGTCGCCCCGTCGAACATCTTCAAGTCGAGCGACGACAAATGGATCGTGATCGCCGCGAACGCGGACAATGTCTACCGGCGTCTGTGCGAGGCAATGGACCAGCCTGAGCTCGCCGACGACCCCAAGTTCGCGACCCACCGCGCGCGCGGCGAGAACCAGGAGGAGCTCGAGGGGATCGTCGCAACGTGGGCAGCGCGGCACACGGCCGCCGAGATCGATCGCGTGCTCAACGAGGCCGGGGTGATCTGCGGCCCGATCTACACGATCGCCGACATCTTCGAAGACGAGCAGTTCAAGGCTCGCGACATGCTCGTCAAGCACGAAGACCCCGAGTTCGGCGAGTACATCGGCCCGGGGATCGTGCCGAAGTTCTCCGAGACACCCGGCGCGGTGCGCTGGTCGGCGACCGTGGGAGGAAGGGCAGCCACAACCGCGACGTCTACGGCGGGCTGCTCGGGCTCTCGGACGAGGAGCTGGCCGAGCTCAAGGAGCAGAGCGTCGTATGAACGTGACGATCTGCGATGTCTGCCCACGCGACGGACTCCAGAACGAGGAGAAGCACCTCGAGCCGGCGACCCGCGCCGAGCTCGTGAACCGGCTCGCAGCCGCGGGGCTGCCACGGATCGAGGCCGTCAGCTTCGTCAACCCCGAGCGCGTTCCTCAGATGGCCGGCGCGGAAGAGGTGGTCGCGGCGATCGACCGTCGCGACGGCGTCGTCTACGCGGGGCTCGTGCTCAACGAGCGCGGCTACGACCGCCTCGCCGAGACCGAGCTCGACGAGGTGCACTTCGCGTTCGCCTCGACCGAGACCTTCAACCGAAAGAACCAGAACGCCTCGCCGGAGGAGTCGGTCGAGTCGGCGCGCGCGATCGTCTCGCGCGCGCATGCGGACGGAATCCGCGCCACGGTCACGATCGGCGTCGCGTTCGGCTGCCCCTTCGAGGGCGCCGTGAATCCTCGCGACGTGCTCCGCTTCGCGGAGCTCGTCGCCGGCGCCGGTGCCGACGAGATCGTCTTCGCCGACACCGTCGGCGTCGCCGTTCCGAGGCAGGTCAAGGAACTCGTCGGCCAAGCCGTATCTATGCAAATGGGCCCCGTAGGGGTTCATTTGCACAACACGCGCAACACCGGCTTCGCGAACGCGTACGCGGCGCTCGACGCGGGCGCGAGCGTGCTCGACGCGTCGGTGGGCGGCGTCGGCGGCTGCCCGTTCGCGCCGCGCGCCACCGGGAACATCTGCACCGAGGATCTCGTGTACATGCTGCACGGCGAAGGGATCGACACGGGCATCGACCTCGACGCGCTCATCACGGTCGCCGAGTGGCTCGAAGGGCAGCTCGAGCGGCAGCTACCCGGACAGGTCTACCGCGCCGGCTCGTTCGCGCCGGTCGCAGGCTGAGGAAGGAGACGGAATGGCATACAGGCTCGGGGTCGACGTGGGGGGCACCTTCACCGACCTCTTCCTCGTCGGGGAAGGGAACGGCGACGGCGGCGGTCAGTACCGCGTGAAGACCCCCTCGACGCCCGCCGACCCATCCGAGGGCGTGCTCAACGGTGTGCGCCGGATTTGCGAGGAGGCGGGGATCGAGGTCGGCGACCTGCGCAACATCCTGCACGGGACGACGGTGGCGACGAACGCGGTGCTCGAGTCGAAGGGAGCGCGCGTCGGGCTGATCACGACGCAGGGCTTCCAGCAGATCCTGCACCTCGCCCGCTCACAGACCCCCGGCCCGCTCGCCGGCTGGATCATCATGATCAAGCCCGATCCACCCGCGTCGCTGGCGGACACGCGTGAGGCGGTCGAGCGCATGGATGCACGCGGCGAGACGCTCACGCCCGTCGACGAGCAGCAGGTCGAGGCGATCGTCCGCGACCTCGTCGAGTCGGGTGTCGAGACGCTGACGATCGCGTTGATCAACTCGTACGTGAACGGGACGCACGAGCGGCAGATCGGCGAGATCGTCGAGCGTCTGTACCCGGGCTTCCCGGTGACGCTCTCGTCCGAGGTGCTGCCCGAGTTCCGCGAGTACGAGCGGGCCTTGACGGCCTGCATGAACTCGTACGTGAGGCCGAAGGTGGCGGACTATGTCAACCGCCTCCAGGAGCAGCTGAGCGGGATCGGCGCCAAAGCCGAAGTGAACATCCTCCGCTCCGACGCGGGCCTGATGACGACACGCGAAGCCGCCCGCAACCCGATCTACGGCGTCCTCTCCGGCCCGTCGGGCGGCGTCGCCGGCGCGCTGTTCGTCGCGCGCAAGGCGGGCCACGACGACATCCTCACGTTCGACATGGGCGGGACGTCGACTGACGTGGCGCTCTGCCAGAACGGGCAGCCGACGATCGGGCGCGAGACGGCGATCGGTCACTTCCGGATCAAGGTGCCCTCGGTGAACGTGCACACCGTCGGCGCAGGCGGCGGCTCGATCGCGCACGTGCCGGAGCTGACGAAAGCGCTGCGCGTCGGTCCCCAGTCGGCAGGCGCCGAGCCCGGCCCGGCCGCGTATGGCAAGGGCGGCACCGAGCCGACGGTTACGGATGCCAACGTCGTTCTCGGCCATCTCCCTCCGAGCCTGCTCGGCGGCGAGATGGCGCTCGACGTCGAGGCGGCGCGGGCAGCCGTGCAGACGGTTGCCGACGCGATGGGCCTCGACTCGGCCGAGCAAGCCGCCGAGGGAATCGTCGCGATCGTCAACGAGAACATGGCGGGTGCGCTGCGGCTCGTGTCCGTGCAGCGCGGCCACGACCCCCGCGACTTCGCGCTGGTCGCCTACGGCGGCGCCGGCCCCCTGCACGCAAACGCGCTCGCGGAGCTGATGGGGTCGTTCCCAGTGATCGTCCCGCCGGCACCGGGCCTGCTCTGCGCGATCGGCGACCTCGTCGCCGACTTCCGCGACGAGTTCGCGCAGACCTACATCCGCCTGCTTGCCGACGCGAGCGGCTCCGAGGTCGCCGACATCCTCGACGGCCTGGGCGGACACGCGACGACCTGGCTCGAGGGCGAGGGAATCGCCCAGGACGCGCAGCGCGTCGTCTACACCGCCGACATGCGCTACCACCGCCAGGGCTACGAGATTCCCGTAGCGCTCGACCCGGGCGAGGTGCGCTCGAACGGACTCGGCGACCTGGAGGAGCGGTTCAACGCGATGCACGAGCAGCTGTACGGCTTCCGGATGCCCGGCACCGCGTGCGAGATCGTCAACCTGCGTGCGGTCGGATACGGCGCTGTGCCGAAGCCCGAGCTGCCGGTCGGCGAATCCGGCTCGCCGGATGCCTCTGGCGCGGTCGTGGACGAGCACGACGTCGTCTTCAACGGTGAGCGAGTGCCGACGAAGATCTACGACCGCGCGAAGCTCCAGCCCGGAGCGACACTCGACGGCCCCGCGATCGTGACCGAGTTCGACTCGACGACGGTCGTTCTGCCCGGCTACCGGGCGGCCGTCGACACCAACTTCAATCTCCTGATCAACCCCCAACAACTGAGACGAGGGAGAGATGGCAGCCACCGACAGGAGCTCCGCATCGCAGTAGATCCCGGACGTCGAGGTCGATCCCGTCACCCTCGACATCATCGAAGGCGCGCTGAAGAGCGCGCGGTACGAGATGGACGCCGTGCTCTTCCGCTCGGCGATGAGCCCGGTCATCCGCGAGCAGCACGACGAGTTTCCGATGATCACCGACCCGCGCGGGCGCATGGTCGTCGGGCAGTTCGGCGCCTACATCAACGAGATGATGGAGACCTGGGATCGGGGCGTGTACCCGGGCGACGTCATCCTCACCTCGGACCCGTTCAAGTGCTCGGCGTCGATCTCGCACACGAACGACTGGCTCGTGCTCGTGCCGATCTTCTACGAGGACGAGCTCGTCGGCTGGTCGTCGCAGTTCGGGCACCAGATGGACGCGGGTGGACCGCTCCCCGGCTCGCTCCCCACCGGAGCGAAGACGATCTTCGAAGAGGGGATCATCATCCCGCCGATCAAGATCATCGAGCGCGGCGTCCCGCAGGAGGACGTGCTCAAGCTGATCTTCAACAACGTCCGCCTGCCGGAGATGAACCGTGCCGACCTGTTCGCGATCGTCGCGGGCTGCCGGGCGGGCGAGAAGCGCGTGATGGAGCTGTGCGAGCGCTTCGGGAAGGACACGTACCTCGCAGGCCTGCAGGCGCTGCTCGACCGCACCTACGAGGCGATGAGGACACTGATCAATCTCGCGATCCCGGAGGTGCCGCAGTCGTTCGAGGACTGGATCGACGACGACGGCCTCGGCAACGGGCCGTTCAAGATGAAGCTGACGATCTGGCGCGAGGGCGACCACGCGTTCTTCGACTGGTCGGGCACCGATCCGCAGGCCCTCGGCCCGATCAACTTCTACCTCTCCGAGGGCATGTTCAAGATGTTCATCGGGATCTACCTGATCATGGTCAACGATCCCCAGATCCTCTTCAACGACGGCTTCTACCCGCTGCTGCACGTCGTCATGCCGGAGGGAAGCCTGCTCCGGCCGCGCTTCCCCGCCGCGCTCGGCTGCCGCACGCACGCGCTCGCGCGGCTCTTCGACGTCCTCGGCGGCGCGCTCGTCAAGCAGGCTCCGGAGCTGAACACGGCCGCCGGCTACGGCACCAGCCCGTACATGCTCTACTCGGGCTGGGACGGAAAGGGCGAGTTCTTCTACTCGATGGAGATCCTCTACGGCGGGATCCCCGGCCGCCCGATCGGTGACGGCATGGATGGCCACTCGTGGTGGCCGCTGTTCGAGAACATCCCGACCGAGTACCTCGAGGCGTACTACCCGATGCGCATCGACGGTTACACGACCGTCACCGACTCGGGCGGCGCCGGCCTCCACCGGGGCGGCAACGGGGTCGAGAAGCGCTACGTCTACCTCGAGCCGGGCGAGGTCTCGATTCACGACGACCGCTGGCTGACGCGGCCGTGGGGAGTGCTCGGCGGCGAGCCGGGCGGACGGTCGGAGAAGATCCTCCGCCGAGTCGACGGCAGCGAGGAGAAGCTGCCGTCGAAGTGCGACCACGTCGTGGTCGAGCCCGGCGACATGCTGATCTACCGCACCGCAGGCGGGGGCGGCTGGAAGGATCGCCTCGACCGGCCGGTCGAGGCGGTCGCCCGCGACGTCTCCTTCGGCCTCGTCTCGCGCGAATACGCCAAGTCGGGCTACGGCGTCGTCCTGAACGACGACGGCAGCGCCGACGCGGCGGCGACCGATGCCGAGCGCGCGAGGCAGCGCGAGGAGCGCGGCGAGGCGCTCTCGTTCGACTTCGGCCCGCCGCTCGAGGAGGTGCTGGCGGCGTGCAAGGAGGAGACCGGCCTCGAGCCGCCGGTGCCGGCGACGCCGCTGGGTGGTCGCCGCTCGAGCCTGGAGACGAGGCGCTCGCGCGCGTTCGCGCCGGGGACGGCATCCCGGAGCCGTGAGGTTCTCACGTCACAGGGGCGCTGCTGGCAAAGGAGGCAAGCGCGCGGCGCGCAGCACAGTACGAACTGGTACGGGCAAGCGCCGCGGGCGCCGCATCCTGCCGCCAGCAGCGTCAGCCTTCGGCGGAGCGCGGCTCTGCCGCGCGGGAGCCGAAGGCGGCCTGTGCGTGAGGCACGCAGGGTTCCACGGGCGCGTGGGCTTCGGCGAGAGGCCCGCGCTGCTCGTGATCGACGTGAACGTGGGCTTCACCGATCCTGCGTCGCCGCTTCAATGCGATCTCGAGGACGTCGTCGCGGCGATCCGGCGGCTGCTCGACGAGTCACGCCGCGCAGGGATCCCGGTCGTCTACACCACCGTCTCGTACGACGAGGGCGACAAGGTCGCCGCGGCTGCGTTCATCGACAAGATCCCCGCGCTGCTCACGCTCGAGGCGGGCAGCCCATGGGTCGAGATCGACCCGCGCATCGCACCGCTTGCCCAGGAGCCGGTGCTGAACAAGCTGTTCGCATCGGCGTTCTTCGGCACCCCGCTGTCGAGCCTGCTCACGTCAGCCGGCTGCGACAGCGTGATCGTGACGGGCGCGTCGACGTCCGGCTGCGTGCGGGCGACCGCGGTGGACGCGCTCCAGCACGGCTACCGCGTCGTAGTGCCGCGCGAGGCCGTCGGCGACCGCGACCCCGCCGCGCACGAGGCGAACCTCTACGACATCGACACGAAGTACGGCGACGTCGTGTCGCTGGAGGAGGTCCTCGCCCATCTGGGCCGGCTCGCAGGCGTGGCGGGATGATCGTTCGCGACCTAGGAGACGCCTGGCAGGTTGTCCTCCAGACGGATCATGCAGATCTCTCGGCGGCGTTCGCGCGGGCCTGGCGCACGCCTCTCTCACCGTCGCTCGTCGTCGCGGCCGAGCGGCACGACGACGGCTGGGCGGTCTGGGAGCAGGCACCGCGCTGCGACGCCGACGGCAAGCCGATCACCTTCCTCGACGTCGACATCCGCTCGCACCTCGCGTTCTACCGGGCGGGGATCGCAGCGATCACGGAGCAAGACGCGGACGCGGGCCTCCTGGTCTCCATGCACGGCGCCGGCATCTACCGGCAGCGCTACGGCCTCGACCCCGACCTCGGCCTGGCGCGGGCGGGGGAGGCGAAAGACGACGTCGATGCCTTCGTCGCCGAGCAGGAGGCGAAGTTCGGCGGCGATCCCGGCGAGCGGCGCGACCACTACGAGCTGCTCCAGCTCTTCGACCGGCTCTCGCTCTACTTCTGCATGCGCGACGTCGAACGCGGCGAGGCCGCCGAGCTGCAGGGGTACCGGCTCGAGCCGGTGGCGCCGTGGCACATCCGCCTGACGCCGTTCCCCTTCGGCGAGCAGCCGGCCCGGTTCTCGCTGCTTCGCCGGGTCATCGCGAAGACCGCCGACCAGGAGATCCTCTCGACCCCGACCGACCGCGTGGAGATCACGCTCGAGTAACCGTCGGAAGTCCGGCCCGCTTCGCGGGCGATCGCGACTTCCGACGGCGGTCGGCCGGTCTCCGTTCAGCGGTTGCGAGCCGCGCCCGCACATGCGGGCGCGGCGACGTGGCCCTTACGAGAACAGTGCTGCGGCGCGGACGGGCGAGCCGTACGCCGGCTCGAGGCGAAGCGGAAAGCCGACGAACAGGAAGCGGCTGTTCACGACCTCCTCGAGGTTGTTCAGGTTCTCGTAGTGCGTGAGGCCCCGCTCGGCACACGCCTTGTGCGTCGGGTACTCGTCGGTCAGATAGACGAGGTCGGGGCTGATCGTCTCGACGCCGAAGATCTTCACGCCGCGGTCGGCCATCCAGTGGACGGCCTCGGCGGAGATGCCGTTGAAGCCGTCGAGGAAGGCGGGCGTGCCCGCGGTGCGGTTGTAGTGGTCGGAGCAGAACAGGAGGATGTCTCCCTCCCGCAACTCCTGGCCCGAAGCCGCCACCGCCTGCTCGACCTCGGCCGCCGTCACGTCGTGGCCCTTCGGGTATTCGCGGATGTCCACGCAGATCGCCTCGCCGCAGAACGTGTCCAGCGGCATCTCCGCGATCGCGACGCCGCCCTTCTGGTAGTGGCCGAAGGCATCCACGTGGGTCGCCGCATGGTTCGAGGTGATGATGATCTCGGCGTTGAACGACGGCCGCCCCTCGGCGGCATCCGTGTGCTGGATGTGCCTGAGGATCTGCGTCGGCGGGAAGAACGGGTGCAGCTGCGACTCGCGCGAGAGCGGCTGCGACAGGTCGACGACTCGCTGTGCCACTACGACTCCTTTCCGGCCATCTCTCTGCAGACCTGGACGATCCGAGGGACAAGCGCAGCCACGATCCTCTCACCTGTCTCGGCGCTTGCGCGGGTCGCGTCGCCGACGACGCCCGACTCGGTGATGTCGCGGAGCATGTCCATCGGCACGACCACGCCCGGCCCGCTCGCGCGCATCCCGTAGCGGCCGAACGAGGTCCACTGGAGGCCCGCCTCCTTCACCGCCGCACCGCGGTCCCACGCGTCGCGCGTCGCGCGGTCGGTCTCGACGCGCTGTCCGAGTGCGAGCGCCAGCGACGTCTCGGCCTCCTCGGCGTGGATGAGCGGCCCCTCGATCTCGGCGAGAGCGTCGGAGGCGAGGTCCCACCACTGCACGAGGAACACGCGCCGGCCGGTCGTCTCGAGGTAGTGGTTGACCGCGACCGTCAGCGCAGCCGCGTTGCCGCCGTGGCCGTTCACCGCGACGAGGTTCTCGAACCCGTGGTGGGCGAGCGAGTCGCAGACCTCCCGGAAGACCTGGAAGAACGTCGGCGTCGACAGGCGGATCGAGCCCGGAAACTGCATGTGGTACCAGGAGAGCGTCACGTTCAGGGTCGGTGCGACGAGCAGCTCGACGCCCTCGGCCTCGCCGGCCTCCGCCGCCCGCGCGCACAGCGACCGCGCGATGAAGCAGTCGGTGTCGAGCGGCATGTGCGGGCCGTGCTGCTCGGTCGTCCCGATCGGGATCAGCACCGCGTCCACGCCTCGCCCGATCGCCTCCTCGACCTCGGGCCAGGTCATGCGCTCGATGAAGTGCTCGGCCACGAAAGCGATCTTCCTCGAATGTCGGACATCGTGCAATACTCGGCCGTCACCGATGAGCGTAGGCTCGACGGAGATCACAAAGAGCGGAGGTGCCGGCTTTGCCGGCGCCGGAGCGGGGAGGGGAGGGCCGATGGAAGGCAGAGCGCAGGTCAACGGCGTCGAGCTCTGGTACGAGGTCACCGGCGAGGGCGAGCCCGTCGTGCAGATCCACGGCGCGGGGTTCGGCCACTTCAACTTCGCTCCCGCGACGCCGGCGTTGTCGAAGCGCTTCAAGGTGATCGACTTCGACCTGCGCGGCTACGGGCAGTCCGACCGGCCCGTGCAGAACTACGACATGGAGGTCTGGGCCGACGACGTCGCCGGGCTGCTCGACGCGCTCGAGATCCCGGAGGCGCACGTCCACGGCACGTCGATGGGCGGGATGATCGCGATCGTCTTCGCGGGCAAGTACCCGCAGCGGACGAGGTCGGTGGTGATCAACTGCGCCGCGGCGAAGCTCGGGATGTCCGGCCGGCTCGTCTTCAAGAACTGGATCGACATCGCCCGGATGGACCCGGACGGCCCAGGCAGCAGGATCCTCGCCGAGCTGATCGCGTGGCAGGCGCTCTCGAAGGCGTTCCTCGAGACGCCGGAGGGCGTTGCAGCGATCGACACGATCCAGCAGATCCTCCGCGACTCGAACCGGATCGAGGTGTTCACCGCCGCCTGCGAGGCGATGTGCGACATGGATTTGCGCCCGTGGCTGCCGAGGATCACCTCGCCCGCGCTCGTGCTCGGCGGCGACGAGGACCTGATGACGCCGTGGGACCAGGGCCCGGGTGGCGCCGGCCAGGAGGCGATTTTCGCCGGGATCGCGAACGCCGAAAAGCACGTCGTCCGCGGCTCGAATCACTCGACCGTGTTCGACAACACCGCCGAGCACAACCGGGTCGTGATCGACTTCTTCGAACGCCACAGCCTGGGTTAGATGGCCGTCGAGGAGTTCGGCGTCGAGCCGATTCCGCAGGAGCTCCGGACGGTCGGCTGGCGTGATCTGTTCGCGATCAACTTCACGTTCTTCCTCAACCCGGTGATGTACGTGCTCGGGGCGCTCGCCGTCGTCGACGGCGGCCTGCCGCTCTGGTGGGCGATCGCGGCCACCGTACTCGGCCAGGCGCTTGCATACACGGTGCTCGTCGTCATCGCCCAGCCCGGAGTCGACTACGGCGTGCCCGGGCAGATTGCGATGCGCGCGACGCTGGGCGTGTGGGGCGCGCGAACCCTCAGCTCGCCGTACCGCATGATCGCGGGGACCTACTGGTTCGCGGCGCAGGCGCTCGCCGGCTCGCTCGGGATCCAGGCGATCGTGGTCGCGCTCGGAGGCGGCAAGCCGCCTCTCGTGCCCGTAGCGCTGGCGCTTGCGGTCTTCCACGCGATCCTGGCGGTGCTCGGCTTCGACGTGATGCGCTACGTACTGCGCGTCGTTCTACCGATTTCGCTCGCGTTCACCGGCGTGATCCTCGCCCTGTACCTGAGTTCCGACAATCCCGACTATTCGGCCGGCCGGGTCTTCCACTCGCCCGACCAGCACTTCAACTGGACCGGCTTTGCCACCTACCTGACCGTGATGTGCGGTTCGTCGCTGACCCTCGTGCCGAGCATCGCCGACTTCTGCCGCTACACGCCGACACGCCGCGACATGCGCATCGGTCTCTTCGTATCGGCCGTGCTGGCCGTCACGGTTACGACGTTCATCGGCGGCTATGCCGCAGCCGCGACCGGAGAGCTCAACCCGTTCATCGCCGTCGCCGACCTGACCGGCATCGACGCAGTGCTCGTGATCCTGCTCGTGGCCGTAGTCGTGCAGGGCCTCGCGGCCAACATCACCAACGTCTACACCGCCGGCCTCTCGCTCGTGAACGCGATCCCGTCACTCGGACGGTTCCGCGCCACGCTGCTCGCCGCCGCGGCGGCGATCGGACTGTCCGCGTTTCCCGGGTTCATCGAAGAAGCGCAGACCTGGATCGGCCACCTCGGCAACCTCGCCGCACCGCTCGCCGGCGTCGTCCTCGCCGACTACCTTGTCCTGAAGCGCGCCCGGCTCCACCCGCAGGCACTCTTCGACTCCCACGGCGCTTACCGCTACGTGAACGGCGTCAACGTCGCCGCGATGGCGGCGATTGCAGCCGGCGTCGGCGTCTACTACGCCCTGCCGCAGGCGTGGCTGAAGATCGCCTGGGGAATCGTCGTCGGCGCCGCCGCGTACCTCGTGCTCGCTCGTCTCCAAGACGCGCTGCTCACCGTTCGCTACACGTCCACACCGACCGCCGCTTCCTCCCAGCGCTCGAGCTCGCCCTCATAGATGTAGCGCTGCTCGGGCGACCACAGCTCGCGGCCGGCGAGCTCGCCCTCGTAGATCGCATGGTCGAGCTTCCGCGGCGCGAGGCAGTCGCCGATCCGGTGCAGGTTCCCGACCGAGCCCTTGAGCGCGAAGTAGAGCTCGTCGTTCGGCTTCGAGCCGGCGGCCAGAACGACCGTGTCCACATCCTCGAGCACCCCGCCCTGGCCCGTGTACAGGTTGAAGATCGAAACACGGTTACCCTCGATTGCGCTCGCCCACGAGTTCAGCCGGTATTCGAGACCTTTCGAGAGCAGCCGTCCGTAGATATGTGCCATATCGAGCGTTGTCAGCGTGGACGGGAAGAGCGCGTGCCAGCGGCTGACGAGCTCGACGTGCTTGCCGCGGTCGAGCAGCACCTCGGCCACGCCCGCTGCGTAGCGCGACCCGTCGTCGTCGAGAACGACGACGTGTTCGCCGGCGGGCCGAGAATCGAGCAGCACGTCCCACCCCGTGAGCACGTTCTCCTGCTCGCTTCCGGGCAGGCTCTCGACGAGGGGGTTGACGCTCGAGAAGCCCGTGCGGCTCGGCGCGGCTCCCGCCGCGACGATCACGCCGTCGGGCGCGAGCTCCCGCACGAGCTCCGCGGTCGCCTCCGTTCCGAGCCTCACCTCCACGCCTGCCTTGCGCAACTGCACCTCCAGGTCGCGCGCGATCCAGCCGAACTCGTCACGACCGGGCGTACGCAGGATCAGGTTCACCTGCCCGCCGAGCGCCGCATCACGCTCGAGCAGCGTCACGGAGTGACCGCGCCGAGCGAGCGTCACCGCCGCCTTCATCCCCGCCGGCCCGCCGCCGACAACGACCCAGCGGGCCGGGCTGTCGGCCGGCACGAGCGGGCCGAACCGCCCTTCGCGACCCGCCGCCGGGTTGACCGTGCAGCTGATCGGCAGCCCCTTGAAGACGCGGCCGATGCATCCCTGGTTGCCGCGGATGCAGTGCACGAGCTCGTCCTCGCGGCCCTCGCGCACCTTGTTCGCGAACTCCGGGTCGGCGATCTGCGCGCGGGTCATCGCGACCATGTCCGCCTTCCCCGACGCGAGGATCTCCTCCGCGAGCGCCGGGTCCTTGATCCCGCCGACCGTGAACACCGGGAGCTGAGTAACGGCCGCTTTCACCTTGGCGGTCAGCTCGACGAGGTAGCCGTCCGGCACGTCGGAGGGCTGAATCGCCAGAAAGATGTTGTGGTAGCCGGCGGCGGTGACGTTTACGTAGTCGATCTGTCCCTCCGCCTCGAGCTCACGCGCGACGCGGACGGCGTCCTCGATGTCGAGGGCGCCGGGAATGAAGTCGCTGAGGCTGATCCTGACGCCGACGACCCAGTCCGCACCGACGCGCTCACGGACGGCGGCGATCACCTCCCGTGCGAAGCGGAGCCGGTTCTCGAACGAGCCGCCGTATTCGTCCGTGCGCTTGTTGTAGAGCGGCGAGAGGAACTGGTGCAGCAGGTAGCTGTGCGAGATGTGCACCTCGGTACCGTCGAAACCCCCTTCGCGCGACAGCTCCGCGGAGCGGGCCCACCACTCGACCACCTCGCGGATATCTTCGGGCTCCATCGCCTTCGGCGTCTCGCCGTACGCGGGCGATTTGACCGCGGACGGCCCCCAGAGCACGCGCAGGTCGTCCGCCGAGTCGCTGGTGGCGTTCAGGCCGAAGTGGTTGAGCTGGGCGAAGATGAGCGCGCCGTGCTCGTGGACGGCGGAGGTCATGCGTCGGTCCGCCTCGAGCGCCTCGTCGAGGTACGCCCACGCCACCCGCGGAAACCCGGTCGTCGAGGTCGGATGGACAACACGGTTGCCGGTGATCAGCAGGCCTGCGCCTCCTCTTGCGCGGGCGGCCTGGTAGTCGACGTTGCGCTGCGAGTCGACACCGTCAGCGGCGAACAGCTTCACGTGCGCCGTCTGCATGATCCGGTTGCGGACGGTCACGTTGCCGATCCGGAGCGGGCTGAACAGATGTGGGTATGAGCTCATCCCGCGAATCTACGCCCGTCCTGGCACGACATTCAAATGGATGTCAGAGTTCCGCTGGTGGAAGAGTACGTTCTCGACACGCCAATCGTTCGCGCGTTCGTCACCGGCGTGTACGACGCGATCGCCGCCGCGCCCTCGCCGGAGGCCGCGTGCGAAGCGATCCGGCCGCAGCTTCGCCGAGCTGCTCGCCGACCAGGCTTGGCTCCCGCCCGAGCTCGGCGAGGCGGTCCCCGACAGCGGCATGGGCGGCGGCATCGGCCAATGGCTGCTCTTCCGGGCGGAGGACGGCTCGCTCTCGCTCTTCTCGCTCGTCGTCCCGTCCGGCTCGGCGACTCCCGTGCACGACCACCTCGCCTGGGGCCTGGTCGGGCTCTATCGCGGCGAGCAGGACGAGGAGATCTACGTTCGCGAGGACGGAGAACTCCGGCTCGCCGAGCGCCGGGCCCTCGTCCCCGGCGATTTCTACGCGCTGATCCCGCCGCGCGACGATATTCACCGCGTGCGTACGACCTCAGCCGAGACGTCGGTCTCGATCCACCTGCTGGCGAACGACACCGGCTGCGTCTGGCGTCACACCTACGATCCCGAAACGGGTACGCCGGAGCCGTTCCGATCCGGCTACGCGAATGCGGCCTGCACGGACGAGCGGAAGCACACGCACACAGGTTGACTCCGCGAACTTGGGGTTGTATACAACCCCAACCAGCGTTGCCATCCATCCGCCATGCGGCCGGGTGCTCGCGAAGACTTCCTCAAGGCTGTCGAGGGAAAGGAGACCGGTAGATGGGTGAGGAGTTCGATTCCTTTGCATACGCCCAGGAACTCGCCGCCGGCGAGGATCTGGGGAGAAGCGACCTGTCGGAGCCCAGCAGGGGCCTGACCCGTCGCGACCTGCTCGTCAAGGGCGGCGTGGGTGCCGCGGCGATCGGCGGCCTCGGCGCGCTGGCAGGCCCGGCTGCCGCAAAGCAGGCGAGCAGCGGCAAGTTCACGGGCACGCTCCGCGTGCTGAGCCTCGGCGTCGAGTTCCCGCAGGGCGTCGCGGAGCAGGCCTCGAAGGACCTCGGCTTCACGGTGAAGCCGATTCTGGCGGACTCCGGCAAGCAGCCGCAGATCGCGATCACGTCGCCCGACACGTTCGATGTGTTCGGCGGCTACAACTACCAGTCGCTGCTCATCTGGCCCTCCGGGAGCCTGCAGCCGGTCGACACGCACAAGATCCCGACCTGGAACCAGTTCTACAAGCTGTTCACGTACGGCAAGCTGAACCCGGCGTCGAAGAAGTGCACGTACGGCCAGGGGAACGCGCCGTTCCGCACCACGTTCGTCGATCCCGACGGCTCGACCGGACTGCCCGCGTACAACAACGGGCCGGCCAGCAACAAGCAGATCGTCCGCTGGATCGGTGAGAACGGGAAGCCGATCGGCGGCAAGCCTCAGCCCCGCTGGATCGTCGGTCCGGCCGCCCACTTCAATGCCGACTCGATGGGCTACAACGCCGACGTGATCAAGAAGGCGCCGAACCAGGTCTCCTGGGCGGAGCTGCTGAACCCGAAGTGGAAGGGGCGTGTGTCGATGCTCCGCGACCCGGGCATCATCGCCCAGGACGCCGCCGCCGCCGTGGGTGCGCTCGGACTCCTGAAGATCAAGGACTACGGCAACCCGACGAAGAGCGAGATCGACCGCCTGTTCAAGATCCTGACCACGTACAAGAAGAAGGGTCAGTTCCGGGCCTTCTGGGCGGCCTTCACCGACTCGGTCAACTTCATGGTCTCGAAGGAGGTCGTGATCGAGTCGATGTGGTCTCCCGCCGTGGCTCTGGTCAAGGCGGCAGGCGTGAACGTCCTCTACGCCTCTCCGCCGGAGGGCTTCCGCGGCTGGTGCAGCGCCGAGGGCATCTCGTCGAAGGTCACCGACCCGGCGAAGCTCCAGGCCTGCTACGACTACCTGAACTGGAATTACAACGGCTTCCTCGGCGCCGCGATCATGCGCCAGGGCTACTACATCGCCAACGGCCAGAAGCTGCTCCCGTGGATCAAGTCCGCCGCGGGGAAGAAGGCCGGGTTCTCCGCCGCCGAGTACGACTACTGGTGGGGCGGCAAGGCCGCTCGCGAGCGACCTGCCCGGCATCACCGGCAAGGTCGGCGACGTCAAGAAGGGCGAGCGCCGCGAGGGCGGATCCTTCAACCAGCGGATCTGCAAGTACATCTCGTGGAACTCGTACCCCAAGGAGAGCGTGTACCTCGTAAAGCGAGCGAACGACTTCCTGTCCGCCTAGCGACTCCATGGCTGATCAGGAGCTCTCGCAGTCAGAGGGGGCGGCACCCGCCGCCCCCTCTTCATCTTCATCGGGCGGCTCGGGGCTCGAGCTCGTCAATCTGACCAAGGTCTTCCCGGGCGGAACGGTCGCCGTGGACGACGTCAACCTGCATGTCGATCACGGCGAGTACGTCGTCCTGCTCGGCCCGTCTGGATGCGGCAAGACGACGACGCTGCGGATGATCGGCGGCCACGAGTACCCGACCGAGGGCGACATTCTCCTCGACGGAGAGTCGTTGGTCAGCCTGCCGCCGCACAAGCGGCCGACGACGACGGTCTTCCAGCATTTCGCCCTCTTTCCCCACCGGACGACGCTCGCGAACGTCGAGTTCGGGCTGAAGATGCACGGCGTCCGCAAGGACGAGCGGCGCAAACTGGCGTTCGAGGCGCTCGAGATGGTCGGCCTCGCGCCGCTCGCCGACAGAAAGCCGAGCGCGCTCTCGGGCGGCCAGCAGCAACGGGTTGCGCTCGCCCGCGTGCTCGTCACGAAGCCGAAGGCACTGCTTCTCGACGAGCCGCTCGGCGACCTCGACCGCCTGCTCCAGCTCCGCATGCGAGTCGAGCTTCGCAACCTCCAGCGTCAGCTCGGCCTGATGTTCATCCACGTCACGCACAACCAGGAAGAGGCGCTCTCGATGGCCGACCGCATCGTCGTCATGAACGATGCCCGCATCCAGCAGGTCGCCGACCCACTGACGATCGCGACGAGACCGGCGACGGAGCTGGTCGCCCGGTTCATGGGCGACAACAACATCATCCGAGGGAAGGTCGTCGAGATCGAGGGTGACCGCGTGATCGTCGATGCAGGCAACAACGTGCGGGTCGGCGTGGGCGCGCGGGGCGCAAAGCTTGCCGTGGGCGACCCGGCGCTGATCTCGATCCGGGCCGCGGCTGTCGACATCGACGGCGCCGACGCCGGGACACTGAACTCGGTCGAGTGCGAGGTCGTCTTCGTCGAGTTCCTGGGCGATCTCGTCAAGCTTCACCTCATGTCCGGCGGCGAGCGGATGCTTGCCAAGGTTCCCGCGGAGCGATACCCGCAGTTGCGTGGACGGGAGGGCGACACGATTCGCATCTCCTGGAAAGACGAGGATGTCCAGCTCCTCGGTAGCTGAGCCGCCGCCCGCCGGCGGGCAGTTGCCGTCCGGCGACGAGACCGCGCTGGGCGTGACATCCGTGTCCCGGGGCCGGGGAGGATGGATCACGGCTGCGCTGGCGGCCCCCGGGTTTCTCTGGCTCGCGTTCTACCTGCTCGCCCCGCTCGTCCTCATCATCCTCGTCAGCTTCTGGACGCGCACGGACTCCGGGTTCGCGAAGACATGGACGACGTCGAACTACACGGAGCTGTTCCACGACTCGACGTACTGGCACAACATGCTGACGTCCTTCGAGACATCGGTGATCGCAGTTGCCGCCTGCCTGGTATTCGGATTCCCGGTTGCGTACTTCCTGGCGCTGAAGGTCCAGAACCTGCGCATCCAGATCGCGCTCTTCATCGTCGCGCTGGCGCCGTTCTGGACGAGCTTCCTGACCAGGGCGATCGCCTGGACGTTCCCGCTGATGGGCCGTGAGGGAGCGCTGAACCAGATCCTCATCAAGCTCCACATCGTCTCGCACCCCGTGACCGCATTCGGATTCTCGACGCTCTCCGTCCGGGTGGCGATGATCCAGCTCTACATCCTGTTCATGATCACGCCGCTCTTCTTCTCCCTGGCGCAGGTCGACCGCTCCGCGCTCGAGGCGGCCCGCGATCTCGGCGGGAACTGGTGGAGGACGTTCAAGGAGGTGATCGTGCCGCAGACGATGCCCGGCGTCGTGATCGGCTCGATCTTCATCTTCGTGCTCACGATGGGCGACTACGGCACCGTGGCGACGGTCGGCGGCGGCAACATCACGTCGGTCGGCACGATCATCAACTCGAAGATCGGTGCGATCCAGTACCCGCAGGGCGCCGCCTCGGCGGTGCTCCTCGTCCTCGCGCTGATGGTCGGCGTCTGGGTGATTACCCGGTTCGCGAAGCTCCGGGAGGAGCTGTGATCCAGACGCTGGCCTCAGCCGCCCCTGCCGCCGACCGGGTGCAGGACGTGATCGTCACGCGCAAGTTCAAGCAGCGCCGTGACTGGGTGAAGTTCGGACTCGGCGGCTACTTCGTCGTCTTCCTCTTCTTCCTGTACGTGCCGATGATCCTGATGGCGATCCTGTCCTTCCAGGGTCCGTACGGGCAGCTGACGTTCCCGTTCGTCGGTCCGTTCAGCGGCGACTGGTGGAAGTCGCTCTTCGACTCGTCGATTCCCGGCTCGATCGCCAACGACGTGCAGGCTGCGGGCCGGCAGTCGCTCTGGCTCAGCCTCGCCGCCGGGGCGATCGTTGCGGTGCTCGGGTTCATGCTCTCGGTTGCGTTCCTGCGGCGGTGGCGCTTCAAGACGGACGTCATCGCCTTCTACGTGATCATGCTCGCTCTGATGACGCCCGCGTTCCTCGTCGGGCTCGGCAATCAGCTCCTCTGGTCGGCGATGAACCAGCTGCCGAGCCTCTGGAAGACCGCGCTCGGCGCGAACGTGATCTGGGGGATCCCGTTCTCGTTCCTCGTCATGCTCGCCGTTTGGAACCGCTACGACCGGCGGATCGAAGAGGCCGCGCGCGACCTCGGCGCCGACGCGAAGACGACGTTCCGTGAGGTGACCCTCCCGCTCGTGTGGACCGGGATCTTCGGCAGCTTCCTGTTCGGCTTCACGCTCACCTGGAACGACTTCGACCGGACGATCCTGCTTCAGAACGGCTACGAGGCGCAGCCTCTGCCGATCCTGATCGGCACCTGGCCGTCCAGCCGGCCGATCCGGCCCGACCTGTACGCGCTCGGGGCGGGAACAACCGCGGTCTCGCTGTTCCTGATTCTGGTTCTGCTCATCGTGGTCACATTGCGCCTTCGCTTCCGTAGTGCACCCGTCCACCAGACCGAGGAGGAGTTCGGGGAGGCGGCCGGCCTCGGCCAGGCGTCGGGCGCGACACGCGCCGAATAGCCGGCGGGCATGACGGTCGTGGTCGTCTCCACCGGCGGCACCATCGCCATGCGCCGGGAGCCCGCGACGGGCAAGCTCGTCCCGGCGATGAGCGGCGAGGAGCTCATGGAGATGCTCGACTGGCCCGAGGCGCCGCCGATCGAGCTCGATGACTTCGCCCGTGTACCGAGCTTCGACATGCACGGCGAGCTCGTCCTCGCCCTCGCGCTCCGTGTTGCCGAGCACGCACGACGCGAGGACGTCGCCGGCGTCGTCGTCACGCACGGCACCGACACGATGGAGGAGACCGTGTACGTGATCGACCGCCTGCTCGACTCCGAGCAGCCGGTGGTGCTGACCGGTGCGCAGCACGGCGCCGACCGGCCCCACTCCGACGGGCCTCGCAACCTCCGTGACGCGATCACCGTCGCGGCCTCGCCCCGGGCGAAGGGACGTGGCGCCGCGATCGTGTTCGCCGGCGAGATTCACCCGGCCCGTGAGGCGCGAAAGGTGCATTCGAGCGCCCTGCGAGCGTTCGACTCCCCGGGCTACGGTCCGATCGGTCACGTCGACGGCGCAATCGTGACGTTCGAGCGCCGGCCCGAACGGCGTCCGCCGCTCCCGGTTCCCGCTCGGCTGGCGCAGGTCGACCTGATCCGCCTCTACGCCGGCAGCGACGCCCGCTTCATCCGTGCCGCGCTCGGCTCCGGGGCGCAAGCGATCGTGCTCGAGGGCACCGGCCGGGGGAACGCGAACGACCACGTCCTCGAGGGAGTCCGGGAAGCGGTCGAGGCCGGTGTCCCGGTCGTCGTCTGCTCGCGCTGCCACGAGGGGCGGGTCGAACCGATCTACGGGCGTGGCGGCGGCCGCGATCTCGTCGAGACGGGAGCGATCTTCGCGGGCGATCTCGCCGGGCCGAAGGCCCGCGTCCTGATCCAGATCGCGCTCGGCGCGGGCCTCGATGCGGCCTCGGCGCTGGCCGCAGAAGCCGAGTAAGAAGCGGCCCGTGACGCGCGCGCCGGCTGCGATCGCGCTCTGCTCGCTGCTCACCGGCGTGCTGTCCGCCTGCACCGTCGCCCGTTCCGCCCCCGGTCCGGAGCTCGACGTCTCGCGCCTCCCGGGCGCGCAGGCCGAGGCGACGATCGCGATCGACCCATCCAACGACCGGATCCTCCTGGCCGGCTCGAACAGCTTCAGGGAGGGGTCGATGCGCGTCTACACGTCGAGCGACGGCGGATCCACGTGGACGTCGTCGTTCGTGTACCCGCCCCCGGCGACCTTCCTGGCCGGCTGTGCGTCCGATCCGGGCGTTGCCATCGACGGGAGAGGGCGGCAGTACTTCTCCTTCATCCGGACGACGCCGTGCCGCACCGGTCACCCGCAGCTCTTCGTCGCCTCGCGCTCCGATCGAAACGCCGCCTGGGGGAAGCCCGTGCTGGTCAACCCTCTGCGGTCGTCGGTCCTGGACGACAAGCCGGCGATCGCCGTCGACGCGTCGCTGTCGAGCCGATATCGGAACCGCGTCTACGCCGCGTGGTCACGGCTGTCGCACAATCAGATTCTGAGCATCGTGGTGAGCTCGAGCGACGACGGCGGCCGAACCTGGTCGCGGATCGCGAAGGTCAACCGGACGGGCGACCAGGAGACGTACGCGAGCGTCGCCGTCGCGCGCAACGGCAGGGTCTACGTGGCCTGGGAGGATTCGAGCAGCTATTCGCTGAAGATCGCCCGCTCGACCGACGGCGGCGCCCACTTCGAGCCCGAGCAGACCGTCGAGACGTTCTCGATCGTCCCGATTCCCTCCTGCGGATCGGGGATCCTGATCCCGGCGTCGCTTCGCGTCTGCCTGCACGCAAACCCGATCGTGTCGGTCGACCGTTCGCGCGGACGACGGGCGGGGCGGGTCTACGTCTCGTACTCGCGGACAGACTCCGGCGGCGACGAGGGAGTGTTCGTCAAGGCGTTCGACGGAGCGCTCCAGCCGGTGCGGGAGAAGGCGGTGCCGGTCGCCCCCGCTCCACGCCGCATCCAGCCGGACCAGTTCTGGCCCGCGTCGGCCGTCGACCCGTCGACCGGCGCGGTCTGGGCCTGCTACTACGACACCGGCGGCGACCCGGCCCGGCAGAAAGCGTTCTACAGCTGCACGGTGTCGCGTGACGGCGGCAGGACCTGGGCCCGGCGCGTGCACGCCGCCTCGGTTGCCTCGGACGAGACCCAGCCGGGTGCGGACCTCCGGCAGTACGGCGACTACGCAGGGCTTGCGGTCTCGCACGGCGTCGCCCATCCGATCTGGACCGATTCGCGCGACCTGGACGCGCTGGCCGAGGAGATCTACACGACCCGCCTGGCCGAGGCAGACCTCGCCGCCCCGGCCAAGCGCTAGCGCTTCCTGGCAGCAGTCCCCGCCCGCTATCCCTTCCGGGGCGAACGCTTCTTGAAGTCGTCGGCCATCTCGTCGGCGGTCACCCAGCGGACGCCGTCGTGCCCCGAGATGTACTCGATGATCCGCTCGTGCATCAGGATCACCTGCGGCTTGCCGCTCACGTCCGGATGGATCGTCATCGGGAAGACCGCGTAGTCGTACTCGCGGTAGACGTAGTCGAACTGGTCCAGCCAGAGCTGCTCGATGTCGCGCGGGTTGACGAATCCGTGGCTGTTCGGCGCCGCCTTGATGAACATCATCGGCGGGAGGTCGTCGAGGTACCAGCTCGCCGGGATCTCGATCAGGTCGGTCTCGGTTCCGCGGACGAGCGGCTTCATCCACTCAGAGGCTTTCTTCGAGTAGTCGATCTTCGTCCACGAGTCGCCGACACGGACGTAGTACGGGTGGTAGTCGTCGTGCATCAGGCTGTGGTCGTACTTGATCCCGTGCTTGAGCAGGAGCTCGTTCGTGACGTTGGAGAACTCCCACCACGGGGCGACGTACCCCGTCGGGCGGCGCCCGCAGACGCCCTCGATCAGGGCAATGCATTTGATGAGAACTGCTTCTTCCTGCTCCGGAGTCATCGAGATCGGGTTCTCGTGCGAGTAGCCGTGCATGCCGATCTCGTGCCCTGCGTCGACGACCATCTTCGTCTGCTCCGGAAACGTCTCGATCGAGTGCCCGGGGATGAACCACGTCGTCTTCATTCCGTACTTCTCGAACAGCTTCAGCAGGCGCGGCGTTCCGACCTCGCCCGCGAAGAGACCGCGCGAGATGTCGTCGGGCGAGTTCTCGCCTCCGTAGGAGCCGAGCCAGCCCTGCGACGGCGTCGACGTCGATCCCGTACGCGCAGAGAATCTCCTTGGCCATCGTCGTTCCTCCTTCGTGTTCGCTGCTAGAAACTGACTCTAATGTGCGCGCTTTGCGGTGTCCTGCTCAACGAGCACTGGGCCGAGCAGGACGGTGGACGGCGGGCGCGCGTCTTCCGCGTTGCGCTGCTCAACCGGGTGCTCGCGCACTTCGGCCTCCGGCTCGACGACTGGGGCGGTCGCGTGTACGTCCTGCGCGACGCCAAGGGCGGCAGTGCCGTCGTCGCCGACCTCGGCGCGATCTGGGTCGAGGCGGAGAAGCTGGCCGGCCGGCCGCTCGACCCACTAGAGCCCGCGCTGCTGGCGAGCCTTGGTGGATAAGACCCCGGTCGTGCTCGTCACGGGGTTTCTCGGCAGTGGGAAGACGACGCTGATCTCGCGGCTGCTCGGCCATCCGGAGATGGGCGAGACCGCCGTGATCGTCAACGAGCTCGGCGAGATCGCGATCGACCATCACCTTCTGCGCCGCGTCGACGAGCGCACCGTGCTGATGAAGAGCGGTTGCCTCTGCTGCACGCTCAGGGGAGACCTCGCGGACGAGTTGCGCGACCTGCTCGACCGGCGCGAGCGGGGAGAGATCCCCGAGTTCAAACGGGTCGTCGTCGAGACGACCGGGCTCGCCGACCCGGCTCCGATCGCCTTCACGCTCCTCTCCGAGCCGGTCGTGCGGCACCACTACGAGCTGGAGACGATCGTCGCCACCGTCGACGCGGTGAACGGATTGCGCCTGCCCGAGTCGGTCAAACAGGCGGCGGTCGCCGACACCCTAGTCGTCACGAAGACCGACCTCGCCCCGGCGGGTCCGCTCGAGGCGCGGCTCGTCCGGCTCAACCCGGCGGCCGAGATCGTCGAGGCCACCTACGGGGACGTCGAGCCCGCTCGGCTGTTCGGGCGCCCGCAGTGCGACCCGCGGGAGCTCAGCATCGAGGAGACTCCGCACGACCACGACGGTGTGCGCGCCCACGCGGTCTTCCTGGACGAGCAGCTCGACTGGGCCGCGTTCGGGATCTGGCTGACCATGCTCCTCCAGAGCCGCGGCGGCGACGTGCTCCGGGTGAAGGGGCTGCTCGACGTCGGGGGGGCCGGGCCGGTCGTCCTGAACGGCGTCCAGCACGTCGTCCACCCACCGATCCATCTCGACGAGTGGCCGGACGCGGACCACCGCTCGCGCATCGTCTTCATCGGCCGCGGCTTCACGGGGGAGGAGCTCACAGAGTCGCTTGCGGCGTTCACCGCGGCCGCACACTTCGGGTAGGGCCCGCTCCCTACCCGTTCGCGTGCCTCTCCCAACCACTCGACGAGCTCGGAGTCGAGATCTTCGCGAGCGACGAGACCAATGCCCAGCTCTGGGCAAGAGCCGTCCAAGGGGAACGTTCGCGAGCCTTATCGGTCGCTCGGGCCGAAACGGCGCGCGCCAACCGCGGAGACTTGCATTCGGCCACAGGAGGCTCGCCAGGAGCGCTTGAGTCACAGATTTGTCTCTTTCCGTGATCTCATCGCTCGCGGCCGTCAACGTCCGCCGCCCGCTTGTGCGTCGGCCAGCGATCCGTGAGAATCGGCCTGTGACCGAGATCCGCCAGGTGGCGACGGAGCCGGACCCGTACGCTCCGTACCGGATCTCGCAGGCGATCCGCTACGGCGACCTCGTCTTCGTCTCCGGCCAGGCTGCGATCGACGGGTCTGGGGCGCTCGTCGGGATCGGCGACTTCGACGCCCAGGCCGAGCAGACGTTCCGCAATCTCGAGAGCGTTCTGGCCGCCGCGGGCTCGGGCCTGGACCGGATCGTCAAGGTGACGATCTTCCTGACCGACATGGCGAACTTCCCGAAGATCGTCGACCTGCGCGGGCGCTGGTTCGAGTACCCACACGATCGCGTTCTCCCACTAATCATCAGCATCCGCCTAAACACCCCCTCTCCCTGCCCTCCCTTCCTCAACACCGCCCGAACGGCCCCCCCCCAAGAGCGACCCCCCCTCCCCCCTCCACCGCTCCCCTCAGGATCCGCTCCGCGTTCATCCCGTCGAGGATGTAGCGGAAGCCCTTCCCCGCCTCGCCGACGAGCGCGTCCTCGGGCAGCTCGACGCCGTCGAGGAAGATCTCCGTGGTCGCGTGGTTCATCAGCGTCTTGATCGGGCGGATCGTCATCGTCCCGGCGTCCTGGGCGGCGCGCATGTCGACGATGAAGGTGGACAGGCCCTCGGTTCGCTTCTCGACCTCGTCGATCGGCGTCGTGCGCGCGAGCAGCAGCATCAGGTCCGAGTACAGCGCCCGCGACGTCCAGATCTTCTGGCCGTTGACCACGAACCCGCTGCCGGTCCGGACGGCCGTCGTCTGGATTCGCGTCGTGTCGGTGCCGGCCGCGGGCTCGGTGACACCGAACGCCTGCAGGCGCAGCGCGCCGGAGGCGATCTTCGGCAGGTACTCCTGCTTCTGCGCGTCGCTGCCGTGCCGCAGGATCGTTCCCATGATGTACATCTGCGCGTGGCAAGCCCCGGAGTTGCAGCCTGACGCATTGATCTCCTCGAGGATCGCGCTCGCCGCAGTCAGCGACAGACCGGCCCCGCCGTACTCCTCCGGGATCAGCGCCGCGAGCCACCCGTCGCGCGTGAGCGCGTCGACGAATTCCTCCGGATAGCGGTCGGGCTCGAGCGCGCGCCAGTACTCGCCGGGATAGTGCGTGCACAGCTCGCGAACGGCGGCGCGGATCTCGCCGAGCTCGGGCGCAGCGAGAAGTCCATCAGGCCGCGTACCGCTCGAGCAGCCTCCGGGCGATCACGAGCTGCTGAATCTCGTTCGAGCCCTCGCCGATGATCAGCAGCGGCGCTTCGCGGTAGATCCGCTCGACGACGAACTCCTGCGAGTAGCCGGCGCCGCCGTGGATCCGCATCGACTCGAGTGCGACCTCCTCGGCCGTCTCGGTCGCGAACAATTTGGCCATGCCGGCCTCGAGGTCGGCGCGCTCGCCGGCGTCCTTCTCTCGGCCGCCTGCATCAGCAGCAGGCGCGCGGCCTCGATCTTCGTCGCCATCTGCGCGAGCTTCAGCTGGATCGCCTGGTGCTGCGCGATCGGCTTGCCGAACGCCTCGCGCTCCTGCGCGTAGCGGATCGCCTCCTCGAACGCCCGCGTCGCGATCCCGACGGCGCGCGCGGCGATGTTCACGCGGCCGAGCTCGATCCCGCCCATGAAGTACTTGAAGCCCTGCCCGACGCCCTCGTCGCCGCCGAGAACGCTAGACGCCGGCATGCGGAAGCCGTCGAAGAGAGCTCGCACCGACTCGACGCCCTTGTAGCCGAGCTTGCAGCGGCTTGGAGATCTTCAGCCCGGGCAACCGGCCCGCCCCCGGCTCCTTCTCGAAGACGAATGCGGTCATCCCCTGTGCCGCGGCTCGGCGTCGGGGTCGGTGACGGCGAGCAGCATGATCGCATCCCGGCGCGCAGCCCGTTCGTCGCCCACATCTTCTGGCCGGTGATCGCGTAGCTCGTCGCCCGTCGCGCACCGCCCGCGTCCGGATCGCCTGCACGTCGGAGCCCGCGTGCGGCTCGGTCATCGAGTAGGCGAAGCGCAGCTCGCCCGTCGCCATCCGCGGGAGGTAGCGCTCGCCGCTGCTCCTCGGTGCCGTGCGTCTTGATCATCCAGGCGGAGATGAAGTGCGTGTTCAGCACGCCCGAGAGCGACATCCAGCCGCGCGAGAGCTCGATCTGGATCAGCGACGTACGTAGTCAGGTCGAGGCCGAGACCGCCGTACTCCTCGGGGATCGTCACGCCGAACAGCCCCATCCGCTTCATGTCCTCGACGAGCGGCGTCGGGGAACTCGTCGGCGTGCTCGTAGCTCGGACGCGGTCGGATAGACCTCGCGCTCGACCCACTCGCGGACGGACGCGACGACCTCGCGCTGCTCGGCGGCCGTCGT
The DNA here is from genome assembly GCA_963764565.1 of uncultured Actinomycetes bacterium. Taxonomy (GTDB): domain Bacteria; phylum Actinomycetota; class Thermoleophilia; order Gaiellales; family Gaiellaceae; genus DATBLE01. The sequence continues at coordinate 30,463 of CAVXTD010000020.1, forward strand.
CACACGGCCACCCGACCGCGCGCCAGCCTGGAGAGCACAGCGTGCACGTCGTCCTGCTCCTCGAGGGTGAGGATCGCGTCCTCCACCGCCTCGAACGACCCGCCGGCGAGGCCTGCGTTCTCACGGAACTTCTCGCGCACCTGCCCGGCGCTCATCGGGTTCTCGGGCGCACCGAGCTGGTACGGGAAGTCGGCCTCGACCGTGCGCCCGTCCTTGAGCCGGATCCGGACACCGCCCGGGAACGCGCCCGGGTACGACGCGTACTCCTTCGTCTCGTACCGCACCTTGCGTGCCAGCTCGAGCACCGCGCGGATCGCTCAGCCCCTCCGGCGTGTACGTCGTCAGTCCGACGCGGCCGTGCACGAGCATCGCCGCGGTCGAGTACTGCAGCGAGAACTTGCCCTCGTAGTCGCTTCGCGGCGCAGCCTTCAGCTCGGCCGGCTCGAGCACGAGCGAGACGCCCGCCTCCGGGACCGTGACGACGCACGTCCTCGATCTCGTCCGCGTCGGCAGCCCCAGGCTCCCGGTCGCCCCGAGCGAGCCGTGGATGAAGTGGCACGCGGGAAACGCCTTGTAGGCGATGCGCGGCGTCTCCCACCTCGACCCAAGATCGGCGAGTTGAGGCTCCAGGTCGACCCGCGTGTCGACGAACGCGTGAAAGACGCCGAAGCGGCCCTCGAGAACGCCCGGCGGTCCCTCCGCCCCGTGTGCCGCGAGCCGCGCGGCGAGCAGCGCCCCGTGCGCGGCCCAGGCCGGGTGGATCGGCTTCGTCGCCGTCGCGTCGTCGAGGTAGGCGAACAGGCCGGACGCCATGCTGCCGACGATCCCGAAGGCGCTCGCGGCGGCTGCCGTATCGAGCTCGTTCAGCCGCGCTGCGGCCGCGACCGCCCCGAAGATCCCGCAGATCGCGGTCGGGTGGAAGCCGCGCCGGTGGAACGCGCCCGGCGTCGCCATCCCGATCCGCGTGACGACCTCGTTGCCGGCGATGATCGCGGTCAGCAGCTCGCGCCCGCTCGCCCCCCGCGCCTCCGCGAGCGCCGCGGCGGCCGGGACGACCACGGTGCTCACGTGCGCGACCGAGTCCGAGTGCGTGTCGTCGAAATCGAGCCCGTGGCAGAGCATCGCGTTCGCGAACGCCGCGTTCGGCGCAGGAAGCATGGAGTCGACTCCGATCACCGACGCCTCGGCGGCGCCGCCGAGCTCGGACATCGTCGCGCGACCCTCGCCGGCGATGCCGAGCCCGTGGGCGGCGAGGCCGCAGCCGATCACGTCGAGCACGTGCAGCTTCGCCGCCTCGACCACGTCGGCGGGCACCGCGTCGAGTCGAGCTCGAGCGCGAACTGCGCGAACCGTTCGGCTGCGGTCGCCATCACGTCCTCCATTCCTCGGCGGTGCCGGGGAAGCTGCGCTCCGCCTGCGGCGCCGTCCGCTTGTAGACCATGAACGTGCGGCGGTACTCGATCACGACCTGCTGGCGCTGGTTGATCCCGCGGCAGCGCATCGTCACGATGCCGACGTCGGGGTTGGACTTCGACTCGCGCTTCTCGAGGATCTCGCTCTCGGCCCAGAGCGTGTCGCCGGCGAACACCGGGCTCGGCAAGGCGATGTCCGTCCAGGCGAGGTTCGCAGCCGCGTTCTCGCTCGTGTCGGGCACGGTCATGCCCGTGATCAACGCGAGCGTGAACGTGCTGTTGACGAGGATCTGGCCGAACTGCGTGCGCTCCGCGTGCGCCGCGTCGAAGTGGATCGAGTTCGTGTTGTGAGTCAGGCCCGTGAAGAGGATGTTGTCGTACTCGGTGACCGTGCGGCCGAAGCGGCTCCGAAACACGTCGCCGACGTCGAAGTCCTCGTAGAAGCGGCCCTCCCAGACCTTGGGTGCCGGCGCGCCCTCAGTGGCCATCAGCTCCTCCTTTCGCCTCCGCCAGGATCCGCCGTGCACGCTCGACGACGGGTAGGTCGATCATCTCTCCGTCGAGGGCGACCGCTCCGCGCCCCTCGCGCTCCCCCGCCTCGGCTGCCTCGACCACGCGCCGCGCCCAGTCGAGCGCGTGCGCCTCCGGCTCGAAGACGCGGTTCACGATCGCTACCTGCGCCGGGTGAATGCAGGCCTTGCCGCGAAAGCCGAGCGAGCGCGCGAAACGCGCAGCCGCCTCGAGGCCGGCGCCGTCGCGGGTGTCGAGGTGGACGACGTCGATCGGCGCCCGGATACCCGCCGCCGCCGAGTCGGTGACCACCTTCGAGCGGGCGTAAAGGAGCTCGAGGCCGTCGGCGCGCGGCTCCCAGCCGAGCTCCGTCCCGAGGTCGGCCGCACCGAGCAGCAGGGCGGCGACCCGCGGAGCCGACGCCGTCTCGTAGGCGAGCCGCAACCCCTGCGCCGTCTCGACGATCGCGATCACCGGCGGGCCGCCTGGCCCGAGCGCGGCAACCGCCTCCGGTGTCGCCTTCGGCAGCACGAGCGCCTCGAGCTCGAGCTCGGCGGTCATCGCGAGGTCGTCGGCGAACCAGCTCGTCCCGGCGCCGTTCACGCGCACGACCCGCGGGCGCAGTCGAAGGATCAGCTCGCGCGCTGCCTCCTTCGCTCGGGGGTGACCGCGTCCTCGAGGTCGGCGACGACCGCGTCGGCGTCGGATGCGAGCGCCTTCGTCAGTTTCGGCTCGTCCGAGCCAGGCGCGAAGAGCAGCGAGCGGATGTGTGCGATCGGGGCCGTGCCGCCTTTATGTCAGACATTCGGATCGGGTGTCAAACCGCGTGTGTTCCCGCTCGACGCGCGTTTAGTAAGGCAGTGTCTGACACTTCGTGTCAGTCACTGAGTCCGGTCCCCTTGACTCCGGCGCGAAAGTCAGACATAAAGCTGCTACCCGTCGTCCGATTGGGGAGGTTCGTCGCGTGAAGGCAGTCGTGTTCCACGAGTTCGGTGGCGCCGATGTGCTCAGGGTCGAAGAGTTGCCCGATCCACAGCCGGGCCCCGGCGAGGTCGTGCTCGACATCCTCGCCTCGGCGCTCAATCACCTCGACGTCGACATCCGCGAGGGGGTCTCGCGCTTTCCGGTCGAGCCGCCGTTCGTCCTCGGCGTCGAGCTCGTCGGGCGGATCGCGGCGCTCGGCGAGGGCGTCGAAGGCTGGCAGGTCGGTGATCGCGTCATGCCGTACCTGCTGGACACGTGCGGAACCTGTATCTACTGCAGGACGGGGCGGGCGACGCTCTGCCTGACGCCGGGGTTCATCAGCTTCTCGACCTCGGGCGGGTACGCCGAGAAGCTCGCCTGCTCGACGCGCCACCTGATCCGTGTGCCGGACGCGCTCTCCGACGAAGCTGCCGCCGCGACCCAGATCGCCTTCGGAACCGCCTGGCACATGCTCTTCAACCGCGGCGACCTGCGGGCCGGTCAGACGGTGCTGATCAACTCGGTCGGCAGCGGGATCGGCTCCGCGGCCGTGCAGCTCGCCAAGCTCGGCGGCGCGTTCGTGATCGGGAATGCGAGCTCCGACGAGAAGCTCGAGCGCGCGAAGGAGTTCGGGCTCGACGTGGGTATCAACCACGCGACCCAGGACGTCGTCGCCGAGGTGATGAGCGCCACCGGCGGGCACGGCGTCGACCTCGCCTTCGAGCACGTCGGCGGCGAGCTCTTCCAGAAGGCCCTCGATTCGCTCGCGAAGGACGGGCGTATGGTCACCTGCGGGGCTCACGCCGGTGAGGTCGTTCCCTTCGACATCATCCCCTTCTTCCGCACGCAGAAGCAGATCGTCGGCTCGTTCACGTTCGACCGGGTCGAGGTCGAGAAGGTGCTCGACCTGGCTGCCCGCGGAGAGATCACCCCGATCGTGCACGAGGTGTTCCCGCTCGACCAGGCACGCGCAGCGATGGAGCTGATGGAGCGTCGCGAACACTTCGGCAAGATCGTGCTCAAGCCATGAAGCGCCTCGGGGTCGACGTCGGCGGAACGTTCACCGACCTGATCTACGTGGACGACGACGCCGGCACGGTGCTCGTCCACAAGGTGCCGACGACACCCGAGGACCCTTCCGAAGGATCCGTGCGCGGCATCAGCGAGCTGGCAGCGAACGCCGGGACCGAGCCCGCCGAGCTCGACCAGGTCTTCCACGGAACGACGATCGCGACCAACATCGTCATCGAGCACAACGGCGCAGCGGTCGGCCTGATCACGACCGAGGGCTACCGTGACATCCTCCACATCGCCCGGCACAAGAAGCCGCTCAACTTCTCGAACTACCAGGATCTGCCGTGGCAGCGCTACCCGATCGTGCGCCGCCGCTACCGCTTGACCGTTCCCGAGCGCATCCTCGGCGACGGCTCGGTGCTGGTCGAGTTGGACGAGGACAAGGCGCGTGCACAGGTGCGCCGGCTCAAGGAGGCGGGCGTCGAGGCGGTCGCCGTGTGCTTCTTGTTCTCGTTCGTCAACCCGGCGCACGAGGCGCGCGTGGCCGAGATCGTCAGGGAGGAGTTCCCCGACGCGTTCCTCTCGGTTTCGTCGGAGGTGCTGCCGCAGTACCGCGAGTACGAGCGCTTTTCGACCGTCTGCCTGAACGCGTTCGTCGGGCCGAAGGTGTCGCGCTACATCCGGCGGCTGGAGGAGCAACTCGTGGCGCTCGGGGTGAAGTCGAAGCTCCACCTGATGACCTCCGCGAGCGGCGTGGCCACTCCTGAGGGCGCGATTGCTCGGCCGGTCAACCTGCTGATGTCGGGCCCGGTGGCCGGGGTCGTCGGCGGCATCTGGGCCGGCAAGCAGGCGGGCTACGGGAACGTGATCACGCTCGACGTCGGCGGGACCTCGGCGGATATCGGGCTGGCGCAAGACGGCAAGCTGCGCATGAAGCATCTGCTCGACACGAAGGTCGGCCCGTACCAGGCGATGATCCCGATGGTCGACGTCGACACGATCGGTGCCGGCGGCGGCTCGATCGCCTACGTCGACCAGGGCGGCATCTTCCGCGTCGGTCCGCGCTCGGCGGGCGCCGACCCCGGTCCCGCCGCGTACGGGCGCGGCGGCACCGAGCCGACCGCCACGGACGCGATGGTCAACCTCGGCTGGCTGCTTCCGGAGGCATTCCTCGGCGGCGCGATGAGCCTGCGCGCCGACCTCGCCCGCAAGGCATTCGAGGACGGGCCCGCGGACGCGCTCGGCATGTCGGTCGAGGAGGCGTCGATGGGGGCGGTGCAGATCCTGACGCATTCGATGGTGCAGTCGATCGAGGAGAACTCGGTGCGCAAGGGGTACGACCCGCGCGACTTTGCGCTCGTCGCCGAGGGCGGCGCCGGCCCGCTGTTCGCGGCCCAGATCGCGCTCGAGGTCGGGACGCCGTGGGTGCTCGTTCCGCCGTACCCCGGGATCACCTCGGCGATGGGGCTGCTCGCCACCGACATGGTCTACGAGTACGTCTCGACGACCTACCAGCGCCTCTCGGCCTTCGACGCCCCTGCATTGCAACGCCGGTTCGAGGAGCTGGAGGAACAGGCGCGCGCGCAGCTCGAGGAGGACGGCGTTCCGGCCGACCGCCTCGTCATCCAACGCGTCGCCGACTGCCGCTACCTCGGCCAGGGCTACGAGCTGCGCGTGGACGTCGGACTCAGGTGCGATCGACCACGCCTGGGCCGAGAAGGTGCGACACGACTTCCACGACATCCACGAGCGGGAGTACTCGCGGCGCTTCGAGGAGTCGGACATCGAGATCCCGAACGTTCGCGTCCGCGCGATCGGGCTGATGCCGCCGCTCTCGACGCCCGAGGCCGAGCACGGATCCGACTCGGCGAACGACGCGCTCCGCCACGAGGGCCCGGCGTGGTTCGTCGGGGGCAGCGGCCTGGAGCAGGTACCGACGCGCTACTACGATCGCGCCGCCCTGAAGTCCGGCAACCGGCTCGAGGGCCCGGCGATCGTCAACCAGTACGACACGACGACGGTGATCCCGCCGGGGCTTTCCGCGCACGTGGACCGCTACGGAAACATCGTCATCGAAGCAGCCGTCCGGAGCCCCTCGGGGCGGCCGGCAACCAAGGAGGTGGCACGAACTTGAGCGTCGTCGAGTACGAGGTCGGCCGCCAGCCGGGGCCCCCGGCGCGCAAGCGCGTCGAGGTCGACCCGATCACCCTGCGCGTGCTCGGCGGCGCGTTCCACGCGATCGCGAAGGAGATGGCCGGCGTGCTCTTCCGGATGAGCTACTCGTCCATCATCCGCGAGTCGGAGGACCTCGGCGCCGGCATCTTCGACGCGCAGGGGCGGGAGCTCTGCGAGTCGGACTCGACGCCGATGCACATCGGGTCGCTGCCCTGGTACATCCGCGGCTTCCTCTGGCGGTTGGAGGACGACGTCAAGGAGGGCGACGTGATCGTCCACAACCACCCCTACCTGGGCGCATCGCACTCGCCGGACGTTGCGGTCGCCGTCCCGATCATCCACGACGGCGAGCTGCTCGGCTTCGCCGCGGTGACGGCACACGTGCTCGACGTCGGCGGCTCGTTCCCGGGGATCAACGCCGACGCGTTCGACGTCTACGCCGAGGCGAAGATGTACAACGCGCTGCGCTGGTACGAGGAGGGGAAGCTGAACGAGGACCTCGACCGGATGATCTTCGACAACGTCCGGACCGAGACGATGAACCGCGGCGACATGAACGCGATGCTGGCCGCCTGCCGGCTCGGCCGCGAGCGGTTCCTGCGGCTCGTCGAGCGCTACGGCGCCGAGGTGGTGATGAGCGCCGCCTACGAGTGGATGGACTACTCCGAGAAGATGCTGCGCGCGGAGATCGAGAAGATCCCCGACGGCACGTACGGCCCGGTCGTCGGCTGGCTCGACGACGACGCGCGCAACCGCGACGTGCAGCTGCGCGTCGAGACGCGCGTGGTCGTCGAGGGCGACGAGATCACGATCGACCTCACCGGCTCGAACCCCGAGGTGCCGACCGGGTACAACGTGCCGTTCGAGGGCAGCCTGCTCGTCGCCTGCTACTACGCGGTGCGCACGATCCTGCTCGACGAGGTGACGTTCCCCGAGCACGTCCCCCAGAACGACGGCGTCTTCCGGCCCGTGAAGGTGATCGCGCCGAAGGGGACGATCTTCAACCCGCAGTTCCCGCGCGCGTGCTTCTCGCGGTTCTGCCAGACGCAGCGGGTCGTCGACAACGTCAACCTCGCACTCGCGGACGCGCTGCCCCAGAAGGTCACGGGCGGCAACTCCGCCGGGATCCACTTCTGCGCCTACGCGGGCTTCGACGAGTCGGCGGGCGAGTACTGGCTCTACCTCGAGGTCAACGAGGGCGCGTACGGCGGCCGCTACGGGAAGGACGCGATGGACTCGGTGGACAACCTGATGGCGAACACGCGCAACAACCCGATCGAGGAGCTCGACCTGCGCTTCCCGATGCGCTGCGACCAGTACGAGCTGCGCCCCGAGCCGGCGGCGCCCGGCAAGTGGCGCGGCGGCGTCGGGATCATCCGCCGGAACCGCTTCCTCGTCGACGGCACCTACTCGTGCGAGGGCGACCGCCAGACCGACCCGCCTCGCGGCGTCTTCGGCGGCTGGGAGGGACTCGTCGCTTCGTGCCGCAAGAACCCGGGCACGCCGCGCGAGGAGGTGCTGCCGGCGAAGGTGACCGGCATCCCGTTCAAGGCCGGCGAGTTCATCGAGTTCCGCGAGCCCAACGCCGCCGGCTACGGCGACCCGCTCGAGCGCGACCCGGCGATGGTGCGCGAGGACGTGCTCGACGACTTCACCTCGGTCGAGCTGGCGCGCGAGGCCTACGGCGTGGTGTTCGCCGACGAGCGGACGCTCGAGATCGACACAGCCGCGACGGAGAAGCTCCGCGCCGAGCTGGCCGCGAGGCCCCGCGATCGCTCGCTGATGCAGTGGTACTCGGGGCGCGAGCTGCCGCCCTCGTCGGCGCCCGTGTCGGTCGCGGCGAACGCCGAGTACGGGCTGACGTGAGTCCGCGGCCGCCGCAGCATCATCCGCTCGCAGAGGTGGCGACATAGCCAAGGCGTACGAGCAGGTCGCATCGCGGCTGCGCGACGAGATCCACGGCGGCGTGCTCCCGCAAGGCGCACGCCTGCCGAACGAGGTCGTGCTCGCGGAGCGGTTCGGCGTCAGCCGCGCGACCCTGCGCGAGGCACTCCGCCTGCTGACTGCGGACAGCTTGATCCGCACGGCGAGGGGCGCGGGCGGCGGCTCGTTCGTGACCGCTCCGAGCGCGGAGCAGCTCTCCGAGTCGCTGCGGTCGGGGATCGGCATGCTGACCGCGGCCGACGACGTCACCCTCAAGCAGCTGCTCGAGGTGCGCGAGCTGCTCGAAGTGCCGGCGGCCAAGCTCGCTGCCAGGCGGCGAGGCGAGGATCATCTCGAGCGGCTGCACGCATCCATCCCGGGCGAGCCGCTGCTGATGGGGACCCAGGAGCAGTTCGGCTACAACGCCGACTTCCACTCGATCGTGATCGAGGCGTGCAGCAACACCCTGCTCTCGATCGCCGCCCAGCCGATCTTCGCGATCCTCCAGACCCACCTCGCCCGCTCCCGGCTCGGGCGGAACTTCCACCGGGCGATCAACGAGCATCATCGCGAGATCGCGGCGGCGATCGCAGGCGGCGACGAGGCCGCGGCCGGCGAGCGGATGTTCGAGCACCTCGAGTTCCTGCGGCCCTACTACGACCAGGCGTGGCGCGAGACTCGCCGTTGACTTGAGCGTCTCGTTCGGCCTCCAGGGAAGCGGGCAGCAGGTCGCAGGGACGGTTCCCGACGGCGGCCGCCTCCGCGACTTCGCGCAGACGGCGGAGGGACTCGGCTACCACTCGATCTGGGCGGGCGACCACATCTCCTACCGCAACCCGATCCTCGACATCGTCGTCGCCCTGTCCACCTTCGCCGCGGCGACCGAGCGGATCACGATCGGCGCCGGCATCGTCCTGCTGCCGCTGCGCCATCCGAGCGTCGTCGCGAAGGAGTTCGCGTCGCTCGACCACGTCTCCGGCGGGCGCGTGATCCTCGGCGTCGGCGTCGGCGGCGAGAGCGCGAAGGACTTCGACGCGGTCGGAGTCGACCCACGCGAGCGCGGTGCACGCGCCGACGAGGCGATGCGGGCGCTGCGCGAGCTCTTCCGCGGTCGGGCGAGCTTCTCGGGGCGGTTCTTCTCGTTCGAGGACGTCGAGATCGACCCCGGCCCCGCGCAGCCGGGCGGCCCTCCGCTCTGGGTCGGTGGGCGCTCGCCGGCGGCGATCCGGAGGGCGGCGACCCTCGGCGACGGCTGGATTCCGATCTGGGTCTCGCCCGCGCGCTTCGCCCGCGGGCTAGACGAGCTTCCCGGTCACATCGCCCGAGCGGTCACCGTGCCCGCACACGTCGGCTCGAAGCAGCACCTGTACGAGCACCTTCGACGGCGCTACGCGGGCGACTTCGGCGAGCACGTCGTCGACCGCTACTGCGTGGCGGGAACGCCTGACGAGTGCGCCGCGCGCGTGCGCGAGTACGTGGACGCCGGGGCTCAGCACATCGTGTTCAACATCGCCGAGGCCGAGGATGCGACGCGGCTTGCGGAGGTGGCGTTTGCTGCCGCTCGCTGACGTCCGGGTGCTCGCGGTCGAGCAGTTCGGGGCAGGCCCGTGGGGCACCCTCCAGCTCGCCGACCTCGGCGCGGAGGTGATCAAGATCGAGGACCCGGCCTCCCGCGGCGACGTCGGGCGGTACGTGCCGCCCTTCGCCGAGGGCGAGGACTCGCTCTTCTTCGAGACCTTCAACCGCAACAAGAAGAGCGTCTCGCTCGACCTGCGCCACCCCGATGCGCGCGGCGTGTTCGAGGATCTCGTGCGCGTCTGCGATGTCGTCTACTCGAACCTGCGCGGCGACCAGCCGAAGAAGCTCCGGCTCACCTACGACGACCTCAAGGACGTGAACCCGCGCATCGTCTGCTGTTCGCTCTCGGGGTTCGGCATGACGGGGCCGCGGGCGTCCGAAGGGGGCTACGACTACATGATGCAGGGGCTCGCCGGCTGGATGAGCCTGACCGGCGACCCCGACGGGCCGCCGACGAAGAGCGGCCTGTCGCTCGTCGATCTCTCCGGCGGCTACGTGTCGACGATCGCGGTGCTCGCGGGGCTGTGGCGCTCCCGGCGCGACGGCGTCGGCTGCGACTGCGACATCTCGCTGTTCGAGACCGCCCTGCACGAGCTGATCTACGTCGGCACCTGGGCAGCGTCCCGCGGGTACGTACCGCCGCGCCGGCGCAACTCGGCGCATCCCTCGATCGTCCCTTTCCAGAACTTCGAGACCGCCGACGGCTGGATCGTCGTCGCCTGCCCGAAGGAGAAGTTCTGGGGGCAGCTCTGCGAGGCGGTCGGACGCCCCGAGCTTGCCGCCGAGTTCCCGACGTTCGCCGACCGGGACCGGCGCCGCGACGAGCTGGAGCCGATTCTCGAGGAGGTGTTCCACCGCCGGACGAGCGCGGAGTGGCTGGCCACGCTGGCGCAGGCCGGAGTGCCGTCGTCCGCGGTCAACGGTGTGCTCGAGGCGGTGGGGGAGGCGCGGCTCGTCGAGTACGAGCACGAGCGGCTCGGGAGGGTACGGCAGGTGGCGTCGCCGCTCCGGCTCTCGGACGCGGAGCAGCCGACCCGGCCCGCGCCCGCACGGGGCGAGCACACCGAGCAGGTGCTGACAGAGCTGTGCGGCTACTCGCCCGAACGGGTGGGCGAGCTGGAGGGCCGCGGAGTGTTCGGTGATCCGACGAAAGGAGCAATGAATGCCTAGAAAGGCGATTCAACCCGAGGGGATGGCAAAGCCGAAGCCGCCGTACTCACCGGTCGTCGTCTCGGGCAAGACGGTCTGGACGGCGGGGCAGCTGGCGAACGACGCGGATGGGAACCTCGTCTCCGGCGGCATCGCCGAGCAGGCGCGACAGTCGCTGGAGAACATCCGGACGTGCCTCGCCGCCGCCGGTTGCACGCTGGACGACGTCGTCAAGGTGAACGCATACCTCGCGGATCTCGGCGACATGGCCGGGTACAACGAGGTCTACCGCGCGTTCTTCGCCGAGCCGTACCCGGCACGGACGAGCGTCGGCGCGGCCCTCCCCCCCGGCGCGCTGATCGAGATCGAGGCGGTCGCACGGCGAGCGTGAGCGACCGCGACCTCGTCGGCTACGGCTCCACGCCGCCCGACCCGCAGTGGCCCGGCGGCGCGCGGATCGCGCTCTCGTTCGTGCTCAACTACGAGGAGGGCGGCGAGCGGACGCCGCTGGAGGGCGACCCGGAGGCGGAGTCGTACCTGCACGAGGTCGTCGGGGCGCCGCCGACGGTCGGCCGGCGCAACCTGAACGTCGAGTCGATGTTCGAGTTCGGGAGCCGCGCCGGCTTCTGGCGCGTGCACCGCATCTTCGGCAAGCATGGGCTGCCGTTGACCGTGTACGCGGTCGGGCAGGCGCTCGAGCGGAACCCGGAGGCGGCCCGGGCGATGGTCGACGCGGGCTGGGAGGTGGCGAGCCACGGCTGGCGCTGGATCGACTACGCCGAGGTTCCCGAGGCCGAGGAGCGCGAGCATCTGCGCCGCGCGATCGAGGCGATCGAGCGCGTGTGCGGCGTGCGCCCGGTGGGCTGGTACACCGGCCGCATCTCCGAGAACACGCGCCGGCTCGTCGTCGAGGAGGGCGGGTTTCTCTACGACTCGGACGACTACTCTGACGAGCTGCCCTACTGGGTCGAGGTCGCCGGCACGCAGCACCTGGTGATCCCGTACACGCTGGACGCGAACGACTTCAAGTTCCTGATCCCGAACGGGTTCGTCACGGCGGACGACTTCCACACGTACCTGGTCGATACGTTCGAGCAGCTCTACGCAGAGGGAGGCCGGATGATGTCGGTCGGCCTGCACTGCCGGATCACGGGCCGCCCGGGCCGCGCGCCGGCGATCGACCGCTTCCTCGAACACGTGACCGGCCGCGGCGACGTGTGGGTGACCACGCGTGCCGAGATCGCCCGCCACTGGCGCGTCCACAACCCGCCAAGCCCGTCAACGGCGTAAACTCGCCCGAAGTCTGACATTCGAAGTCGAGGAGGCATCGTGGCAACGCAGACCCAGCCCTTGACCCGCGACCAGCTCGCGGCCCTACCGGACAGCTACTTCAAGGCGGTCGACGCCAAGGACGTCGACGCGATCCTGGAGCACTTCGCCGACGACGCGACTCTCACCGTGCAGACCGACCACGCGGTGTTCGCGGGCGCCGACGAGATCCGCCGCATGTTCACGGAGTTCTGCGGCAACTCGGTCTCGATCTTCCACGAGATCAAGAACACCGTCGTCGAGCCGGCGGCGGGGAAAGTCGCGACCGAGCAGAGCTACATCGGCGAGCTGAACGACGGGACGAAGAACGACATGCACAACTGCAACTTCTTCGAGGTCAACGCCGACGGGAAGTTCACCCGCGTGATCATCTGGATGGCCGGAACGAACCCGCTGAAGTAGCGGGCCGATACAACCCAGTGTCTGACACCTTCGGTGTCGGACACGCTCAGCCGCTCGCCGCGACCGCGGAGTCGTACTGCGCCGTCTTCTTTCCCGGCCCTGGGACGCTGGCGACGAGCACGAGGTTCTGGCCGACGGCGACGGCGGCGAGAACGCTCGGAACGCGTACGGGGTCAGCGCGATCCCCGAACGGAAATTGCGAGCGCATCGCTGGGGTCACCTTCCTTTCGGGCGTCAGAGCGACGCCTTGGCCTTCGCCGGCAGATAGCCGGCTTTCGTCGCCGTGACCGAGACGCTCCCTTTCTTCCCGGCCGGCACGTTGAGGACGATCGAGCCGCTGGCGTCGGTCGTCTTCGCGCCCCCTGGCAGTCCTGTGACCCTGGCCCCCGAAATCGGGTCGCCCGCGTCGGTGACGCGCACGGTTACGCGTACGCCGGCCTTCGCAGCTGTCTTGGTCAGACGGAGCGAGAGCTCGGGCAAGACGTGTGTCTGATACGACCCGTCCTTGGCGCCGCCGTCGACCGTGACGTCGGCGAACAGGTCGAGCGGCCCTGCCGATCCCTCCCCCTCGAGCCGGAAGTACTGCACGGTCCCCGGCGGCGAGGTCAGCACCTGGATGGGCTCGAACCCGGAAACGGCTTTGCTCGTTCGCGTCACGTACGTGTGCTGCTCGTTGCCGTAATAGAGCCAGAGGCTGCCGTCGGGTCCGGCCGCAACGCCCGCAGTCAGCACGCGGACGCCCTTCGGCACCGGCACGGGCTTCGGCTGGGCGCCGAAGCGCAGCAGCAAGACTCTCGTCCCGTCCGGGGTGTAGGCGCTGAAGACGCCTCCGCCGGCTCGTGCGGCGATCGATGGCGCCAGCACTTTCGCCTGTGGCATCGCCTGCGCCGTTCCGAGGCTCGGCAGAACGCGGCGGAAGAAGTCAGCGCCGCTCGACGCGTCCCGGTAGGCGATGACGGCATCGCCGCTGCTCGAATCCACTGCGATCACGGGGCTCTCGGCCAGCCCCGGCGGCGTGATGTTCTGCGGCGGCGTCGAGGCGTCGGTGCCGGCCTCGAAGAGCAGCGTGGCCGCCGACTGCCAGACGCTGACGAGCTGGCCGCTCTTCAGCACCGCGGCGCTGATGTCTGCGTTGGACGGAACGGTGATCTGGTAGGTGCCGAACGCCTTTGCGCCGAGTCTCCAGGTCCCGGGTCCGACAGCCTCGTTGAGACCGGCGTACGGGTCGGTGGTCGCGAGGACCTTCTGGCCGCTGATCAGGACGTGAATCGAGCCGTCTCTGGCGTCGACCGCAGCGGTGGGAGGCTGCACGCTGTTCCAGCCGGAGACGACCGCCTGCGCCTTCCTGACGACGCCTGCTGCCGAGATCGGCGTGTCGGAGATCGCCGTGAACGGACGGCGAGCAGGCCCGGCCCAGAGGACGTGCAGGTCTCCGTTTCCGCCTCGCGCCAACCCGAGGTTCGACTTGGCACCGTTGTGAGCATGCGTGATCTGCGCCCAGCGGCCGGCCGAACCGGCGCTCGCGGAGGCGCCGAGCGAGACGGTCGCTCCGAGCGCGAAGATGACGCTGATCGTGATTCCGACTCGCGTTCTCATGTATGTCCTCATGAAAATGGCTCCTCTCATGCCGGCCGCCCGAGAAAGAGCAGGCCCAGCTGGTGGTCGGTCAGCTCTCCGGTGTCGGCGAGCAGGAAGTTGGACGTGACGAAGCCGCAGGCACCCGCAAGCCGTCCCTGGCCCCCCGTTACCTCGAGGACGGCGGTGCCGTGCCTGAGGTGAGGGTCGGGGCTCGCGCCCAGTGCTCCGCGTGCCCGGAAGGTGATCGCATCGCCGTCGTCAAAGCTGAGCTCCCCGGTCTGGACGAGCGAGCCGTCCGCCCACAGCTCGAGATCGCGCCGGCACAGGGCACCGCCTGCTCCGATCACGGCGGGCTGCGCGAGGCCTGCGCTGTTTCCGGCAGGACGGCCGCGGGTCTCGATCCAGAATCGTCCGCCCCCGAGCTCGACGGCATCGCCCTCGAGCTGGAGCGCGAATGCGATCGGCCTCATCGCCCCAAGCTAGGGGTCACGGACGCTCGCCGGTACCGTAGGACTACGGGTCTTGGGGTACGGGCTTGATGGCGGCGCCGACCGGGCGAACGCCGTCAGCGGCGAGCAAGCCCGCAAGCTGGGTGCGGTTGGAGACGCCGAGCTTCCGGTACGCGCTGTGCAGGTACGACTCCACCGTGCGCGGGCTCAGATAGAGCAGGGCAGCGATCTCGCGGTCGCGCATGCCTCCCGCCGCGTGCCCGGCGACGCGCAGCTCCTGGGGGGTCAAGGCGTCGGTTCGCCGCAGTTGCGCCCGACGTGCCGAGCCGGTAGCGATCTCGAGCTCACCGCGCGCCCGGGCCGCCCAGCCGGTCGCGCCAAGAGCGTCGAAACGGGCCAACGCGCGGTTGAGATGAGGCGCCGCGTCCGGTGACCGGCCGGCACGTCGGAGCGTCTCGCCCCAGCAGAGCTCGACCCGGGCGTGCTCGAGATGCTGCGGGACGTCCTCGAGCAGGCGAAGGACCCCGGAGAAGGCGTTGTCGATCTGCCCTTCCGGTGCCAGCAGCGCCCTGACGCGCGCGAGCTTGATCTTGGGGCGGAAGAGCGTGCATTCCTCGATCCCCTCGGCGAGCCGGCGCACCACCGCGCTTCCCTCCTGACGGCGTCCGGCGAGCACGTACGCCTCCGCAAGCTCGAGCGGCGTCAGGTGGTACCACGCTCTGGCCACGGTGATGCCGGCCTGCCGCCCGGCATGCTCGAGAAGAGGAATCGCCTCGTCGTATCGCGCGCAGGCGACCAGCGCCGTACCGAGCCCCACACTCCGGTAGAGCTTGTTCAGGTCAGGCCGGACGGGCCGAAAGCGCTCCTCCTTCGCTGTCAGCGCTCTCTCGGTCGCATCGGCGTTCCCGCGGCCGAATTCCGTCTCGGCGAGCACCCCGTACGCCTCTGCGATCCGCCAGGGCTCGTCGATCTGCTCGGCGAGCTGAACCGCCTCGCTCACCCACGCGTGCGCAACATCGATGCGACCTGTCGCCTGCTCGATTGCCGCCCGGGCGTAGAGGCCCATGCACAGGCTCCATACGTCGCCGGCCGTGCGCGCCTCGGCGAGCGAGCGATCGCTGAGGCGCCTCGCTTCCCCGTCTCGTTCGTGCAGGGCCAGGCAGTAGGCGACCCAGTTCACCACCTCCGACCCCAGCCGCAGCTCCGGCGTTTCGACCAACTCGGCCGCTCTGAGCACCAGGGAGAGATCCTCCTCGGTCGGCGGGAGACCCGTGCTCGTCCGGACAGTCAGCAGCGCGTTCACAGCCTCCAGCTCCGGCCGGTCGCCCTCGGCTCCAGCGAGTAAGCGGGCCTGTTCCGCGAGCGCGAGCGCCGCGGCTGTGTCGGGCTTCACGTCGAGCGCGATCGCGCCCTCGGCGAGCATCCTCGCGGCGAGCTTCGGCTCGGTCGGCGCGGCCCGCTCCGCTTCGGCCAGCAGAAGCTCGCACGGCACGTCGATCTCGCCTTGCCGCACGAGCATGCTGCCCCGCTCCAGCTGGATCTGGGCTCGGGTCGGCACAGTCACCGCACGGGAGAGCGCCTGATCGAGGAGCGCTCGGCCATGCTCGATGCGACCGGCGTGTCTCCAGGCTCGAGCCGCCGCGAGGAGCCGCTCGGCTTTCCGCTCGTCGTCGAGGGTCAGCTCGGCGGCTCGCTCAAGCGCCTGCGCCTCCGCAGAGAGGCCGCCCGAAAGCCGCGCGGCGGCCGCGGCCGTCGCGAGCGCCTCCGCCGCGGCTTCGTCCGGACCCGCGGCCGCCCCGGCGAGGTGCCACGCGTGGCGTGCACCGACGGTTTCCGCCGCGAGCGCCCGATGCGCGTCTCGCTGCTCGGCGGGCGCCGCTGCACCGTAGATCGCCGATCGCACGAGCGGATGCCGAAACACGAGGGTCCCGCCCCGGCGGGTGACAAGCCCGCTCGACTCGGCGGAGTCGACCGCCTCGGGCAGGACACCGACACGGAGGAGAAGCCCGACGTCAGCCTCCCCGCTCGCGGCGAGCAACAGGAGCGCCCGTCGAGCCCCTTCGTCGAGCCCCGAGGCGCGTATAGCGAACGAGAGTTGCACCAGCGGCCCCGCCTCGAGCGGAGCAGGAAGCGGCTCCTCGCCCCGGCATTGGGCTTCGGTCAGCAGGAGTGGCAGCTCGATCAGGCCGAGTGGGTTTCCCGAGCAGGCGTCGAGCAGCTGCTCGACGACGCTCGGCGCAAGCGGTTCAGGCGAGGAGCGTTCGAGTAGCAACCGCGCCGCCTCTGTGCCAAGCGGGTCGAGACCCAACCGCGCAAACGATCCTTCCTCACCCAGCAACGACGGCTCGTTCTCCCGCAGCCCGGCGAGGACGGCCACATGCTCCCGCTCGAGCCTGCGCCCCACGAAGCAGAGCACCTCCTGTGATGCCTGATCGGCCCACTGCACGTCATCCACGATCGCGGCGATCGGCCGCTGCCCGGACGCGACCGAGAGAAGGGCCAGCGCCGCCGCACCGACCGTGAACGTACTCGTCTCGACCGTCGGGCCGAGCTCGAGGATCCCGCGCAACAACGCAGCCTGAGTCGCCTCGAGCTCGTCGAGGCGGTCACGCAACGGCCAGAGCACTGCCTGCAGAGTCGTGAAGGCAACGGTTCTCTCTGTCTCGACGCCAATGGCGCGCACGACATCCGCGGCGGACAGGGACTCCGCAGCGACCCCGAGTAGGGCGCTCTTCCCGATCCCGGGACCGCCGGAGACGACCAGCACCGAACCGCGGCCCCGAGCGGCATCGCGGCAGACCCCCAGCACCGTCGCCAACTCGCGCTCACGGCCGAGCAGCATGTGGGAAAAGTCTGACACGCCCCACCACACCGCGGGGCGGGCGTAAGAACACGCCTGGCCGCGACTGAACCGCTACGCGGTGCCCGACGCCACCTCCGCGCCGCCGAACGCCTCGACCCCGGCGAGGTACTCGAGCACCGTCTCCAGGGGCTCGACGTCGCCGAACTTGGCGTCGATGTCGAAGAGGTTCCACTCGACGACTCCGGCGACGCGGTCGCCCACGCACTCGCGCACGACGATCGGGCGGAAGCCGAGGCCGATCGCGTCCTCGGTCGTGTGGCGGACGCAGCCGGCCATCGTCACGCCCGTGAGGATCACCGTGTCGACGCCGGCCGCACGCAACAGGTTCGCGACGTTGGTGCCAAAGAACGCGCTCGCGTGCTTCTTGACGACCACGTGCTCACCCGGCTCGGGCGCAATCCGCTCGTCGATCGCGACCGCGTCGCTGCCGAGCTGCAACACCTCGACCGGGATCTTGCGGTGCCAGAGGCCCATGTCGCTGTTCGGCCCCTCGGTGACCGCGTAGGCGGTCGTCGTGTAGACGATCGGGATCCCCTTCGCCCGGCCGGCCGCGTTCAGGCGCTGCACGCCGGGGATGATCGTCTCCATCCCGTCGCAGCTGAACGCGTTGCCCGGCCGCGTCCACGCATTCGCCAGGTCGATGTGGATCAGCGCCGGGCGCTCGCCGAACCCCACTCGACGCATGAAGCCACGCGAGCGGTAGAGGTCGGAATCGGCGGAGAAGATCGTCTCCAGAGCTTGCTGAATGTCGCTCATCGCACCTCCTCGGTTTGCATCCACGATCATCCCACAGATGCTCGGGCGCGCCAGGGTCGCAATCATCGGAGGCGGGATCGCCGGCGCCAGCCTCGCGTACCACTTGGCGAAGCTCGGCTGGGAGGACGTCGTCATGCTCGAGCAGGACGAGCTGACGAGCGGCTCGACCTGGCATGCGGCCGGCCTGTGCACGCAGTTCAACTCGAGCTACAACCTGATGGGCCTGCTCCGCTACTCGGTCGAGCTCTACCAGCGGCTCGAGGCGGAGACGGGCCAGGCGGTCGATTTCCACGCCTGCGGCAGCGTCCGCCTCGCGACGAGTAACGACCGGCTCAAGGAGTTCGCCCAGCGTGCCGCGATGGCCGAGCTCGTCGGCGTGCCGGTCGAGGTCGTCGGGCCGGAGCGACTCGCCGAGCTGCACCCGCTGCTCGAAACGAGCGGGATCCTCGGCGCCGCGTACCTGCCGACCGACGGCCACGTCGACCCGACCGGGCTCACGAACGCGTTCGTGCGAGGGGCGCCGGCCCTGCGCATCCACCGTCGGACGCCCGTGACCGGGATCCGGCGGGAGCGCGGCGGTTGGGTGCTCGAGACGCCGGCCGGCGAAGTGCATGCGGAGATCGTCGTCAACGCAGCGGGCCAGTGGGCGCGCGAGGTCGCCCGCCTGGCCGGCGCCGACATCCCGCTCGTCTCGCTCCAGCACCACTACGTCGTCACCGAGCCGGTACCGGAGGTCGGGGCGCTCGATCGCGAGCTGCCGGTGCTGCGCGACCCGGACGCCTCGTACTACGTGCGGCAGGAGGGCGGCGGTCTGCTGGTCGGTCCGTTCGAGCGCAACCCGCAGCCGTGGGCGCTCGACGGCGTGCCGGACGACTTCCACGGGAAGCTGCTGCCGCCGGACCTCGATCAGATCGAGGAACCGCTCGCCGCCGCCGCCGAGCGGCTGCCGGCGTTCGGCCGCGCCGGGATCAAGTCGGTCGTCAACGGGCCCGACGCCTACACGCCGGACGGCCACTGCCTGATGGGGCCCGTCCCCGGCCTCACCGGCTTCCACGTCCTCGCCGGCTTCAGCATCTTCGGGATCGTCTTCGCCGGCGGCGCCGGCCGGTATGCGGCGGAATGGATCGTCGAGGGCCAGCCGAGCGACAACATGTGGGAGCTCGACGTGCGCCGCTTCGGCGGCTACGCCGCCTCGAAGCCGTACCTCGTCGCCCGGGCCCGACAGGTCTACGAGCGTGAGTATGCGATCAGCTACCCGGAGGAGGAGCTACCGGCGGGGCGGCCGCTCAAGACCGATCCGATCTACGAGCGGCTCGCCGGCCGCGGCGCCGTCTTCGGCGAGCGCTTCGGCTGGGAGCGCCCGCTCTGGTTCGCGCCGAACGGCGAGGCGGCCCGCGACGAGTACTCGTTCGGGCGCGGCAACTGGTTCGACGCCGTCGGCGAGGAGTGCCGCGCCGTCCGCGCGCGCGTCGGAGTCCTCGACCAGACGAGCTTCGGCAAGTACGTGGTCTCGGGCCCGGGCGCCGAGGCCTTTCTCGACCGCCTTCTCGCGAACGTGCTGCCCGTGGAGCCCGGCCGGATGGCGCTCGCGCAGGCCTGCCGTCCGGGGGGCGGCATCGAGTGCGATCTGACCGTGACGCGGGTCGAGCCGGAGCGGTTCTACGTCGTCTCCGCGGCCGCCACCGAAGAGCACGACTTCGCCTGGCTCCGAGCGCAGCTGGACGACGACAGCGTCCGGCTCGAGAACGTCACCGCCCGCTACGGCGTCCTCACGCTCGCCGGGCCGCGCTCGCGCGAGCTGCTGGCGCAACTCGCCGACGAGGACGTCTCGAACGAGGCCTTTCCGTTCTTCCGGGCCCGCCACCTGACCGCCGGGCCGGTTCCGACCCTGGCGCTCCGCGTCTCCTACGTCGGCGAGCTCGGCTACGAGCTCCACCATCCGCTCGAGTACCAGCGCGCTCTCTACGACCTCGTGCTCGAGGCCGGCGAGCCGCTCGGGCTCGTCGACTTCGGCTACCGGGCGCTCGACTCGATGCGGCTGGAGAAGGCGTACCGGCTCTGGGGCGCCGACATGTCGGCCGACTACACGCCCCTCGAAGCCGGACTCGAGCGCTTCGTCCGCTTCGACAAGGGCGACTTCATCGGCCGGGACGCGCTGCTCCGCCAGCGCGACGAGGGGCTGCGGCGAACGCTCGCGTGCCTGACGATCGAGGTCGACGGCACCGACGCGCACGGCTACGAGCCGGTGCGCGCGGACGGGGCGCCGATCGGCTACGTCGCCGCGGCCGGCTACGGCCACGTCGTCGAGCAGAGCATCGCGCTCGCCTACCTGCCGCTCGAATACGCCGACCCCGGCACGGCGCTGACGGTGGACATCCTCGGCCAGCCGCGTCCCGCAGTCGTCGTTGCGCAGCCGCTCTACGATCCCGACAACCGGAAGCTGCTGTCGTGACCGATCCATTCTCACCCGTCCGCTGGGACCTCGTTCCCGGGCACACCGTGCTCGTCGTCATCGACGACCAGCGCGACTTCCTGCATCCGGAGGGCTGGTACGCGAAGAGCGGCGTCGACATCTCGCACATGCGGCGGGTGATCGAGCCGACGCAGCGGCTCGCTCGAGGGCGCGCGCGCCGCCGGCTTGCCGGTGATCTGGACGCGGCACGGCTACAAGGACGGCAGCGACGGCGGCCCGTTCATGCAGCTGCGCCCGTTCCTGCGCGACGGCGGCCTGCGCCAGGGGACGTGGGGCCACGAGATCCACGACGATTTCGAGGTCGCGCCCGACGACTGGGTCGTCGAGAAGGCGCGGCTGAGCGCGTTCTTCAACACGAACCTCGAGCTCGTCCTCCGCTCCCTGCACGCGGAGACCGTCCTGATCGCGGGCGTACTGACGAATCAATGCGTCGCGGCCACGTCGAAGGACGCGATGTTCCGCGACTTCAAGCCGATCGTCGTCGAGGACTGCACCGGCACGACGCTGCCGCACCTGCACGAGCCGGCGCTGGAGATGATCCGGGTCGGCTGGGGCGAGGTCCGATCGCTCGACGAGACGCTGGCCGACCTCGCCGGGCTCGCATGAAGCTCGGCGCGCACTTCCTCCCGGAGGATTTCCCCGTCTTCGTCCGGTCGGTGCAGGCGGCCGAGCGCGCAGGCTATGCGCGAGGCTGGCTCGTCGACGGCCAGATGCTCTGGCAGGACCTCTACGTCTACATGGCGCATGCGCTCGCCGCGACGAACCGGATCGAGATCGGCAGCGGCGTCACGAACCCGCTGACGCGCCACCCGTCGGTCACGGCGAGCGCGCACGCGACGCTCGCCGACCTGCACCCCGGCCGCGTGCTGCTCGGGATCGGCCGCGGCGACAACGCCGTGCGCACGCTCGGGCTGAAGCCGGTGCCGACGGCGGAGCTGGCGGAGACCGTGCCGAAGCTGCGCGCGTGGATGGCGGGCGAGGAGGCGGCCGGCGCGCGGATCCGGTGGGCCGACGAGCGCGTGCCGATCATGCTCTGCGCGACCGGGCCGAAGAACCTTCGGCTCGCCGGCGCGCTCGCGGACATCGTGATGATCTACGTCGGCGTCCACCCCGCCTCGGTGCGCTGGGCGATCGACCACGTTCGCGCGGGCGCCGAGGAGGCGGGCCGCGAGGCCGGCCAGGTCGAGATCGCCGCGCTCTGCGCCCTCCACGTCTCGGACGACCAGGAGGAGGCCTGGGAGCAGTGCCGCTGGGCGCCGGCCGCGTGCGCCAACCACATCGCGTACGCGCTGAAGTGGAACCCGGCGCACGGCATGCCCGAGGAGATGACGCGCCTCGTCGCCGCGCGCGACGCCTACGACTACTACGCCGGCCACCTCGATTCCTCGGCGGAGCACACGCGCTGCCTGACGGGCGAGCTGGTGGACGACTTCGCGATCGCCGGGCCGGCGGAGCGGTGCCTGGAGAAGATCCGGGAGCTGGCGGAGCTGGGGGTCGACGAGGTCTCGACCGCATACCTGAACGGGAGGTTCGAGCAGATGGAGCGAGTCGGGCAGGAGATCATTCCGGCGCTCGAGGAGACGGCGGCGTGAAGCGGGTCGGCGTCGACGTCGGCGGCACCTTCACCGACCTGATCCTCGTCGACGAGGAGGCGGGCCGGATCACCGTCGACAAGGTTCCCTCGACTCCGGACGATCCGGCGCGCGGCGTCGTCGACGGCGTGCGCGCGCTCTGCGCGAAGGCGGGCGTGCCGCTCGCCGAGGTCGACAACCTGCTGCACGGGACGACGGTCGCGACGAACATCGTGCTCACCCACACCGGCGCCGAGGTCGGGATGCTGACGACGCACGGCTTCCGCGACATCCTCCACATCGCGCGGCACAAGAAGCCGTTCAACTTCTCGCTCCAGCAGGAGCTGCCGTGGCAGTCGCGGCCGCTCGTCAAGCGCCGCCACCGGCTGACGGTGCAGGAGCGCGTGACGGCGCCGGACGGCGAGGTGCTGATCCCGCTCGACGAGGACGAGGTGCGCGAGCGCGTTCGCAGGCTGCGGGACGCCGGCGTCGAGGCGGTCGCCGTCTGCCTGCTCCACTCGTACCTCAACCCCGCGCACGAGCGGCGGATCAAGGAGATCGTGCTCGAGGAGTTCCCGGAGGCCTACCTGTCGGTCTCGCACGAGGTGCTGCCGCTCTACCGCGAGTTCGAGCGCTTCTCGACCGTCTGCCTGAACGCGTACGTCGGGCCGAAGGTCTCGCGCTACGTCGACACGCTTCGACGAGGCGCTGCGGG
Source organism: uncultured Actinomycetes bacterium (assembly GCA_963764565.1). Taxonomy (GTDB): domain Bacteria; phylum Actinomycetota; class Thermoleophilia; order Gaiellales; family Gaiellaceae; genus DATBLE01. Next base: position 53,323 of record CAVXTD010000020.1, read on the forward strand.
ACGCGGGCTTCGCGCACGAGGTGCAGCTGATGCAGTCCGTCGGGCGGCATGGCGACGGTCGAGTCGGCGACGCAGCGGCCCGTGAACCTGCTCATGTCGGGGCCGGTCGCCGGCCTGATCGGCGGCATCTGGGCCGGGAGGATGGCGGGCTACGAGAACGTCGTCACGCTCGACATCGGCGGCACGTCGGCCGACATCGGCGTCGCCGCGGGCGGGCAGCTGCGCATGCGCCACCTGCTCGACACGAAGGTCGGCGACTACCAGGCGATGGTGCCGATGGTCGACATCGACACGATCGGCGCCGGCGGCGGCTCGATCGCCTACGTCGACGCGGGCGGCGTCTTCCGCGTCGGCCCGCAGTCGGCGGGCGCCGACCCGGGGCCCGCCTGCTACGGCCGCGGCGGCGAGGAGCCGACCTCGACCGACGCGCAGCTCCTGCTCGGCCGGCTGCGGCCCGACCGCGGCCTGCTCGGCGGCGAGATGCAGCTCGACGCGGAGCTGGCGCGCGCCGCGATGGAGCCGGTCGCCGACGCAGCTCGGCATGTCGGTCGAGGAGGCGGCGCTCGGCGCGCTGCAGATCCAGAAGTTCGGGATGGCGCAGGCGATCGAGCTGAACTCGCGTGCGCCGCGGCTACGACCCGCGCGAGTTCACGCTCGTCGCCGCCGGCGGCGCCGGGCCGCTGTTCGCGTGCGACATCGCGCTCGAGCTCGAGATCCCGCGCGTGCTCGTCCCGCCGCACCCGGGCATCATCGCGGCGACCGGGCCTGCTCGCCACCGACCTGCAGCACGAGTTCGTCGCCACCGAGCGGCACCCGCTGAAGACCCTCGACCGCGAGCGGCTCGCCGCGCGCTTCGACGAGCTGGCCGCCCAGGCGGTCGCGCAGCTCGACGCCGACGGCGTGCCGGAGGAGCGGCGGCTCGTCCGGCGGCTCGCCGACTGCCGCTACGCGGGCCAGGGCTACGAGGTGCGGTTCGACGTCCCGCGCGGGCGCGATCGACGACGCCTGGGTCGAGCGAGCTGGAGGAGCGCGTTCCACGCGGCGCACGAGCGCGGAGTACGGCCACCGCTTCGACGCCGAGATCGAGATCGTCAACATCCGCGCCGTCGGCATCGGCCGGGTCGACGAGCTCGAGCTGGCCGAGCTCGAGGCGGCGACGGCGACCCGTCGCGGGCGAAGACGCTCGAGCGCGAGGTCGTCTTCGACGTCGGCGGGAAGCGCCGAGCGCCGTCGACGCCGTTCTACGAGCGCGAGCTGCTGCGCGCCGGCGACCGCATCGACGGGCCCGGCGATCGTCGAGCAGTACGACTCGACGACGGTGATCCCGCCCGGGCTCGTCGCCGAGATCGACCGCTACGGGAACATCGTCGTCGACTGCACCGCCGGCGAGCGCGCCGAGCGCGCGGCGCAGCTCGCGACCCCGATCCTGATGCGCGTGATCGGCGGCGCGTTCGCGGCGATCGCGAAGGAGATGGCCGGCGTCCTCTACCGGATGTCGCTACTCGTCGATCATCCGCGAGTCCGAGGACCTCGGCGCCGGCATCTTCGACCGCAGAGGGGAACGAGCTCGCCGAGTCGGACTCGACGCCGATGTTCATGGGCGCGATGCCGAAGATCGTCAAGAACGTGATCGGGATCCTCGGCGACGACATCCACGACGGCGACGTCATCCTCCACAACGACCCCTACTGCGGCGCGACGCACTCGCCCGACGTCGCGATCGTCATCCCGATCTTCTTCGAGGGCGAGCTCGTCGGCTTCTCGGGCGCGTCGGCGCACGTGCTCGACATCGGCGGCGCCTACCCGGGCCTCGCGATCGACCTCGTCGACAACTGGTCGGAGGGGAACATCTACCGCGCGGTCAAGCTCTCGGAGCAGGGCGTCTGGCAGGCGGCGCTCTGGAAGCACATCCTCGAGAACGTGCGCACGCCGACGCTACAACAACGGCGACATCGAGGCGATGATCGCGGCCTGCGAGCTGGCGAAGACGGCGCTACGTCGAGCTGCTCGCGCCGCTACGGCAAGGAGACGGTGCTCGGCGCGGCGCCGCGACTGGCTCGAGTACTCCGAGCGGATGCTCCGGCAGGAGATCGCGAAGGTGCCGGACGGCGCGCTACGAGACCGAGGTCGGCTGGCTCGACGACGACGGCGTCAACCGCGGCGACGAAGCTGCCCGGTCAAGGTGGCGGTGAGATCGAGGGCGACGAGATCACGTTCGACCTGACCGGGTCGAGCGACGAGGTGCCGACCGGCTACAACTGCCCGTACGAGGGCACGACCGTCTCGGCGATGACGTTCATCACCCGGATGATCTTCCTCGACGAGGCGGCCTACCCGGTCTTCGTGCCCCAGAACGAGGGCATGCTCGCGCCGGTCAAGGTGGTCGCGCCGAAGGGCTCGATCTTCAACCCGAACTACCCGCGCGCGTGCTTCGCCCGCTTCTGCCAGGTGCAGCGCGCGGTCGACCTCGCGCTGCGCGCGCTCGCGCCGGTGTGCCCGAAGCAGATCACCGCCGGCAACTCGGCGCACCTCCACTTCCTCGCCTACTCCGGCTACAACGCCGAGAGGGCGAGTACTGGGTCTACCTCGAGGTCGACGAGGGCTCGTACGGCGGCCGCCCGGGCCGCGACGGCCTCGACTCGGTCGACTGTCTGATCGCGAACACGCGCAACAACC
>CAVXTD010000021.1:0-136410 GCA_963764565.1 uncultured Actinomycetes bacterium
GAACCCGCATGCCCCCGTGGGGACACCTGGTTTTAAGCCAGGCGCGTCTCACCAGTTTCGCCACCCCGGCCCGGCCAGAATAGCCCCCACCGGCTGCTCCCCCCGTGCAGCGAGCCCACCGAGCGTCAAAAAATGAGACTCCGGTAGGTGATCGTCCGCCGCATCCCGATCGCCTCGTAGACCCGGATCGCCGCGGCGTTCTCCGGGCGCACGAACAGGCACACCCGCGGAACCTGCTCGAGCAGCCTGCGGCAGAGGTCGCGCATCCCGCGCTGCGCGTTGCCGCGGTTCCGCGCGGACGGGTCGACCCAGACCTGCTGGAGCTGGACGGCCTCCGGCGTCCAGGCCGATGCCTCTGCCTTGAACAGGATCGTGCCGTCCTCGATCCAGATCCACGAGCGGCCCTCGCCGATCTGAGCCTGCGTGCGCCAGCGGAACCCGTCGGCGTCCCGGTCGAGCGGATTGATCCCGATCTCCTCCTCGTGAGCGGCCGCGCAGGCGGGGACGAGCACGCCGAGGTCGGCAAGCGACGCCTCGCGGAGGCCGGTCCCGCCGGCTTCCGGAACGCGATCGAGCACGTACACCGGCTGGCCCGGCCGGTCTTCGCGTGGCGGCGGCAACCGCGCCTCCGCCGCCTCCCAGAGATCGGAGACAGCCGCCTCCTCGCCGATCAGCATCCGCGCGCGGCCGGCGGCGACCACCCGCGCGAACGCAGCGCAGCCGGGTCCCGACGGGACGACGTTCGCGCCGACGTGGCAGAGCGCGGTCAGCCGCCCGTTGTCGGCCAGCGCAGTGAACCGGCCGAGGCCGCGCCGGGCGACGTCCTCGAGGAAGACGCGCTCGACCGGCTCCTCGGCGCAGAAGGCGAGGATCTGCCGAAGGCTGGGATCGCACTGCCTGTTCACGGTTCACCCCGCCTTATATCGCGCCGAAGCCGTAGGCTTCGTCCCGATGCCGATCCATCTGACAGGCAAGCCGGGCGACTACGCGGAGGGATGCCTGCTCCCGGGCGACCCGCTGCGGGCCAAGTACATCGCGGAGACGTTCTTCGACGACCCGGTCGAGGTCAACTCCGAGCGCGGGATGCTCGGCTACACGGGGACGTTCCGCGGCAAGCGGGTGTCGGTGCAGTCGAGCGGGATGGGCTGCCCCTCGGCCGGGATCGTGATCGAGGAGCTGACGCAGCTCGGCGTGAAGAAGATCCTTCGCGTCGGCACCTGCGGCGGCCTCCAGCCCGACCTTGCGATCGGCGACCTGATCGTCGCACTGTCCGCCACGCCGGCGGATGCGACCGCGACCCACCTGATCGGCGGCGAGCCGCACGCGCCAACCGCCGACTGGGGGCTCGTCCACGGTGCGGTCCACTTCGCCAAGGAGCAGGGCAAGGCCGTCCGCGTCGGGGGCGTCGTCACCAGCGACGTCTTCTACAACCCCGACGCCGGCCAGTACCAGCGCTGGTCGGACCGCGGCATCCTCGCGGTCGAGATGGAGGCGGCGATGCTGTTCACGGTCGGAGCGCTGAAGAAGATCCAGACCGGCTGCCTGCTGATCGTCAGCGACGTCGTCGTCGAAGGCGAGTTCAAGCGCATCAGCGACGAGGACATGAAGCGGGCCGTCGACCAGATGACCGAGCTCGCCCTCGAGACGGTCACCGACGAGCATTAGCGGCGACAGCCGCACCGTCTTCCTGGTCAACCCGGCGTCGGCCGGCGGCACGACCGGCCGCCGCTGGCCCGAGCTCGCCCGCCGCGCCTCCGCGCTCGGGCTGACCGGCGACGTTCTGTTCTCCGAGCACCCGGAGCACCTGCGCGAACTCGCGCAGCGCGCGGCCGGGGACGGGGCGGGCTTGATCGTCGCCGTCGGCGGCGACGGCACCGTCAACGAGGTCGCGGCGGGGATCGCCGGAGCCGGCGGGGTCGAGCTGGCCGTCATCCCGCGCGGGACCGGCGTCGACTTCGTCCGCACCTACGGCATCCCGACGAAGCTGGAGGGCGCGGTCGAGGTCGCGCTGCACGGTCGCACCCGCGAGATCGACGGAGGTCGGGTCGGCTACCGGGCCTGGTCGGGCGAGCCGGCCGAGTCGTGGTTCTTCAACGCCGCCGGCGTCGGGATGAGCGGCGCGGTCGCCAAGCGGACGAACGAGTCGTCGAAGGCGCTCGGCGGCAAGCTCTCCTACCTCTGGTCGACGCTGGCCGTCTTCGCCCGCTGGCGGAACACGGAGGTGCGGGTGCAGGTGGACGGCGAGACCCGCAGCGGGCGCATGCACGAGGTCGTCGTCGCGAACGGCCGCTACCTGGGCGGCGGGATGATGATCTGCCCGGAGGCGAGCCCCGACGACGGGCTCTTCGACGTCCTGCTGATCGGCGACATCACGAAGGCGGACCTCGTCCGGACCCTGCCGAAGATCTACCGGGGCACGCATCTGCCGCACCCGAAGGCCGAGCTGCTCCGCGGCGCGGCGGTCGCGGTCGACTCGGACGAGCCGCTGCCGGTGCAGCTCGACGGCGAGCAGCCGGGAACGACGCCGGTGCGCTTCGAGCTCGTCCCCCGTGCGCTGCGCCTGCGCGTGCCGGCCTGACCTCGACTCGATCAGCCGAGCCCCCGCCACGCCGCCTCGGCGATCTCGGCGCTGAGCTCGTCCTGGGGCCGGGTCCCGTCGAGGCGGACGACGCCGAGGCGGTCCGCCTCCTCGCGGTAGAGCTCGGCCTGGCGGCGGAGCTCGTCCACACCCCATTGATCCTGCTTGCGGGCCAGGGCGACCTCGCCCGGCACCTCGAGCAGGAAGGCGAGCGCGGGCTTCGGCGAGAGGATCCGCAGGAGCGCGGCGGCGAGGGCGAAGCGGCCACCCCACAGGTAGCGCATCCGGACGACCGAGTCGAGCACGTAGCGGTCGAAGACGACGACGTCCGCCCGCCGGGCGAGGCGCCGGTGCGAGAGCGCGTTGGCGAGCGCGACGTAGGTCACCCAGAGCCGCGTCAGGATCCCGGCGCGTCTCGTCCTCTCCGGCTTGGCGATCAGCGACTCGCCCGCCTCGACGCGCCCGTGCATCCGCCGGAAGCCCGGAAGCATGCGGAGGACGCGGAGCACGCGCCTGACCAGCGCCGAGACCTTCCAGACGGCCGCGTTGGCGGTGAGCGGAAGCCAGACCACCTCCGCGTCCTTCCCCAGCCGCTCCAGTGCGTCGCGCAGGGCGGCCGACTGCGAGCTCTTGCCCGAGCCGTCGAGACCGGAGAGCGCGATCACGGTGCGGCGGCGCGGCCGGCGCACCAGCCTGCGCCGCGGTCGCAGCCTGCGCAGATCGACCCCCCACTCGCCGGCCAGGCGCTCCGCCTTGGCCCGCGCGTCCGGATCCTCGTCGAGCGCCGCCTGCAGCCTGCCGCGCCGCTTCTCGGTCACACCGAGCCGGGCGAGGATCAGCAGCGCGTGGTGCGGAGCCGGCCGCACGAGGCGCTCCAGGCCGTCGAGGGGGATCGCCTCCTCGAAGGCCCGCCGCAGCGCTGCCTCCGGGACGCCGTACGACTCGGCGGCAACGAGGTCGACCGCGTACGCCGAGCCGCCGCCGAAACGCACCCAGTCGCCTCCGTTCGGGAGAAAGCCCTCGGCCTCCAGCCGGGCGGCGACGGCCCGGCGGTCGTCGGGCCAGGCGAGGAGGTCGAGATCGCGGCCGGCGGGCGGCAGGGAGCCGAGGACGAGCACCCGTCCGGCGGCAGCGTCATCGACGAGCTGGGCAACATCCCGCATCAGAGTCACTATCGTCAGATCGTGAGGGGAATTGAGCGGGCCGCAGTCCTCCTCGCCGGGGACGACTACTACGCGAGCCTCGCGGTCGTTCGCGGCCTCCGCTCCGCGGGCTACGAGCCCTGGTTCGCGACGCACTCGTCGCTGACGTTCGCCGCCCGCTCACGCGCGACGGCCGGGACGTTCACGCTGCCGCAGCCGAGTGACGGCGGCGACGAGGCGTATGCGCTCGCCCTCGCCGAGGCGGCGGCGCGGTGCCACGCGGACGTGGTGCTGCCGGGCAACGAGCTCGCGATCAAGGCCGTCCCCGGGCGGGAGCATCTCTTCCCCGAGGCGGACCGATCGTCGCCTCGAACCCCCTCGACGTCGTCCAGCGCGCGACCGACAAGAACGTGCTCGCCGGGCTGTCGGCCGAGGCAGGGCTGGCGACCATGCCCGGCGTCGTGATCGGCCCGGAGGATCTCGACGCCCGCCTGGAGGAGATCACCTTCCCGGCCGTCGTCAAGCCGGCGGCAGACGGCCGTCACCGAGACCGGCCGGACCTCGATCGCACCGGCGGCTCGAATCGTCGCGGACGAAGCGGCGCTGCGCGAGGCGCTCTCGGTCAGCGGACGGTGGCTCGTCCAGCCGTACGTCGCGGGCACGCTCACCGCCGTCGCCGGCGTGTCGTGGCGCGGCGAGGTCGTCTGCTCGACCCACCAGGAAGCTCGGCGCATCTACCCGGAGCCCCTCGGCGTCAGCGCATACGCGGAAAGCGTCCCGATCGACCGGGAGCTCGATCGGTCGGTCGCCCACATCCTCCGGCAGCTCGGCTGGAGCGGCATCTTCCAGGTGCAGCTCATCCGCGCGGGCACCGCGAGCTACGCGATCGACCTCAACCCGAGGCCCTACGGCTCGCTGGCGCTCGCGATCCGGGCCGGGCACAACCTGCCTGCGATCTGGGTCGACCTCGTTCTCGGCCGCGAGCCGCGGATCGGCACGTACAGACCGGGCGTGCGCTACCGGGCCGAGATCCGCGAGGCGCGCGCCCTCGTCTCGGCGATCGCACGCGGCGACGCCGGCCGCGCGCTCGCGATCCTCCGGCCGCGACGGCGGACCGCCCACTCCGTCGTCTCGCTGCGCGACCCGGCGCCGCTGCTCGTCGTGCTCGACCGCGCGACCCGCAAGGTCACGCGGAGGAACTAGGACTTCGGCGGGCGGGCGGACGTCGCCGCACGCTTCGCGGCCGGTGGTCGTCGAGGCGGCCTGCGCTTCGCGGAGGGCTTCGCCGGGCTTCGACAGCTCCTCGAGCTTGCGCTCGAGCTCGGTGACGCGCCGCTCGAGCGGATCGAGGCTGCGCATCTTCTTCGTCAGCTCGTCGGCGCGGTCACGGAGGGCGTTTGCCGCCTCGGCGAGCCGGGCGCCGCCGGGGAGCTCGGCGATCTTCTGGAGGGCGTCCTCGCCGGTCTCGGCGAGCCGCGTGATCACGTCCTTCTGCTTCGTGCGCTGTGTCATGCCTCGACAATAGCGCCACGAACGCCCGGCTGCCCACGAGGTTGGAGGATGCCCGCGACCACGTCTGGGCCGTTGGACGGATCCGCCCCTACATCGGACGCCAGGTGGGATTCACCGTCGAGCCGCTGCCGCGAGGGCGGTACTTCTACGCGATCCGGCTGCGGGCGAGCACAAACCCGGCGCGGGTAAGCGCGTTCACGAGCCGGACCTTCGCGGTCGGCGGCGGCTAGCCAACTTCGCCGGCCGATCGTCGTCATGAACGGTAATGAGTCGATCCTCCGCCGAGCACCATCGCCACCGGGCCGTGACGAGCCACGCGATCCGGCAGCGAGAGGGCGTCCCCTACGAGGTCGCCCGCGTTGTCTGCGCGACCTGCGGCCGTTTGCTCGAGGAACGCCCGCTCAGGCGCGCGACAACGTAACGTGGGGAACCCATGGTTCCCCACGAGCCCCCTCCTTCGCTCGCTCGCCGCTCGCATTGCCTCCGATGACGACCGATGCGGTGCCGCGCCCGCCGGGTCGGTCGCGGCGAAGGAAGGCGACGCCCTAGCCAAGGCGGGCGACCAGGGCGGAGAGCGTATCGCCCGCAGCTGCGTCGATCTTGAGATCGGCTCGCCCGTCGTACGGCGTCGGGCCTCTGTTCACGATCGCCAGCTTTGCCCCCGAGGCCAGCGCTTCCTCAGGAATCCCCGCGACCGGGTAGACCTCGAGCGACGAGCCGACGACGAGGAGGAGTGCGGCTCTGCGGGCGAGGTCGAACGCCCGGTCGAGCTCGTCCGTCGGCATCAGCTCCCCGAACATGACCACGTCCGGCTTCAGGACGGTGCCGCAGCGCTCGCAGGCGGGCACGGGCAGCAGTGCGACCACCCGCTCGAACTCCTCACGGTGGCCGCAGGCGAGACAGCTCGCTGTGCGGATCGAGCCGTGCACCTCGATCACCTGCTTCGACCCCGCCGCCGCGTGGAGGCGGTCGACGTTCTGCGTGACCACCGCCTCGACGAGACCGCGCCGCTCGAGCTCGGCGAGCGCGAGATGAGCCGCGTTCGGCTGCGCCTCGGCAAGCACGTCGAGCCGCTTCGCGTAGAAGTCCCAGACCTTCGCCGGGTCGCGTCGGAAGGCGTCGATCGACGCGTACTCCATCGGGTCGTACCGCGCCCAGATCCCGTCGCGAGAGCGGAAGTCGGGGATCCCGCTCTCGGTCGAGACGCCGGCGCCGGTCAGCACGACGCACGGCTGCGACTCTACGATCAGTGCGGCAAGACGGCCCGCGGACATGCCCCAGTTCTATACGCGACTCTGGATCTGCGTCCTGGCCGGCCTGCTGCTTGCGAGCTGCTCGTCGGCGACGTCTCCGCGACGTCTCGGCCGCGCGGGCGTGACCGTGGCGCTGCCCGCCGGCTGGCACTCGACCCGGCGCGATCCAGGGCGCGATCACGAACCCGCTCACCCGGATCGTCATTTCGTCCGGGCCGATCGGCGCCCGAGCTGACGGCACGTGCCAGTCCCAGGTCTCCGACGTATGTCGTTCCCTGCGACGGCGGTCGCGATCGTCATCGTCGAGTGGACGAAGCCGCTCGGCGGACTGAAGATCGGAGTCGGGCCGCGCCGGCCACGCCGTTTACGGCCGCGAACCTGCCGATCCGCCGCCGCCCGCGATCGAGTGCTTCGACGGGCCGGGAGGCGGGGTCGAGTTCGCGGAGAACGGGCGGTCGTTCGCCGCCTACATGCTGCTCGGGCGCAAGGCGCCGGCGAGCCTCGCCGTCCGTGCCCGCGCTGTGCTCGACACGCTGCGCGTGACGCGGCGATAGTTCCCCGCATCGAGGGCTTCAGCTTCTCGACCGAGATCGCCGTCCGCTTCGCGGAGACCGACGCGCAGGGCGTTGCCCACAACGCCGCCTACCTCGTGTGGTTCGAGGTCGCCCGCGTCGAGCATCTCGCCCGCTTCCGCGGCGGCTACAAGGGTCTCCAGGCCGAGGGATACGAGGCGCTGACGATCGAGTCGCACGTCCGCTATCTGAAGCCGGTGTTCTTCGACGACCGGCTCCGGGTCAACGCGCGCTGCGGAGATATCCGGGGCGCCCGCTTCCGCTACGAGTACGTCCTCGATCGGGCCGGGGAGGTTGTCGCGGACGGCTGGACGCGGCACGCGTTCGTCGACCGCGAAACACTGCGGCCGACTCGGTTTCCCGCCTGGCTCGCCGAGGCGGTCGCCGCCGCCGAGACGGCGGGCTAGGGCGTCGTGGTCGTGTCGGTCGGGACGAGCTCGGCCGGCAAGTAGCTTGCCGGCGCATCCGGCTTCGGCTTGACCGGCTTCTTCGTACCGACGCGGATCTTCTCCTTCTCGCCGGAATAGCTCGAGTACCACGTGCTGTCAGACAGGAGCTTGCCCTTCTCGTCGTAGACGCGTCGCGTGACGCTGGTGGCGAGCGGCGGCGAGCCGGATTGGTCGATCACCTTCTCCCCCTTCAGCAGCGTCGGATCCTTGGTGATCTCCTTCGGCACCGCCCCGGTCGTCCGGAGGGGCGAAACCTCGCTCTCGACCCGGCGGTGCTGCGGCGTGCCGTACAGGTTGACGGTCAGCGAGCTCGAGCTGGCGAACGTGCGGAGCAGCAACCAGTGGTCGGTGTCGTTGACGAACTTGAGATCGGTGTCCGGGTAGTTGACGGTGGCGTCGCGCCCCTGCGGGTAGTGGCTGATGTACAGCGCATGGTTCGTGCGGGCCGTGATCGGGAGACCGGACTCGTAGGCGGCGTTGAACACCGTCGTCGAGACCTGGCAGACACCGCCGCCGAGGGCGTTCTGGACCTCGCCGTTGATGATCACCGGAGCCACCTTGAAGCCCTTGTCCGCCCCGCGCTCCCCCGTCGTCCCGTTGAAGGAGAACTCCTTGCCGGGCGGGATCAGCGTGTTGTCGATCAGACGCGCGACGAGCTGCACGTTGTCGAGCCGGTTCTCGACGCCGCCGTACAGGGTCGTGTAGCTGCCGACGATCCCGGTGATCCCCATGGCGCGCGCGTCGTCCGTCGTGCGCTTCGCCGGCTGCGTCGCCACGGCGATGGGCGCGGTGCGGTTCACCCGGCGCGTCGCCGCCGCGAGCATCGCTCCGGCGGTCGCCGGCACGTCGAGGATGCGCGCATCCACAGAAGGCTTGATCGTGATCCCTCCCGTGACGACGACGAACTGCGCATCCTGTGCAGGCGAGTCGACCACCTTCTGAAGGCGCCTGAAGTAGTCGTCGGCACCCGGGCCGGCGATCCGCAGCCTGGTGGCGCCGTCGGCCGGGAGCTTGAGGAGCGTCGCCACCCGCCAGCGCGGCACGCGGTAGCGGGTCGAATCGAGGGTGAGAACGACAGGTGCCGACACGGCGACACGCGTCCTGGCAAGAGCGCGGGCCAGCGTCGGAACGGTCACGCGCGGGGTGTCGGTCTCCATGGCGAGCGCGATCGTGGCGCCACGACGCAGGGAGGCCAGCGCCGCGACGATCTGGCGTCCGGCCTGTTCTCGATCGACCACATGGCCGGCCCGAGCGGGGACGATCGCCGGCGTGAGCCCGCGCAAGACGACTGCCGCCTCGCGGTGCGGCTTGTCGACGGCGGCGGCGATCCGGGCCAGCGCCGCATCGAGCGCAGTCGTGTCGTAGGACGCGCGTACTGCGACATCGCCTCCGAGCAGGCGAAGCTTGAACCGGCGGAAGCCCCGCAGGGGCCCGAAGCCGTCACCGGCGCGGCGGGCAGACGCTGCTGCTGCACGCCAATCGGGCACGAGTCCGATGTCAGCGGCCTTCAACCGGAAGACGTGCCCGGCGGCGACGAACTGCACCGGGGTCGCGAGAGTCGCCTGTGACCGGCGTTCGAGCGTCTTCGTCGCCTCAGCGGTTGAGAGCCCACCGACGGAGACCCCGTCGATTCGGAGACCTTGCGCGAGCGTTCCGGGCGAGCCGGCGTAGACGATCGCGGCCGCGATCGCGAGCGCCACGGCCAGCACGAGGGCGGCCAGCGAGATCCGCCTGATGCGGCGCACGCGCGCCTGACGCCGTCGGCGCACGTAATACGGCGATTCGGTGACTCCCGCCTCGAGACGCACGGCGCGACATTCTACCGACAGGTCCTACGACCTCACGACCCGGAAAATTCGGCCCGTTCGCCCTCCAGGAACGCCTTCACGCCGATCTTCGCATCCTCGGATCCGAGCGCCTCGCGAAACGCTGCGCGCTCGACCGCGGGGCCTTCGGGCGACCACGCGGCACGGATCGCTCGCTTGATTCCGCGAAGGGCAATCGGTGCCTGACGCGCGAGACGAACCGTGTAGTCGCGAGCCTGGTCTTCGAGCTCGGCCGGCTCGACGAGGAAGTGGACGATGCCTGCCTCGGCCGCCTGCTCCGGGGAGAGCTGAAGTCCCTTCATGATCAGCTCGGTCGCCCGGCTCGCCCCGACGAGCCGGGTCAGCCGCTGCGTGCCGCCGGCTCCGGGAATGAGGCCGAGCCGCACCTCCGGGAGGCCGAGCAAGGTGCCGTCCGCACGGGCGACGAAGCGAAAGTCGCAGGCGAGCGCGAGCTCGAGCCCGCCGCCGAGCGCGTGCCCGTTGATCGCCGCCACGGTCGGCTGGGGGAGCTCGGCGAAGCGCGTGAAGACCTCCTGCGCGACCAGCGCGCGGTCGATCCCCTCGTCTGCGATGCGCTGGAACTCGGTGATGTCCGCGCCGGCCATGAACACGCCGTCGAGCGCGCTCCGGACGAGCACGGCCCTCGTCTCGAGGTCATCGGCGAGCTCGGCGGTCGCGGCTGCAAGCTCCGTGACGACCTGCTCGTCGATCGCGTTCAGCGGCGGCCGGTCGAACGTGAGCACGGCGATCCGCTCGTCCGGGAGGCGCTCGAGGCGGACGACGGGGTCAGACATTCCCGCGGCGGAGGTAGGTGGCGATCACGTGACGCTGGATCTCGGACGTACCTTCGACGATCTGGAACACCTTTGCGTCGCGCAGCCACTTCTCGACCGGGTGGTCGCGCATGATCCCGGCGCCGCCGAGCACCTGAACCGCGTCGGTCGTCACCTTCATCGCCGTGTCGGCCGCGAACGCCTTTGCGTACGACCCGAGCAGCCCTGCGTCCTCGCCCGCATCGAGGGCGGCGCAGGCACGCCAGACGAGCAGGCGGGCGGCCTCCGTCTCCATCGCCATGTCGGCGAGCTTGAACGAGACGCCCTGCTTGGCGAGGATCGGCTTGCCGAAGGCCTCGCGCTCGCGCGCGTAGTCGGTCGCGTACTCGAAGGCGGCACGGGCGACGCCGACGGCGCCGGCGGCGACCTGCGGGCGTGAGTGCTCGAAGAAGTCCATCGCGACGAGGAAGCCGGCGCCGTCGTCGCCGAGCAGCCGGTCGACAGGGATGCGTGCATCGTCGAGGACGAGCGAGCCGGTGTGCGAGGAGCGCAGGCCGAGCTTCTGCTCCTTGCGACCGGCAGAGACGCCGGGGTCGTCGCGCTCGACGAGGAAGGCGCTGATCCCGGCGTCCGTGCGCGCGAAGACGACGTTGACGTCCGCGATGCCGCCGTTCGTCACGTAGCACTTCTCCCCGTTCAGGATCCATTCGCCGCCCTCGAGCCGCGCCGTCGAGCGCATCGCCGCGACGTCCGAGCCGGCGTGGCTCTCGGTGAAGGCGATCGCCGCGAGGCAGCCGTCCTCAGACGCGAGCCGGGGAAGGTACCGGTGCCGCTGCTCCTCGGTCCCGAAGCGGACGAGCGGCCGCACGGGAAAGAGTGTCGCGCCGATCGTCGCCGCGAGGCCGGCGCAGCCCCACGAAAGCTCCTCGGCGACGATCGCCGCCGTGACCGCGTCGACCTCCGTGCCGCCGTACTCGCGCGGGATCCGGTACGACGTGAGCCCGAGCCGCGCGGCCTTCGCGAGCAGGTCGGGCGGGAAGTCGTCCTTCGCGTCCCATTCGGCGGCGATCGGCCGCAACTCGTTCGCCGCGAACTCGTGCGCGAGCTCCTGCAACTCCCGCTGCTCCGGCGTCAGGGTGAACGAGATTCCTCCCGCGGTCACGGTCTCGTTACTCATCGGCGCGCTTCTTGAACCAGTGTCTGACACCGGGACACGGCTCAAAACGTGAAGAGCTCGATCCCGCCGCTGACATTCAGCCCGACGCCGGTGATGTACGCGGCGAGGTCGGAGCAGAGGAACGCGATCGCGTTCGCGATGTCCTGGGGCTCACCGACGCGCCGAAGGGCCGTGCGCTTGATCATCCGCTCGTTCATCTCCGGGTTGCCGAAGTGAAAGGCCTCGCTGCCGATGATCCCCGGAACGATCGCGTTCACGTTGATCCCATAGCGCGCCCCCTCGAGCGCGAGCGACTTCGTCAGCCCGAGCAGCCCGGCCTTCGTGGTCGAGTAGCTCGCCTGGCCGAAGCCGCCGAGCGTGCCGGCAACGGAGGCCATGTTCACGATCCGCCCCCAGCCGCGCTCGCGCATGTGCGGCCACACCGCCTGCGCGCAGTTGAACGCGCCGGTCAGGTTGACGCGCAGATCGCGTTCCCACAGCTCGGGCGACTGATCGCCGATCTGGGCGACATGGTCGAGCGTGCCCGCGTTGTTGACGAGGATGTCCACCGAGCCGAACTCGTCCACGGCACGCGAGACGGTCGCCGCCACCTGCTCCCGGTCGGTGACGTCGCACTTGACCGCGGCCGAGCGGCGACCCATCGCCTGGATCTCCTTCGCCGTCGCCTCCGTGTAGACGAGCCCCTGGGCCCTCGCCACCTGCGCCAGCGGTCCATAGCGCTCGGCCTCCTCGTCGGTCGTCTCGGACTCGACCTGGATGTCGGCGATGACGACGTCGGCGCCGGCGCGCGCCAGTGTCAGAGCATCGGCGCGGCCGAGCCCGCGGGAGCCGCCGGTGACGAGCGCGACGCGCCCTGAGAGGTCGATCTCGACTGCCACCGGCCTAGTCTCGCGGCAAGAGCACGTCGCGGGCAATCACGAGCCGCTGGATCTGCGAGGTGCCCTCGTAGATCTGGTACAGCTTCGCGTCCCGCATCAGCTTCTCGACCGGGTACTCCTTCATGTAGCCGTAGCCGCCGAAGATCTGGACGGCGTCGGTGGTCACCTCCATCGCCGTGTCCGCGGCGAAGCGCTTCGCCATCGAGGAGTAGAGGGTCGCCTTGCGGCCCCAGCCGTTGTCGAGCATCCAGGCGGCCTGCCAGGTGAGGAGGCGCGCGGCCTCGATCTTCGTCGCCATGTCGGCGATCAGGAAGTTGACGCCCTGGTGCATGGCGATCGGCTGGTCGAACGTGATCCTCTCCTTCGAGTAGTCGCACGCGTACTCGTACGCTGCGCGCGCCACGCCGACGGCTCCGATCGCCGTGCCCGGTCGCGTCCCATCGAGGGTCTGCATTGCGATCTTGAAGCCGTCGCCCTCACCGCCGAGCAGGTTCGCGGCGGGGACCACAGCGTCGCTGAGCGCGAACGCGGAAGTGTCCGTCGAGCGCTGCCCCATCTTGTCCAGGTGCTGCTCGATGGTCACGCCCGGCGTGTCCATCGGCACGATGAAGGCCGACATGCCGCGATGCCCCTGACCGGGGTCGGTCTTGGCGAAGACGACCGTCCAGCCGGCGTAGCCCGCGTTCGTGATGAACGTCTTCGAGCCGTTGAGGACATAGTCGTCGCCCTTGCGGACGGCGGTCGTCCCGATCCGCGCGACGTCCGAGCCGGCGTCGGGCTCGGTCAGCCCGAACGAGCAGAGGATCGGCTCCTCGATCAGCGGCGCGAGCCACGTGCGCTTCTGCTCCTCCGTCCCGGCGATGAGCACCGGTCCTGCGCCCAGGCCGTTCACACCGAGCGCGGTGCCCATCCCCGAGCAGCCCCAGTTCAGCTCCTCGGCCACGAGACAGCCGTCGAGGAGGCCGAGTTCCGGCCCGCCGTACTCCGCGGGCACGTGAAGGTTCATCAGGCCGAGCTCATGCGCCTTGACGATCACGTCGGCGGGGTGCGTCATGTGAACGTCGTACTCGGCTGCCTTCGGCCGGATCTCCTTCTCGGCGAAGTCGTGCGCCAGCTCGCGCAAGGCGCGCTGCTCGTCGGTCAGGACGAACGAGAGGCCCGTCGAGACGGCGTGCTCGGTAGTGGCCATCGAACCGGTCTCCTCTGTTTCGATTGACTGGTCAGTCAATAGTACGAGGCAGCGCCTCCCGGCGCAAGCTTGCAACGCCGCGCCGGTCAGGGTTGAATCGTCTTGTGACGCAAGCGGCCTCGACCGCTCCGCCCGGGCCGCGCCCGGCCTGGCACCTGTTCATCCCCCTGCTCGGGGGCTTGATCGTCGCCGAGTCGCTCGGGATCGTCGCGCGCGAGCTCGTCGTCTCGCCGGGCGCCTATCCCGGCCCGTGGTTCCGGCTCTTCTTCAGCGACACGCTGCACCTGAAGGCGTGGCTGGCGCTGTCGGCGGCCGTGCTCGGCGTGACGCAGCTCTTCACCGCTGCGTGGATCTTCCGGAAGATGCCTTGGGCCCGGCCGCGCTTCGTCAACGTCGTCCATCGCTGGTCGGGCCGCATCGCCTTCCTCCTGACGATCCCCGTCGCCTACCACTGCGTCTTCAAGCTCGGCTTCCAGACGTACAGCCCGCGAGTGGCAACGCACTCCTTCTTCGGCGTCGCCCTCTACGGCGCCTTCGCGACGAAGGTGCTGATCGTCCGCATGCACCGCTTCCCGAAATGGGCGCTCCCGGTCGCGGGCGGGCTGCTGTTCGTCGCCCTGATCGGAGCCTGGTGGTCGAGCTCGTTCTGGTTCTTCCGCCAGGTCGGCGAAGGCTTGTAGGGCCGTTCGCCTAGACTCGCCTCTGTGGATTTCGAGCTGACCGACGAGCAGCGGCTGATCCAGGACACCGTCCGCGCGTTCGTCGACGAGCGGGTCCTGCCGGTCGCGATCCAGAACGACATCGACCACAAGCTCGACCTGGAGCTGATCGAGGGCATGGCCGAGCTCGGGATCCTCGGGATCGTCATCCCGGAGGAGTACGGCGGTGCCGGCCTCGACTTCGTCTCCGAGGCACTCGCCTGCGAGGAGATCGAGCGCGGCGAGGCTGCATTCCGCACGCTCATCTCCGTTCACGTCGGGCTGAACTCGATGTCGTTGCTCAAATACGGCAACGAGGAGCAGAAACAGCGCTACCTCGTGCCGCAGGCGAAGGGCGAGAAGCTCGGCTGCTTCGGGCTGACCGAGCCCGGCGCCGGCTCCGACGTCGCCGCGATGCGGACGTCCGCGCGCCGCGAGGGCGATACCTACGTCCTCAACGGTCAGAAGAACTGGATCTCGTACGCCTCGGTCGCCGACCACCAGCTCGTCGTCGCGAAGACCGACCCGGACGCCGGGCACAAGGGGATGACCGCGTTCATCGTCGAGCGCGCTTGGCAAGGCGTGACCACGCGCGACACCGAGAACAAGCTCGGGATCTGGGCGGGCTCGACCGGCGAGCTGTTCTTCGAGAACGTCGAAGTGCCCGCCGAGAACCGCCTCGGCGAGGAAGGTCAGGGCTTCGAGGTGGCGATGTACTCGCTCGACCAGGGCCGCTTTACCGTCGCCGCGGGCGCGGTCGGCGTGATTCGCGCGTGTCTCGAGCGCTCCGTCGAGTACGCGCGCGAGCGCGAGACGTTCGGCCAGGAGATCGGCCGCTACCAGTTCGTCCAGGACATGATCGCCAAGATGGTGCTCGGCTACGAGACGTCGAAGCTGCTCGTCCTCCAGGCGGCATGGATGAAGAACGAGGGCAAGCGGAACACGCGCGAGACGTCGCTGGCGAAGTGGCATGCGACCGAGTCGGCGCTCGAGGCTGCGAACCTCGCGATCCAGGTGCACGGCTCGTACGGGTACTCGGGCGAGTACGGGATCGAGCGCTACTTCCGGAACGCGCGCGCACCGATCATCTACGAGGGCACGACGCAGATCCACAAGATGCTCCAGGCCGAGCACGCCCTCGGCTACCGCCACCTGAACGGCCACACGGGCGAGATGTCCCCACTCGTCAGCTGGGGCCCAGCCTCGCGCGACCTGCCGCTCCGCGGACGTGCGTCTGACCTCCGGGAACGGCGGTCCGACCCTGCCGCTCTGCGGCGGTCTTCGCCGTCGGCATTCGCGCTACGTGCCGCGGCGGGCGGCCGTGTGCCGCGTCCGCCGTGTCGGTCGCGGCGGCGGAGGAAAACCTCGGCTACTCTTCTCCTTCGAAATAGTCCAGCTCGGCGTCCGTGCGGAGGATCTTCCGGAGATCCTTGCCGAACAGACCCACCTTGCCGCTGTCCGGGTAGAACGCGATCTCCGCGTCGGCCTCGCACGAGAGCATGAGCAGCCGGACCGGCTCCTCGGTGTCGTTGCGGACCGCGTGCGCCCCCTCCGGGCCCGGCTTGAAGACGACGCAGTCGCCGGGTGCGAGCGTCCGCTCGCCGGAGGGATCGCGCAGCGTCGGCTCCCCGCGGAGCACGATCAGCCACTCCTCCTCGAGCTGGTGCCAGTGGTAGGGGAACGTCTTCTGTCCGGGCGCCAGCTCGTAGAGGCTCGCGCCGATCTGCTCCGCCCCGAGCTTCCGGCCGACCGGAAGGTGTTTCCACTGCCAGCCGGGCCGGTCGCGCCCGCCTTCCCACTCGTCGCCGAAGATGTTCACGTCCATTAAAAAGATGTTCACGTCCATCAGCGCTCTCCCTCCCAGTAGTCGACCGCGTCGTCGATCCGGAACAGCTTCCCCGGCGGCCAGACGCCGACCTTGTTCGAGTCGGGATAGACGGCGACTCCCGGCTCGTTCTTCGTCGAGAAGATGACGATTCGCGCGGACTCCGGCCGGCCGTTCGTCACCTTGTGCGCCCCGTCGGGGCCGGCGGGGAAGCAGACGACGTCGCCGGGCTCCAGCTCCTCCTCGCCCTCGGGCGTTCGCACCAGCGGCCGGCCCTCGAGAACGAGCAGCCATTCCTCGTCGCCGGCCTCCCAGTGGTACGGGCACACGCTCTGGCCCTCGTTCAGCACGTAGACGCTCGCACCGAGCCTCGCGCCGCCGACCGCCGGCCCGACACGCGCGTACGGCGTCTGGTACCCCGCCGGATCGCCCTCGTCCTGCGCGGTCTCCAGGTCGTGCAGGTTCGCGACGGGCCTCACTGCTCGCCTTCCCAGTAGCCGACTGCGTCCTTGCGCAGGAAGTTGAGCCGGTCGGCGTCGTGCGTGCCCCACGGGCCGGGCCGCGCACCGACCTTGTCGCTGTCGGGATAGACGACCACGGCCGGCCAGACCTCGTCGGAGAGGATCAGCAGCCTCCCCGGGCCCTGGACCGTGTGCGCGCCCTCGGGCGAGCCGGGGAAGCAGACGACGTCACCGCGTTGCAGCTGCTGCTCGCCGTCGGGCGTGCGCAGCGTCGGCGTGCCGGCGACGACGACCAGCCATTCCTCGACACCGTGGTGGTAGTGGTAGGGGCAAACCCGCTCGCCCTCCTCGAGCTCCCACACAGCGCCGCCGATCTTGTCGCCGCCGATCGCCTCGTCGATCGCCGTCGAACGCTGCGCGTACCCGGCGCGGAGGTTCTCTTCCTCCTCCTGGTCGAGCTCGGCGTTGAGCACGTTGAATCGCCGCACGCGCCTATTCTCCCGAACATGCTCGCCGCCGTGCTGACAGCCGCCCTCCTCGGCCTTCCCCACAACGGGATCGTCGTCCCGGGAAAGAGCTTCGCCGGCCTGCGCCTCGGCGCGACCGGAGCTCAGATCACGGCGGCCTGGGGGCCGCGTCACGGCCGCTGCCGCTCGTGCCCGCAGCCGACGTGGTACTTCACCTACAAGGCCTTCGAACCGCAGGGGGCCGGCGTCTCGTTCCGAAGCGGCGCTGCGGAGAGCTACTTCACGGTCTGGTCACCGCCCGGCTGGCACACGGACCGGGGGCTGAAGGTCGGCGACCCTGAAGCACGGATCACCCAGCTCTACGGCGTCCTGCCGCGTGCCGAGTGCGGCACCTACTCGGCACTCGTCCTGAAGCGTGGCCTCGCGGACACCCAGATCTACGTCTACCAGCGGGAGGTGTGGGGCTTCGGGCTCAGCCGGGCTGGGGCTCCGCCGTGCCACTAGCCGCCTCGTGCGGGATCAAGGATGCAACCAGCGGGATCGCTGCCAGGATTCCGATGCCGCACATCGGCCACAGCACCTGGTAGCCATGGGTCGCCTGGAGGTACGGCCGGGCAAGGTCGATCGCCAGTCCCGCCAGAGGAGCCCCGAGCAGCAGTCCGATCCCTTTCGTCGTCGTGGCGAGGCCCGAGACTGCGCCACGATGCTCCGGCGGCGTCAGCTTGAACAGCAGACCCCAGGCAAGGGTCATCACGATGCCACCGGCGAATGCCACCGGAATGATCAGCCCGAAATACCAGATGTGCCATTTCTGCGCGACGCCGGCGACGAGAAAGCCGCCGCCGTACACGAACGAAGCGAAGAAGATCACACGGGCGAGGCCGAACCGGTCACCGAGCCTGCTGGCCACGAGTGCCGCGAGAACGTAACCAACCCCGACTCCGCCCAGGATCGCCGACGAGATCGCCTTCGACTCGCCGAGGCCCGTGATCACGTAGAGCACGACGAAGGTCCGCGCCGCGGCGAAGGTTCCTTCCCAGGCTGCGTTGGCCGCGAGGAAACGCCGGATCTCCGGCTCGCGGCGGAGGAGCTGCCAGCTATGCGCGAGGTATCGGCGCACGCCCTCGAAGACACGCCGCTGCTCCCCCTTCTCCTCGTCGACCAACACGATCACAGCACCGCATGAGCCGGTGGTGAGGAACGCGGCTACGACAAACGGAGAGGCGCTCCAGACCTTCAGCAGCAGGCCACCGCCGACGAGCGCAAGCAGCAGCGCGGCCCCGCGGAAGACGTGCTGCACGCCCTGGGCGCGCCCGAGATGAGAGGACGAGACGAGGTCCGGGTACAGCCCGCGGTACGGAGGCTCGTAGATGTAGTAGGCGAAGAAGAACGCGAGCACGATCAGGCACGCGGTCCAGAGGTTCGGCATGAACGGCATCATCAAGAGGCAGAAGCCGATCGGGCCGAGCGCGGCGAGCATGAAGGGCTTCCGGCGCCCCATCGGCGTCTGGAACGAATCGCTCCACGGGCCGATCACCGGTGACACGAGCAGCGCGAACAACCCCTCGGAGCCGAGCACGAGACCGATCAGGGACCCGGAGCTCGTGAACTTGTCGTGGAGCAGCGGCGGCAAGTAGGCGGCGGTGGTCGTGATCGAGAAGGCGAGTCCAAAGGCACCCAGGCCGAGCGTCAAGGAAAGGCTCCGGCGAAAGATCACGCGACACCGATGCCTTCGCAGAGCGCCTCGACAACCGTCTGCTCAGCCCTGGCGACGTCGTCGTCACCGTCAGGAAGCTGGCCGAGGACCCATCCGGTCAGGATCTCCTCGATCGCCCCGTAGAAGATCCACGAGAGGAGCCTGGCATCGAGGTCGCGCCGGAAGGCACCCTCTGCCTGGCCGCGCTCGACGATGCGCTCGATCGCCTTGAACGCCAGGCCGAGCTCGTCGACCTTGCTCTGCACCTGCGGGCTGCGGGCGACCTCACGGACGAGCACGCGGACGAGGTCGGGGTTGCGCCGCCAGGAGCGGACGAGGATCGCGGCGACGTGGCGGAGCTGCTCGCGGGGCGCCTCCTCCGAACGCTCGACCGCGGTGAAGGCGTCCAGCACCTCCGCCCACGTGTCGCGGAAGACGGTCTCCAGCACCTCCTCCTTCGAGGTGAAGTAGTGGTAGAGCAGGCCGTGCGCGACCCCGGCCTCCTCGGTGATGTCACCCACACGGCTGCTGTGGTAGCCGGAGCGGGCGAAGACGCGCACGGCGGCGTCGAGGATCAGCCTGCGCTTCTCCTCCTGGGCGATTGACCGGTCAGTCAAGGGACCGACGATAGTTGTCCGGTCGGGGGCCTGCAACCGCTCGAACCCCGCACTAGAGCCCCAATGCAGCGGGCAGCGCGCGCAGGTCGGGAAGGCGGTCGGCCGTCTCCAGGTGGAGGCCCTCGCGGTCGACGAGGAAAGCACGCATCCCGAGCGCACGCGCACCCTCGATGTCGTCCTCGACCGAGTCGCCGACCATCGCCGCCTCGGCGGGCGCGACGCCCAGCAGCTCCAGCGCCGCCCGGAAGATCGACTCGTGCGGCTTCGTCCAGCCGTGGGAGCGCGACGTGAGCGCGCAGTCGACGTCCAGCGCATGGTGCGTGACGAAGTCGTCGATCTCGCGGGCGCTGTTCGACACGAGCCCGAGCCTCAGGCCGTGGCCGCGCAGCTCCTCGATCACGGGGAGCGCATCGTCGTAGAGATCGAAGTTCTCCGAGCGCTCCCAGAGCCGGGTCATCTCGACGGCGAGATCGCGGGCGGCGTCCGAGTCGCCGCCCATCCCGCGGACGATCCGCTCGGTGAACGCGAACCAGAGCTCCTCGTCGTGGCGGAGCTCGGGGTGCCGTTGGAGGCTCTCGAGCGCAGCCGCCCTCGCCTCGGGATACCGGGCCGGGTCGAGGTCGAGCCCGTAGCGCTTGCCGACTCGCCGGTAGCCCTCGGGCCCGAGATCGGGGCCGGGCTTCGCCAGCGTGAAGTCGACGTCGAAGAGGACAGCTCGGATCTGCACACGACTAAGTTTGCGCCGTGGAGGGGATGACCGCCCGGCGAAGGAGGCCCCGCGCGCTCGACGCGCTGCACCATCGCGACTTCCGGCTGCTCTTCACCGGGCAGCTGGTGTCCCTGGTCGGCGATGCCGCGTTCGTGACGGCGATCGGCTGGAAGACGTTCACGATCGCCGGCTCGGCGAAGCTCGGGGTCGTCCTCGTCTGCCAGGCAGTCGCGTTGCTCGCCACGCTCCTGATCGGTGGGGCGCTGGCCGACCGGCTGTCGCGCCGGCGGCTGATGATCGTCTCCGACCTGACGCGACTCGTCGCCGTCGCTGCGCTGGCGGTTGTCGATGCGACCGGACACCTGACATTCCCGCTCCTGATCGTGTTCGCAGTTCTCGTCGGGCTCGGAGACGGGTTCTTCTACCCCGCGTTCGGCGGGATGGTGCCGCTCGTCGTCGAGCAGCCGAGCATCGCCTCGGCGAACTCGCTGATCGGCGTTGCTCGCTGGAGCAGCATCCTGATCGGCCCCGCCTTCGCGGGCTTCCTCTACCACCCCGCCGGCTCGGCGACGGTTTTCGCGGTCGACGCCGGATCGTTCCTCGTCTCCGCTCTGCTCGTCTACCGGACGAGGCCGCGGGTGATCGAGGCCGCCGAGCGGGAGGGCACGCTGCGGGAGATCGTCTCGGGCGCGCGGTACGTGGCGCGCGTGCCGTGGCTGTGGGTGACGATCGTGCTCTTCGGGGTCGTCCTGATGCTCCAGCTCGCTCCGCAGCAGGTGTTGATGCCGAAGCTGGTGACGACCCAGTGGCACCGCGGCATCGAGTCGTACGCACTACTGACGACGCTGATGGGGGTCGGCACGGTCGCCGGGACGCTCCTGTTCGGACAGCTCCAGCCGCGGCGGCGGCGGGGGGTCGTCTCCTACGTGTTCTGGGTCGTGAACAGCGTGCTGCTCGTCGGGATCGCACTCTCACCGTGGTACGAGCTCGCCGGAGCGCTGATGGTCGCCCGCGGCGTCTGCGTCGGCTTCGGGGTGGCGATCTGGGAGACGATGCTGATGGAGCTGGTGCCCGAGCACCTGCTCTCGCGCGTGGTCAGCCTCGACTACTTCGGCTCGTTCGGGCTGATGCCGGTCGGCCTCGCGCTCGCGGCCGGAATCTCGGGACTCGCCTCGCCGGGGACGTTGATCGCGGCCGGGGCCGGGGTGAACGCGATCATGCTCGCGGTCGTGCTCACCCGGCCCTGGCTGCGCGCGGTCGACTAGGACTGATCCTCGGGCGGCTTCCGGGTGCGCCTGCGCGGGGCCGGCTTCTCCGGTGGCGGGATCACCTCGGTCGGTGCGTCGTCCGCAACGGCTCCACCGAGATCACGCCGCGCCTGCAGGTACTCGGCTCTCGCAACCTCACCGGCCGCGTAGCGAGCATCCAACGCCGCGAGCGCATGCGCCCCGCGCGGAGGCTGCGAACGGTAGTACGCGTCGAGCGCGAGCGAGACGAGCGCGATCAGCAGCAACGCGAGCAGGAGAGCGAAGATCACCCAGGCGAGGTTGGAAGGCCCCCATGGTGCCCACCGTGCTCGAACACGACGCCACCCCCACCGCGCGGGAAGGGAAACACCTGATTTCCATTTCTGTCCATGCCCCAACCGTAGTGCCACTCCATGAGAGCGAGCTAAGAATCGGAGCCGCGGGGGAACCCCGCGAAAGAAGAAGGGGGAACGTGGGGGAAACATGGTTTCCCCCACGTATATCGGGGTGCCCAGATTTGAACTGGGGACCTCTCCGACCCGAACGGAGCGCGCTACCAGGCTGCGCCACACCCCGAGGCGGAAACAGGTTAGCGATTCGGCACAGTGAGAGCACTTCCTCGCCGGTACGTTGGCTCCATCGACAACGGAGGGTGAGATGAACGTGGTCACGGTGATCGGCAACCTGGCGACCGACGTCGATCTGCGCGAGCTGGACGGCGACAAGCGGGTGGCGAGCTTCCTGCTCGCGATCGACCGGCCGGGCCGCGAGGGAGCCGACTTCGTCCGGGTCGCGGCGTGGGACAAGCAGGCCGACGCCTGCGCCCGCTACCTGGCCAAAGGCAAACGCGTGGCGGTGGACGGCCGGTTGCGGAGCCGATCGTGGGAGGAGGACGGCAAGCGCCGAAGCGCGGTCGAGGTGGTCGCGAGCACGGTGCAGTTCCTGTCGCCGCCCGGCGATGCCGCTTCCGCCGGCGCACTTGCGGAGACCCCATTCGAGGGAGCGGCAGCGTGAGCGGACGCTAGCCGGGCCTCCCGGTGATCCCCTGGCGCTTCAGCTCGGAGACGACCAGCTTGGAGATGAGCTCGTGCCCGTGCCGATTCGGATGGAGGGCGCCGTTGAGGTCGAGCTGGTTCTGAAGGGACTCGATCAGACCGACGATCCAGGTGCTCGACGAGCAGTAGCCGTGAAGGCGGAAGATCTCCTGCGCACCCGTGACCACATGCCAGCCGTTCGCGGCCGCCGCTGCCGCAACCGCCGCGTTCAGGGGCACGATGAGGCGCTCGTAGGCCCACTTCGCCTCACCCTGCGTCAGCACGCTGGACCCAGCCCCGATCAGCGGGTCGCAGAACACGCCGTTCGCATCCCTGGTCGGATCGAAGTACTGAGTGATGTACACGGCGTCGGGAGCGATCCCCGCGTCCTTCAAGCCGGCCGCAAGCGCCGCATACAGCCCCGGCAACCCGGCGATCCGCTCCCGGAGGACGTCGTCCAGCGTCTTCGGCGACGAGGCAGTCGGGAACTTCCTGTTCGGGCAGGACGGCTCTGCGAGGCAGAACTGGACGATCGGGCCGAAGCCGACGTCGTTCGCGCCGATGCTGACGAGCAGAGCGTCGACCTTCCGCTTCGCGGCCAGCGTCGCCAACTCGGTGACCTGCGGACCGAGCGGCGGTCCGCCGCGATCGTTGATCCCCCGGTACTCGCCGATCAAGCCCCGCTGAATCGTCGCGCCGGAGCAGGCCAGGTGGAGCAACGTCACGGAGGTCTTGGCGCTGGCCTCCTCGAGCGCCTCGGCCGTCTGGGCCTCGAAGGAGAAGTGTGAACGATCGCAGCGCCGGGACTCCCATGTCGCCGGGTCCGCCCCGGCCGGGATATCGGGGTTGCCCTCGCCGGAGCCGACCGAGTCGCCGATCCCGACGATCAGGAGATCCTTGATCACGATCCGGATCTCGCCGAACCCCCGCTCCTCACCGTTCGTCGTCTTCAGCGACACGCGGTAGGCGCCGAGCGCGGGGAACTGCGTGAACGCGAAGACGCACTTCCCACGTCGCTCGAACTTCCTGGCGTGACCTCCGACCCTCCACGCGTAGCTCGCCTTGGGATCGCACGGCTGGCCCCCGGACGCCCGACCGTGATCAGCGCCGTCCATCGCGGTGGATCGACCTCCGCGCGCGTCGTGTAGTAGTCGACGAGGCGATCCTTGTTCTCGTCGATCCCCGAACGGGCAGGGACCCGGTAGTCGAGGGAGAGCTTCAGCGACGTTTTGGGAGGGGCGGCCGTCCGGGCTTCGGCGCTCCCGATCAGCGCGACGAGGACAAGCGCGACCGCTACCACACCCGGAGCCAGGCCGCGCCGCACCGATCAACTATCTCAGAAGACCTTCTCCCGCAGACAAGCCCGGTCCCGGCCGGCGACCTAGAATCGCGTCATGGCCCGGCGGGACGAGATCCTCGACCACGCAGCGGAGCTGCTCGACCTCTCGTCCTTCCCGGACTACGGGCCGCAGGGAATGCAGGTCGTGGGCGCCGAGGAGGTGACGAAGGTCGTCTGCGCGGTCTCGTCGTCGCTCGAGCTCTTCGAGCGGGCTGCAGCCGCGGGTGCACAGCTCGTCATCGTCCACCACGGAATCCTGTGGGAGAACGAGCCGCGGACGATCGACCAACGCGTGCGCCGCCGCCTTCGGGCGCTCTTCGACGCCGACCTGACGCTCGCCGCCTATCACCTCGCGCTCGACGCCCACCCGGAGGTGGGTAACAACGCGCTCCTCGCCCGCGAGCTCGGAGTCGAGATCGACCGCCCGTTCGCGTCGGTCGGCCAGGGCGGCCGCCTCAGCCAGCCCCAGGCGCTCGAGGCGTTCCTGGCCCGTGTGCGCGAGCGGATCGCGCCCGACCCGCTCGTCTTCTCGGAGGGGCCCGATCCGGTCGAGCGAGTGGCGATCCTCTCGGGCGGCGGCGGCCGCTACCTGGCCGACGCCGTCGCGGCCGGGTACGACCTCTACCTGACCGGCGAGCCCGCCGAGCCGAACCTGCACCTGGCCCGCGAGCTCGGGATCACGTTCGTCGCCGCCGGCCACTACGCGACCGAGCGGCTCGGCGTCCAGGCGCTCACTGCCCGTCTGGCCAAGCAGTTCGGCCTCGAGTGGGAGTTCATCGAGCTGCCGAATCCCGTTTGAGGACGTCGCCGCGCAGGAGTATGCTTTGGCGGTCATGCATCGCCCTGAGGAGCGGGACCTCTGATCTCCCGCCACGACACCACGAAGGCTTCGACCGAGCCCGTCGGCGCATCGCGCAGGCGGGTTTTCTTGTTCCCAGGAAAGGAGCGTCATGCCGAATCACCTCACGCCTGAAGAGCTGTCCGAGGAGCTCGGGATCGAGCGGACGGAGGTGATCCGCGTCTGCCTCCAGGAAGGCGTCCCGATCTACCAGGGGAAGATCGACAAGAGCCTCTTCGCGGCGCAGCTTCAAGCGATCGGCAGCGCGCCGACGAAACGCTAGTCCGGCCTTGGCGGCGCCCGGTCGCCGCGTCGCAGTCGGGCGGAGGCGGGCTTCGCCCGAGCAGCCCTCGCTGCGGCTGGAGTCAATGAGACGTGAAGGAGGGGGCTCGCAGGGGAACCATGGGTTCACCCGCGCTGAGCCTACTTCTTCGCGGCTGCGCGTGAGCGCGGCCGCGCCGGCGCCTTGGCGGGCGTCTTCCGCTCCTTCGCCTCGGCGACGCTCTTGCGGAGCGCATCCATCAGGTCGATCACCGGTGTCTCGGGAGCGGGCTCGGGCTCGGCGATCGGCTCGCCGGCGAGCTTCGCCTCGAGCAGCTTGCGGAGGTCTTGCCGGTACTCGCTCGTCAGCTGCTCCTTCGGCTCGAAGGCACCGACCAGGCTCTCGACGAGTTGGCGCGCGAGGTCGAGCTCGGCCTTCTTGACCTTGGTCTCCTCGGCTGCCTCGTCGATCTCGGCCTGCGAGTAGACGTCCTCGGCGACGAAGAGCGTCTCCAGAACGAGCGCGTCGCCCTTCGGACGGATCAGGCAGAGCTTCTCCTTGCCGGCGAGGACGAACCGCCCGATTGCGCCGACCTGCTCGTCCGCAAGCACCTTCAGCAGCAGGACGTACGGACGCCTGGCCGCCGGTGCGCTCGCCGGGACGAGGAAGTACGTTCGGTCGAAGTAGACGGGGTCGACGTCGTCGAGCGGCACGAAGCGCTCGATCTCGATCGAACGCGAGGTGTTCTGCCGCTCGATCGCCTCGAGGTCGGCGTCCTCGACGATCACGAACTGCCCCTTGGCGACCTCCCAGCCTTTGACGATCTCGTCGCTTTCGACCTCGCGCTCGTGCACGGGGCACCAGCGCTTGTTCTTCACCGGCGACTTGCACTCCCGATGAAGCTGCCTGAAGGCGATATCGGAGGCGCGGGCGGACGGCTTCGTCGCGGGCGCGAGCCCGACGGGAATCGTCACCAGGCTGAAGCTGATCGATCCGTTCCAGGTCGTTCGCATTGGGGCAACCTCATTCTAGGCCGGGATAGCGTTCCCTCCACCTCAGTAAGCTCAGGCCGATGCCAGAAGCGAGGACGATCGCAGCCTTGTGGCGAGACGCGGTCGCGCGAGGCTCGGCGCGGCCCGCCTATCTCGCCGAGCGAGACGGCGGCTGGGAGGAGGTCTCGTGGCCGGAGGCAGCGCAGCGGGTGGACGACCTGGCAAACGGCCTGCTCGCGCTCGGCATCCGGAAGGGCGACGCCTTCGCGATCCTGGCCTCGACCAGTCTCGATTGGTGCCTCTTCGACTTCGCACTCGGCCTGGTCGGCGCGATCGGCGTACCCGTGTACGCGAACAGCTCGCCGCGAGACTGCGCGTACGTGATCGACCACTCGGAGGCCGTCGGCGTTCTCGTCGACGATCCCGAGCAGCTCGCCAAGATCGAGGCGGTGCGGGGCGATCTTTCCCGGCTCCGGCACGTGCTGGCATTTGCAGACCTTCCGGATCTCGAGTCGCGGGGGCGCGACTACGCTCGCGCTCACCCGACGGCGCTCGACGACGCATCCGCCCAGATCGGCGCCGATGACCTGTTCACGCTCATCTACACGTCGGGGACGACCGGCCCGCCGAAGGGCTGCATGATCCGCCACCGCAACTACTACGAGATGGCCGCTTGCGTCGACAGGCTGCCGACCCGGTTCGTCGAACCGGACGACACGCTCCTGCTCTACCTACCGCTCGCTCACAACTACGGGCGGCTGATCCACCTCCAGGCAGCGTACGTGGGCTACACGCTCGCCTTCTGCCGCGACCCGCTGCGCGTGGGAGAGGCGCTCGCCGGGGTGCGGCCCACGATCTTTCCGAGCGTCCCGCGCGTGTACGAGAAGATCCACACTGCGCTCGTCGCGGGGCTCGATGACTCGCGCGGGGTCAAGGGAGCGATCTCGAGCTGGGCGGTCGATGTCGGTCGTGACGTGAGCCGTATGAGGCAGGCGGGCGAGCCCGTTTCGCAGGGGCTGGCCGCGCGGCACCGGCTCGCCGACCGTCTGGTCTACTCGAAGCTCAAGCGGCGGCTCGGCGGGCGGCTGCGGATCGCGAACTCGGGCGGAGCGCCGCTGGCCCGGGAGATCATGGAGTTCTTCCACGCGTTCGACATCCTTATCCTCGAGGGCTACGGGCTGACCGAGTGCACGACGGCCTGCTCGGTGAACAGGCCCGATGCGTACAAGCTCGGCACGGTGGGGCAGCCGCTGCCGGGTTGCGAGGTCAAGCTGGCCGACGACGGCGAGCTGCTGATCCGCAGTGAGACCGTGTTCGCGGGCTACTACAAGGACGAGGAGGCAACCCGCGAGGTGCTCGACCCCGACGGGTGGCTGAGCACGGGCGACATCGCCGAGATCGACGACGACGGATTCATCACGATCACCGACCGCAAGAAGGACCTCCTGGTCACCGCCGGCGGCAAGAACGTCGCCCCGCAGATTCTCGAGAACGAGCTGAAAGCATCGAGGTACATCTCTCAGGCGGTCGTGGTCGGCGACCGGCGCCCGTACGTTGCGGCGCTGGTCACTCTCGACCCCGACGAGATTGCCAAGTGGCGGCGAGGCCGGAGGCGAGGACGAAGACGAGCTCGTTCAGAGCGTCGTCGACGAGGTCAACGCACAGCACTCACGATTCGAGCAGGTCAAGCGCTTCGAGATCCTGCCGCGCGACTTCTCCGCCGAGGAGGGCGAGCTCACCCCGACTCTGAAGCTGAAGCGCCAGGTCGTGCAGGAGCACTTCGCGGCCGAGATCGAGCGGCTGTACGCGCAATGAGCGGCTACGCTGCTAGCGAGCTAGATTCGGCGGGCGCCGACGTAGGTCGCGCTGTACCAGCTGTCGTCGAGACTCGAGATCTTGACGACGTCGCCGGTGTGCGGAGCATGCACGAACTGCCCGCCGCCGATGTAGATGCCAACGTGCCCGAGACCGTCGAAGAAGACCAGGTCGCCGGGCTCGAGCTGGTCGCGTGAGACGGGGACGCCGTAGTTGTACTGGTCCGCCGCGTGGTGTGGCAGCGAGACTCCCATCTGCGCGTACACGAAGGAGACGAAACCCGAGCAGTCGAACCCGCCCGGAGACGCACCGCCCCAGACGTAGGGGACACCGAGGTATTGCATTGCGATCCCGACCACGCCCCCGTAACGGCTGGGCGGCGCGACCGAGATGCCCTCGGGCGTGACCGCCGAGGCGCCGACGACATCGGTTTGACGCGACAGTTCGAGCGTCCGGTGCTGGGCGGCGAGCTGGGCGCTCAGACGCGCCTGTGCCTGAATGCGGAGCTGCTCCTGGCGCCGGCGCTCCTGGGCCTGAAGCTGGTCGATCTCGCCCTTGATCGAGCTGAGCAGCCGCTGGCGCTCGGCGAGTCCTCCCTCGACCTGCCGCTTCGCCGCCGCTCGCTCAGCGACGATTCTCTGCTGGCGGACATGCGCGATCTTGAGCTGGGCCGCCCGGACGGTCACGTCGCGCTTGAAACGCTTGATCTCGGAGAGCACCTGCGTGTCCTGCGAGGAGACGCTGTTCACGGTCTCGACCTTGTCCAAGAAGTCGTTCAGGCTCCGCGAGCCGAGCAGGATCGCAAGCGTCGAGTCGTCTTGCTCCGACGTGTAGATCGCGCGGAGCCGCTCGCCGAGATGGCGCTGCGCGACGATCAGGTTGCGCCGGGCGATCGCCAGGTGGCGGGTGTTCAGTGCCCGTTCGCGCTCGATCGC
The DNA here is from genome assembly GCA_963764565.1 of uncultured Actinomycetes bacterium. Taxonomy (GTDB): domain Bacteria; phylum Actinomycetota; class Thermoleophilia; order Gaiellales; family Gaiellaceae; genus DATBLE01. The sequence goes on from CAVXTD010000021.1 coordinate 28,285, forward strand.
CGCCAGGTCGGAGCTGGCGCCGTTGTAGGCCTCGATCGCCTTCTCGAGCTGGACGTCGAGCGAGTGGATCTCGTCGAGGACACGCTGGGCCTCGGCCCGCTTGGCGGCCACCTGCGGAGGCTCGCCGGCGGCCGGGCCTGCGACGAGAACCATCGCTAGGAGCCCAAGGAGTACGATCGTCGCCTGTCGAATGCAGACGCGCGAGGTCGAGCCCCGCACAAATCTCGACAGGCGCACCGGGAGGGGCCGGCACGTCACAGAGCCGTGACCCTAGCAGCGACCACGGACACGGGCAAACCCAAAGGTGCCACTTTCCTGGGAAAATACGGGCGAAGCGGTGCCCGCCGTCACACGTTCGGCGTTCGCGGTGTGTGGTACGGTCGGACGGGTGCTGCGTGGACGGAGTCATCGTCCGGTTCCCCGTTTTCTCGTTCTGCTCGCGGGATTCCTGCTCCTGCTCGGGCTGCCGGCACTCGGACCTGCGCAGTCACCCGGCGTCGGTGCCCTCCGGCAGAAGAGCGCCGAGCTGGCCGCCAGGTCCCGCACCGCCGTCCTCGAGCTGTACGGGCTCGAAAGCCGGCTACAGCAGGCTCGCAGCGACCTCGACCGGATCGACGCTCAGGCAAGGCAACTCGCGGCTCAGCAGGACTCGGCCCGCCGCCGGTTTCGGGCGGCGCGCGCGACGATGATGATCGCGCAGACTCGCCTTGGCGAGCAGCTGCGCTGGCTGTACGAGCAGGGCGAGCCCGACCCGATCGCAGTGATCCTCGGCGCGACCTCGCTCGAGAACGCGATCGAGGGGCTCGACAGCATCAGCCGGGCCGCAAGAGCGACGGAGTCTGTCCTGGCCGCGGCCCGTACCTCACGAACTCGCCTCACGATCGTGCGCAGTGACCTGGCCCGCCGGGTCGAGCGCACGAAGGCCGCGCGGGCCCGCGTCACTGCGGCCGCTGCCGATCTCGAGCGGTCACGCAGCGAGCGCACCGGCTACATCGAGCAACTCCGGCGCGAGCAGGCTCTGACGGCCACCCAGATCACCTCGCTCGAGCGACGAGCGCAGGCGGCGCAGGCGAAGGCGCTGCAAGTTACCGAGCAGGCACGTGCGGCTCCGGAGACGGCCACCGCGGCCGTGGCGGGAGCCGAGCCCACTCCTGCCACGACGACCACCGGCTCGACACCGCGCCGCCGCCGCCGCCGACGCACCACCACCGCCGCCACGACCACCACTACCACACCCACCACCGCCCCGGAGACGCCTGCCGGCCCGTCCGAGCCTCCACCGCCGCCGGTCGAATCGGTGTCGGACAGCGGTACCCCGACGCCCACCGCCGTCACTGCACCTCCACGCCCGGGAGGGACGATGAGCGTGCTCGCAACCGGCTACTGCCTTCGCGGAACGACTGCGACCGGCCTGCCGGTCGGTCCCGGAATCGTCGCCGTCGATCCGACCGTGATTCCCCTCGGAACTCGGATGACCGTCCCAGGCTATGGCGAGGGCGTTGCCGCCGACGTGGGCGGCGCGGTTCAGGGCGCTCGCATCGACGTTTGGATCGCGTCCTGTTCCCAGGCAGCCGCATTCACGCGCACGGTCACGATCATCTTCCACTGACGGCCGCGAAACGGCTCAGTCTTCGCCGAGATACGTCTTGCGAACCTGCTCGTTCTGGCGCAGCGCCTTCGCATCGTCCGCAAGCGCGATCCGCCCGGTCTCGAGCACGTAGCCGCGGTGGGCGACATCGAGCGCCATCAGGGCGTTCTGCTCGACGAGCAGGATCGGGGTGCCCTGCTTGTTGATCTCGACGACGATCTCGAAGATCTTCTCGACGAAGATCGGCGCCAGGCCCATCGACGGCTCGTCCAGCAGAAGCAGGTTCGGGTGCGCCATCAGCGCCCTTCCCATCGCGCACATCTGCTGCTCGCCGCCGGACATCGTCCCGGCCTTCTGCGTCTTGCGCTCGGCCAGGCGGGGGAAGAGCGTAAAGACGCGCTCGAGGTCGTCCTTCAGGCCGCTCTTGTCCTTGCGCTGGAACGCCCCCATCTCCAGGTTCTCGAGCACGGTCATGCGCGGAAACAGCTTGCGCCCCTCCGGCGACTGGGCGACTCCGCGGGCGACGATGTCGTGCGGGGCGGAGAACGTGATGTCGGCGCCGCGGAACCGGATCTTGCCCCGCCGCGGGTGGTTGAGCCCGTTGATCGAGCGGAGCGTCGTCGATTTCCCGGCGCCGTTCGCGCCGAGCAGCGTGACGATCTCGCCCTCCCGCACCTCCAGAGTCACACCCTTCAGCGCGTGGATCGCCCCGTAGTAGGTGTGGATGTCCTCGAGCTCGAGAACCGACTCCCTGCCGCTGGCCACGTCGGTCACGCCACCACCGCCGACTTGCCGAGATAGGCCTCGATCACCCGCGGGTCCTTCTGCACCTCCTGCGGCGTCCCCTCTGCGATCTTCTCGCCGTAGTCGAGCACGGTCACCCGGTCGGAGACGCCCATCACGACACGCATGTCGTGCTCGATCATCAGGACTGTGAGCCCGCGCTCGCTTCGCAGCTCCTGGACGAACGCCGTGAAATCGGCCGTCTCCTGCGGGTTCATCCCGGCGGTCGGCTCGTCGAGCAGGAGCAGCTTCGGCTCGGTCGCGAGCGCACGTGCCACCTCGAGGCGGCGCTGATCGCCGTACGGGAGGTTGCGCGCATAGTCGTGGTCGCGCCCGCCCAGCGAGCAGTACTCGAGCAGCTCCTCCGCCCGGCGCTGGGCGCCCGCCTCCTCGTGCTTGACCCGCCGCGTGTGCAGGATGCTGCCGACGATCCCGCCTCGCAGGCGGCAGTGCATCCCGACGAGCACGTTCTCGAGCGAGGTCATGTCCTGGAACAGCCGGATGTTCTGGAAGGTCCGGCCGATCCCGCGCTCGGTGACGGCGTGTGGAGGCTTGCCGGTGATGTCGTGGCCGTCGAACACCACCCGCCCAGTGGTCGGCTTGTAGACGCCGGTGATCATGTTGAAGAAGGTCGTCTTGCCGGCGCCGTTCGGGCCGATCAGGCTGACGATCGCCCCCTGCGGGATCGTGAAGTCGATGTCCGAGACCGCGACGAGACCGCCGAACTCCTTCCGCATCGCCTGGGCATGGAGCAGGTCCGCCATCAGTGGGCCACGTCGTAGGCCGGCTCGTCGTGGGTTCCGAGCTCGAGCTCGCGTTTGCGCCGCGCGCTCGGAAGCAGGCCCTGGGGTCGGAGCAGCATGACGATCACGATCAGGACACCGTAGATCCCGCTCGAGTACTTGGGCACGTCGATGTTGGTGCCGAAGTTGAGGTTCACCCAGGCGCCCGTATTGGCCAGCCCTTCCTGGTTCAGGTAGGCGAGGAAGGCAGCACCGAGGATCACCCCCCAGACGTTGCCCATGCCGCCGAGGATGACCATGCAGAGGATGAAGACCGAGATGTTGAAGTAGAAGTCCTGCGGGAACGTCGAGCTCTTGTAGACGGCGAAGTAGGCGCCCGCGATCCCGCCGAAGAACGCGCCGCAGGCGTACGCCCACGTCTTGGTGCGCATCAGGGGCACGCCCATCGCGGACGCGGCAACCTCGTCCTCGCGGATCGCGATCCAGGCGCGACCGAGGCGCGAGTCGCGCAGGCGGAGGCTGCAGAAGACCGTGAACAGGAGCAGGAGGAGCGCGGTCCAGTAGAAGACGTTGGCGCCCTGCGGATGGATCAGGTAGTTGGAGGGCAGGAAGCCGCCGGTCAGCTCCGAGAGGCGGTGACCGAAGCCCGGCGAGTCGATCGGCGTGATCCCCTCGGGCCCGCCGGTGAGGTCGAGGCCGCCGAGGTCGTTCCCGTTGCGGGCGACCTGCGGCATGATCTCGCCGAAGCCGAGCGTGACGATCGCGAGGTAGTCGCCGCGCAGGCGCAGAGTCGGCAGCCCGATCACCACGCCGATCAGGGCGGTCAGGATGCCGGCGAGGAGCAGCAGCGGCCAGATCGTGATGTGGATCCCCGGCAGGGTCTTGTCGATCCCGATCGCGCCGAGCTTGAAGTTCACCTGAGGGAACTGGAGAGAGGCGAACCAGGCGGATGTGTAGGCGCCCATCGCGTAGAAGGCGACGTAGCCGAGGTCGAGCAGGCCCGCGTAGCCGACGACGATGTTCAGGCCGACGGCCATCATGATGAACACCAGCATGTAGACCGCCGTCTCGACCGACGGGAACGCGCCGAAGATCGGGATCGTGAACATGTGATTCCAGTAGAAGGGGAAGGTCAGCGCGAGGGCCAGGACGCCGAGCGGCATCACCTTGTTGCCGATCGGCATCTGCTTGGCGAGCAGCGGCGTGCTCTCCTGACCGCGCGCGTTCGCCAGCCACGGCGGCGCGCACAGCGCCAGTGCCGCGCCGACAGAGGTGATCACGCCGTTGCGCGTGTTGCTCGTGACCAGGCCGACGATCACGCCCGCCAGCCCGGAGACGACGAGCGCGGCGGGGACGACGACGCGGAGCGGCAGCGACGGCAGCGCCCTCCACTCCGGGACGACGAGCAGCGCGACGACGGCGAAGGCGAGGTAGGCGGAGGGATCGAAGCTGATTACCGAGGTACTCACGTTCCCGAAGAAATGCGCGAGCACGTTGATCAGGAGGGAGAGGAGAAAGGCCGCCAACCCTCCGACGGCGACCTTCCCCGCCCGCTGCTGCCACGCCGGCAGGGCATGGAAGCGGTCGCGGTCGAGGCCGAGTGCCCCCAGGCCGCGCCACCACAGCCCTCCCAATCCTTTGCGGCGGCGCCACAGGTCGACGATCCACGTAAGCACTAGCCGCCCTCCGGCGTCCGCTCGCCGAGGAGGCCCTCAGGCCGGAAGACGAGGATCAGGATCAGGATCGCGAAGATCAGCGAGTTGGTCCAGTCGGTGCCGGGCGTGTGCCACGTGAGCCCGTTGTTGAACTGCTCGATCATCCCGATGCAAAGGGCGCCGAGCACCGCCCCCGGCAGGTTGCCGATGCCGCCGAGCACCGCCGCCGTAAAGGCGAAGAGGCCGAGGCGGAAGCCCGTGTCGAACTGGACGTTCGTCACGAACAGGGCGTAGAGCACACCGGCGAAGCCGGCGAGGAAGCCCGCGATCAGAAACGTGAACGAGATCGTTCGGTTGACGTCGATCCCCATCATCGCGGCGGCGTCCTTGTCCTGGGCGACCGCGCGCATCGCCTTCCCCTGCTTCGTCCTCTGGACGAGCCAGACCAGGAGGAAGAGCGTCGGAATGGTGACGATCAGGACGATCAGCTGGTTCCAGCCGAAGTCCGCCTCGCCGAGATGGAAGATCTTGCCGTTCGGGAGGATGTCGTCCCTGACCGAGACCGGCGCCGGGCCTTTCCAGGCGAGGCCGACGGTCTGGAGAATGAACGAGACTCCGATCGCGGTGATCAGCGGCGCGAGCCGGGGCGCCCCGCGCAGCGGCCGGTAGGCGACCACCTCGATCACCGTGTTCATCACCCCCGTGAACGCGGAGGTGATCAACAGCATCGGCACGATCCAGACGAGGACGCTGCCGTGCGTGGACAGGCCGAAGCTGGCGACGAGCGTCACCGTCATCATCGCCCCGAGCATGAAGACGTCGCCGTGGGCGAAGTTGATCAGCTCCAGGATCCCGTAGACCAGCGAGTAGCCGAGCGCGATCAGCGCGTAGACCATCCCGAGCGTCAGCCCGACGAGGAACAGGTCGAACCAGTGCGACGGGGCCTTGACGAAGTTGACGATCAGCCAGACCGCGAGCAAGCCGACGAAGACGTACGAGAGCAGCTGAATCGGCGCGGGGCGGTAAAGACGCCACAGGCGCGGCAGTGTCTCTTCCGACGTCCGGGTCGACACGAGGACGGCTAGCCTAAACCGGCCGGCGCGCGATTACGAGCCGCAAGTGCCGAAGGTGGGAATCGAACCCACACGCCCCTCACGGGGCACCGGATTTTGAGTCCGGCGCGTCTACCAATTCCGCCACTTCGGCGTGGCCACTCGCCGCGTCAGCCATGATAGAGCCGTGAAGCGGATCGGCATCCTGACGGGCGGCGGCGACTGCCCGGGACTGAACGCGGTGATCCGCGCGGTGGCGCGGCGGTCGTTCGACCGGGGGTGGGAGGTGGTCGGCGTCCAGGACGGCTGGCGCGGCCTGGTCGAGAACGAGGTCGGCACGCTCACCGCCCGCGAGGTCTCGGGGCTGCTGCCGCGCGGCGGGACGATCCTCGGCACCTCGCGGACGAACCCGTACAAGGTCGAGGGCGGCGTCGACGCCGTCCTCCGCACGTTCGCCGAGGCCGGGCTCGACGCGCTCGTCGCGATCGGCGGCGAGGACACGCTCGGCGTCGCCGCACGCCTCCACGACGAGCACGCGTTCCCCGTCGTCGGCGTTCCGAAGACGATCGACAACGATCTCTCCGGGACCGACTACACGTTCGGCTTCGACACCGCGGTCTCGATCTGCACGGAGGCGATCGACCGCCTGCACACGACCGCCGAGTCGCACAACCGGGTGATGGTCGTCGAGGTGATGGGCCGCCACACCGGCTGGATCGCCGTGATGAGCGGCATCGCCGGGGGCGCGGACGTGATCCTGATTCCCGAGCAGCCGATCAGCGTCGAGGAGGCCTGCTCGGAGCTGCGCAAGCGGCACGACCGCGGCAAGAACTTCTCGATCGTCGTCGTCAGCGAGGGCTACAAGCTCACCTTCGAGTCGGGCGAGGAGCGCGAGGTGACGCAGGAGGCCGATCTCGACCAGTTCGGCCACGTGCGGCTCGGCGGAGTCGGCGAGCAGCTCGCCGGCGAGATCGAGGCGCGCACCGGCTTCGAGACGCGGGTCACCGTCCTCGGGCACGTTCAGCGCGGCGGGATCGCCGACCGCGCGCGACCGGATCCTCGCGACCCGCTACGGGCTGAAGGCCGCCGACCTGGTCGAGGAGGGAAAGTTCGGGCGGATGGCGGCGCTCCAGGGCGACGCGATCGTGGACGTCTCGCTTGCCGAGGCGACCGCCGAGCTGAAGTTCGTCCCGCCCGACCGGTACGAGGTCGCGCGCGCCTTCTTTGGCTGAGCTCGGCGGCCAGAGCTCGACTGCTCCGCTCCGGCGCGTGCTCGTGCGCCGGCCACCTGCCGACTGCTCCGACTGGCGCCGCTACGGGTGGCGATCGGAGCCGGACCCGCCGCGCCTCATGGCCGAGCACGAGGCGCTCTGCGCCGTGCTCGAGGAGGCCGGCGCCGAGGTCGTCGTCGCACCGCCGACGACGCTCGACGGGATCTACGTCTTCGACCCCGCGCTGATCTGCGACGCCGGCGCAGTGCTGCTCCGGCCGGGGAAGGCCGAGCGGCTCCGTGAGGTCGGAGAGGTGGCGACCGAACTGGAGGCGTGCGGCGTGCCCATCGCGGGGCGGCTCGAGGAAGGAGCCCTCGCCGAGGGCGGCGATCTCGTCTGGCTCGACCCACAGACGCTGCTCGCGGGACGCGGCTACCGCACGAACGACGAGGGGATCGCCGCGCTCGCGCGGATCCTCGGCGTGAACGTGACGGCCTTCGACCTCCCCCACCTCCACGGGCCGGGGTCGTGCCTCCACCTGCTCTCGCTGCTCAGCCCGCTCGCGGACGATCTCGTCGTCGCGCACATGCCGCTCCTGCCGGTCAGGCTGGTACAGCTCCTGGCCGAGCGCGGAATCCGGGTGATCGAGGCGCCGGAGGCCGAGTTCGAGACGCTCGGGCCGAACGTGCTCGCCCTCGCGCCGCGGGTCGGGCTCGTCCCCGAGCACAACGTCGAGACGCGCCGCCGGCTGGAGGCAGCCGGGGTCGAGACGCTCGTCTACCGGGCCGAGGAGCTCTCGAAGGGCGACGGCGGCCCGACCTGCCTCACGCTCCCGCTGGCTGCGCGGTCAGTCAGGAAGCCACTCATAGCGCACGTCGGGCGCGCGCTCCTCGTTGTTCCTGCCGTTCGTCGTGTACAGCATCTCGGCGCCGCGCGCCTCGTAGAACATCCGGGCACGCAGGTTGTCGCGGAAGACCCAGAACCTGAACCCGTCCGACCGCTCCTCCTGAGCCCGGCGGAACAGCGCCGAGCCGATCCCACGCCGCTGCATCCGCGGGTCGACGTAGAGCGCGACCAGGGCGTCCTTGTCGAAGACCATGAAGCCGGCGACCTCGAAGTCGGCCTCGAAGACGAACGCCTCCCCGGCCAGCGCGCGCGCGAAGAACGCCGTGTCTTCCTTCTTCGTGTGCAGGACCGGCAGCCAAGGCATCGCCTCCGCGCGCGACTCGCGGAAGATCCTGACGACCGCGTCGACGTCGGTTGGGCGGGCGCGCCGGATCACGAGAGCAACTCGACGAGTGGGAAGGAGCGGTGGCGGCGCGGCGGCACGAGGAAATTCTGCCGGTGGGTCGTCCGCAGGATCGAGTTGAAGCCCTGGCCGCGATCGCGCGGGGCGAACGGCAGCTTCGTCCCGTCGGGCAGCACGCCGTCCATCGCCAGCCGCCCGCGGTCGAAGTCGTCGCTGGACGGGTTGAAGACGACGAAGTGGACGCCTGCGGCCGGCGTGTCACTCATCGAGTCGCGGGTGGGGTCGGCACTCCAGAAGAATGGATTGTCCAGGGTGTTGAAGTCGGCGCGGTGCGGAATCGCGGTGCCGGGGCCGTAGATAGCGCCGCTCGCTCCGACCGCCGTCGTCTGTAGACGCGAGACGGTCTGGAGCGCCGCCGAGTGCCCGATCTGCTTCGCATCCGCGAAGTCTTGCTTCACACGCGCTGCGTCGACGACGTCGTCGGGGCCTTGCGGGACGGTGAGCACGTCCGCGCCGACCTTCAGCCCGGGGCGGAAGACCGTCGCCACCCGCTCCTCGTGCGGGAAGTTCACGTACCAGGCCTCGAGGTTCTCGGTGATGTGCGAGACCGCCAGGTGCGTCCCCTGGGCGAAGTAGCCGCCGGGGCTGAACCCGAGCTCCTCGATGTTGGCGATCTTCGGCGGCCCGAGACCGGCCTTCTGCGTCGAGGTGAAGCCGAGGAAGAGCTCCGCCTGATCGGGGATCAGGTACGAGCCGTGCACCTGGGCGGCGACCGCCATCCGCTTCGGCAGGCTCTTTCCCCCGTCGAAGCCGCCTCCCGCGAACCCCTTGCGGATGCTGGTGACTCGGAACAGGCCCGTATCATCGAATAGCGCCGTCGAAGCCCTGGCGATGTGGTCGAGCCGGTCGCTGCGGAGCAGGACGGCCAGGTCGTTCGCCTCGAGGATCGTCTCCTCCGGATCGCTCGGGAACCGTCGCGCGTCGAGAAGAACGCGTACCGGCTTGTCCTTCGTCTTCGTCGCCCGCACGTCGACCGGGATGTGCTCCTCGGCGAGCTTCGGCACGAACCGGCGGAAGTACGGCAGCCCCCACGCGACGGTGATGCCGAGGCCGGCCGGGGTCGGCTCGAACCGGCGCTCGAGCGAGCGCAGCGCGTCCTCGAGAGCGGCCTGCGCGCCGGCGAGCTCGCGACGGGAATCACCGGCCTCGACGGTCGCGGTCACGAGTTGGTGGTGGAGCGGAGGGACGACGACCTCGACGTTGTTGTCCTCGACGATCCGCACGCCCTGGAGCAGGTGCTGCTCGGGTGTCAGACCCTGCGCCTCCGGTCTGGACGGGGAGCCGGTCAGCTGGTCGACCAGCTCGTAGATCCCGCCCCCGGTCAGCGCCGCTCCGGCGACACCGCCCGCCAGGACCTGCTTTCGCGTCAGCCTCACGTGGGCCGGACGAGGACGAGCGAGCGCATCATCCGGTTCAGGTACTGCACGACCTTCGGGAACGTCAGCGGCGGCGCCACGTGCTGGCTGAGCGTGTACAGGTTGCCGCCAAGCGTCCAGGCATACAGGACGTGCCACTGGTCGGCGTCCTGGTTGACCGTGTACTCGGTGACGCGGACGCCGCCGATCGTCTTCTGACCGCGCGAGTCGGCGAAGCAGGGCACCTTCTTCTCGACCGTCTTGCCGCCGACGAGGTCGACCGAGCGGCAGGTCGGCACCTTCGTCACGCCGGGATAGCCGCGCAGGTTGATGTGGATCTCCTGGCCGAGCTCCTGCCAGACGAAGCCGATCAGGTAGCTGCGATCCGGCGAGACGGAGTCGATGTTGTTCCATCTGCCGCCGATCTCGCCGGTCAGTGGATCGGGCAGCCAGCTCGGGCAGTAGACGGGCGCGTGAATCCTGTTCGCGAGCCTCTGCCAGCTCGCCTGCCACACCTTCGGGCACGCGCGTGGGCTCGCCGCGTTGCTTGTCGGGGCGATCGCCTCCGAGGACGCGCCGCCACAGCCGGCCAGAGCCAGCGCCAGGAACGGGATCGGGAGCAGCCGTTTGATCACAGGCGGTAGAGAGCGACCCAGGGCCCGGTCAACCCGTGCCCGGGCTCGACATGGTAGACCCGTCTTGCCCGGGCTCGCAGGTCGTCGTAGAACCGCGCCTCTCCCGGGTACCGCTCCCGCGCGGCGAGCACGCGGTCGGCGATCGCCCCGGTGACGAGCACGTAGCGGGCTCCCTCGGCGCGGAGCCGCCCGATGTCGCGGTCGGGGTCGGACGGCCGGCCCGGTCTGGGCAGGGCGAGGCCGACGATCGGGTAGCCGGCGAGCGCCGGCGTCGACGACTCGGCGGCGATCGTCGTACCCGGCGGAAGGTGCGCGACGATCCACCCGTGGGCGACCACGCGGGTGTCGGTCCGGGTCAGCCGCACGTCGTCGCCGATCGCCCACACCAGCGGCACGACCAGAAGCCCGAGCGTGAGCGGCGCAAGCAGGCGCTGACGGCCGGCGAGTACGGCCAGCGGCGGGACGAGCGGGAGCACGTAGCGGTCGAAGTGGGCGCGGATCGTCAGCAGGTCGGCGAGGTAGACGAGCACGAACGACCGCCAGGATCAGGTCGGTGCGGGTGCGGCGGCGCAAGGCGAGCGCGAGCCCGAGCACCGCGATGGCGAGCGCCGGCCCGAGCCCGGCCCAGAGCTTGCCGGTGAAGGAGAAGAGCGCGAACGAGTCGTGCTCGAAGCCGAGCCACCCCTCGCGGGCGAGACGCTGGACGCGGGTCGCGTCGTCCCAGGCCTGGCCGGGTGGACGAGCACGTACGGGCTCGTCGCCAGGAAGGCGGCGACGGCGAGGCCGACCGAGACCGCGAGCCGCCGCCAGCGGCCCCAACCGGCGACGACCAGCGGCGCGATCAGGAACACAGCCGGGTACTTCGCGCTGGCGGCGAGGCCCGCGGCGACGCCGGCCAACTCCAGCCGGCCCGCGACGGCGAGCGCGAGCGAGACGGTGATCAGCGCCGTCATCGGCACGTCGGTGACGGCCATGTGCGAGTAGGCGACCCCGACGGTCTCGACCGCGACGACCGCGGCGGCGACGAGGCCGGCCGTCCTCCCGTACGCGGCGCGGCCGAGCCACCAGGCGGCGGCCACCGCGCCGACCCCCAGCGCGGCGACGATCAGCCGGGCGGTCAGGTACGAAGGCCCGCCCTGCCAGGCCTGGAACGGCGCGAACACATAGAGGACGAGGGTCGGGTAGTCGAACCAGTGCGGGTCGAGCCCGCCGCCGTGCACCATCTTCCAGGCTCGCGGGACGATGCTCTGCTCGTCGGGGTTGAGCAGGTTGCCGAACGGCAGGCCGTACTCGATCCCGACCAGCCGCAGCGCCGCCGCGAGCGCGAGCAGGCCGCGGCGAGAGCCGGCGTCTAAACCTCCGGAGGCGCGCCACCGACGAGGTGCGCGACGTCGCCGAGCCGACGAGAACGGCATCGACGCCGGCCCGCTCCAGCGCGAGCACGTCGTCGCGATCGGCGACGTGGAGGTCGGCGATGGCGAGCTTGCCGGCGGGAACGTCTGGGAGCAGGTCGAGGATCCGCTCGAGCGGCGTCTCGTCGTCGTCGGCGTCGCGCGGCGAGAGCAGGAAGATCTCCGGGTCGATCCGCTCGAGCGAGGCAGCCAGCGACTCTTCGTCGTGGACGTCGACGACGATCTCGAGGCCGAGCTCGACCGCCCGCCCGTGCAGCTCCTCGAGGTTGTCCTCGTCGTCGTGCTCTTCGACCACGATCAGGCAGGCGTCCGCGCCCGCCTCGTGCGCGGCCTCGGGCGAGGCGTCGACGCGGAAGAGGATCGGAAGCGCCGTCGCGTCGCGCAGAGCTGCCGCGGGCGCGAGCACCGCGATCCCTTCGGCGCCCTGCTCCTCGGCGAAACGCGCCCCGTCCGCTCCGTCGACGAGCGCGAGGATCGAGATTCCGTCTCCCTCCGAGATCGCCTGGCTGAGGCGTCGCCCGCCGGTCACTGCGCGGGATGCTACTAGGCGGGTCAGGTTCCGATCGGGTGCCAGACGGTCTTCAGCTCGAGGAAGGCCGCGATCTCCCACGGGCTCTGCGCGTCGGCGGAGCCGTGCACGACGCGCTTGACGTTGTCGGCGGCGAGCTTCTCGAGCTCGGGGGCGAGGCCGTCGGCGCCGGTGACGTCGATGGCGTTCACGTCCATGTGGCCTGCGAGCCATGGCGCGAGCTCCGCCCGCTGGCCGGTGAGGATGTTGACGACGCCGCCGGGGACGTCGGAGGTGGCGAGCACCTCGCCGAGCTCGACCGCCGCGAGCGGGTGGGTCTCGGAGGCGACGAGAACAGCCGCGTTGCCGCCGACGATCGCGGGCGCCAGCCGCGAGACGAGGCCTTCGAGGGCGGGCTCGTCGGGCGCGAGGATCCCGACGACGCCGGTCGGCTCGGGGATCGTGAAGTTGAAGTACGGGCCGGCGACCGGGTTCGTTCCCCCGAGCACCTGAGCGAGCTTGTCGGCCCAGCCCGCGTACCAGACGAGACGGTCGATCGAGCGGTCGACCTCGCCGGTGCCGGAGCAGAAGGCGGCGAGGTCGGCGCGGCGCGCCTCGAGCATCTCGGCGACGCGGTAGACGACCTGGCCGCGGTTGTAGGCGGTCGCGCCGGCCCAGCCCGGCTGCGCGGCGCGGGCGGCGCGGACGGCGTCGCGCAGGTCCTTGCGCGAGGCGCGGGCGACGTTCTGCCCTTCGGCGAGGTAGGTGCGACCGGACTCCGAACGCGGGAACGCGCCGCCGATGTAGAGCTTGTAGGTCTTCTTGACGGGGAGGCGGCTCATCGTCCCTTCCGGACAGCCTCGCTACAGGCGTGCCCGGCCTCCTCCCCACTGCGATCGTACTGCGGGACGTGTGCCGAGTCTGCAACGCGGAAGTGGCAGAAGCGCGCCAAGGTCACTCGAACTCCAGGTACGGCTCGAGGCCGTGGCGGCCGCCTTCGCGGCCGAAGCCGGACTCCTTGTAGCCGCCAAACGGCGACGCCGGGTCGAAGCGGTTGAACGTGTTCGCCCAGACGACGCCGGCCCGGAGCCGCTCGGCCATCCAGAGGATCCGCGAGCCCTTCTCCGTCCAGATGCCGGCGCTCAACCCGTACGGCGTGTTGTTCGCCTTCTCGACCGCCTCGGCCGGCGTGCGGAAGGTCAGGACGGACAAGACCGGCCCGAAGATCTCCTCCTGCGCGATCCGGTAGCTCTGCGCGACGTTCGTGAACACGGTCGGCGCGAACCAGTAGCCCTTCTCCGGCAGCTTGCACGGCGGCTGGTAGATCTCCGCGCCCTCCTCCTTGCCCGCCTCGACGAGCTCCTGGATCTTCTCGAGCTGCATGCCGCGAGTTGATCGCGCCGACGTCGGTGTTCTTGTCGAGCGGGTCGCCGACGCGCAGCGTCCTCATCCGCCGCTTCAGCTTCTTGACCACGTCCTCGTAGATCGACTCCTGGACGAACAGGCGCGAGCCGGCGCAGCAGACGTGGCCCTGGTTGAAGTAGATGCCGTTGACGATCCCCTCGACCGCCTGGTCGAGCGCGCAGTCGTCGAAGACGATGTTCGCCGCCTTGCCGCCGAGCTCGAGCGTCAGCCGCTTGCCCGTGCCGGCGAGCTCGCGCTGGATCGCCTTGCCGACCTCGGTCGAGCCGGTGAACGCGATCTTGTCGACGTCGCCGGTGACGATCTCGGCGCCGGTGCGCCCGTCGCCCGTGACGATGTTGACGACGCCGGGCGGGAGCTCCGCCTGGCGGACGACGTCGCAGAAGAGCAGCGCGGTGAGCGGCGTCGTCTCGGCCGGCTTGAGCACGACCGTGTTCCCGGCCGCGAGCGCAGGCGCGATCTTCCAGGCGAGCATCAGCAGTGGGAAGTTCCACGGGATGATCTGCCCGGCGACGCCGATCGGCTTCGGCCGCCGGTTCGGGAACGCGTACTCGAGCTTGTCCGCCCAGCCCGCGTAGTAGAAGAAGTGCGCGGCGGCGAGCGGCAGGTCGACGTCGCGCGACTCCTTGATCGGCTTGCCGCCGTTCAGCGACTCGAGCACGGCGAACTCGCGCGAGCGCTCCTGGAGGATGCGCGCGATCCGGAACAGGTACTTCGCGCGCTCCGAGCCGGGCAGCGACGACCAGCCGTTCTCGAACGCACCGCGCGCCGCCGCGATCGCACTGTGCACCTCCTCGGGTGTCGCCTGGCCGACCTCGGCGAGCGGCTCCTCGCTCGACGGCGAGATCGTCGTGTACGACTCCTGCGGCGCCAGCCACTCGCCGCCGACGAAGTGGCCGTACGACTCGTCGAGCCGGACGATCTCGCGCGACTCGGGCGCCGGCGCGTAGTCCCAGCCCGACGGGACGGGCGCAGCCGAGCGCTTTCCGTTCGAGCTCAGTCAACGGTGAAGTAGTCGGGGCCCTGGTAGCGGCCCGTGCGCTGCGTTCGGATCTGCATCAGCACGTCGTTGAGCAGGGTCGAGGCGCCGAGCCGATACAGGTCGGGCGTCAGCCACTCCGGGCCGAGCGTCTCGTGCAGCTGGACGAGGTACTGGACGGCCTGCTTCGCCTGGCGGATCCCGCCCGCAGGCTTCATCCCGACCATCCGCCCCGTCTCCTCGTACACGTCGCGGATCGCCTCCAGCATGACGAGCGTGACGGGCAGCGTCGCCGCGCCCGAGAGCTTCCCGGTCGAGGTCTTGATGAAATCGCCGCCGGCCGCCATCGCCAGCAGGCTCGCGCGCCGGACGTTGTCGTACGTCCCCAGCTCGGCGACCTCGAGGATCACCTTCAGGTGCGCCTCGCCGCAGGCCTGCTTCACCTGGACGATCTCGTCGTAGACCTTCGCATACCGGCCGGAGAGGAACGCACCGCGGTCGATCACCATGTCCACCTCGTCGGCGCCCATCGCGACGACCTCCTCGACCTCGCGCACCTTCACGTCCAACGGCGACTGGCCCGACGGAAACGCAGTCGCCACCGAGGCGACCTTCACCCCGGTGCCGCGCAGCCGCGCGACCGCAGTCGGGACGAGGTTTGGGTAGACGCACAGCGCGGCGCAGGACGGGATCGACTCGTCGCTCGGGTCGGGGCGGATCGCCTTCGTCGCCAGCGCGTGCACCTTCCCCGGCGTGTCGGCGCCCTCGAGCGTCGTCAAGTCGATCATCCGGATCGCGAGGTCGAGCGCGAAGAGCTTCGCCTCCTTCTTGATCGATCGGCGCGCGAGCGAGTCGGCGCGCTCCTCGAGCGCGACCGCGTCGATCGAGCCGATCCGAGGGAGGCGCGGCTCGAGCGGCAGCTCGAAGCCGCGGACGAGAGCAGGCGCCTTGGCCACGTGCTGAAGTCTAGCCCCGGCACAGCCGACGGGCCCCTTGCGGGGCCCGGCTCCTGCAGTGTCAGACACCTTCGGTGTCAGACACTCACTCGTACTGGAGCGACTCCAGCACCTTGAGCCGCGAAGCCCGCCGCGCCGGCATGATCGCCGCCAGCATCCCGGCGGAGATCGCCACCCACACGAAGTACACGAGCAGCGTGCCCGGGATCGCGAACGAGACGCCCTGGTCGGACAGCGCCTTCGTCACGAGCCAGGCGAGGAAGATCCCGAGCGGGAGTCCCATCGCCGCGCCGATCAGGGCGGTGACGACGCTCTCGTGGCGCACCATCCTCCGCACCTGCCGGCGGGTCATCCCCACCGCGCGGAGCATGCCGATCTCGCGCGTCCGCTCGAAGATCGAGAGGACGAGCGTGTTGATCATCCCGAACAGGCTGACCACGACCGAGAGCGCCAGCAGGACGTAGAGCAGGTTGAGCAGCTGGTTGACACCCTTCGCCCGCTCGTCGACCCACGGCGTCCCGGGTCGCGACCTTGGCGTCGGGGTACGAGGCCAGCGACCGCTCCAGCGCCTTCGTCGCCTCCGGGCTCGCCCCACCCTGCACGTTCACGAACGTGTAGGCGTTCTGGGGCCGCTCGAAGGCCGAGTCGAAGGCCTGCTGCGAGATCGCGATCGAGCCGAGCACCGGGTCGATCGAGCCGAACTTCGGCTGCGTGTAGATCCCGCGGACGACGAAGGAGCTCTTGTCGCCGGCGGGGTTGACGACCGTAACCCGGTCGCCGACGGCGACGCCGTGCTTCGTCGCCCACTTCGCGCGGACGACCGCGCCGTCCGCGCCGAGCCGGGCGAGCGTGGCGTTCGAGCCCGCGACCCAGTCGTAGCGATAGACGGAGGTGAACGTCGCCGCGTCGATCCCGTCCACGCGCACCTCGTCCGTGCCGATCTTCGCCTGCTCGTTGCGGACGCTGGAGACCACGGACACACCGGGCGCCTTGGCAACCACATCGCCCGCGGAGCGTGCCAGCGGATCCCAGCCGTTCTTCGAGGTGACGACGTAGTCGGCCCGCACCTGATGCTTCAGCGAGTCACGGTCGGAGCTGACGAGGCCCTTGCCGAGCGTCGCCACCATCGTGACGAGCGCGAGACCGATCATCAGCGCCGCCGCGGTCGAGGCGGTGCGGGCGGGGTTCCGCTTCGCGTTGTCCCTGGCCAGCGTCCCGGCCACGCCGCCGAAGCGGCTGAACGGGATCCCGAGCACGGACGCGAGCGGCTTGACCAGCTTCGAGGCGATCAGCCCGACGCCGACGAACAGCCCGAGCACCCCGAACGCAAGCGACATCAGCCGCGGGCCGGTGCCGACACCGCCGACGAACAGCCCGTACCCGAGCAGCGCGAGCGCGAGCCCGATCACCGACAGTGCGACCGCGGTGCGATACCCGGCGTAGCGGCCCTTCGGCAGCGTCGCCCCCTCGCGAACGGCGGCGATCGCCGGCACCCTGGTCGCCTTGACCGCCGGAGCGAGCGTGGCGAGCAGGGTGACGATCGTGCCGAGCGCGATCGAGACGATCGCGGTCCTCGCCTCGAAGACCGTCCCGGCCTTCGGCAGGTCGAGGTTCATCGCCGCCATCAGGGCACCGAGCCCCTTGGCCAGCCCGATCCCGAGGACGAGCCCGACGACGGACGCGACGATCCCGATCGCGAGGCCCTCGACCAGCACCGAGCGGCGGACCTGCTTGCGCGAGGCGCCGAGGGTGCGGAGCGTGGCCAGCTCACGGGTCCGCTGCGCGACCGTGATCGACAGCGTGTTGAAGATGACGAACGCACCGACGAAGAGCGCGATCGCTCCGAAGGCAAGCAGGAAGTACTGGATGAACTTCGTGAACTCCGCGACGTCCTTCGCGTTCGCCTTCGCCTGCTCCGCACCGGTCTGAACCTGCGCGGAGGCGGGCAGGAGCGGCTTGACCTCGTCGACGAGCGCCTCGGGCGAGACGCCCGGCTTCGCCGACAGCGCGATCAGGTCGTACCCGTCCTTGCCGAGCAGCTTCTGGGCCGTCGCCGTGTCGAAGATCGCGATCGTCGCGCCGCCGAGCGAGTCGACCGACCCGAACTTCGCGATCCCCGTGATGCGGTACTGCTCGATCGGGCCCTGGACGGCGGCGCCGATCGTGTCCCCGACGGCGAACTTCCCGCTCTTCGCGCTCGACGAGTCGATCACGACCTCGCGGGGGCCGGCGGCCCAGCGGCCGTCGGTGAGCGTGAGCGGGTTGAGCTTGCCGATGTCGGGGTCGAGGCCGAACGCGAACGTCGGGTTGTTGCTCGTGCCGAGCGGCTTGCCGTCCCGGCCGATCAACTTCCCGGAGTCCGAGGCGTCGTTCAGGTTGAAGATCTGCCCGGTGGCGGTCTGCACGTCCGGGAGCGCCTTCACCTTGGCGAGCACCGCGTTCGGGACGGTCGGCGATCCGCTCTGCGCGAACGACACCGTCGAGCGCCCGGTGATCACCGCCGAGGTGTTCTCGTAGGAGCCTGCGAAGATCTGGTCGAAGGCCGCCTTGATCGTGTCCGTGAGGACGTAGGTGCCGCTGACCATCGCGACGCCGAGGACGATCGCGATCGCCGTGAGGAGGGTGCGGAGCTTGCGCCCCGCGAGCCCCTTGAGCGCGACGGACTTCATGACCGGCTCACCTCCTCGACCGCGGCGATGATCTCGGCTGCGGTGGAGGAGCCGACGTCCTTGACGATGTTGCCGTCGGCGAGGTAGAGGATCCGGTCGGCGATCGGTCGCCGCGCGGACGTCGTGCGTGACCATGACGAGGGTCTGTCCGTAGTCCTCGACCGCCTCGCGGAGCAGGTCGAGGATCTCGCCGCCGGTGCGCGAGTCGAGGTTGCCGGTCGGCTCGTCCGCGAAGACGACTGCCGGCCGGGCGACCAGTGCCCTGGCGACGGCGACGCGCTGCTGCTGCCCGCCGGAGAGCTCGGAGGGGCGATGCTTCCGGCGCTCGCCGAGGCCGACGCGGCCGACGAGCTCCTCGAGCCACTCCTTGTCGGGCTTGGTGCCGGAGATGGACAGCGGCAGGAGGATGTTCTCCTCCGCGGTCAGCATCGGCAGCAGGTTGAAGAACTGGAAGACGAAGCCGACGTGGCTGCGGCGCAGCTTGGTCAGCTCGGTGTCGTCCAGCTCGGTGATGTCGGTGCCGTCGATCGTGACCGTGCCGGCGGACGGCCGGTCGAGCCCTGCCAGCAGGTGCATGAGGGTCGACTTGCCGGAGCCGGACGGCCCCATCACGGCGGTGAGCTCGCCGCGGGCGACCTCGAGCGAGACGCCCCGGAGGGCCTCGACTGCGGTGTCGCCTTCGCCGTAGCGGCGGCGGAGCTCGTCTGCGGCGACCACGGCCGCCGGGGCGGTGGTCGCGATGGTGCTCGAAGCTGCCCCGACGTACGTGCGGGGCTCTGTGACTGCGATGGTGCTCAACGTTCCTCCTTCGGTTGACATGGTTCGAGTCTGCGGCGAACCACGCCGGCCGGGTATGGAGGCAGCAGGCGTCCGGGGGTGCGGCTGACCACACCCTTGTAACACTGTGTTACTTGCTTGGAAACGCCTCCGCCTGCGGGGGCTCCAGGTCTTGTAACACTGTGTTACTTGGGCCTAGGACCGCAGGAACGCGAGCACCGCCAGCACGCGGCGGTGGTGATCCGAGTCGGCGCCGAGGCCGAGCTTCCCGAAGATGTGGTCACGTGCTTCTCGACGGCGCGCTCGGTGACGACGAGCCGCTCGGCGACTGCGATGTTCGACAGCCCTTCCGCCATCAGGCCGAGCACCTCGCGCTCGCGCGGGGTGAGCGTGTCCAGAGGATCGTCGCGACGGCGGCGGCCGACGAGCTGGGAGACCACCGAGGGGTCGAGCGCCGAGCCGCCCTCCCCCACGCGCCGCACGGCTGCGACGAACTCGGGGACGTCGGCGACCCGGTCCTTGAGCAGGTAGCCGACGCCCTCGGCACTCTCGGACAGGAGCTCGAGCGCGTAGGCCGACTCGAGGTACTGCGAGAGCACGAGCACCGAGGTCTCGGGGTGCTTCTCGCGGATCTCTCTCGCGGCCCTCAGCCCTTCGTCGGTCTGGGTCGGCGGCATGCGGATGTCGACGATCGCGACGTCGGGCTTGTACGAGCGCACCTTCAGCATCAGCTCGTCGGCGGTGCCGGCCTGACCGACGACCTCGAGACCGGCGTCCTCGAGCAGCCGCGCAATCCCCTCGCGCAGGAGGACGGAATCCTCTGCGACGACGACGCGCATGCCCCTCTCCTTCGACGCCGGCAGGACGAATCCGGCCGCGATCCCGTGCGCCCGCAGCGGCGGGAAGTCCTCGCGCAGGCCCTCGGCGAGCACCTGATGCACGCGCTCGGGACCCGGCAGCCCCTTGAAGTGCTGCTCGCCGAGGTCCTTCGTCTCGACCCCGGCGAGCTGCCCTGGTGCGCTCGGAGACGAGCACCTGCCCGCCGTGCCCGGCGTCGGTGATGCGAGCGACGCGATGCACGTCGAGGCCGACGTAGCCCGACCCCTCGAGTGACGGCTCGCCCGTGTGCAGCCCCATTCGGACCTGAACTTCGACGCCCTCCGGCCACGTGTGGGAGGCAAGCACGCGCTGCCCTGCGACCGCGCCCTCGACGGCGCGGGCGGCGTCGGTGAAGACGATCGAGACCTCGTCCCCGCGTGAGTCGATCTCCCTCCCGCCGACCGCTTCGGCAGCCTCGCGCAGCAGCCGGCGGTGGTCGTCGAGCACCTGCGCGTAGGCGACGCCGAGCCGGCCGACGAGCTCGGTCGAGCCTTCGATGTCCGTGAAGAGCAGGGTGACAGTACCGGTGGGCAGCTTCGTCACACGAGCAGCCTACGATGCTGCGAGCGGGATGTCGGCGGTGATGCGCGTTCCCGACCCGGCCTCGCTCGCCACCTCGAACCGGCCGTCGAGCGCCTCGACCCGGTCGGCGAGTCCCCGCAGACCGGAGCCGAGTGAAGGATCGGCGCCGCCGACCCCGTCGTCGGCGACCTCGACGAGCACCCGGCCGTTCAGCCGCTCGGCCCGCACCTGTACGTGCGACGCGTCGGCGTACTTGGCGACGTTGGCAAGCGCCTCCGAGACGACGTAGTAGGCGGCCGCCTCGACCGGGCCGGGCAGCTCCTCCTCGAGCGCGGTCGAGAGCTCGACCGGAAGCGGCGCGCGCGCGGCGAGCGCCTCGAGCGCCGCCGGCAGACCACGGTCTGTGAGCACCGCCGGGTGGATGCCACGTGCGAGCTCGCGGAGCTCGGCAAGAGCCTGGGTCAGCTCCTCGCCGGCTCCGGACAGCAGCTGCTCGGCCCCGGCGGGGTCGTCACGGAGCCGCGACTGCGCGAGCCGCAGGGCGAGCGAGAGCGACACCAGCCGCTGCTGGGCGCCGTCGTGCAGGTTGCGCTCGAGCCGGCGGCGCTCCGCGTCGCCGGCCTCGACGATGCCGGGCTCGCGATGCCTTGATCTCGTCTTCCTGCCGCTTGCGCTCGGTGATGTCGACGCCGCAGATCAAGAACATGCCGAGCCCGGCGAGGGGGCGGCACGACCATTCGACGAGACGATGCTGGCCGTCTACGCCGATCCAGGCGGACTCGTAGTCGACGGGGATCCCGCTCGCGACCGACGCCTCGAAGTTGGCCTTGAACTCGGGAATGTGCTCGGGTGCGACGACGAGGTCCCAGAAGACCCGGCCGGGCGCGGTGTCGTCGTCGTAGCCGGTCGCGTCGGCGAATGCACGGTTGACGCCCTCCGCCGCCACCCTGCCGTCGGGCTCGACACCCGCGATCAGGCTGGGTGTCGCAGCGGCGATCACGGTGAGAATGTCGCGCTGGCGGCGCGCCTCCTCGCGCTGCTCGATCAGGTCGGTGACGTCGAGCCCGGCGACGATCCGCCGGTGCCTGCCCTCGCCGTCGATGATGTGCGCGATCGACGCCTCGATCCTGCGCACGCCGCCGTCCTCGGCCACCCAGCGGCTTTCGATCTCGACGGGGCGCAGCGGATGGACGCGCTCGAAGGCTTCTCGTAGGGCCTCCCGGTCGTCCTCGACGGGGAAGACTTCCCAGAGAAGCCGGCCCTGGGTGGTCTCGTCGTCGGTGTGGCCGAAGAGCTCGGAGGTCGTGTCGTTGAACCGGATCAGCCGGCCCTCCTCGTCGCAGATCATCAGCACGATCGGGGCGACGTTGACGACCGTGCGGGTGAACTCCTGCTCTCGCTGGACCTCGCCGAGCCGGCGGGCGAGCTCGCTTTCGAGATGCGTCCGCTCGGTGAAGTCCCGGACGATCACGACCACCTCGTCGTCTCCGCTCGGCACCATTCGCGCCTCGAAGTCACGCTCGACGCCGCCGATCGCGAGCCGGTACTCGACTGTCTGGACGCCCTTCGACGCCGGCTGAGCGAGTGCCTCGAGGAATCGCTCGGCGACCTCGCGCGGCAGAACGTCCTGCACCTGCAAGTCGATGAGCTCCTCGCGCGGGCGGATCAGCGATTCGGAGTCGCCCTTCACCTCGAGGTACGTGCCGTCGCGGGCGACGCGGAACATCAGGTCGGGGATCGCGTCGAGGAGCGCCCGGTTGCGTGCCTCGCTCCGGCGCAGCGCCTGAAGGCCGCGGTCCTTCTCCATCGCGATCCGTGCGGCCGAGACGACCTCGTCGAGCAACGCCCGCTCGTGCAGCAGCGCGGAATCGTGGACGATCGCACCGAGCTTGCGGCCCTCGTAGCCGATCTCCGTCGTCACTCGCAGCGGTGTGTCGGGGGTGAGCTCGGCCGGGTTTCCGCGCGCATCGACGTAGCTGCCGACCTCGTCGAGCCAGGTGAGGAATTGGAGCGTCGGATCGCCGAGCACGCTGCGGAGCCCGGCCTGGATCTCGTCGGGCGTGGGCTCGTCCGGAATCTCGCGCAGCAGGCGCGCCGCCGCACGGTAGAGGCGCGTGCGGAGCAGCCCGGCGAGGAAGAAGAGCGGAACCGCCCCGAAGGTGACGAACGCAGCGACGGCAAGGACGTTTCCGGCCGTGTTGGACACGAACCCGACCCCGAACAGAGCAGCGACGAGAGCGACGGCCGCGCCGCCCGAGAAGTAGACCGGCCCGAGGATGCGGCGCTGCGCCTTTGACGCCCGCCGCCAGCGCCGAACGAGCATGACGACGACGCCGAGGAAGATCAGCAGGCCGGCGACGGAGAAGATCACCTCGAAGACGTTCGCGACGCCGGGCCGATCGGCGATCACGAGCGGGTTCTCCGGGCAGCCCTTGCAGTCGTTGACCTTCGGGTTGAAGACGCCGGGAAGCACATTCGCGAGCAGCGCGGTCAGCCAGAGTCCGGCGATCAGCCGGCGGTGGACCGGCGACGCAAGCCGGCCCTCCGGGAAGGTGAGCATCAGGTGCACGAACGCGGCCAGGAACAGACTCCCGAACAGCTCGGCGAGGCCGAAGACGACCGGCGTGTCGCTCTCCCAGAAGCCGTTCACGATCCAGAGGAGACCGACGAGGACGAGCAGGCGACCGGTTCCGTTCTCCGGCCGGAGCGTCCAGGCGACGAGCCCGCTGATCGCGAACGACAGCGCGATCACCGGGTAGACCACGGCGATGAGGATCGGGTGCGACTCGTGGTCGCCCGTTGCCGTGATCACCGCCACGGCTACGGCGAGACCGGTGAGGATCGGGAAGATCCCCAGCCAGAGCTTGACGGCGCGGTTCACTTCAGCAGCGCTGAGATCGCCGCCCCGGTGAGCTCGTTCTTGGGGACGAATCCGCAGGCACCGCTGCCGGCGACGAGCGGCCCGAAATCGCTCGCATCCCGGCTCGAGACGAGCACGACGCAGGGACCGCCCCCGTTCGAGGTCAGGCGCCGGGTGACCTCGAATCCGTCGATCCCCGGCAGCTGCACGTCGAGGAGCACGACCTCCGGGTGGAGCCTGGCGACCGCCTCGATTGCGGATTCTCCGTCTTCTGCCTCGCCGATCACCTCGTGCCCCTCTGCTTCGAGAATCGCCCGCGCGCCGGCGCGGAAGCTGGGATGGTCGTCGACGATCAGGACGGTGGGCACCCGCCAATGGTGGCACACGCCCCCAGGGGGCGCCATACGGGTAGCCACACCATGCGAAGGCGGCCGCTACAGGCCCAAGCGTTCGAGCATCGTCTCGTCGCGCCGCCATTTCGGGCGCACCTTGACGTGTAGCTCGAGGTAGATCTTGTGCCCGAGCAGGCCCTCGATCGCCGGCCGCGCCTGCATCCCGATCTTGCGCACCATCGAGCCGCCCTTGCCGACCAGGATCGTCTTCTGCGACTCGGTCTCGACGATCACCGACGCGCGGACGACCTTGTCGTCGATCTCCTCGACCTCGGCCGAGATCGAGTGCGGCACCTCTTCGCGGGTGAGTAGGAGGGCCTGCTCGCGGATCAACTCGGCGATCTGCTCCGTCGCCGAGAGGTCGCTGCGCTGGTCGGCCGGGTAGTAGAGCGGCCCCTCCGGCAGCAGCCCGACAAGCTCCGTTCTCAGCTCGTCGATCCCGTCGCCGGTCTTGGCGCTGACCGGGTGCAGCGCGTGGAAGTCCCCGAGCTTTGCAGCCGCCTGCATCTGCGTGGCGATGTGCGCGGGCTTCAACCGGTCGACCTTGTTCACGGCGATCACGACCGGCACCCCGAGCGCGAAGACCCGCTGTGCGATGAAGCGGTCGCCGGCGCCGATGTGTGCACGGCAGTCGACGACGAGCAGGACCGCGTCGAGGTCTTCGAACGAGGAGTCGACGGTGCGCTGCATCCGCTCGGTGAGCGGGTCGAGCGGCCGCTGGAAGCCGGGCAGGTCGGCGAGCACGAGCTGGAAGCCGTCGCCGTTCGCGATCCCGAAGATCCGCCGGCGGGTGGTCTGCGGCTTGTCGGAGACGATCGTCACCTTGCCGCCGCAGAGCGCGTTGACGAGCGAGGACTTGCCGACATTGGGGCGCCCCGCGACCGCGACGAAGCCGGACTTCAGAACGACCTCACCTCAGAGAACAAACGTGTCCGGTAGCAGCTCGGCCGGGGTGTGCTCGACGAGCTCGCCCTCGTTGTTCGCGTAGACGACGCGGTCGACGCCGAACTCGACGTGCCACTGCCGGCAGCCGCCGCAGGGCGAGGCGGTGATCACGAGCAGGTCGAAGTCGCCCGGCCTGTACCCGGCCGTGACCGCGGCGACGTACGCGCTCTTCTCGCCGCAGACCCCGAGCGGATAGGCGGCGTTCTCGACGTTGACGCCCTCGAAGATCGTGCCGTCGCGGGCGCGGAGCACCGCGCCGACGAGGAAGTTCGAGTACGGCGCGTACGCCTTCTTCGAGATCTCGACGGCGCGCTCGTACAGCTCCCGGTCGCGGTCGTCCATCAGAAGAAGAGCTGGAAGACGGCGAGGGTGACAACGGCGCCGAGGAGGCCGCCGTAGACGACCTCGATCGCCGAGTGGATCCCGGTCTCGATTCTCGAATGCGCGACGAGCACTGCCACCCCGAAGATGATCGTCGAAACGAGGAAACGGTGCTCGGTCGGCCCCAGCACCTGCGTGACCGCCATCCACGCCGCAAACGCAATCGCCGCGTGACCGGATGGCAGGCCGCCCCGTAACGGCGTCCCCCGGCCCGTCAGCGCCTTCGTCGCGATCACGATGATCACCACCAGGACGAGCGCGATGATCGTCAGCTTCGCGGGCGCGTCGCGGAGCCGGTCGAAGAAATTCGAGCTCGACTCGGCCACCTGGCCCGAGAAGACGAGATACCCGACGACGACCGCGTTCACCGACGCGATCAGCACCGCCCCGGCGGCGATGTCCTTGGCGAGCTTGGCGAGCGGGTCGAAGGAGCTCGTGGCGACGTCGATCGCCGCCTCGATCGCGGAGTTGAACATCTCGGTGATCAACACGAAGCTGATCGAAAGGAGAAGCGCAACGAGCTCGATCCGGTCGACGCCGAGCACGAGCGCGAGGATGAGCACGACGACCGCCGCGGCGAAGTGGATCCGCATGTTCCGGTGGGTGCGGAGGACGTGGATGATCCCCTCGACCGCGTAGTTGAAGCTCTCGACGATCGAGATCCGGCGACGTTGGTGCCCCGGCAGGAGCACCCCGCCCGCTCCGTTTCCGGCGCGGCTGCGGAGGCGCTCACGCAGGGACGGGCGCGCGCTCATCGCGCCAGCGCCTCCTCGCGCGCGTCCATGTGCGGCCCGTGCTCGTAGCCGAGCAGGTGCAGCAGACCGTGCGCGAGCGGACCCCGCCACCCGTCGCCGACGACCGCCGGGCAGAGGACGACGTCGCCGAGCTGGCGCGGCAGTCCGGGCGGCAGCGCGTCGCGGCCGTCGATCGGAAACGAGAGCACGTCGGTCTCCTCATCGACGCCGAGGTGCTCACGCTTGAGCGCACGGCTCTCGGCGGGATCGACGAACACGATCCCGAGCTCGCCGTCGGTGATCCCTTCGGCTGCGAGGACTTTCCGGGCGAGCTCCGCCACCGCCTCGACCTCGACCTCGAGGCCGCTCCGGTTCGAGACCTCGATCTCGACCATCAGTCGGGCCCGGTCACCGAGTGCGCTGCGTCCCGGTCGCCTCGGCATGCTCGCGATACGCCTCGACGATCCGCTGGACGAGCTTGTGCCGGACGACGTCCGCGTTGCTGAAGGTGATGAAGGCGATCCCGTCGATCGAGCCGAGCACGTCCTGGACGGAGATCAACCCCGAGGCCTGGTGGGTGGGCAGGTCGATCTGGGTGACGTCGCCGGTGACGACGACCTTCGAGCCGAAGCCGAGCCGGGTGAGGAACATCTGCATCTGCTCCGGGCTCGTGTTCTGCGCCTCGTCGAGGATGATGAACGAGTCGTTCAGCGTGCGCCCGCGCATGAACGCGAGCGGCGCGACCTCGATCGCGCCCTTCTCCATGTAGGCGGTCAGCCGGTCGGCGTCGAGCATGTCGTACAGGGCGTCGTACAGCGGGCGCAGGTAGGGGTCGACCTTGGCGAGCAGGTCGCCCGGCAGAAAGCCGAGCCGCTCGCCGGCCTCGACCGCGGGGCGCGTGAGGATGATCCGGCCGACCTCGCGCTCGGACAGCGCTGCGACCGCCAGCGCCATCGCCAGGTAGGTCTTGCCGGTGCCCGCTGGGCCGATCGAGAAGGTGATCGTGTGGTTGCGGATCGCATCGACATAGCGCTTCTGGTTCACCGTCTTCGGCGCGATCTTCTTGCCCCGGTGGCGCCAGACGACGTCCTCGAAGACGTCGCGGATGTCCTCGGCCTGGTCGAGCGCGCCGAGCACCGCGTCGACCGTGCCCGGGCCGATGTCGTGTCCCCCCTCGACCAGCTCGACGAGCTCGTCGACGACCGCCCGCGCCTCGGCGACCCGCCCGTCGTCTCCCTCGAGCGTCAGCCGGTTGCCGCGGAGGTGGATCTTGCACTGGAGCCGCTCGCGTAGCGCTCCCAGAACGGGGTCTCCGACGCCCGCCAGCTCGGCGGCGACATCGTTCGAGATCGAGAGAACTTCCTGCAACGAGTCACAGTGTAGGCGGGCCGCCCGCCTGCGTCCCGTGCGGCCATGTCCATTCCGGCCGCCATAGGCGCTCC
This sequence comes from uncultured Actinomycetes bacterium, assembly GCA_963764565.1. Taxonomy (GTDB): domain Bacteria; phylum Actinomycetota; class Thermoleophilia; order Gaiellales; family Gaiellaceae; genus DATBLE01. The sequence goes on from CAVXTD010000021.1 coordinate 55,494, forward strand.
CGACCTCCTCCCCACGCGCGATCATATGGAGAAAGCCGCATCGCAGGTGCGACGCGAATGCGCCAGAAGCCGGCGGTGATGCGAGCGAAGCGAGCGAACGAGGAGGGGGAACGCGGGGGAACGTCGTTCCCCCGCGTTGTCAGGCCAGCTTCTCGCGGACGAGCTGGCTGACCGCCGAGCCGTCGGCACGGCCGGCGATCTGCGGCATCACGTCGGCCATCACGCGGCCGAGGTCGCGCATGCTCGTCGCACCGACCTCGGCGATCGCGTCGTCGACGATCCGCTCGAGCTCCACCTCCGACAACGGCTCCGGCATGAACTCCTCCAGCACGGCGAGCTCCGCTTCTTCCGCTTCGGCCTGCGCCTCCCGGCCGGCGCCGCGGAACGCCTCGATCGACTCGGCGCGTCGCTTGCGCTCACGCTGGAGCACCTGCAGCTCCTCGTCATCGGTCAGCGGCCGTTGGAGCTCCTTCTCCGCCGAGCGGAGACTCGACAGGATCAGGCGCAACGCGTCCCGACGAGCAGCGTCGCGCGCCTTCATCGCCGCGGTCAGCTCCGCCTCCAGGCGCGCGATCATCCGGGCAGCCCCCTGAACGTGCCGCCGAGCACGTGCCAGTGCAGGTGAAAGACCGTCTGGCCTGCGCCGGCGCCGCAGAAGATCATCAGCCGGTACTCGTCGAGGCCCGCCTTCGCCGCGGTCTCGGCGACGAAGTCGAGCATGCGCTTGGCCTCCGGCTCGGAGAGCTCGCCGATGTCGCGGAACGTCTCCAGGTGCCGCTCGGGGATGACCAGCACGTGGACGTCGGCTTTCGGGTTGATGTCCTCGATCGCGACGAAGCCCTCCGCACGGTTGACGACGGTCGCGGGCAGCTCCCCGGCCACGATCTTGCAGAAGATGCAGTCCTGGTCGGTCATGCCGCGAGGATCCCCTCCTCGGTGACGGCGCGCGCGCGGACGCGGACGAGCTCCCCCACCGGCGCTTCCACGAGCCAGGGCGAGTAGTCGTCGCCGTAGCCGCGGCCCGGCCGGTCGACGAGGACGACGTCCTCGGCGCCCACCTTCTCGCGCCACCGGCGCAGGCACGCGTCGTGGGAGAGCCGGCGCAGCCGGGCGCTGCGCTCCTTCTTCACCTGCTTCGGAACGGTGTCGGCCGCAGCGGTCACGGTCCCCGGGCGCGGCGAGTAGGGAAAGACGTGCACCTTGGTCGCGCCCGCCTGCTCGACCACCCGCAGCGTGGCCTCGAAGGCGCGCTCGTCCTCGCCGGGGAAGCCGACGATCGCGTCGGTGGTCAGGTTGAAGCCGTCGGCGAGCTCGGCTCGGCGGAGGTAGGTGGCCGAGTCGTAGCGACGGCCCATCGCGCGCAGAACCCCGTCGTCGCCCGACTGGAGCGGGACGTGCAGGTGGCGCGAGACGGTCGGTGTCTCCCGCAGCGCGGCGACGAGCGGCTCGCTCAGGTGGTTGACCTCGATCGACGACAGGCGCAGCCGAGCCAGCCCCGGAGTCGCGCCGGCGTCCCGGATCAAGCGGGGCAGGTCGTAGCCGGCCTCGCGGTCGCGGAAGCAGCCAAGGTTGATCCCCGTCAGGACGACCTCGCGGTGGCCCTGCTCGACCCGGCGGCGCACCTCGTCCAGGACCGCGGCCGCCCGCCTGCTGCGCGACGCTCCGCGCACCAGCGGAATCACGCAGAAGTTGCACGAGAAGCTGCACCCGTCCTGCACCTTCACGAACGCGCGGACACGCTCGAGCCGAGCCTCGCCCTGGACGCAGGCGATTGGGCCGACGTCGCCGGCGACGAGTGCCGGCATCTCCTCGCTCCGGCCGCCGACGACCTGCACGTTCTCGGGAAGTCCCGCGAACGCATCCGGCGAGAGGTTCGCCCCGCACCCGGTCACGTAGACCCTCGCGTGGCTGCGCGCAGCGCGTGAGGCTGCGTGGCGCGACTTGCGGAGCGCCTCGTGGGTGACGCAGCACGTGTTGATCACTGCCACCTCGCCCGGCCCGCCGCGCTCCTCGTGGCCGTCGGCGAGCAGGCGCTCGCGCACCGCCTGGGCGTCTGCGTGCGAGACCTTGCAGCCGAGGAAATCGACGGAGAACGTCGCCATGGTGCGGGACCTTACTTCGTCCGCGCGTGCAGGTCTGCAGCCCAGCCTTCTGTCTCGCGCCGGGTCTCGCGCCGGTATCCGGGCAGGTGCGGGGCCTCGGAGGCGAGGTAGCCGGAGGTGATCACATGCTCGCAGTCGAGCCGCGCGCCCACCGGCCGGTCGACGTCGAGCGCGACGTTGACGACCGCCGCATCGACGGGCGGCAGCGGATCGGTCAACGCATCGGCCACGCGGGCGTTGACGACCACACCGTTCGCCCCGGCGTTGCGGAGCGTGGCCTCGATCGCCTGCGGGTCGAGATCGACGGCATGGACGGGCGCGAAGCCGAGCTTGGCGGCCGCGATCGCGAGCACGCCCGATCCGCAGCCGACGTCGAGCAGGCTGCCCGGCGGCAGCTCGACCAGCAGCTCCAGGCAGAGCCGCGTGGTCGCGTGGCTGCCGGTACCGAACGCGCGGCCGGGATCGATCACGACCGGGGTCGCTCCGTCCTCGGGCTCGTGCCAGGGCGGACCGATCCAGAGCGGGCCGATCCGCACGGGCCGGTGGAACGCACGCCAGCGCTCTTCCCAGCCCTCCTCGACCTCGGTCGAGCGGGCGCCGCCGAACGCCGACCACAGGCGCTCCTCCCCGGCCGGGTCGGTGTAGGCGGCCAGCTCGACGCCGCCCGCGAGCTCGGCCTCCTCGAAGCCCTCGGGGAAGAGCTCGAGCATGATCGCCCGGGCGCGTTCGGCCTCGAGCGGCCGCACGGTCACGGACACGCGCAGCAGGGGCGGTCCGCCCGTCAGCGGAACGCGCTCTTCAGCTTGTCGAAGAAGCCGTCGTCCGGCCTGTAGGTGCCCTCGTCCGCGACCTGCTCGAACCGCTCGAGCAGGCCGCGCTGCTCGTCGGTCAGGCGCCGCGGCACGGCGACGTTGACGAGCAGGCGGTGATCGCCCCGGCCGCGCCCCTGGAGAACCGGCATCCCGCGGCCGCCGAGCACGCGCAGGTCGCCGGGCTGCGTTCCCGGCTCGAACTCGAGCTCGACGTCGCCGTCGAGCGTCGGCACCGTCACCGTGGCGCCGAGCGCTGCCTGGGTCATGGTCAAGTCGACGGTCGAGAAGATGTCGTGACCCTCGCGCTCGAAGCGCGGGTCGGGGTGGACGTGGACGAGGACGTAGAGGTCGCCGGAGCGGGCTCCGAGCTCGCCCGCGTGACCTTCGCCGCCGATCCGGATGCGCTGTCCGTCGTGGATGCCCGGCGGGATCTCGACCGCGAGCGAGCGCTCCTCGACCTTGCGCCCGGCACCGTCGCAGGTCTCGCACGGGTGCTCGACGATCCGTCCGGCGCCGCCGCAGCGGCCGCAGGCCTGCGTGCGCACGAAGTGCCCGAAGGCGGTATTCGAGACCTGCTGAATGCGGCCGCTGCCGCCACAGGCCGGGCAGGCGATCGGCGAGGTGCCGGGCTGGGCGCCGTTGCCGGTGCAGGTTGTGCACGTGACCGCGATCCGGAACGGCACCTCGCGGCTCACCCCGCGCGCGGCCTCGATCAGCTCGATCTCGACCTCGGCTGCGACGTCCGCGCCGCGGGCTGCCCCTCGTGCCCGGCCTCCGCCGGCTCCGAACAGGTCGTCGCCGAAGAAGGCCGAGAACAGGTCTCCGAGCGTCCCGAAGTCGAAGCTCGACGGCGTGAAGCCGCCGCTGCGCAGGCCGGCGTGCCCGTAGCGGTCGTAGAGCTGACGGCGCTCGGAGCTCGACAGCACCTCGTAGGCCTCGACGATCTCCTTGAAACGCTCTTCGGCGCCGGGCTCGGTGGAAACGTCGGGGTGCACCTCGCGCGCCAGGGCGCGAAACGCCTTCTTGATCTCGGCGTCGGTCGCGGTGCGCTCGACGCCGAGCAGCTCGTAGTAGTCCCGTTCCGTTGTCGCCATCGCCTAAAGCGTAGCCCGCAGGGTGGGCCGATCAGTTGTCGCCGTACATCACTTCGGCAAACCGCGAGAGCTCGGAGGCAGCCGAGCGCACGGTGCGGATCGCCTTGTCGTAGTCCATGCGCGAAGGCCCGATCAGGCTGACCGCCCCAAGCGTCCGGTTCGCGATCCCGTAGGCGGCCCCGACGAGGGCGAGGTCGTGCAACGCGGGGTTCGCCAGCTCGTCGCCGACGCGGACGAACGGGCGCCTCGGGTCGAGCGCCTCGGCGAGCAGGTCGAGCAGCGACCGGCGGCGCTCGAGCAGGTCGATCAGCGAGCGGTACGAGCCGAGATCCTCGTCCCGGACGTCGTCGAGGAGGCCCGCCGCCCCGCCGACGTAGACGCGCTGGTCCTCGTCCTCGGCCTCGGTGAAGGCGGGGCCGAGCGCCTCCAGGAACGCTTGCTCCCGCAGACCGAGGCCCGGGTCGGCGAGCCGGCGGCGGAGTCGACGCGCTGCCGAGCGAGAGCCCGACGACCTGGTCGTTCAGGTACTGGACCGCCCAGTTGACGAGGCCGGCGTCGACCGGAGCATCGAAGGCGTGAACCCGCTTGGTCACACCGCCGGTCGATGTGATCACGACGACCATGACGATCTGCGGCTGGAGCATCAGCACCTCGACGTGCCTGACGGTCGCGGTCTGGAGCGGCGGCGCCGAGACGAGCGCGATCAGCCGCGTCACCTGCGACAGCGTCTCGGTCGTCGCCTGGAGCGCCGACTCGACCTCGCTGCGGGCCTCGCCGAGGTCGAGCGGGAAGGTCGCCGGCCGCGCCTGCTGGCGCTCGAGCAGGCGGTCGACGTAGTAGCGGTAGCCGCGGTCGGTCGGGACGCGCCCGGCGGAGGTGTGCGGGTGCGTGAGCAGGCCGAGGCGCTCCAGCTCGGCGAGCTCGTTGCGGACGGTCGCGGACGACACGCGCATCCCCGCCCGCTCGACGAGGTTCTTCGAGCCGACCGGCTGCCCGGTGGCCACGTACTCCTCGACGACGCGGATCAGGATCTGCCGCTGGCGGTCACTCAGATCGGGGCCGGGCGAAATCATGTCCTGTGCAGGCATATTCTACGTCGACGTGGGGGAACCCGGGGTTCCCCCACGGACCCCCTCCTTCGCCGCAGCGATCCATGCGCCACAGGAAGCCTCCCGCCGGGCAAAGCCCGGCTCCGGCGGCGACTGGCAGCGACACAGCAGCCGCGAAAACACGTCACATCGTCACGAGTTGGCGGGACCAAGAAGGGCCAAGAGATCCGCCGTGACGCCGCCGCCCAGGAAGCGGCCGCGTTCGGTCAGCACCAGCGTCTCGGCGCCGTCGGCCTCGGCGCGCGCTGCCAGACCCAGCCGCTCGAGCCGCGCGAGCGCGTCGCGGTCGAGCGCCTCCTCCAGGCCGGCGAGCGAGAGCGGCTCGTCGAGGCGAAGGCCGAGCATGATCCGCTCGCGCCGGCGCGTGCCGCCGTCGAGCGGCTCGAGCTCGCGCTGCGGGCGCTCGCCGCGTCCGAGCGCCTCGAGGTACGGGCCGAGCCGCGGCGTGTTGCGGAGCCGCACGCCTTCGATTGTCGAGACCGCGCCGACCCCGAGTCCGAGGTAGTCCCGTCCGAGCCAGTAGCCGAGGTTGTGCCCGGCGCGCAGGTCGCGCCCGCCCGCGTCGCCGGCCGCCCGGCAGAAGTTCGCCGTCTCGTACCAGCGGTAGCCGGCCGAGGTCAGCGTCTCGACGACCCGCTCGAAGTAGGACTCCATCGCCTCGGCCTGCCGCTCCAGCTCGGCACCGTGCGCGTGGGTGAAGCGCGTGCCCGGCTTGGCCTCGAGCTCGTAGCAGGAGAGATGCTCGGGCTCGAGCGCGAGCGCCTCGGCGAGGTCGGCCTCGAGGTCGGCGGGGCTCTGGCCGGGAATGCCGTAGACGAGGTCGAGGGAGATGTTGTCAAATCCGGCATCACGAAGAGTGTGCACGGCGGCGCGGACGTCATCAGCGGACGCGCGGCGCTCCAGCACGGCCAGGAGCGGAATCTGGAAGGACTGCGCGCCGAGCGACACACGATTGACGCGGTTTCGTGACAGAAGCCGGGCCAGCGCGGGCGTGACCGTCTCCGGATTCGCCTCGACCGTCACCTCGCCGGCGTCCGGCAGGCCGGCGAGGAGCCGCTCCAGGGCTGCGGGCGCCGTGAAGGTCGGCGTCCCTCCGCCCAGGAAGATCGTCTCGACCTCGGACGCGAGGGCCTCCCGCTCCAGTGCGAGCTCCGCCAGCACCGCGTCGACGTAGGCGCCGTGCTGATCCTCGCGCCCGACCGCGGTGACGAAGTCGCAGTAGCCACAGCGGTGCGCGCAGAACGGCAGGTGGACGTACAGGTGCCGGGCCCCGCTCACGACGCCGTTCTCCGTGGCCGCGCGACCAGCTCGCCACCGCAGTTCGGGCAGACGTGCTCCATCCCCTCGGCGCACGCGGCGCAGAACGTGCACTCGAAGGAGCAGATCGCCGCCGGCCCGTCCGCGGTGAGCCCCGCGCCACAGCGCTCGCACGCCGCACGCAGCTCGAGCGCCACGCCTACTTCTTCTCCTGGTCGAGGTTGAGCACGGCGAGGAAGGCCTCCTGCGGCACCTCGACCGCGCCGACCTGCTTCATCCGCTTCTTCCCCTTCTTCTGCTTCTCGAGCAGCTTGCGCTTGCGGGAGATGTCGCCGCCGTAGCACTTGGCGAGCACGTCCTTGCGCTTCGCCTTCACCGTCTCGCGGGCGATCACGCGCGAGCCGATCGCCGCCTGGATCGGGACGTCGAAGAACTGGCGCGGGATCTCCTGGCGCAGGCGGTCGACGAGCGCGCGCCCGCGGTCGTACGCCCCGTCGCGATGGATGATCAGCGAGAGCGCGTCGACCGGCTCGCCGGCGATCAGGATGTCGACGCGCGTCAGGTTGCCCGGACGGAAGCCGGCGTAGTCGTAGTCGAAGCTGGCGTACCCGCGTGTCCGCGACTTCAGCTGGTCGTAGTAGTCGAGGACGATCTCGCCGAGCGGCAGGTCGTAGGAGAGCAGCACCCGCTCCTCGGACAGGTACTCCATGTGGTCGAAGCTGCCGCGACGGTCGTTGTTCAGCTCCATCACCGCGCCGACGTGCTCTTTCGGGACGATGATCGAGGCCTTCACGTACGGCTCCTCGACCTCCTCGAGCTCGCGCGGCATCTCGGACGGGTTGTGCACCTCGACGTGGTCGCCCGCCTTGGTCGTCACGCGGTAGGCGACGTTCGGGGCGGTGACGAGCAGGTCGAGGTCGAACTCGCGCTCGAGCCGCTCGCGAACGATCTCCATGTGCAGCAGGCCGAGGAAGCCCGCGCGGAAGCCGAAGCCGAGCGCCTGCGAGGTCTCGGGCTCGTAGAAGAGCGCGGCGTCGTTCAGCTTCAGCTTCTCGAGCGCGTCGCGGAGCTCGGGGTACTGGTCGGAGTCGGTCGGGAAGAGGCCGGCGAAGACCATCGGCTTGACGTCCTTGTAGCCGGGGAGCGCCTCGGCGGCGGGGCGTGCGGTCGCGGTCAGCGTGTCGCCGACGCGCAGCCGCGAGACGTCCTTCAGCCCGGTGATCACGTAGCCGACCTCGCCCGCGGTCAGCTCCTTCACCGGCCGCATCGTCGGCGACATGTAGCCGAGCTCCTCGGCGTCGAACTCGGTCTTCTGCGCCATCGCCTTCAGGCCCTCGCCTTTCTTGAACGTGCCGTCGACGATGCGGACGAACGCGACGACGCCGCGGTACTGGTCGTACGAGGAGTCGAAGACGAGCGCGCGCGGAGGCGCGGCGGCGTCGCCGGCAGGGCGCGGGGATCCGCTCGACGATCGCGTCGAGCACCTCCTCGACGCCCGCCCCGGTCTTCGCCGAGATGCGCAGAACGTGGTCCGGCGTGTCGCCGATCAGCTCCGAGACCTCGCGGGCAGCCCCGTCCGGGTTCGCGGAGGGCAGGTCGATCTTGTTCACGACCGGGACGATCTCGAGGTTGTTCTCGATCGCGAGGTAGGCATTCGCAACCGTCTGCGCCTCGATCCCCTGAGCGGCGTCGACGACGAGCAGCGCGCCCTCGCACGCCTGGAGCGAGCGCGAGACCTCGTAGGTGAAGTCGACGTGCCCGGGCGTGTCGATCAGGTTCAGCTGATGGCCCTTCCAGAGCACGCGCACCGCCTGCGCCTTGATCGTGATCCCGCGCTCGCGCTCGAGGTCCATCGAGTCGAGCAGCTGCTCGCGCATCTCCCGGCCGGTGACGGTGCCGGTCACCTCGAGGATGCGGTCGGCGAGCGTCGACTTGCCGTGGTCGATGTGCGCGATGATCGAGAAGTTGCGGATTTTGCCCTGATCCATGAACGTGAGCGTAGCGGCGGCGTCAGAGAACCAAGGAGGCGGGAGATGAGCGGATCGAGCTACGAAATTGCACAGATCGCGGGTCTGGAGCGTCCGGACGGCTGGTCGCCGATCCGGCGGGCGCTCGGAGTCGCGGCATTCGGCGTCAACGCGTGGACGGCGAAGGAGCCGGGCGCGACGATCATCGCCGAGCACGACGAGGTGCCGTCCGGGCACGAGGAGCTCTATCTCGTCGTCGCGGGCCGTGCCACGTTCACGGTCGACGGTGACGAGTTGGACGCGCCGAGCGGGACGATCGTCTTCGTCCGCGATCCGGCGGCGAAGCGCGGCGCCGTCGCGGCCGAGGCGGGCACGACGGTGCTTGTGGTCGGCGGGCGAGCGGGCGAGGCATACCGTCCGCGCTCGTGGGAGACGAACGCCGACGTACTCCCCCTCTTCGAGGCCGGCCGGCACGACGAGGTCAAGCGGATCCTGCTGGACGCGCTGGATCGCTACGACGATCGCGGCGCGCTGCTCTACAACCTCGCCTGCGCGGAAGCCCAACTCGGAGAGACCGATGCGGCGCTCGACCATCTCGCGGCTGCCGTGAAGGAGCGCCCGGATCTCGCCGCCGGCGCCCGCGACGACGCCGACCTCGATCCGATCCGCGGCGACCCGCGCTTTCTGGCCTAGCGCCGATCAGGCGTGGCCGACCACGCCAATGTCCTGGTGTCTGACACCGAGACATGGCGGTTTGGCCCCCGAAGAGTGCCTTTCGATCGCCAGCTCCGGAGGCTCGCGCCACCAGGGCGCGGCGTGCTCGGGGCGGGGCCACTCGTCAACGAGCGGGAGGTGCTCCGTCCTGAGCAGCAGAAGTCGGCCTACCGATGCTCCTCGCGGTGCAGCGGGTAGAAGCGGGGCTCCATCGCAGGCGGGGGGCCGCCGATCGCCTCAGCCATGGCGGCGCCGAGCCGCGTCTCGGCGAAACGGTGCCAGTCCTCGGGCGTCTCCCAGACATCGAAGATGAAGAGACCGTCGGGCTTCTCGCAGCAGTAGTGCGCGATGAACCCTTCGGGCAATGTGTCCGGGCCCCAGCCAACGTTCGCCATCACCTGGTCGTATATCTCCGTCGTCATCCCGGGAATCTCCATGACATATCCGGTGGGCATCGTTCCTCCTTGCGCTCGAAGTGCCTGCGGGCGGGACGCTATCGGCTGCGCGACCGTAGCGACAGCAGCGCCTGGAGCTCGCGAACGCCAAGGACGCGGCAGGCGCCAAGGTACGCGGCCACTCCACCGCTTAGCGCGAGGCCGAGCGAGACGCACTGCGCGCCGAACGAGCGGCCGAGCGCGTCGTCGAGCGGCCGCCAGATCCCGTAACAGACACCGGCCAGCACAGCCGAGGCCGCCGTGACCCTGACAACTGCATCGCCCGTCCGGCCGAGCTCGAACCGCCCGAGCCGGCGGCGGAGCAGGACGAGCAGCGCGGCCGTGCCCGCGATGTTGACGAGCGAGGTCGACAGCGGGATCCCCCAGATCCCGAGCCGGTAGAAGGCGGCGTCGAGAGCCGCGTTCAGCCCGAGGTTGCCGAGCGCGACCCAGGTCGGGATCCAGGCCGACTGGAGCGAGAAGAAGGCTCGGTTCAGCATCAGCATCGCCCCGTTGAACGTGAGGCCGAGCGAGAAGGCGGCGAGCGACGCGGCGACGACATGGGTTTGCGAGGGCGTGAAGCTCCCCCGCTGGTAGACGATCCGCACGATCGGCTCGGCGAGGACGGCCGAGGCCGCGCCGGCCGGCACGAGCAGGAAGGCGATCTGGCGCAGGCCGCGGAACACGGTCGAGCGGAAGCCGTCCAGGTCTCCGCGCGTCGCCAGCCGCGCCAGCGTCGGGAACAGCACGGTCGCGACCGCAACCGAGAACATCCCCTGCGGGAAGATGTAGAGGCGGAAGGCGGCGTTGATCGCGCTCGGCGCCTGAAACTTGTCGATCAGCCGCGCGGCGAAGATCGTGTCGATGAACGCGTTGAAGTTGATCAGCCCGAGTCCGAGCGTGATCGGCACCATCAGCGTGAAGGTGCGGCGGACGGCCGGGTCGCGCCAGTCGATCACCATCTGTAGGCGGCCGTCGCGCCCCCGCAGCCACGGCACCGGTAAGAGCAGCTGGATCACGGTGGCGATCACGATCGAGACCGCGTACACGTAGAGCTTCGCGTCGAGGGTGTGTGCGTGCGGGACGCCGATCGCGAGGCCGGCGATGATCGCCACGTTCCAGAACACCGGCGTCAGGGCGGGCACGGTGAAGTGCTCGTAGCTGTTCAGGATCCCGACGACGATCCCGGTCAGGCCGAGCAGGAGAACGATCGGAAAGAGCACGCGCGACAGGCCGACGGCGAGGCCGGAGTAGCCGAAGATCCGCATCACCCAGGGCGCGATCACGATGAAGAGCGCGGTCAGGCCACCGAGTCCGAGCAGGATCAGCCAGAAGAGGCTGGAGGCGACCCGCCAGGCGCGCTTGCGCTCGCCCTTCTCGAGCAACTCGCTGAAGACGGGAACGAACGCAGAGGAGAGGGCGGCGTCGGCGACGAGGGCGCGGATCGTGTTCGGGACGAGGAACGCGACCTCGAACGCGTTGATCTGGCCGACGGTGCCGAAGTAGTAGCGGACGACCGACTCGCGGACGAGGCCGACGACGCGCGAGAGGCCGGTGGCCGCCGCGAAGATCGCGGTCGAGTGGCCGAGCCGGCGGCGGCGCAGCGCCTCGGGGGGCGCGGGGACGGCGTCGTCCGGCGGCGTGCTCACCGAAAAGAGCATAGGGAGCGTGCCTGCTCGCACCGGCCTTTGCTACCATCGTCGCGCCCGCCCCGCGGGCCTTTTTCACGCCTCATGCCGAACATTCAGCAACAGAAGAAGCGCGTCGGAATCGCGGTCCGCCAGCGGAACGAGAACATCCGCTTCCGCTCGACCGTGAAGACGCTGACCAAGCGGCTCGAGGCGGCGGTCGAGGCCGGAGACGCGGCTGCGATCGCAGAGGAGCATCGCACGCTCGTCCGCTGGGTCGACCGCGCCGCGACAAAGGGCGCGATCCACGCGAACGCAGCTGCACGCCGCAAGGCACAGGCTGCCAGGCTCGTCGCCGGCAGCAACTCCTGAGCCACGTGTGACCAAGGCGTCCGCTCGCGGCGATCGCCGTTCTGGCGTGCGCGGTCATGGTCGCGGCTACATCACCGGCGGTTAGGCTGCCGCGGGTGGAGCAGGCAACGTGATCGGTGTCATCGGCGGCTCCGGCTTCTACCGCTTCCTCGACGACGTCGAGGAGGTCGAGCCGGAGACCCCGTACGGCCCGCCCTCGGCTCCGCTCACCCTGGGCCGGCTCGGGGATGCACAGGTCGCGTTCCTGCCGCGCCACGGTCGCAACCACGAGCTACCGCCTCACGCCATCCCCTACCGCGCCAACATCTGGGCGCTTCGCGAGGTCGGGGTGCGGCGGATTCTCGGGCCGAACGCCTCCGGCTCGCTGCGCCCAGAGCTCAAGCTCGGCGAGTTCGTGATCTGCGACCAGTTCGTCGACCGGACGGCGGGCCGAAGCGACACCTTCTACGACGGCCCCGAGACGACGCACGTCTCGGCCGCCGACCCCTACTGCGCCGATCTCCGTCGTCTCCTCTACGAGACGGCGGTCGAGCTCGGCATCCCGGCGCGCGACCGCGGCACGGTCGTCACCATTCAGGGGCCGCGCTTCTCGACCCGCGCCGAGTCGCGCTGGTTCCATTCGCAGGGCTGGGACGTCGTCAACATGACCGCCTACCCCGAGTGCCACCTCGCCCGCGAGCTCGAGCTCTGCTATGCAAATGTCTCGATGATCACCGACTACGACGCCGGGGTCGAGGACGGCGAGCCTGTCAGCCAGGCCGAGGTCGCCCGCGTCTTCGCCGAGAACAACGAGCGCCTGCTGAGGCTCCTGAGCGCCGTGATTCCGAAGATCGGCCCTCAGCCCGAGGACACCTGCGCAACCGCGCTCCTACACGCCCGCTTCTAGAGAGGAGAACACCGTGCCGAACAACAGCAAGGTCGTCGTCAATCTCACCACCGGACTGGGAGACGACGCCGAGCGCGTGACTGTCGCCTTCCTCGTCGCAACGGCCGCCGTCGAACAGGGCCACACGGTTGCGATGTTCCTTACCCAGGACGCCGTCCTCCTCGCACTGGAAGGCACCGCCGAGGGCATCGCGTGCGACGGTTGCCCGCCGCTCGAGCGGCTCTTCGCCCAGTACGCCGAGGGCGGCGGCGAGCTCCTGGTCTGCCCGATCTGCTTCAACAGCCGCAAGCAGGACGAGACGAAGCTCGTCGCCAACGCCCGACTCGCCGGCGCCACCCCTCTCTGGGAGTGGATCGGCGAAGGCAGCACCGTTTTCAGCTACTGAGCCGTCCGGCCGAGAGGCCTACTTGATCTGCCCCCGAACCTCGCCGCCCGGGTTCTTCGCGGTGTGCACGTTCACGTACGCCGCGCCGGTCTTGATCGCCGCGAGCGTGGCCGCCGAGATCGACGCCGTCCCCGTCTGACCGGATTTGCAGGGGCCGCACAGGGGAACCAGCACGGGACCCGCGGTGCCGGGCTTGCCCTTGTGGATGTGCGCGGCAACGGCCTTACCCGTGAGGCTGCCGTAGACGAGCTTCCACGAGGCGGTGTACTTGGTTCCCTGGTGAGTCAGCCAGAGCGCAAACGCGCCGCCCGCCCGACTCGAGGTTCCTTTCGGAGCGGGCACCTCCGCCTTCGCGTCGATCGCCGCGATGTACAGATTCGAGGCGGTCATCGCCTGCTCGGTGGTGCTCGTCGGATGCTCGGTCGTGCTCTCGCTGGTCGTTGCCGCCGAGCTCGACGATCCGCCTGACGACGCGAGCGCGGCGACCGCGAGGCCGACGGCGAGCAGTCCGCCGAGACCGACGACCATCAGTGCCTTCGCCAGTGGTCTGCGCATGTCTGTCTCCTCCTCTAATGAATCGGGTGGCCCCTAATTCTTCCCGTCGCCGGCCGCGCGACTGGCTAACAGGTTCTTAAATCTCCGCAGCAGCGGAGAGCTCGAGCCGCGTCGCAGCGAGCAGGATGGTCAGCGCGGTCTGGCCTTCGGCGAAGCCTCCTGCGCGAGCCCTGGCGACCGCCTCGGCGAAGCGCATCCGCACCAAGGTGAGCGCCTCTCCCTCCTCGGGCGCGGCCTCGGCGAGCTCGACCCCGCGCGCAAGGAACGCGTCCGAGCGAAGGCTCAGGTGGGCGCTCGACGAGAAGAACGTGCTCAGGTGATGCCACTCCTCGGCAGCGCCTCCCGTCTCCTCTCGAAGCTCGCGTCGTGCGGCCTCGAGCGGCGTCTCGCCGTCCGCCACCGATCCGGCCGGCACCTCGAGCGTCCAGTCCCGGACCGGGTGGCGGTACTGGCGCACGAGCAGAAGGTCGTCCTCGGGCGTGACGGCTGCGACGAACACGGCGCGCGGGACGGCCAGGTAGCCGTACTCGGTGTCGCCGGCCGGCCCGCGCAGCCGATCGCGAAGCATGAGGCGCCACGGCGACCCGGCGACGAGCTCGCTGGAGGAAAGCTCGAGCTCGGGCGGCGCTCCGATGGCGCCGTCGAGCGAGGCGAGCAGCTCGATCGTTCGCGGCGCGTTCAGGGAACCCCGGTCGCGGGCGACGAAGTCGAGGTCGACGAGCGTGTCGACGTCGCGCCAGCGGGTCAGCTCGACCAGGCTCAGACCCGCCGAGCGGCAGCGCTGCCGCGTGACCTCGAGGACGGCGGGCGTCGACCAGGGGATCTCCCGGAAAGGAGCCTGGTGCGGCTCCCGCATCGCGACCAGCCAGTAGCCGCCGTCGAAGGCCGGCCCGAGCACGACGTCGGCTCCCTCGGCAAGAGCGGCAAACGACTGTCGCAGGGAACCCGGTCGGGATGCCCGGGATGTCCGACGAGACGATCGCTACCGGCCCCTCGGCCGCGTGCCGTTCGACGGCCAGCCGGAGCGCGTCGGCGAGGCCGGTTCCCTGTTGCGGCTCGAGCGGGATGCCGGGCACGAGCCGGGCGAGCTCCACCGCATCGGCCTCCGAGCTGCAGAGGATCCTGACGTCGTCCGTCTCGGAACGGCAGGCATCGACGGTGTCGAGGAGCAGCGCCTCGTGCAGCGCCGCCGCCTGGGAAGGCGAGAGCGGGGGCACGAGCCTCGTCTTCGACCGGCCGCTCGCGGGCGGCTTGGCGACGATGAGAACTCGGTCAGTCATTGCGCGCGCCCGCCGCGATCCAGCGGGCGATCGTCCGGCGCTCGTCGCTGGTCAGGAGGCCGCGCAGCGAGGGGTCGGGTGGGTGGATGAGCAGGTAGGAGAGGTCGGGCCGGTGCGGGACGACTCGCTCGAAGGCCGGCTTCGTCGCTGCGGAGACGCGGTAGAGATCGTCGTATGAATGGTCCCGGCGAAGATCCAGGTACGGGTAGGCGACGGGGTGGCAGGCGACGCACTTGCTGTCGAAGATCGGTTGCACGTCGGTGGAGAAGCGCGGCACGGCGTGGCCGTCGGCATGGCCGCCACCCCGGCTGCCGAGCAGGATCGCCCCCGCCCCGGCACCGGCACCGACCGCGGCCAGCACCGCCGCCGCGATCAGCGCGCGACGGTGAGGAAGTCGGAGACGTTGCACTGATGGTCGACCGCCAGGAACACCCACGGGCCGGGGAGCCGCTGCGACATCGTCCTCGTCCAGCGGCCGGGCGCGTTGCCGGCATGGTGCAGCTCGAAGACGCGGCCCGAGCGAGGGTTGACCGCGAGCGTGTAGTTGCCGTCGAGGCTCGCTCCCCGAACCTGCATCGAGAGCTGCGTAGCGGTCACCTTCGGAGCCGAGATCACCGGGTTCGGGATCACGCGGCTCGGCAGGCCGAACTCGATCGTCGCGGTCGCGCCCGCCTTCAGCGCGACGATGCGAGACACGTAGATCGATTTCGGCGCATAGGCCTTGAGGATGAAGCGCCCGGCCGGTGCGCGGGGGAGCTTGAAGCGACCCTTGGCGTCGGTCTGCGCGACGCGGTAGTGCTCCTCGCCCCCTTCGAGCGTGTCGCCCTGGAGCAGGAGCGTGACGAGCGCGCCGGCGAGCGGACGGTGCCGCTGGTCGAAGACGGTGCCGCGAATCGTGCCCTTGCCCGACGGCGCGGTTGCGAGGCTCGTGTTCCCGAGCCCCGTCGGGGGGGAGCCGGGCGTCTTCACCTCCGGGCCGCCCGTCTTGCCGTTGACGTCCTTGGCGCCGCCGAGGATCCAGTCACGGATCAGGTTGCGGTCGGCCTCGGCGATCGGAGGCTGACCCGGTGGCATCCGGCCGCCGATCGCGGGGATGTCGAAGATCGGCGGATTGCCGCCGACCTTGAGGTAAAGGAAGCTCTTGCCTGGATCGCCCGCGACGACGCGATAGAGCGTCGGATCCTCGACCGCCCGGATGCCGACGAGCGCAGCGTACGACTTGCCGCGCTGAAGGTTCAGCGAGGGGTTGACGCCCGGGTGGCAGGCGGTGCAGCCGTACTTCTCGAACAGCCCCTGGATCCTGGCGTAGGGCACCTTCGGCGTTGCCGTCGCGGCCTTCGGGGAGGATCCCCCGTCCCAGCTCGACCAGATCGCCACACCGACGAGAACGCCCGTCACGACCAGGCCGATCGCGGCGAGCCGTCGTCCACGCATCCGCGCCAGAATCGCCGACCGCAAACGTCCCGTCAAGCGCGGAGTCCTTAAGAGTTCCTTACGGCGACGCGGGTCACGCGTAGCGGGCGACGACGCCGAGCATCCGGGCGCCGGCCTTCAGCGAAGGGCCGAGCCGGCCGGAGACCTTCGATTCGCCGGCGCGACGAGCCCGTGCCGGGACGACCAGCTCGACGACCGGGAACCCCGCCCGAGCCGCCTTGACGACCATCTCGGTCGGCCAGCCGTAGGTCAGCTCCGTCAGCCCGAGCCCGAGCAGGACATCGCGGCGGACCGCCCGCATCGGCGGGATGTCGCGGACCGCGACGCCGTAGACGCGCCGGACGAGCAGGGAAACCAGACGGTTTCCGAGTCGCTGGTGCACGTGTTGCGCCCCAGGTTCGGGGTCGAGGCGCGCACCGAGGGAGAGCGCCGCGTCGCCCGAGAGAATCGGCGCGAGCAGCCGCGGGATCGCCGCCGGATCGTCGCTCCCGTCGCCGTCGAGGAAGACGACGATGTCGGCGTCCGTGGCCTCGGCGCCCGTGAGACAGGCTCGCCCGTAGCCTCGCCGCCGCTCGACGACCACCCGCGCGCCGCCGGCGCGGGCGGCGTCGACCGTGCCGTCGCTCGACCCGCCGTCGACGACCACGACCTCGTCGACGGCTCCGGGCTCGAACTCCGCGAGCAGCCCCGGCAGCGACTCGGCCTCGTCGAGAACCGGAATCACCGCGGCGACGGACGGGTGCGCGGGGAGTTGCGCGAGATCCGCGGCGGAAGCGCGGCGCGGCCGGGCGACCCGCGCGAGCGACAGCGCGACGAACGGCCCGTAGATCGCCGCCCGTACCCACCACGGCAGCGGCCCGGGATCGAGCCCGTACACGTAGATCAGCGGCAGCGTGCCCGAGAGCCAGAGCCACGCCGGCGCGGCCACGATCGCGAGGAAGGGCAGCAGCCACAGCGCGTACCACGGCTGGAGATAGGCGATCGAGAGCAGCACCCCGCCGAGCACGAGCAGCGCGCTGCGGGCCACCTGCTCGACCGTATCGTGCTCTCTCAGCGCGACCACCGCGACGACGCTGAGCAGCGCCACCGCGAGGATCGCCTGAGCGCCGCTCCGTCCGACGTGCCTGGAGAGCTGCGACCACGCCAGCGACCCGAGGTCCTCGTTCCTCAGATCGCGGAAGAGGCTGCCGAAGACCCTGGTGCCGGCGGACGAATACGCGCCGTAGCCGGCGGCGACCAGCGCGAGCCCGACGAGCGCGAAGCGGGCCCTCCCGCGCCGGACGAGGGCCGGGAAGAGCAGCAGCGGTGCGAGCTTGACGAGTGCGCCGAAGCCGACCGCCGCCCCGGCGAGCCCGCGCCACCGTCCGGACCAGGCCAGCAGGAGAAGCGCCCCGGCGAGGACGGCCAGCGCGTCCGAGTGCCCGTTGGCGGCGATCTCGCTGATCGCGAGCGGGTGCCAGGCGGCGACCGCGACTCGTTCGGGCGGCGCCCGCAGCCGGACGAGGACGACGACGAGCACGCCGAGCGCCGCAGCCTCCGCGATCAGGAAGAGCCACGTCGTCGCCCGGACGCCGTGACCGAAGACGCCTCGCGCGGCGACGAACGACGCCTCGGCACCGGGCGGATAGATCGTGTGCCAGGTCTTCCGGTTCACGTTCGGCCAGATCTCGCGGTCGCGCAGCGGCGCGAGCGCCTGCGCGGCGGGCGTGTAGCGGTACGGGTTCACGCCGTGGGCCTGCACGCGCGCGTCCCACGCGTAGCGGTAGGTATCGGTCGTCAGCGGCGGGGGAGCCGACGGGTCGAAGGCAACGGCGCGGAGGACGAGCGCGACTCCGAGCACGAGCACGACACCCCGGACGCCGATCCCGAGCCCGCGCCAGCACAGCCACACCGCGGGCAGGTAGAGCGCGAACGCGACCATCTGCCCGATGACCTGACCGCGCAGCCCCGTTCGAGTCCGGATCACCAGCTCGGCGGCGACGAGCGCAGCGCCGAGCGCGGCGGCGGCCGCCGCGCGGACCGTCGTTCGCGCGGCCGCGCCTCGAACGACCTCGGCGCCCCGCGACCGCGGGGCCGAGCTCACGCTCACCTGATGTTCTGCGCGACGTCCGTGCCGGCCGGCTGGTTGCCGACGACGCGGAGGAACCGGCCGAGCGCTGCCTCGAGCGGAGCGACCTGGCGCGACACGAGCAGGTCGAGGTCGGTGACGCCGTTCCGGACCGTCGGTCCGAACGGGTGGAGGAAGGCGCCGTCGGCCGTGATCGTCAGCTCGGGAAGGATGTCGGTCGGGCCCGGATCGACGCCCATCTGCTCGAGCTCGGCGCGACCGCGGCGCACGACTCGGCGGACGATGTGATCGTCGTCGGGGATCCCCCAGCTGCGGTGCAGGGCGCAGAGCCGGTTGAGCTCGTCGTCGGTCTGATCCTCGACGGTCGTGGCGATCCGCACGCGGATCCCTCGCTCGAGCAGCGCCGGCACGGCTTCGACGACGTTCGCGAAGTTCTCCGGCCCGCGCAGCGAGTCGTTGTGCGGAGCCTCCGGAGCGTCGAGCGAGACCTGCAATGCGACGTCGAGCTCCGCGATCGGGGAGAGCCGATCGAGCAGCCGGTCGGTGAAGAGCGTTGCGTTGGTCAGGACGACCGTGGGCAGGATCGAGCCGAGCCGGGCGAGGGTCGAGGCGGCGTCCCTGAGCATGAACACCTCCCCGCCGGTCACTCCGAGGGCGCCGAAGCCGAGGTCGCGCGCCTCGCTTGCGATCCCGACCATCGTCTCGTGTGCGAGCGTGCGGCGGTTGCCGATTCCCGGATGCGACTCGGTGAGGCAATAGACGCAGGCGAGGTTGCAGTGGTAGGTCGCGTAGAGCCAGAGGCGATCGCCGCAGCGGCCTTCGGCGACCGCCTGCTCGAAGCTCTCGCGCATCAGCCCGGCGGGATGTCGAATGCGGTGCAGAAGTGGTTCAGCAGCTGCGTCGCGCCGATCAGCAGTGCCAGCTCGACGAGCTGGTCGTCCCGCACGTGGTCGAGGACGCGGGCGACGAGCTCGTCGTCGATGCTGCCGGGGTCGAGCACATAGCGGTCGGTCCATTCGACCAGCGTCCGTTCCCGCGCGGGCAGGCCGTCGAGGGATGCCTGGTCGCAGATCGCAGCCAGCTGGTCGGCCGCGACCCCCGACTCCAGCGCGAGCGGTCGGTGCGCCGCGAGGCAGTAGCGGCACGCGTTCAGGTGAGAGACGCGCACGACCACGAGCTCCTTCGTCGCCAGATCGACGGCGCCCTCGCCGAAGATCTGCCCCAGGAAGGGAAGGAAGGTCTCGAGCTCGTCCGGGGCGTTGGCGAGCGCGCGCTTCAGCGGCGACGCGGATCCGTCGTCGGCGTAGATCGATCGGGCGAGCAGCGGCGCCTCGTCGCGCTGGAGCAGGCGGACACGACTCATGGCTCCTCTTTATCAGGAACCTCGGGCCCGACGCGATTCTGTAAGAAACGCTTAAGACTCCTGCCGGCGGCTGGGCAGGATCTAGCCCGGCGCTGGTGCTTGCTGCTGCGGGCTCGTCCCGCCGCGTGATCGCGACGAGCGTCCGCTGTAGCTCGAGCTCGGCCGGCAGGCGGCTGCCGCCCTTGATCGCGAGGTCGAGGTCGGCGAGCCGGACGATCGCCTCCCGCAGCTCGTCGGTCGAGTAGTTCCGCGCCTGGTCGAAGGCCTTCTGGGCGGCGAACGGGTGCATCTTCAGCTGCGGCGCGGCATCTCGGGCGCGGACGCCCTCTGCGTCGAGGTTCCGGCAGGCCTGAACGCGACGAACGTGCGCCGCGAGCCGGCCGACCAGAGCGTGCACCTCGCGTGAGCGTGGTGCCGAGCGCTCGAGGATCGACTCGCAGGCGGACAGGATCCCGCCGACGTCGCGCCGGCCCCAGGCATCGGTGAGGACGAACGGCGGCGTCTCGGCCCGTGCAGCGACGAGCAGCTCGACCTCGTGCTCGGTGATCTCATCGGGTCCCGCCCAGAGCGAGAGCTTGTCGATCTCGCTCGCGAGCTCGTGGAGGTTGTCGCCGATCGACTCGACCAGCGCACGGCAACCCTCCGCGCTTGCCTTGACGCCGTGCCGGGCGAACTGTTCCGCGACCCACTTCGGCAACTCCCGTTTGGAGACGTCGTAGACCAGGACGGTGCCCGCCTTGGCACACGCCTTCGCCAGCGGCGAGTCCTTTCTCAACTCGTGGCCGACGAGCGCGAGGACGGTCTCGGGCGCCGGCGCGGCGAGGTACTCGGCGATCGCCTTCGCGTCGGCGGCCTTCCACCGCTCGACCTCGTCGACCAGCACCAGGCGGCCGCCCGCGGCGAACAGCCCCATCGCATTGCAGGCCGCGACCGCGTCGTCACCGCCGGCCTCTCGCGCCGAGAGCCGCTCGATCGCGTCGTCGGCGAAACGCTCGCGGAGGCGGTGGAGCGCGCGGTCGATCTTCGGGCGGTCGCTGCCCGTCAGCAGGTAGGCAGATTTCAGCGCATCGGTCACCACTGGGCGACCTGGTGGCGGGTCGAGCCGGGCGGGAGGGCCACGGGCCAAGGCTAGCGCCGCCGCAGGCCGAGGTAGACGGCCACAGCGAGACCGGCAAGGAGCGCGACCGCTGCGCGCGACGAGACGGTTGCTCCCGGCAGCCCGCCGACGAGTCGCGCGCAACCGGCGAGATACGCGGCGAGACAGCCGTTCGCCCACGAGATCAGCGCGGCGACCGTTGGCGAGACCGTCGACGCGAGCGCGGCTGCAAACGACAGACCGAGGAGCGGTGCGACCACGGGCGCCGCGAGCGCGTTGGCCGGAACGGAGTAGATCGGAATGCGCCCGAACTGGAGGAAGAGGATCGGCGCGGTCGCGACCCCGCACGCCAGCGACACCGCCAGCGCCTCCCTGACGAGGTCCGGCATCGGGTACCCCTCGAAGAACCTCTGCGCCCTCGGTACCGCCACGAAGATCGCCGCCACCGCCGCGAACGAGAGCTGAAAGCCGGCATCGAGCAGCGTGTACGGGTTCCAGGCGAGCAGGATCAGCGCGCCGACGAGGAGGAAGTGCCAGCGGTCGCGCTGGCGCGCCGACAGCCACGCGAGTGAGCCGAGGGCACCCGAGATCCCCGCCCGGATGACGGACGGCTGCGCCCCGACTGCGAGCACGTACGAGGCGATCCCGCCGAGCGCTCCCAACTCGCCGAGCCACCGCGGCAGACCGAGCAGCCACGCGAGCCCAAGCACTCCGCCCGCGACGAACGCGACGTTCTGACCCGACACGGCGAGCAGGTGATACAGCCCCGAGGCGCGGAAGCTGGTGCGCAGACCCGGCGAGAGGCCCTCGTCCTCTCCGAGCACGATCCCCTCGAGGACCGCGCGCCGCTCTCCCTCCAGACCGGGCGCGAGCGAGCGCGCCAGCCACGCGCGGACGCGGTCCGCATACCCGCCCAGGCCGCCCCGCCGCCCGACGACGGACCACTCCCCCAGTCCGACCGCGACGACGTGGATGCCGTGGCGGCGGAGGTAGGTGCGCTCGTCGAAGCCGTGCGAAGCCGGCCGGGGCAGCTTGACCCGGACGCGCAGGGCGAGGTGGGCGCCCTGGGGCGGCGCCCGGCCGAGCGGGAGCTCGAGCAACACCGGCTCGGCGAGCGAGAGCGATCCGAAGCGAACGAGGCGGGCGGGGACGCGCAACGCGAAGCCGTTGTTTCGCGCCGGCCCGGTGACGACGCAGACCGACGGAGCGCTCTCGCCGGCGTGCGGCCGCAGCAGGCTCGAGTCGAGCCGGTCGAGGCGGGCACTTCCCCACCACCACCCCGCGAGCAGAAGCGCGGCGGCAAGGCCTGCGATCCGGGCGCGCGGATCGGCCGCGAAGGCGCTGACGACCGAGGCGCCCGCGGCGAGCGCGGCAACGGCGAGCCCATGTGAGCGTATGGCGTTCGCGGCAGCAAGGCCGAGGCACGCCGACCCGGCAAGCAGGTACGGGTAGGTGCGAAGCAGACGCTCGTTCACGGCACGACCAGGTCGCGAAGCTGCTCGACGCGCGCCGGTCCGATGCCGGGCACGTCGTCGAGGTTCTCGACACTTTGGAAGGCGCCGTGCGCGGTTCGCCAGTCGACGATCTTCTGCGCCGTCACCGGGCCGATTCCCGGCAGAGCGTCGAGCTGCTCGACGGTCGCGATGCTGAGCTGGACGGGCGCGGCCGGCGTGGAGCTACCTGGGGCAGCGGCTGGGCCTGCGCTCGCCGCCTGGCGGCGCGGGACAACCACCTCCTGACCGTCGGCGACCGGCGCGGCGAGATTGACCGCGGCGAGATCGGCCTTCGGGGTCGCGCCGCCCGCCCGCCCGACAGCGTCGGCAACCCGTGCGCCTTCGGTGAGGCGGTACAGCCCCGGCCGCTGCACCGCCCCGACGACGTAGACAACGAGCCGAGCCGCGGCCACCGGCCCCGCGCCACTTTCGGCCGAGCCGACAATGGGCGGCGCAGCCGGAGCCGCCGCCGAACCGGCGCGCAACAGGAACCGACCGCCGACCAGCAGCACCGCCACGAGCAGGAGGCCGCCGAGGAGCACCCGGCGGCGCGTGAGCACGATCGGTTGCACGCTGTCTAGTCTGACAACGGACCACGCACACCCGAGACGCGAGAGTGTGACGAAACGGCAACAACCGTCGGCGACCCGGAAACCGGATCGGGCACCATGCGGCGGTGAGCGCGCTCCTCGCGGCAGTCGTCCTCCTCAGCGGCCTCCAGGGCACCGTGACGAAGGGCCCGACGATGCCGGTCTGCCGCGTCGGCCGGCCCTGCTCCGCCCCCGCGCAGGTGACCCTCATCTTCCGCCGCGCGGGACACACCTACCGCACGCGCTCGGCGGCAGACGGCCGCTACAGGATCACGCTCCCGCCCGGCTACTACACGGTCTCGACACTCGAGCGAATCGGGATCGCCCCGAACATCCGCCCGCGCGCCGTGCACGTCCGCCGCGCCCACGTCGACCGGCTCGACTTCTCGATCGACACCGGCATACGCTAGAGCAGCATGCCGGGCACCCACGCCTTCGCCGTCTTCGTCCCGGCCGCACTCGTGCTGCTGGCGATCCCCGGGCCGGCCGTCCTCTACATCATCGCGACCAGCGTCGAGGGCGGCCGCCGCCACGGCCTGCTCTCGGTCGCGGGCATCCACATCGGCTCGCTGGTGCACGTCGCCGCAGCGGTCGCCGGGCTGTCGGCGCTGATCGTCTCGTCGGCGATCGCGTTCAGCACGGTCAAGTACGTGGGCGCCGCCTACCTCGTCGTCGTCGGGATCCGCAAGTGGCTCGAGCGCGACACCGCGCACGAGTCGGACGCGCGACCGCCCCGCAGCGGCCGCCGCGTCTTCACCCAGGGGGTCGTCGTCAACGTCCTGAACCCGAAGACGGCGCTGTTCTTCCTCGCCTTCCTGCCGCAGTTCGTCGACCGCGACCGCACGGTGTGGACGCAGATCGCGGTGCTCGGCCTCGTCTGGGTCGCGCTCGGCCTGATCAGCGACGGCGCCTACGCGCTCGCGGGCGGCACGATCGGCAGCTTCTTCCGCCGGCGCCGGAGGGCGGTTCGCTACACCTCCGGCGCCGTCTTCGTCGGGCTGGGTGCGGTCGCGGCCTCGAGCTAGGCTGCGCGCGACCTGCGCCGTGCAGAAGGCGCAGCGTGTGGCCGCCGTCGGGATCTCGCTCAGGCACTCGGGGCACGCCCGCGTGGTCGCGTCGGCCGGCTTCCGCCGCGACATCACGGCGTTGACCGGCTTGACGACGAAGAAGAAGATCGCCGCCAGGATCGAGACGAACGTGATGATCGCGTTGATGAAGTCGCCGTAGAGGAAGCGGCTCTTGTGGATCGTGAACGAGAGCGCCGAGAAGTCGGGCTTGCCGGCGATCGCCGCGATGATCGGGGTGATCAGATCCGTGACCAGCGCGGTGACGAGCGCGGCGGCGGCGATGCCGACCACGATCCCGACCGCCATGTCGACGAGGTTGCCCCGCAGCGCGAAGTCGCGGAACTCGAGCAGCAGCTTCTTCATCGAGATCTCCTCAGTTGACGTGAACGTGTGTCCGCGACTATCCCCTGCGCGAGCCGAGAAGTCCACGATCTGCAAGGCTTGTTCCGTCTACGAAGCCAAAGGAGGTTCCATGTACGCGACCCTTCGCTACTACACCGGACACGCGCTGGCGGATGCGCTCGCCACCCGCGAGAGCGACGTCCGGCAGGTGATCGCCGGAATCGACGGCTTTCGGGCCTACTACCTGGTGCGCACCGCGGACGACAGCACCGTGACGGTCAGCGTCTTCGACGATCAGGCCGGCGCCGAGGAGTCGACCCGAGCGGCCGCCGCCTGGGTCGCCGAGAACCTGGCCGACCTGAACGTCAGCCCGCCGCGGGTCACCGGCGGCGAAGTCGTCTTCAGCCTGTAGCGCTTGCGCGGGGACGGGCGCCCCTGGCGCCTGTCCCCGCGGTTCGAGCCGGGGCCGGCCAGCCGCGCGGCGGCCGGTGCAGCCCATGCAGGTCGATCCCTTGCACGACCGCGGCGAACACCGAATCGATCTGGAACTTCTCGACGTCGAAGGCGCCCTCTCCGCGGAACAGCCTGCCCTTCTTGGCGAGGTGCTCGGCCAAGACGACCTGCTGCGCCTTCTTCCCGTCGAGCAGCGCGCCGACCGTGAGCACGGCGAAGGCGTGATACCAGGGCCCCATCTTGTCAGACTGCCTCAGGCTCGCGAGCTTGGCGATGATCGGCGTCCAGCGCTGGAGCACCGTCAGCTGCTTCTGCTGGGCTGCGTTGTAGGCCGCCACGGACGCTGGATTGCTCGAGCGAGGCTTGGGCGCGCGGGTCGCGTACTCGACTGCCGCCTCTTCGTGGCGTTCTTGAGCAGGTTGTGCGCCGTCAGAACAGCCAGCGGGTAGCTCCCGTGCGTCACGCGCAGAACGAAGAGCAGGACGTCGGCGGGCTCGAGGTGCCCCGACGAGGCGAGGATCTTCGCGCGCAGCTCCCGCTCGTAGACAGGTGTCGCACGCGCATAGACGTTCCGGGTGCCGAACAGGTCATGCGGAGACGCGTCGCAGCAGAGCAGGCCGAACAGGTCGTTGCCGGGGATCAGCAGTGACGTACCGACGGCGGGGCCGGGCCGCGGGGCGCCAGCGTCAGCGAGAGCTCGTCGGCGTACCCGTCGTTGTAGACCGCGCCGTCAAAGTACTGGGCCGAGAGCACGATGCGCGCCCTCCGGGCCAGCCAGGCGCGGGACGACGCCCGTCGCCGAGCGGGCGAGCAGCTTCGATTCGCTGCCGCGCTCGTCCACGGTTACCGGACCGATCTCGGCCCGAGCGGATGCAGGCGAAACTCGAACCGGGTGACGACGCCGAAGTTGCCGCCGCCGCCGCGGATCCCCCAGAACAGGTCGTCGTGTTCCGTCTCGCTCGCGGTGACGACGCTGCCGTCGCCGAGCACCGCCTCGGCGGATAGCAGGTTTCGCAGGTGAGGCCGTGCTTGGAGGACGTCCAGCCGTAGCCGCCGCCGGTCGTGATGATCGTCCCGCCTGCGCCGCGGTCGTTATAGAACGTAGCCTCGCGGCATGCGCCGGCTGCTCCCGTTCGTGTGCGTCGTCGTCGTCGTCGACACGATCCTGTACGCGGCGCTCACCCCGCTCCTCCCGCACCTGAAGGAGACCTACGACCTGTCGAAAAGCGAGGTCGGGGTGCTCGTCGCCTCCTATGGGATCGGGGTGCTCGTGGGCGCGATCCCGGGAGGCGTCGTCGCGACGCGGATCGGGGCGCGCAGCGGGGTGCTCGCGGGGCTGCTCCTCGTCACGGCGGCGAGCGTCGGCGTCGCGCTTGCCGGGAGCTACGAGGCGCTTGTCGCGTCGCGGTTCGCCCAGGGCTTCGGCTCGTCGCTGACCTGGGCGAGCGCGCTCGCCTGGCTCGCCCTCACCTCGCCGCGCGAACGGCGCGGAGCGGCGCTCGGGACGGCGATGGGCGCGGCCGTGTTCGGTGCGCTGCTCGGACCTGTGGTCGGCGCGGCGGCAAGCGTGATCGGGCTGCGCGCCGCCTTCTGCGTCGTCGCCGGGCTCGCGGCCGCGCTCGCCGTCGTCGCGACGCGCTTCGAGCCGTCCGCCCCCGAGCCGCAGCCGGCCAGGCTTGCCTTCGCCGCCCTTCGCAACCGCGAGTTCCTGCTCGGCCTCTGGCTGATGACGATCCCGGCGCTCCTCTTCGGCGCGCTGAACGTGCTCGGCCCGCTCGCATTCGACGCCCGCGGCTTCACCGCGGTGGCGATCGGCGGGCTCTGGGTCGCCGCGGCGGCGGTCGAGACCGCGCTCAGCCCGTGGCTCGGCCGAGTGTCCGATCGCCATGGAACGGCGCTCCCGATCCGCGCCGCGCTCTTCGGCTCCTGTGTCGTCTCGATCGGCCTCGCGGCGACCGAGTGGCCGCCGCTCCTCGTCCCGCTCCTCTTCGCGGCCGCGATTGCGTTCGGCGCCTTCTACGCGCCCGCGCTCACCTTGCTCTCCCACACCGCCGAGAACGTCGGCCTCGCCCAGGGAATCGGCTTCGGCCTGATGAACGCGTCGTGGGCGATCGGCAACGCGATCGGCCCGGCCGCCGGCGGTGGCCTCGCCGACCTGACGAGCGACGCGGTTCCCTACCTCGTCGGCGCCGGGTTGTGCTTGGCCACGCTCGTCGCGTTCGGACGCTCTGCGGCGGTCACGTCGTACCGCACTACTTCCAGAGCTTGAAGCCGCCCTCGAACGCATGCTCGTTCCCGCCGAGGCACACGTTCGGGGGCAGCTCGCCGAGCTCGTTGGCGAGCCCGCCGCCGAGCATCACGTAGTCCGGCTGGAGTGCCGACGAGAGGTGCGCGATGGTCTCGAACACCGCCTGCCGCCAGCGCTTCGGTCCGAGCCGCGCGCGGGCCGCGCGGCCGACGTACGTCTCGAATGTCGCCCGCCGGAAGGGCAGGTGGCCGAGCTCCATCGGCTGGATCGTGCCCTCGATGATCATCGTCGAGCCGAGCCCGGTGCCGAGCCCGAGGTAGAGCATCCGGCCGCCCTCGTAACTGCCGATCGCCTGCATCACGGCGTCGTTCACGACCTTCGTCGGCTTCCCGAACGCGGCCGCGAAGTCGAAGCCCTTCCAGCCCTTGCCGAGGTTGACGGGCTCCTTGAGGACCTGGCCGTCGGCGACCGGCGCCGGCACACCGATCGAGACGCGGTCGAAGTCCCAGCCCTCGACGAGCTCGCCGAGCAGGTGCTTGACCATGTTCTTGGGCGTCAGCTCAGGGCCAGACTTGAAGCGCCGACGCCCGTGCTCGCCTTCGAGGAGCGCCTTGACGTTCCGGCCGCCGACGTCGACGGCGAGGGTCTTCGCCACCTCAGGCCGCGAAGGTCGTCCTATGAAGGGTCTTCATCGCCAGGGATGCAAGCACACCGCCGAGCGCGGCGACGGTCACAGCGATCACGAGCAGCATCCCCGAGGCGAGCGAGAAGTTGGTCGCGATGTCCTTGCCGACGCCGAGCGTGAGCAGATCCCGGCCACCGCGCCCGCGTTGACGACCGCGCCGCCGGAGGTGATCGGGATCACGCCCGCCGCGGCGCTCAGGCAGATCACGGCGAGCGCGGCCTCGGGCGAGAAC
Source organism: uncultured Actinomycetes bacterium (assembly GCA_963764565.1). Classification (GTDB taxonomy): domain Bacteria; phylum Actinomycetota; class Thermoleophilia; order Gaiellales; family Gaiellaceae; genus DATBLE01. The sequence goes on from CAVXTD010000021.1 coordinate 83,160, forward strand.
GAGAGCCCGAGCGCGCTGAGCAGGGCGGCACTTCCGAACGCGCGCGCCGACCAGCAGGCGAAGAGATAGCACCACGCGACGACCGCGCTGCGTCGCCCATCGGACTACGAGTGCCGCGCGACGTGCTCGCCGAGCGTGCGCAGGCGGCGGCTGCGCACTCCGTGACGCCGCACTAGCCGGCCGCTCCGCGGCCGGAATGATCTTCCGCTTTGCCCGGGCACGGCCGCCTGCGTCCCCGGTCGGCCCACGCCCCACGCCCACAACAAACGGCCGGAAACGGCCGCTAGTGCGGCCTCCAGGGCCGGTGTTTCGGGTCAAGCGTTACGAGAGGCCGCACTAGGAGTGCGGAGGAGGCTGGAAGCGGAGTTCGAGCTCGAGCTCGCGGGCGATCGGGATTCCGTTCGCTCCCCGCTCCGAGATTGTCGGCTTGAGGTGGCGACGTACCTCGGTGACCGCGTGACGATGGAAGGCGACGATCTCCATGCCCCAGCGCTGGTAGAGCTTCAGCGCGCGGAGGTTGTCGTTGGTCGTGATCAGCCAGAGGCGGGTGCAGTCGGCGTCGATCGCGGCGTTCCGCACAGCGTCAAGTAGCGCGCGCCCCACGCCGCGACCTTCGCGAATGCTCCGGATCGTTACCAACTCGCAATGATCACCGCGCACGGCATATGTGGCGAGCCCGGCCGGCTCTCCGTCCAGCAGCGCCATGAAGCCCGGCAAGTGGGCCGGATCGATGAGCTCCCCGAGCCGTGCGACGACAGGCTCCGACCAGCTCTCAACCTGGACCCGGAGAGACCAGGTCCGGTCGTTGTCGGTGAGCGGTCGGATCTCGATCATGGATCACATGCTTGCGTTGCCCCATTCGCCTGGCTGCACCAGTTCGAGGAGTCCTAGCCGACGACGAGGTTCACGAGCTTGCCCGGCACGACGATCGTCTGCCGGATCTCCTTGCCGTCCACGTGCGCCTGCACTTTCGCCGACGCCCGTGCCAGCTCGACGAGCTCGGCCTCGGCCAGGCCGGCCGGCACCTCGATCCGGTCGCGTACCTTGCCGTTCACCTGGACGACCAGCTCGAAGGTGTCGTGCTCGAGCATCGCCGGGTCGGCGACCGGCCACGGCCGCTCCCACAGGCGCTCGTGGCCGAGCACGCCCCACAGCTCCTCGGTCACGTGCGGCGCCCAGGGCTGGAGCAGCGACAGCGCCGTCTCGGCCGCGAAGCGCGCGCCCGGCGCGGCCGGGTCGTCGGCCAGGTCGTTGACGAGCTCCATCACCGCCGAGATCGGCGTGTGGAACTGGAAGCGCCGGTCGACGTCGTCGGTCACCCGCGCGATCGTCGCGTGTGCCTTGCGGACGAGCGGCCCCGCCGGGTCGCCGGAGGCGACCCGGTCTTCCGGCCGGGCGCGCCGGCTTTGCCGGCGACGCTTCCAGCCTCGCCCGGCTCGCCGGCGGGAGCCGACGCCGCGACCTCGTGCACGACCCGCCAGAGCCGCCGCACGAACCGCCCGATCCCCTCGATCCCGCTCTCCGTCCACTCCATGTCCTGGTCGGCGGGCCCATGAACAGGATGTAGAGGCGCATCGCGTCGGCCCCGTGCTCGGCGACCAGCTCGTCCGGCCCGGCGGTGTTCCCCTTCGACTTCGACATCTTCGAGCCGCCCATCTGCACCCAGCCCTGGTGGAAGAGGTGCGCGAACGGCTCGCGGAAGCCGAGCATGCCCATGTCGTTCATCACCTTGACGAAGAAGCGCGAGTAGAGCAGGTGGCCGGTGGCGTGGTCGATCCCGCCGATGTACGTCGTGATCGGGCACCAGTAGTCGACCAGCCGACGGTCGAACGGCGCCTCCGCGTTGTGCGGGTCGACGTAGCGCAGGAAGTACCAGGACGAGTCGACGAACGTGTCCATCGTGTCGGCCTCGCGCGTCCCCGGCTTGCCGCACTTGGGGCAGGGCACGTGCAGCCACTCCTGGTTGGAGGCGAGCGGCGGCACGCCCTTCGGCCGGTAGTCCTCGACCTCGGGGAGCAGCACCGGCAGCTGGTCGTCGGGGACGGGGACGGCGCCGCAGTCGTCGCAGTAGACGATCGGGATCGGGCAGCCCCAGTAGCGCTGCCGCGAGAAGCTCCAGTCGCGCAGGCGGTAGGAGACCGCCGGCTTGCCCAGCCCTCGCTCGCGCAGCCACTCGACGATCTCCCACCTGGCCTCGTCGGCCTTGAGCCCGTCGAACCGGCCGGAGTTGACGAGCACATCGTCTTCGGTGACGACCTCGACGATCGGCAGGTCGAAGGCCTCGGCGAACTCGCGGTCGCGCTCGTCGTGCGCGGGCACGGCCATGATCGCGCCGGTGCCGTAGTCCATCAGCACGTAGTCGGCGACCCAGATCGGCATCCGCGCGCCGTTGACCGGGTTGGTCGCGTAGTGGCCGGTGAAGACGCCGGTCTTCGCCTCGTCGGCGGCGCGCTCCTCGGTCTTCTTCGCGGCGGTGTGGCGCGCGTACTCGAGCACCTCGTCGCGTCCCGATCCGCTCGACCAGCGGGTGCTCGGGCGCGAGCACGAAGAAGGTGGCGCCGAACAGCGTGTCGGCCCGCGTCGTGAAGACGGGGATGTCGGTGTCGAGCTCCTCGACCCGGAAGACGATCTCGGCGCCCTCGCTGCGGCCGATCCAGTTGCGCTGGATCGTCTTCGTGCGCTCGGGCCACTCGCCGCCGGGCGGCAGGTCGAACTCGAGCAGCTCGTCGGCGTAGGCGGTGATCTTGAAGAACCACTGCTCGAGGTTGCGCAGCTCGACCAGCGCGCCGCAGCGGTCGCAGCGGCCGTCGAAGACGTACTCGTTGGCGATGACGGTCTGGTCGTTCGGGCACCAGTTGACGGGCGCGGCCTTGCGGTAGGCGAGCCCGCGCTCGAAGAAGCGGATGAACAGCCACTGCGTCCAGCGGTAGAAGTCGGGGTCGTGGGCGGCGACCTCGCGGTCCCAGTCGATCGCCCAGCCGAGCCGCTTCATCTGGGCGCGGATCGCCGTCGATGTTGCGCTCGATGATCTCGCGCGGGTGGCCGCCCTCCCTGATCGCCGCGTTCTCGGCCGGCAGGCCGAACGAGTCCCAGCCCATCGGGCGCAGCACCGTCCAGCCGTTGCGGCGGCGGAAGTGCGTGAGGACGTCGCCCATCGTGTAGTTGAGGACGTGCCCCATGTGCAGCGTCCCGGACGGGTACGGGAGCATCTCGAGCTGGTACCAGTGGTTGGCCGGCTCGTCGCCGGGCGGCGGGTTGGGCGTGTGGAAGGTGCGCTCGTCCTCCCAGACGCGCTGCCACTTCGCTTCGATCTGCTCTGCGTTGTACTTGTCCATGTGTCCTCGTGAAAATGAAAAGGCCTCTCGCTCGAGAGGCCCGTGGGAAGCTCGGCGCGGCCTCGCCGCGCTTGCTTCCTGTCCTATGCGAGCAGCTGCTTCACGGGGCTGATGCTAGCAACGTTTCGGCACGAATCCGGCACACGATCGGCGCGATGGCGGCGGTACCATGAGGTCGATGACCGACGTCACGATCGATCACGTTGTCTATCCCGAGGACTGGGAGACCTACCGCGGCCAGTGGGTCGCCATCCGCGACCACAAGATCGTCGCGGCGGCCAAGGATCTCGGCGATCTGTATGCGGATGAGCGCGTGAAGCCCGGCGACGGGGTCTGGAAGGTCCCCGAGGCGGGCTTCCATTTCTACTCGAGCGTCCGCAGCGGCTTAGCACGCACTACTCGCCGAACCAGGCGCCGATGCGGTGGGTCGTCCTCGAAGCGCACCGCGGCGACGGCCTGAGCATCGAGGCCGGAGTTCGTCTGGGCGCTTGGTCGACAGCGGCGCCGATCGAACATTTCTGCCGATGTCCGTGGCGGCGCACCTCGGGATCGCCGAAGAGCTCGACGAACATGCGGCTGGCGGCCACGGCGTCGAGGGACGGACATTCTCCACCTGGTCGTCCGCCGTTCCGATCTACGGGCGGGTCGTCACGGACGAAGGTCTGACTGGGGCCCTCGATTCCGCGCTCGAGCCCGCTGTTCGCCGATCTGGGCATCGCGCTCCTCGGCCGCGCCGACTTCTTCCGCGCGTTCACGGTCACGTTTCAGGAGCATCCGGCGACGCCCGTCTACCATCTCGACGCCGCCTGATGCTCGAGCTCTTCCCCGATACGGCCGAGATCGCCGGCGGCGTGCTGCACGTCGGCGGCGTGTCGACGGTCGCGCTGGCCGAGGAGTACGGCACGCCGCTCGTCGTGTACTGCGAGGAGACGCTGCGCGCGCGCGGCGCGCGCGTACCGACGCGGCGCCCCCGACGCGACGATCGTCTACGGCACGAAGGCGTTCCCGAACGTGGCGATCATGCGGCTGCTGGCCGAGGAGGGCATCGGCGCCGACGTCTCGACGCTCGGCGAGCTCCGCTTCGCGCAGGCGGCGGAGATCCCGGCCGAGCGGATCGTCGTCCACGGCAACAACAAGTCGGACGAGGAGCTGGCGGCAGCGGCCGAGGCCGACGCGTGGCTGGTGGTGATGGACGAGCCGGGCGAGGTCGAGCGCTGCGTCGCGGCCGGGGTGAAGCGCGTGCTGCTGCGGGTGACGCCCGGGATCGAGGCGGACACGCATGCGGCGATCCAGACCGGGCACGTCGGGTCGAAGTTCGGGGTGCCGCCGGAGGACGCGCTGGAGGTGATCGCCGACGCACTGGCGACGGGGCTCGAGATGCTCGGACTGCACGTCCACCTCGGCTCGCAGCTGATGGACGACGGGCCGGCCCGCGCGGTGGTCGACTGGCTGGCCGGCTTCGCGGCCGAGACGCGCGCCGCTCTCGACTGGACGCCGGCCGTGCTCGACGTCGGCGGCGGTCTCGGAATCCAGTACGTCGAGGACGAGCCGGCGCCGGATCCCGAGGAGTACGCGCGGACGCTGGTCGAGCAAGTCGAGCGGGCGTGGGCGCTACACGATCTGCCGAGGCCCCGGCTGGTGCTGGAGCCGGGCCGTTCACTGGTCGGGCGAGCGGGCTTGACGCTGTACCGGGTGGGCGCGGTCAAGCGCACGGGCGGCACATCGTGGGTCGCCGTCGACGGCGGCATGTCCGACAACCCTCGCCCGGCGCTGTACGGCGCGCGCTACGCCGCGCTGCTGGCAAACCGGGCCGACGAACCGCAAGCGGGCGAGTTCGCCGTATGTGGCAAGCACTGCGAGAGCGGCGACGTGCTGATCGAGCAAGCGGCGCTACCCAGGCCGGCCCGGGGGGATCTCCTGGCGCTGCCGGCCACAGGCGCATACACCCTCGGCATGGCGTCGAACTACAACGCGCTACCACGCCCGGCGGCGGTGCTGGCCCGAAATGGGGAGTCGCGCCTGATCCGCCTGGCCGAGCAGATCGACTCGCTGCTCGGCGCGGAGGCCTGATCCGGGTTCGAGGACGCAGCGGCACCGCTACGCACGGGTACCCTGCGCAGCTTGAAGCCAGCGAGACCGCGCGAGGCGGTTCGCGAAAGGAGGCGAGATGAGCAGCACCTCGACCGGCACGACAGCGATCACCGAGCACGAGGCGGCGCAGATCGAGCGCGCGAACGCGTCCACCGCCAAGCCGGTCGTGTTCGTGCACGGCCTGTGGCTGCTGCCGAGTAGCTGGGAGCGTTGGGCGGCGCTCTTCGAAGAGGCGGGCTACGTCGCCGTCTCACCCGGTTGGCCGGACGACCCCGAGACGGTCGCCGAGGCGAAGGAGCATCCCGAGGTGTTCGCGCACAAGAGCGTCGGCCAGGTCGCCGACCATTTCGCCGGGATCATTCGCCGGCTGAAGCGGAAGCCGGCCGTGATCGGCCACTCCTTCGGCGGACTCTTGACCGAGATCCTTGCCGGTCGCGGGCGGGCCGCCGCCTCGGTCGCGATCAGCCCCGCGCCGTTCCGCGGCGTGCTGCCGCTGCCGATCTCCGCCCTGCGATCGGCGTCGCCCGTGCTCGGGAACCCGGCCAACTACAACCGCGCCGTCCCGCTGACCTACGACCAGTTCCGCTACGCATTCGCGAACGCCGTCGACGAGGACGAGGCGAAGTCCCTGTACGAGACCTACTCGGTGCCGGGCCCCGGCACGCCTCTCTTCCAGGCCGCGACCGCGAACCTGAACCCGTGGACGGAGGTCAAGGTCGACACGAAGAACCCGAAGCGCGGGCCGCTGCTGATCGTCTCCGGCGAGAAGGACCACACCGTTCCCAAGGCAATCGCCAAAGCGTCGTTCAAGAAAGAGAAGCGCAACTCGGGCGTGACCGAGTTTGTCGAGATCAAGGGGCGCGGCCACGCGCTCACGATCGACAGCGGGTGGCGCGAGGTCGCCGACACCGCCCTCGCCTTCGTCCAGCGGTTCGTCTGAGCCGGTGGACGCTCCTGTCTGTACCCACCTCGACAGCATCCGCGTCACGGCTCTCCCGGACCCGATCGCGGGCTGCGAGGAATGCCTGAAGACCGGCGACCGCTGGCTCCACCTGCGGATGTGCGAGACCTGCGGAAAGATCGGGTGCTGCGACTCCTCGCCGAACCGGCACGCATCCCGGCACGCCGGCGAGGAGGGCCACCCGATCGCCCGCTCCGCCGAGCCCGGCGAGGACTGGAGCTGGTGCTACGTAGACGAGGTCGCGTTCGTCGTCGGATGACCACGCTCCCGCCGCTGCCCTTCCCCGAGTGGGAGCCGACGAAGGAGACGCTCCACCTCTGGGCGCAGATCGTCGGCAAGGTGAAGATGGCCTCGACGCCGCCGCGGAACCACTGGTGGCACGTGCCGCTGTATGCCGACGTGCGCGGCCTGACCACACGTCTGCTGCACGGCCCCGACGGCACGGGCTTCGAGATTCGCTTCGACTTCGTCGAGCACCGGCTCGTCGTCGAGACGCCGTCCGCGACCGAGTCGTTCGCGCTCGCGGACGGGCTCACCGTCGCCGATTTCGACGCGCAGCTGCACGCGGTGCTCGCCCGCCTCGGCCTCGACGTCGCGATCGTGGAGACGCCGTTCGGCGTGCCGATGAAGACGCCGTTCCCGGACGACCGCGAGCACGCCTCCTACGACCGCGACGCGGTCGAGCGGTTCTGGCGCGTGCTCGACTGGAGCGCGAGCGTGCTCGAGGAGTTCAGCGGCTGGTTCTGCGGCAAGACGAGCCCGGTGCACCTCTTCTGGCACTCCTTCGACCTCGCGCTCACGCGGTTCAGCGGGCGGCGGGCTCCGGATCTGCCGGACGCCGACCCGGTGACGCGGGAGGCCTACACGCACGAGGTCGTCTCGTTCGGCTTCTGGGCGGGCGACCAGAACGTGCGCGAGCCGAGCTACTACTCGTACACGGCTCCGGAGCCGGACGGCCTGCGCGACCGGGCGCTCCGCCCCGAGCAGGCCTTCTGGACCGAGCAGGGCGCCGGCTCGCTCGCGATCCTCCGCTACGAGGACGTGCGCACGGCCGCCGACCCGCGCTCGACGCTGCTGGCCTTCCTGGAGAGCGCCTACGAAGCGGGCGCCGACGCCGCCGGCTGGAATCGCGGAGAGCTCGCGTCGTCCGCGTGCCCCAAGCCTGCACAGCTGCTCGACCTGCTCTCGACGTGAACTGGGCGGGCGGCTGACGCTCGGCTAGGGTCCCGCAGGACGACGGACGGCAACAGCGAAAACCCCGGAATGGCAAAGCCGCGCATCTCGGCTGGTCTGTCGCCGTCTTGGCTCGCATACGCGCGTTCTGTGGACCGCGGTCATTCTGGCCGTCGCGCTAACGACAGCCTCAGCAGCGGCATCGCCCCCGGCTGCCGCGTCGGCGTCGGCATCAGCAGCCTGTAAGCCGGCTCAGTATCGCGTCAAGCGCGGCGACACGCTCTACGCGCTCGCACTGCGATTCGGCACGACCGCGAAGGCGCTCGCACGGGCGAACTCACTCGATCCGGATGGGATTCTCCTCGCCGGGGCCGTCCTGAAGATCCCCCGTGCGGGATGCAAGACCGTCAAGGACGCCGCTACCGCCCGCAGCGGCCAGAGCCCACTCGTCGCCTCGCTCGACCAGGCGATCGCGGTGCCGGGGGTCTCGCGCGAGCGGACCGGCGTTGTCGTCGTCGACCTCGACGCGAACAGCGTGATCTTCGCCCTGAACCGGGAGCTCGCCCTCGAGCCGGCCTCGACCGAGAAGCTGTCCGTTGCGATCACCGCGCTTCAGCGGCTCGGCGGCGGCTTTCGCACGTACACCGACGTGCTCGGGCAGGGCTCCTTCGCCAGGGGAAGATGGCGAGGCGATCTCGTGCTCAAGGGCTACGGCGATCCGGCACTGACCACCGCCGGCCTCGACGGGCTCGCCCGAGCCGTGCGCAAGCGCGGGATCCAAACCATCACCGGCAGGGTGGTCGGCGACGAGTCCTACTTCGACGCCGTCCGCACCTGCCCCGGCTGGAAGCCCTCGTTCGCGAAGGACGAGTCGCCGCTTCTGTCCGCCCTCGTCGTCAACCGCGGCCTGTTCGACGGGCGTGCGACCGACTCCCCGGCGCTGGCCGCAGCGACCCTGTTCACGCGCGCGCTCCGCCGAGCCGGGATCGCCGTCTCCGGCGAGCCCGCCGTCGGCACTGCGCCCGCCGCCGCCCTTCGGCTCGCCCACCGGGCCTCGCCGCCGCTCACGAAGCTGCTCGCGCAGATGGACACCTGGAGCGACAACTTCATCGCCGAGATGCTGCTCAAGCAGATCGGCGCGCGCCTGAGCGGGCGCGGCAGCACCGCCGCCGGCGCGGCAGTGGTCGGCGCCACCCTCTCGGCGCACGGCGTGCCCTTGACCGGCGTCCTGCTCGCCGACGGGTCGGGACTGTCGAGCCTCAACCGGCTGACGGCCCGGTCGCTGGCGGCAATGCTCCAGACGATCTGGCACGAGCCGAAGCTGCGCCCGCTGCTGAGCTCATTTGCGGTCGCGGGCGCGACCGGAACGCTGCGCCACCGTCTGCTCGGCGTCTCGCGAAACACGCTCGTCCGCGGGAAGACCGGCACGACCGACAACTCGTCGGCGCTCGCCGGCTTCGTCGGCTCTCGGTTCGCCTTCGCCGTGCTCAGCAACGGCGCGCCGGTCGACTGGCAGGCCGCGCACGTCCTCCAGGACCGGGTCGCGATGGCGCTGCTCGGCGCCGTCACGTAGCGTCGCGCCGGTGCCTCACGCGATCAACGCGACCAGAGTGGCGTTCTCGCCGAGGCGCGGGTAGCGGGCACAGAGCTCGAATCGTGATCGCCTGAGCACGGACTCTACGCACGCGGGTTCAACGCGATGCGCCGAGACGACGCACGGCAGCCCGTAGCAGCATCGCCCAGGAGAGGAGGATGCCGGCGGCGCCGGCGGCGACGACCACGAGCGCGAGCACGAGCAGACCGAGGAGAAGGACGAGGACCATCAGGACGAGGAGAAGCGGCGCGACAGCGATCGCCAGCAGCGGCGAGCGAGGCGCGATCGATCGGACTCGCCGCTGCGGGCCGATCAGAATCTGGGCGTAGATCCGCCGGCGGGCGGGCGAGGGACGTTGCAGCAATGGGTGCCGTGGCGCCATCACCGAATCCTCGCAGGTTCCTGTTGACACGATTTCCGGCTCGGCGTATGTTCGCGCCCACACCAGAGACGGCGGTCTCGCCCGGACGGTCTCTCTCATCTGCGGCGGAGAGGCGGGCAGGTGCCGACCGAGCACCGCCTCTGTCGAAACGCCGCAACCCGAAGGGAGACATGAGGCAAGAAGACGCCGGGCGAGGCGCCGCCAGGCGCCGATTCACCGTCGCCGGGGACGCCGGTGCCTGACCTGCCGCTCCTGCTCCTCGGACCGGTGCTGCGCCGCGTCGAGCCTCGCCATGCCTCGGTCTTCGTCGCGACGCACCAGCCGGCGAGCGTCCGCGTCGCGCTGTTCGACGGACAGGTCGACGCCACCGCGCCTCCACCGGAGCTCGCACACAACCAGACCCACACGACGCGGTTCGCGGCCGGGTTCCACGCAGTCGTCGTCACGGTCGACCTCGAAGACACCGCAGCGCTCCAGCCGGCGCACCTCTACTCCTACGACCTCCAGATCACGCCCGACGGCGGAACCGCGCAGTCGCTGAAGGACCTCGGCCTCCTTGCGGACTCGACCCTGGACGGATACGGCAAGGTCGATCCCGCGAAGCAAGAGGTCGAGGTCGATGCGATCGGGTACGCCGAGAACCGGCTCCCGTCGTTCGTGACGTGCCCGGCACAGCTCGAGGAGCTCGTCCTCGCGCACGCCTCGTGCCGCAAGCCGCACGGCAGCGGGCACCCGGCGCTGCGCAACCTCGACAGCCTCATCGACGACCTCGACGGCGCGATCGAGGGACGGCCGCACATGCTGTTCCTGACCGGCGACCAGATCTACGCCGACGATGTCGCGACGGCGCTGCTGCCCGGGCTGACCGCCCTCGGAATCGAGCTGCTCGGCGACGTCGAGCGGGTCCCGCCCCCCGTCCCCCACATTCCCGACCCGGGCGACGATCCCAACCTCCTCGTCAACCAGACCGTCCTCCCTGCCGGCTTTCGCCAGCGCGTGACGGGCCGCGCGGGCTTCACCTCCGATTGGGCCGCGAGCCATCTGATCGGCTTCGGCGAGTTCCTGGCGATGTACTGCGCCGCCTGGAATCCGGTGCTGTGGCCCGTGCTTGCCGTCGCCGACAGCAGCGACCCGGGCCTCCACGCCGACCTGCGCCAGCGGCTGTCCGACGACGCCGATCACGCGCCCGACGGAGCGCCGGTGGCGCTCGGCAGGCCGTCGCCGGACGCCCCCGCCGAGATCGTCACGCCGCTGTACGGCGGCACGCAGCCGGCGGCAGACGCCCTCCAGGAAGCGCGCCTGGAGTTCCTGGCCGCGAAGGACCTGCTCGACGAGTTCCGGCGTGAGGTGCCGCGGGTCCGGCGCCTGCTGGCCAACGTGCCGACGTACATGATCTGCGACGACCACGACGTCACCGACGACTGGTTCATGACCGGCCGCATCCGCGGCGCCACGACCGGCAGCGACTTCGGCCGCGCGCTGATCCGCAACGCGCTCGCAGCTCACACCGTCTGCCAGGCGTGGGGGAACCTGCCACAGCGGTGGTCGACCGACGCCGACCGCCGGGCGCTGCTCGACGGCATCGCGGCCATGTTCCCCGACGGCTGGAACGGCGGGCTTCCGTCCGCGGCGGGCGCCGACGCCGTCGACCGCGTGCTCGGCCTGCACCCCGACGCCGAGCCGCTGCTGGACTTCTCGTTCAGCGTCGACGGGCCTCAGCATCGGGTGCGCGTTCTCGACACGCGAACTCGCCGCCAGTACGACACCCCCGACGCCTCCCCCGGCCTGCTCACGCAAGCCGCGCTCGACGCGCAGCTGCCGCTCGCGGACGACCTGCCCGAAGGCCACGTACTCGTCGTCGTCTCCCCGGCGCCGGTGTTCGGCCCGCCGCTCCTGACCGACATCGGCGGCCCGCTGCTCGTCAGCAAGCACGACGTGCTGAACATCGCCTGGTCGGAGAGCGAGCGAGCGCTGGAGCGCGACGTCACCGGCCTACAGCTCGGGTCGCCGGCGGGAAAGCAGTACTACGACGTCGAGCACTGGGCCGCGCACCCAGCGGCGTTCGAGCGGCTGCTCGACCGCCTCGCGCGGCACCCGCGCGTCGTCGTGCTCGGCGGCGACGTCCACTACGGAGGCGCCTACGCGATGGACTGGACCGGCGCCGGGCGCACGAGCCGGATCGTGCACTTCACGTCGAGCGCCGCGCGCAACGAGTGGACCGACAGCGCCGCGCACATCGGCTCCCCCGGGATCGTCCACAACCTGATCGCGCTGAACGGCATCGCCACCGGCCTCCAGAACATCGGCCTGCCGATGACCCGCCTGGGCTGGAGCGCGACGCTGCCGCCCGTCGTGACCGGCCTCGACGGCGAGCCGCCCGCGACGCGGCTGCGCGTCCAGACCGGACCGGTGCTGCTCTCCGACGAGCACTTCCGTGCCCAGCACGCGCTGACCCGGGCGCCGGAGTGGCTCTGGCGGGCGGAGCCGATCGTCGACACGCGCGCGCCCGCCGACCGGCCGGCTGCGGCGCAGGTCGCCGAGCCGGCCGCCGACCTGCCCGACGACGGCGGCGCCGTACGTCAGTACGGCGATCTCGCAGCGATGCACGTGCAGGGTCTGCGCACGGCGGCCGTCGCGCGCGGCCTCCAGTTCCTCAACAACGTCGGCGTGATCACGTTCGCGACGGCCGCGGACGGGATCCACGTCAGCCAGGCGCTGCTCTCACTGCGCAACCGGCCCGACCCCAACGAGCACGGCGCCGCCTACATCGTCCACGAGACGCGCCTGGAGCCCGAACCGGTGCCGGTCCCGGCGAACGTCGGGCCGGGAGCCTGAGGATCTACCGTGGCGAATGACCTCCTGACCGAGCTCGTCGCCGGGCTCGCCGACCTCGGGCGCGAGATCGGCGTGCGCCTCGGCGACCCGGTCGCGCGCGAGGTGCTCATGGGGCAGGCCGGCCAGCCCGCCCCGGCCGGCGCGCCGCCCCCGTCCGCCGACACGGCGAACCTGCTCCAGGGGCTGCACGACCGGGCGCGCGCAGGCCAGGCCAGCGGCGACGCGAATGCGCTCGAGCTGCTCGCCGAGCTCTCGGAGGCGATGATCGCGCTCGTCGCCTACGTGCAGCAGGCGATGTCGCTGCACAGCGCCGACGACGCCTGGAACCTCGTCGCGACGTACCTCGACGTCGTCGCGATCGACCGCATCCGCCGCCGCGACCCGACCTGGGTCGCGCTGCTCCAGGCGCTGCACCTCGTGTCGGAGGACCGCCTGCTGGTCGCCGACCTGATCCGCGCACGCGAGAGCTGGGGGAGCTTCCTGCTCGGGCACCCCGCCGACGACGACGCGAAGGCCGACAACTGGTCGATCATCCTCGCGGCCGCGCTCGCGGGCGTGGGCGCGATCGTCCCTGTCGCGGACGACCGGGGCCGGGCGTTCAACGTGCAGATGCTCTTCGGCTGGGACCCGGAGCCGGCGCCGACCCACCCGCACGCGACGCACGTCCTCCAGCGGATGGCGACCGTCGTCTTCACGCACCGCGACGGCCCGGTCGAGGAGCACGCGGGCATCTCCGCGGTCGTCGTGCCCCCGGCCGACGGCGGCTGGGGGATGTTCTTCGCGCTCGACCTCGGCACCGGCATCACCTTCCCGGTCAAGAAGCACCTCGAGCTCGTGCTGGAGGCGGACCTGCCGAACGCGTTCGACCTCTTCACCGGCTCGGACATCGTGCCCGGGTTCACGAACATCTCCGCAACCGGCGCGAGCGCGAAGATCGCGCTCCGGCGCAAGCAGGAGGCGGCGGACCACTGGACGATCGGATCCGACGACAAGATCCATCTCGAGATCGGCACCTTCCAGCTGGGGCTCGAGTTGGGCGACCCGAGCCGGCTTCGCCTCGCGGTCGGCGACGGCGCGCTGGTGCTGCCCCGCGAGGCGATGGGCTTCCTCGGCTCGGTCCTGCCGAGCGACGGCGCGAAGTTCACCTTCGACGTCGACCTGACGATCGACGCTCGCGGCCGGCTGACCTTCGCCGGCGGAGCCGGGATGACGGTCACGGTCCCGGTGAACGAGTCGATCGGCGTGCTGACGGTGCGCAGCGTGACGATCGCGCTCGCGCTCGAGGACGGCCCGGGCGGGCCTGCCGCGTCGCTGAGCGCGACCGCCGCCTTCGGCGTCGCCTTCGGATCAGCATTCCGCGTCGTCGTCGACCGCATCGGCGCGAAGCTGGCGTGGACGCTCCCGTCCTCGCCGACGACCAACGGAGCGCCGGTCGTGCACGGCAACCTCGGCCCGGCCGGCGACCTCTCGCTCGACTTCGTCCCACCGCGCGGGATCGGCATCTCGCTGGACATCGGGCCGGTCAAGGGCGGCGGCTTCCTGTTCTTCGACCCGCCCCACCGGACGTACGGCGGCGTGCTCGAGGCGTCGCTCGCCCTCTGCGCCAAGGGGATCCAGATCAAGGCCGCCGGACTGCTGCGCGAGACCGACGACGGCTGGTCGTTCGTGCTCATCGTCTCGGCGGAGTTCGAGCCGGGAATCGAGATCTTCCTCGGCCTGACGCTCGACGGAGTCGGTGGGATGGTCGGGATCAACGTCTCCGTCGACCTGGGGAAGCTCCAGGCCGGCCTCCACGACGGCGCGATCGGCCGCCTGCTCTTCCCCGACGACCCGGTCGCGAACGCGCCGGCGATCATCGAGACGATGGCGGCGGTGTTCCCGTCGCGGCCCGGCGGCTGGGTGGCGGGGCCGATGCTGCAGCTCGGCTGGGGGCGGCCGAACTCGTTCGTCAAGCTCTCGGTCGCAGTCGTGCTGGCATTTCCGTCGCCGGCGCTGCTCGCGATCCTCGGGCGCTTCCGCCTCGCCGTTCCCAACCCCGACCTCGCGATCGTCGACGTCAAGGCCGACTTTCTCGGCGTGATCTCGTTCGAAGAGCCGACGGTGTCGTTCGACGCCTCGCTCGTCGACAGCAGGCTCGCCGCCTTCGTGCTCACGGGCGACATGGCGATGCGGGCGAGCGCGCAGGGATTCCTCCTCTCGATCGGCGGGTTCAATCCGGCCTTCACGCCGCCGCAGCCGGTGCCGGCGCTGCGGCGCCTCGCGATCGACATCTCCGCGAACCCGATCACGAAGATCCGCGCCGAGGCCTACCTCGCGGTCACCTCGAACACGTTCCAGGTCGGCCTCCACGCCTCGCTCGACATCGACGCGGGGCCGGCGTCGATCCACGGCTGGCTCGACTTCGACGCGCTCGTGCAGTGGGAGCCGAAGTTCCACTTCTCGATCCACATGGACATCGGCCTCGAGCTTCGCGTCGGCGGCACGTCGGTCGCCGGAGTGTCGGTCGATCTCCTGCTCGAGGGCCCCGGCCCCTGGCACGCGAAGGGGAGGGCGAGCCTGCACTTCCTGTTCTTCACCGTGCACGCCGGCTTCGAGGTGACGTGGGGCGAGATCGAGGCGGCCGACACGCCGCCCGAGATCGACGTCCCGGCGCAGGTGGCGGCGGCGCTACGGGAGCCAGGCGCGTGGACGGCGGTTGCGCCCGACGGCGACGCACTCGTTACCTTCCGGACGGTCCAGCGGCAGGAGATCGGCGTCCACCCGTACGGACAGCTGAGCGTGCGCCAGCAGGCGGTCCCGCTCGGGATCCCGGTGACGCGAGTCGGCCGCAGCCACGTGAAGGGCGGGACCGCGACCGTGACGGTGTCGCCGATCGCGGGCGCACCGGCCTCGGCCCCGACGATGGGCCAGTTCGCGAGCGCGCAGTTCCAGGACCTGAGCGACGACGAGAAGCTCTCCCGTCCGTCGTTCGAGTCGTTCCAGGACGGCGTCGCTTTCGGCGCCGGCGCAACCGTCCGCTCGGCGCCTCAGCAGAGCACACCGACGTACGAGACGGTCTTCATCCCGGACTTGCAGCGGCGGACCGACAAGCTGCACGAGCTCCTCTTCCTGCACGCGCTCGACGTCGGGGCGATCGCACGCTCCGGACTGCACACGGCAAGGCTGTTCGACGGTCCCGACCAGCGCGTGCACGTGGCGGACACGACCTACCGCGTTGCCTCCGCCGAGACGCTCGCGACCTCGACCGCTGCGCCCGCAGCCTTCGGCTCGGCGACCGCGGCGTACGCGGCGGCGACTGCCGCCGGCGGACGCCTCGTCGTGGTCGAGGCTCACGAGGTGGCGGTCTGATGGCCGACACGGCGTACCAGTTCCTCTCGTTCGTGCGCAGCGGCTTCGCGGCCTCGATCGCACAGCCCGACACCTTCGGCAGCGGGCAGCCCGCGCTCGCGACCGCGCCTGCGGGCGTCAACGTCTCGGGCGTCGCCCAGCCCGTGACGCACGACGCGGTCGTCCGCGGCCCCGGCGACGTGATCGGGGTCGTGGCGAGCCAGATCGTGCGCACCGATCCGATCGACGGCGCCGTCGGCGTGGAGCCGAACTACTTCGCGCAGATCGAGTTCGACCGGCCGGACCTGCCGTGGCTGTTCACCCCGGCGGCGGCGGCCGGCCAGCGGCTGCGGCCGTGGATCGTGCTGGTCGTCGTCGACCTCGAAGGCCCGCACGCGTGCGCGCTCGCCAACGGGTCGCCGTTGCCCCAGCTGCACGTTCCGGCCGGCGCCGCGGGCCAGCTTCCGGATCTCGCCTCCTCGTACCTCTGGGCGCACGCGCAGGTGATTGCGCAGGACGGTGCCCAGGTCGACGCCATCCTCCAGAGCGGAGACCCGCGGCTGACGGTGTCGCGCCTCATGTGCCCGCGGCATCTCGAGCCGTTCGCCTGGTACCTCGCGGCGGTCGTCCCGGCATTCAATGTCGGACGTCTTGCGGGCCTGGGACAGGACGTGACGCCGGAGGACGAGTCGAAGCTCGAGCCGGCCTGGCAGCCGGGCGCCGAGGCTGTGCTGCCCGTCTACCACTCGTTCCGGTTCCGGACCGGCGAGGACGCCGACTTCGAGGCGCTGGCGAGGCGGCTCCAGGGTCGGCCGCTGCCTCCGGGGGTGGGGACCCGGCCGCTCGACGTCTCGCGCCCGGGGGCAGGGCTGCCGTCGCTCCCGCCGCCGGCGGACGTCCAGGACACCGGTGCGATCGTCTGGCTCGACGGTGCGTTGCGGCCGATCGACTCGGACGCGCTTCCGCAGCGCGATCCGGCCGCCGAGCAGGCGTTCCGGGCAAGCCTCACCGTGCTCCTCGACCGGCCGGCCGCGTACGTTCGCAGCGGCGACCGCGACCCGGTCGTCGCGCCCCCGATCTACGGGGACAAGCACGCACTCGTCGTCGAGCTCGAACCGGGCACACCCCCACCGTGGATCGAGGAGATCAACCTCGACGTGCGAACGCGAGTCGCCGCCGGCCTCGGGACACAAGTCGTGCAGGCGCGCCAGGAGGATCTGGTCGCCCGGGCGTGGCGCCAGCTCGGCGACGTGCTGGCGGCGAACAGGATCCTGCGTGCCGCGCAGTTCGCGCGCACCGCCTCGTCGCGGGTGCACGCACGGCTGTCGGCACTCGACGCGGGCACGCTGGTGGCCGTCTCGGCGCCCGCACACGATCGCGTCGCCGGCGCCGCAGGCGCCGCGGTCACGATCGCGAAGGCGATCCGCGACAGCCGCCTCCCCGACGCGATCGTCGAGCCGGCGTTCCGGCGCCTGGCGAGGCCGGCGGCAGTCGCCGCCCGTGCGGCCGGCGTAGCCGCCCTCGCCGACGAGATCGTCACGCGCTTCGCCTCGGAGGTCTTCGCCGCCCCGGTCGGCGGACCGGACGGGATCAGCTCGATGCGCCCGGCGATTGAGGTGATCGGGCCGGAGCGTGCTTCCGCGGCGCTCGCCGCCGCCGGCGACGCGCACCCGGACGATCCGACCCGGCTCGACACGGTGCTGCACACGCTGGCGACGAACGTGCAGGCGTTCCCGATCGGCGACGAGGTCCGCGCGGCGACACCGCGCAGCGACGTCGGCGGCGTCTCGCTCGTCGCGAGCATCGGTGCAGTACGCGCGAGCGCCGTGTCGGCGCTGCTCGATGCGGCGGCCCCGCCGGCCCCACCCGCTCCGCCGCCGGCGCCACCCGCGCCGGGCGCGCACCACCTCCCGCCCGGCGCGATCGCACAGCCCGCCGTCCGGCCGATCGCGTCGCACGTTCCCCCTGGCCTCGCCGGCGTAGGCGTCGGCGGTGTGCACGACCCGCCCGCCGCGCTCACGCCCTCCCTCCTGTTCCACCCGCCGGGCGAACAGCTCACCCTCGGCGGCGGCGTGCTCGTCCGCGGCGGCTCGGTCGTGATCGCCAGCAACACTGTCGAGCGCATCGCGGGCGGCGCACTCGCCGCCACGCGCATCGGAGACGACCGGTGGACGGCGCTGAAGCAGGCCGCGACCGTTCCGGCCGCGATCGCCTCGGCCGACCCCGTCACAGATCCTGGGACGCGGCTCGACGCCTTCCGCCGCGACCCCGGCGCGATCACCGCGCTGGCCCAGGTGGCCGAAGGCCGGATCGATGCGGCGATCCGGCTCGACGCCGCCGTGTCGGGCCTGACCGCGTCGCAGGCCGCCCTCACCTCGCTCGAGAGCCTTGCCTCGGGCACGTTCGCGGTCGCGCTGCCCGAGGCCGTTGCGAGCGTCACCGGCGCCGCAGATCTCGCCGCCGCCAAGGAGCTGGTCGGAGCGGCCGCGGCGGCATTCGACCGCCTGGTCACCGTCGGCGACGCGCCCGCCCCGCCCGCGGGGCCGGCTTTCGACCTCGGCACGGTCCGGAGCGGCCTCCTGGAGAAGCTCGATCCGGAGGTGACGATCCCCGCGCGGGTCCGCGTCCGGCTCGACGTTCGGACGATCCGCCCGGTCCAGCCGCGCGACGACCTCGACCCCGTGATGGGGTGCCCGCAGTTCCTCGATCCGATGTGGGAGGCGGTGCGCGACCTCGGTCACGGCTGGCTGCTGCCGGGGCTCGAGCTCGTGCCGCCCGACACCGCGACGCTCGTGCGCACGAACCCCTCGTTCGTCGCCGCGCACCTCGTCTCCCTCAATCACGAGCTCATGCGCGAGCTCCTCTGGCGCGAGTACCCGACCGATCTGCGCGGAACCGCGTTCAAGCGGTTCTGGGGCCGCAGCGGCGACCAGCCCGACGACATCGGCCCCGTGCATCTCTTCGGCGGCCGTCACCTCGTCGACACGCTGCTCGTCGGCGGCGCGGGCGAGGCGGTGCTGCTCCTGCGCAGCGAGTTGCTGCGCCGCTACCCCGGCTCGATCGTCTACCTCTGCCGCGCCCGACAGGTGGGCGGCAACCTCGCCCTCGACGACGGGACGATCGTGCTGCCGACGTTCCGCGGCGACCTCCCTCCCGACGTCAGCTTCGTCGGCTTCCCGATCACGCCCGAGACGCTTCGCGGCAACGGCGACCCGTGGTGGTTCGTGATCGCGCAGCCGCCTTCGGAGCCGCGCTTCGGCCTCGACGACGTTTCCGCCGAGACCCCCGCTGTTCCGGCCTCGGCGGACGACCTCGCGTGGAGCCACATGTCGCCGGACGCAAACGCGCAGACGGCAGCGCCGTTCGCGATCTCGGATCCACCGGTTCTGCGCGGACACAAGGTGGACGGGGTGTCGTGGGGCGAGTCGGCCGCGGTTCAGGCGCACCTGACCTACCAGCACCCCGTGCGCGTGGCGATCCGCGCCGCCGATCTGCTCCCCCGAGACGACGGAGGGCCGAACCCGTGAGCCCCCCGGCTGACCTTCGTGCGCTGCGCGCACAGGCGGCTGCCGCCGAGAACGAGAACGTCGCAGCCCAGGCACGGCTCGCGCAGGCACGCGAGACACTCGACCGGATCCGGACGACGGGGGTGGGCAACGCGGAATCGGCGCAGGCCGAGCTCACCGCCGCCGCGTCGGTCGCAAACGCGTCGAGGACGTCCTTCGAGCGGGCGAGGTCAAGGCTCGACGACCTGCTCGGTCGGCACGTCGGCCACCCCGGCGCCGCCCCGACGATCGCGCCCGCGACGGTGCCGGTCGCACTGCTTCCGCTCGGTCTCGAGACGCGCTTCAACGGCGACACGCTCTTGATTCGCGTGCTGCCGGACGAGATCCACGTCGAGGACCACGAGCCGGAGCTGACCGATCCGGAGGTCGCGGTTGGCCGCTCGTTCTGGACGCAGGTCTGGCGCGGCGGAACCGCTGAGCCGGCGGCGACGGCCGCCGAGCGCGACGCCTGGGTACGGCTCGTGAACGCGATCGGAAGCTCCACGCGCGCGGCGTGGGTCGCCGACCGGACGGCGCCGACAGGCGGAACGCGGCCTGCCGACCCGGTACCCGATGATGCGGAGATCCCCGACCCGCCGGTTTTCGGCGAGCCGCCTCGGCGCGCCGGCGCGTGGTCGCGGGCGGCAACGGCGCGAACCCTGCCCGATCACTTCGTCGCGATCGCCTACCAACGGGCGGGGAGCGGCGGCCAGGCGTCGTGGACCGAGATCGCACGCGCTTCCGGCGGACCGGTCAGCGACAGCGTCCAGCTCGGGCTCGACCCGTCCGCGCCGCCGCCGGCCGTGAGCGACGACGGGCCGGCGCTACCCGACGGCATGCGCTGGATGATCGACCCCGCCGCCGCGGAGCAGGCGGGCCTCCTGATCCGGCTTCCGCTTCCTGCCGGAACCGCGCGCATCGACCGGCTCGTCGTCCTCGGCGTCCTCGGCTCGCTCGACGCGGCCGACGCGAGCGGGCGCCTCGCCGACCTGCTCGCGAACCATCACTACTCGCGCGGTCTCGAGGTGATGCGGATCGGAACGCCGACGAACAACACGAAGGCGGAGCGCAGCGGCTTCGCCGGACCGGACGACGCCGCCGAGTCGTTCGAGATCGAGCGACGGACGCCGGCCCCGGCGCAGGGAAGCGACGGAGGCCTCCTCGCGGGCGCGCTCGGAGTCCCCAACGACGTCTTCCGGGGTATCGCCAACTCGGGCGACGGCGAACAGGCCGCCGCCGGCCAGATGAACGCGCTCGTGTGGCCGTCCGCGTTCGGCTACTGGTTCGACAGCCTCATCCAGCCCGGCCCGAGCGATTCCGAGATCGCCGACATCCGCCACCACGCCGTCCAGATGGTGCGCGGGCGAGGGCCGCTCCCGCCGCTCCGGATCGGGCGCCAGCCGTACGGCGTCCTGCCGGTGACCAGCCTCCGTAACTGGCAACCCGGAGGCGAGCCGCCGGGTGTCGTTCACGCCGCAGGTTTCCTGCGCTCCGCCTTCCCGTGGTGGCTGGACGGCGTCACACATGCCCCCATCGTCCGCTCGGAGTCGAACCCCGACCAGGGGATGATCGACGTTCTCGCCCAGTCGCCGGTCTCCAGCACGGTGGCGGTTCGATCCCTGGTCGGCGCAAACGTCTGCTACGTCCCGCGCGCCGTGATCGCCGGCATCGACGGGCCCGCCGCCGAGGCAAACAGGCAGCGCTGGCTGGCCGTCCTCGGCCTCCGGTCGCTCGGGATCACGGGGTTTCCGTACGTCGGCCAGCTCGTCGGGCGGCCCGACCCGGTGCCGCTGCTCCACCTCCCGTACACGGTCGACCCGCGCAGCCGGCCGGACGATGCCGCCGCCGGCTGGCAGGCGATCACGGCCTACCTCAGGGGCCTGCGCGGACGGCCGACGCGCGACCTCCAGGCCGAGGACCCGCGCACGTTCACGTCGCTGCTGACCCTGCTCGCCAAGCGCTCGGTGATGCTCGAACGGGTCCGGGCGGGGATGATCGATGCCACCGGCGGCGCCGCAGGCAAGTTCGTCGAAGCGCACCTGCGCGTCGACCACCCGGCCGTCCTCCAGGCCGGGATGCTCTCGACGACGGCGACACTCCGGATCGGAGAGGCCCGATCCACGACGGCGTCCTTCCTCGCCGGATCGGTGCAGCAGGCCGACGGGAGCGCCCTCGCAGCGATCGACTACCTCGACCGCGAGCTCGTCACCGGCGTCCTCGACACCGCGCGGCATGCCGGGTACGCCGAGACCGTACGAGCGGCGGAGGCGGCGGCAAATCTCGCGCCGGACCGTGCCGCGCTGCTGCTCGGCGAGGCGCTCGACGTCGCGTCGCACCGCTTCGACGCCTGGATCACGAGCCTGGCAACCCGGCGGCTGTCGGACCTGCGCGCGGCGACACCGGCGGGAATCACGCTCGGGGCGTACGGCGCGGTCGAGGATCTCGTGCGCCGGGATCCGCGGCCGGCCGTCACGCAGCCGCCGGCCGGAGCACCGACGCCGCTCTCGGAGGACACGTCCGGCGGCGGATATATCCATGCGCCGTCGCTGGCGCAGGCGGCGACGGCGGCCGTGCTGCGCGCCGGCCATCTCTCGCACGCCGCGCGCGACGCCAACGCGAGCGCACTTGCTCTCGACCTGTCCAGCAGCCGTGTCCGGACGGCGCTCGGGCTGCTCGACGGCGTACGGCAGGGCCAATCGCTCGGCGCCCTCCTCGGCTACCGCACCGAACGTCTTCTGCACGAGCGCGGCGCTCACGTTGCGGTCGAGGTCGTTCGCCGCCTCGCCCCACCGCCGGTCGTCACCGCCTCCGGCACGCCGGAGGGTCTCCCGCCGCGCGCGGTGTGCGACGGGCTCGCGCTGTCGCGGCTTCCGCGCAACGACGTCCGTGCCGCCGTGCAGGAGGCCGACCCGGCGGCAGCGGAGACGGTGGTCGAGGTACTCGCCACACTCGACGACGCGGTCGACTCCGTCGCCGATGTGCTGCTCGCGGAGAGCGTGCACCAGATCGTCCGCGGGAACCCGACCCGTGCCGCCGGAGCCCTCGATGCCCTCAACCGGGGTGAGGGCGCGACCGCAGAGCCGCAGGTGGTCTCGACCCCGCGAACCGGCACGTCGATCACGAACCGCGCGCTGGTGCTGATTGCCGCGGATCCGCCCGCCGCGCCGGGATGGCCCACCGACGGCGTGCGCGCGCGCGCCGAGCCGCGCCTCGCCGCCTGGGCCGGCCACCTGCTCGGCGATCCCACGGGCCTCGCGGTCACAGTCGGGTCGGGAGAAGCAGTCACGACGATCCGGCTCTCGGACCTCGGGCTCGGCGCGCTCGACCTCGTGTACGAGCCGCTCGCTCCGCGTGTGCTCCGCCGTGCACGGGGTCTGGGCGTCGCCGAGGGGGCCGCAGTCGAGCTGTCCGAGCCGGGCGTCGCGGCCCTGGTCGCCGCCGCCGAGGGCGTGCGCTCGCTGCTCAGCCGCGCGCGCGCCGGCACCGGTCTCGACCTCGCGCGGCCCCAGGACCGTGGAACCGCGGTCAGCGGGCCTCCTCCCCTGGACGAATCGGGAGGCGGCGGGACGACGACGCTCCCGGACGTGGACGCGGGCGACCGCCGGGCGCGGCTCGACGCCGCGCGGGCGGCGCTCGAACAGGCCGTGTCGGCCCTTGCCGGCATCACCGCCGACGGCCCGCCGCCGATCGAGAACGACCTCGCAGCCGCGCTCGACACACTGGCGTGCTTCGGCATCGCGCCGGGCACCGACCCGGCGCGTGCGACCACCGCGGCGGCGCTCGTAGCCGTCCGCGACGCCGCTGCGACGCGCCTGGCCGCCTCGCAGGCCGCGCCCGACGACGCCGCGGCGCTGTTCGGCGAAGGGTTCCCCGTTCTCGCGCTCGCTGCGCCCCCGTTCCCGGCTGCACTCGCGGCCGGGCTCGCGGTGGACCCGGTCGCAGCCGCTCCCGCAGACGTCATCGGACCGCTCGGCGGCTCAGGAGCACTGGAGTCGTGGCTCGAGACGCACGGACGCGTCCGGCCCGGCGTCGGCCGTCTCGCCGACGTCCTGCTCGCGTCACGTCTGCGCCACACCGGAGGCCCGTCGCGGCTGCGCGCGATCCAGCAGCCGCCCGAGCCGTTCCCGGATGCGGATGCCGCTCACCGCGGGCAGTGGGTCGGGTTGCGTTTTCCGGCCCAGCTCGGCCCGGACCCGGTCACGAGCTTCGTTGCGCACGTCCTCGGCGACCTCGACGCGACGCGCGGCGTCGCAACGCTCGTCGTCGACGAGTTCGTCGAGGTCGTTCCGGCGGTCGACACGACGACGGCGCTGTCGTTCGGATTCGATGCCCCGGGGGCGCGGCCCCCACAGACGATCTTGCTCGCCGTGCCGCCGGTCCCGGGCGCCGCTTGGACGGTCGACAGCCTCGCAGGCGTGATCGGCGAGACCCTCGACCTGGCGAAGATCCGGATGGTCGACCTGTCCGCGGTCGCGTGGGCCGGCCGGTTCGTCCCGACGATCTACCTCACCGACGGCGACGTCGCCGGCGGGCTCGACCTGCCGATGAGGGAGTTGCTCACACTGGCGAAAGCGCGGTCGGAGGCGCTTCTCCAACCGTGACGATCACGACGACGACCTGGCACCGGCTCGAGCCGCGCGTACGCGGGCAGGATCCGGCCCTCGGCCTGCGTGCCGCCGTGCACGATCCGCTGTGGCTGCTCGGACGCCAGTGGCAGGTCGGCGAGTTGCTCGGCGAGGACGCGGCGTTCCCGGTGGCCGTACGCGTCGAGACGGTCGAGCGTCCCCTGAGCCGGTGGCGGCCGGCCGCCGGTGAGGCCGACGCTCAAGACTATGACCCGCTGGCCGTGCCGCTCGAGGTGCTGGTGGAGCGGGAGCCGCCGGTGGCCCCCACGCTCCGGCAACGACTCGACGCGTGGACACGGCTCGTCGGCCTGCTCCAGGGCGCGGGACTCGGCGATCGAGCAGAAGGTCTCGCCGCGGCCCACCCGCTGCCGCCGCCACGCGTTCCCGAAGATCCTGCGGAGGGGCGGCTCCGGCTTCTCGCCGGCGAAGGAGCTGGGGACGGCCTGGCGATCGCCGACTCGCTGGCCGCGGACGCTGCGGGCCTCCCCGACGACCTCGTCGCAGCGTTCGTCGCCTGGGTGCAGGCGCTGACGCCCGCGGGCGCCGGCGACTGCTGGGTCACCGACCGCCTCGAGTACCGGTTCTCGGTCGCGGCCGGCACCGACGCCGGCGAGATCGTCCTGTCGGCGCCGGAGTATCCCGGCGGGCGGCTCGAGTGGTACGACCTCGACGTCGACGAGGACACGTCGCACACGCTGGGCGCGCCGGCCCCCGAGGGCGACGGCGCGGCGCCGCCCGTGCATCTGCTCCCCACGCGCGTCACCTTCCCCGGGATGCCGGCCGAGCGCTTCTGGGAGCTCGAGGACGCGGCGGTCGACCTCGGAGCCGTGAGCGCGGCGGCCGAGGACCTCGGGCGGCTGCTGGCGGTCGAGTTCGCCACGGTGTTCGGCAACGACTGGTGGTCGGTCCCCGTTCCCGCGCGATTCGGATCGCTGCTCGGCGTGCGCAGCCTCGTCGTGCGAGACACCTTCGGCGAGAACGTCCTCGTCGAGCCGACCGATGCGGCCGCGGCGACCGCGCCGTGGCGGATGTTCCGCCTGACCGATACGGCTCTGGCGGCGGGCTCCGGGCCGGCACCCGCGCTGCTCCTGCTCGCGCCCGTCGTCGCCGGAGCGCTCGACGGCGATCCGGTCGAGGAGCTCTTGCTCCTGCGCGACGAGATGGCGAACCTCGGGTGGGCGGTCGAGCGCGTCGTGGAGGGCGCCGACGGCCGTCCGCGCAACCGCTCGACCGAGTACTCCTCGCGACTCACCGCCGCGCCGCCGCCCGAGCTCGCCTCCCCGGCCGATCTCGTCTACGTCCTCCAGACGACCGTGCCCGAGCACTGGATCCCGCTCGTGCCGGTTCGCGATCCGGCGGGCTCGGCGGCGGTCGTGCTCCAGCGCGGCTCGCTGCTGACGCACGACGGCGAGGCTCGCCCGATCACCGCGCAGGGCGTCCTGCTCGCCCCCGACGTCAGCCCGTGGTACTTCCACGAGGAGGAGGTGCCGCGAGCAGGGCTGCGCGTCCGGCGGGTGCCGTCGATCGCGCGCTGGCTCGACGGGACGCCGTACGCGTGGCTGTCGCGCCGCGTCGGCGCGGGCGGCGGCGAGGGATCGAGCGGATTGCAGTTCGATCTCGCCGTTCCGCCGCCAGCCGGCCCGTAGGGCAGAACGCCGACATGATCGGAGGCGGGCTACCCCGCCCGTCACGGCATCCTCACGATCGGCTTGATCGTCGTCCCGGCCTCGCAGTCGTGGAACGCGTCGTTGATCCGGTCGAGGTCGTAGAAGGTGACCAGCCGGTCGAACGGGAACTCCCCGCCGCGATAGAGGTCGATCAGCTTCGGGATGAACGTGTCCGGCTGCGACTCGCCCTCGACGATGCCCATCAGCCGGCGGCCGCCGCTCATGAAGTGCACCTCGTCGAGCGTGATCTCCGAGCCGGGCCCAGACGCGCCGAGGATCCCGCACGTGCCGCGCGGCGCGAGCGCCATGACGGCGCTGCGGATCACCGGCGCCAGGCCCGTCGTGTCGAGCGCGAAGTTCAGCCCGTTGCCGGTGATGGCGATGAGCTCGGCGCTCGCATCGGCGCTCGTCGAGTCGATCGTGTGCGTCGCGCCGAGGTTCTCGGCGGCGGCGAGGCGTCCGGCGTCGATGTCGACCGCGACGATTGTGCCGGCACCCACCACCTTTGCAGCCATGACCGCGGAGAGGCCCACCGACCCCGACCCGAACACGGCGAACGACGCGCCCGGCCCGACTCCGAGCGCATTCATCACGGCGCCCGCGCCCGTCTGGACTCCGCAGGCCAGTGGGCCTAGCAGCTCGAGCGGCGCGTCGGCGGGAACCTTGACCGCGTTGCGCTCGTGGCACAGCGCATACGTCGCAAACGACGACTGGCCGAAGAAGTTGCTGTGCACCGCGTCCGCACCGGCACGGAGCGCGGTCGACCCGTCCGCC
Organism: uncultured Actinomycetes bacterium; assembly: GCA_963764565.1. Taxonomy (GTDB): domain Bacteria; phylum Actinomycetota; class Thermoleophilia; order Gaiellales; family Gaiellaceae; genus DATBLE01. The sequence goes on from CAVXTD010000021.1 coordinate 109,469, forward strand.
CGCGCCGCGAGGAAGTTGCGCGCGAAGAACTCGTAACAGTACGTCTCCGCGCTCTCCTCGCAGTTCGGGCACTTGCCGCAGGAGTTGAAGGTCATGACGATGTGATCGCCTGGCACAACCTTGGTCACGCCCTCGCCGACAGCCTCGACGATCCCGGCACCCTCGTGGCCGAGCACGACCGGTTGCGGCGTCGGGAGCATGCCGTCGCGGACGACGAGGTCGGTGTGGCAGACACCGGTGGCGACAACGCGGACGAGGATCTCGCCGGCCCGCGGATCGTCGAGCTCGAGCGTCTCGAGCGACATCGGGCCACCGAGACTACGCGTTACGGCTGCTCGAATCTGCATGCGACCTCCTTCGGGTGTCTCGTTGCCGCGCTCCGACATGATCCTTCAAAGAAGGTGGAGAAATCAGTTTCCCGAGGAGCTGCATCAAAGTGTCTCTCTCCTCCTCCGACAGCACGGAGAGCGTCCGGGCGTTCGCCGCCGCGGCAGCCGGGGCGACCCGGCTCAGCACCTCGCGCCCCTTGCCCGTCAGATCGACCAGCAGCAGCCGCCGGTCGTTCACGCCGGGACGGGTCGTCAGCAGCCCATCCGCCACGAGTCGGCGCACCGTGGCATGGATGTTTGCCGGCTGCATGCCGACGGTGCGCCCCAGCTCGTTCTGCGACAACGGGCCGCGCTCACGGAGGCATAGAAGCGTCGCGAACTGCATCGGTGTCAATCCACCGGAGCCGAAGCTCTCGGCCAGGTTCGCAGCCGCACGCTGGTAGGCGAGCCGGAGCAGGAACCCGACGCGGTCGTCGAGGCTCCGCGCATTCCCCGAACTTGGGGCGACGGGCGGCGACGCGCTCAGTCGACGTTCGCCTCGTCCCGGTACATGACCCGGTGCCGCTTGGTCATGATCCACTCCTCGAGCGCGTCGTCGTCCATCACGCTCGCGGGATCCATCCGGCCCCAGCTCATGATCTCGTCGAGATCCTTCTTCCACCGCTTGTAGACCGGCTTCGCGGGCGGGCCGAAGCACAGGACGTCAAGGATCGACAGCTCGTCCGGAACGCCGAGCAGCGGCTTGATCGCGTCCTGGGCATCTTGCTGGCCGATCGCAGTCACCCACCAGACGTTGTAGCCGAGGGCGGCCGCGGCCAGGTGCGCCGACATCGTCGCGGCGGCGACGCTCTGTAGCAGGATCCGCTCCGCGTTCTCGTAGTACGGGCGGTTGACCTCCGAATCGGGGTCGTCGTGCCGGAGAACGGGGAAGGCACGGATCAGCCGGAAGTCGGCGGCAACGACGACGAAGCCGGGGGCGGTCGCCATGCCCCGGTAGTCGGGCGTCGGGAACTTCATCCCCAGCCGCGCGCGCCGGTGCTGCTCCTCTACGAAGTACCCCGAGATCCGCTGCTTCGTCTCCGGCTCGGTGACGACGATGAAGTGCCACGGTTGCGCGTTCGCCCCCGAGGGCGCGTGCCGTGCCGCATCGACGATCAGCTCGAAGTGCTCGCGGGGAACGACATAGTCCGGCTGGAACGCACGCGTCGTGATCCGGCCGCGCGTGACTTCCATGAACGCGTCGTACCGCTCCCGATCGCCCAGCCGAGGGGGCGCGACGTCGCTCGACGAACCGCTCACTCGATCACCTCCACGCGTTGCTGATCGTTATGGTCATAACGATACTGCAGAAGATGCGACGTGTCGTGCAAGGGCCGGCCAGCTAACGTCCGTCCCGTGGCCGAGCACGAGGTGATCGTCTGGTCGGACTACATCTGACCGTTCTGCCGCGTCGGCCAGGTGCTGGCCGGGTGGATGAAGGAGCGCTTCGGCGCGACCGTCGAGTGGCTGCCGTTCGACCTGCACCCCGAGTACCCGCCCGAGGGGCTTCCGCGTGCGCAGCTCGTCGCCCGCTACGGGCCTGACGGGATGGCGCGCACCGCCGCATCGTTCGAGCGCCAGGGCCTCGTCTACAACCCGAACCCCGACGTCGTGCCGAACACGATGAGGGCCCTCCGCCTGACCGAGCACGCCCGGGCGCAGAACCTGCACGAGCCGTTCCACGACCGGCTGATGGACGCCTACTGGGCCGAGGCGCAGAACATCGGCGACCCGGACGTCCTCAGCGCACTCGCCGCCGAGGTCGGGGTCGAAGGAGCCGACGAGGTCCTCGCCGGCGACGCCTACGCCGACGACGTGCGCCGGGCGACCGCCGAGGCGCACTCGATCGGGATCAACGCGATCCCCGCCTTCCTGCTCGACCGCCGGCTGATCGTGCTCGGCGCCCACCCGCAGACGACGTTCGAGCAGGCGTTCGCACAGCTCGAGGGCACGAGTCCCGAGCCGGCGCCGAATCAGTGACGATTTCCGCCGCCGAGCTCCCTGAGCCGACGGCTGACCTACCGTAGGCAGCAGGCGGAGGGTCGAAATCCCTAGGTGGGATGCGTGGCTGACACCCACGCGACCGATCAGTCGGTTCCGGTTCGAGTCCGGCGCCCTCCGCCCATCCGGCGCTACACTCCGGCTGGGTGTCAGCCACGCGCGGGCGCGAGTCCGCTTCACCATGCGAAACCCGTCGCGAGGCGGGTTTCGCCGTTTCTAGCGCGCTTCCAGGATCGCCTTCAGCCGCTCGAGATCCTTACGGTTCGCGCGGCGCATCGCGCTCGCCAGCATCGGCGCCGCGATCTTCGAGAACCCTGCCGGCTCGCCTCGGTTTCGCAGCGTCATCTTCGTGCCGCCGGCCGCCGTGTCCGCCCACTCGTACGTCGTCTCCATCGGGAACGGGCCTTCGGCCGTTGCCATGACGAACCGCTCGCCTGGGACGAGCTCCCTCACCTCGTAGGTGTACTCGAGCCGGCGACAGAGGAACGCCGCGACGAAGGCGATCTTCGAGCCGACGGCGAGCGGCTTCGGCGTCTTCCACTCGACCGCCTTGATGTTCTCGTACCACGCGGTCGCGTTGTCGGGGTCGCACGCGAACGCCGCCACCTCGTTCCGGGGCCGGCCGATCTCGATCTCGGTGACGACGTCGACAGGAACGGGGACATCGTAGAGTCACGCGTCTGAGCATGGAGTCGCGCCCACTGGGATCGAGCGGAGTCGTCCTCTCTCGCGTCGGCCTCGGCGGGTTCGAGCTTGGGCCCGAACCTGGCGACGAGCCAGACGTCGATCGTGCCGTGCACGTGATCGAAACGGCGATCGAGGCAGGGGTCAACTGGCTCGACACCTCCGAGAACTACCTGGCGACGCAGAACGAGTCGGTGATCGGGGCGGCGCTGGGCCGGGTCGGCGACGACTTCCTCGTCGCGACGAAGGTCGCCCCCGGTGCCGCGATCACGGGCGGCGGCAGCGGCTTCCGGCGTGAGGAGATCCACACGGCCTGCCGCTCGAGCATGCGCCGGCTCGGACGCGAGCACATCGACGTCTACTTCCTGCACTGGCCCGACGACACCGGCGTGCCGCTCGAGGAGACCTGGGGTGCGATGGCGGAGCTCGCCGACGCCGGGCTTGTGCGCGCGATCGGCATGTCGAACTACGAGCTCGAAGACGTCAAGCGTTGCCACGCGCAACGGCCGGTGGACGTCGTCCAGGTCGGACTGTCACTGATCGACTACCTCGACGACCGGGCGTCCATCGCCGCTTGCGGGGAGATCGGTATCCCGGTGACGATCTACGAGCCGCTCGCAAGCGGGGTCCTGACCGGCAAGACGCTCGAGCAGGTGCTCGCGATCTGGACCGGGCCGTGGGTCGAGTCTTCCTTCTTCAAGCGTCTGCTGAGCCCCGGCCGAGCCGAGCGCAGCTTTGCCGTCGCCGACGGGATTCGCCCGATCGCCGAGCGGCTCGGCGCATCGGTCGCCCAGGTCGCGATCGCCTGGGTGCTGCATCAGCCCGGTGTCAGTGCCGCAATCGTCGGCAGCCGGAACGGCGGGCACATGCGGGACAACGCCGCCGCAGCAGCGCTCGATCTGACGGGCTCGCTCGAAGAGGTCGAACAGCTCATTCCTCTCGGCCCCGGCTTCGCGAGTTGACAGGGCGTTCCCGCTCGAGTTCGATGTTCGGCCTGCCCTCGAACCGAGTCACTTCATATTTGATAGTAAGCTCCACAGCACACCGACCGGAGGAGACGAAATGGCTCTATCACTAGGCGACATCGCACCCGACTTTCAGGCGGACTCGACGGAGGGCCCGATCGCCTTCCACGACTGGATCGGGGACTCGTGGGCCGTTCTGTTCTCGCACCCGAAGGACTTCACGCCGATCTGCACGACCGAGCTCGGGTACATGGCGAAGGTCAAGCCCGAGTTCGACAGGCGCGGGGTCAAGATCATCGGCCTCTCGGTCGACCCGACCGGCCGCCACGCGGACTGGGCGAAGGACATCGAGGAGACGCAGGGGCACGCGCCCAACTACCCGATCATCGGCGACGCGGACTTCAACGTCTCAAAGCTCTACGGGATGCTGGGTGCCGACGCCAGCGGAGACCCGGCCGACCGCACCGCCGCCGACAACCAGACCGTGCGCAACGTCTTCGTGATCGGCCCGGACAAGAAGGTGAAGCTGATCCTCGTCTACCCGATGACGACCGGCCGCAACTTCGACGAGGTGCTGCGCGTGATCGACTCGCTCCAGCTGACCGCGAAGCACCGCGTCTCGACGCCGGTGAACTGGCAGCAGGGCGAGGACGTGATCATCGCCGGCTCCGTCTCGAACGACGAGGCGAAGGAGATCTTCGGCGACTGGGAGGAGCCGAAGCCCTACATCCGCATCGTCCCGCAGCCGAGTTGACGCAGGCAACGGGCATCCCGGCAGCAGAGCTCGAGGCCCGGCGCGAGCGGGTGCTCGAGCACGCCCGCGGCGGCGGGCTGAGCGGCTACGTCCTGTTCGACCAGAGCTACATCCAGTACCTGACCGGCTTCAACTTCCTGTCGAACGAGCGGCCGATCGCCGTCGCACAGAACGTGGCCGGCGAGATGGCCGTCTTCGTCCCGGAGTTCGAGGTCGAGCGCACCCGCGCCGAGTCGACGTTCGACCGGATCGAGTCGTATCCGGAGTACCCGGGAGTCGAGCACCCGATGCCGATCTTCGCGCGGCTGCTCGCGGACCTGGGCATCGCCGGCGAGATCGGCGCGGACAGCGACGGCTATCCCGGCATCCTCGGCTACCAGGGGCCGCCGCTCTCCGAAGTGACCGGCGCGACAGGTCGCGCCGCTCTCGCCCGTCCTCGAGCACGCGATCGCCCGCAAGAGCCCGGCCGAGGTGGAGCTGATCCGCGAAAGCGGCCGCTGGTGCGCCCACGCCCACCGGCTGCTCCAGCAGTACTCGGTGCCCGGCGCGACCGAGGCCGAGGCTTCCCTGCGCGCCGGCCACGAGGCGACGCTCGCGATGCTCGAGGCGCTCGGCCCCGAGTACGCAGGCCAGCTTGGCTCCCAGGACGGCGCCACCGCCGGCTATCGCGGCCAGATCGGCAAGCGCAGCGCCTGGGCGCACGCGGTCGCCCACAACATCCGGTTCGAGCCCGGCGACATGCTCGTCACCGAGACTGCGGCGCCGGTCTGGGGCTACAACGCCGAGCTCGAGCGCGGCATGGTCGTCGGCACGCCGACCGACGAGATGCGGCGCCTGTTCGACCACACGGTCGCCGCACAGGACGTCGCGTTCGCCGCGTTCCGGCCCGGCGCCACGTGCGCCGACGTCGACCGCGCGGTTCTCGGCTACTTCGAGGCCAACGACCTCCTCCCGCTCTGGCGCCAGCACACGGGCCACGCGATCGGACTGCGCAACCACGAGGCGCCGTTCCTCGACGTCGGCGACCACACGCCGCTCGAGCCCGGGATGGTGTTCACGATCGAGCCCGGCGTCTACCGGGAAGGGCTCGGCGGCTTCCGCCACTCCGACACCGTCGTCGTCACCGAGGACGGAATCGAGATCCTCACCGACTACCCGCGCGACCTCGAGAGTCTGACCATCGCCGCCTGATCAGGAGTGGCCGAAGCGGACGTCGGGGAGGATGCGGTCGAGCCAGCGGGGTCGGGCCCAGGCGTAGCGGCCGAACACGCGCAGCAGCGTCGGAATCAGTACGAGCTTGACGAGCATCGCGTCCAGCAGCACCGCGATGCCGAGGATGACGCCCATCTCCTTCGGCGGCAGCGGCCCGGAGAGCGCGAAGGTGAAGAAGACGGCGACCATGACGGCGGCGGCGGCGAAGATCACCCGGCCGGAGTGCGCGAGCCCGCCGATCGAGGCCTCCCGCGGGTCGCCGGTCCGGTCGAAGTGCTCCTTGGCCGACGAGAGCAGGAAGACGGTGTAGTCCATCGAGATCGCGAAGATCATCGCGAAGAAGAACACCGGGCCCCACGCGTCGAGAAATCCCTGCGACTCGAAGCCGAGCAGGCCGGAGCCGTGGCCGTTCTGGAAGATCAACCGGGCGATCCCGAAGGCGGCGCCGGTCGCGAGCAGGTTCGTCAGCACTCCGAGCGCGGCGATCAGCGGCGCCTGGAGGGCGACGAGCAGGAGCAGGAAGCCGAGCGCGAGCACGACCCCGATCACGAGCGGTGTCTTTGCCGAGAGCGCCTGCTCGAGGTCGTGGTTCTCCGCCACCGCACCGCCCACGAGCGCCTTCGGGGGAAGCTTCGAGCGCACGCGGTCGATCGTGCGCCCGACCGCGGCACTCGACGGATCGACGTTCGGGACGGCCTGAACGAGCGCCAGGCCGTTGCCACCCTGCTGGGCGGGTGAGGCCGAGGCGATGCCGGGGTCGCTCCGGACGATCCTCAGCGACGGTCGCCGCCTCCGCCCGCGGAGCGACGATCTGGAGCGCTCCCGGAGCACCGGCGCCGAACGCCTGCTGAACCTGGTCGTAGCCGACGCGCGAGGAGTCGTGCGCAGGGACGACCTTGATCGAGGGCATGCCGGTCTTCAATCCGAAGATCGGCAGCGCGAGCAGAACGAGCACGATCGTGGCGGCGGGGCCGAACACATGCGGGTGCCGCCAGAGCAGCTCACCCCAGCGTGCGAAGCGCGTCGATCGGTGCTCCCCGGAATGAACCCAGCGGAGCGCCAGCGAGTCCACCTTCGGCCCGAGCTTCGCAAGCACCGTCGGCAGCAGCGTCAGGGTCGCTCCGAGCACGAAGAAGACGCTGATCATGATCCCGAGCGCCATCGACCGAAACGCGGGGCTCGGGACGAGCATCACGGCGGAGAGCGAGATCAGGACCGTGGCCCCGGAGAACAGGACCGCCTTCCCGGCCGTGTCCATCGTCACCGCGACCGCGTCGCGCGCCTCGAGCCGGGAGCCGAAGAAGGCGCCGCGAAACCGGTGGACGATGAAGAGCGCGTAGTCGATGCCGAGCGCCAGCGCGAACATCAGCGCGAAGTTCATCGCCCAGATCGAGATCTCGAAGCCGTGCGTGAGCAGCGCGAGCAGGCCGGCCGAGGAGACGAGGCCGAGGATCGTCAGCAGCAGCGGGAGCCCGGCGGCGACGAGCGAGCCGAACGCCAGCACGAGGATGACCATCGTCACCGGCCACGAGAAGAGCTCGGACTTCATCATCGCCGTCCGGTTTGCGGTGTTGAAGTCGCTCCACATCCCGGAGGCGCCCGTCAGAGCGACGCTGACGTCGCCGTTGCCGAGCGCATGCAGCTTGCCCTTCAGCGAGTCGGCGGCGGCGACCATTGCGGTGGGGTCGCCGCCGGCACCGGCGGTGACGATCGCCGTGTGCCGGTCGGCCGAGATCGTCGAGCCGGGCCGGGGTCCCAGCACGGAGGCGACGTCGCGATTCGTCCGCAGCAGCCGTTCGGCGGCCGTGATCGTCGACCGAAAGCCGCCGTCGCTCACGGTCTGACTCTCCGAGTGCACCACGACGATCAGCGCCGAGCTGGAGAGGCCGGCGAAGTTCGCCTGGATCAGGTCCCTCGCCTGGACCGACTGGGAGCCGTTCGCCTGCCAACCGGCGCCCGAGAGAGCCGATTCGACCTTCGGCGCAAAGAAACCGAAGCCGACCCCGATGATCAGCCACGCGACCGCGACGGCACGACCGTGGTCGACGGTCCACCGGCCCAGCCGGCCGACCGGCCCGACCGCCACAGGATGCTCGGGGGTCGCTGGCGCAACGCGGTGGGTGGACGCGACGGCGGTCACCGGCTGCACCGCCGACCGGAGAATCGCCGGAGCTCGAGCGACGGCGGGCAGAGCGGGCGCCGGGACATCAGCGCACCCCCTCGACGAGCTCGTTCAGAGCCGCATGCTGCTGCTGGATCGCACCACAGACCTCGTCGCAGAGCCTGAAGACTCCCTCGTCCGCGATCCGGTAGTAGACGTGCGTTCCGTCCTTGCGGCGCCCGACGATTCCCGAGTCGGCGAGCACGGCAAGGTGCTTCGAGACGTTCTGCTGTGAGGCGCCTGTCGCCTGCGTCAGCTCGCTGACGGTTGCCTCACCGTCCCGAAGCCGGTCGAGCAGCCTGATTCGCATCGGCTCGCCGATCGCCCGGAGGCGGCGGGCGATCAACTCGGCGAGCTCATCTGGGATGGGGTTGGGAAGCGGCATCGTTGCGGGTTCCTTATTCAATCATAAACAGTTGTATGGTTGTATAGCACAGATGGTCGAGCTCTCGCCGCGCGTTCGGGCCCAGCGCGTCCTCGCTAACCTCCGCTGGGTGCTCGGCGGGATTCTCTCCGCGGTCGTCTCCGGCTTCCTGATCGGCGGCGCGGCACGGCTGGCGCTGCCGGGCCCCGATCCGATGCCGTTCTCCTTCACCGTCCTGATCGGCCTCGCCGGCTCCGCAGCGGGCGTCGGTCTCGCGACCGCGATCTACGGCTCGAGCCACACGTTCGACACGTCGAGCCACGCGTTCGTGACGCTGCTGCTCGAAGTGGGCGTGGCGACCGGGCTGCTCGCAGCCTATCGCCGGTTCGTGCAGAAGCGGCCGCTCTGGGGGCCCGAGGCACACCACTTTCCCAAGCGGGGGGTCGGCGTGGCCCGCATGCGCGCACGACTGCGCCAGTTCGGGATCGACCCCGACCGGCTCGGGCATCGGCGAGGCGCTTCTCGCGCGCAGCCCGATCCTCAGGACGTCGCCGAAGAGCTCGCGCGGCTTCGGGACGAGCGCGACCGAGGCGCGATCACCGACGAGGACTACGAACGGGCACGCGAGCGTTTACGCCGCTACTGACCCGCGCACCACGGGCCAGGCTCGCATGGCCAACTCGATCACCCGTTCCGGTCACCGGATGACCGCGCCGCTCCCTCCGGTGCAGGCGCGGTTCGGCTCGACATGAGCAGCCGCCAGCGATTGACCCTGGTCGCGGCGATCCTCGGCTCCGGCGTGGCGACCATCGACGGGACGATCGTCAACGTTGCCCTGCCGGCGATCGAGCGCGACCTCGGAGGCGGTCTGCCGTCGCAGCAATGGGTGTCGAACGCGTACCTGCTCGTCCTCGGGTCGCTGATCTTGATCGGCGGCTCGCTCGGGGACATCTACGGCGAGCGCCGCGTGTTCGCGATCGGCGTCGCCGCCTTCGGCGTTCTCTCGGTCGCGTGCGCGCTCGCGCCGACGATCGAGGTGCTGATCGCCGCTCGCGCTCTCCAGGGAGCTGCCGGGGCGCTGCTGACGCCGAGCTCGCTCGCGATCATCGTCATGGCGTTCCCGGCGCGCGAGCGGGCGGCCGCGATCGGTGCATGGACCGCCTGGGGCGGGATCGCCGCGATCGTCGGCCCGCTCGTCGGCGGCGAGATCGTCGACCAGGCCTCTTGGCGCTGGATCTTCGCGCTCAACGTCCCGCTCGTCCTCGTCACCCTCGGACTCGTCCTCGCCGCGGTCCCGCCCTCGGCGCGAGCTGCCGCACGCCGGATCGATCTCACAGGCGCGCTCCTCTGCGTGCTCGGTCTCGGAGGCTTCGTCTTCGGGTTGATCGAGCAGCCGCGCTTCGGCTGGACAAGCCCGGCGATCCTCGTCCCGCTGGCGGGCGGTGTCGCCCTTTTCACCGCCTTCCTCGCGTACGAGCGAATGGCGGAGGAGCCGATGCTGAAGATCGAGCTCTTCGCCCGGCGCAACTTCGCCATCGGGAACCTCGAGACCCTGACCATGTACGCAGGCCTCGCGATCCTCTTCTTCTTCCTCGTCATCTACCTCCAGCAGGTGGCGGGGTATACCGCGCTGCGCAGCGGCCTGACGACGCTGCCGGTCACGGTAGTGATGTTCGTGCTCTCCCGCCGATTCGGCGCGCTCGCCGACCGGTTCGGCCCACGCTTCTTCATGGGGGTCGGACCACTCGTCGCGGCCGGCGGGATCCTTCTGCTGCTGAGGACGGGGATGCACACCTCGTACCTGCGAGACCTGCTCCCCGCGCTGCTCCTCTTCGCACTCGGCCTGTCGGCAACTGTCGCCCCGCTGACGGCCGCCGTGCTTGCCGACGCCGACGAGACCGACGCCGGCATTGCCTCCGCGGTCAACAACGCCGTCGCACGCGTCGCCGGACTCGTCGGCGTGTCGGTGGTCGGCGTCGTGGTCGCGAGCAAGCTGACGGGCGACACGTTCGGGGCGAACGGCGAGTCGGTCCGCGCGTTCCACGAAGCCGTCGTCATCTGCGCAGCCCTCGTCGCGGCGGGAGGGATCGCCGGGCTGGCGGGAATCACGAATTCGAGCAGGGAGGTGCGTGCCGAGTCCTGTCCCGGAGGACAGCTCACGGGCGCACCCGAGCCCGCAGCCGAGGCAACCGCCGGCTAGTAGCGGATCGTCATCGGCCCGGTGAAGATGTTCAAGTGGCCGCCCGACCAGCGCTCCAGAGCAATCTGCTGAATCGGATCGGCGTCATCCGCCGACGTCTTCACCACGATCCCCGGTAGCACGAACGGGTTGTTCGCCTCATTCAGGTTCCGCGCCGGGCGCGCAGCTCCGCGACCTGCGGGTCGACACCCGCGCCGGTCGGGTCGTAGCCGACCGACTTCGCCAGCCGGCCCGCCTTCGAGCCCAGCCCACGCTTGAACCACGCCAGCAGATCCCTGCCGTACTCGTCGTCGGAGTAGAGCACCGCGATCTTCGCCTTCGGCTTCGTCTTCAGCACCTGGCGCGCGAGCGCGAGCCCTTCGGTTCGGTGGCTGGGGACGTAGCCGATCGTCCACGGGTACTTCCCCGCGTCGCGTGCCCAGGTCGTTGCGCCGCTGGCGACGAAGAGCTGCGGCACGCCCGCCCGGTTGAGGAAGTCGCGGATCGCGAGGTTGGTGCTCGTCCCGAGCGTGTTGAACATCGCGAACACGCGATCCTGCTGGACGAGTCGGTGCGCAGCCTCGATCGTGCGGGCCGGGTCGTCGCCGTCGTCGATCACCCTGTACTCGATCTTCCGGCCGTTCACCCCGCCGCGAGCGTTTACGTAGGCGAGGTAGGCGGCTGCGCCCTTCGACACTGCGGCGACCGCTGAAGCCTCACCCGAGAGCGGCGCCGTTCCGCCGATCAGGATCGAGCCGGGGCCGATCCCCCGGAGCAGCCGCGGAGCCCGCCAGCGCGACCGGTACGAGGACGAGCCCGACCACGATCAGGCCCCTCATCGCCCGACGAAGCTCACTCGTCGGCGCCGAGATATGCCTCGACCACCGCGGGATCCCGCTGCACCTCCTGAGGCGTCCCCGCCGCGATCTTCCTGCCGAAGTCGAGAACGTGCACGCGGTTTGAGACACCCATGACCAGGTTCATGTGATGCTCGACGAGGAGGATGGTCAGGTCGAAGTCCTCACGCATCTGCCGGATGAAGACACCGAGCTGCTCGACCTCCTCGTGAGATAGGCCCCCCGCCGGCTCGTCGAGGAGCAGCAGCTTCGGCGCGGAGGCGAGAGCGCGGGCGGTCTCGACGCGCTTCAGCGTCCCGTAGGGAAGCGAGCCGGCGATTCGAGCAGCGACGTCGCCGAGACCGACGTAGTCGATCATCTCGTCGGCCGTGCGTTCCCCACTTCGCGCGTGGCAGCCGACGAGCACGTTTTCACGGACGGTCATCGTCTTGAAGAGCTCGAGGTTCTGGAACGTTCGCGCGATCCCGCGCCTGATCACGCCGTGCGGCGGCGTCGAGAGCAGGCTCTCGCCCTCGAAGGTCAACTCGCCTGAGTCGGGCTTGTACAGACGCGTGATCACGTTGAACGTGGTGGTCTTGCCGGCCCCGTTCGGCCCGATCAGCCCGACGATCTCGCCCTCGCCGACGTCGAAGGAGACGTCGTCGAGCGCAACGATCCCGCCGAAGCGGCGCGTGATGTTCGTCACCTCGAGCAGCGCCACCCGCCTACCATAAGCTGGCGGCCGCGCAGATGGAAACGAAGAACGTGGTCGTGATCGGTGGCGGCGCGATGGGCGCGAGCGTCGCCTGGCATCTGCGCGGGCTCGGGGTCGAGGACGTCGTTCTGCTGGAGCGCGATTCGCTCGCAGCGGGATCGACCGGCCGCTCGGCCGGCGGGATTCGCGCGCAGTTCTCGGACGAGCTGAACATCCGGATCGCGCTCCGCTCGCTCGAGGAGTTCGAGCGGATGGACGGGATCGACTTCCGCCGGCACGGTTACCTGTTCCTGCTCGACCGGGAGGAGGACGTCGCGGACTTCCGGAAGGCGCTCGCGCTTCAGCAGCGGCTCGGCGTGCCGTCGCGCGAGCTCACGGTCGAAGAGGCGGTCGCACTCGTGCCGCAACTCGACCCGGACGGGCTGCTCGCCGCCACCTACTGCGGACTCGACGGGCACGCGTCGCCCGAGTCGGTCGTGCAGTGGTACGCGCGCGACCTCGACGTGCGCCAGGGCTGCGACGTGACCGCGATCGACGTCGGGGGCGGCCGGGTGGCCGGCGTCGAGACCTCGAAAGGGCCGATTGCCTGCGACACGGTCGTTTGCTGTGCCGGGGCGTGGTCGCGCGATGTCGCTGCTATGGCCGGCGTGCAGCTGCCGGTCGAGGGCGAGAAGCGGTGGATGTGGTTCACGCCGCAGGACGGCGGGCTTCCCGACCGACTGCCGTTGACGATCGACTTCTCGACGTCGTTCTACTTCCACCGAGAGGGGCCCGGGCTCGTCTTCGGCGGGCGCGAGCAGACCGTTGAAGAGGTAGCCGAGCATGCCGCCCGCCGCCTGCCGGTGCTCGTGGATCTCCCCGTGCAGACGTCGTGGTGGGGCTACTACGAGGTCAGCCCCGACTGGAACGCGCTCGTCGGCGAGGCGACCGAGCCGGCCGGGTTCTTCTACGCCACCGGCTTCTCCGGCCACGGCTTCCAGCAGGCGCCGGCGGTGGGCGAGCACGTCGCCGAGTTGATCGCCGGGCGCGAGCCGACGCTCGATCTCACCGCGTTCGACGTCACGCGCTTCGCGCGTGGCCTCGAGAGGCCCGAGACGTTCGTCATCTGATCGCCTCCGGATCGGTGACCGGCGCCTGGCACGCAAACCGCTCGCACACGTACACCGCCGGCCTGCCGTCGACCACGACCTTCCCTGCCAGCAGCGGCACCGCCTCGCTCGGGCCGAAGGCGACGACCGCGTTCGGGTCGAACGGCGCCAGCGCTGCACGGGCGACCTCGTCCGCCGGCGAGCCGATGATCGCGATCTCTCGCGGCGGCGACAGGTACAGGTCGAGCGCGCACAGCGCCCAGCCGAACGCGGAAGGGATCCGGCTCATGCTCGTGTGCAGGAGTCGCAGGACGCCCACCGCCCTGCTCTCGAGCTCGTCGTCGCCGTAGATCCTGGCGAGGCGCAGCAGCACGTACGCCAGCATCGAGTTCCCGGACGGCACCGGGTTGTCGTCGAGGTCTTTCTTCCGGGCGACGAGCCGCTCGGAGTCACGGGCGGTCATGAAGAAGCCGCCGTGCTCGTCGTCGGCGAAGAGGTCGACCGCGAGCCGGGCGAGACGGTTCGCCTCCTCGAGCCAGCGCAGCTCCCCGGTGGCGACGTGCAGCTCGTACAGGCCGTGCGCGACCGCGGCGTAGTCCTCGAGGTATCCGGGGATCGTCGCCCGCCCGTTTCGCCACGTCCGGAACAGACGGCCATCGGAGGTCGAAAGCCCCGTGAGCAGGAAGTTTCCGAGCCGCTCAGCGGCTTGTAACACAGTGTTACTTGCAAGCCTTCGGCCCGCCTCGGCGAGCCCGGCAAGGGCGAGCCCGTTCCACGCGGCGATCGCCTTGTCGTCGCGCGCGGGCTGCGGCCGCTTTGCCCGATCCTCGAGGAGCCGCGCCTTGAGCTCCCGGTCGAGGTCGCCGCGGATGATCGAGCGGCCGTGCTCGAACGGCTGGAGCAACCCGGCGGGAACGCCTTCGTCCTCCGTCCACGTGAAGGTCAAGCCCTCGACGCCCTCCGTGTCGGCGTCCTGCGACGAGGCGAAGCCGCCGTCAGGCAGAGCCAGCTCGCGGAGCAGGTAGTCGCAGGTCTCTTCGACCACCCGCCGGTAGCGCTGCTCGCCGGTGACGACGAACGCATGCAGGTACGCGGGTACGAGCAGCGCGTTGTCGTAGAGCATCTTCTCGAAGTGCGGGACGAGCCACCGCTCGTCGACCGAGTAGCGGTGGAAGCCGCCGCCGACGAGGTCGTACATCCCGCCCGCAGCCATCGCGTCGAGGGTCTTCGTCGCCAGCTCGAGCTCGCCACGGCGAAGGAGGAGCTCGATCGCAGACGCGGGCGGAAACTTCGGCGCGCCGCCGAAGCCGCCCCACTCCGGGTCGAACGAGCGGCGCAGGCCACGCACCGCCTCGCCCAGGATCGAGTCGGTCAGCGGATCGCTCGACGGCGCCTGAGCGCTCGACTCCCGCACCGCCTCGATGAGCTGCTCCGCCGAGCGGCCGAGATCGGCGCGGCGCTCACGGTACGCGGCGGCGACCGCGTCGAGCAGCTGACGGAAGCTCGGCAGCCCGTGGCGCGGCGCCGGCGGGTAGTAGGTGCCCCCGTAGAACGGCCGGCCGTCCGGAAGCAGGAAGACGGTCATCGGCCAGCCGCCGTGCCCGGTCATTGCGACCACGGCGTCCATGTAGACGGCGTCGAGATCGGGCCGCTCCTCCCGGTCGACCTTGATGCAGACGAAGTGCTCGTTCATCAGCGCGGCCGTCTCCGCGTTCTCGAACGACTCGTGCTCCATCACGTGGCACCAGTGGCAGGCGGCGTAGCCGATCGAGAGCAGGATCGGCCGATCCTCGTCATGCGCACGAGCCAGCGCCTCCTCGCCCCACGGGTACCAGTCGACCGGGTTGTCTCGGTGCTGCAAGAGGTACGGGCTGGTCTCCCCGGCGAGACGATTCATCCCGCCACGATAATCGCGGGGATGAGCTTCGCGCCCCTCGCCGGTGTCCGCGTGGTCGACGTGACCACGTCGTATGCGGGGCCGACCTGCACGCAGCTCCTCGCCTCGCTCGGAGCCGACGTCGTCAAGGTCGAGCCGCCGTCCGGCGACGAGGCCCGGCTGTGGGGACCGCCGTTCGAACGGCACCTATGTCCGCGACGGCAACGACTGGGCCAAGATCGAGCAGGCCTATGTCGCGGCCGACGAGCGCATCATGCTGGGCGATACGGTCACGACTGTGGCGGCGCTGCTCTCGGGCAGGGCCGCCGCCTCCGGTCCCGATGTCTCGATCCGCGGCGGCGCGGCGCCTGCCGACGGCGCCCGCCGCGCCGGCGACCTGGCGCCGCAGAGCTACGACGCCTATCAGCGCCAGCAGTCGGCGTCCGGGGCCGGGCGCGCCGCGCGGCCGAGCCGGATTCCGCTGTTGCTGCTGGCCAGCGCCGTCCTGGTCCTGATCGCGGTCGGCGTCTTCGCCGCGGCGCGTTTTTGGGACGAACTGCGGCCGCTGATCCGGCCGACGCCCGCGACCGGACAGGCCGCGGCCACGACCGGCGGCTGGGAGCGCGTCATCGGCGGCGCCGGCGACGACGTCGGCCGGGCGGTCGCGCTGACCGCCGACGGCGGCCTCATCGTCGCCGGCACGACCGACTCCAAGGGCGCCGGCAAGACCGATCTCTGGCTGGTCAGGCTCGACGCGGCCGGCGCCACCGTGTGGGACAAGACCTATGGCGGCGAGAGCGACGATGCCGGCTATGCCGTCGCGGTCGACGACGACGGCTACGTCGTCGCCGGCGCGACCTCGGAGACCAAGGGCTCGACCGCGTGGCTCTTGCGTGTCGACGGCATCGGCAACCGGCTGTGGCAGGACACGGCCGGTACGTCGGACGGCTATCGCGCGGTGCGCCCGACGGCGGCCGGCGGCTTCGTCCTGGCCGGCACGATCCGCGACAAGGACCAGAGCCGCGCCTGGGTCGTCGCGGTCGACGCCAAGGGCCAGAACGCCCGACCGTTCCTGCATCAGAAGGGCAATTCGAGCGCCAGCGACGTTCGGCAAATAGGCGAGGAATTCGTCGCCGTCGGCACGCTCGACAGCACGGGCAAGGGCAAGCCCGGCCTCTATATCGTCAAACTCGATCAGCGCCTGAAGCCGGTCTGGGAGCGCGTCTACAAGGGCAGCAATGCCGACGCCTATTCCCACGTCCTGCCGCTCGCCGACGGCGGCTTCCTCGTCGCCGGCACGACCGAGCGCACCGACCGCGGCGGCGCCCCGGCCGGCAGCGGCCGCATCACGCGTCTCGACGGCAACGGCGACAAGCTGTGGGACAAGCTGATCGGCCGCGGCAAGATGGAGACGATCAACGCCGTGGCGACGGCCGGCGCGGACGGCTATGTACTGGCCGGCAGCATCGTCGCCAAGAGCGGCGCTAGCGAGGACGCCTGGCTAGTCAAGATCGACGGCGACGGCAAGATCGTCTGGGAGCGCCGCTTCGGCGGCGACGGCGCCGATCGGCTCAACGACCTGAAGGCGCTCAAGGACGGCGGCTTCGTCGCGGTCGGCGAGACGGCGTCGAAAGGCGCCGGTAAGTCCGATCTCTGGGTGCTGCGGCTCGACGCTGAGGGCAATCTCGCCGCGCCGAGGCCCGACGCCAAGACGCCGCCGGTCGCGCCGAAGACACCAGGCAAGAAGTAGCCACGTCCGGCTGGCGTGCAATATTGGCGCCATGATATTTCTTGACCGGGCGCGGTGCGGGGGGAGTCGTGGCGAGCTATCGGATCGGTCGCAAGCGCGACAACGACATCGTCATCCGGAATTCAACCGTTTCGCGCCACCACGCCCAGCTGACCGATTTGGGCGACGGCACGTTTAGCCTGCGCGATCTCGGCAGCACCCAGGGCACGTATGTGCACGGCGCCGACGGATGGCAGAAGATCGAGCGCGACGAATTCGACGCCGGGACGCCGATCCGCTTCGGCGACCACAAGACCACCGTCGCCGAGCTGCTCGAGCTCAATTCCGGACGGCCGCGCCCGACGCACAGTCGCGCCCGGAGCGTCCGCTCGCTGCCGGCATGGGCCCTGCCCGCCGGCATCGGCGTCGGCGTATTGCTCATTGCCATCGTCGCGGCCGCGCTGCTGATCGACCGCAAGCCGTCGCGCGACGAGTGGACCGCCGCGTGCACGGCGACCGGCAAGGTACCGTTCGAGCGCTGTCTGTGCGTTTGGGAGCTGTTCGAGAACAATCTTTCGGCCGGCGAATTGCGCGAGCTCGCCGATCTGTTCCGCCGCAACGCCACGCCCGACGCCATGTCGCCCGGCCTGCGCACGAAATGGAACGCGCTGTCGCCACAGGTGCAAAGTCGCTGCAGCGGCGGAGCGCCATTGCGGCGATGAGGCGCCGGACGTTAACGGGCCGCGGACCGCGAGGCGCGGCCGCGCCTATGGCAACCGATACGTGTACTGACCGCCCGGGTGTCGACGCCGCACGCGTCCGGCTTGGCGCGCCGGTCGGGCCGTGTTAAGCGTGTGGCGGCAGGGGGACGGCCAGCGGAGCATCGATGCCCACCTATCGGATCGGGCGCCGGACGGACAATGACATTGTCATCGACGAGCCGTCGATATCGCGACGGCACGCCGAGTTGTTCGACGTGGGCGACGGCACCTATCGGCTGCGCGACCTGGAGAGCCGGATGGGCACGCTGGTGCGCGGCCCGGACGGCTGGAATCCGGTCGACCTGATCGAGGTCGACGCCAAGACGCCGATCCGCCTCGGCAATTACCGGACGACCGTCGCCGAGCTGCTGGTGCTGCAAGGCCGCCAGCCGCAACCCGCCGGCCGCGGCGGCGGCGGTTATGAGACGGCGCCGCGCTTCCGCCTGAGGTACATTATTCTGGGCGGCCTGGCGGTGATCGTGCTCGCGATCGCGGCGGTGGCCGTCTTCTGGGGCGACGTGCCGAAGCAGCGCTTCGTCGAGATCTGCGTGGCGAGCGGCAAGGTGCCGTCGCTCTGCAACTGCTGGGCCGACGCGTTCGAGCCGAATTCTGAATTGCGAGGAGCTGCTCGAGGTCGCCGAGGTGATCAAGCGCGGCGCCGGCTCCGACCAGATGAATCCGACCCTGCGCGCGAAATACGACGGGCTCGTGCCCTACGTCAAATCGCGCTGTCCCGGCACCCAATAGCCGCGCGAGACGGGCGTCCCTAGAGAAAGCTGTACGGGTCGACGTCGACCTTGACCTGGACCGCCGTCGGCACGCGCACCGCGCCGAGCCAGCGGCGCAGCAGCGCCTGGATGTTGGCCTCGCGCGGCGCCTTGAGCAGCAGGCGCCGGCGGTGGCGGCCGCGCAGCATGGCGAGCGGCGCCGGCGCCGGGCCGAGCACCTGGACGCCGTCGCCTTCGCGGCGCCGCGCGGCCGAGCGCGCGCGCGGTCGCATCGACCTGGTCGTCGGCCGGCCGGAGACGACGAGCGCCGCGAGCCGGCCGAAGGGCGGCAGGCCGGCTTCGGCGCGCGCCGCCTTCTCGGCGCCATGAAGCCGTCGCGGTCGCCCGCGACCAGCGCGTGCATCACCGGATGCTCGGGCAGATGGGTCTGCAGCAGCGCCCGGCCCGGCCGCTCGGCGCGGCCGGCGCGGCCGGCGACCTGGTGGAGCAGCTGGAAGGTGCGCTCGGCGGCGCGCAGGTCGCCGCCGGTCAAGCCCGAGATCGGCGTCGACCACGCCGACCAGGGTCAGGTAGCGGGAAATGATGGCCCTTGGCGACGATCTGGGTGCCGATCGACGATGTCGATCTCGCCCGCGCGCATGCGCTCGATGAGCTCCGCCGCGGCGGCCGGCCCGTGCACCGTGTCGGTCGACATGATCGCGAGGCGCGCCTCGGGAAAGCGCGCGGCCACCTCCTCGGCGAGCGCTCGACGCCCGGGCCGCAGGCCGCGAGGCTCTCCTCGGCGCCGCAGTCCGGGCAGGTCGCGCGGCAGGACGCTGCGAAAGCCGCAATGATGGCAGGCGAGGCGGCGCGGTCAAGCGGTGCTCGACCAGCCAGGAGGTGCAGTTCGGGCATTGGAAGCGGTGGCCGCAGGCGCGGCACAGCGTCAGCGGCGCATAGCCGCGCCGGTTGAGGAACAGCAGCGCCTGCTCGCCGGCCGTCGAGCGTGTCGGCGATCGCCTGCGCGAGCGGCGGCGACAGCCAGCGGCCGCGCGGCGGCGGCGTGCGGCGCAGGTCGATCGCCGCGATCTCCGGCAGCTGCGCGCCGCCGTGACGCGCCGGCAGATGCAGCTCGCGATAGCGGCCGGCCTCGACATTGACCGCGGTCTCGAGCGACGGCGTCGCCGACGCCAGGACGACCGGGATGCTCGCCGAGGCTGGCGCGCACCACCGCCATGTCGCGGCGCGTGATAGATGACGCCGTCTTCCTGCTTGAAGGAGCCGTCGTGCTCCTCGTCGACGACGATCAGGCCGAGATCGGGGAACGGCAGGAACAGCGCCGAGCGCGCGCCGACCACGACGCGCGCCTCGCCCTCGGCGACCGCGCGCCAGGCGCGCCGCCGCACCGCCTGGGGCAGGTCCGAATGCCACGGCGCCGGCGCCGCGCCGAAGCGCGCGGCGAAGCGGTCGAGCCATTGCGCGGTGAGCGCGATCTCGGGCAGCAGCACCAGCACCTGGCGGCCGGCGGCGAGCGCCTCGGCGATCGCCTCGAAATAGACCTCGGTCTTGCCCGACGCCGGTGACGCCGTCGAGCAGGGTGACGGAGAAGCCTGCGCCGACGCGCCGGCGCAGCTCGTCCGCCGCGTGCGCCTGGTCGGGCGACAGCGTCGGGCCCGGCCGGTCGGCATCGGGCATCGGCGAACGACGCTGGCGCGTCTCGACCGCCTCGAGCAGCGCCGGCGTCGACCAGCCCCTTGACCACGCCCTGGCCGACACCGGCCTCGCGCGCCAGCTCGGCCGCCGGGCGCGGCGGGCCGTCGGCGAGCACCGCCAGCACGCGCCGGCGCGCCGGCGTCAGCTTCAAGCGCGCTCGTCGCACGACGCCGACGGCGCCGCCTGATAGGCGAGCGCGCGGGCGCGTCGGCTCGAGCGCGGCGGGGACGCTCACGACCATGCGCAGCACCGCGCCGGGCGGCGATAGACGGTATAGCCGGCGACCCAGTCGACGAAGCGGCGCGACACGGCCGGCAGCGGCGGCGCGTCGATCGACGCGATCGACGTCCTTGAGCTTCGCTCGGCACGCTCGCGTCGCCCGCGCCGGCCCCAGACCACGCCCCAGACCGTCGCGGCTGCCCAGCGGCACCGCGACGAAAGCGCCCGGCGCGACCGCCATGCCCTCGGGCACGGCGATAGTCGTAGGCGCCGCTGAGCGGCAGCGGCAGCAGAACCTGGACCGTTCGGCCGACATTGTTAATGGCGCAAATCGCGCTGGAACTGGCGCGGCGACACCACATGGGGTATACACTAAACGGCGGCGGCGAAACGGCCTTTTCGGATCGGCGCCGCGCGGCGGATGGCGTTAGCGACCGCGCAGCAGCGAGACAGGCGTTCATGAAGTTCTTCATCGACACGGCCGATATGGACGAGATTCGCGAGCTGGCGGCGACCGGCCTGCTCGACGGCGTGACGACCAACCCGTCGCTCGTCGCCAAGAGCGGGCGCAATTTCCTCGACGTCATCCGCGAGATCTGCGCGGTGGTGCCGGGCCGAGTCAGCGCCGAGGTGACCGCGACCGATTTCCACACCATGCTGCGCGAGGGACAGGCGCTGGCGCGCCTGCGCCAAGAACGTCGTGGTCAAGGTGCCGCTGACCATGGACGGCCTCAAGGCCTGCAAGGCGCTGTCGACCGAGGGCACCAAGGTCAACGTGACCCTGTGCTTCTCGGCGGCCCAGGCGCTGCTCGCGGCCAAGGCGGGCGCCACCTTCATCTCGCCCTTCGTCGGCCGGCTCGACGACATCGGCACCGACGGCATGGCGCTGATCGCCGACATCGTCGAGATCTACCGCAACTACGACAGCTTCAAGACCGAGGTGCTGGTCGCCTCGATCCGCCATCCCATGCATCTGGTCGACGGCGGCCAAGATGGGCGCGCATGTCGCGACCCTGCCGCCCGACGGTGCTGCGCAAGCTGTTCCAGCATCCGCTGACCGACAAGGGCCTCGCCGCGTTCCTGGCCGATTGGGAAAAGACCGGCCAGACGATCCTCGGCCCGACCACAGCAAAAGAACGGGGCCGTGAGCGAGCCCAGTAGAGCACGCGCGCCGGGTCCGCGGCCGGTCACGGCCGAGGATGTCGCGGACTTCCTGGCCCGCCATCCCGAATTCATGGCCGAGCATCCGGACGTGCTGGCGCTGCGTCGTGCCGCCGTCGCACACGACGGGCGACAACGTCGCGACATGCAGCGGTTCATGATCGACCGGCTGCGCGCCGAGATCGACCACGCTCAAGACCAGCCATCAGGAACTGATCGCGACGACGCGCACCAACATGAGCAGCCAGCGCCGCGTGCACGAGGCGGCGCTCGAGCTGCTCGACGGCGCGCACCTTCGAGGAGCTGATCGAGCGCATCACGACCGATCTCGCGATCCGGCTCGGCGTCGACGTCATCAGCCTGTGCGTCGAGAACGACGGCAGCGTCGGCGCCGAAGGTGACCAGCCGCGGCGTCCGCCTGCTCAAGCCGGGCACGATCGACCGCCTGATGGAGACGGATCAGGACGTCGTGCTGCACGCCACGGTCGAGGGCAGCCCGGCGCTGTTCGGCCACGCCGCGCGCACTGGTCAAGTCCGAGGCGCTGATGCGCCTGCGCGTCAGCCCGGCGGCGCCCGCGGGCGTGCTGGCGCTCGGCTCGCGCAACGAGAACCATTTCGACCACGGCCAGGGCACCGAGCTGCTCGATTTCCTGGCGCGCGTGCTGGAGACCACCATCCGGCTATGGCTCGACCTGCCCGGCTGAACGAGGCGGCGGTCGCGCCCGATCTCGCCGCCGCCATCGCCCGCTGGCAGGACTGGCTGATCCACGAACGGCGCGCCGCGCGCCATACCGTCGACGGCTATCTCCACGACCTGAACGGATTGTTCGCCTTCCTCGCGGAGCATCTGGGCGGGGCACCGGCATTGCGCGATCTCGGCGCGCTGCGTGCCGCCGACATCCGCGCCTGGCTCGCGCGCCGCGCGACCGAGTCGCGGGCGCGCAGCTCGACGGCGCGCGCGCTGTCGGCGACGCGCAGCCTGTTCCGCTTTCTCGACAAGACGGGCGTCCTGAGCAACCCGGCGATCCTGCTGGTCGCGGCACCCCGCCTGCCACGCGCGGTGCCGAAGCCGCTCGGCGAGGTCGAGGCGGCCGAGGCGCTGGAACAGGCGGGCGCGCTCGCCGGCGAAGCCTGGATCGGCAAGCGCGATGTCGCGCTGCTCACGCTGCTCTATGGCTGCGGCCTGCGCCTCGACGAGGCGCTGCAGATGAAGCGCGCCGACGCGCCGCAAGCGCGACAGCATGATGATCACCGGCAAGGGAAACAAGACGCGCCTCGTCCCGGTGCTGCCGGCGGTGCGCGAGGCGATCGCCGACTATCTCGCCGCCTGCCCCTTCCAGGGCGCCAAGGACGCGCCGCTGTTCGTCGGCGCGCGCGGCGGGCGGCTCAACCCGCGCGTGGCGCAGGGCGTCATGCAGCGTCTGCGCCGGCGCTCGGCCTGCCGGCGACGGCGACCCCGCACGCGCTGCGCCACAGCTTCGCGACGCATCTGCTCGCCGCGGGCGGCGATCTGCGCACCATCCAGGAGCTGCTCGGCCACGCCTCGCTCTCGACCACCCAGCGCTATACCGCGGTCGTGCCCGACCAGCTGCTCGCGGTCTACGACCGGGCCCATCCGCGCGCCAAGGGCTGAGCCGCTAAGTCCTGCCGAGCCGCCAGAGCACCGCCGGCCCAAGCGCGACCACGACGCCGAGCGAGGCGAAGGCCAGGCCCCAAGCGACGACGCTGTCGCTGCCGCCCGCGAGATCGAGCACGACGCCGAACATGATCGGCCCGGCGAAGGCGCCCAAGAAGCCGATGCTGGAATGCACCGCCATGGTTGCACCGCGCTGGCCGGGTACCGCGGCGCCGACAGTGCCGGCGGTGAGCGACGCCGAAATCGACCATGACCAGGCCGCCATAGACGATCATCAGCGCCGCCGCGGCGCCGTAGGAGAGCGCGCCGGCGAAGCCGATGCCGCAGGCGACGACTGCCGAAACCAGCATCGCGCCCATCAGGACCGGGCGCCGTCCGAAGCGTAGGCAGAGCTCGTTGCCGAAGAGGCTGGCCGGCAGGCCGACCAGCGAGCTCAGCATCGCGACCACCGTCGCGCTCAGCGCCGTCGCGCCATCCGCCTGGCGCGCCAGCACGAATGCCAGGAAAGCGACGATCCAGGAGCGCAGCCCGAACAGCTCCCAAGCATGCGCGCCATAGGCGACGGCGAACGCCATGGCCGTGCGGTTGCGCAGCACCGGGCGGAAGTCGAGCAGATGCGGCCGTGGCGCCGCGGGCGGCTCGGGTGCGACGGGCTCGAGCGCCCACGCCGCGATCGCGAGGGCCAGGACGGAGCCGACGGCCGCCGCGCCGAACGCCCAGCGCCAGCCGAGCCAGGCGTCGATGGCGCCCGCCACCAGGAACGACAGGCTGAGGCCGATCGAGAAACCGCCGGTGTAGAAGCCGAGGCCCCGCGTCAAGACCGGCCCCGCGACGCGGTCGGTCAGCGCCTTCAGGCCCGGCATGTAGGTGCCGGCCAGGCCGACGCCGGCGAGCGTGCGCCAGAGCAGCGCGCTCCAGAAGCCGTCGGCGAGCACCGCGAAACCGAGCGAGGCGAGGCCGCCCAGAGCGGTCGACACGAGATAGATGCGGCGCGCGTCCATGCGGTCGGTCAGGCTGGTCAGAAGCGGCACGGCCAAGACATAGCCCGCGTAGTAGATGCCGCTGATCCAGCCGGCCTCGGTGTTGCTGAGCTGCCATTCCTCGGCGAAGGCCGGGAGCAGTGCCGCGAAGGCCGAGATGCCGATCATGCCGAGCACCTCGGCGGCGCACAGGGCCGCGATCAGGCGGAGCGGGCCCGTCATCGCCTAGTCGCCCTTGGCGCCCGCGCGGAAGAACACGCCGTCGACCTGGAGCAGGCGCACGAGATGCCGGTCGAAATAGCCCGGGATGATGAGCCTCGGCTCGAAGCCGCGCCGCTCCAGATAGTCGATCATGGCGAGCCACGTCGTCTCGCCGTCATAGAGCGGGACGAGCGACAGCTCGAGCTGCACGCCTTCGATGCGCGCGAGCGCGCGCTCGGCGCCCTCCAGCACAGGACGCTCATAGCCCTGGGTGTCGATCTTGAGCAGCACGCGGTCGGCGTCGCGGGCGTAGTCCGCAAAGACGGCGTCGAGCGTCGCGACCCTGACCTGTTCGCGCGCGACCGTGCGCGAGGTCGGCGAGACTTGAAGAATCTCGCCGCGCATCGGCAAAAACGAGCTCATGTCGCTGTCGTTCGAGACGTTGATCTCGATCTCGCCGGCCTCGGCGCCGAGCGCCATGCGCGGCGCCACTGTCCAACGAGCGTCGCCCGCGGCGCGGCGCGTGAGCGTTTCGTGGGCGTCGGACAAAGGCTCGAACGAGACGATGCGGCCCCGATAGCCGGCGTCGCGCAGATAGCCGGCGTATTGTCCGACATTGGCGCCGACGTCGAGCACGAGGGTGATGCCGAAATGGTCGAGCAGCGACTTGAGCTGTTGCCAGTGCGGCTTCGGATAGTCGGTCAGGTCGCGGCCGAAGCGGCGGAGGAGCGTGCTGAGCGGCCCGGCCATGTCGTCACCCGCCGGTCACGCGCGCCGAGAGCCGACGATGCGGCGCACCCAACGCTTTGCCCGGCCCTCGGCCTCCTCGAACCTGGCGGTCCACGCCGGATAGCGCGTGCGGGCGCGGGCGCGCAGCCTTTGGCGCAACAGGCGGATGCGCGGCGACACGCTCGACAGCAGGAACAAGCCGATGAACAGGAACAGGATGCCCTGGAGGATCGGCAGGAACAGGCCGAGCACGCCGAGCACGATGAACGCCCAGCCGGTCCAGTAGAGCGCAATCCTCTGCCAGGTGGACTTGCCATTGCGCCTCGTGCCGCGTCGGCGGCGCGGCCGGGTGCTCTTGGCGGATCGCATGCCGCCCATCGGGGGCGCGGCGTTCACGGCCGCTAGATCTCGCGCGCGCGGCCGCCGACGGCGAGCGCCGCCTCGCTTCACCGCCTCGTTGAGCGTCGGGTGGCGCGTGGAAGGTGCGCGCGATGTCCTCGGCGGCGCCGCCGAACTCCATCGCCATCACGATCTCGTGGATCATCGTGCCGGCCTCGGGCCGATGATGTGGCGCGCCGAGCATGCGGTCGGTCTTGGCGTCGGCCAGGATCTTGACCAGGCCGTCGGTCGAAGCCGTTGCGCGCGCGCGCGGCCGTTGGCGGTGAACGGGAACTTGCCGACCTTGTACGCGATGCCGGCCTCCTTCAGCTGCTCCTCGGTCTTGCCGACCGACGGCGACCTCGGGCCAGGTGTAGACGACGCCGGGCACGGTTCGTAGTTCACGTGGCCGGGCTGGCCGGCGATGATCTCGGCGACCGCGACGCCCTCTTCCTCGGCCTTGTGGGCCAGCATCGGCCCGGCGATCACGTCGCCGATGGCGTAGATGCCGGGGACGGTGGTCTGGAAGTGCTCGTCGACCTGGATGCGGCCGCGGTTGTCGATGCTCGACGCCGACCGCGTCGAGGCCGAGCCCGTCGGTGTAGGGCCGCCGGCCGATCGAGACCAGCACGACGTCGGCGCTCGAGCGGCTCGGCCGCGCCGCCCTTGGCCGGCTCGACGTCAGCGCGACGCCGTCCGTCGTCGGGCTTGGCGCTCGTCACCTTGGTGCCGAGCTTGAACTCGAGGCCCTGCTTGTCAGCATGCGCTGGAGCATGCGGCCGACCTCGCCGTCCATGCCGGGCAGGATGCGGTCGAGGAACTCGACCACCGTGACCTTGGCGCCGAGCCGGCTGCCAGACCGAGCCCATCTCGAGCCCGATGTAGCCGCCGCCGATCGACGACCAGCGTGCTCCGGCACCTCGGCGAGCGCCAGCGCGCCGGTCGAGGACGACGATGCGCTTCTCGTCGACCGCGACGCCGTTCGAGCGGCGATGACGTCGGAGCCGGTGGCGATGACGATGTGCTTGGCCTGCGATCTTGGTCTCGCCGTCGACCGCGACCTCGCCCGCGCCGGTGATCTGCCCGTGCCCTTGACGCGGTCGACCTTGTTCTTCTTGAACAGGAACTCGACGCCCTTGGTCAGGCCGTCGACCACCTTGTCCTTGCGCGCCATCATCGCCGCGAGGTCGAGCTCGACGCCCGCCGAGCTTGACGCCGTGCGCGGTCGAGGCCGTGGCGCGCCTCGGCGAATTTCTCCGACGACTGGAGCAGCGCCTTGGACGGGATGCAGCCGATGTTGAGGCAGGTGCCGCCGAGGCGCGCGCGCGCTTGTCGACGCAGGCGACCTTCAGGCCGAGCTGCGCCGCGCGGATGGCGGCGACATAGCCGCCCGGGCCGCCGCCGATGATGACAAGATCGTAGGTGCTCTCAGCCATGAAGCCCGTCCCTCACTCAGGTTTTGCCGGCGCCAGCCTAGCGCGCCGCGGCCGCCTCGTCACATCTCCAGCAACATGCGCTGCGGGTC
>CAVXTD010000022.1:0-74661 GCA_963764565.1 uncultured Actinomycetes bacterium
AACGCTCTCCTAAAGCGGCTTGGCCCTGGCGCCGAGGCGGGCGGCGATGGAGCCGAGGGCGAGTGCGAGCGTTGGCATGATCAGCAGCAACACGAGTCCGCTGCCGAGGTTGTCGCTGACTGCGTACGTGGCGAGGTCCGGTGCCCCACTCCGGTGGAAATCGCGGAGAAGACCAGGATCGTAGGGCCGACCAGCTCGTAGATACGTCGCTGTGACCCAGACGCTGAAGACAACGAGACCGCCGACGATGCCACTCCAGAGCGCAGCCCGAGTGCCCGTCCTGGCGTCTCCGGCGGAGCGCCCGGAGAGCGCCGCAATCGAGGCCGGGCCGAGGAGAGCGATCGCCAGAGGGATGATCACCCAGCCCTTCGCCGGATTCGTCGGGAAGTAGATGACCAACCAGACAGCGCCGATCGCGAGG
Source organism: uncultured Actinomycetes bacterium (assembly GCA_963764565.1). Taxonomy (GTDB): domain Bacteria; phylum Actinomycetota; class Thermoleophilia; order Gaiellales; family Gaiellaceae; genus DATBLE01. The sequence goes on from CAVXTD010000022.1 coordinate 422, forward strand.
CCGCCAACGAGTCCGTACCGGCGGGCAACGCGTGCTTGGTCGGTCCGGTTGCTCGAGAGAGCAATGGTGATCGCCGCGTACGCGACCAGTACTCCCAGGAAGGCAGCTACAGATGGCCACGCGTGACGACCCGAGCGCAGCCCAGGGTAGTGCACGAGACCGTAGGAGGCGAGAGCGAGAGCGGCGGCGATGCCCGTGAAGACAACCGCTCGCATGCTCCGTGCGCCACAAGCGACGGCGGAAGCTCGGCGCGCCCAGGCTCGGCGCTCGGCAGCCGGCGACGACCGTCGTACATCGTGTGGCTTCATAGGTACTCCTCTGCCGTTCGTCGAGGATCCTAGCCGTCGCCCGGTCGAACCTGATGACGAACTCGACCGGGCTAGCCGCGGGTCGGGCATTCTCTGAAGCCATGGCAACGATGGACGACCTCGATGAGCTCGCGATGGCGATGCCCGGGACGACCAGGGAGGTCGCCGAGGACGGCCGGCCGGCGTACCTCGTTCACGGCAAGGTCTTCTGCTTCCACCGCGGCCGGCGCGCTGACGCGGTCGACCGCAGCACGGGCGAGCGGCTGGACGACGTCCTGATGTTCCGCGTCGACGGCCCTGAGGCGAAGGAGCTCGTGCTCTCCGACCCACGCGGAATCTTCTTCACGACGCCGCACTTCAACGGCTACCCCGCGGTGCTGATCCGCATCCCGGATCTCGCGCGGCTCGAGCGGAGCGAACTCGAGGACGCGGTTGTCGACGCGTGGCTGACGCGTGCGCACAAGCGCGTCGCGAAGGCCTGGCTCGACGAGCACGAGCCGGCCGGCGGCTGAGCGAAGAGGAGACCGGTGCCGGCGGCGCCGCCCGCCTACCGCTTGATGATGTTGTGGATCTCGACGATCTCCGGGGGCCCGGCGAGCTCGACGCCGGCCTCGGTGAGGATCGGCATCAGGCGCTGGCCGAACGCCTCGAACTGCTCCTTCGAGTCCCAGATCTCGCTGACCCGGAAGCTGCCACCGGAGCTGAAGGCGACGTGGTACTCGAGTCCGTCGGGCGGGAACTTCCCCGATGCCTCGATGGCGGGCATCGTCTCGTCGTACTTCTCCGCCGTCATGTTGGGCGCTCCAGTGAAGCGGACAAGGATGCTCATGCTGTTCCTCCTCGGTCGGTTGGCGGGTACCCTACTCCACCCCGAGCCCTGTCCAAACCGACCGGGCTCGTTCTGCATCGCCGAGCGAGGGGACAGGTCCGCGAGACCAAGCGGGGCCTGGTCCGGGCCCCACTCCGTGTCTGCTTCTCGACTCTCGCCAGGGGGACTGCCAGCAGGCGACGACTTTCAGCGTGAGAGCGTTGTCCTCGCCGAAGCGCTAGGCAGGCGCAGCGGCCGGTATCGCGCCGAACTGCCGAACACCGTCCTTGGTCGGCGCGAGCCCTGGAGTCTCCTCGTGCTCGACAAAGTCCTCCGCGAGGTACTCGCAGAACCCACTCCACCTCCCTCGTAGATGAGGCACGATCCTACGGCTCGCCGCGACAGCGTGACCGCAGCACCGCGCCTTTGCGCGAGGAACGATCGTGGAGAGACGACCTGCGCTCTACGCCTCGACGAGCATCACCAGCGTCTCGGGAAGCACGCCGTCATGCGCCATCGCGTCGGCGGCCGCCTGACTCTCCATCGCGGCCATGACGGCGGCCATGTCGGGAACGTCCATCACTACCCCGACCCGAGTCGGATTCTCCGGATCGACGAACGTCCGGATGTTGGTAACACCGAGCGGTCCGAAGAACTCCTCACGCCTCGGCGAGGCGAGCCAGTGGTCCTTGTCCTTCACGTCGTGGTACGCCATCACAGTGGGCATCGCGCCTCCTCGGTGTTCGGGGTCGAGCGTGACCGACCCAGTTCCCGAACCATACGCATCGCACCGTCGTCGCGACCGAGCCTCCGTTTCGTAGTACCTGTAGAACACGTCACCGGCTATGGACTCCGCGGCGGATACCCACTGGCTCGTCCTCGTCGAAGGGCCGAGCGACAGCGCGGCGCTCGAGACGCTGGCTCGACGCTGTGGCCACGACCTCGAGGGCGAACGAGTCGAGATCGTCTCCATCGGGGGCGCACAGGCGATCGGGAGGGTGTTGGGCCGGCTCTCGACCGAGGTCAGGGTAGCCGGCCTCTGCGACGAGGGTGAGGTCGGCGCATTCGGGCGCGCCCTGGAGCGGGTCGGCAAAGGGCCCGCCGGCACACGCTCGGCCCTCGAGCTACTCGGCTTCTACGTCTGCGAGCCCGACCTCGAGGGCGAGCTGATCCGTTCACTCGGCGCGGCAGGCGTCGAGGCCGTCCTCGAGAGGAGCGGGAAGCTCTCGTCGTTCCGCACCTTCCAGAGGCAGTCGCAGTGGCAGAACCGTCCGGTTGAGGATCAGCTCCGCCGCTTCTTCGGAAGCAGCGCCGGAAAGATCCGGTACGCGCCCCTCCTCGTCGAGGCAATCGACCTCGAGCGCATTCCGCGGCCCCTCGCCGCCCTCCTCGCGCACGTCACCGGGCACGGTTAGTTGCGCGAGTCCGATTGGGCGCAAACAGAGCTAGGCTGCCCGCACGAGAGCCGAGGAGACCCGATGACCGACTATGTGATCAAGCCGCTCGATGCGGATACCTGGGACGCGTTCGCGCGGCTCGTCGAGCGGCACAACGGTGTGTTCGGTGGCTGTTGGTGCACCTGGTTCCATACCTTCCATGCCGAGAAGACGTTCACCGCCGAGGGCAACCGCGCCCTCAAGAAGCGGTTGGTCGACGAGGGCCGCGCACACGCTGCATTGGTGTTCGACGGTGATGAGGCAGTGGCGTGGTGCCAGTACGGCACCCCGGAGGAGCTGCCGAACATCCACCACCGCAAGGAGTACGAGGCCGCTCTCGACAGGCCGCCCGACTACCGGATCACCTGCATCTTCGTGGACAAGAAATACCGGCGTAAAGGAGTGACGGCAGCCGCCCTTCGTGGTGCCGTGGATCTGATCGCGCAGGCCGGCGGCGGGGTTGTGGAGGGGTACCCGCATGACACCGCCGGCCAGAGAGTGTCGGTCCTCTACAACGGCACACGGTCGCTGTACGAGCGGGCCGGCTTCAGCTACCTCCGCCCCAAAGGCAAGAGGAACTGCGTCATGCGCAGGGTCGTGCCTTGAGACCTACACGGGTCTCGTCGAGGGACAACGGCTCGGCGGGTTCGAGCCCGCACCGGAGCTAGCCGGAGGTCATCCCCGGCTGACGGCCTCGGGCCGGGCAGACGGAGGTGACGGGACGAGTCGAACGGTCGCCGCCTTCCCACGACGGCAAACAATCTGGAACCGTGGGAGACTCGAGACTTCTGGAGGGCCATTGGCCGTCTCAGCTGTAGCGGACGAGCCGGGTCATGAAGGCGGGTGAGAAAATGTCCCCACTGAGATGTTGTCGCGAAGGAGCGGCAGGGTGTCGAAGCTCCGGGCGAGACGACGCTGCCGGGCCTTTTTGGTTCGTGCCTCGCCGCCCGCGGGTGCGCCGAGCTGACGCGAGTGCTTCGGCGCGCGGTCCCAGTAGGTGCGATAGAGGGCCGTCACGGGCGGGTCGCGGGCCTCGGCGAGAGCGATGCTGATCATCTGCTGGTTGGCGTTGTGCCATCGTGTAGCGTCGTCTGATCGTGAAACGTGCGGTTTCGCGAAACAACGAAGGAGGAGAGTTCGTGGGTCAGGTCACACCCGCAGTCCCGATCGCGATGCAGCAGGGCGAGGGGGAGGCCCGCTGGTTTCTCGGCGCGCTGACAACGATCAAGTCATCGGGGGCGACGACCGGGGGGCGCGTCGCCGTCACCGAAAACTGGGCGCCTCGCGGCCACGGGTCGCCGCTTCATGTCCACCACAATGAGGACGAGTGGTTCTACGTCCTCTCCGGCGAGTTGACCTTCTCGGTCGACGGCCAGGTGATCACCGCGACCGAGGGCTCATTCGTCTACGGCCCCCGCGACGTGCCACACACCTTCGCCGTGAGCTCCGACGAAGCGCGCTTCCTCCTCGTGATTGAACCCGCCGGGTTCGAGAACTTCCTCCGCGCGCTCTCCGAGCCCGCACAGTCGCTCACGCTTCCACCGGCCTCCGTCGAACCACCCGCGATGGAGACGATGATGGCCGCCGCCGCCGAATACGGACTCGAGATCCTCGGGCCTCCCGGCATCCCCAGCTGAGCGCCGACATCACGGCTGCTCAAGATGACGCGGTATCTGATCTCGTTCGACGAAGGCGCGATGACCTTCCCCGAGGAGGAACTGCCCGATGTGGCCGAGGCTGCCCACACGGTGGTTCGAGAGGCCATGGACGCCGGAGTGTGGGTGTTCGGTGGCGGGCTGTGTTCCCACGAGGAGGTGAGTGTGGTGGCGACCGATGGGACGGTCAGCGACGACCCGTACCCGGAGAGCAAGGCGTACATCGGCGGATTCTCGGTCGTCGACGTGCCCTCACGCCAGGAGGCCCTAGAGTGGGCTGCCAAGATCGCCGTCGCCTGCCGCTGTGCTCAAGAGGTCCGCGAGTTCCTGCCCGACCCGGCGGTCGGCAACTGATCGAAGCTCGACACGGCCAGTTCACGGTGACGGTCCCGGCGCGTTGGCGCGACCGAGTGGCTATCTCGTGGGGAAACGCCGGTCACGGCGTCTTCCAGTCGATCCGCTTCGCAGGGTGCCGCTTCGGCGAGGACGTCGGGAGCGCCTACGCGGGCGGCTTCTACCTCCGCTCGCGCTTTTAGCGTGCGTGCCGTTGACGTTTCGTCGGCGAGCGCAGACCGTCCGCTTTGGTATCGGGCGCCGCTGCTTTAGGCCGTCGCGGCTCCGCGCATTGCGCGGTCGCTGCTGCTGGAAGGTCGTCGGCGTCGTTCGTGCCGGAGTGCGTGGTGGTTGGCATGGCCGGTGTTCGGGAATGACCCCTGAGGTAGTGGTACCTCGGCCCGCTTCGCCTATGCGTGGCGCAGGAACCTGAAGTAGAACGCCACGAACACCAGGACGATGCCAACGTTGGCCGCCAGCCGCTCCCAGAAGTGGCTTCGGAAGAACAGAACGTCCACCCCGACCACGACAGCGGCCATCGCGACCACGTACAGCGCTCCGGCTGCCGACCTTCCCATCGAGCCACCTTACCGGGGCGGAGTGCGGCCTACACAGCCTCGCGCAACCGGGCAGCACGACGACGACGGTACCGGCCAATCCCTCCGCGGGGTGGCGCCCGCCGCAGTACGAGCCGCAAGCCGCAACTGGTCAGAAGAGACATCCACACCCGTGACCTCCCAGCCCAGATCCGCTGCGACGCTCAGAAATCGCCCTGTGCCGCACCCGAGGTCGAGGCAGCGGCCATGACCACGCCCACGCAGCTGACGAAGTAACTCGTCGGCGAGTTTGTAATAAGGCCCGTGTGCGTCGAGGAAGTCCGCGTACTCGTCGGCAAGACCGTCGTACCGACTCACGTATCCATCCTAAAGCGAGGTCACCCTAGTGGAGGTCGCGCAGGCTTGCGCGAGTGTTCGGGAATGACGCCTGACGGCTACCGCGAACGGCTCTAGCCCCAGGGCAGCCGTGACCAGTATGACGGCCGCTGTCGCCGGAAACGCTCGGCTGTCGCATATACCTGCTCCGGATCGGATGTCTCCTTCTCCACACTCGCTTCATAGCGCGCTGCGATGTCCGACACCGGATACCGCACTTCTGGGCTTACGTGCGCGCCAACCATCAGGACCACACACGGAGCGTCGCCAGTTCCCACGAAGGCGTGCTCCGTCCAGGGAGGTGAATGGAAGAAGTCCCAGGCTCGGAGGGGTCGCTCCTCGCCCTCGACGAGCAGCCTGCACTCACCGGCCAGAACGAGGAAGGCCTCCTGATTCGCCTCGGCGTGGTAGACGCTGCTCTGGCCGGGCTCGAGGACGGTCACATTGATCCCGAACTGCGCGAACTCGATCGGAGACTCGCCGTACTCGTTGGCGAACCAACACGCCGCGCCCCTCGTCTCCGAAGAGAACCACTCGGCGTCGCGCACGTTGACGACGAACCAACCCTCCGTGACCGGGGCAAGCCCGGAGCCAGCGTCCTCAAGCCTCGCTTCGTTCACGCGGCAGATTCTCGCAGTCCAAGCGACGGCTGTCTCGTCTGCGGGAGTGTTCAGGAATGTCCCTTGAAGGACGACTCCGCGTACGGCGTCTTATGCCGCGTGACGAGTAGGAAGCATGTCCGCTGGTCGGCTGCGCGCTCTGGTGGTCAAGGTATCCGCACCAAGCAGCCTCGGCCCGACGGGCACAATGCGTCGAAGAGTTCTAGCGACTGGCTCGGCGCCGTGTCGGATTGGTAGCCTGGGCGCTCCGACCGGAACCAACATGGAAGGAGGTGAGCGCGTTGCTCGCACTCACTGACAGCGCGGTTCAGGCCGTGAAGGACATGGTTTCTTCCGTCGAGGAGGTGCCTGCATCGGGCGGGCTGCGGGTGATCGCCGACAGGGATGGCAACCAGGCAACGTTCCGGCTCGACGTCGTCGCGTTGCCTGCCGAGAGCGATGAGGTGATCGAAGAACAGGGCGCGCGTGTCTTTCTCGATCAGGAGGCAAGCTCGTTGCTCGACGACAAGGTGCTCGACGCCAGCCTCGAACAGAACCAGGTCGCGTTCATGCTCGCGGACCAGAGCGGATAGCAGCACCGATCCGTCGATGGAGGGGTCGGCTTCGTGCCGACTCCTCCATCGCTTCTTCCCGACGAAACACTGGCCCGGCAAGCCACAAGCAGCGGCTGGGCGAAGGCACCACCGCCTGCGCCAGTGTTCAGGAATGTCCCATGAGCGAACCAGCGGGAAGTAATCTCGGCTGCCGATGAAGAAAGGTGCCGACCCAGAACTCGTCACCGAGACGTTCGAGTACGACGGTGGCCGGCAGGTCACGGTCTACGTCCCGGCGACCACGCCCGAGGCAGTCGTGTTCGCCGGTGACGGTCAGCTGATCTCGCAATGGGGCGGAGTCCTCGAGGCTGCCGGCGTACCGACACGCTGCGGCTCCATGAGTACTCGCCGGCGGCGGCCTCCTCTACACGTTGTGCAAGGCGGCAGCACGCTACGGAGCCAGCGTGGCACGCGAGACTTCCGAACCAGCGATCGCCTACGCGAAGGTGTGGGCGAAGCTCCCGCGCTCGCGGTTCGTCAAGTATCGACGCGGCTGGCTGCCGGATGACTGATCGACGCCGCTCGCATGCGCGAGTGTTCAGGAATGTCCCCTGAGAGAAGCGAGGCTCCCGACCCCTCGGATGTGACCACCTCGTGTGCCTATGAGCGAGAGCCGTCCGGAACACCGCTCGCGATCACCGCGCGACGGTGTCCCGGACAGACTCGACGAACTCGGACCTGAGGCTAGAAGGAGAGCGTCACGGTCGAGGTCGATGTTCCGTTCTCGTGGTTGACGACCACGATCTGGCCGCGAGCGTTCGCGTAGGGGCCGATTCCACCGGTGATCGCCCAGCGATTCGGCTTCGCACCGTTCTGGAAGATGCCGTCGCCGCCAAACGTGAAGTACCCGTTGGGGACATGCGCGATGCCGCTGCAGACGCCATCGATGGTCGGGCTCTGCGAAAGCACAGTGCACTGGATGAGGACGTGGCCGACCGCCGTACCGCTTGGCTTCCCGAACTGCGGCCCGTGATTTCGAAGCACCAGTTGAGGACCTACTCGCGCCGATCGGCGGAGCCGTGTTCGATGTCCCGTCGAATCCGACCGCAGTCACCGTGGCAACCGAGTCGTCGAATCTCAGCACCCTGGTAGAGCCGGCCGCACCAGCCTGGATCACACCGAACATGAGCGCAACTCCGAGCAGGGAAACGCTGAACACTCCCAACCGCGAGGGGAACATGACACCCTTTCAGCCGAATTTGGCCCTGCCCGAGCGCGAGTCTACAGGCCCGGCACTCGTTGAGCGAGCCGAGACTCCCTCAGTGGCGCAGGAGGCCGCGATAGCCTCGGAAAGTCCGGGAGATTCCGCAGAGCAGACGCCGCCGCCGATCAACGCGCGTGCATCAACTTGGCCAAACCGCCCTGACGAGAAGGGCGTCATCTGACCAAAGTGTGCTCTCGCCGGAGCCGGGCTTCGCCCGGCGGGAGGCCAGTTCGTGCAGGAATCAACACTCCGAGAAGGAGGGGGATCGCGGGGGAACCATGGGTTCACCCGCGAAGCGAGCGACGAGCCCGGCGGCGAAGCCGCCGGCGAGCGGCTATGCGACGTCGCGGAGCTTCTGCGAGTCGGCCAGCGCGCGTAGCTTCTTCAAGCTCTGGTTCTCGATCTGGCGGATGCGCTCACGGGTGACGTTGAACGCACGGCCGACCTCGTCGAGCGTGCAGGGGTGCTCGCCGTTCAGCCCGTAGCGAAGCTCGAGGACGCGCCGCTCGCGGTTCGAGAGCTGCGAAAGGATCTTCTCGAGTGTCTCCTTGCGGAGCGTGACTTCGGCCGCCTCGTCTGGGAGCGGCGCCGACTCGTCGGTGATGAAGTGGCCGAACTCGGATTCCTCTTCGTCGCCGACCGGCTTCTCGAGCGACACGGGCGACTGCGCCGTCCGGCGGATCTGCTCGACCTCGTCGGCGGTCAACTCGAGGTCGCGTGCGATCTCGAGCGAGTTCGGCTCGCGGCCGAACTCGGCGCGCAGCTTCCGCTCCGAGCGGACGATCTTGTTCAGCTTCTCGACGACGTGAACCGGCATTCGGATCGTGCGCGCCTTGTCGGCGAGCGCGCGGGCTACCGCCTGCCTGATCCACCACGTCGCATACGTCGAGAACTTGAAGCCCTTGCGGTAGTCGAACTTCTCGGCCGCGCGGACGAGCCCGATCGTGCCCTCCTGGATCAGATCGAGGAACGGCAGGCCCTGATTGCGGTAGCGCTTGGCGATCGAGACGACGAGGCGAAGGTTCGCCTCGACCATCTCCTGCTTGGCGCGGTGGTCGCCGCGCTCGATGCGCTTTGCCAGCTCGACCTCCTGCGCCGCCGTCAGCAGGTCGACGCGGCCGACGTCCTTGAGGAAGAGCTGGAGCGAGTCGGTGGAGACCTCCTGCACCTCGATCTCCTCGACCGGCTCGTCCTCCGCTTCGACGGCGACGACCTCGATCTGGAGCTCGTCGAGCGCCTGGTAGAAGTCGTCGATCTGGCCGGCGTCGAGATCGAGCTCGTCGAGGGCGAGCGTGATCTCATCGGCCGTCAGCGAGCCCGCCTCGCGGCCGGACTCCAAGAGGTTTCGCGCCTCCTCGGTCTCGAGCACTGCCAGCCGCGGTTCGACCACGGCTGTCTCGCTTGCGCTCACTCCCCACCCCCCCGCGTCAAGGCCGACAAGCTAGCCGTCACCAGGTGTCCCGTCAAACGACCCGTCAAGAAGGCGGCACTGTTGCAGACGGTGCGGATGGACACGATCGACGCGAGACCGCGTACTGCCGCTCACCCGGTGCCGGCTCCCGGCAGCTTGGCGAGAAACTGGTGCGCCTCGCGGCCGAGCGTCGTTCGGGGGCCTGCCGCGCGCGCAAGCCCAAGCTCGCGCTTCGCCTCGTCGAGGCTGCCCAGCCACAGGAGGCAGAGCGCCGAGATGGAAGCGGACGCTCTGGCTCTTGGGGTAGCGGCGGGCGAGCGGCCCGAGCAGCGAGAACGTGCGCGAGGGGTCAGCCTTGTCGAAGCGGGCGACGGCGACCGCGACCTGTGGCTCGGGATCGAGTGGAGCGAGCGCAGCCGCCGCCCGGTACTCGCCGAGCGCAGAGAGCTGGTGGCCGAGACGCTGGAGCGCGACGCCGTAGAGCAGCTTCTCGCGCACGCCGCCCGTCTTCGCGCGGCGGCGCAGGTAGGCGAGTTGATTCGGCGGGGCGAGCCGGCTCAACTCGGGCGGCGCCGGGAAGCTGGGGACGAAGTCGGGGAGACCGCGCGGGAACTTCGGGTGGAGCAGATCCTCGGCCCGGATCGCGTACGGGGTGTCCGGCTGCGCCTTGCGCGCGACCCGCCAAGCAGCCACCGCTCCGGCGTCGTCGCCGTTCCAGTAGAGGCCGAGACCGTAGTGGAGCTGAACGAGCGAACGCCCCGGGAACATCGCCGCCAACCGAGCGATCTCGCCGAAGCCCCGCGGCCAAGCGGCGAACGCCGCGCCGATCTCCGCCTCGACGGAGCGGTAGCGGCCGAAGATCGCCCCCGCTTCCTGCGTCTTGCCCGCGTCGTACAGGCCGGCCGCGCGTCGGAGGGCGACCGCCTCGGCGTCCGTTCTCACGCCGAGATCGAGCACGAGCGGCGGTCCGCCTGCCTTCGCCGGCGGGGGTTTCGGAGTGGTCGTGCGTGTGGCAAGGGTGACGCCGACGGTGACGCCGGCAGCGGCCGCTGCGCAAACGGCGACAGCCCCGTAGAGGCGCAGGCGAGAGCTCACGACGCGCGACGTTACCCGTGCCGGGGGAATACCCGGCGGGCGGCGGCGTTTCTCTCCCTACGAATGCCTGCTCCGACGCGCTATCTTTTTTGAACCGACGCGGCTATCTTTTTTGAATCAATGACGAGTTACCGTGAGCTGCTCACCCAGGTCAAGGCCGAGATCGCGGAGATCGACGCGACCGACGCGGCCGTGCGCCTCGACTCGGACGATGCGCCGGTATTCCTCGACGTCCGCGAGCGTGACGAGTGGGACGAGGGCCACATCCCCGGAGCGGTGTTCATCCCGCGTGGCAATCTCGAGTCGCGCGTCGAGACAGCGCTGACGGACAAGAGCCGCCCGGTGGTCGTCTACTGCGCCGTCGGGGCGCGCTCGGCGTTCGCGGCGAAGTCCCTCGTCGAACTCGGGTACGACGACGTGGTTTCGCTCGCGGGCGGGTACACCGACTGGAAGCGGAACGGCTTCCCGACTCGGCTGCCGCGGGCGCTCGGCGAGGAGCAGCGCCGCCGGTACAGCCGCCATGTGCTGATCCCGGAGGTCGGCGAGGAGGGCCAGCTCAAGCTGCTCGACGCACGCATCCTCCTGATCGGCGCCGGAGGGCTTGGCTCGCCGGCCTCGCTCTACCTGGCCGCCGCGGGCATCGGCACGCTCGGGATCGTCGACGACGACGATGTCGATGCGACCAACCTCCAGCGCCAGATCGTCCACTCGACCGACCGGCTCGGAGAGCCGAAGGCCGAGTCGGCCAAGCGGACGCTCGAGGCGCTCAACCCGGACGTCACCGTCAAGACCTACCGCGAACGGCTCACCTCGGAGAACGCCGACCGGATCCTCGGCGAGGGCTGGGACGTGATCGTCGACGGTGCGGACAACTTCCCGACCAGGTACCTGCTGAACGACGCATCCGTCTGGCACTCGATCCCGATCGTGCACGGCTCGATCTACCGCTTCGAGGGCCAGGTGACCGTATTCAATCCGCGGGAACGGTCCCTGCTATCGCTGCCTGTTCCCACAGCCGCCGCCGCCCGAGCTCGCCCCGAGCTGCGCGGAGGGCGGCGTACTCGGCGTCCTGCCCGGCGTCGTCGGCTCGATTCAGGCGACCGAGGCGCTGAAGCTGGTGCTCGGGATCGGCGACCCGCTGGTCGGCCGGCTGCTGCTGTACGACGCGCTCGCCGCCTCGTTCACCGAGGTGACCCTTCGCCGCGATCCCGCCTGCCCGGTGTGCGGCGACAACCCGACGATCACCGAGTACGTCGACTACGTCGAGTTCTGCCAAGGCACGCGAGCCCACGCATGATGGTCGATCGCCCGTGAGCGTCGTCCGCATACCCCCCACCCTCAGGACCGCGACCGGCGGCGCCCGCGAAGTGCCGGCCGCGGGGAGCACCGTTGCGGACGTGCTCGACGACCTGACCAGCCGGTTTCCCGCGCTCGAAGGGCAGCTCCAGTTCGCGAACGTGTACGTCGACGGCGAGGACATCCGCACCCTCGACGAGCTGAACACGCCGGTGCGCGAGGGCGCCACGATCATCCTCCTGCCGGCGATGGCAGGGGGATCGTGTGGCTAGCCGCCTCGCCCCGAGCCTGATCGACCTGATCGGGCAGACGCCGCTTGTCGAGCTGCCTCGGCTCGCTCCGAAGGCCGGCGTCCAGCTCTACGCCAAGCTCGAGGGGCAGAACCCGACCGGCTCGATCAAGGACCGAGTGGCGCTCGCGATGATCGAGGCAGCCGAGCTCTCAGGCGAGTTGGAGCCGGGCCGAGCATTGCTCGAGCCGACGAGCGGAAACACGGGGATCTCCCTGGCGATGGTCGCGAAGCTGAAGGGCTACCCGCTGACGTGTGTGCTGCCCGAGAACGCGACCGAGGAGCGGAGGCGCCTCCTGCGCATCTACGGTGCGGAGATCGTCCCCTCTCCGGCGGCCGAGGGCTCGAACGGCGCCATCCGCCTCGCGCTCTCCATGGCCGAGGCCGACTCTGGGTACTTCATGCCCTTCCAGTACGCGAACCAGGCGAACCCGCGGGCGCACTACGAGGGCACCGGCGCCGAGATCGCGCAGGCGCTCGACCGCGTGGACGTGCTCGTCGCCGGCCTCGGTACGGGCGGCACGCTGATGGGCGTGGGCGAGCGGCTCCGCGAGAGCTTCCCCGACGTCGTCGTCGCCGCGGCCGAGCCTCTGCCCGGCGATCCTGTGATGGGCCTTCGCTCGCTCGACGACGGCTACGTACCGCCGATCCTCGACGTCGCCAAGCTCGACCGGAAGATTCTCGTCTCCAACGCCGAGTCGCTCGCCGGCGTCCGCGCTCTCATCAACACGGAGGGGATCTTCGCCGGCCTCTCCTCGGGCGCGGTCGTGCACGTCGCCCGCCGCCTCGCCGCCGACCTCGACGAGGGGGTCGTGGTCTGCATCCTCGCCGACGCAGGCTGGAAGTATCTGTCCGCCGACTTCTGGGACGAGCCCGATCCAGAGGCGGCGATGGAGCGCGGACACTGGTGGTAGTGGTGCCCGCCGCCTTGCGCCGGGCACTGGAAGAGCACGCGGCGCAAGAGGCCCCGAACGAGGCGTGCGGGTTGCTGGCGCTCCGCGACGGAGTCGCGGAGCGCTATCTCCCCTGCGTGAACCGGCTCGCGAGCCCGTTCCGCTTCGAGCTCCAGGCTCCCGACCCTGGCCTGCTCATCGACCTCGAGGACGAGGGCTACGAGCTTGCCGTCTTCCACTCGCACCCGACCAACTCGGCCAGGCCCTCTCGGACGGACATCGCCAACATCGGGCTCTGGGAGGGCCGCCCCTATCTGATCCTCTCGCGCGCGACCGGCGAGCTCGGGGGGTGGCAGATCGTCGGGGGAGCGGTCGAGCCGCTCCCCCTGGAAGAACGCTAGACAACCACGAAGAACCCGAACATCGAGCTCTCGTGGGGCCGGCAGTAGTACTTGTACTTCCCCTTCTTCAGGGTCAGCGTGAACGTCTTCGTCCCGACGAAGGGCACGGTCGTGAAGTCTTTCGCGAACCCCTTCGGTCCGTCGAGCCCGTAGCTGTGGATCGACGCCTTGTCGTGAATCACGAACGTGTACCTGCCGGCCTTCAGCCTCTTCACCAGTTTCCCGCTCGCGGACTTGAGCGTGATCGTGAAGCCGGGGCCGACGGTGCCGGTCAGCTTCACGGGCGCCATCGGGGTCGCAGCCGAGGTCACGGCGAGCGCGACCGCGGCGGCGATGAGCAGTGCGAGTAATCGTTTCATGCCTGCTCGTACGCAACCAGCCCCGAAGCGGATTGTCTCCTTCCGAGACCCCCTACCCTGCCAGGATAGGCGACATGCAGGTGCGCGAGATCGCAGCCGGGCTCTGGTGGTGGACGGGAAGGCACCCGGCCTGGACGCCCGCAGACGGCGGGGCCGACGGCTGGGAGCAGGAGGTCGGGTGTGTGTACTACGAGGGGCCCGATGCAGTCGTCCTGTTCGACCCGCTCGTCCCGATGGAGGATCCGGAACGCTTCTACGAGGCGCTCGACCGCGACGTCGAACGAGCAGGGAAGCCCGTACGCGTCCTGTTGACGGTGGACGCACACGCGCGCAGCGCGCAGCAGCTCGCCGAGCGCTACGAGGGCACAGTCGGTGAGCTTCCCGGCGGCGTCGAGATCGGGGCCGAAGCGATCGAGGAGCTGGTCTTCTGGATCCCGGAACACCGGGCGATCGTGACCGGAGACGTGATCATCAGCCGCGACGGAGAGGTGTGCCTGCCCCGCACCTGGATCGGTGAGGCGCGCTGGGCCGAGGCGATCGAGCGGCTGAGCCCGCTGCTCGAGCTGCCGATCGAGCGCGTGCTGGTCACGCACGGCGAGCCGGTGCTCGCCGGCGGGCGCGAGGCGCTGGCGCGAGCGCTCGCCGACTAGACCGTGACTGCCGCGCCCTGAAGCACGGCGACGAACGCGCGGGACCACTCGGCGAGATCACCCCAGCCGCGGCACGAGACCATGTTGCCGTCCACCACGTCGGCCCCTTCGACGTAGGTGCCGCCGGCGGCCTCGATGTCGGGGCCGAGCGGCGGGAACCCGGAGCTCTTCCGCCCCTTGAGGTAGCCGAGCGCAGCGGGCACCTGCGGGCCGTGGCAGAGCGTTCCGACCGGCAGGTCGTTGTCGAAGAAGTGCGCGACGATCCGGCGCACGTCGGGATCGACCCTGATGTACTCGGGCGCGCGACCGCCCGGGATGACCAGCGCGGCATAGCGCTCGGGCTCGACCTCCGAGAAGGAGAAGTCCGGCTCGACCCGCCGGCCCGGCTTCTCGACGTAGGCGTCGGAGTCGGGCTCGAAGTCGTGGACGACGGTGCGCAGCGTCCGCCGCGACGGCGCGGCGATGTCCACCGCGAACCCGGCCTCGCGCAGCCGGTAGAGGATGAAGAAGAGCTCGAGGTCCTCGACGGCGTCGCCGGCCAGCATCAGCACACGTTCCATGCGTCGAGTATCTCACCGACCGAGGGGGCGCAGCACGGTGAGGCCCAGGAGCGCGACCCCGGCCGCGGCGGCGAAGCCGACCCGCCACGACGTTCCGGCCACCAGCGGGGCGTAGACGAGCGGCGTGACGACCCCGGCCACCGCGATCAGCGTCTGCTGGAGCCCCAGCGCCGCCCCGCTTCGCCCCGGGCCGACGCTCTCCACCGCAGCCGCGACCGACAGCCCGTTCCAGCACATCGACAGGCCCCCACCCACCACAAGCGCAGGCACGACCAGCCACACGCTGGCGCCCAGCAGGCCCGCCGCGGCGCCCAGGGTGATCCCCGTCGCGAGCGCGACCCGGCGCATCAAGCCCACCCGGCTCTGCAACCGGTCTGACAGCCGGCCGCCGAGGAGCCGACCGGCCGCCCCGATCACGTTCATGCCCGCCAGCACCGCCCCAGCCTCGCCGTGCGAGAAGCCGCGAGCCGACTCGAGGAAGAGAACGACGAACCCGGTTACGGCGGCCTGGGTCATCGCGAGCGCCGAGCTGCCGAGCGACAGCCGCCAGATCCGCCGGTTGCGCAGCGGGTGGCGAAGTGCATCGGCAGGATCCTCGGCCTGTACCCGCAGGGGCCCCTCGACGAGGAAGACGAGTGCGGTTCCCGCGGCGAGCAGCGAGAAGGCGGCGAGAGTAAGCAGCGCGGCGCGCGAACCCCAGTGGTCGGCGATCGGAGGCATGCCGAGAGCCGCCGAGAAGCCGCCGATCGGAATCGCCGTCTGGCGGATCCCGAGCGCGAGCCCGCGCTCGCTCCTGGAGAACCAGCTCGTCACCGCCCGGCCCGTCGCCGTGTTCGTGCTCGCGCCGAACGCGTTCGCGACCGAGAGGACGACGACGAGCAGAACGAAGGTCGGAGCGAAGGCCGCGCCGCAGATTCCGGCCGCCGCCCCGAGGAGACCGACCGTCGCCGTCGCCCGCTCGCCGACCCGGTCAGCGAGCAGGCCCCATGGAAGCAGAGTGAGGACGGCGCCGGCACCGGCACCGCCGAGCAGCACCCCGATCTGCGTCAGACTCAGGTGGTAGCGATCGCGAAGCACGGGAGCGAGAACCGCCAGGCCGAAGTACACCGCCGCCTGCGACGTCTGGACGAACGTGCCCGCCCCGAGGACGAGCCAGCGCCGCCTGCCCTGCATCTACGCCCGGCGAAGCGGGAACGCGTGCCGGCTGGAGCTGCCCTCGAAGCGACTCTTCGTCGCGAGGAAGATTGCGACGTCCTCGCGGCGCAGCAGCACGGAGGTCTCCGCATCCCACGGAAAGACGGTTCCTTCGGAGATCTTCGCCAGGAACAGCTGTAAGGCCGGCATGAAGCCCTGGAGATAGGGCTGCTGATCGACGACGAAGTCGAGGTGGCCCTCCGCCACCAGCGCGAGGTCGCCGGGCAGCAGGTCGTACCCGCCGCCGTGGACACCCTTCTTGCTCAACCCCATGCGCTCGATCGCCGAACCGACGGCGAGCGTGCCCGCGCCGTCAACCGCGAAAAGCCCCCTGACACCGGGGCGCCTGGCCAGCGCGGCCTCGACCGCGTCCTGCTGGTCACGCAGAGGGCCCGCCGCGAGCCGCACGACCGTCGCCGTCGGTGCCTGGGCTCCGATCCGGAGCCCGGCTCGAAGCCCTTCGAGCCGCTCGGCGGTGGCCGGCTTCGAGCGCTCGGGCACGAAGAGCAAGACCTGCTTGCGAGGGACGAGGCGGGCGATCTCGGCGCCCACCCGAGCGCCCGATACACGCGGATTCTCTCCGACGATAGGGGAACCTGCCCGGCCCCGCGTCGACGTTGAAAGCGACGACCGGGATCTTCGCCCGCGCGGCGGCGGCGATCTCCGGCGCGAACGAGCGCCGGTCCAGAATCGAGACCGCGATCCCGTCGGCCTTCGCGGAGATCGCGGAGCGGAACGCGTCGACCGTCTCCTTCAGGTCGCCGCGCGGCGAACCGGTCCATTGAACCGAGCACTTGACGAGCGCCGCCGCGTCCTGCGCGCCGAACTGCGTGGCAACGAGCAGCGGATCGACCGTATCGTGGCTGACGAAGACGAAGCGCCAGCGGGGATGCGCAGCGAAGTCGCCGCCGCCGTCTGCCGCAAGCGCACCGGCGGGGCCGAGCAGCTGGGCGAGTGAGATGCCGGCCGCCCCTGCTCCGGCACGGCGAAGAAAACCCGCGCGGTCGGTCACGTTTCGGTGCTCCAGCAGCACCTTCCCGACGATGCCGTCCCGGTCGGCCATCAGCTTGAACGCGTCCTCGAATCGCTCCGCGGGAAGCAGGGGTGACGATCGTCGAGATCGACGAGCCGGATCGAGATCGGCGCGCCCAGCAGCGCCGGCACCTTCCGCAGTAGCAGAAGCCTTCGCAAACGACCCGGTCGCCCGGCGCCAGATCCAGCACACTGTCGCCGACCGCCTCGACGACACCGCTCCATTCGTGGCCCGGGATGCAGGGATAGCGCACCCAGCGGCGGTCGAGCTCTCCCGCCAGCACCTCGAGGTCGGTGCGGCAGACGCCCGCGAGCCGGCTGCGCACAAGCACGTCCCCGGGCCCGCAGACCGGAGCCTCGACCTCCCGGAAGACGACCTCGTGCGGGCGCTCTATCACGACCGCCTTCACGCGCCTAGTCTATTGCGGACGATGTCTCACGATGAGCTCGCAGCTCTGGCGCAGCGCTTCGCGGCCGTCTACACCGGCGCGATCACGGACGTCCTCGACCGGCGCGGACTCCTGCACCAGACGCTGCCCCCCGAGATCGCTCCGCTTCGGCCGGGCACGCGCCTCGCCGGCCCGGCCTATCCGGTCGAGGGTCGCCCCCACCCCGCGCACGAGTACGACTCGTCGATCCGCAAGATCTTGGCAATGCTCGGCTCCGTTCCGGCCGGCCACGTCGCCGTCTACCAGACGAACGACCGCGAGTGCTCGCAGATCGGCGAGCTCTCGGTCACTTCGCTCAAGGCACGCGGCTGTGCCGGCGCGGTGCTCGACGGCGGCTGCCGCGACGTCGACTTCATCCTGCGTGAGGACTTCCCGGTCTTCGCCCGCTACACGACCCCGCAGGACTCGGTGCCCCGCTGGGAGCTGCTTGCCCACGGCGATGTCACGGTCGTGATCGGCGGCGTTCGCATCGCGCCGGGCGACTGGGTCGTGGCCGACTGGGACGGGATCGTCGTCGTGCCCGGCCTCGTCCTCGTCGAGGTGCTCGAGGAGGCCGAGGCGAAAACAGCCGTCGAGAGCGAGATCCGGACGGCGGTCCGCGACGGGGTTTCGCCCCTCGAGGCCTACGACCGCTTCGGCACCTTCTAGCCTTCTGCGGCTGCCGCCCCGTCCTGCTCGATCGTCGGCAGGAACTCGACCTCCAGGCGCTCGATCCGGGTCCCTTCGACCTCGAGCACGTTGAAGCGGAGATCGGCATCGGCGAGCTCGTCGCCCTGTTGCGGCGCGCGGCCGAGCTGCCCGAAGACGTAGCCGCCGATCGTGTGGTAGTCCTCGATCGGCAGCGACGTCTTGAACTCTTCGTTGAAGTCGTCGATCGGGAACGTGCCGTCGATCCGGATTCGGTGGTCGTCGATGCGCTCGACCGACTCGTCGGGAAGGTCGAACTCGTCCTCGATCTCGCCGACGATCTCCTCGAGCACGTCCTCGAGCGTGACGATCCCCTCCATGTCGCCGTACTCGTCGACGACCACGGCCATGTGCTGGTTCGTCCGGCGGAACTCCTTCAGCAGCGCGGCGATGTCCTTCGTCTCGGGGACGATGTGAGCCGGGCGCAGCAGCCCCTCGACCTCGACATTGGCCAGGCCGCGATCGTTCAGCGCGATCAGCAGGTCGCGGAGGTGGAGGACGCCGATGATGTGCTCCGGCGTCTCGCGGTAGACGGGGTAGCGCGTGTACGGCGAGTCGAGGACCGCCTGGAGACACTCCTCCGGCGGCAGGTCGGCCGACAGCGCGACCACCTCGGGGCGAGGCACCATCACGTCCGCCGCCTCCTTGTCCGCGAAGTCGAACACTTTGTAGAGCATCTCCTGCTCATCCTGCTCGAGCTCGCCCTCGACCGTCGAGCGCTCGAGCAGCATCTTCAGCTCGGCCTCCGAGTAGACAGCCCCCTCCGCACCGGGCGGCTCCATCCCGAGCGCCCGCAGCGTGAGGTCGCTCGATCGTTGCAGGAACCAGATCAGCGGCTTGAACACGATGAAGAACGCCCGCACCGGCGTCGAGAGCCACAGCGCTGTGCGCTCGGAGTAGCCGAGCGCCATGCCCTTCGGCACGAGCTCTCCGGCGACCACGTGGAAGAACGTCAGCACGAGCAGCGCGAGCGCAACCGCGATCACCGTCGCCATCAGCGGGTCGAACGCCTTGGTGAGGACGTGCTCGCCGAGAGCTCCGATCGCCAGCGAGGTGACGGTGACGCCGAGCTGCATCGCGGCGATGAAACGCGGCGGCTCCGGCGGTGATCCGCAGCACGAGCCTCGCCCGGCGTTGACCCTGCTGCTCGAGCTCGTGCATGCGGGTGCGACGAACGGTGACGAGCGCGTACTCGGCCGCGACGAAGAGGCCGTTCAACAGCACGAGAGCCGCAACCGCGACCAGCTCGAGGAAGAGAGTCATGCGTCCGCCCCGGGCACCGGGGCGCAGGTACTAGGAGGGAAGTCGCTTTCCAAGGAAGCTACGCGTGAGTATAGGTCACGGATCCGTCGTCACTCCCGCGCGCGGCGCGCCCTTCGACGACGAGCCGCTCGAGGTGGGAAAGGGTCTCTGCGACGGCGAAGCGCCGTTGGCTCGGGCCGTGGTCGTCCGGGAAGAGCAGGTGGGAGAGCTCGTAGCCCGTTCTCGGCTCAGCGGCGAGCGCGGCTACGGTGTCATCGAGCCGATCGCGGTGGTGTTGCACGATCTCGCGGGCGCGGCCGGCCGGGTCGGCGATCGGATCGCCGTGGCCCGGGAGCGCAAGGCGCGGGCCGAGCTCGACCACCCGTTCGAGAGAGGCGATGTAGTCGCCGAGCGGATCCGGCCGGGACTCGGGGTAGAGGCCGACGGCCGGCGTGATCCGGGGGAGCAAGTGGTCGCCGGCGATCATCAGGTCGCCCTTCAGCAGGCAGATGTGCCCGTCCGCGTGGCCGGGAAACTCCGCGACACGCCATCCGGCGACCTCGTCCCCCTCCCGGAGGAGCCGCGGATCAGGCGCGAAGCGAATGAGCGGACGGTAGACGCTGCCCGCCTCGAGCAGCTGCTCGGTCGCTTCGGGCGGGGCTCCGTGCCGGTGGAACCAGTCGGCGATCCGAGGCGCCCAGTCGTCGGCGCCCCACACCTTGGCACATTGCTCGTAGTCGAGCTCGCCCTGGTGGACCGGAGCCCCGGTCACCGCAGCGGCGTCCGCAGCCCCGCCGACGTGATCGGGGTGGAAGTGGGTGATCACGATCCCGGCGATCGGGCGCCCGAGCTCCGGGAGAAGCTCCTGCCAGCGCTCGACCAGGTCCGGGAGGCCAAGCCCCGTGTCGACGAGCAGGTAGCCGTCGGCCACCGGCAGCAGATAGCCGTGGACGTGTCCGGGGCGCATCGGCATCGGGTAGGTGACGCGCAGGAGGTCGTCGGCGATCGCGGACAGTTGCATCGCGCCATTCAACAGGCTTTCCGACACGAACATATGTTCTATACTGACGGGCGTTGGTCGAATACCGCGAAGAGCCCTGCCGCACCGCGCTGAACCGCGTCAAGGGCATGGGGTTCGGCTGGTCGCTCAATCCGTACATGGGCTGCGCGCACCGCTGCACCTTCTGCTACGTCCGCGCGTTCGAGCTGCGGGCAGACCGGCCCGCCGACGGCCGCTACGGCCGCTCGATCAGGGTCAAGGTCAACGTCGCGCAGGTGCTGCGGGCCGAGCTGGCGAGACCGTCCTGGCGCGGCGAGACGGTCGTGATCGGCGCCGCCACCGACCCGTACCAACCGGCGGAGGGCCGCTACAAGCTGACGCGCGCCTGCCTCGAGGCCCTCGCCGACGCGTCGAACCCGTTCAGCCTGATCACGCGCAGCCCGATGATCGTGCGCGACCTCGACGTCCTGGTCGAGGCTGCCCGGCGCGCCGACGTCGGCGTCGTCTTCTCCGTCCCGACCCTCGACGAGCAGGTCTGGAGGTTGACCGAACCTGGAACCCCTCCTCCCCAGCGACGGCTCGATGCGGTGCGGAGGCTCGTCGAGGCGGGCGTCAAGGCGGGCGTGGGGATGGCGCCGGTCCTGCCCGGCATCTCCGATGCTCCCGAGCAACTCGAGGCCGTCGTCCGTGCCGCCAGAGAGGCAGGAGCGACGAGCCTGTGGGCCAACCTCCTCCATCTCAAGCCCGGAACCCGCGAGCACTTTCTCGAGGCGCTCGCAAGCGACTGGCCCGAGGAGCTCGAACGCTACGAGCGGCTCTACCGCTCCCAGTCCTATCTGCCGAAGGCCCAGACCGAGCCGGTGCGCACGGCGGTCGCCGACCTGCGCCGCCGTCACGGAATCCGTGACCGGCGAACGATCAAGCTCGAGCCGGCGCCGCGGGCGGAGCAACTGCTGTTGCCCTTCGAACTATGATCGGCGCGCATGCCCGACGAGATCACCTGCTTGATCGTCGACGACCACGAGGTCGTCCGCGAGGGACTCCGCCTCTCGCTCTCGCGCGCACCGCACATCCGCGTGATCGGCGAGGCCGCGGACGGCGAGTCGGCGGTCGCCCTCGTCGAGCGTCGCAAGCCGAACGTCGTGATCATGGACGTCCGCATGCCCGGCATGGACGGGCTGGAAGCGACTCAGCAGATCATGAAGCAGACTCCGGGAACGGCGGTCCTGATCTTCACCGCCTTCAGCGAGCGCGCGCTGCTCGATCGCGCCCTCGACTCGGGAGCGAAGGGATACATCCTCAAGGAGGCGCCCCACGACGACCTGCTCCGGGCGATCGACCGGATCGGAAACGGTGGCGAGTATGTCGATCCCGCGCTGACACCGGCGCTGATCAGCGGCAAGAACCAGACCGACATGCTCACCACCCGCGAGCGGGAGATTCTCCAGCTCCTCGCCGACGGGATGTCGAATGCGAACGTCGCGACCAAGCTCTTCATCAGCCAGGAGACCGTCAAGAGCCACGTGCGTCACATCCTCACGAAGCTCGAGGCCGACACGCGGACGCAGGCGGTGGCAATCGCGCTTCGCGAGTCGATCATTGACTGACGGACCTGCCCCCGTCGAACGCAGGCAGGGTGATCGCCGGCGCGAGGAACGCGACCGGATCCAACTGTTCGAGCAACTCGTGGTCGCCGAGCAGGACGAACGCCGGCGCCTGGCGCTGTTCCTCCACGACGGAGCGGTGCAGTCGCTCTCCGGGATCGCGCTGATGCTCGACGCGGTCGGCCACGCGATCGAGGAGGGCCGCCCGGACGAGGCACGGCAGGTGCTCTCGACTGCACTCGCCCGCCAGCGCGAGACGATCCAGTCGTTACGCGATCTCTCGTTCAACCTCGAGCCGATCGTCCTTCGCGACGAGGGCTTCGGCGCGGCCGTGCAAGCGCTGGCCGACCGCCTGGCGCTCGACGAGTCGGTCGAGGTCGAGGTCGACGTCTCGGCCGGCGAAGCGCTTGCCGAACGCGCCCAGGTCGCGCTCTATCAGCTGATCCGCGAGGCGCTGAGCCAGGCTGCCGGTCGGAAGCCGGGCGCGGTCGCCGTCACCGTCGCCGGCCTTCCGGACGGCGGAGCGACGCTCACCGTGGCCGACGACGGGCGTCTCGAGCGCCGCCGGAGTGGAGTCGAGGCGTTCCAGGAGCGGGTGCAGCCGTTGAGCGGCAGCGTGCGGATCGACCGGACCGAGACGGGAACTGCGGTGGTCGTCTCGCTCCCCGACTACGCAGTCCGAGGATAGGATCGCGGCCGCGATGGCGTTTCTGCTCTTCGTCGGGAAGCCGAGCGGCTACGAACTCAGGGAGCGGGAGGGCGAGCCGCCGGCGGTCGGCGACCGGGTCGAAGAGGACGGGACGCAGATGACGGTGACGAAGGTCGCCACTTCGCCGCTGCCCGGCGACGAGCGGCGGTGCGCCTACGTCCAGCCTGCGCAGTAGGCGGGCTACCGCTTCGAGGCGCGCGGCGGCGCGGCGTTCTTCTTCGCGCGTTCCTTCTTCTTGCGCTGCCGGTCGTTCCGCCAGCGCCTGATCGGCCTCGATCCGCGTCCCATCGTGCGGAGGAGTCTACCCCTGCCGCCGCTAGGCTCAGCGTGTGGACGAGTTCGAGCAGCACGTGGAAGAGGCGATCGACTCGCTACCCGCGGAGCTGCGCGAGTTCATGTCCAACGTCGCAGTCGTGGTCGAGGACGAGCCGCCCGAGGGGCTTCCGCTGCTTGGCCTCTACCAGGGCCTGCCCCTGACGAGAAGAGGAAGCACGTACGCGGGGATACCGCCGGACAAGATCACCATCTTCCGGGGACCGCTCGAGCGACGCTCGCCGGACGACCCGGCGCAACTCCAGCAGGAGATCCGCCGCGTCGTCCTCCACGAGATCGCGCACCACTTCGGCATCAGCGACGACCGCCTGCGCGAGCTCGACCGCTACTGACCGGCCGCGTCTTCGGCCGCCGCGAGACCCAGTACCAGCGCCTGCGCGAGACCGCTCGCGTAGCCGCCCGTCGAGACTCCGCCGGCGTCCACGCCTGCCGCCCATAGCCCCTCCGCACCGACGACCCGAGCGCGCTCGTCGACCACGAGGCCTCCGATCGTGTGCGTGATCGAGGCACGGACGCGCACCCCGACGACCGAGCCCTCCGGCGCATCGAAGGGAAGCTCGGCCGCGGGGACGGCGGTCCCGGACGACTCGACCAGCTCGCGCACGCTGCGGTCGCCCACTCGCTCGTCCAGCGCCCGCTCGGTGAGCAGGTACCAGGCCAGCGCCCCGGGGCGGCGCGCGGTCGCCTGGACGAGATCGTTCTCCGACCACGAGACCGGGCCGCGAGAAGAACGGGAAGCCGCTTGCGTCCACGACCAGCGCGAAGCGGCCGTACAGCTGCGCGAGCGGGACGAAGTCGGCTTCTCCCCACTCGCGGTCGGCCATGTTGCGGCCGTAGAACTCGCTCATTCCGGCAGAGAGTGAGCCGCCGCGGGCGAGCCCGGCGCGCAGGCCGTCGCCCGCACTCCAGGGGTTCGCGCGCAACGAGAGCGGAGCGGCGGGCTTCACGTGGAGCGCGACGAGCTCCGGCGACGCCTGAAAGCCGCCGGTCGCGAGGATCAGCGGTCCCTCGTGGGGAGGGTCCGGCGCAGCAAAGCTCGATCTCGCCGGCCGCACGTACGAGCGTCTCCGTCAGCCCGCGGGTGTCGAACCGCCGACCGACGGTAAGCGGGTTCCCGGTCTCGGGCTCGGTCACCGGTGCCCCCAGCCGCACGAGCCAATCGAGGGCGTCGTCGAGCCGCTCCCAGACCAGCCGCTGGAGGGCGGGGTCTCCGCGGGGGCACTGGCGGCGGAACTCGTCGAAGTCGCGGTAGCGCCAGACGACTCCGCTGGAGAGCAGCATCGAGCCACCGGGCCGATCGCCCTTCTCCAGAACTGTGATGTCGGCGCCCAGCTCCCGGGCGCGCGCGGCGGCGACCAGCCCTGCCATGCCCGCTCCGGCGACGGTGATCAGGTCAGCGAGTTCACTTCGGACTGATCACGCGCTGACTGGGTGCGATGGGCGCCTGCGAGGCTAGGACGCAGAGAGCCCGTGCTTCATTTCGATGGGAACTCACCTCAAAGAAAAGGTGGGCTTGTGCTCGACGTACTCGAGCTTGACGCGGTCGGGCCCCCAGACGAAGACCGCGAACGTGTTCGGGGCGTCGATCACGTCCGCCACCTCGACGCCGAGCTGTTGCGCCGGCGCAGCCTCGTCGACGAGGACGCCGATGTGGTTGAGGAGCGGCCGCTCCGGCTTGCCCGGGTCCCCTTCGCGCAGCTCGAGAAACGCTCCGCCCGCCTCGACTCGCGCGGCGCCGGCCGGCGAGAAGCCGTAGCGCAACCACTCGCGGGCGGCCGCCTCTGGATCGGGCGAGAGCAGTGCGATGTGGTCGAGGTCGTACTCGACGTCGGTCTCGCCCTCGACCAGGGTGACGAGCAGGCCCTCGCCGGCGTCGAAGACCTCGGGCGTGCCCGGCGGCAG
The DNA here is from genome assembly GCA_963764565.1 of uncultured Actinomycetes bacterium. Lineage (GTDB taxonomy): Bacteria > Actinomycetota > Thermoleophilia > Gaiellales > Gaiellaceae > DATBLE01. Next base: position 25,417 of record CAVXTD010000022.1, read on the forward strand.
TGACTCTCTGGCCGCGGCCAGATCGGCCACGCGGAGCCCGACGTGCGCCAGCGCTCCTCGCTCCCTCGGCCCGTCCGCCGCGAACAGCGTCAGCTTGCCCCGGCGCGCGTCTGAGCCGACGAGCGTGAAGCGGTCGGTTCGCTCGATCACGTGCATCCCCAGGTGCGCGGTCGCGAAGGCGGCGATCTGGTCGCGGTCCGCAACCCAGAGCGCGACGTGGTCGAGCGAGGTCGGCTTCATCGCCTTCAGACTACCGCCCGGTCTGCCTGAGGCGGCCGACGGGTGACGAAAAGCCGGTTGTTCCTACGCGGAGAGCCGGGCGGTGAAGAGCACCTTCGACGTCGGCTTGTTCACGCCGGCGGCCCGCTCCAACGTAACCGCGACCAGCGCGCCGGCCCCGACCGGGCGTGTGAGCGAGACGACCGATCTGCCCTCGCCGCCCCGGAACAACCCTGCGGGGAGAACCGTGCCGTTCCGGAGCACCCAGATCTCGTACGCCTTCCCGGCCGGAGCGGCGGCGAGGTCCGAGACCGAGAGCTCGGCTCTTCCCGACGAGTGCACCACCAGGGTGCCGTTCGCGCCGCGTAGGGCGACCCGGGTCGGGCCGTTCCCGCCCGAGAGCCCGGCCCAGAGGCCGATCGCCAGCGCTGCACAGGCGACGGCAGCGAGGGCGGATCCTGCGTACAAGCGCGTTCGCCGCGGTCGCAGCGCAATCACGTTCGGAGGCTCCTCGCGGGCCGCGACGAGGATCCGGTCGCGGAGCGCCGCCGGCGGTGCCGGCCCCTCGGCGGCGAGGGCCAGCGTACCGACCGTCTCCCTCAGCGCGGCGAGCTCGGCACGGCACTGCTCGCACTCCGGCAGGTGCGCTTCGAAGTCGTGGCGCTCGCCGGCGTCCAGCGCATCGAGCGCATAGGCGGCCGTGAGCTCATGCAGATGCTCGTTCGTCATTCCATGCCCTTCGCCCTGATTCGCTCGAGGCGGGAATTCGGTTCGATCCAACTATTCGAGCGGCGGGTTCTGGACGTTGTGCTCGGTCGCGTACTCGTTCGTGAGCCGGTTGATCTCGTCCGCGTCCCCGAACGCGTAGTTGATCTTCACGAACGGCTCCCACTTCTCGGGCAGGGCATCCTCGGGGAAGATCGCCTCGACCGGGCACTCCGGCTCGCACGCACCGCAGTTCCTCGTGTAGATCCCGCCGGCGAGCGTGAACGCGTGCTTGCCGGGGACGACGGCGCAGAACGTCTCCTCCTCGTCGGCCTCCTGCGGCTCGACGCTCATCACGCGCCAGGACGTCTCGCGGGTCGCCAGGTACAGCCAGCGGATCGGGCGGCTGCGGACACCGAAGTTCGTCTCGCGACTTCCCTCCTCGCCTGAGCCGACGACGACGAAGCCGGCGTACGGTGCCGCCTGCTCGAGCCAGGCCAGTGCCTCGTGGTCGGTCGAGCGTAGGCGCCAGGAGCCCGCCTTGACCGGGTCACCATCGGCGGCCAGCCAGCCGTCGGCGAAGCCGGCGATGTACTCCGGGTCGGCTGTCTCGGGGAGCGCGCTCTTCAAGTTCGCGCCCGCGCGCACGACGCCCGTCCCGACGTACCCAGGATGGACGTCCAGGCACGGCGAGAAGTTGACCTGGTCGAAGAAGTCCTTGAATCTCGCGACGCGATCGCCGTAGAGCTGGACGTAGTGGAGGTGCTCGCCCGAGCGGATCTCCTGCTTGTTCCAGGTTCCGTCGCCGAAGACGAGCCCGTGCAGAACACCCAGGCGATACGCCTCGGAGTCGCGCTTCGGTGCGACCCGCATGGATGGGACGAACTGTCCGGCTGCCAGCGAGCTCGTCTTCTCGCCGTCCACGAGGAGCCACCCATGAGTCGGCGTCGCCCAGATCGTCCGCCGGAATCTCGAGCTGTTCCGGGTGGTCAGACGTGTACCTCCGTAGCGATCTCTCTCCTCGAAAGCCGGAGCGAGCTCTACCCGCACGAGGGGCTTGCGCCTGAACCTCTTCACGACGGCGGGCTTGAACCCGGAGTCGGTGAGGACGCGGCACGGCTGGTTCTCGAGCTCCGCGAACGTGCGGATGCCGTAGGTCGTGAGGAGTTGCTCCCCGGGAGCGAAGCAGTCGATGCACTCCTCCGGATCGATGACGAGAATTCGCTCGAACTCGTGGATGCAGTCGACCGGGCAGACGTCCACGCACGAGCGATCTTTGATGTCGATGCAGGGCTCCGAGATGATGTAGGTCACGGAGCGCTAACTCTACCCAGCCGAGGAGTTCCGCGACTACTTCAGCTGCTCGCTCCTGGAGCGCCGAGCGCGCAAGCACTTGGTCGAACCCCGCGGCGTGCGCGCGACGCAATCCTGTCGTGTCGGTGTGACCGGAAAAGCCGACGATCGGGATGTCCGGGTACGACTCGGCGACTTCCTCGGGCTCGACCCGGGAGATGTCGACCAGCACGAGCTCGGGCTCCGCGATCGTGTCTGTGGTCACGAGGTGGTGGCCCGCGAGCAGCACGTCCAGTTTGCCCCGGAAGAAGAGATCGACCCCAACAAGCAGGATCGTCGCCACGGTCAGGGACCCTAGCACCGGGCTCGGAAGGAGGGCGTAGCCTCGCGCCGTGAGTGATTCTCCGCTCGATCTGGGGCTCGCACTGATCGGGGCCGGCCGCTACTTCGAGGCCCACGAGGAGTTGGAGACGGCCTGGCGAGCCGCCCCGCCCGAGGAGCGCGACTTCCTCCAGGGACTCGTGCACGTCGCGGTTGCGTGGTACCAGGCGGGCCGCGGCAACCGCTACGGCTGCGTGCGGCAACTCGAGAAGGCTGCGCGGCGGCTCGGGCCATATGCGCCGGCACACCGGGGCCTGGACGTCGCCGGTCTGCTGGCGCAGGTCGCGACCGCGTCCGAGCGAGCCGGTCGGGGTGAACTCGCTCTAGATCCGGTCGAGCCCGACCCGCTCCAGGACCCGGTTGAGGAAGACCTGAAGCCACCAGTACCGCTCGAAGAACAGTAGAAGCCCGAGCGCGACGAGCATCGCCCCACCCGCGACCTGAAGGATCCGGTAGCGGTTGCGCACCCAGCGAAACGCGGTCATTGCCCTCGTGAACGCGACGCCGGCGAGCAGGAACGCAGCGCCGAGCCCGAGCGAGTAGGCGGACAGGAGCACGACGCCGCGGATGACCGCACCGGCGCTTCCCGCGAGGACGAGGATCGACGCGAGCACCGCGCCGACGCACGGCGCCGCGCAGACCGCGAACGCCGCGCCGAGCAGCATCTTGGAGCCGCGGGCGCGGGTCAGCAGGCCCGGCGCGATCGCGTGATCGGGCCAGGGTATGAGCCCGATGAAGCCGAGCCCGATCACGATCAGCAGAAACCCCGCGAACTCGCGCTGCACCCGCGCGTCCAGCAGGCTGCCGACGGCGGCCGCCCCCGCGCCGAGGACGACGAAGACGACGGTGAAGCCGAGGATGAACGGGAGGCTCGCGAGCACGACGCGCTTCGCCGTCCCCCGTTCGCCGAGCCGGCCGGCCTCCACCGCCGAGATCGCCGATAGGTAGCCGGGTACCAGGGGCAGCACACATGGAGTGACGACGGAGATGAACCCGAACGCGAACGCGATCGGGAGCTGTCTAGCCATCGAACCGGGCGAGCTCGTCGTCGACCCGGCGCTCCAGAGCGGGGTCGAGCGTCGCCGCGCCAGCCGCAGCGACGGCCGGGTCGCGCCGTCGCGACCAACGCCACGCCAGCCCGCCGAGCGCAACCGCGCCGAGGCCAAGCCCGGCAAACGGGAGCACCCAGGCGAGCAAGTTGAGTCCGTGTTTCGACGGCTCCGCGAGTACCGCAGGCCCGAACTGGGCCACCAGCTTGCGCTTGATCTCGCTCTTCGTGTCGCCCGCGGAGATCCGAGTCGAGATGAACTGCCGGATCCGAGCGGCGATCGGTGCCGTCGACTGGTCGATGGTCGTCTTGCAGGTCGGGCACATCACCTCGCCCTCGAGCTCTCCGAGGGTCGGGTGCCGCTCGCTCGCCGCCGCCGGCGCGACCAGCACGAGCGCGAGCGCCAGCGCGAGGAGCGCTCTCACGACTCGAGCGCGCGCTCGATGCCCGAAACGAGCTGCTGCTCGCTGATCTCACCCTGGACGCGGTCGCCGACGAGGCGGCCGTCACGGCCGACGAAGTACGTCTCCGGAAAGCCTGTCACCCCGTACTTCGGCAGCACGTTCCCGGGCCCGTCGTGCACGTTCGGATAGGTGAGCTTGAAGCGGCTGACGAAGCGCCGTGCGTCCCCGGAGAAGTCCTGGGCGTCCACACCGACCACGACCACCCCTCGCGCGCGGTAGCGCCTCCAGGCGGCCTCGAGCCGCGGCGCTTCGGACTTGCAGGGGGCACACCACGACGCCCAGAAGTTGAGCACGATCACCTTCCCGCGCAGCGATGCAAGCGAGAGCTTGCCCTTCTCGTCGAGCCGCGTCAGGTCGAAATGCGGCGCCGGTGGTGTCCGTCCGTTGCCGAGCTGGGCCGCCACCCCCTTGTTCTGATGGACGACCTTCCAGATCAGGAGCCCGAGGAGTGCCGCGACAGCGGCGACGGTCACGGCCTGCAGACCGATCCTGAGCCGTGCGGGCACGCTACGCAGGAACGATGTAGACCGGCGTCCCGATCTCGACGTGGTCGAAGAGCCACTCCGCCTCCGGAATCGCCATGCGGATGCAGCCGTGCGACGCCGAGTAGCCGAGCGAGGCCGGATCCGGCGTGCCGTGGATGCCGACGCCGGGGGACGAGATCCCCATCCAGCGCGTGCCGAGCGGATTGCCGGGGCCGGGCGGGATCGGCTTCGCGCCCTGCGCCCACGGGGAGTTGGGCGGGTACCACCACGGATCCTTCCACCGGACCTGGATCTCGAAACGGCCGAGCGGGGTCGGGTAGATCGCCTGGCCGGTTGCGACGGTGAAGGTGCGCCAGGGCTTCATGCCCTTGTAGAGCAGGAGCTTGTTCGAGGTGCGGCGGATGACGATCACCGGGCCGAACGTCGAACGGCTGACCGCCTGCGGCGTGTCCTTATACGGGAGCGTGATGCCCGTTCGGCGGTTCTCGGCCAGCGCGCGCACAATCGCCGTGAGCGCGCCCTTGCGATCGAGCTGCTTGCCCGGCGCTCCTTTCGTCACGAACGGCACGAGGTTGCGGAGCAGCAGTTTCGAGTCGACCGGGTCGCGGTCGAAGCGCTTGCCGAGCGACTCGACGAGCCGTCGCACCGGCCCGCCGTCGACGTGAACGCCGAGCCGGACGGCGGATCCGGGCTTCGCGCCGGATGCCCGCGCGACCGCCGTCTTCGCATAGGCGACGGCGCCCAGGGCGGCCGGCCTGACCGTCACCTTGTGCGCGCCGAGCGTCAGGACGAGCTCGGAACTGAACGCCTCCCGGACGACGGCGAAGGCGGCGGTCGGAGAGAGGCCGCCGACGTGGATTCCGCCGATCGTCACGCCGCGCGGCAGCCGGATCGGCGCCGGCTTCGGCTTCGGGCGTGGCTTCGGCTTCGGCTTCGGCTTCGGCTTGGGGTTCGGTTTCGGGCTCGGAGGGGCTGTCGTCGTCGTGGCGGCGGTCGTCGACTCGGGAACCGTGGTCGTGCTCGCCGTCTCGGTCGATGCCGTCGTGGTCCCGGACGGCGGCGGCGACTGGGCCGCGCCGGCTGGAACGAGAGCGGCGAGCACGCCCGCGCCGGCAATCGCAAGAGCAACCGTCCCGATTCCGAGGGCGCGTCTCACCGCTCAGGAGTGTAGCCCGCGAAGATACGGGGATCGTTCGTGATCACGCCGTCCACCCCGGCGGTCGTGACCCGCTCCAGCGCCCGAGCATCGTCGACCGTCCAGGCGAAGACCGCAGCGCCGTGCGCGTGAGCTCGGTCGACCGCCGCGCGAGACACGACCAGGTGATGGAGCATCGCGGCCGACGCCTCGGCTCGCTCGAGCATTCTCCCGATTCGCCGAGCCAGGGTCAGCCTCAGACCCAGCAGACCGGCCAGGGCAACGGGCGCCAGCAGCCTCCGACGCGAGACGCCGCGCCGATCGAACGGGTACGTGAGGCCGCGCGCGAGCCCGGGCTCGACAGCCGCCAGAGCGTGCAGGCTCTGCGGGTGACACGAGCTGACCACGGTGCGCTCGACGAGGCCGTGACGGCGGATCGCCTCAGCGGTTTCAGCCTCGTAGCCGACCAGCTTCAGGTCGACGTGCAGCCCGACCTCGAGGGCGCCGAGCAGCTCGAGCGCCTCATCCAGCGTCGGCAGCTCTGGCGCGACCTCCAGCAGCTCCGCCAGCGTCCGGGTGCGCACACGACCCGATGCGAGGCCGTGACTGACCTCCGTCAGATCGTCAGAGTGCGCGAGCACCAGTGTGCCGTCGGCGAGGTCGAGGACGTCGAACTCGACCACGTCGCAGCCGAGCTCGACCGCACGGCGTAGCGATCGCAGCGTGTTCTCGGGCTCGAGGGCGGCGGCGCCCTTGTGGCCGATCCGAAGCGGCCGGCCGTCTGATCGGAGTCTCACCTTCCCCAGACCGCCGACGGGGACGCACGACTGGCTGGGATCATCTGACCACGCCGAAAACGTATCTCGCCTGCAGGGTGAACGGCATGAGCTCGCGGAATTCTCTTTAGACTTTCCGTCGATGGCCGAGCCAGCACAGCGCCGCCGGCCGCGCGTCGAGGCTTCTCCGATCGATCCGGCTGCGGCCAACCGCGCCTACCACTTCTACCGCGCGAAGCGCCATGCGAGGGTCGAGCACCGGCGCGCGACCCGCAGGGCGCAGCTTCGCTTCTGGGCCGTCCTGGGCCTCCTGCTCCTTGCCTGTCTGGTCGTCGCGGTCACGGTCTGGACCGAGATCGCCCGGATCTTCGGCATTTGAAAGGCTCGGCACGGCGGCATCAGGCAGCCTGAGCCGAGTAGCCCTGCCCCGCTGATCGGATGAAGATGCCGACGTCGGCGAAGATGCCCATACTTCCGGCAATGGAAACCCCTGACCTCTTCGACTTCGACGAGCCGGAGCTCGACGAGCCGGAGGCACGGCGCCCGGTCCCGGTTCGCCGCCCGCCGCCGCAGGTGCGGCCGGCGGCCGGAATCTGGAGTGCGGGCGAGCGGATCTCCTGGATCGCGGGCCTGGTGCTGATGCTCTCCTCGTTCATGTCCTGGTATGCGGGGACGTCGATCGAGGGGCCGACCCTGGCCGTCACCGGATGGCACACCGGCGCGATCGGGAAGGCGGTGTTCTTCATCGGGCTGGCCGTCGTCGCGCTGGCAGTCCTCCGCGAGGCGGGTGTCGAGTTGCCGCCCAACGTGCCCGAGAGCCTGGTCATCGTCGCGCTCGGGTCGCTCGGCACAGTCCTCGTTCTGATCCGGTTGATCTCCATCCCGGACACGTTCGCGGGAACGAGCGGCCGCTCGATCGGGATCTGGATTGCGCTGCTCTCCGGCCTCGCCGTGATCGTCGCCGGGATGCTGAGAGCCGGCGAGGAGCTCTGACCGTCGGACGTGCGTCTACCGGGTGACGGTGACCGTGACCGTCACGGCTGCCGGCGGCAGACTAAGCGGTCTCAGGGTGCGAACCGAGGTCTGCGTCCGGGCCGGGGACGGATTGCCGTCGTCCAGCGACTTGCCGAGCGCGAGCCCGACGCCGAAGACCACTGCGAGGCCGGCACACAGCAGCAAGAACCGGAGCCCCGTCCGGCGCTTGCGTGGACGCCGGCTGCGCCTCTGTGACGGCGGCGTGCTCAGGGCTGGTAGTCCTGCGCGCCCCGCGCATAGAAGTGGAACGCCGCGTCAGTTGCGGCAGTCATGCCCGACAGCCACAGTGACGAGGGAGGCAGATCGGCCAGCGCGTCGCCGGCCCACGACTCCGCTCGACGGTATTCGGCGAAGAGCTCGCTCAGTGTGAAGACGGTCCCGATGCGCCGCCGCAGCTGCTCGACGACCGCGTCGACCTGAGCGTGCAGCTGCCGGTAGCGCGCTGCGTTCGCCCGTTCGCATTCGATTCGGCGATGCCCTTCGGCCCACTCCTGGCGGGCAAGCTCGAGGGCGGTCAACACAGGCTCGATGTTAGCCCGCGCTACAGCAGCTCTCCGCCGGCCAGAGCGGGCCGACCTCGGCGAGGATGCGTTCGCCGAGGAGATATCCGGGCCGCGCGAGCGCGTAGGCGACGTGCGCGTGGAGACACTTGAGGCTTCCTCCTCCGCGCGAGCCGCCGATGCCGAGAGCGAGCGAGGCGCCGCCGTCGGCGCCTTCGAGTCCGTCGGCGAGCCGGCGGCGAAGCTCCCGCTGCTCGATCGTCGTGCGCTCCAGGCTGCGGCTCAGCTCGGAGTCGCCCGCTGCCGCGAGGCTCCAGCGCTCGACCCCGCCGGCCGCCTCGATCCGGGAGACGGCGGCGACGAGGTGTGGGCAGGTGAGGTAGAACGTCGTCGGAAACGGCTCGCCGGAGGCATCGTAGGGCTCCTGCTCGGTCACCGCCGGACGGCCGAACGGACAGCGGACAACGGCTCGGCGAAAGGCGCGCGGTGGGCGCCCCAGCTGTCTGGCGACAACGGAGAGGTCGTCCACGGAGCGATCCTAGATGACCCCGCACAGGAGGAGTCGGCCCCCCACGGGGCGAAACGGGTTGCCCGTGCCCCGTCCACGAGACTCCCGCCGCCGGCGCGGCCGCAAGCTGACCCGCTGGGTCGCGATCGGCGTCGCCGTCCTGCTCGGCCTCCTCTACTACCGGCCCACCCACGCGTATCTCGACACAAAGCGGACGCTCGGGGCGCGGACTGCCGAAGTACGGGTCCTGGAGACTCGCAAGCGGCAGCTCGAGGCGCGGCTCACCGAGATCCAGAGCGGCGCGACCCTCGTCCGGGGAGCGCGCCGGCTCGGTCTGGTCAAGCCCGGGGAGCGCCTGTTCATCGTGCGAGGCATCCCGGAGTGGCGCCGCGCCAACGCTCGCCGCTGACGCTCGCCGCTTGCGCGCGCTCGCTTCATGGGGGGAACGGCCGGTTCCCCCCATGTTCCCCCCTCCCTAACCGTCGTGCTCGCGGCGAGCGGTCGTGTGCCGCGCCCGCCGTGTCGGTCGCGGCGGCGATGTCTGCATCCACTTGCCGAGCTTCCCGCTGTCGGCGCAATTCAGACCAGCCTTTCTTTGCCGTCGCCACGAGTCCGCAGAGCGTCTTCATGGGCTCCACCGCGAGCGCCAGGTACTCCAGGCGCTTAACCCCACATTGGCTTGAAGGGTCAAGGTGAGGAGGCTGTAGCATCTAGCACTATGCTGACGCGGCTGTCCCCGACCGGTGGTTGGCGCGCTCGTGCTTGCCGCCGTGGTTTGCTCTACGGCCTCGGGCGGCGGCGGGGTGGAGAAGGTGCAGGTCGGCGTGGGGCGGAAAGCTACCGGGTGCTCGCCACACTCGGGCCGTTCAAGGCAACGAGTCCTGCGGTCGTACGCTAGATGAGAAGGAGCCTCACGCTCTCGCTGGCGGTCGCGATCGTCCTCGTCGCCGCCGGGGCGACGCCAGCTCTCGGCAGGAGCCGCGCGCCGAGTGCGCCAGTCCGCTGCTGCTTCAGGGTCTCGATCGACGTGCAGGGGTCGTACAGAGACGAGTACCAGGGTACGGCGTCGAGCCAGTGGAAGGGCTCGGCGAGCGGTAGATGGGACTGGACCACCCGCTTCGTGGCGGCGTATACCGGCAAAGGTGTCGCCGTCGTGGGCGACTTCGCGATGGCGCAAGCGGGCTCGTCGAGCCGCTCCGAGTACGACATCATCTTGAACAAGCCGCTGCCGCCCAAGCACAAGAGCTGCGGCGGTGGGAAGGAAAGTTCGGCGCGAGTCGGAAGCGACAACTTCCAGCGGGTCGCGTCGCGCGGCTCGCTCATCCATGCTGCTCGCAACGTGGGCGGCTACGACCGGGCGCTGATCGTCGATACACCGCACAGAATCTCTTTCGCCTGCTCCTTCCTCGGAGAGAACGTACTCGAGAGCGTCGACACATACGCGGTCAAGGCGCCGAGCGTGGAGAATTTCCTCGGCGGGAAGAGCTTCCAGCGGAGCTGCTGGCGCAGCACGACCGCGAACCTGCCCAATCCCTTCCCACACACGGTGACCACAAGCGTGCTCCTCGGAATCAAGTTCACCTACTTCCGCAAAGACCAGCTAAAGCAGAACCAACAGACGCTGAGCAAACTCAACGGCAAGGTAATTTCGGATCCGCAAATTCTCAGTCGGGCCGAGGACGACCAGTCCAACAAAGGCGATCCTGCCAACGGGTCTCGCTGCTTCTGACCCGCGCCTCAGCCGCTCAGACTCGATTCAAACGCCTCGGTTGGAACAGACGACAGGGCTCCAGTAGCTGTCGCACTTCCCGTCAAAGAGCGATACCGGTATGGGTCTCCCGCTAACGGCCGTCAGGTCTTTGCAGCGGGGCCAGACCAGGCGGCGCCGTAACTCTATGTGCTGGACGGGACGCGTGAACCGAACATTGGACGTACCCATCGCGTACCCACCCACGCAGCGAGCAGGTGCGAGCCCGTCCAAGCCCGCTCACTCAGTTTCGCTCAACGATGCGCGGTAGCCGGGTGCTCACGAGCCCTTCCGAACTCGTGGGCACAACCGGCCGTTTCCCCCATGAGAGCGCAGCCCGCGACCCGAAGGGTCGCGGCTAAGCGACGTCGACGCGGATCACGTTCGTCGAGCCCGGGATGTTCACCGACGTGCCGGCGGTGATCACGATGCGGTCTCCGGCATCGATCAGGCCGGCGTCCCGCGCAGCGTCGACCGAACTCGTCCACAGACTCTCGACGTCCGCGGCCTCGGGCAGCAGCAACGGGATCACCCCCCACTCGAGCGCCATCTGCTGCTCCGCATACTTGTTGTGCGTGAGGCCGATGATCGGCCGGCGGGGACGCAGGCGTGCGACCGCAGAAGCGGTGCGGCCCGTGGCGGTGGGGACGAGAATCGCCTTCGCGCCGAGGGCCTCGGCGAGATCGCAGGCGGCATTCGACATCGCGCGCCCCACTCCCGGGTTCTCGCCCGGATCGGGCATCTGGTGCCGGTAGCCCAGGCTCGGCTCGACGGCGCGCGCGATCCGGTCCATGTAGGCGACCGCCTCGATCGGATACGAACCGACCGCCGTCTCCCCGGAGAGCATCAGCGCGGACGATCCGTCGAGCACGGCGTTGGCGACGTCGCTTGCCTCCGCACGGGTCGGCTCGGCCCGGTGAATCATCGTCTCGAGCATCTGGGTTGCTGTGATCACCGGCTTTCCCCGCTCGAGCGACTGCTGGATGATCCGCTTCTGGAGCAGCGGGACGGCCGCGACGCCGATCTCGACCCCGAGGTCTCCGCGGGCGACCATGATCGCGTCGGTCTCCGCGAGGATCTCCCCGAGCACCTCGACCGCCTCGGCCTTCTCGATCTTCGCGATCACCTCGGCATGCGAGCCTGCATCCTCGATCAGCCTGCGCAGGTCGACGACATCCTTCGCCGAGCGGACGAACGAGAGCGCCACGTAGTCGACGCCGAGCGAAAGGGCCAGCTCCAGGTCGCCCAGGTCCTTGGGAGTCAACGAGGGGATCGGGAGAGGCACGCCGGGGAGGTTCACGCCCTTGTGCGAGCCGACGGTGCCGCCGACCATGACCGTGCAACGGGCGCGACCGCTGTCCACCTCCTCGACCCGAAGCCGGACGAGCCCGTCGTCGATCAACACCTCGTTCCCGGCAGCGAGCACCTCGCCGATCACCGCCGGCGAGACGGGAAGATCGCCGTCGCGCGCGCTCTCCTCCGCCGCGACGACCACCTCGTCCCCGGCGGTCAGGGTTCTCGGCGCCGGGAGGTCGCCGACACGCAGCTTCGGCCCCTGGAGATCGGCGACCAGGGCGAACGGACGGGCCGCGTCGTCAGCGGCGCCACGGATCAGGTCGGCCCAGACTCGATGCTGGTCGTGTGTGCCGTGCGAGAAGTTCAGCCTGGCAGCGTCGATGCCGGCGGCCACGAGAGCGGCGAGCTGCTGTGGAGAGCTACTGGCCGGCCCGATCGTCGCAAGGATCTTCGTCCTCCTCGGGGTCCCGGCCACGAGCCCAAGCGTAGCGATGCAGCTGGTTAACGTCTGGTACGCGGGAAGGCGTCCCAGCCCGGGTACTCGGCCCGGCCGCCGAGCTCCTCCTCGATCCGGAGCAGCTGGTTGTACTTGGCCACCCGTTCGCCGCGCGAAGGAGCGCCGGTCTTGATCTGCCCCGTGCCCTTGGCGACCGCGAGGTCGGCGATCGTCGTGTCCTCCGTCTCGCCGGAGCGGTGCGAGATCACCACGGCGTACCCGTTCGAGCTCGCCAGGTCGATCGCGTCCAGCGTCTCGGTGAGCGTCCCGATCTGGTTGACCTTGACGAGGATCGCGTTCGCGACCTGCTCGTCGATCCCCCGGCGCAGGCGGTCGACGTTGGTGACGAAGAGGTCGTCGCCGACGAGCTGAAGCCGTTCGCCGAGCCGTTCGGTGAGCGCTCGCCAGGAGTCCCAGTCGTCCTCGGCCAGGCCGTCCTCGACCGACACGACCGGGTAGCGCTCGGCCAGGCCCTCGTAGAAGCCGCCCATCGCCGCTGCGTCGGCGTCACGACCCTCAAACCGGTAGACGCCGTCGCGGTAGAACTCGGTCGAGGCGGGGTCGAGCGCGATCGCCACGCGGTCGCGGTGGCCGGCGCGCTCGGCGGCCTCGAGGATCGCCTCGATCGCCGCTTCGCTCGTCGGCAGGTCGGGCGCGAATCCCCCCTCGTCGCCGACCCCTGTCGCCAGCCCGCGCTCGTTGAGCACTCCCCGCAGCGCGTGGAACGTCTCCGCGCCGATGCGCAGCGCCTCGGCGAACGTGTCGGCACCGGCGGGTACGAGCATGAACTCCTGGAGGTCGATCGTGTTCTGGGCATGCGCACCGCCGTTGATCACGTTCAGCATCGGCACCGGGAGCGTGCGCGCCTCCTCGCCGCCTAGGTAGCGGAAGAGCGAGACGCCCGCGTCGGCGGCCGAGGCCTTGGCCGCGGCCAGGGAGACGCCGAGCACCGCGTTGGCTCCGAGCCGTCCCTTGTTCGGCGTGCCGTCGAGCTCGACCAGCAACCGGTCGAGCGCGGCCTGGTCGGCGGCGTCCCTCCCCCGCACCGCGTCGGCGATCTCGCCGCGAACGTTTCCGACCGCCTCCAGCACACCCTTGCCGCCGTAGTCGGTCCCGCCGTCGCGGCGCTCGACCGCCTCGTGGGCGCCGGTCGAGGCGCCGGACGGGACGGATGCACGGCCGAGCGCTCCCGACTCGAGCCGGATCTCGACCTCGACGGTCGGGTTTCCCCTCGAGTCGAGGATCTGACGGGCGTGAACGTGAGCGATCGCGGTCATGGCTGAATGGTCCTTTCAGTCTCTTTGGCGAGATCGAAGTAGCGGTCCTGTTCGTCGAGCGGCAGCGCCGTCCAGTCTCGGCCGTCGGCGGCGGCGAGCCGCTCGGCCTCCTCGACGCGACCGACGAAGCGCCCGGTGGCGCGCCGCAGGGCGAGCTCGGGGTCGGCGTCGAGCCTCCGAGCGACATTGACGCAGGCGAAGAGAAGGTCGCCGAGCTCGTCGGTGCGGCGCTCGTCCGTGCCGCCGGCGAGCTCCTCTTTCAGCTCGGCGAGCTCGTCCTCGAGATCGGCGAGCGCACCGTCGGCGTCCGGGTACTCGAAACCGACCGAGGCGGCGCGGCGCTGCACCTTGCGGGCGTAGAGGAGCGCCGGAAGCGCCTCGGGCACGTCGTGGAAGATGCCTTCACGGCCTTCCTGCTCGCGCTTGATCCGCTCCCAGCGCAGGCGAACGTCGCCTGCGCTGGCTGCGGCCTCGACGTCGCCGAAGACGTGCGGGTGACGACGCACGAGCTTCTCGTGGACGTTCCGCGCCACGGCTTCCAGGCCCCCATGACCTTCCTCCTCGAGCAGGAGCGAGAGGAAGAAGGCCTGGAAGAGGAGGTCGCCGAGCTCGTCGAGGAGCTTGGCCGGGTCGTCGGCGAGCGCGGCGTCGGCGACCTCGTACGCCTCCTCGACGGTGTGCGGCACGATCGTGCGCGCAGTCTGCTCCCGATCCCAGGGACAGTCGCGCCGCAGGCGCTCAGTCAGGTGCTGAAGATCGAGAAGCGCTTGGGCCAGTGGGCGGCCCACCGGGCTCAACCAGTGGTCGTTGCCGACGTGGTGGTGGCCGACGTGGTCGTCGGTGCCGGCGCGAGGCCCGTCGCGTACGACGTCTTCGACGCGTACTCCTTCTTCACGTCGGCGAGCCACTTGTCGAGAGCGTCGGTCCGCTTCTGCTGGAGCAGCTGCTGCTGGATCGCCGCCTTGGCCTTCGCGAAGGGCGTCCCCTGCCGCGGCTTCGTCGTCGCGTCGGCCTTGATGATGTGCCAGCCGAACTGGGTCTTGACCGGCTTCGAGATCTCGCCGGTCTTGAGCTCGAACGCGACCTTGTCGAACTCGGGGACGGTCTGCCCCTTGGAGATGGTCAGCTGGCCGCCCTGGGCCTTCGAGCCCGGGTCCTCCGAGTACTTCTTCGCGAGGGCGGCGAAGCTGGCGCCTCCCTTCAGCTGGGCGTAGAGCTTGTCGGCGAGCTTCTTGTCCTTGACGAGGATGTGGCTGACGACACGTGTCTGCGGCGTCGTGTACTGAACCGTGTGGCTGTCGTAGTACGCCTTCGCCTCAGCCTCGGTCACCTTCGCATCGGCGGTGACCTTCTTGTAGACCGCGTCCGAGACGAGGTTGGCACGGATGTCCGAGTGCACCTCGGCGTCGGTGACGCACTGCTTCTTCAACTCCGCCAGGTACTTCTTCTGGTCGCCCTTGAAGTACTGCTTCTTCAGGCTCGTGAGCTGATCCTCGACCTGTTTGTCGGACACGGTCACGCCGAGGTCGGATGCCTTCTGCGCCAGCTGGATGCGCTGGACGAGGCTCTGGAGGATCTGCGACTGGATCGCCTGGTATTCGGGCGAGCCGGCTTTCGGGAAGGCGCGCTTCTGGAGGTCGTAGCTGCATTTCGCCTCGCCTACTCGGCGGTCCAGGGTGGTGCGCGTAATGTGCTCGCCGCCGACGACGGCCGCGTCGGCCTTCGCGAGGGAGGCACCCCCACCGCCGCCGCACGAGGCGGCGAGCAGCGCAAGCGGGAGCGCGAGGAAGAACAAAGAGAGGCGCCTCATCGGCCGCCCAGCGTAGCAGCGGGGACTCAGGACCCGCCCGTGGGTGCAAAGCCGTCGGCGTAGGCGGTCCTCGGCGCGAACTCCTCTCGTACGGAGGCAAGCCAGCGCTGGAAGGTCCGGTCGCGGCGCTGCGCCAGAAGCTTGCGGCGGATCGCTTCCCGCACGAGCGCAAACGGCGTCGTCTTGCGTGGGCGGGTGGTCGCGACCGCCTGGACGAGCTCCCAGCCCGACTGCGTGTGGAAGGGGGGCGAGACCGCGCCGGTTGCGAGCGAGAACGCGACGCGGTCGAGCGCGGGCGCCGTCCGGCCCAAGACGAGGGTGAGCAGCCCACCCTGACCGCGCGTCTTCGTGTCGCGCGAGTAGCGGCGGGCCTGTCCGGCGAACGAGGCTCCGGCCTCGAGCCCGGCTACCACCCGGCGGGCGGCGGCATTCGTGCTGACGAGGATGTGCCGGACGACGCGCGTCGGTGGTGTCGAATAGGCGTCGACGTGGGTTTCGTAGTACTGCTTCGCGGCCTGGGTGGTGACTGACACGTCCGCGGTCACGGCCTGGTAGACGGCCGCCGAGAGCAGTTCCGCCCGCACCGCCGAACGAACGTCCGCGTCGGTCATTCCCTCTTCCCGCAGCCTCGCCCGGTAGAGGGCGTTGTCACCACCGAAGGCATCCTGCTTCAACTGTTGGAGCCGGGCATCGACGGCGCCGTTGTCGATCTCCACGCCCAGGCCCGGCGCCTTCTGCTCGAGCTGTGCCCGCTCGACGAGCAGCCGCACCGCCACCGTCTTCAGATCGCCGTACGCTCGGGTGCCCTCGGCCGGAAACGCCTGCTTCCGACTTCGATACGAATTGCGGGCCTGGGCGATGAGCGCCTCGAAATCCGCCCGCGTGATCGTCCGGTCGCCGACGACCGCGATCGCCGATCGGGGCACGGAGAGGGCGTCGTTCCCACAGGCCGCCGCCAGCGGCAAGGCGAGCGCGAGCGGGGCGAGGAGCAGCTTGACCGATTTCATCGTCTACGCCGCCTGCCGAGCCTCCAGGATAGCGTCCACCAGCTCGAGCGCCTGCCGGAAGTCCTCGTCGCGAATGGTGACCTCGTGCTTGGCAGAGGTATAGACGGCCGTGGGCGCCCGCTCCCGTAGCTCGCGGAGCTCGGCCGAGCCGAGGATCATCTGACCGACGGTCATCCGCCCACCGCGGAAGACGAGGTACTCGGCGCCGACGCTGGCGATCTTCAGCTTCGCCGCCTGGATCGCGAACAGGTTCTCGACGGGCTCGGGGAGATCGCCGTAGCGGTCCTCGATGCCGGCCCGCAGCTCGCTCAGCTCGTCCTCGTGCTCGGTCAGCGCAAGGCGCCGGTGCAGGTCGATCTTCAATGCTTCCGAGCCGATGTACGAGGCCGGCACGTACGCGTCCACGCGAGCGTCGATGCGCACGGGCCGCACCGCAGTGCGCCGCTGGCCGGAGAGCTCGGCGACCGCCTCGTTGAGCAGCTCGACGTAGAGCTCGAACCCGACCGCAGCGACGTGGCCCGACTGCTCGGCGCCGAGGAGCTCGCCGGCTCCGCGAATCTCGAGGTCGCGCATCGCGATCGCGAAGCCGGCGCCGAGCTCGGTGTGGTCGGCGAGCGTCGCCAGGCGGGCGCGTGCCTCCGGGGTCAGCTCCGAGGCGGCAGGGTAGAAGAGATATGCGTACGCGGTCACGTCGGAGCGACCGACGCGGCCGCGGATTTGGTACAGCTGAGCAAGCCCGAGCAGGTCCGCCCGCTCCACGACGAGGGTGTTCGCCTGCGGGATGTCGAGGCCGGACTCGATGATCGTCGTCGAGACGAGCACGTCGGCGTCGCCTCCCAGGAACTGGATCATCTGCTCCTCCAGCTCGCGCTCCTTCATCTGTCCGTGGGCGACGAGGATGCGCAGTTCCGGGCAGAGCTCCCGCAGCCGTGCGGCGGCCTCGTCGATGGTTTCGACGCGATTGTGGAGGTAGAAGCTCTGCCCGCCTCGACCGGCCTCGCGCGTCAGCGCGAGGCGGATGAGTTCCTCGTCGTACTCGGAAACGTGGGTGCGGATCGGCCGCCGTCCCTCCGGCGGTGTCTCGATCACCGAGATGTCGCGGAGGCCGGACAGCGACATGTGCAGCGTGCGCGGGATCGGGGTGGCGGTCAGTGCGAGCACGTCCACTTCGAGCCGGAGCGAGCGGAGGAACTCCTTCTGTGCGACGCCGAAGCGCTGCTCCTCGTCGACGATCACGAGCCCGAGGTTCTTCGGGATCACGTCGCGAGAGAGGACGCGATGTGTCCCGATCAGGATCTCGACCTTGCCCGCGGCGAAGTCTGCGAGAACCGCCTTCGCGTCGGCGGCCTTGCGGAAGCGGGAGATCATCTCGACTCGCACAGGGAAGTCGCGGTAGCGCTCGCGGAAGGTGTTCCAGTGCTGCTGAGCGAGCACGGTCGTCGGAACGAGCATCAGGGTCTGCTTGCCGTTCAGCGCGACCGCGAAAGCAGCGCGGATCGCTACTTCGGTCTTGCCGAAGCCGACGTCCCCGCAGACGAGCCGATCCATCGGGGACGGCGCCTCGAGGTCCTCCTTGACCGCCTCGATCGCGCGCTGCTGATCTTCTGTCTCGCGGTAGGGGAACTCGGCCTCGAGCTTCTCCAGCCAGTCGCTGGACAGGTCGAAGTCGACGCCGGGAGTGGTCTGGCGGCGCGCATAGAGAGCGATCAGCTCGCCGGCCAGCTCCCTCACGGACTCGCGGGCCCGGCTCTTGAGCAGCTGCCACGCCTTGCCGCCGAGCTTCGAGAGCGCGGGTGCCTTGGCGTCGGCGCCGATGTAGCGCGACACCTTGCCGATCTGCTCGTGCGGGACGTAGAGGCGGTCCTCCCCACGGAAGGCGAGGAAGAGGTAGTCGCGGGTGACGCCTGCGACCTCCTTGGTCTCGAAGCCGAGCAGCTTGCCGACTCCGTGATCCTCGTGCACGACGTAGTCGCCGGTGCGGAGGTCGGCGAACGACTGGAGCGCACGTCCGAGCCGGGCATCGCCACGAGGCGCGCGCTTGCGGAAGATCTGCGTGTCGGGGAGCAACACGAGCCCGTGGTCGCGCCAGACGAACCCTCGGCGGGCCGGGGCGACGGCGAAGTACAAGCCCTCCGTTGCCGGGAGCTCGGCTCCGTCCTCGAGCCATTCGACTGCCAGCTTGCGCAGCATGTTGGCGGTGCGGAGCGCGTCGCCTCGATGCGGGAAGGCGACGACGACGCGCTGACCCGCTCGGACGAAGGAGGCGAGCTCCTGCTCGGCCTCGGCGAGCCCGCGTGCGGCGACGGCGGGCCGCTGCGCCTCGAACGCGAACGGCTGGCCATGGGGGAACGGGTCGAGGATGACGGCGCCCGAGAGCGGTGGCGGCGAGAGTTGCTCCTCGTCCCAGACGCGACGCACCTCGTCGGGCTCGAAGACGAGGTCGGGAGCACGGTCGAGCGGCCGCACCAGGTCGGTCGGGATCTGCACCGCCTCACCGTCGTCGCCGAGCCCGGGCTCGGCGAGGTCGAGCCGCCGCTCGGCCGCGGGTTGGATGCTCGCTCGCTCGAGGGGGCGAAGAGCGCGTTGCGTGAACGGCGAGAAGGCACGGATCGCCTCGATCTCGTCGCCGAAGAGCTCGATCCGAAGCGGTTCCCGGCCGGTGGTCGGGAAGACATCGACGATCCCTCCGCGGACGGCGAACTGTCCCCGCTCCTCGACCCGCTCGACGCGCTCGTACCCGGCGAGGGCGAGGCGCTCGGAGAGCCCCTCGATTCCGGGCTCGTCGCCGACGGCGAGGTCGAGACGGGCAGGCCGCGCGGCCGGCGGCGGCATGAGCTCGGCCAGCGCCACGGCGGAGGCGCAGACGAGACCGCCCGCGCCGAGAACATCGAGCGCTCTGGCCCGCTCGCCGACGAGATGCGGGGGCGGCTGGAGGCCCGAACCCCAGCCCACACCCCGACTCGGTAGGAGGGCGACCTGCTCTTCGCCCAGGTACCAGGCCGCCGCCTCGGCGGCGTCACGGGCGTCGGCGTCTTCGGGCAGCAGGCAGACGAGCGGGCGCTCCAGCCGCAGGTGTAGCGCGGCAAGGAGAATGGGGAGCGCCGGGTCGGAGACCCGCGCCTCGAGCCGCGCCCCGACCGGTCCCGCTGCGAGCTCAGCTGCGAACGCGATCAGCCGCTCGCTGTCGGCGAGCTCACGCGCGAGCGCGTGCAGGGTCGGACGCTGCGTGTCGGCTGACTGGTCCATGACGAAAGGCGGAACCGCCCGGTTCCGCTCGGGTCAGTCTAGTCCCAGAGGCGAAAAGGGATCCCCGCCCGAAACGACGCCGAGTAAAGCACAGGCATCACGGCCCACCCCCCACCCTGGGCGGGGGGTGGGTAGAGAGATATTGCTGTCTCGCCAGTCGAAAGGTGTGACGGCGCCGTGCCGAATCTGGGTCAATTGAAGCGCTTCTGGGTGGCAGCGAGGCCCTCGCAGACGAGGGTCTCGACCGCATCGGCCGCGCGTGCGATCAGTGCCTCGACATTCGTTTCCGGCGGGAACGGTGCCAGAACGAAGTCGGCGACGGAGCGCCGGTCGCCGCGGCCCGGCCTGCCCACTCCGATCCGCAGACGCAGGAAATCCTGCGAGCCGAGGTCGCGGGCGATCGAGCGCAACCCGTTGTGACCTGCGAGCCCGCCGCCCAGGCGCGCTTGCAGGCGACCCTCCTCGAGATCCACGTCGTCGTGAGCGACGAGCACGGAACCGACCGGAACCTTGAAGAAGCGGGTAGCGGCGGCGATCGAGCGACCGGACTCGTTCATGTACGTCTCCGGCTTCAACAGGGCGAGGCGCGCGCCGTCGACCCGCAGCTGCGCCAGTTGCCCTGAGAACTTCGAGCGCCAGGACCCGTCGGTGACGGCGGGCCAGCTCCTCGGCCACCATCCAGCCGACGTTGTGCCGCGTCGAGGCGTACTCGCGACCCGGGTTGCCGAGCCCGGCGACGAGCAGGTCGAGAGTCGAGGCAGCCTCTCCGCCCCGACGGAAAAGAGGCATGGAGTCCTAGCCTTCGGAGGCTTCCGGCTCGCCGCCGGCGTCCGGCTCGCCCTCGGCCGGCGCCTCGGCAGCCCCTTCTGGTGCTTCCTCGCCCTCCGCGAGCGCTTCGCCCTCCTCGCCCTCGACGAGCTCCGGCTCGGGCTCTTCGACCTTTGTCGGCACCGTGACGGTCGCCAGCACAGTCTCCTGATCGTCGAGATAGGTGACGCCCTCGCGCATCGGCAGGTCGGAGAGGCGAAGCGTGTCGCCGATCTCCATCGCGCTGACGTCGAGCTCGAGCCGGTCGGGCACTTCTAATGGGAGCGCCTCGACCTGCACCTCGCGCGTGACCTGGGAGAGGACGCCGCCGGCCTTCGCGCCGACCGACTCGCCGACGAGCTCGACGACGACCGCAGTCTGGATGGGCTGGTCGAGGCGCACTTCCTGGAGGTCGAAATGGTCGATCTTCCCGCGGATCGGATCGACCTGGTAGTCCTTGAGGATCGACGAGTGCGTCGACTTCTGCCCCGCGAGCACCACGTCGAGGATCGCGTGCAGGCCGTGTCCGCCCGTCAGCACCCGCCTCAGGTCACGCTCGGGAACGCAGATCGCGTGCGGCTCCTTCCCGCGCCCGTAGAGGACGCCGGGGATCATGCCGTCCTTGCGCAGGCGGCGAGAGTCGCGGGAACCCCGCTGCTCGCGCTCCTGCACCTCGAGACGGATCCGTTCGCCGGCCATACCGGCGGCGAAGTGTAGCTAAGCCTGGCGGCTCCAAACCCTCTGCCGCTGCGACCGACTTGCTCGGGCGCGGCACACCACCTCACGCAGTCAGCAGGCGATGCGAGCGCAGCGAGCGAGCAAAGAGAGGGCACGCGGAGAACCATGGGTTCTCCCGCGTCAGAAGAGCTGGTTCTCGCCGCCGAAGATCGCCGAGACCGAGTCGTCGGCGAACACGTTCATGATCGTCTCCGCGAGCAGGCCGGAGACCGGGAGCACCGTCATGTTCTCCGGCTTGGCGAGCTCGTCGATCGGCACCGTGTCGGTCAGGACGATGCCGGCCAGGTCGGCGTCGGCGAACCGCTCCAGCGAGCCCTTGGCGAAGATGCCGTGGGTGGCGAACACCCAGACGGCGGTCGCGCCGTGCTCCATCAGCGCCTTCGCCCCGGCGAGCAGCGTGCCCCCCGTCATGATCACGTCGTCGCCGACGAGGGCGACCTTGTCGCGCACCCGGCCGGTGATCTCGGTTACCGCGGCGACGTCGTGCGCCGGCCGAGTCTTGTTCATGATCGCGAAGTCGGCTTCGAGCATCTCGGCGAAGCGGACGGCGACCTTGGCGCGGCCGGCGTCCGGGGCGACCGAGACGATGCCGTCGCCCTGGAGGCCGAGGTCGCGGAAGTGGCGGGCGAAGAGCGGCAGCGCCGTCATGTGATCGACGGGCTTCGTGAAGAAGCCCTGGATCTGGCCTGCATGGAGGTCCATGGTGAGCACGCGGTCGGCGCCGGCCAGCTCGAGCATGTCTGCCACGAGCCGGCCGGAGATCGGCTCACGCGGCTTCGCCTTGCGATCCTGCCGCGAGTACGGGAACCATGGGATCACGGCGGTGATCCGCTTCGCGGAGCCGAGCTTGGCTGCCTGGATCATCAGCAGCAGCTCCATCAAGTTCCGGTCGACCGGGTCGCAGCCGGTCTGGACGAGGAAGACGTCGGCCCCCCGGATCGACTCGAGGTAGCGGCAGTACGTCTCACCGTTGGCGAACGAGGTCAGCTCGATGTCGCCGAGCTCGACTTCGATGATGCTCCGCGATCCGCTGCGCGAGCGCCGGGTGGGAGCGGCCCGAGAACACCATCAGCCGCTTCTGCGGGCCCCGCTCGAGCCAGTGGCCCGTCTCGACGCGCTCTCCGGAATGGGCGGTCACGCCCTCCAACCCCGGCAGCCGCGCAAGCTCAATCGCCGCCATGTTCTCCCTGTTCTCCACGTTTGTAGACCCATCCTTCCTTGGTGACCTGTCTGGGAGGAAAGCCCGCGAGCGATCCGGGCGGGACGTCGTCCGTGACGATGGTTCCCGTCCAAAGCCAAGCATCGTCGCCAACCGTGACCGGAGCAACGAACGTATTGTCGACACCGGTCCTGACGTTCCTGCCGATCGCCGTCCGCCCCTTCGGACGGCCGGGGTCGTGGGAGAAGTTGGCAGTGACGTTTCCGGCGGCGATGTTCGTGTCCTCGCCGATGTCAGCGTCACCGATGTACGAGAGGTGCGGCACCTTCGTGCGCGCGCCGATGCGCGACTGCTTGATCTCCACGAACGTGCCCGCCTTTGCCGCCGGTTCGAGAACCGTTCCGGGTCGAAGGTAACAGAAGGGTCCCACAGTCGCACCTTCGCCGATAACGGCATCGATCGCAACGGCATGCGGGCCGACCTCGGCGCCGGTGGCGACGCTCGTCGAGCCACGCAGCACTGTGAACGGGTGGACGACGGCGTCGGTTGCGAGCGTCACGCCCGCCTCGATCCAGGTCGACGCCGGATCGACGATCGTCGCGCCGGCGAGCATGTGCGCCTCGTTGATGCGATCGCGCAGCACGGCAGCTGCGACTGCCAGCTCGGCGCGCGTGTTGATCCCGAGCGGCGCGAGCGCGTCGGGGCAGATCCAGGCTGCGGCTCGCCCGCCGGCGGCGACGATGTGCGCGACCGTGTCGGTCAGGTAGAGCTCGCCCTGCGCGTTGTGCGCGTCGAGCTGCTCGAGCGCGTCCCACAGCGGGCCCGACTCGAACACGTAGATCGACGAGTTCAGCTCTCCGATCGCGCGCTCGGCCTCGGAGGCATCCTTCTCCTCCACGATCGCCTCGACCGTCCCGTCGGTGCCCCGGACGATGCGGCCGTACGGAAGCGACACGCCGGGTACGAACGACAGGATCGTAACGGCGGCATCCTGGCGCCCGTGCTCCTCGGCCAGGGCGCGGAGGTGATCGGCGGTCAGCAGGGGTGCGGCCGCGTCGAGTACGAGCACGCGCCCGGAGAAGCCCTCGAGTGCCGCGCGCGCCGAGGCGACCGCGTCGCCGGTGCCGAGCGGCCGCTCCTGCACCACGACCTCGAAGCCGTCGTAGGCGTCCCGGGTCGCCGGCGAGGCGACGATCACGACCGGGTCGGCTCCAGCCTCGACCGCGGACCCGGTCACCCAGTCGACGACGCGCCGGCCGAGAAGCGGGTGGAGGTGTTTCGGCAGCGCCGAACGCATGCGGGTGCCGAGCCCGCCGGCCATCACCACCGCTGCGAGTTGATCGCTCACGGCTTGGATGGCTGGGGCGCCAGGATTCGAACCTGGGATCGCGGGACCAAAACCCGCTGCCTTACCACTTGGCTACGCCCCACCAGGTCTGATTGTGCCTCAGCTCCGGGCGGAGGTCTGCGACGGCCGGTCGCCAAGGATCAGGATGAGGGCAATCGCCGCGAAGACCGCCGCGATGATCAGGACGAACGCGCCGATCACGAGGGCAACGATGCAGAGGAGGACGGCGATCGCCTGCGAGGCGGCCGCGATCCAGGAGAGCTGGCGTCCGGTGTCGGACTCGAGTGCACGCCCCGCGAAGAGGTAGAAGGCGATGATCGGTGCGGAGATGATGATCACCGTCCAGCGGGAGAAGTCCTTCTCGACAGCCACGAAGATCCCTTCGAGCACTGCGATGCCGATGGCGATCTTCAGGCGGCGCTCGGCGAGCCATCTGCCGGTGCCGCTCCTCGCGGGCTGAGCAGCCGTCTGACTCACGCGCGCAAACTACCACGCTGGCGCCACGATCCACGTGCGCCCCTTGCCGTGCATCTGCGCTTGCGCTCTGCGTGCCGTGTCGGGGTCGTGGAAGAGCCCGTAGAGGGTTGGGCCGGCTCCGCTGACGTCGGCCCGGAATGCGCCGAGGACGCGCAGCTCACCGGCCAGCGGCGAGGAGGCGAGGTCGTTCGGGGGGAGCGCATTCAGATCGCCCGCGGCAAGCGCCTCGAGCACGCGCGCCCGACGAGCCTCGTACCCGGACGCGCCGCCGCGCTCGTCGAAGGCGGCGTAGACCGCCGCAGTCGAGCCCTTGACGGCGCTGTGCGGTAGCAGGAGGAGGACCGTGTACTCCTGCGGGAGGTCGAGCGCGGTCAGGGTGGTGCCGTCGCCTTCTCCGAGCTGCGGCCCCCTGGCGAGGAAGAACGGCACGTCGGCGCCGAGCCTCGCAGCGAGGTCGTGCAGCCGCTCGGCCGGCAGGCCAAGGGTCGCATTCGCAGCCAGAAGCGCTGCTGCCGCATCGGCGCTGCCCCCGCCCAGGCCCGCGGCAATGGGGATCTGCTTGCCGATCCTGACCCGCCACAACGGCTCGACTCCGGCCGCCTCCGCAACGAGCTCGAGCGCACGCCTGACGAGCGTGTCGCCCTCGAAGCCTTCCACGCTCAGACGGGGCCCAGGCTCGAGGTCGAGCGTGTCGGCGAGTCCGACGCGCTGGAGCACGGTCGTCACCTCGTGCTTGCCTCCCGGCCCGACCGGGCCGACGACGAGCGCGAGGTTGATCTTGGCGTGAGCGAGAAACCGGGTCACTGCAGGAGACGGGCGAGATTGACGAACTCTTCCGGCGCGAGCGCCTCGGCGCGGGTGTCGGCCGCATGGCCGATCGCGGCAAGCGCCTCGATCGCCCGATCGCGCGAGAACATGCCGGCGAGCGCTACCGAGTTCGGCAATGTCTTTCTGCGGTGCGCGAAGGCAGCTCCGACGATGCGCTTCACCGCGGCGAAGTCCTCGGGCAGTGGGCGGCGGCGAAACGCGACCAGCGCCGAGTCGACATTCGGCGGTGGCCGGAAGACCGTGCGCGAGACCGAGTGGAAGCCGGTGCGCTCCGCAGCCAGCTGGACGAGGACCGAAACCGCGCCGTAGGCCTTCGTCCGCGGAGCGGCGAAGAAGCGGTCGGCGACCTCCCGCTGGACCATCACGCACCAGCCCTGAACCGAGGGGAGCCCTTCGAGGCTCTCGACGATGACGGGCGTGGCGACGTTGTAAGGGAGATTCGAGACGAGCTTCTCCGGCGGAGGGTCGAGGGCGGCGAGATCGACGCGAAGCGCGTCGCCGAGTTCGATCTTCACGTTCGGCAGCTCCGGGAGATGCGCTGCCAGCGCGTGGTCGATCTCGACGGCGTGTACCAGCCGGACGCGCTCGGCGAGGAAGCGCGTGAGGACACCCAGGCCGGGGCCGATCTCGAGCACGACGTCGTCCGAGCGCAGCTCCGCAAGTCGGGCGATCACCCCGAGGATGTTCTCGTCGACGAGGAAATGCTGGCCGAGGCGCCTTCTCGGTGTGACGTTCACGGCAGGCCGAAGGCAGCGGCGGCGTTCGCCTCGATCCGGGCCTCGAGCTCGGCGGCGTCCTCGCGGCGCGCCTCGGCGAGCGCGGCGAGCGTGTGCATCACATAGGCGGGCTCGTTCGGCCTGCCGCGGACCGGCTGAGGCGCGAGGTACGGGCTGTCGGTCTCGGCGAGCAAGCGGTCGGCCGGGACGGTCGCGGCAGCGACGCGGAGCTCCGAAGCGTTCGGGAAGGAGACGTTCCCGGCGAACGAGACGTAGTAGCCGCGCTCGAGCGCGACCGGCAGGAGCGCCGGCGACGAGAAGCAGTGAAGGACGACGGTGCCGTCGAACCGCTCGAGCGCCCGCGCAGTCGCATCGTCGGCTGCACGCGTGTGGATCACGACCGTCTTGCCGAGCTCGGCGGCCAGGTCGAGCTCCGCCTCGAACAGCCTGAGCTGGCGGTCGCGGGGTGCCCGGTCGCGGTAGAAGTCGAGCCCGGTCTCGCCGACGGCGACCGCGCGCGGGTGGGCGAGGAGCGCCCGAAGCTCCTCGACGCGGTCACCCTCGCGTTCGGCCTCGTGCGGGTGGATTCCGAGGACGGCGTAGACGCCCTCGTCCGCATCGGCCTCGGCAAGCGCGCCCCGGCACGTCTCGATCGTCGAGCCGACCGCCAGGATCTGCCGAACTCCGGCGGCCCGCGCCCGGGCGACTACCTCGTGGGGCGCGTCGGCGCACGCCTCCAGATGGGCGTGCGTGTCGATCACCCAGCGGTCGTCGGAGCGTCGACCCGCGGGAAGAGCGGCGGCGCGGCTTCGATCCCGTCCACGGGTTCGGCCGTCCCGCGGCGGATGCGGGCGATGCCCAGGTCGAGCGGCTGCCGGAGCGCCTCGAGAATGCGCGGCGCCGTCTCGGGCAGATACGGCGAGACGGCGACGGCGACCGAACAGAGCCCGTCGGCGAGAGCGTAGAGCACCTGATCGAGCCCTCCGGCGTTCGCGTCGTCCTTGGCGAGCTCCCAGGGCGCGCTCTGCTCGACGTACTGGTTCAGCCGGCGGACCGCTTGCCAGATCTCGTCGAGGGCTCCCGTGATGTCGTAGCGGTCGAGCCGCTCGACGAGCGCCTCCCGCAGCGCGTCCGCGTCGATCGCTCCCGGCCCCGGCGTCGCGACGAGGCGGCCCTCCCGGTAGCGGGCGATCATCGCCGTCGTCCGCGAGAGCAGGTTTCCGAGGTCGTTGCCGAGCTCGCGCTCGTAGCGCTCCTGGAAGGAGTCGAGGGACACGTTGCCGTCCTGGCCGAACGACACTGCGCGGGCGCACCAGAAGCGGACCGCGTCTGCGCCGTACACGTCGATCAGGTCGAGCGGGTCGATCACGTTGCCGAGCGACTTGGAGATCTTCCGCTCGGCGATGTTCAGGAAGCCGTGTACGAACAGCTGCCTCGGGGGCTCGTAGCCCGCGGCCAGGAGAAGCGCCGGCCAGTAGACGCAGTGAAAGCGGAGGATGTCCTTGCCCAGGAGGTGCACGGCCGGCCAGAAGCGCATGAGATCATCGCCGGCGGCACCGCCTGATTCGGCCCCGGCCGAATGAGGCGGAGGCGCATAGCTCAGCGCGCTCAGATAGTTGACGAGCGCGTCGGCCCAGACGTAGGCGACCTGATCCGGGTCCCATGGGATCGGTACCCCCCACGTCTGCGTGGCTCGGCTGATCGAGAAGTCGTGCAGGCCGCCCTCGATGAAGCTGCGCGCCTCGTTGGAGCGGAAATGGGGCAGGACGAAGTCGGGCCTCTCGTCGTACAGGTCGAGGAGTGCCTGCTGGTAGGCGGAGAGGCGGAAGAACCAGTTCTTCTCCTCGATCCACTCGGGCACCGTGTCGTGATCGGGGCACTTGCCGTCAACCAGGTCGGCTTCGGTCTTGAAGGCCTCGCAGCCGAAGCAGTAGAGGCCGGCGTACACGTCCTGGTAGATGTCGTCGCGGCCGTTGTCGCGGATGCGCTGAAGGAAGTCCTGGACAAAGCGCTTGTGCCCGTCATCGCTCGTGCGGATGAAGAAGTCCTGGGTGGCGTTCAGGCGCCCGGGCAGCTCCTGCCAGGCGACGACGATCCGGTCGGCGTACTCGCGTGGCTCGAGCCCACGCTCGGCCGCGACGCGCGCCACCTTGTCCGCATGCTCGTCGACCCCGGTCAAGAAGAACGTCTCGTCGCCCCGCTGCCGGTGGTGTCGGGCAAGGATGTCGGCCGCGATCGTCGTGTACGCGTGCCCGATGTGCGGGGTCGAGTTCACGTAGTAGATCGGAGTCGTCACATAGAAGCGCATCGCCGGAAATGATAGGTGCGGGCCTGCCGGCAATCCGGGCGGCCCCGCCCGCGCGCCGGCGGAGGAAGAGGCCCGCGGTCGCCGCAGCGGCGCCACCGGTGAGCCAGGCGAACACGAGGCCCAGCACGAAACGGAACGGCACATGGTGGCGCGAGACGGCAGGTGCGGGCACGGTCTTCGGCGTAGGGAACGTGATGCCCGGCACGCCGACGTCGGGTCGCGGGGTGAACCAGCGCCTCCGCACGGGTTTGCCGACGACGGTCGTCCTCGGCCTGGGCGCGCGCCGTGCGGTTGGGCGGGCCGGCGACGGGGTCGGGATCGGAGCGGGCGGTCTCGGAGCGGACACGCGTGCCCCGGGTGCAGCGATCGGCGCCCGGGGCGGGGTCGTCGAGTGACGGAGGACGGGACGGGTGGTGCCAATGACGATCCCGGGAGCCGGCCTGGCCGACGGGCGCACGACGACGCGAATCGCAGGCTCCGGCCGCCCGGCCCCGACAGGCGGCAACGGCTCCGCAGTGACGAGACCGACCGGAGCGTCGGCCGGCGCCTCGGCGGTCGGCGCGGGAGCCAGCGGCTCAGGTGCCGACCCCTGAGTGGCGACAGAAATGGCCGCAGGAACAGGAACCGGCGCAGGAGCGGGCGCAGGAACCGGCGCAGGAACCGGCGCAGGCAGACCGGCGCAGGAACCGGCGCAGGAACCGGCGCAGCAACCGGCGCAGGAACCGGCGCAGCAACCGGCGCAGGAACCGGCGCAGGCAACCGGCGCAGGAGCGGGCGCAGGAACTGGGGCAGGAGCTGGAGTCGTCGCTCCCCCGACCGGGGGCGAAGTGGGCGGCGCAGCCTCGGGTGGCGGGCCTGGCTCCTCCGGCGGCGGCGTTCGCTCGGGCAGGAACCGGAGCGGGTCGACGTACCCGTTCGGGTCGGCAACGGCGCGGATGCCGAGACGGACGTACGGAACGGTCAGCCCCGCAACGTCCGGATCGCCGATGGTTCCGACGACGTCGCCCTCGACGGCCGACGCGCCGCGCTCCGCGCGGATCGAGCCAAGGTGGACGAGGGTGACGGAGTACCCGTCGTCAGTTCTGATCGTGACCGCACGGCCGTAGGTCGGCACCGAGCCTGCGAAGGTGACGGTGCCACTGCGCGGGGCTCGGACAACCTCATCGGCGGTGCCGCCGACGGCGATGCCTCGATGCTGACCGCCTGCGTACGGGTCGCCGCCGAGGCTGAACGCCTGCAGCACGGGTCCCGACGAGGGCCAGGTCCAGGCAACCGCCGACGGAGCAACGGCGAGGGTGACGATCACGGCGGCCGCGACTGTTCGCAGGTACGACAACATGACCGCGATAGTAGAGACCGAGCCGCGCCGTTGTCAAAACTGGTTACAGTCTCGTCACAAAGAGCCTCGGTACAGGGCATTCCGCGAGGTGCCTGTCAGCCGCGAGACCACATCCGCCGCCTGCCGGCGGGGCACTCCGGCCTCGACGAGCTCCGCAACCGCCACGGCCGCGACGGAGGCATCCGTCGGCTCCGGCGCACCCGCCCCGATCACGAGGGTGATCTCGCCCCTGGGCGCCTCGGAAAACCGCTCGGCGACCTCCGCAGCGTCACCGCGCACGACTTCTTCGAACCGCTTCGTCAGCTCCCGGCAGACGGCGGCCGGCCGATCCGGGAGCACGGTTGCGAGTGAGCGCAGGGTCGCGGGCAGCCGGCGGGGCGACTCGAACGCGACCACCGGCCAGCGCCAGCCGCGCACCTCTTCCCAGAGCGCGTCCAGCGCCGAGGCACGGCGAGGCAAGTACCCGACGAACTGGTACCGCTCGGCCGCGAAGCCGCTGACGACGAGCGCCGTCTCGACCGCCGAGGCGCCGGGCAGCACCGTCACCGGAACGCCCGACTCCAGCGCAGCCGCGATCAGCCGCGCGCCCGGATCGTTGATCCCCGGCAGCCCGGCGTCGCTGACGAGAGCGACACGCGCCCCGGCGACGAGACGTGGCAGCACCTCGGAGATCCGCCTGGCTTCGCTGTGCTCGTGGTAGGAGACGAGCCGGGCCGAGATCTCGTGGCGTTGGAGCAGGATCCGGGTCCGCCGCGTGTCCTCGCAGAGGACGAGCTCGGCCTCCGCCAGCTCGCGCAAGACGCGGAGCGTGACGTCCTCGAGATTGCCGATCGGCGTGGCGCAGACGGCGAGCGGCATCAGGCCGGCGCAGCGTCGCAGGCCTCGAAGGCGACCATTGCCGCGCCGATCATGCCCGCCGAGGTGCCAAGCTCGGCTCTGACGATACGAGCCGAGCTCCGCATCGTCTTCAGCACCTCGCGCTCGACCACGTCGCGGGCCGGCGCGAACAGGAGCTCCCCCGCCGCGGCGAACCCGCCGCCGATCACCACCAGCTCGGGGTCGAAGGTGTTGATCAGGCTGGCGATCCCCGAGCCGAGCTTGCGCCCGATCTCCGTGACGATCCCGATCGCCCTTGCATCCCCTTCGTTCGCCAACCGGACGAGGCGGTGGGCGTCGGTGGCCGGACCGAAGGCCTCGCGCGCCAGCTCGTCGGCGGCCTTGCCGGACACGTACGACTCGAGGTGGCCGTGGCCGCCGCATGCGCACGGAGCGCCGTCGTGGACGATGACGATGTGGCCGATCTCCCCGGCCGCTCCGATCGCACCCCGGTAGGGCTGCCCGCCGAGAATCAGGCCCCCGCCCACGCCGGTGCCGAGGGTGAGCATGACCAGGTCGCTCGCGCCGCGCCCGGCGCCGACCTTCCACTCTGCGATCGCAGCCGCGTTCGCATCGTTGTCGATCCCGACCGGCAGGCCCAACCGCTCCTGCATGACGTTGCGAAAGGGCACGCCGCGGAGCGGGACGTTGACCGAGCCGAGCGCAATCCCCGCACGCTGGTCGATCTGCGAGGGGATCCCGAAGCCGACGGCGACGACCGACTCGTCGAGAAACGCCCGCACCGCAGCTTCGAGGCCGTCGAGGAGCTCGTCGAGCGTGGCGACCGGGGTCGGATACTCGCGGTGCGCGACGACCGTGCCGTCACGCCTGACGACGCCGGCGAGGATCTTCGTCCCGCCGACGTCGACACCGATCACGTTCCGAACCACCGCGGCGGCTACCATAGCCCGCCGGATGGCGTCCGGAGAGAAGCCCTACCGGGTCTACCGCGGCGGGCGCGTCAAGGGGAAGGTGCCGTCCCTTGGGCCGAGGGGGGAAAAGGAGCGCAAGTTCCGCTTTCGTTTGCGGCTGCGGCCCAACCGTCGCTGGCTGCGCTGGATTCCCGTTGGGCTCGGACTCCTGCTGGTGCTCGTGATCGTCTGGGCGGTAGCGAGCTACTTTCAGTTCCGCGACGGTGTCTCGGCGGCGAACAAGCGGCTCGACCAAGACACACGGCAGGCGCTCGACGCCCAGCACGGTGGCCCAACGGACATCCTGCTGCTCGGCACCGACCACGCAGCGCTCGCCGGCCGCGAGTCGGCGAACCGAACCGACTCGATCACGCTCGTCCGAGTCGACCCGGGCCGCCACCGCATCGCCTACCTCTCGATCCCGCGCGACCTGCGGGTGGAGATCCCGGGGCACGGCTCGTCGAAGATCAACGCGGCGATGCCGCTCGGCGGCGCGGCGCTCGCGATCCGCACCGTGCACGACCTGACGGGGCTGCCGGTCAACCACGTCGTGCTCGTCGACTTCGGTCAGTTCCGGGACCTGATCGACAAGATCGGCGGGATCGACATCGTCGTCTCGGAGCGGATCGTCTCCAAGTTCGACTGCCCGTACCCGACCGAGGAGCGCTGCGCGCGCTGGGACGGCTGGCGGTTCGCAAAGGGGAAGCAGCACATGGACGGCCGCCGCGCCCTGATCTACTCGCGCGTGCGGAAGAACAAGCTCAACCCCGGAGACACCGACTTCTCGCGGGCCGAGCACAACCAGCAGGTGCTCCAGGCGGTCGCCGGCAAGCTGACGAGCTTCGGAACGCTCGTGAAGATGCCGTTCATCGGCGCGGACCTGCTCGCGCCGGTGGCGACCGACCTGTCCACGCACGCGTTCATCTCGCTCGGCTGGACGAAGTTCCGCTCGAGCGCCGGGCGGACGTTGCATTGCCGCCTCGGCGGCGAGTCGAGCGGCGGCGACATCGTTCCGGTGGAGGAGAATCGCAGCGTGATCTCGATGGTCACCGGCGACTCGGCACCCCAGCCGCCGACGCCCGGCTCGGGCGCGTACGGCCCCGGCTGCGTCGAGGGTAACCAGACGCTCGGCGTGCGCTAGCTCTCCTTCGCCGCCGGCTTCTTCTCCGCCTGCCCGGACTTGTCCGACTTCTCGATCTTCTTCACGTCCTTCGACCCGTCCTTGGACCCTTCGCCCTCGCCGCCGCCGGAGGAATCGGACGAGTCGCGCTTACGCCCGCCGCGGCCGTAGTCGGTCGAGTAGAACCCTGAGCCTTTGAAATGGACGGGCACCGGGTGGAGCACCTTGACGAGCGGGCCCTTGCCGCAGACCTCACACTTCTTCGGATCCGGGTCGCTCATCCGGTGGAACACCTCGAAGCGATGGCCGTCCGGGCAGCGGTACTCGTAGATCGGCACGAAAATCAAGGCTAGCAGGGCGATCTTCGGCTTTCGCAGGGCCATCTCCGGCCTCCCGGCACGCGTAAGGTTCTTCGGCGATGCACGACACGGCGACGACCCTGGACACCGCCGCTCCGAGCCTTCGCCGTGCCCGCGCAGCCGTCGGCGACCTCGAGGGCAGGCTGTTCCTGGCCGGCGTCGCAGTGTTGACAGCAGGCGTGGCCGCCTTCCTCCTCGTCCAGCTCTCCGGCTGGCCGCCGCACGAGGACGAGACGCTCCCGCTGTTCGTGGGCCGGCAGCCGCTAGGAGGGCTCTTCGACATCGTGCTCGGCGAGCGCGGCGGCGCGCCGCTGCACTTCATGCTCGCTTGGATCGTCGCGCACTCAGGCGGTGGGCTCCACGAGATGCGTCTGCTCTCAGCGCTGTTTGCGGTCGCGAGCGTGCCGGCGATCGCTGCGCTGGGAAGCCGGCTTGCCGGCCGCGGCGCCGGGCTCGCAGCCGCCGCACTGGCCGCCGGCAGCTGGGTGCTCCTCTTCCACGGGATCTACGCGCGGATGTACAGCCTGTTCCTGTTCCTGGCGACGCTGTCGTACCTGGCGCTGCTGCGGGCGCTCGACCGAGGCGGTGTTCGCGCCTGGGCACTGTGGGCCGTGCTGATGCTGCTCGCGATCGGCGCCCACCCCTACGGCGCGCTCGTCCTCGGCTCGCAGGGGCTCTACGTGCTGCTGACGCGGGGACGACTCCGCCAGGCGGTTGCGGCTTTCGGCGCCGTCTCCCTGCTCGCGATCCCGCTCTGGCGAAGCAGCGTCGTGCTCGCGAGCCGCTTCGACGTCGGCGTCGGGGGCGGTGGAGGGAAGCTCCGCACGCCGCGCGAGGTCTTCGACTACCTCTGGCGTGTCGCGGGCGATTCCTCGTCCGGCTACACCGGTGTCCTGGTCGTCGTCCTGCTCTTCGCCGGCGCCGGCCTCGTCCGCCTCTCGCGCGACACGCCGAAGAGCGGTTTGCTGATCGCCTGTGTCGTGGCGACGCCGACGCTGTTCTTCCTGGTCGGCAAGTTCGGCGGTAACTCGGCCCCCGAGTCGCGCCACCTGATCTTCGTGGTGCCGTT
This sequence comes from uncultured Actinomycetes bacterium, assembly GCA_963764565.1. Taxonomy (GTDB): domain Bacteria; phylum Actinomycetota; class Thermoleophilia; order Gaiellales; family Gaiellaceae; genus DATBLE01. Next base: position 58,900 of record CAVXTD010000022.1, read on the forward strand.
CCTCGCGGTCGCGACAGCGTCGGGAATCCTCTGGCTCGCGCGGCTGACAGGACCGCGCAGCGGCTGGCTGGCGGCGCTCGTCGTCGTCGCGATCCTCCCGGCCGAGATCGGTTGGGCCTGGCACAAGACGCCGGCCCTCTTCAAACGCGAGAGCCCGACCAGGGTCAGCGCCCGCCACGAAGCGGCGGCGTGGCTGGGCTCGACCTCACGCCCCGACGACGTCCTCTTCGCCTACGAGCCCCTCTACCTCGCCGCGTGGGAGACGAACCGGCCGGCGGTCTCGCGGACCGTCGTGCCGCGCGCCGATCCGAAGCTCGCACTCCAGACCCTCGAGGAGACCAAGAAGCCGCTCGGGCGCGGCGTCTGGGCCTTCGACGCCGGCGACAACAACAACTACGTCAAGCGCACGCGGATCGAGCTGCGGGTGCCGTTCCCACGCACCGAGTTCGAGGGCCGCGTGTTCGGCCCGTACCTCGTCATCCGGACGCGCCGGCCGACGGTGACCGTCGAGCGCTACCTCGACGACGCTCGTAAGGCCGAGCTGATCGGCAAGTCGCTCGAGGATGGGCGACGCGGACATCAACTACGCGACGATCCGCCGCGCTCAGGCCCGGTTGATCGCCCGCTCCCTCTCCAGGGTCTCCTCGTAGCACGGCGCGTCCTCGAAGGCGGCAAGGCCGGCGGGTGTGCGCCGCCGGGGCGAGCGCTTGCGCCGTGCGGCCGCGAGCACCGCGGAGGCGCCGACGACGCCGCCGAGGAGGAATGAGCGGAGACGGCTGCGGCGGCCCTCGACGTTCACAGCTCGATGCTAGCCGGTGCCGGCGAGTGCCTCGATGCGGCCGACCGCCCGCGCGAGTGCCGCTCGCTCGAAGACAAACGGAGTCGCGTTCTGGATGTCGTGGAAGGGCGGCCCGTCGAGGTCGACCGCCCCCGCCGCCGCGTTCAGCGCATACCGCACCGGAATCTCGTGACAGACCACGAGCACGCGCTCAGCTCCGCTCTCGACGATGCCGGAGAAGCCTGCCGCGAACCGGCGCGCTGCTTCGTCGAGGCTCTCGCCTCGGGGGAACGGCAGCCGGCGCCCGATCTCGCGCTTGACCTCGCGGTAGCGGGCGAGGTCCGATCCCTCGAGCTCGCCGATCTTCACGTCATCGAGAAGCGGCTCGACCCGAACGGGCACACTGCGACCGGCCAGCGCAAGCTCGGCCGTCTCGCGCGCCCGCGGAAAGCGCGAGTGGACGCACAGGTCGAGCTCGAGCTGCGCGACCTGCGCTCCGAGCAGGCGCGCCTCGGTTCGGCCCAGCTCCGTCAGCGGGGCGTCGACGGTGGGGTCGCCGTTCACACGGTGCTCGACGTTCAGGATCGACTGCCCGTGCCGCGCGAGGATGACCAGCACGTGGGGCCTGCGCTACTCCGAGAGCTGCGCGAGCAGGTCGTCGATCTCGATCAGCTCGAACGTCTGCAACTTGGCGCTGCCACGCGCGCCGAGCGCGATCGAGACCTTCGCCACCGTCGCCGCATCCGGAGCCTCGACGATGTTCAGGAAGTCGTAGGCGCCGACCATGCTCCACTGGTGAAGCACCTTGGCGCCGAGCTCCTCGACGTCCCGGTTGACCTCCTTCAGCCGGTCGGGGTTCGCCTGGAGCGTCTGCACGCCCTTGGCCGTCAGCGTGGTCAACATCACGTACTTCGGCATCGGCCCTCCTTCGATCGGGAGGCGAGCTTACTTCCTGGCCTCGAATCGGGCGGCCTGATCGAGGTAGAGGATCGCCGAGCCGACGAACAGGATCGGCGAGAGGACGAGGTCGGCGAGCGCCGTCGTCGACCGCTCGCCCAACTCTCCGCCGTTGCGGATGAGCAGGGCGAGCATCAGCCTGACCACCCCGTACAGGATCACGAGCGTGGCCAGGCCGCCGGCGGCATGGACGTAATCGGCGCGTCCGAGCCGGGGAGCGCGGCCGAGCGCCTGGCGGATGCCGGCGCCTTCGACGAGGACCACCGGGACCGCCCACCCCATCAACGCCAGGTAGAGCACGGCCGGCAGCGCCAGGAAGCCGAGCAGCGCGACGAACAGAGGGACGGGGATCCAGACCAGCACGCCGACGGCGTATGCAGCGGCGAGCCGCCGCCGGTCCGGCTGCACGCCTGTGACCAGCACGATCGCGACGATGAACGAGGCGGTGAAGAGAAGCGCGCCGAGCACGAGCGACGTCTCGAAGCCGCCGCCGAGGAGCGCATGCCGTTGCTCGAAGCCGCGCGGTGGCGGATGACCGTACGGCTCCGTCTGGCGCTTTCCGAAAGCCGTCGTCAGTTGCGTGAGCGCGGCGACCGAGATCCCCAGAGGCAAGACCTGGAAGAAGTGGCGCTGGTAGAAGCCGATCGTCTCCGCGACCAGCTGCCCGACCGTGCGTGACTCGGGCGGAAGCGGCGGCGGCAGCGGCGGCTGCGGGCCGCGCTGCCGCCGGCCCTTCCGCGCCATCAGAATCGCCGCCTGGTCAGGTAGTAGTGGATGAAGTACAGGGGCAAGAAGAGCCCGACGGCGAGGAACGTCAGTACCCCCCAGGCGGTCGCGTGCTTGCTGCCGTGCCTGCTGGCGTGCCAGTACACCCACATCGAGAGCCCTGCCGCCAGCAGGACCGCCACGGCGAACTGTCCGAAGCTGAGGTTCGCGAGCGAGGCGGTGGGCATCGCGCGAGCCTAGCTCCGATGCGATGATGCAGGCGATGGGCTACCACGTCGTCCGAGCGGGAGAGCATTCCTTCGAGGAGCGGCCGAACCCCGACCGGCCGAGAAGACCAGGCCGCGCGGCTCGCATCCGACGTGACGACCGCCGCCTTGCTCAAGGAGTCCCGGGCGCGGCTCTGGCGCTACCCCGCGGGCACGCGCGGCCGCCGCCATGCCGACGAGGTTCAGGAAGAGGTGTTCGTCGTTCTCAGCGGCACGCTGACGATGCTGCTCGGCGAACCGCCCGAGAAGATCGAGCTACCGCCGGAGAGCGTGGTCGCAGTCGAGCCGAAGACACCGCTCCAGCTTCGCAACGACGGGGACGAGGAGGTCGTCGTCTTCGTCTACGGCGCCCCGCCCGAGCAGGGCGGCGCCGAGTTCTTCGACGACCCAGAGCCCTAGCGGCCCTGAGCTTCCATCCGAGCCTGCACGCGTTCGAACATCGCGCGGAGCTCGCGCAGGTCGGCTCTGATCCCTTCGATCAGCCGACGGATCTCGGCCCGATTCTCAGGCGTCAGATTCTTCTTCATGATCGTCCTCCTCGGTGAAGAGCGCGAGCAGCATCTCCAGCCTCGCATCGATCCGCATCAGCATGTTGATGATGCCAGACACCGTGTCCGGGTCGAGCGGGGATTCCCAGTCCTCCATCTGACGATCGTTGCGGCGGCCATGAGGATTGGCAAGCTGTCCATTCAGGCAGCGGCCGCGACGGCCTCGGCCTTCTCGAACACGAGCTCGCCGTCCGTCGCGTCCACGCGAACCGTGTCGCCCTCGGCGAACTCGCCCTCGAGCAGTCGCAGCGCTAACGGGTTCTCGACCAGCCGCTGGAGCGCCCGCTTGAGCGGCCGGGCCCCGTAGGCGGGGTCCCAGCCCGCTTCGGCCACGACTTGCTTGGCAGCCTCCGTCAGCTCCAGAGCGAGCCCCCGATCGGCGAGCCGCGCGCCGGAGCCGCTGAAGCTGGAGCTCGACGATCTCGCTCAGCTGTTCTCGGCTGAGGGCGTGGAACTCGACGATCTCGTCGATCCGGTTCAGGAACTCCGGACGGAAGACCTCGCGCAGGGCGTCGGCCGAGCGGATGTTCGAGGTCATCACGATCACCGTGTTGCGGAAGTCGACCGTGCGCCCCTGCCCGTCGGTCAGCCGGCCGTCGTCGAGGATCTGGAGGAGCACGTCGAAGACCTCGGCGTGCGCCTTCTCGATCTCGTCGAGCAGGACAACCGAGTACGGGCGCCGCCGGACCGCCTCGGTCAGCTGGCCGCCCTCCTCGTAGCCGACGTAGCCGGGCGGCGCGCCGACGAGGCGCGCGACCGTGTGCCGCTCCTGGTACTCGGACATGTCGAGCCGGATCATCGCCCGCTCGTCGTCGAACATGAACTCGGCCAGCGCGCGGGCGAGCTCGGTCTTGCCGACGCCGGTCGGACCGAGGAAGACGAACGAGCCGATCGGCCGGTTCGGGTCCTGGAGGCCGGTGCGCGCGCGGCGGAGCGCGTTCGCGACCGCGGCGATCGCCTCGTCCTGGCCGACGACGCGCTCGTGCAGCCGCTCCTCCATGTGAATCAGCTTCTCGGTCTCGCCTTCGAGCAGCCGCTCGACCGGGATTCCGGTCCAGCGGGCGACGACCGCGGCGATGTCGTCCTCGTCGACTTCCTCCTTCACCATGGGCGGCGCCTGCGGCTCCGCCCTGGCTGTGAGCTCCTGCTCGAGGGCTGGGAGCTGTCCGTACCGGATCTCCGCGACGCGCTGGAGATCGCCGTTCCGCTCGGCGCGCTCGGCCTCGGTCATCAGCTCTTCGATCTCGCGCTTGATCTCGGCGATCCGTTGTAGCGCCTGCTTCTCCATGCTCCAGCGGCCCGCGAGCTCGTCTCGTTCCGACTTGGCCTCTGCCAGTTGCCTCTCTAGAGGATCCCGTACTGCGGGATCCTCGTTGATCGTCGCCGCGAGCTCGATCTCGAGCTGGCGGACGCGTCGCTCGGCCTCGTCGAGCTCGACCGGCGAGGAGTCGATCTCCATGCGCAGACGCGATGCGGACTCGTCGATCAGGTCGATCGCCTTGTCGGGCAGGAAGCGGTCGGTGATGTAGCGGTCCGACAACACGGCCGCCGCGACGAGAGCGGCGTCACGGATGGCGACGCCGTGGTGCGCCTCGTAGCGCTCCTTCAGGCCGCGCAGGATCGCGATCGTGTCGGCGACGGACGGCTCGCCGACGAAGATCGGCTGGAAGCGACGCTCGAGGGCTGCGTCCTTCTCGATGTGCTTGCGGAACTCGTCGAGCGTGGTCGCTCCGACCGCCCGCAGCTCGCCCCGCGCGAGCATCGGCTTGAGCATGTTCGCCGCGTCGACCGCGCCTTCGGCCGCCCCTGCGCCGACGATCGTGTGCAGCTCGTCGATGAAGAGGATGATCTGGCCCTCCGCGTTCGCGATCTCGGTCAGCACCGCCTTCAGCCGCTCCTCGAACTCGCCGCGGTACTTCGATCCGGCGAGGAGCGCGCCGATGTCGAGCGCCCAGACGCGCCTGCCCTTCAGCCCTTCGGGGACGTCGCCCGCGACGATGCGCTGCGCCAGACCTTCGGCGATCGCGGTCTTGCCGACACCGGGCTCGCCGATCAGCACCGGGTTGTTCTTCGTCCGGCGGGAGAGCACCTGGATCACGCGGCGGATCTCCTCGTCGCGCCCGATCACGGGGTCGAGCTTTCCTGCTTCGGCGAGCGCCGTCAGGTCGCGGCCGAACTTCTCCAACGCCTGGTACGTGCCTTCGGGATCCTGCGACGTGACCCGCTGACCGCCGCGCACCTCGTCGATCTTCGCGAGCAGCGTGTCACGCGGGACGACGTCGAGCGCGAGCAGCAGGTGCTCGGTCGAGACGTAGTCGTCTTCGAGCTTCTTCGCCTCGTCGAAGGCGCGGTCGAGCACCTTCGAGAAGGCCGCGGATGCCCCCGGCTGCTGCTGCGTCCCCTCGGTGCGCGGCTTCTGCGCGAGCGCCGCCTCGGCCGCGGCGCGGAGCGAGTCCGGGTCGGGGACCAGCGCGCGCGGGAGGTCCTGGTCGAGTAGCGCGAGCAGCAGGTGCTCGGGGTAGAGCTCCGGGTTGCCGAGACGGCGCGCGCGCTCCTGCGCGGCGGCGACCGCCTCCTGGGACTTGAGCGTGAGCTTGTTGAAGTCCATCTATGCCTTTCGTCGTGCCGGGATCGGGGCTGTCGCCTCCCGATAGACGACGAGGTCGCGCCGGTACTGCCGGTGGACGCGCTCGATCTCGTCGCGCATCGCGCGCTCGAGCCGGTCGATCCGTGTCCTCAGCTTGCCGAGCTCGTCTTCGAGGGCGAGCACGCGGGCGACGCCGGCCAGATTGAGCCCGAGCTCCGTCGTCAGCCTCTGGATCAGCTTCAACCGCGCCAGATCGTGCTCGGAGTAGAGCCGCGTGCCGCCCGGCGTCCGTCCGGGCCGGACGAGCCCCTTCGACTCGTAGATGCGCAGCGTCTGCGGGTGCATGCCGACGAGCTCGGCGGCGACCGAGATCATGTAACGCGGGTGCTCGTGGTCGGAGACGCTCACTTCGACACCTGCTTCAGCTCCTCGAGCAGCTCGCGCTCGCGCTTCGAGAGCTTCTTCGGCACCTCGATGCGCAGCTTCGCGAGCACGTCGCCGCGGCCCGAGCCCTTCAGGTGCGGCGCGCCCTTACCGCGCACCCGCAACAGCTTGCCGTCCTCGGATCCGGACGGAACCTTCACCGAGACCGGCCCGTCGGGGGTCGGAACCGAGGCGGTGGTCCCGAGTGCGGCGTCCGCGAACGAGACCGGAACCTCGACGACGAGATCGTCGCCGCGCCGGTGGAACGTCTTCGACGGCTCGACCTTGGTGACGACGTACAGATCGCCCGCCGGGCCGCCGCCCCAGCCGGCCTCGCCCTTGCCCTTCAAGCGAATGCGGCTGCCGTTCTTCACGCCGGCCGGGATCTTGACCGTGTAGCGCTTCGTCCGCCGCTCGCGGCCGGAGCCCTTGCAGTTCGGGCACGGCTCCTCGATCACGGTGCCGTTGCCGCGGCAGCGTGGGCACGGCTGGGAAAGCGCGAAGAAGCCCTGGCTCTCGGCGACGACACCGCGGCCACCACACTGAGGGCAGACCTTCGGCGCGGTGCCGGGCTTCGCGCCCGACCCGTGGCACACGTGGCAGGCGAGCTCGAGCGCGACCGGGATCTTCGTCTCGACGCCGTTCAGGGCGTCGTCGAACGAGAGGCTGACCTGCACCTCGACGTCGTTCCCGCGCTGGCCGCGCGGCTCGGCTCCCCCGCGCGCACCGCCGCCGAATAGCCCGCCGAAGAGGTCGCCCAGATTGCCAAGGTCCCCGAAGTCGAAGCCCTCGCTCGGGTTCCAAGCGAATCCGCCGCCCTGGCCGCCGCGCCCGTTCGCCGAGCCGAACGTGTCGTACTGCTTTCGCTTCTCCGGGTCGCCGATCACGTCATAGGCGCCCTGCACTTCCTTGAAGCGCGCCTCGGCCTCGGCGTCCTCGGGATTCTTGTCCGGGTGGTACCGGCGCGCGAGCTTGCGGTAGGCCTTCTTGACCTCGTCCTGGGGCGCATTCTTGGGCACCCCGAGCACCTCGTAGGGGTTCTTCATACCTCGTACTCCTGAGTCGTCGCTGCGGGTGCGAGGCCGGAGGGCACAGTGCTCTGCACGGGCGCGGAGAGCATCGTGCACGCAGCGGCGGCAGGTGGCTTCGCAGCCGGGCTGCGCCCGGCGGAGAAGGCACCGGTCAGGTGCGCGAGGGTCACTCGGCCACCACCACGCGGGCTGGACGCACGACGCGGTCGCCCAGGCGGTAGCCCTTCTGGAGCACCTGGAGCACCGAGCCCGGCTCGGCGTCCTCGGAGGGCTGCGCGAGCAGCGCCTCGTGCACATGCGGGTCGAAGGCACCGTCGGTCTCGATCTCGGCCAGCCCCTCGCGGGCAAGAGCGTCCGAGAGAGCCCGGTGTACGAGACGGACGCCCTCCTCGAGCTTCGCCTCCTCGTGCTCGGCGGCAGCCTCCAGTGCGCGCTCGAGGTCGTCGAGGACCGGCAGGAGCTCCTTGATCAGCCGCTCGTGCGCGCGTTCGATCAGCGACTCGTGGTCGCGCGCGACCCGCTTGCGGTAGTTGTCGAAGTCGGCAGCCAGCCGCTTCAGGTTGTCGAGGTACTCGTCGCGCTCCTGCTCGAGCGCCTCGATCCGCTGCTCCAGCGACTCGGCGGCAGGGACAGACCCCTCGTCGAGGTCTGTCCCCGGGCTCTCCGGCTGCTCGTCGCTCACGAGGCCGGTGCCTCCTCGTCGACGACCTCGGCGTCCTCGATCACCTCGTCGTCGGAGGGAGCGCCGTTGCCGGACGACTGCGACGCCTGCTCGGCGGTCGCCTGCGCGTAGACCGCTTCGGCCAGCTTGTGCGAAGCCTCCTGAAGCGCGTCCGTCTTCGCGCGGATCTCCTCGACGTCGGAGCCGTCAAGAGCCTGCTTCAGCTCCATGATCCGCCCCTCGATCGTCGAGCCTTCCGCCTCGTCGAGTGCCTCCCGGTGCTCCTTGAGGCTCTTCTCCGTCGCGTAGGCCAACGCCTCGGCGTGGTTCTTCGCGTCGGCGAGCTCCCGCAGCTTGTGCGCCTCGCCCGCATGCGCCTCGGCGTCCTTGATCATCTGCTCGACCTCGTCCTGCTTCAGGCCCGAGCCGCCCTCGATCTTGATCTGCTGCTCGTTCCCCGTGCCCAGGTCCTTCGCGGACACGTGGATGATCCCGTTCGCGTCGATGTCGAACGCGACCTCGACCTGCGGCATGCCCCGCGGCGCCGGCGGAATGCCGACCAGCTGGAACTTGCCCAGGGTCTTGTTGTAGGTCGCCATCTCCGACTCGCCCTGGAGCACGTGCACCTCGACCGAGGGCTGGTTGTCCTCGGCCGTCGAGAAGATCTCCGACTTCTTCGTCGGGATCGTCGTGTTCCGGTCGATCAGCTTCGTGAACACCCCACCCTTCGTCTCGATCCCGAGAGAGAGCGGAGTGACGTCGAGCAAGAGCACGTCCTTGACCTCGCCGCGCAGCACCCCGGCCTGGATCGCTGCGCCGACCGCGACGACCTCGTCCGGGTTGACGCCCTTGTGCGGCTCCTTGCCCAGCAGCGACGTAACCTTCTCCTGCACGGCGGGCATCCGGGTCATGCCCCCGACGAGGACGACGTGATCGATCTTCGCCGCCTCCAGTCCCGCGTCCTCGAGCACGCGCTTCGTCGGGGCGACGGTCCGCTCGAGCAGATCGGCTGTCAGCTCGTTCAGCTTGGCCCGCGTCAGCTGGAGGTCGAGGTGCTTCGGGCCTTCGGGCGTGGCAGTGACAAACGGCAGGTTGATCTGGGTGGTCATCGTCGAGGAGAGCTCGATCTTCGCCTTCTCGGCCGCCTCGTACAGGCGCTGGAGCGCCATCCGGTCCTGCGAGAGATCGATCCCCTGGTCGCGCTTGAACTCCGCCACCATCCAGTCGACGATCGCCTTGTCGAAGTTGTCGCCGCCGAGGTGGTTGTCGCCCGAGGTGGACTTGACCTCGAAGACGCCGTCGCCGAGATCGAGCACGGACACGTCGAAGGTGCCGCCGCCGAGGTCGAAGACGAGGATCGTCTGGTCGTGCTCCTTGTCGAGCCCGTAGGCGAGCGAAGCCGCCGTCGGCTCGTTGATGATGCGCAACACGTTCAGGCCGGCGATCTTCCCCGCGTCCTTCGTCGCCTCCCGCTGCGCGTTGTTGAAATAGGCGGGGACGGTGATCACCGCGTCGGTGACCGACTCGCCGAGGTAGGCCTCGGCGTCCGTCTTCAGCTTCTGGAGAATCATCGCGCTGATCTCCGGCGGCGCGTAGTCCTTCCCGGCCGCCTGCACGCGCACGTCCTCGTTCGGGCCCTGAACGACCTCGTACGGGACGATCTTCATCTCTTCCGTGACCTCGTCGAACTTGCGTCCCATGAAGCGCTTGATCGAGGAGATCGTGTTCTGCGGGTTGGTCACCTGCTGGCGCTTCGCCGGCGCGCCGACCAGCCGCTGGCCGTCCTTCGTGAACGCGACCACGGACGGGGTCGTCCGTCCGCCTTCAGCGTTCGGGACGACCGTCGGCTCGCCGCCTTCGATCACGGCCATGCACGAGTTCGTCGTGCCGAGGTCGATACCGAGTACCTTTGCCATGCGTGTCATTCCTCCAATTCTGCGGTTTTCGACAGAATATAATCTAAGCCTGTGATTGTCAACTTCGACCTGCGATCATCGGCCCGGTGGATCCGAGGGTGGAGGCATACGCGCGGGTGCTCGTCGACTGCATCAAGCCCGAGCCGGGCTGGCAGGTGCTCGTTCGCTCGCAGCCGCTGGGGCGGCCGCTCGTCGAGGAGGTCTCCCGCGAGCTCGCCCGTCGCGGTGCACGCGCGCTCGTCCGGCTGAGCTTCGACTCGGTCGGCGGCGTGTTCCTGCGCGAGGCGCCGCTCGAGCTCCTCGGCGACCTCCCCCCGATCGAGGCCAACGAGGTCGCGAGTGCGAACTCGTACATGGCGATGGTCGCGCCGGAGAACACCCGCGACGGCTCGGACGTGCCGAGCGAACGGCTCGGCCCTCGCCAGCAGGCGATGCGCCGCCACCACGAGCCGTACCTGCGCGACGAGAAGCCCTGGGTCGGCTGCTACTACCCGACCGCGGCCGTCGCCCAGGATGCGGGGATGTCGCTGCCGGCGTTCGAGGACTTCCTGTACGGCGCCGTGCTCGTCGACTGGCAGGCTCTCGGGCGCACGATGACGGGGATCGCCGAGCACTTCGACCGAGCGTCCCAGGTGCGGATCGTCGGCGCCGACACCGACCTGACCTTCAGCCTGGAGGGGCGCGAGGGAAAGGTGGATGCGCTGGGGGCGAACATGCCGGGCGGGGAGATCTTCTATTCGCCTGTCGAGGACTCGGCCGAAGGCACGATCAGCTACTCGGAGTATCCGGCCTGCTACCTCGGCCACGAGGTCGCGGGTGTGCGCTTCCGCTTCGAGGGCGGTCGCATCGTCGACGCCTCGGCGACGAGCGACGAGGAGTTCCTGCTCGGCACGCTCGACACCGACGAGGGCGCACGCCGGCTGGGCGAGTTCGGGATCGGGTGCAACCCGGGCATCCAGCGGCATATGAAGAACACGCTCTTCGACGAGAAGATCGAAGGGCACGATCCACCTCGCGATCGGGACGGGCTTCCCTCAGATCGGCGGCCTGAACCGCAGCGCGGTGCACTGGGACATGGTCAAGAACCTGCGCAACGGCGGGCGGATCGAGCTCGACGGCAGGGTCGTCCAGGAGAACGGCGCGTGGCAGCTCTAGACCCCCGCGTCGGCGAGTACGCGCGCCTCCTGGTCGAGCGCTCGCTCGGCGTGCAGCCCGGCTGGCAGGTGCTGATCCGCTCGACGCCCGAGGCACGGCCGCTGATCGAGGAGGTGATGCGGCAGATCGCGCGCAAGGGCGCCTACCCGCTGCTGCGGATGAACTGGACGCTGTTCCCGTCCGACGACGTCTGGGCAGCGGAAGCGCCTATCGAGCTCATCGGCGAGATGGCGCCGATCGACCTGTTCGCCGCCGACCACATGGACGCCCGGATAACGATCGGCGCTCCCGACAACACCCGCGGCGCGGCGGAGCTGACGCCGGAGCGGCGCGCGCTGACCAAGAAGGCGGCCGCACCCTTCTTCAGACGGACGATGGCGGACGAGATCCCCTGGGTCGGCTGCCAGTTCCCGACGAACGCATATGCCCAGGAGGCGGGGATGTCGCTCGCCGAGTTCGAGGACTTCTTCTACGGCGCCGTGCCTGCGCGACTGGGACGAGGAGTCAAAGACGATGCACCGGCTGCTCGAGCGCTTCGACGCGGCCGACGAGGTGCACATCGTCGGCACGGACACGGATCTGACGCTGTCCCTCAGGGGTCGCCAGGGCGAGGTCGACGACGGCCACGCGAACATGCCCGGCGGCGAGTTCTTCTTCTCCCCGCTCGAGGACTCGGCCGAAGGGACGATCTACTTCGACGTCCCCACCGAGCTCGACGCTTCGCCGGTAGAGGGCATCCGGCTGACGTTCCGCAAGGGCCGGGTCGAAGAAGCAACCGCCGAGCAGGGCGAGAGCGTCCTGCTCGCCGCGCTGGACATGGACGATGGCGCGCGGTTCATCGGCGAGCTCGGGATCGGCTGCAACACCGGGATCACCAAGCCGATGCGGAACATCCTGTACGACGAGAAGATGGCCGGGACGATCCACGTCGCGGTCGGGGCGAGCTACCCGAAAGTGGGCGGGACGAACATCAGCGCGCTGCACTGGGATCTCGTCAAAGACCTCCGCATCGACGGCCGGATCGAGCTCGACGGCGAGGTCGTCCAACAGAACGGCGACTGGCTGATCTGAGAGTCGCGCTCGCAACGTGCGCCGAGCTTCCGGCGGGGGACGAGGACTTCCCCGCCCTGATCGACGCGATGGCATCGCTCGACATCGTCGCGGAGCCTGCGGTGTGGGACGCGGACGTGAACTGGGCCGCGTTCGATCTGATCGTGGTGCGCTCGTGCTGGGACTACGCCGAGCGGCGCGACGCATTCCTCGCCTGGGCCGCCTCGCTGCCGCGCGTCCTCAACCCCGCCGCGGTGCTGGAGTGGAATACCGACAAGCAGCGCTACCTGACCGACCTCGCCGCCGCCGGCGTGCCGATCGTCCCGACCGCGTTCGTCGAGCCCGGCCGGCCGCTCCCACTGCCCGAGCGGCCGTTTGTGATCAAGCCGGCGATCTCGGCGGGAGGCCGGAGCTCGGCCAGGTTCGAGCCCGGCGAGACGGAGGCCGCAGAGGCGCTCGCCGCGCGAATCCATGCCGAGGGACGCACGGTGATGGTGCAGCCCTACCTCGCGGACCAGCACGAGAAAGCACTCGTCTACCTGGACGGGAGGTACTCGCACGCCGTCCGCCGCCGGGTCCCGCTGCCGTCGGCGGGCGAGCGCGCAGTCTTCTACCTCGACGAGCAGCTCGCACCAGGGGAGGCCACCACAGCCGAACGCGAGGTCGCCGACGCAGCTGTCGGCTGCGCGCCGGGGAAGCTTCTCTACGCCCGCGTCGACCTGCTGGGCGGGGCGGTCCTGGAGCTCGAGGTCAGCGAGCCCTCCCTCTATCTGGCCCACGGCGACGCGGACGCAGCGACCCGCCTCGCGGCCGCGATCGGCCGGCGTCTGGAAGTCGGCCCCGAGCAGGGCCGGGCGACGAGTCGATGACGGGAGCCCGGTCGCCGCAGGGCACCCGCCGAGCGGCCTCGGACTAGCGCACGCCCCGCTTGATCTCCTCCGGATCCCTCGAAGCAGTAGACAGCCCGGCGCCGATGTTCACCAGCGGGCCCTTCCCGCGCCGAAGCTTCTGGCGCAGCAGCTGGTTCGTCAGCCTGCCCTCGCCCTTCAGCTGCGCCTCGTTCGCGCCCTTCGCCATCGCGATTCCCTCCCTTCAGGCGGAGGTCGCCGCCCCCGCCGGTCGCCGAAAAACCCGTCAGTTACATTGAGCAGCGTGAGTCTCACAGATACGCTCGGCCGCGCGCTACGTGACCTGCGCATCTCGGTCACCGACCGCTGCAACTTCCGCTGCGTCTACTGCATGCCGAAGGAGGTCTTCGGGCACGACTACCGCTTCCTCGAGCGCCGGGAGCTCCTCACCTTCGAGGAGATCGGCCGGCTCGCGCGCCTCTTCGTCCGAGCTCGGTGTCGAGAAGATCCGGATCACCGGCGGCGAGCCGCTCGTCCGGCGCGATCTCGAGATCCTGGTCGGTCAACTCGCGGCGATTCCGCGACTCGACCTGACCCTGACGACGAACGGTGCCCTGCTGCCGCAGAAGGCGCGCGCTCTGAAGGATGCCGGCCTCGGCCGTGTGACAGTCAGCCTCGACTCGCTCGACGACGAGGTCTTCGCCCGGATGAACGACGTCGACTTCCCCGTCCAGAAGGTGCTCGACGGAATCGATGCCGCTGACGCCGCCGGCCTGCCGGTGAAGGTGAACATGGTCGTCAAGCGCGGGGTGAACGAGGACAGCGTGCTGCCGATGGCGCGCCTCTTCCGCGAACGGGGCCACATTCTCCGCTTCATCGAGTACATGGACGTCGGCCACACGAACGGCTGGCGGCTCGACGATGTCGTGCCGGCCGCAGAGATCGTCGCGGCGATCGACGCGGAGCTGCCGCTCGAGCCGGCCGACCCGAACTATCCGGGCGAGGTCGCAAGGCGCTGGCGCTACGTCGACGGCGGCGGCGAGATCGGCGTGATCGCCTCTGTCACCCAGCCATTCTGCGGCGGCTGCACGCGCGCGCGCCTGTCGGCCGAAGGAAGGCTGTACACGTGCCTGTTCGGCCTGCGCGGGCACGACCTGCGCGCGCTGATCCGCGGCGGCGCATCCGACGAGGAGCTGCGCAGCGAGGTCGGCCGGATCTGGGGCGCCCGGACGACCGCTACTCGGAGATTCGCTCGGAGAACACGGTCGACCTGCCCAAGGTCGAGATGAGCTACATCGGCGGTTAGCGCGGGGGAACCCGTGGTTCCCCCGCGAGGCCCTCTCCTTCCAAAAGGCCTCGGCCGCCGCTTCGCGTCGGCCATCGAAGGACGACGGCGGATGAAAACCGCCTGACCGCGCGTTAGTATTCGCATGCCCGCCTGGGGATTCTCCGCATGACCGCACTCGTCGCAGCAGGCCGCAGACACCTACCGAGGGGATGGCTCGACCTCGGGCGCCAGCTTGCGATCTGGTTCGGCTTCCTCGGCCTGTACCAGATCGCCCGCGGCGTGGCCGACCGCAATCCGACGCGCGCGTTCGAGAACGGACTCGGCGTGATCAACATCGAGGAGCGCGTCGGCGACCTCTTCGAGTTGACGCTGACGAACCTCGTCGCGGGCTCGCACTTCCTCACCTTCCTCGTCTCGTGGACGTACTGGAATTCGGAGTTCACGGTCGTCGGACTCACGCTGCTCTTCGTCTACCTGCGGCGCAACGAGGCGTTCACCCGCTTCCGCAACTGGATCCTGCTCGCGAACCTGATCGGGCTGATCGGCTACGTCGTCGTGCCGACGGCGCCGCCGCGGATGTTCCCGACGTTCGGATTCGCCGACACGCTCGCCGAGTTCGGCGGGCTCAATCACGGCAGCGGTCTCGTCGAGTTCGCCGCGAACCCGTACGCGGCGATGCCGAGCCTGCATGCCGCCGACGCGCTGATCGTCGGGATCACGCTGGCGCTCGTCTGCCGCCACTGGTGGGCGAAGGCGATCTGGCTGCTCTGGCCGGCCTGGGTCTGGTTCGCGGTGATGGCGACCGGCAACCACTTCTGGCTCGACATCCTGGCCGGCATCGTCGTTGCGATCCTCGCCGCCGCCGTCGTCTACCGCAGGCCGATCGTCCGTCTCCTGCGACACGCGACGGCCTAGACGATCGATCGACGATCTGCGATCGATCGTCTAGCGTGGGCGGCGTGAAGTCGCTCGCGGCCGACGTCAAGGCGACCTACACGGACGGGGCCCGCAGGCTCGCCTCCCGCTCGATTGCGAGCCTGGCGCGCACGCGCGTGACTCCGACGATGCTGACCACGGCAGGCGTCACGCTCTGCGCGGCCGCCTCGGCCCTCGTCTACTTCGAGTACCGCAACGAATGGCTGTTCTTCTGGGCCGGCGCGATCGTGTTCGTGATCGGCTCCGTGCTCGACATCCTCGACGGCGCTCTGGCGCGGGCCGGCGGCAAGTCGACCCCGTTCGGCGCGTTCCTCGACTCGACGACCGACCGGATCGGCGAGGCGTTCATGCTCGGCGCGATCGCCCTCGCGCTCATTCGCGACGGCAACGAGACGGCGCTGCGTTCACGTTCGCCGCGCTCGCC
The DNA here is from genome assembly GCA_963764565.1 of uncultured Actinomycetes bacterium. Lineage (GTDB taxonomy): Bacteria > Actinomycetota > Thermoleophilia > Gaiellales > Gaiellaceae > DATBLE01. The sequence goes on from CAVXTD010000022.1 coordinate 74,494, forward strand.
GGCTCGTTCCTCGTCTCGTACACGCGCTCGAAGGCGGAGGCGCTCGGCCTGAAGGGAGACGTCGGCATCGGCTGGCGCGCCGAGCGCGTGGTCGTGATCACGGGCGGCCTGGTCTTCGCCCCGTGGGGCGGGCTCCAGTGGGCGATCTACGTCCTGGCCGCAACCGCG